>NZ_CP129016.1:1690000-2890000 GCF_020524085.2 Halobacillus litoralis
ACACCAGACGTCGATGCTGCAAGATCGCCTTAGTGGAAAGCCTATGGAAGTAGAGGCGATGTGTGGTTACATAAAAAGGCAGGGAGAGATTCTCGGGGTTGAAACGCCTGCGAATCAATCGATCTATAGTGTGTTGAATTATATGAATCAAAAACTGATGTGAAGCTTGAGGATCTTCCTCCATATAGTTCACAGGGTCTGTGCTGTGTTTGATTCAAGAATGAATCGCTCCATACAAATACGAATCAACAGATTCCAACAAAACTCCCGATTGATTCATTTGTGAATCAAAAGCTATAAAACAAGGTTTATACATTTTTACATTTTGTTACCCCATATAAAAAATATTAAACGAATGAATCCCCTGAGAGTCTGCTTTTGCAGACTTTTTTTATTGGAATTTTATTATGATCGATAGAATTGGCATGGAAATTGCGTGTATATAAGTGTAGACCAAATCATGAAAGGGTGTTTTGAAATGAGCGTAACGATTGCAGATGAAATAGAACAAATGAAAGTGATGATCCGAAATTTTGTGGAAAACGAGGTAGAGCCATACGCTCAACAAATCGAAGACGAAGATGCCATTCCTCCTCACCTGGTAGACAAAGCTAAAGAATTGGGATTGTTTGGAATGAGCATTCCGGAAGAATATGGCGGAATCGGTTTAAATACAGTCGGAAAAGCCGTTGTATTAGAGCAATTAGGCAGAACACACAATGGATTTGTCTCTTTAATCAGCGCACACACAGGGATTGGGAGCACAGGTTTGGTTAAGCTTGCTTCAGAATCTTTGAAGCAAAAGTATTTGCCTGAGATGGCCACCGGAGAAAAAATTGCAGCTTTTGCCTTGTCCGAACCGGGGGCAGGATCAGATGCAACGAATTTGGCGACACAGGCAGAGAAGAAAGGAGATCATTGGGTCGTCAATGGGACGAAACACTTCATTACGAACGCACCTGTAGCAGACGTATTCACTGTTTTTGCTCTAACGGACCGTGAAAAAGGAGCCAAAGGGGGCATTACAGCCTTCTTGATCGAGAAGGACTTTCCGGGACTGATTGTAGGAAAGAAAGATAAAAAAATGGGGCTGAGAGGTTCCTATACGGCTCAAGTCATCTTTGAAAACTGCATCGTTCCAGAAGAGAACGTCATCGGGGAAGTAGGGATGGGATACATTAATGCCTTGAGAATTTTAGGAGAGGGACGGATTGGACTTGCTGCAAGAGCGGTAGGATCCTGTGACAAGCTGATTGAATTATCAGCGGGTTATGCCAAGGAACGCATCCAGTTTGGAAAGCCGATTGCAGATAACCAGGCTATTCAATGGATGTTAGCCGATATGGCTACGGAAACAGAAGCGGCCCGAACGCTAACGATGATGGCTGCAGAAAAAGTGGACGCCGGTAAAAAAGTCATCAAGGAAGCCTCGATGACCAAGCTGTTCGCTTCTGAAGTCTTCAATAAAGTTGCAGATAAGGCTGTACAGATCCATGGTGGGATCGGCTATATAGGGGAATACCCTGTAGAACGTTTTTACAGAGATGCCAGAATCACAAAAATATACGAAGGAACAAATGAAATCCAACGACTTCTCGTAGCTAGAAAAGTGTTGGAAGAAAATTAAACCCCTTTTTGTAAGCCTTTTCAATAAAGGGAGTTGGAGGTGAACGTTATGAATCGCCAATCAATAAAGACTGAAAAACTGGACACAACCATTACAGAAAAGCCCGCTTACGTGGAAACACTGTGGCAGGAGCGGAAGGAACAGTGGAATGCTCCGAGGTTTTTCATTCTGATTATCAGTCTGCTTGCCATCGGCTTGTCCATTTTCCATGTGTACACAGCAGGTTTCGGTACATTGCCATCCTGGCAGCAGCGGAGTGTTCACGTCTTATGGGCATTGCTTCTGATCTTTATGTTGTTCCCTTTTAGAAAAGGGAAGAAGTTCGGGGTGATGGACGTTTTGGTTGTTCTGATCACTTTAGTCACCGCTTATTACATGATTTCAGGAGCGGAGATGATTCAAAGCCGGCAAGGCAATATCAATCAGAGTGACGTCATTTTCGGAACTATTTTTATTGCTCTTGTCCTGGAAGCCACACGAAGGACCAATGGGATTCTGATGTCCCTGATCGGCTTGTTCTTCATTGCCTACATCTTCTTAGGCCGGTATTTCCCAGGAGCTCTTGCTCATCCTGGCGTGCGCTATGAGAAGATGGTGGATCATATGTTCAATGGGACCTTGGGAATATTCAGTGCTCCTATATATGTCAGTTCCACTGTGCTCATTTTGTTTGTCATTTTCGGTTCCTTTCTAATGAAGTCAGGGGGCGGCCAGTTTTTTACAGATTTTGCTTTTGGATTGTTCGGTAATAAAACTGGTGGTCCTGCGCTTTCGGCTGTAGGTTCCAGTGCGCTGGTCGCTACCATTACAGGAAATGGAGCGGCAAACGCAGCGATTACAGGTTCCTTTACGATTCCTTTAATGAAAAAACTCGGCTACAGCAAAAGGTTTTCAGCAGCAGTTGAAGCCGTGGCGTCACAGGGAGGGCAGATCATGCCGCCGATCATGGGGGCTTCTGTCTTCATCATGGCTGAGACGATTGGAATTCCTTATATCCAGATTGCCCTCTATGCACTCATCCCGGCGGTCGTCTACTTTTTTATTGCTGGCATGGTCGTGTACTTTCATGCCAAACGTTTAAAGATGGAAGGTATTCCTAAAGAACAGTTGCCTGATCTTAAAGCTGTTCTATTGAAGCAAAGCTATTTGTTTCTACCGATTCTATTAATCATCGGTCTGATGATTTATGGATACAGTCCAATGAAATCCGGGTTCTATGCCATTTTAGCCACTGTTCTGCTGAGTTGGATTCGGAGTGCTACTCGAATGAGCCTGCTCGATATCCTGGCAGCGCTTGAAAATGGAGCGAGAAACGCCCTTGTCGTAATCGCTGCCTGTGCAACTGCCGGAATTATTGTGGGTGCTGTTTCTTTAACGGGGCTTGGCATCACGTTTTCGAGGTTTGTCATTGATGTCGCAGGTGGATCTCTGATTTTACTGCTCGTTTTGGTAGCAGGGGCCTCCATCATCATGGGTATGGGCATGCCGACCGTCTCTGCCTACGTCATTCTTGCTGTTTTGGGAGCACCGGCGTTAATGGATTTAGGGGTGAACGTCGTCGCTGCGCATATGTTCGTGTTCTACTTTGGCGTGTTATCCGGATTGACTCCACCTGTGGCTATTACGGCTTATACGACAGCTGGCATAGCCGGATCAAACCCTACAAAGACCGCACTCTATGCGATAAAAATCGGATTGGGTGGATTTTTTATTCCTTTCCTCTTCGTCTATAATCCTGAGTTACTTCTACAAGGGGGAGATACCACACGGATTGTCATTGCTGTTTCAAGTGCGTTCTTAAGTTGTTTGTTTTTCGCAGGGGCACTGGAAAATTATTTTCTCGGCTCGTTACACTCCTTGAAAAGGCTGTTGTTGTTTGCGAGCGCTATCTTGTTAGTGATGCCAGGTTTAATGGGTGACTTGATCGGTCTTGCCCTCGTCATCTTTCTAATCATCTGGCAGAAAAGAACCACATCCTATGTGGCTGAAAACTCGAAGCAAATGAGTGGATAACTCAAGAAGGGTGGATATTGAATGAAGAAATATATGGGATTTCTATTGATCGTATTGTCTTTCGCCTTAGTCGCGTGTGGGAGCAGTGATGAAACGTCTGGTGATTCCTCTGATCAACCATCTGCACCGGACAAATTTTTGAAGATTGGAAGCGGTCCAATGGGGTCTGGATGGTATCCGATTACGACCGTTATGTTGGATGTTTACATGGATGGGTTTTCTGGACTGAATGTCTCTCAGGTGGAAGGTGGTTCAACGGCGAATCTGAAGTCTCTGGAAGTCGGAGATATTCAATTAGGTCTGAACTATACTTCTGATTTCACTGCCGCCTTAGATGGCAGCGGGGGTTTTGATGAACCGTTGAGCCAGCCGGCTGCCGTAGGGGCTTTGTATCCGGTTTATCAAACGATTGCCACGACGACTGATCATGAGGATATCAATAAAATTGAAGATATTGTTGATCAGCACATTTTTCTTGGTCCAAAAGGAGGCGGGGGACCCGTTGCGTTCTGGAACATGATGGCGGAGTACGGAATCAATGAAGAAACCATCAATGAAGCAGGAGGGGAGATCTCTTACGGAAACTATTCGGATGGAGCTTCGATGCTAAAAGATAACAATGTGGATGTTTTTGTTGGAGGTGGTGCTCCATTCATTCCAGCCCTGCAGGAAATAGAAATCACCAAACCTATTAAAGTCCTTCCTATTGATGAAGACAAGCTGAAAAGCATTGAGGAAAAGGGAATCGGGATTTCTTCGGGCGACATTCCAGCAGATACTTACAAAGACTTGAGTGAACCTGTTCCTACTTACACGATGGTTACGATGATGACAGCCCGGAAAGATCTGGATGAAGAGTATGTGTACAACATGACGAAAATGTTCTGGGATAACATCCCGGCCTTCGAAGATCAAATTCCGGGAAGAGCCGCCCACTTTACGGTGGATACGGCATTGGATGGGATTGATCCGGAATCCCTGCATCCAGGTGCTGAGAAATATTATAAAGAAGTCGGAGAACTAGAGTAATAAGGAGGGAGGAGTCAGATTGAAATCTTTTGAGAATCGGAAATGGTACGAGTTTTATAATCCTGAAATGAAAAGAGAGTTGACCTTTCCCGAAGTTCCTTTGTATAAGCTATTGGATCAAACCGCGGCCCAATATGGAAAACGAACGGCCGTTATATTTGAAGACCATGAAATGACTTATGAGGAATTAAAAGATCAAGTGGACCGGTTAGCTGGGGCGTGGGATGTCCTGGGGTTTGCTAAAGGCGAGCGTATTGGCCTGATGCTCTCCAACCATCCTGAATATATCATCGCTTATTATGCTGCTCAAAAGCTTGGGTTGATCGTGGTGCAAATTAATCCCCGGTACACGGCAAGGGAACTTTTGCAAATCATGGATGACTCTGAGATGAGTTATTTAATTACAGAGAAAGAACAATTCCCGATGGTTGAAGAACTCAAAGAGATGAAAGAGTTGAAGCATTTATTAGTAGCTGGAGGGAGCAGCGATGATCAAAGGTCCTTGGCTCACTTGATCCAACGTGCCGCTCCTATAACAAGAGACGTGGAAATTTCTATGAAAGAGGATGTCGCGGTCATTCAGTACACAGGAGGCACGACAGGAAAGATGAAAGGGGCTATGCTTACTCACCATAATTTAGTCGCTAATGTCGTGCAAAGTTATGCCATGTATGGAGAGAAAATGGTGAGAGGCGAAGAAATGGTTTTAACAGCCACCCCTCTCTATCATGTTTACGCGATGACGAGTGCGATGAATCTGGGAATCTATATCGGCGCAACAAATCTATTAATACAAAAATTCCTCGTTGAAGATGTATTGGAAAAAATCAAGAAGTACCAGCCGACGTTTTTCCCTGGAGTTCCCGGGATGTATAACGCTTTCGTCAATCATCCGGACGTAGAAAAATACGGCTTGGACTGCTTGAAGTTTTGTTCCAGTGGTTCTGCTCCGCTCCCCATAGAGATTATTAAGCGGTTTGAAAGTTTAACAGGAGCTGTTATTGGAGAGGGGTTCGGTTTAACAGAAGCTTCCCCCTCCACGCATCGAAATCCTACCAGCGGGGTGAGGAAAGTGGGCAGTATCGGGATTCCACTTCCCGGGACCGATAGTAAAGTGGTGAACGAAGATAATCAGGAACTCCCGGAGAACAGTGTGGGGGAACTGGTCATCAAAGGCCCGCAGATTATGAAAGGGTATTGGAGGAAGGAAGACGAAACGAGCCATGCTCTCAGAAACGGTTGGCTTTACACGGGGGACTTAGCGATGACGGATGAAGACGGCTATTTCTATATTGTCGGTCGGAAAAAAGAAATGATCATCAATGGCGGTTTCAACATTTACCCGCAGGAAATTGAAAGCGTTTTATATGAACATCCAGATGTCAAAGAATCAGCGGTTATAGGGATACCCCATAAGGAAAAAGGGGAAATCGTTAAAGCTTATGTTGTAGCTAAGGAAGGACATGATCTTGATTTAGAAGAGTTAAAGGGTCACTGTTACCGCAACTTAACCCGCTATAAAGTACCGAAGGAATTTGTGGTTACCCATGAGCTGCCAAGAAACACGGTCGGGAAACTGCTGAAACGTAAGCTTGTGGAGGAAGAAAAAAGAAAACGATTGAAGGAGGAGACCACGGATGGAATCCAACAATCCTATTCATAAAGTGGCTGTGATCGGCGCCGGAGCGATGGGATCGCAGATTGCTATGGTCTGTGCTTTGCAAGGTCATCCTGTCTATTTGAATGACCTAGATCCTCAGCAATTAAAGCAGGCTGAAATTGAGCTTAAAAAAAGAATGGAGCGAAGCGTCGAAAAGAAACGGCTGACAGAGGAGCAAGTACACGAAGCTTTTCACCGACTGGAGCTTGGAACAGAACTTTCACACATCCACGATGCAGATCTGGTCATTGAAGCGGTCGTGGAGAAGCTGGAGGTGAAGAGGGACCTATTTAAGAAATTAGATGAAGTAACGGCTCCTCATGCCATTCTTGCAACGAACAGTTCGACGATCGTCAGTTCTAAGATTGCCGATGTGACCACGCGTCCTGAGCGGGTATGTAATCTCCATTTTTTCAACCCACCACTGATCATGGAACTTGTTGAAGTGGTGAAAGGGCCGCACACATCGGAAGAAACAGCCGAGAGAGCATTCCAGTTTATTGAAGGGATCGGTAAAACCCCGGTCATGCTTCAAAAAGAAATTTCCGGATTTATTGCGAATCGCATTCTTGGAAAGCTGATGGATGAAGCCGTCTACTTACTGGAGAATGGCTATGCCACACATGAAGAAATCGATAAAGTTTGTACAAAAGCATTGAACCATCCCATCGGACCTTTTTCATTGATGGATCTGACGGGCATCGATGTGAATTACTTTGTCCGTATGCAGCGTTATGAGGAGACCGGAAACGAGAACGATCGACCGGCAAAAATTGTGGAAGATAAAGTGAAAAAAGGAGAGCTTGGACGTAAAACTGGACAAGGCTTTTACCAATATACCTGAACAGGAGGATCATCATGAAGCAATTTGTCCTCATCGATTCTGTAGTAGATTCAAAAGATAACCTGACGACAAAAGAGAAAGGGCTTATGGGGGGCAGAGGGTCGAATACGCTTCATCCTGACGATGCGTACGCCGTTGAAGAAGCCGTTCGTTTAAAGACCAAACATGGTGGAAAAGTAACGGCCCTTTTTTTAGCTGAAGATGCCACAGAATATCCCATTCCCAAAGTGCGAGATTTGGGGGTGGATGAAACGGTTTGGTTGAAGAAAGAGACTTGGCATGAGGATGTATTTACAACCGCCTCCATGCTCTCCGAATATTTAAAAGAAGAAGAGGCGGATTTGATTCTTACAGGGTCCGATGTCTGGGGGACGATGATCGCTGAATTATTAGAAATTCCATCGGTTACGCGTGTGCTGGATATGGACATACGGAGAGGGGATGCTTTTTTAAAACGGAAAATAGAGGAGGAAGAGGAATGGATGAAAACTTCCTTCCCTCTCTTAATCACTCCTCCCCCTCAAGTTGGTGAAGCGGAAAGCACTTCTATAAAGAGATTGAAAACAGCCGTTCAAAACACAGAAGTTAAATTGGATCATCGTTTGAAAGGAGAACATTCTGTCCGTAGGGATGCTGGTGGAGTTTCCCGGGCTTCATATGGGAGTGATCAGACGTTACAGAATATTCTTATTGTCGGAGAAATCCAGAAAAATCAACGGGAGCAATGTTCGTGTGAAGCCATCGCTGCTGCTGAAAAAATGGTAGGAGACGGCGAGGTCACTGCTGTTTTGATGGGCGAGGACGTTCATGCTTTTTCAAAAGAGATGATGGCTTATGGTGCTGACGGTGTTTTGGAAATCAATCACCCGTTATTGGAGAACGGTACACCGGACAGTTATGCGCAGGCTCTTTTTAAGGTGTTGGATGATTACTCCTTTGATGGGATCGTTTTTCCTGATTCCCCGTTCGGCAGAGAGCTTGCCGCCCGGGCAGCTGTAAGGATGAGGTCTGAACCTATGACCGGGGTGACAGATATCGAGAGACTGGATGATGGTGTTGAATTTACGATTCTGTCTTCCCAACGAAAGAGTAAGGAAGAGAAAGTCAACGGTGAAGCATTGGGGGTTTTCACCATCCAATCGGGTTGTTTTACTCCTGGGATTAAGGAAGAACAGAAAGGGTGGAAGCGCTTGGTGAAGATGGAGATTGAAGATTTGAGAATGGAGAGGGTGGATGTTACAGACCTTTCCTTTGAGTATGAGAGGGCTGGTGTATAAAAATGATCCAGAATATCAGTGTCATTGGAGCAGGAACGATGGGCAGAGGGATCGCGTTTGCTTGTGCTCTTTCCGGTCTAGAGGTATCTGTCCAGGATAAATTCGAAGAAAGCATAGAAGGTTGCAAGGATTACATCACTAAACAATTCGATAAAAGTATAGAAAAAGGAAAGCTTTCGAGACAGGAAGCAGAGGAAAGGAAGGAGAAGATCCGGTATTTTCAGGAACTAGAGAGGGCTGTCCGTCAAGCCGATCTCGTCATTGAAGCTGTTACAGAGGTGATGGAATTAAAAGTGGACACCTTCAAGGAATTGGATCTCTATGCTCCTGCGGATGCGATTCTTGCTACTAATACATCCACGATGAGTCCTACTGAAATATCGGCTCAGACATCAAGGCCCGATCGCTGCATTGCCCTCCATTTTTTCAATCCTGTACCAAAAATGAAATTGATTGAGGTCATCTGTGGGTTGGAGACCTCTGAACGAACCATTGAAGAGTCGTTCCACTTTGGAGCATCGATTGGGAAAGAGTGCGTGAAAATCAATGAATTTCCAGGCTTTGCTGTCAGCCGCATGAACTGTCTGATCGGTAATGAAGCCATGAACATGGTTATGGAAGGTGTAGGGTCCGTTGAGGACATTGATAAAGCCATGAATCTCGGTCTGAATCACCCCATGGGTCCACTCGAATTGGCCGACTTAGTGGGGTTGGATACAAGACTTCGTAATATGGAATATCTCCATAAAACGCTGGGAGAAAAATACCGTCCATGTCCGATCTTAACGAAGTATGTGAAAGCAGGGCACTTGGGCAAGAAGACAGGTAAAGGATTTTATACGTATTCCTAATGAAGGGAGAGGAAGATATGAACTTTCAACTAGATGAAGAAATTGAATTCCTGAAAAAGAATGTGCGTGATTTTGTCCAGACAGAAGTAGAAGCGGCGGCGATGGATATTGAAAAAGAGGATAAAATCCCCGACCGGATCATTGAAATGTCCAAAGAGATGGGGCTGTTCGGACTTAGTATTCCAGAAGAGTATGGGGGCCTTGGGATCGGGATGGTCGGCAAGTGTGCTCTATATGAAGAAATCGGTGCCACTCATAATGGATTTACCACTTTGATTGGTGCTCATACGGGAATAGGCACCGTCGGAATTGTGGAACTCGGAAATGAACAACAGCAGCAAAAATATCTGCCTGCGCTTGCGCGTGGGGACTCGATCGGAGCTTTTGCCCTGACAGAGCCAAGTGCCGGATCTAATGCCACGAACCTCAAAACAACGGCAGAAAAAAGGGGCGGCACATACATTCTGAATGGAACGAAGCACTATATCACCAATGCAACAGTCGCTGACGTCTTTACAGTCATGGCTGTGACAGATGCCAGTAAAGGAGCGAAAGGCATCACCTCTTTTATTATTGAAAAAGATTTTCCGGGTTTCAAAGTGGGGGCGGTCGAGCCGAAGATGGGCTTGCATGGCTCTCACTCTGCTGAAATTATTTTAGAAGATTGCGAGGTTCCCGCTGAGAACGTATTGGGAGAAGAAGGACAGGGGTATGTGAACGCGCTTAAGATTCTCGCCAATGGAAGAGCTGGTTTAGCAGCAAGGAATCTGGGATCCTGCCAAAAGCTGCTTGATTTATCCATGCAGTACACGCAGGAACGTGAACAGTTCGGTGTTCCAATCATTGAACACCAGGCCGTCGCTCATATGGTTTCTGAAATGGCCGTCGAAACAGAAGCCCTAAGGTCGTTTACTTACCGCGTCGCCTGGATGGTCGATCAGGGGAAAAAGGTGATCAAAGAAGCGGCCATGCTCAAACTCTATGGCTCGGAAGTCTATAATCGGGTAGCGGATAAGGCCGTACAGGTCCACGGAGGAATCGGGTATATTTCCGACTATCCAATTGAACGTTTCTTCCGGGATGCCCGTATCACCCGAATTTATGAAGGTACATCTGAAATACAAAAAAATATCATATCCAGCCAACTGAAGAAAGAATACGCTCTTTAAGGAGGATGAGAATGAACGAAGAAATTGTCATTGTAAGCGCTGTACGTACACCCATCGGTCGTTATGGAGGTGCCCTGAAGAATGAATCATCCGGGCACCTGGCTTCCATTGCCATTAAAGAGGCTGTGCATCGTGCTGGAATAGCTTCTGAACAAGTGGATGAAGTCATTATGGGAGAAGTCCGGCAGACCACAGAGTCCTCGAATGTAGCCAGAGTCGCTGCTCTGAGAGCAGGGATTCCTGAATCATCACCAGCCTATACGATCAATCGCCTATGTGCATCCGGGATGCAGTGCATCGCTTCCGGGGCTCAGCAAATTATTTTTGAACAAGCGGACATTGTCGTTGCTGGTGGGACGGAGAGCATGAGTCGTTCGCCGATCTATCTTAGAAACTCAAGGTTTGGCGGTGACCGAACCCAGTTGGTAGATTCCAATACAGAAGCAGGTCAGCAACCCAAAGAAATATATGGGAACAACCTTGGAATGGGCATCACAGCCGAAAATGTGGCTGTCCGTTATGAGGTGACAAGAGAAGACCAGGATGCTTTTGCTATCGAGAGTCAGAGGAGGGCTGCCCGCGCAATCGAAGAAGGCAGATTTAAAGATGAAATCGTCCCTGTTGAGGTAAAAGATAAGAAGTCTTCATGGACATTTGAGGTCGATGAGCACCCTCGTCCGAATACCACATTAGAGAAGCTCTCCCATTTACGGTCTGCTTTCAGGGATAACGGGACCGTAACGGCTGGGAATGCGTGTGGTAGAAATGACGGGGCAACGGCTCTTGTTCTCATGCGGGCATCAAGAGCAAGGGAGCTAGGACTGACTCCGCTCGCAAAAATCGTCGACTGGGCAACGGCGGGTGTATCTCCAGAATTAATGGGCATCGGCCCCGTACCAGCTGTAAAAAAAACTTTTGGAAAGAACCAATAAATCCGTAGAGGAGATTGGGTTGGTGGAGCTGAATGAAGCCTTCGCTTCTCAATCCTTAGCTGTCATCCGTGAATTAGGATTGGACGAGGATAAGGTCAATGTCAACGGTGGAGCCATTGCGCTTGGACACCCTGTCGGTGCAAGCGGGGCAAGGATCGTAACCACCCTTTTACATGAAATGAAAAAAAGAAAAGAACAGCTTGGGGTTGCAACCTTGTGCGCTGGTGGCGGCCAGGGAATGGCGATCATGGTTGAACAAATGTAGGCGGGGGAGGCTTTTTCATGAGGGATTATTCAGCTTTTTTTCGCTCACATCGGGTTCAGCAAACATTTGGATGAGGAACAACGCGTCATCCTTGAGCTGCCACTTACCGCTGAGGTCTTGAATGAGGATGGAACCGTTCCAGCGGGCTTGTTCTCAACCATGCTGGACATTGTCATTGGATCGACGATTGGAGAAGAATTACAACAACCGACGAGTACGGTCAACTTGAACATGAACTATTTTGACTTGTCGGATAGAGGCCCCTATACCTCTTACGCATGGGTTACCCATCAGAGTGGAAAAACCGTGGTCGGTGAAGGGGTTGTGGAAGATTCTGATCAGCGTGTGGTAGCAAAGGGATCGGGGACCTTTAAAGTACTGGCTGAAGAAACAAAGAAGAAAGGAAGATCATGATGGCATTAGAAAATATTGAATATGTAAGAGAAGGGCAACTCGGTTTCATTACCATCAATCGCCCGGATGTACGTAATGCGCTTAATAAGCAGACTTTGGATGAGATCGAGGAAGCGCTTGACCGCGCCTCGGCCGACAGGGAAGTAGGCGTCGTTATTTTTACGGGAAAAGGGGACAAGTCCTTCGCAGCTGGAGCAGATATCAACCAGTTGACAGAAAAGACGGCTGTGGATGCTTTGCAGGGGAATGGAATGCAGGACATCTATAATAAAATCGAAAGCTTTGAAAAGCCTACAATCGCCATGATTAATGGTTATGCCCTCGGTGGCGGCTGTGAATTAGCGATGAGTTGTGACATTCGAGTTGCTTCTACCAATGCCAAGTTAGGTCTCCCGGAACTGAACCTTTCCATTATACCGGGAGCAGGGGGGACCCAGAGGCTCGCGCGCCTAGTCGGCAAAGGAAAAGCATTGGAGATGATCTTGACCGGTAAAATCATTGATGCAGAAGAAGCGCTTCAATACGGTCTCATTACGGAGGTGGCCTCACCCGAAAATTTACTAGATAAGGTGAGAGAGGTAAGTGAAAAGATCCTTTCTAAAGGGCCATTGGCCGTGCAGCTCGCTAAGCTCTCTGTTCATATGGGTACAGAAACGGACCTGAAAACAGGTCTTATGCTGGAAAAACTTTCGCAAGCCGTCTTGTTTAATTCGAAAGATAAAAACGAAGGGACGAAAGCCTTTCTTGAAAAGAGAACGCCTGTTTTCAAAGGTGAATAAAGGAGGCGGAAGCGTGCAATCATTAGAGGAAGTTAAGAAGAGTTTTGAAGAGAGTCCATTTTTTAGTCATGTCGGGTTTGTTATTTCCCGTTTCAATGAAGGAGACGTCCTACTGACCCTCCCCATTCGTGAGCACTTGTATAATGTGAACGGTACATTGCATGGAGGAGTGCATGCCACCATGATTGATTTAGTTTTAGGAATGGCGATACGTTCTAAAACAAGGACCCGGTGTACGACCATGAATTTGAACATGAATTATCTGGCTCCTGCACAAGGGGGAGAAATTTATGCTACAGGGAAAATCATTCAGGAAGGATACAAAATTGTTACGGCTGAGGGTGAATTGCGGGATCAGAGCGGAAAGATGCTGGCCAAAGGAATCGGGACCTTCAAATTGATAAGAGATGAATAGAAGGAGGGCGGACCTGGTTAAGGCCCGCCCTCCCTTTTGGCTTTATACCGGCTGGCTCCAGCTGTGTAGAGCGAAACCGATCACTCACCCGTGAAGCTTTTTATGAAACTCGTACTTATAAAAAATGTGGGAAGCCGGTTAGGGCTTCCCACATTTTTTTACAAGCTTGGACTATAAGCGGTTTTGGGGATCTCTTCGTAATCTTCAGGGGTTACATCTTCAACTTTGTCTTCCGCTACACCTTCAATAATTCCTCTCAGACCTGTTTCCACAGCTTTCACAAGCATTCCTTTTTTCTTCTGCCCCAGGCTCTGCGTTTGACCCGTCACTTCAAAAAGGACAGTACCGCTTCCGTTAAGGGCAAAAGAACCTAATGCTGTACCAGGAAGGTCCAGCCCTTGTCTGTAAAGGGTGATGTTGTCAAATGGTGAGTTCCCCATTTCTTGCAGCGCATCGTAGGCAGCGATATTCAACTGGCGGGAATAATCGAAATCATAGTGATCTGCATACTCAGAGTACTTCGATCCTTCTTCTGAGTTTGGATCAGGTACGAATTGGCCGGATAGTGACAACGTGACGGGATCACTTGTGCCATCTACATAATAGAGGCCCTGGTGGTGGAGGTCTATGAAAACATCGACCGTTCCGAATTCATCCTGCAAGTTTTTATAGACATCACGGACGGTTTGGGCTTCAGGAGTGACGTACCAACCGGCTGTGATGAAGAACCTGGCACATCTTCCGCTTCTGGCACATAATCCAAATCAGGATTGAAGTCGCGGTTCACATCAAATCCTGGTTTGGCAGTGTAATCATCCCCCTGGATTGTGCGATCGGTATAGTAATTCCATGTCGGTCCACCGGCATCAGCCAGTTGTGGGAAGTCTTCGACGACTTCTGCCCCAGGACATGTCATTTCCACGCCTGTCCAGCTCTGAAGCATCCGGGTTCATTTTGGGAAGAGTAACAAGTGTCACTTCTTCTCTGATCTTTTGGGCGTGAGGAGAATTGCTTGAACCCAAATAGCTTAATAGATTCAGAATGGCTTCGGTTCCTGTTTTTTCATTGCCGTGGATTTCACTTTCGATAAGAATGACTTTATCGCCGTGACCTACACGAGCTTGATAGATATCCAATCCGTTATTGGATTGACCGACGACGTCGACTTTTACAGTTCCTTGACTGGATTTTTCAATCTGCTCTAATTTTTTGGTCAACTGACCATAGTCTGTCCAACCGGAGCTGTTGTAGGTTTGCTGCTCGGGTGTACCGGGGTGGTTTCCGGCTGCAAATGTTGGGATGGCCACACTGGAAGCCAATACGATAGAACTAGCAACAGCAAATACTTGTTTTTTCATAGACGATCCCTCCTTATTCTGTGATTCCTACTTGATTGAATCCATCTTCTGTAGCTTGAGCTTCTTCACTATTTTCACCATAGAGGTCAACAGCGGATTGGATAAGTGATTCTCTAGCGTGGCTGAAGTCTGATTCCGGCTGCAAGTAGACAGTCAAAGCACGGTAATAGATTTGGCCGAGTTTTTCTTTTCCAATCTGTTCACCTGTGATGTATGCTGCATGGTTGATGATGGACGAGTTGATATGGACACCACCATTATCTAAATTCAAAGGCAGGTCATAAAATTCATCCATGTGGGAAGGATACATGCCGTTGCCGTCTCCATATGGAGCGTATTTTGAGCCGACAGGATATTTGCTGGGATCACTCAAACTTCTTAAGGATGTTCGTCCGGAAGCAATCGCGTCCTCCGCCATGATGTCTTCACCAATTTCCCAATCTTCCTCATCAACAATTGCTCCAAAAATATCAGAGAAAGCTTCGTTTAAAGCTCCGGATTGGAAGCGGTATTTAAGATTTGCTGAGTTGGTCGTTACTCCGTGGGTCATTTCGTGTGCAGCAACATCAAGACCAGCGGATAGAGGAATAAAGAACTCACCATCTCCGTCACCATACGTCATTTGCTGGCCGTTCCAGAAGGCGTTGTTATAATCCTGGCCAAAGTGGACCGTCGACTTGATGGCCATTCCTTCCCCGTCGATGGAGTTGCGGTCATGTTCTTCTAAATAGTACTCGTACACTTTTTCAGAGTTGTAATGGGCATCAACGGCTGGTTTTTCATAATCATCTGTAAAGGCCGCGTCACGTGAAGAGAATAGTTTGTCTTGTAAGGCCGCGTAGTTCCAGCTGTTCTGTGCATCGTATGTGTATATACCGTCTAGATTTTCATGGGATTTATCATACAGGTAAAAGTCCGTTCCGTTCGCTTCCACACCTTCTTCGTTGCTGTGGGTTATGTGAAGGTTACGGTGGTCGCCCAGTACACCAGTTCCAGATCCTTTAGAAGATTGATATCCATCGGCGTGCATGATCGCATTATATTTGTCAATCACTTCACCAGTGTTGGCGTCAACATAAACGAACCAGTTTCATGGATTTTCTCCAAGGAAGTTTACATTTACTTTGTAAGCGAGGTGATTTTCATCTTGAAACGGATAGATGACAAGATTGGATGATGGAGATTCCACGAGTTGTTCTGGAGCTTTTACAGCGTCCTTGGCTATTTCCAACCCTTTAGCATCGCTTAATGATGCTTCAGTAGAAATATCTGTTTGTTCGATCGTTTCGTTAAATTGACCGTTTACGGTTTGGACTTGGTTTTCTTTATCGTAATGGACCGTCACTTGGTGGCCTTCTACAGGTACGCCATTCTTTTCCTGCTGAAGCTTGACGTGAGTCATTCCCAGGTCGTCTTTCGTAACTTCTGCGTTACCTAGACTATTTTCAGGATCATTCATTTTATAATTTTCCTTATTCTTGTTCAGGTGTGCTTTTGCAGAGGCCTCGTTGGCTTTTGTGTACTTTTCTCTCTGTTTTTCCTGTACAAAGAATGGACGATTGTCTATATCCTTATGTACACTGCTTTGCTGGATCTGCGCGTGGACACTAGGAGTTGCATTTTCACTAATTGCATAGGACTGCGTGGGGGCTACGGTCCCCATTAATAGTGCGGATGATAATACGGCCATTGGAATGACATGCTTTTTCTTCATAACCAACCTCCTTGTAATAATGTATCCAATTATAGGTAATATAGGATAAAGTATACAGAGTAGATTGAACTGTTTGTATATTCTGAAAATAATGTCGAATAGAAGTTCAGTATAAGACTTTAATCACGGTTCTTAGACACAATTACCGTCACACGAACTTTTCGAGTTGCGAAATAAATTCCAACTATTGAACTAATAAAGAAGAAGTAAGGAGAATTTTTGTGTGGCAGAAGAATTGGAAATGGAATTGGGATTTTCTGTATGACCTGGTACGTTAAAATATGGAAGGTAAGAGAAGCTCTTAAAATGGTGGATAAATAAAGGTCACCCTTGATGTAAATAATTGGGTGACTTGGTCTGTGAATGTGGAAATGATTAGGATTAATCAAACGTATTTTCTTGGTATGCGTTTGCCGATTTGGCAGGTGAGTTCGTAATGGATGGTGTTGAGCTGGTCAGCGATTTCTTGAAGGGGGATGTGACCTTCTGTTGATTCGCCGAAGATGGTGAATTCAGTCTTTTCGCGAACTTCACCGACAGATGTAATGTCCACCATGGTTTGATCCATACACACTTTCCCCACAATCGGCGCTCTCTTCCCGTTGACGACAATCTCTCCTTGATTTGAAAGGGAGCGGGGGAGGCCGTCTCCATAACCGATGGGAACAGTGGCTACTTTTATCGGGTTGTCAGGGTCGTAGGATCTTCCATAACTGATCGGTTCTCCGGGGTGGACGGTTTTTACCATGACGGGTTTTGTTCTTAAACTCATCACTTGATGGAGAGGAATCGATTCCTGCATGTGCTCACCAGGGTAAAGACCATACAAGCTTACACCCACTCGAACCATATCCATGTGCATATGTGGGAAGCTAATGGTGGCCGCACTGTTGCAGCAGTGCTTGGTTGGAATCGTCCCATGAGCCTTTTCCACTTCTTCTACGACAGATAAAAAGTGATCAAATTGTTGCTCTGTATAGGCAGGGTCTTCATTATCTGCATCAGAGAAATGAGTGAAAATCCCTTCCACTTGTACAAGTGGCGAGGCATGTTGTTCTAAAAGCTGGATGATATCCACAGATCTTTTGAGACCAATCCGGTGCATCCCACTATCGACTTTGATATGTATGATCATAGAACGCTGCCGCTGCTCAGTTTCATGCACAATTTCCTTTAAGACATCTTCCGTGAAAACCGTCAACGTAATGTCATGGTTCATAGCATCCTGAACGGCTGCTCTCGGCGTGTAGCCAAAAACGAGAATAGGGAGTTTGATTCCTGCTTTTCTTAACTCCATAGCTTCTTCAATAATGGCGACCCCCAAGCGGTTCGCTCCAGCCTCAATCATGACTTCTGCACACTCTAAAAGGCCGTGGCCGTAGGCATCTGCTTTGACTACTGCCATCAATTCACAGTTATTATCGATATGCTCTTTAAATGCTTTTACATTGTCCGTGAGAGCATTTAGGGAAACTTCTGCCCATGTCGGCCGATAGCTGGTCATGGTGATTCTCTCCTCTCTATGAAAAAAGCTCCCCCATTAATATGGAGGAGCCTGTTGTTTTATACGCGTGCCAAAGACTGAAGAGCTTCTTGTACAGGTTTGTAATCATAGCCAAGATCACGAGCAACCGCTTCATAAGTCAGGTGGCCATTGGCTGTGTTAACTCCTGCTTCAATCGCTTTATTATCTTCCACTGCTTTGTTAACACCTTTGGAAGCAATCTGCAAAGCATAAGGAATTGTTACGTTTGTAAGAGCGATCGTCGATGTACGTGGGACAGCTCCTGGGATGTTTGCGACCGCATAATGAAGGACGCCGTGTTTTTCATAAATTGGATCATCGTGTGTCGTGATGTGATCAACCGTTTCGAAGTTTCCACCCTGGTCGATGGCGACATCAACGATGACAGATCCGTCTTTCATTTCTTTGACCATGTCTTCCGTTACAAGTTTCGGTGCTTTTGCTCCTGGAATCAGAACAGCTCCGATTACGAGGTCAGCTTCTTTGACTGCTTCCGCAATGTTGAACGGGTTGGACATCATGGTTTGAATGTCTTTGCCAAACTGATCATCCAGCTCACGAAGGCGATTCGGGTTCAAGTCCAATACGGTTACGTGAGCACCAAGGCCGATCGCAATTTTCGCTGCGTTCGTACCCACGATGCCTCCACCGATGATAACGACTTTCCCACGGGAAACGCCAGGAACACCGCTTAACAAGATTCCTTTACCACCGAAGGATTTTTCAAGGTATTGAGCTCCGACTTGTGTCGCCATACGTCCAGCCACTTCACTCATTGGAGTAAGAAGAGGAAGTTTGTTATCAACAGCCACCGTTTCATAGGCAATGGAAGTGACTTCGTTTTCAACTAATGCTTTTGTTAGTTCAGGTTCCGCTGCAAGGTGAAGGTATGTGAAAAGAATAAGTCCTTTACGGAAGTATCCATATTCAGATGGTAGTGGTTCTTTTACTTTCATTACCATTTCTGAATTCGACCAAATATCGGAAGCGGTTTCAACAATCTCAGCACCAGCATCACGATATTCTTCGTCGGTAAAATTACTTCCTGTACCGGCTTGGGTTTCGATGCGGATCGTGTGTCCGGCTTTCATGAGATTGATGACACCTGAAGGCGTAATCGCTACGCGGTTTTCATTATTTTTAATTTCTTTTGGAATTCCGATAATCATGGGGAACGTCCACCTTTCAAATTGAATGTAAGAAAAGTATAGCTCGCCTGCGTTCTTTTTTTGTTTAGGTGAAAGTGAAAAAATAAACAGGGGGATTTGTGAAAAATCACAAATCCTCCTGTTCGTTCTCGTGGATCAGTAAATCCAGGTAGAGCATCGTCTTCTGATTCATATCTTTAAAATCGACATTGCCAATTTCTTTAATCCGTTTCAATCGATAATTCAGCGTGTTGGTATGAATGTGCATGTGCGCGGCTGCCTGGTGGACATTGCTATTTTTCTCAAGAAAAACCTTTAATGTCTCAAGCAACATGGAATTGTTCCGTTCATCGTATGCTTTGATATTGGTCAGGGCATCGTTTTTGTAGTTTTCCCGTTTTTGAAGAGCCGACAGTTCGTTAAGGAATTGATAGACACCAAGGTCCTGATAGTTGTCGACGTTCTGAAGTCCTGTGGAATACTGTTCTTTTAATTCCAATACTTTTAACGCTTGTTTATAGCTGTCGCTGATTAATGTCGGGGAGTCATAGATCAGACCGAAAGCCCCTTTTAAATCTTCAAAATGAAGACGTTCCTTCATCTTTTGGGTAAATTCACGAATGAACGCCTGATTCATTTCATTCGCATCTTCCTTATTATCTGTACGGACAAGAAGAATGAGCTGCTGATCATCAAAAATACGGTTTACGATCCGGGTTTGATGAAGGGTTTCTGTTAAGTAATAGGCGTGACGTTCCACGGCCTGACTCATTTCTTCCGTAAATTCGAACACAGCTACGCAAAGCTGACCCTGCAGATTCATATGAAACTTCTTGGCCAGTCGTTTGATCTCTGCCTGGTTTTGGAGAGAGCCTGTCAGCAGCTGCCAGAAAAACTCTTTGCGGTTTTCTTCGGTCTTTTTCTTTTTCGCCTGCTGTCTCAACAAATGATGGCTGACCCACTGGGCGGCTTCTTTCATCTCATCTAAATGTTTAGCTGTTACGGAGAGGTCGTTCGTCTGGGCCCAGATAAAACCAAGAATTTCATTGTTCTTGCGGACAGAGACAGCTAACCTGTGACCGAGTCCAATGGAGTCAATCGTTTTGACAATGAGCGGCTGATCGCTTTCGAAAAGTTTGGCCATGATGCCTTGTTTCCATAAGCCATTGATGACATGCTCGGGCACTTTCCGTCGCATAATGGTTGCCGTTCTTGCTTCATCCACGTTTTTCTCATGTTTGCTGTAAGAGACGATGCGGTGATTGGCATCTTCAATGGTCACCGGACATCCTAAGGTTTCCGCGATGCTGTCAGCAAGCCCCTCGGGGGAATCGATGTAATCTTTATATGAATAGTTCGAGTGTGATGAATGGTTCATAGCGGTACTCCTTATGGTGTGAATACCTATATATTATCATTGATTCTCTTATAGAAACATCCATTTTCCAATTGAATAGTTTGTTCAATTTAACCAATACTGGGAAGGAATTCTTTGATTTAGCCAAGAAACGAAAGCGCATTTATGTTGGGTTGATTTTACTTATTTCATAAAAAGCTTTAACTCTTTGAAGATTAACTCATGCTGTTTTTTATTGACAGAATTGTCAAATAAGTTTAAGGTGATTGGAGAAAGTAATCCCTCAAAAAGGTAACCCCTTTTGATTCAGGATTACTAGAACGCAGCTAATCATTTGAACTGTTAAGACTGTTATAACCTCTAATGCCAAAGAGGTATTCTCGCAGTAAGAAGCCAGTTCTTCCCTATTAGGGGAGGACTGGCTTTTTTTCGTAATCAGTTCATAAACAATCAAAAATTTTGGAGGGATTTTTTATGAGTATGGTTGAGACGAAAAAGCATCCGGAACAAGTATGGACAGGTCATGGGTATCGTATAGAGACTAACAAGGAACATCCTCGATTGTATAAAGTAGAATTGGAGCCATGGGTGGTACAGCAATTTTTGGTAGACGTCAAAGACATCAGTGATGAACAACTGGACTATATTCCTTATCAGCGTCTTATGGTTGCAAAAGCTCTTCAAGACTTACTGGATGAATCATTCGGTGAAACCATTCGCCATATTCTTCATGATCGTTTATCCGGCGGCTTCACGGTCGGTCTGGGAGGGGAAAATGCAGATGCCCAGGATTATGTGAAGTTTTCAACTGCTTTTTCTCACCTGGCAGGTATTCCTAACTTTGATGCCATGTCGAAAAAAGTATTACGCCCGATTCTCTGTGAAACATACGGACGACAGTGATTCCTATCTTCGTCAAGCTTACCGAAGGTTCACGTTGCATACGGATGGGACCTATGTGGACGAACCAACGGACTGGCTGCTTATGATGAAAATGGAAGAGGAGAACGCGGTTGGAGGAAGCTCGAGACTTCTTCACTTGGATGAGTGGGAGGATTTTGAATACTTCTCCAATCATTCGTTAGCTTCTTATCCTTTTACTTATAAAGCCCCTGCAAGCAAGAACGTTTCTGAAGAGGTTACCAGGAAGACATTTTATACGTGGAACAACCTCCCTTGTATTTGTTTCATCGATCAATTTGTTTATCCTCAAACGATTACACAAGCTGAATACTTACAGGAGCTTTCCCATTCAATGGAACAATCCAAAGGAGTGATCGAGTTGGAACTCCCTGTAGGGGATCTCGTTATGTTGAACAATCGTTTTTGGCTTCACGGTCGAGGGGCTTTCGAACAGAATACAGAGCTTCATAGAGAGTTGCTCCGTCAAAGAGGTCGATTTATTCAATAACGGGAGGTTTTGGAATGTATGATTATGCTGTCATCGGCGGCGGGATTGTCGGATTGTCGACTGCTCATGCCATTAAGAAAAAAGATCCAGACGCAAGAGTTGCTGTCATTGATAAAGAAAAAAGTATATCCATCCATCAAACCGGCCGAAATAGTGGAGTGATTCATTCTGGTGTCTATTATAAGCCTGGTAGTTTGAAAGCAAGGATGGCTGTTCAAGGTCGCCAATCCATGGTGGACTTTTGTGAAAAAAACGATATTCCTCATGATGTATGTGGAAAAGTGCTCGTGGCCACTGAAAAAGAAGAGCTTCCACGTATGAAGGCCTTGTATGAAAGAGTCCAGGAGAATGGGTGGAATGTTACCAGGATCGACCGGGATGAATTAAAAGAAATAGAACCCTATGTCGATGGAATCGCCGGGCTTAGAGTACCGACCACCGGAATCGTTGATTATAAACAGGTGAGCCAGAAGTTAAAAGAACTACTGGAAGCGGCAGGGGTTGATATTTTACTCGGTCAACCGGTCCGGGACCTTCATGAGAACAAGGAAGAGGTAGTCATCGATCTTCCCGGCAAGAATGTACGGGCCAGGTATGTGGTGAACTGTGCAGGTTTGTTCAGTGATCGCATTGTTAAGATGGCGGGGATTCATAGTGAATTGAGGATTATTCCATTCCGTGGAGAGTATTTCAAATTAAAAGAAGAGAAAAGTCATCTCGTAAAAGGATTGATCTATCCAATTCCTAATCCGGATTTTCCTTTCCTTGGTGTCCATTTAACGAAAACGTTGGATGGAGGAGTCCATGCAGGTCCTAATGCTGTACTCACATTCAAGCGTGAAGGGTATAGGAAAACTGATTTTGACTGGAGAGACACGCGAGATATTCTATCTTTTCATGGCTTCTGGAAAATGGCTGGTTCCAATATGAAAGAAGGGATGAAGGAAATGGTACGTTCATTTCATAGAAAAAGTTTTGTCAAGAGCCTGCAGCGTCTCGTCCCTTCCATTGAGCCGGAAGATGTCCTTCCATCAGATGCTGGAGTGAGAGCACAGGCCATGTTGAAGGACGGAAAGCTCGTGGATGACTTTTATATCATTTCAGGAAAGAGGACCGTACACATTTGCAATGCCCCTTCTCCAGCAGCAACCGCATCACTGGAGATAGGCAAAGAGATTGCTGAGCGACTTCCTGAACGGTCGTATGCTATAGCAAAATAAGCAAAAAAAGGACCAGCATGTGCTGGTCCTTTTACATATGTTGGTGGTACTGTTTGTGTGCATCCTTCAGGGCGGCTTCAAGGGCGTTCCCGGCTTTCCCAAGATACCCTTTTCTTAATGTATTCAATGGTTCTTCGATTCCATCCTTTAAGCTGAACCCTTTTAATAATGATTTAATATAGCCTCTTCCGTGATCAGTAGCAAGCGTACAGGAGGCATCTACAATGACACCATATTTTTGATCGATTTCCAATGTTAAAGTAAGAGATTCAGAGATATGGTTGGCGGCAATACCCGTCGGTAATTTAGAATGACCAGCGACAAACACGGTTCTCATTTCATCTTCCTCCTCAAGTGTGAAGTTATTCTTCTTGTATTCGTTCTAGTTCTTCCATCAATGATTGGCTAATATCAGTATTTTGATAGATACTTTTAAACTTTTCTTTCCAAAGCTCTTTTTGTTCGCTACTTAAATAGTGAATCTCCATGAAGACCATTCGTTTCATTTGGCGGAGGTGTGAGTCATTCATTTCAATGGCATGTCTCCATATCCATGCGGTGGTCTCATCCAGTGCGTTCGTAATTATCATTTGATGCTCTTTTGAAAGCCCTTCCCAAAATTCGTTATTCATTAGGACAACATAGCCTAAGTAACCGTGGTTACTTATGGTCATATAATTCTGTTCTTCATACAATTTCTTAGAAAAAATATTGGAGGCTGTATTTTCTTGTCCATCGATAAAACCGACTTCCAAATTGCTGTACGTTTTATTGAAAGGAATCTCACTGGTGCTTGCGCCCAGCGATTTGAACTGGGATTGAATCATAGGACTTGGCATAATTCTAAAATGCGTCCGTTTGAAGTCTTCCGGTAAAAGCAATGGCTTTTTGTCGTTTGTGATTTGTTTGAATCCGTTATACCAATAGGTCATTCCTCTGATGTCACTGTCCAAACGATCGAATAACTGATCACCTAACTCTCCTTCATAAGCTTTCTTTACATCATCGAAAGTAGAGAACGCATAGGGGAGATCAAGAACCTGCCATCCAGGGTCATGGGCCGTCATTTTTGACGTAGCAGGAGCGATCATTTCGATATGTCCGTCTTTTAAGGCTGCATATTCGTTTTGATCATTATATAGACTGCCATTCGCATAGATTTCGACTTTGATTTCCCCGTTTGATCGTGTTTCGACAAGAGAAGCAAATTTTCTCGCTGCTCTCGCTTTGGGAGTGTTTTCGGCTACGACGTGGCTGAATTTTATAACAACTTCATCATTAATCCCTTCTTGTTCATCGTCATATTCAAGGGTCTCTGAGGCCTCACTGAAGTCAAAGCCCAAATAGAGGGCAGTTAAAATACCCGTGCAGATGAAGAGACTGATCGCTGTGAAGGTCTTCAGAAGAATCCCTCCTGGAATCGTTTACATCAGTTTACCATAGTTCGACAATTAAGTGATACACTAGAATGAAGAGAGGATAGAGGAAGGGGATGGACCATGTCACTGAAACATATGCCGATTCGTTGGAAGATTACTATTCTATCATTTGGAATCGTTCTTTTTTCTATCGTCATCGGTGGCATCGTCATTATAGGGAACACCATTGAATCCAGAGAGAAGTCCCTTGGAGAGCATGCCCTTGTAACGGGGCGCACAGTAGCCAATTTGCCAGCGTTAAAAAATCATTTATCCGAACCGGAAGGATGGGACGAAATTAATCCTGTGGTGGATAGGATTCGAACCATTAACAACTCTGATTACATTGTGGTGCTCAATATGAATCGTGTTCGTTTTTCTCATCCTATAGAAGATAAGCTTGGAACCCTTTCCTCAGGAAAGGATGAAGGACCCGCATTCGCCGAACACAGTTATACAACAAGAGCTCAAGGCGATGCCGGGGTAGCGGTCCGAGGTTTTGTACCCGTAATGAATGAAAATCACGAACAGATAGGAGTCGTGATTGTAGGAAATCTTCTACCATCGATCACTGAGATTTTATCAGATATGAAAAGGGAGATTTTTTTCATCCTGTTTCTGACTTCCTTGTTCGGAGTTATTGGTTCATGGTTACTTGCCAGACACCTTAAAGAGCAGACGTACCGATTAGAACCCTATGAAATTGTTCAATTGTTAGTAGAGCGAACCGCTACTTTTCAAGCCATGAATGAAGGAATCATTGCTGTAGATAAAGATAGTCAGATCACCATTATGAATGAAAAGGCGAAAGAGATTCTTGATCTGAAAGGAAATTACTTGAGCAAACCCATTCAACATGTGGTCCCGGAAATGCGGCTGCATCACGTCCTTACATCAGGAGAGACAGCGTTCAATGAGGAAATAAGGTATGGCAGTGCCATCCTAT
Source organism: Halobacillus litoralis (assembly GCF_020524085.2). NCBI lineage: Bacteria > Bacillati > Bacillota > Bacilli > Caryophanales > Bacillaceae > Halobacillus > Halobacillus litoralis. The sequence continues at coordinate 1,715,373 of NZ_CP129016.1, forward strand.
TCAATACGAGAGTTCCCATACGGGTGGATAAAGAAGTGATCGGGGCGGTCATGGTGTTTCAGGATCGTACCAATGTTACCAAACTTGCAGAAGAACTGACGGGCGTAAAAGCGTTTGTCGATGCCCTGCGTGTTCAAAACCATGAGCATTTAAACAAATTACATACAATTGCAGGATTAATTCAGCTTGATCAAAAGGAACAAGCCTTAAACTTTGTATTTGAAACATCAGAAAAGCATGAGAAGCTTTCCCGTATGCTGGTTCATAAATTCAAGGATTACAGCTTGGCGGGGTTATTGATTAGTAAAGTCAGCCGGGGCAGAGAACTTGGGATTGATGTGTCCATAGATGAGAATAGTACGTTGAAAAGTTATCCTCCATTATTGGACCAACACGATTTTGTCCTCATTGTCGGGAATCTCGTCGAAAATGCTTTTGATGCTCTGCATAGCATCCATCGAGAGGAGAAGTTGGTGAATGTGTCCATCTTACAGGATGGACATCAGTGTACCGTTATGGTTGAGGACAATGGGGAAGGGATATCGGAAGCACAGAAAGAGAGAATTTTTCAAAAAGGCTATTCAACGAAAGGAGATCAAGGGTCTGGCATTGGATTATATCTCGTGAAAAATATCGTAGATAAAGGATACGGAGAATTCGAAGTTGTCTCACAAATCGGGGAAGGTACAAGTTTTGTTATTGAATTCCCTATGGAAAAAGAGGAGGGACAGGATGAGGAAACAACGATCAGATATTCGCGTGTTATTGATTGAAGATGATCCTATGGTCCAGGAAGTGAACCGGCAATTCATCGAGAGGGTGGAAGGCTATCATGTCGTTGCGATCGCTTCTAATGGAGAAAAAGGATTGAAGCTTATCCGGGAACATCAACCTGACCTGGTCATTCTGGATATCTACATGCCTGCCCTGGATGGGAGGAAGACATTGCAGGAGCTTCGTCGTCTAGCGTTCGATGTAGAGGTTATGGTGATCACGGCGGCCAATGACAAAAGCATGATTCGTTCCATGTTTCAATATGGGGTGGTGGATTATATTATCAAGCCCTTCAAATTTGAACGATTGGAACGAGCTCTTCTCGATTATAAAAATTTCCGTACCCGTATGACAGGAGAAGGTGGGGTCGCTCAGGAACAGTTGGATACTTTATTCAACCATGCTCCATCATCAAAAGGAATGAATCACCTTCCTAAGGGATTGAATCAACAAACTTTAAACCAAATCTTAGATTATTTGAAACAGGATGCCGTTGCCTTATCCGCAGAAGAGGTAGCGGATGGGTTGGGAATGGCTCGGGTGACAGCAAGGAGATATTTAGACTATCTCCAAAAAAATGGACAGCTGAATATAGATATCCAGTACGGCGGGGTTGGCCGTCCAGTCAATCGTTACCAGGTGAAGCAATGAGGTTCTCTTATCAAAAATAGAGGCCTCTTTTTTTATGAATAAAAGCAAAGACCAAAATGACCAAAATGTCCAATATGTTCGTAATGTTTTTTTTAATAATTGAAAGCGTTACCATTATTTTTAGAATATTACGAATTGGGGGAATAAACACGATGAAACGGTTATTATTTGTTTTATCTTTAGCATTTACGTTAGTTTTGGCAGCTTGTGGCAGTGATGGCGGGTCAGAAGAGGCTTCAAGTTCCGGCGGTGGGTCTGAGTCCATTGTCTTTGGTACAGGTGGAACGTCCGGGACTTATTATCCTATTGGTGGCGCACTAAAGCCGGTTTTTGAAGAGAGCGATAGTATTGACAATGTAACCGTAGAATCTACGGGGGCATCTGTAGCTAACATCCAAAACATTAAGGACAGCCTTAACCAGATGGCCATCATCATGAGTGACGTTGGTTATGATGCGATTGAAGGGCAAGGTCAATTTGATGGAAACGCCGTAGAAGTACAAGCAATGGCGGGAATGTATCAGAATGTCGTCCAGGTTGCAGCTTTGAAGGACAGCGGTATTTCATCCATTGAAGATCTCGAAGGGAAAAAAGTAGGAGTAGGTAAAGTAGGATCTGGGGTTGAACAAAGTGCGAAGAAAGTGCTTGAAGCGGTTGGAATTACTTATGATGATCTTTCTAAAGTAACACACACGGGTTATGCCGATAGTGTACAGGAAATGAAGAATGGAAATTTAGATGCTGCGTTCTTCACTTCAGGTGTACCGAACAGCAACATTACGGACTTGATGCAGCAGACGGATATCAACTTTGTTGAAATCAAAGGGGAAACTGCGAATGCACTTATGGAAAAATATCCATTCTACAAGGCAAATACGATCGAAGCTGGTGACGAAGCCCGTTACAATTTAGACGAAGCTGTTGAGACGGTGGGTATTCAAAATATGATCATCGTCAGTCCGGATTTGAGTGAAGATGTCGTCTATGACATGACTAAACGCTACTATGAATATTTGGGAACAGAAGAAGTTTCCGTCGGTGCGTTGAAGCAATTGGGGCGTGATGAAATTGCTAAAGGTTTAATTGCTCCATTGCATCCAGGTGCCAAGAAATTCTATGAAGAACAAGGCATTTTAGAGTAAAGGAAACAGGGCATCGTTCTGGTGCCCTTTTTTATTCCATGAAACAGACTTATTTAGTTGTTGGCGTTATTGTCATTTTTAGTGCAGCACTCTCCTTATTCTTTGTGAAAGTGGAAGCGCTCGGTATTTATTCTAATCAGGAATTAATCAGGCTATTTCGGGTTGAAGAAGGAGATGGCTTTACCATCAGTTGGACTCATTCTGTTGAAAAAGAGACCTGGGAAGAGATGTTTGTCATAGAGAGCGGAACGATTGAATTGACGTCCACCCGTTTCAAAACGTTTGGGGCAGGTGTGCCAAACGATACTGGGGATGAGACCTATCTGAAAGATGGCTGGGTATACATGACAGGGATCTCCCAAAGGATAGGCAAGCAGCTGGCGATTCGGACAGGTAAAAGCACCAATCATAGGTTCATATATGGAAAGGATACCACTTTATCGCTTGAAAGTCAGAAAGCCTATCAAGTAAAGGTTCAGAAAGTTCCACTAGGTCAGTATATAGCAATTTATTGGAGGGGTGAGGAAAGGTGAACAAGCAGCAGAGCGAAACAGCGGAAAAATACGATCGTGAGAGTACCACGCGTGTGAATATGGCAAAACCGATCGCCTTAACGATTTCGGTATTGGCGATTGCTTTATCCTTGTTTCATTTGTACACGTCTTATGCAGGCTCACTTGTTGATGTGAAACAGAGAAGTATCCACCTTTATACATTGATGACACTTGGATTTCTTATGTATCCGTTCCTTAGGAAAAGAGGGCAGAGAGGTCTCCCTTTTTATGATTACATAACGGCGGGGTTGTCGTTGTTTGTAGGGATTTACATGCTGGCTACCGCTGAACGGATTATCCAATCCGGCGGTCAAATCAATGACACCGATTTTTATGTTGGTGTACTTATCATTCTACTATTGTTCGATATTACTCGACGTGTAACCGGATGGGGGCTTGCTCTTTTAGGTCTTGGTTTTCTCATTTATGGATTTTATGTGAAATTGTCGGTGTATCCGGACCTGAATCCTGCCGTGATCACAAGTGTTTCAAAACAGATTATTTCTCAATTGGTCTTTATTACAGAAGGTGTTCTCGGTACCGCTATCGGGGTTTCAGCCAGTTACATCATTCTGTTCATTTTGTTCGGGGCTTTTCTCGCAAAGTCAGGAATGGGTCAGTTATTCAATGATTTAGCTCTTGCTGTTGCCGGTCATACCAAAGGTGGACCAGCGAAAGTTGCGGTTATTGCCAGTGGTTTTCTAGGTTCGATTAACGGATCTGCCATTGCGAATGTTGTAACGACCGGTACGTTCACCATCCCTCTCATGAAGAAAATTGGTTATAAGAAAGACTTTGCCGGAGCTGTAGAATCTGCGGCCAGTGTAGGAGGTCAAATCTTACCACCCATCATGGGGGCTGCTGCTTTTATTATGGCAGAAAACTTAAATGTCGCTTACACGAAGATCATTTTAGCTGGAATCATACCTGCTTTACTGTTCTATGTCGGCATATTGCTGCAGGTTCATTTCCGAGCGTCTAAACGAGGACTAAGAGGACTGCCAAAAGAAGAACTCCCATCATTAAAAGGGGTCCTTGTTGAGCGTGGTCACTTAATCATTCCAATGTTGACTTTGCTTTACCTGCTTTTCTCCGGGAAGACACCTTTTTATGCTGCTTTTTGGTCAATCATTGCAACTGTAGTGATTTCCGGAACGAAACGGATGCTTCCGATTATTGTTGCTCTTTCTTTATATTTGATTTTCCAACCCCAACTGTCGGCTTTGGTCACAGGTGGGAATATACCCAACATTCGTAGTGATTGGTGGGAACTTTTATTGATCGTTGCTCTTCCTCTTGGGATCAACCTTTGGAGAAAATGGCTTCAAATCGAAGGGGATGAAGTGGGGATTAAAGATTGTTTGAATGCCCTTGAAGAAGGGGCTAAAACGACTGTCCCTGTAGCGATTGCGTGTGGTGCAGTCGGTATTGTTGTAGGAATTGCTTCCCTTACAGGGGTTGCGCTCGAGATTGCTAATAGCATTGTGAGTATTGGTAGTGCTGTAAACAGCCCGCTGATTCAATTGATTATCACTCTGATCTTGACGATGATCACATCTATAATTTTAGGAATGGGTCTTCCAAGTATCCCAACCTACATCATTACCAGTACGATGGCTGCGCCTATTCTTCTACAGCTTCCGTTATATCGTGAGCTTGCGGGATCTACGGAAACGGCTACCTTCGTGGCGCATATGTTTGTCTTTTACTTCGGTATCTTTGCCAATATTACGCCACCAGTCGCTTTAGCAGCATTTGCGGGAGCTGGAGTAGCAGGGGGAAATCCAAACAAGACCGGATTCCAAGCTATGAAACTTGCGATCGCTGGGTTCATCGTTCCGTTTATGTTCGTCTTTTCGCATGAGATGTTGATGATTGACGCAACAGTCATGAACATTTTGGTGATCACCGTAACTTCCCTCGTTGGAGTCTTTATGTTATCGATCATGGCCGAAGGTTATCTTAAATCCACAGTACCTGTATGGATGAGGGCCTTAGCAGGAGCAGGAGCTCTGCTATTGATATATCCAGGGCTCCTCACCGACTTTATCGGTTTAGCCATCTTTGCTTTTGTACTTGTCACAAATTTGAAGAGTAACAATGATCTTCAACAACAACGAACAGCTCTTTAATAGAGGAGGAAGATGTTATGCGCTTATCTACGATACTGAAAGATGGAAAAGAGATCGCAGTGATAAGAAATGAGGGAGGGCAAGTCACTTCTTTAACCGATGTGAATGATTTCTTTGAACAATCCTGGACCACGACCATGTTCGAATTGATTCAATCCAACCAATTGAGTCATTTTGAGAAATGGTGGAACGAGTTGGCAGATGAGAATAAAGAACGGATTCCATCTATTGAAGATCCGGATTACCGTCCCCTCTATCGCCACCCCAGAAAAATATGGGGGATTGGTTTAAATTACGTCGACCATGCTTCCGATTTGGACGAAGCTGCACCTAAAGGGGAACCTGCGAGCTTTATGAAGCCTGATACGGCAATTATCGGTCATGGGGACAAAATAAAAGTCCCCCAACAGTCCGAACGTACGACAGGAGAAGCAGAGTTAGGTGTGATCATCGGCAGAGAGTGTAAAGATGTCGAAGCTGCTGACGCGGGAAATGTAGTTGCCGGTTATACAACAATCATTGATATGACAGCAGAAGATATTTTGCGCAAAAATCCTAGATACTTAACGAGAGCAAAAAGTTTTGATACCTTCTTTAGTTTCGGGCCGGAATTCATCACTCCTGATGAAATCGGTGATCTTTTAGAAGTGAACGTTACAACAAAAATCAATGGCAAAGTTCATCGGACGAACAAAGTAAGGAACATGACTTTTCAACCTTACGAATTGGTTTCCTTCCATTCTAAAGTTATGACCCTCCTTCCAGGGGATATCATCTCGACGGGAACTCCAGGAGCGGTGGTTATTAGAGATGGTGACAAGATTGAATGTGAAGTTGATCGTATGATGGTACTGGAAAATTCAGTCGTTGATTTAAAAAATAATGAGGAGTGAATGGATATGGACTTGCAGTTAGAGAATAAATCAGTCGTTGTACTAGCTTCGAGTAAAGGGCTTGGAAAAGCGGTCAGCATGGAGTTCGCCAAGGAAGGAGCTCGTGTCCTTATTTCTAGTCGGAATGAAGCAGAACTTCAATCAGCGAAAGCTGAAATTCAAGAAGTGAGCGAGAACACTCAAGTCGAGTACCAGGTTTGTGATGTCACCAAAAAGGAAGATATTCAACAACTGATCGATAAGGCCATTGACCTTTTTGGAACGGTTGATGTGCTGATTAATAATGCCGGTGGGCCGCCAGCGGGAACATTTGAAAATTTTGATGATGAAGACTGGCAGAAAGCGTTTGAACTGAATTTACTCAGCTTTACGCGCTCTATACGGGAAGTTTTGCCTGCCATGAAGAAACAACAGTCAGGAAGAATCATCAATATTGCTTCATCTTCTATCAAACAAACGCTGGACAATCTTATCTTATCCAACACGTTTCGGGCAGGAATTGTAGGTTTGTCTAAAAGTCTGTCTCAAGAGCTTGCAGGGGATCAGATCCTCATTAACACCGTAGGCCCCGGACGTATCGCTACAGATCGAGTAGCGGAGCTCGATCAAAAGAGAGCTAATAAACTGGAGGTCTCTGTAGAAGAGCTGAAAAAGAGTACGGAACAATCGATTCCAATCGGTCGTTATGGCGAACCAGAAGAATTCGCCCGAACCGTTGTATTTCTCGCCTCAGGAGCCAACACTTACCTAACAGGCCAATCCCTGGTGGTTGATGGAGGATTAGTAAAAGCGCTCTAAATAAAAAGGCAGTCAACTATAAGTTGGCTGCCTTTTTCCATTATCTGTATGACCTGGTACAACAAATAATGGAAGTGAACCGCAGTTTTGCGTTAAGGTTATATGAGAAGGTTCTCATAAGGGAGTGGTAGAGATGAATAAGCATGAGTGGTGGAAAAAGAGTGTCGTCTATCAAATTTATCCGAAGAGTTTTAATGATACGAATGGGGATGGAATTGGTGATATCCCTGGAATTATAGAGAAGCTGGATTACTTGAAAGAGTTGGGTGTGGATGTTCTTTGGCTCTCGCCGATCTATGATTCTCCGCAAGAAGATAATGGCTATGATATTCGTAACTACCGTCAAGTGGATAATCTATTTGGAAGTATGGAAGACTTGGAACGGTTGTTGGAAGAAGCTCATAAGAGAGACTTGAAGTTGGTCATGGACCTCGTTGTTAATCACACATCTGATGAACACCCATGGTTCGTGGAGTCTTCGAAAAGCAAGGGTCATCCTTATCGTGATTATTACATATGGAAAGATGGCAAAGAGAACGGAGAGCCACCAACAAATTGGAACTCTGTTTTCAGTGGGCCGGCTTGGGCTTATGATGAAACGACTGGCCAATATTACCTGCACATCTTTGCGAAGAAGCAGCCTGATTTGAACTGGGAGAATCCAAAGCTTCGCGAAGATGTGTACGATATGATGAAGTTTTGGTTGGATAAAGGAATGGACGGCTTCCGGATGGATGTCATCAACTTTATCTCTAAAGATCCCGACTATCCGGATGGACAGAATGGAGATGGCAGCCCTTATTTTATGAATGGCCCTCGTGTCCACGAATTTTTGCAGGAAATGAATCGGGAAGTTCTATCAAACTATGATGTGTTTACAGTAGGGGAAATGCCGGGGGCTTCTCCTGAAGATGCGAAGCGTTATACGGATCCTGCGAATGAAGAATTGAACATGATTTTTACATTCGAGCATATGGATTTGGATTCGGACGGGGATAAGTGGAATTGGACGGAATTAAACCTTGTCGACTTGAAGGAGAATTTTGAAAAATGGCAGACCGCGCTCCATGATGTCGGTTGGAACAGTTTGTACTGGAACAACCATGACCAGCCCCGTATCGTTTCCCGCTTCGGTGATGATGGAGAATACCGAGTGAAGTCTGCGAAAATGCTCGCGATCTGCCTGCACATGATGCAGGGAACACCTTATATTTACCAAGGCGAAGAGCTTGGCATGACGAACGTCCACTTTGACACACTCGAAGAATATAGGGATATTGAGCTTTTCAATATGTATAAAGAGAAGAAGGAACAAGGATGGTCTCATGAAGATCTCATGAAAGCCATCTATGTAAAAGGCCGTGATAATGCCCGAACTCCGATGCAGTGGAATGATTCGGAAAATGGTGGTTTTACAGACGGAACACCGTGGATCCAGGTGAATCCGAATTATAGTGAGATTAATGCGGAGCGTGCTCTGAAAGATAAGAACTCCGTGTTTTACTTCTATCAACAGTTGATTCGTTTGAGAAAAGAAATCGATATGATCACGGATGGCAGGTTTGAACTCTTGATGAGAGAAGATCCGAACGTTTTTGCTTATAAGCGTGTCAGTGGTGCAGGAAGTCTTCTTGTCGTCTGTAACTTCTCTTCAGAAGAAGTAGCATTAGATGAGGACATTGTAAAAGAGATTGAAGGAAAGCCTGTCATTATTACAAATGAAAAGGAATCATCGAATCGCGGAAGATTAGCTCCTTATGAAGGAACGGTATATCTAATTTAATGGAAATAATAACCATACCAGGTCATCCAGATATTGGATGACCTGGTATGGTATTTTTTTTACAAATGGAAGACTCAAATTCCAACATCACCGCATCTGTATTATTAACTTTGGGTCTTTTTGAAATAACATTACAGTTTTTCAAAACATATGTTGACATAAAAATTCATAAATTTTATAATTAAGCCAACAAAGATTTGGAGGAAGTCCATGAACTATGTGATTGGAATAGATGGAGGCGGGACAAAAACGACGTGCCTGTTCCTTGAAGCAAATCACTGTACATACCCGGAACAATCAAAAGTCATGCAGGGGCTAGGGACCAACCCTCATCAGATTGGTTTTGAGGAAGCGGGGCATCGTTTAACGGCTCTTATCAAAAATGGATTACAAACATTCAACGTAGATTCTGCACAGATCATAGGCATTGGCTTCGGACTTGCTGGTATTGGTAGACCTGAGGACGAAGAAAAAATGAGAACGATCGTGCAGGATATTTTTTGGAATTTATCATTTTCTGAAAATTTAAACTCATTTGTGGGATCCGATAGTTTAGCCGCGCTGAAAGGAGCGCTTTCCCTAAAAGATGAATCTGGAATTCTTGTTATCTCAGGCACAGGGTCGAATGCAATTGGCATAGATCGTGAAGGGAAAATCCATAAATGTGGAGGCTGGGGACACCTGATTGGGGATGAAGGAAGTGGATACTATCTTTCTTTGAAAGCGTTATCAGTAATGGCGAAAGCCGCAGATGGACGTGGAGAGGAAACGCTTATTACCCCTCTTATATTGAAGAAGTTAAATCTCCAAAAGCCTGAGGATCTTGTCCGTCACATTTATGGGAGGTCTCATGAAAAACACGAGATTGCCAAGCTTGCGACATGTGTAATAGAAGCGTCGGAACAAAAGGATGCAGTCGCGGTGGAAATATTGAAAGAAGCTGCCGATCAGCTCGTTTTACATGTGGAAAGTATCGCTCGCCGCGGCTTTGAAAGAGATGCAGCCATTACAGCTGCAGGGTCTATTTTCAAGCATTCTAAAATCCTGAAACAGCACTTCATCCAACAGATCGAAACGAAAGGGTTAGGCGTATATAAAGAGCCCTATGCTCCACCTGAGTTTGGAGCAGCGCTATTAGCAATCCCGGAAAATTTATAAAAGGTGGTGCCAAAGGTGACGAATTCCTTGACGTTCCTAACAACAGAGCAACGAAATGAACGAACGAAAAACATGGATGAAATGACAACCGAACAAATTCTGAAAGTCATGAATGAAGAGGACCACAAAGTCGCAGAAGCCGTCAAACAGGTTTTGCCAGCGATTACGAAAGCTGTGGATCATATATCCTCTTCTTTGAAAAAGGGAGGCCGACTCTTTTACGTAGGAGCAGGAACGAGCGGCAGGCTGGGCATTTTAGATGCATCCGAATGTCCACCCACCTTCCTCGTGGATCCGGATATGGTTCAAGCAGTCATGGCCGGGGGCGGGGGCGCCTTCACCAAGGCCAAAGAGAATTCAGAAGATGATGCGGCTCAAGGTGAAAGAGATTTGAAAGCAAGAAAAATCACCTCAGACGATGTCGTTGTTGGGATCACTGCCAGCGGTCGCACGCCTTATCCAATTGGAGCTCTCAAACACGCGCGTTCGATTGGTGCTTATACGATCTCCTTATCCTGTAACCATCATTCCGAGATCAGTCATTTTGCCGAGTGCCCGATCGAGGTTGTCGTCGGGCCGGAAGTTTTGACAGGTTCGACGCGGTTGAAAGCGGCGACGGCGCACAAAATGGTGTTGAACATGATGACTACCACGTCCATGGTGAAACTCGGGAAGGTTTACGAAAATTTGATGGTGGACGTCCACGCAAGCAATCACAAGCTGCGTGAACGCGCAAAAAGTATTTTAATGGAGTGTACTTCAGCGACCTATGAGGAAGCAGAAGAAACGTTGAAAAAAGCGAAGCTGCAAGTGAAGCCGGCGATTGTCATGCTGAAGCAGAGCGTTTCTTATGATCAAGCGAAAAAAATGCTTCAAGCGAATGAGGGCAATTTGCGAAAGGCCATGGATGAATCTTAATGATTTGAAGACCATTTAGCATGGTTTCAAATAAATTTTCCAATCAAAAAGGGGGAGCTTATGTTGAGCATGTGGCGGAAAACATCTGCTTGGTTGATGATGGCGGTTTTGTTCGCTTTCTTGTTGTTGGTCGGTTGTACACCTGGAGCAGGAACGGAAGAAACAGACAGCGAGGGTACAGAAGAGGAATCCAGTTCTGAATCTTCCTCAGAGTCTGGTGAATCCGGTGAAGTTTCAGGAGAGCTTGAGATTCAGTACTTTGTCGGTGGTTATGGAGATTCATGGTGGAAAGAAGTCATTGCAGATTTCCGGGAAGAGTATCCGGATGTTTCAATCACGGAACATGCAGGACCTAATATTAATGAAGAAATGCGTTCACGCTGGGTATCCGATGATCCACCTGATGTCGTCTATATCGATGGTGCCGGTTCCAGTGAAACACAGATGGTTGAAGATGGTCAGCTCATGAACATGACGGAATGGTTGAGCGGTGTTGAGCTTGAGGATGGCTCAGCTTTAGGCGAAAGTTTCATTGTTGATCCTGCTACGTACGATGGAGAAATCTACAGCTTACCACTTGTCTTTGATACTTGGGGCACTTGGTATGACAATGCCTGGTTTGAAGAGAACAACTGGGATGTACCGAAAGACTTCCCTAGCTTCATGGATACGATGAGTCAAATTAAGGAAGATGAAGGCATTGAACCTTTCGTTACGACAGGACAATATCCATACTACTTCCTACGCGGCGCGCTTTACCCTGCCTTTGGTGCAGCTGGTGGCGACGAGTTACTTAATGATGTCATTACAGGTGCAGAAGGCGCTTGGACGAGTGAACCTGTCCTTAATGTCATGAAAAAAAGTGGAGCAGATGCAGCAAGAAGGAATGATTGATTCTGGTTTCGGTGCGTTGAATCATACGCAATCCCAGATGAACTTCCTGCTTCATGACAATGCGTTCATTCCGGTTGGTTTCTGGTTGCCGAATGAAATGGCGAATGATACACCGGAAGATTTCGAATATGGATTCATTCCTTCTCCGATGCAGGATGAAGGCGAACCATATGCCATCGTTCCGGACCTTCGCCCATTAGCGATTGCAGAAAAAGCTGAAAACCCAGAAGCAGCGAAAGCTTTTGTGGAGTTCGTTTTCACAAAAGAATATGCGAAGAGTTTCTCTGAACATACGGGAGCAATCATGAACTTGCAAGGAGTCGACCTTGCTTCTAGTGAGGAAGTTCCTTCATTCTTGATTGATGCGAACCAGATGATCAATGATCCTGAACAGGTTCAGATCTATCAGAAGCCTCACCCGATGAGTTCTGAGCTTGAGACGCCGATCAGCAACTCACTCGTATCTTTGATGCTCGGTAACATTACAGCTGAAGAGTTCGTTGAGGAAGCTGAACAAGCGGCAGCGGAATACCGCAGCAGTTTGGAGTAAAGGACAAGTGGAATGTGGAGGCGGACGTCTTTACATTCCATTTTTCTTAAAGGCATAAGCCAATCAACCGTGGGAAAGCGATCCTGCTGTTGCTTGACTGATGCTAGTAAAAACATATTCAAACTAGAAAAAGAGGTGGTTGTAAATGGTCCAGTCCAAACGACAGCGGAACTTGTTCCTTGCCTTCTGTCTTGTTCCGACATTCATTTTGTTTGCCGTGTTCACGTTGTACCCCTTGTTCAATGGTCTTTATTATTCCTTTTTTAAATGGTCGGGGGCATCTTCACTCGCCGAGTTCGTAGGTTTTGATAATTACCGCCGGTTATTCAGCGATGATATTATCCCAAGAACGATTTGGCATGATTACTTCCTTGTCATTACAAAAGTGTTCGGCATCATGATTCTGTCGACCTTTTTTGCGGTAGCTTTAACACAAATGAAAATCAAAGAAGCTCCGTTTTACCGGATTGTCTTCTTCTTTCCGAATATCATGTCCGTCGTCGTCATCGGGATTTTGTGGATGTTCATCTATAATCCAAGTCTCGGTCTTGTAAATTCAGGCCTCGAATTGATTGGTCTTGAAAGCTGGACACGTCCATGGCTCGGGAGTGAAGACTGGGCTTTGCCAAGTCTTGTATTACCTTCTGTCTGGGCAGGAATCGGGTTGTTTATGCTCATGCTGATGGGCGGGATTTCCAACATATCGAAAAGTTATTATGAAGCAGCAGAAATCGACGGGGCGACCGAATGGCAGCAGTTTTGGAAAGTAACCTTACCGCTGATCTGGCCACAAATTAAAATCTCCATTTTGTACATCATCATTACGACCTTGAATGGATCTTTCATTATCGTCCAGGTCATGACCAAAGGTGGTCCGAACAACTCCACCCACGTGATGGGGTCCTACTTATATGAACAGGCTTTCGTTAAATACAATTTCGGATACGGGGCGACGATCGGTGTTATGATTTTGATTTTGTCTCTCTTGACCGTTTTAATTATGCAGTTCCTGATGAGAAGAGAGAAAGTGGAGTATTAACAGACAGGAGGGGAATAGAGTGCAAAAAGGGAGTATTTTTTCAAGAACGATTGTACGTATCCCATTGATCATCTGGTCTCTGGCCGTCTTATATCCGATCTTCTGGATGGTGTTAGGGGCATTCAAATCCAACGCAGAAATCTACGCCAATCCATGGGGACTGCCGGAATCGTTCAGTTTCAGTAATTTCGTCAATGCATGGAGCAATTACAATATTGATACGAGTGTGTTTAATAGTTTCATCGTCACCGGTCTTGGAGCAACCCTGACCCTTGCGATGGCCATTCCGACTTCTTATGCTTTAGAACGCATGCGCTTCCGTGGAAACCGTCTGTTGTTCACGCTATATATTTCAGCGATGATGATTCCTATGGTCCTTGGCTGGATTCCGTTGTTTTTCCTACTGATGCAGCTGAATTTACTGGATAACATTTTCGGCCTCAGTATCGTTTATGCGGTCAGCCAATTGCCGTTCAGTATTTTCGTTTTGACGAGTTTCATGGCAACGATTCCAAAATCACTGGAAGAAGCGGCAGCGATTGACGGGATGTCTCCATACGGCATCCTGTGGAAAATCATTACGCCACTTTCGACAACCGGGATTATTACCGTTACGATTATGAATATGATCCAGTTTTGGAATGAGTATTTTATGGCGCTCATCTTCCTGCAATCGGAGGAAAACTATACGCTTGCTCTTGCGATTGATTATATTAGTAATGAAACGCAATATACGAATGCCTGGGGGACGCTGTTTGCGAGTCTTGTCATTGCGATCGTTCCTGTTATCGTTTTGTATGCGATTTTCCAACGCCGAATTGTTAAAGGAATGACTGAGGGAGCCATTAAAGGATAAGTGTGGTGAAACAAATGAAAAATTCTCTAACCGGCGGGCTTGTTATCTTAAATGAAATGAAAGACAAGCTTCCACCTTCTGAAAAAAAAAGATTGCCGAATTCATTTTGGATCAGCCTCATGAAGCGATCCACTGTACGGCGACACAGCTCGGCGAACTGAGCTCCACGAGCAGCGCGGCCGTCATCAGGTTGTGCAAGTCTCTTGGACTGAAAGGTTTGCAGGAATTGAAATTGAGGATATCCGGTGATTTGCAAAAGAAACCGGAGGCCAGGTACCGGGATATTCAACCGGGAGAGCCTTCCGATTCAATTGTTGAAAAAATAACGAGCAACAGTCTGCAGGCGATCCGCGAAACGACGGAAATGGTAGACTACCGGACGTTGTCGGAAGCGGTGAAGCTGTTGAATGAAGCGGGTGCGATTCACTTTTTCGGTGTGGGAGCGTCCGGGATCATCGCTCAGGACGCCCAACAGAAATTTTTACGGATGAACAAGCCGACCTCTGCTTTTACAGATATGCATAACGCGGCGATGAACATTGCCAACGTAACGGAGAACGATGTCGTTTTCGGCATCTCTTTTTCTGGTGAAACCTATGAAACAGCGAAGATTATGGAAATCGCGAAGAAAAAGGGAGCGCGGACGATTAGTTTGACACGTTATGGACAGTCTCCTGTTACAGAACATGCCGATGTTTCGTTGTACATTTCAGCTTCAAGGGAGATCCCTGCACCATTTCGAAGTGGTGCCACATCTTCCCGTCTTGCCCAGTTACATATGATCGACATTCTTTTCGTCAATGTCGTCACAGAACAATGGGACAAGGCCTCCGAGTACTTTCATGAAATTACCGACGTCATGGATTTGTTGAAAGGGAAGAAAACGAAGGGATAAGGAGGAATCATCGTATGGAAAAGTGGTTGGAAGAGCTGCAATCTCTGCTTCCGGAAGAGCGTGTTTTAACGTCCTTGGCCGACCGTCATAGTTACAGTTTTGATGCTTCTTTTGGGGAACACCTGCCGGATGCTGTGGTGCAGGTGAAAGAAAATCGGGAAGTCGCTGATGTTCTGAAGCTTGCCAATCGTTATAAAGTACCGGTTCACCCACGCGGTTCCGGCACTTGTCTGAGCGGCGGCCCCCTTCCTGTTCACGGCGGGATTGTTTTGGATATGTCGCAGTTCCCGGCAATCATCGATCTTAGTCCGCGCGACTTGACGGTAAAAGTGACGCCGAGTGTATTAACTGGAAACATCAATAAAGCGGCAGAGAAACACGGACTGATGTATGCCCCTGACCCAAGCAGTGCCCATGTAGCAACGATTGGAGGCAATCTTGCGGAAAGCTCCGGCGGTCCCCGGGGACTGAAATATGGAGTAACGAAGGACCACGTACTTGGGTTGGAGGTCGTAACCCCTGAAGGCGAAATCATGAAGACGGGTGGTCAAACGATCAAGAATGTCACGGGCATTGATTTGACGAAGCTGATCGTCGGATCGGAAGGAACGCTTGGCGTCATCGTCGGGGCTACGTTGAAGCTGATGCCGAAGCCGCCCGCTGTGCAGACGATTATGGTTGCTTTCGATGAAGTGCGAAAAGCAGGGGAGGCCATCTCTCAGACGCTGACGTCAGGAATTCTGCCAGCCAAGATGGAATTTATGGATCAAGCGTGTATTGTCGCCGTCGAAAACTTCCAGCCGGTCGGCCTGCCTGTCGATGCAGCTGCTGTCATCATCATTGAGCTGGATGGACATCCAGAAACGCTGCGTGTCGAGCGGGGCCTGATCGAGGAGATCATGGAAGAGATGGGCGCGAAAGAAATCATCATTCCTAAAAGTGATGAGGAAGCGGCCAAACTTTGGCATGCGCGCAAGCAAGTGTCACCTGCGATTGCGAAGATTAAGCCGACGAAAGTATCCGAAGACGCGACCGTTCCGAGGAGCAAGATCCCGGACTTTATGGACCGGTTAGAGATCATCAAAGAAAAGTACGGCCTCGACGTGGTCGCTTTTGGCCATGCCGGAGACGGCAACCTGCACCCGAACATTTTATGCGACAAACGCAATGTGGAAGAGATGAAGCTTGTTGAACAAGCGGTGGAGGACATGTTTCAGGCTGCTCTCGATCTTGGCGGCACGCTTTCCGGCGAGCACGGGATCGGTACGATGAAGGCGCCGTTCATGGAGCTTGAACTTGGAGAAGTCGGACTCGACATGATGAAGCGGATTAAGGACAGCTGGGACCCGAATGGCATCTTGAACCCGGGCAAAGTTTTTCCTGAAAAGGGGCAGAAGTTGGTGCTGCACCATGAGTAGTTCGCTGAAGGAACGCCTGAATTATGACAAGACGTTCGACTGTGTCCAGTGCGGCTATTGTCTTCCGGCCTGTCCCACTTATGAAACGATGGAAAAAGAAACCCATTCACCGAGAGGGCGCATCAATCTTGTGAAGATGGTTGCCGAAGGAAAAGCGTCCGTCGAAGATTTGAAGGAACCGATTGAAAAGTGTCTTGGCTGTATGGCCTGTACGACCGTCTGTCCAACGAACGTTCAGTATGGAGAGATCTTTGTAGGAGCCAAGCGTGTGATTGATGAGGAAAGGCCGCGCCGGCGCCGGCTAGTGGAGGATTTCTTTTTCCAGTCATTCTTTCCTTCTACCAAATGGATGAATGCGTTGGGGAATGTGACTTGGCTTTATCAGAAGAGTGGGTTGCAGAAGGTTTCGCAGCGGTTTGGGCTGACGAAAAGAGCTCCGCTTCGAATTCATGAATTTGAATCGGCTTTGCCGAGTATGCCTGGACCGAGAAATCGCCGTGCCCGTGCGGATCGGTATGTACGTAAGCGGCCGGCTGCGGCAAAGGTTGGATTCTTTAAAGGATGCGTCATGGACAGCGTCTTTTTTGAAACGAATCAGAATACGGTGGAGCTTTTGCTGCGGAGTGGCGCTGAGGTTGTTTTCCCAGAAGCGCAGACGTGCTGCGGGGCTCTTCACGCTCATACAGGCAAAGTGGACCAGTCGGTAGAACTTGCCAAGCGGAATATTGAAGCTTTTGAGGAAGAAGGCTTCGATTATATCGTGAATAATGCTGGTGGCTGTGGCGCGCGTTTGGTGGAGTATGCGCATTTGTTTGATGAGGGCACAGAGTGGCATGAGCGTGCGGTAAGGTTTGTTGATCGAGTGCGGGATATTTCTGAAGTGCTTGTAGAGTTGGACGGGCTCACTTTTGAAAAAGAGCTTGCAAAGACCGTTACCTATCAACCTTCCTGTCATTTGCGCAATGTACAGAAGGTGACGAGCGAACCTCTGGATTTGATTCGCCGCATTCATGGTGTGGAATTGCGTGAGTTGGAGCGGCCGGAGTTTTGCTGCGGATCCGCTGGCGTGTACAATATCACAAACTACGAAGAAGCGATGGATATTCTGGACGTCAAAATGCAGGATGTGTGTGGCACGGGAGCTGGTGGTGTTGTGACTTCAAACCCCGGTTGTCAGCTGCAGATGAAGCTTGGAGTGGAGCGTGAAGGTTTGGGGATGGATGCTGTACATTTGGTAGATTTATTGATGGAGGCTGATCCTAGGCCGAAGTGGTGAGGCGATCTCTTGATGAGGTCGTCTTTTTTGTGTTTGGGAAGTGTGGTGGTCGGCGGATATCGGCTGAATTTTGGTTATATCAATTAAAAATGGGATATATCAATTAAAATCAAGATATATCGGCTGAAATAGAAATATATCAATTAAACTATTACAAAAAGTACACTCTTCCTTTATTCTCCCCTTCGGATCTTAAATTCATATCTTTTAGTATATTTTGCATAGCTGAGGGAGAGGTGATAAGCAAAAAACTTCTTGCTTGAAGGTTATTAATTCTAGGTCCCATAAGTAATGAGTAATCACTTAGTGCAGGGATGTGCGCTCTCCGGTCTTTATGAAGACAAATACCGCACTGCCAAGTTCCGCGTTTTCTTTTCATAGGGAGAGCGGTACAATTCGTGCAAAATACCCCTCGTTTAAAATCTATTATAGAAAGAGAGAAATATTCAATATAATCAAATTCATTATCTGTATGGTCAGATAGTAATTCGCTAGATAGTAAATGAAGAGAAGAGGTACTTAACTTCTGTAAATCGTTGTGCTGAGAGATAATCTCTTCCACTTTTTCCGGCAGAGCTTCCGTACGGATAACGATATCAAGGGAAGGATCATCGGTCTTTATCGAAGTACCAGGATGACTGTTGGCAACGAGGCAGTAAATAGGAACGTCTGGAAAACCTTTTAAATGAAGCCATTGCTGAAACTGTCTTCGGTGTCTCCTCACTTGAAGAACAGGGTCAGAAAACGTTTGCGGTCCCTCATCCCATGTTCTGGAGAGAAAGTTGAATCTTTGATTGTAAAACAACTCTCCACCAATATTCTTCGCTTCAACAATCAAGATCCATTGGTTCGTCATAACCAGGCAGTCAATTTGGAAATAGTGGGTACCGTCATAGAGACGTAGGTGATGGAAGATTCGGTAGTGTTCGGGGAGATAGGAGAGTGGAAAGTTGAGAGCGAGTTCTCCTTTGTGGCCGGAGAGACGGTTTTTGAGGTGTTCTTTAACTTTTGGCATTTGGGGGTGGCTTTCATGAAGACGTCGTTCTATTGCTTGCAGTTGTTCGATGTCTCGTGGAAATGCACGCTGCTTAATAATCATGACATTCGTCCTTTTTATTTTTATCATACGATAAAAGGTGCTAACGAGCCTAGCAAATATTTCAACTCCCCCGACCTTCGTATGCTGGAATGGATGCAACAAAACAAATGAAGGATGACTCGTGAGAACACCCACATTCTATTACTAGATTTAAAAAAGATCGCGCGCGTGTTGGAGCTGGGAAAATAACTAGTTTTAAAAAAAAAGAGCTCCACCATCCAAAGGTGGAGCTCTTCGTATGGATAAACGATATGAAACAAAACCTTGCCAACGAGACTGGTATTAATGACTCTCTACTAATTTAAACCCAATAGTTGAAAGTGCTGTCTGCAGGTTCGGAACAGTCTTAGGTTTGGTTTTAGCCAGCACATTGGTTTCGATTTCTTTCTGTGCTATTTCCGGGGTAATACCCGTCAACATTGGTTCAATCCCCATTACTTGTAGAGCGTGAATCAGCTTCGGTAACATTTCGGAGAAAAACTGGTCTCGTACAACTAATCCGGAAAGATCGAGGACGAAATAATCGATATCCTGTTCTTTTCCATATCGAAGGACATCGCCCATCAATTTGTCCGCACGTTCTTCGTCAACAATGCCCTGGATAGGGATTACGGACACGCCATCAGTAATCGGGATGATCGGTGCATTCATCAATCCCATATTATAGTGGGTCTGATCAAGGTCAATCATGTGAGAAAGGACAGACGCAATGGTTTGTAGAAATTCGATATCTTCTTCCTTAAAATCTTTTTCTTCCTTATCCATCACGCAAAGAGTCCCGAACACACTTCCTTTTAAATCTTTCAGCGTCACGCCGAGGTATCCTTTTACCTCTAAGAGAGCAGAGGCTTCCATTTCGCAAGTGAGTTTGTCTTCCATTAAGTTGTTTGTTCTAAGTATTTGGTCTTGATCATTAATGATTAACCGGCAGTGACTTTCTTCATAATCAATCGTGAACCCCTCGGGGACGATTTCTTCCTGTTTATTTAACGAACTCAGTACAGTCATGGAGTTTTTGTCTCTCATTGTGATGTAAGTGGTCTGTACATCAAGTCGCTGAGTTATGACTTCAAAGATCTTTTGAGCAGCTGATTTGAGAGAATAATATTGCTCCGATCCATAGTGATATTCTTCCGACATGTAAAACCTTCCCTTTCACAAGATTAGGAACTATCCCCTATTATACCCTATTACCCTTTCAGACTGTGATTAACCCTCTTATTTCATAATTTCTTGTCGTATTCGTTAGTTAATTGACAAAAAACAAAGAAAAAGTGAGTAATTATCCGGAAAGTTTAATAGAATCGCTATTTTCGGTCAAAAAAAGCGTTAAAAGTATTATTCAGAAAATTTGCAAGAGTAGTAAAATTTGAGATAATAGAAGTCACATAATAAAAGGGGGAAAAATGAATGAAAGCAAAATGGTACTTATTCATTATGGTTATGGCTTTAAGTATGCTTCTTGCTGCCTGTGGCAGTGACAACGAATCCGGTACATCCGGAGACTCCGAAGGGGATTCCGGTGGAGAAACATACACAGTAGCGACGGATAACAACTTTGTTCCTTTTGAGTTCATGAACGAGGAAACGGGAGAAATGGAAGGCTTTGATATTGATCTGATCAAAGCGATTGCTGACGAAGCTGGGTTCAATATTGAAATTGAATCTATGAAGTTTGATGGCGTAGTCGCTGGTATGCAATCCGGTCGTTATGACATCGGTATTGCTGGTATGACGATTACTGATGAACGTAAAGAGACCATCGATTTTTCTGATCCTTATTATGATGCTGGTCTAATGCTTGCGGTAAGCGCAGATAATGATGAAATCCAGTCCGAAGAAGACCTTGCAGGTAAAAAGGTGGGAACTCGTTCTGGTACAACGAGTGAAACGTACATCCGTGAAAACCACCCGGATGCAGAGTTGATTACATTCCCTGGAATCGTCGAAGCGTACATGGACCTTGAGTCTGGTCGTTTGGATGCGGTTATGTATGACGTCCCTAACGTCCAATACTACGTAGCGAATGACTCTGAAGGCTTAAAAACAGCTGGAGACATTTTGCAGGGTGAGCAATACGGAATCGCATTCCCTAAGGATTCCGAACTTGTGAGCGATGTGAATGAAGCATTGCAGACATTGATTGATAATGGCACATACGATGACATCTACGAAGAATGGTTCGGTGAGCGTAAATACGGCACAGAATCTTCGGAGTAATAGAGAGAAGCTGATCAGAAAAGCGTAGCAAGTGATTGGCTTGTTACGCTTTTTCCATGAATTGAATACTTGGCATGAACCATTACACCATTCAAAACACAAGGAGCGAATACATATATGGAGTTCATTACGGAATCGCACTATTTTCGTGTCATGCCGTTTTTGCTTGAAGGACTGGTATGGACACTACTCATCACTTTTGTTGGATTGATTTTCGGATTCGTTCTCGGGGCGGTCTTTGGATTTGCCCGTTTGTCGAAAAATAAAATCATATACGGACTTGCGACGGTTTACGTTGAAGCGGTTCGCGGGACCCCGATTTTAGCACAGATTCTATTCATTTATTTTGGTCTATCGGATTTAACCGGTATCAATATTGATAAAATTACGGCCTCTATCATAGCGATTGCCATTAATGCAGGTGCTTACATAGCAGAAATCGTACGAGGCGCGGTTTACTCGATCGATAAAGGGCAGGAAGAGGCTGGACGTTCCATCGGTCTTACAAGAAATCAGACGATGCGTTACATCATCTGGCCGCAAGCCTTCAGAAGAATGATTCCACCGCTTGGCAACCAGTTCGTCATCAGCTTGAAGGATACATCCCTTTTCTCCGTCATCGCTGTAGGAGAATTGCTTTACATGGGACAGCAGTATTACGGAATGACGTTCCAGGCCTTCCAGGCATTGACGATGGTTTGTGTGATGTACTTGATTATCACGGTACCGACTGCGGTGTACTTGAGAAGAGTTGAAAGGAGACTGGATGTGTAATGATTACCGTCAAAGATTTGCATAAATCATTCGGTTCCAACGAAGTGTTGAAAGGAATCAATGCAGAAATCAAAGAAAAAGAAGTGGTCTGTGTCATCGGGCCATCTGGTTCTGGAAAGAGTACGTTTTTACGGTGCTTGAACCTGCTTGAGGAAGTCACTTCTGGAGAAGTCATCATTCAAGGCGACAACCTGACTGATCCTAAAATCAATATCAATGATGTCCGCTCTCGTGTCGGAATGGTGTTTCAGCACTTTAACCTTTTCCCGCACAAGACCGTGCTTGATAACATTACGATTGGTCCAATCAAAGTGAAAAAAATGAAGAAAGCGGAAGCTGAAAAAATAGCACGCCCACTCCTTGAAAAAGTCGGTCTGAGTGATAAAGCGGACGCTTATCCTGAAAGCCTTTCCGGTGGGCAGAAACAACGTGTAGCGATCGCCCGTTCACTAGCGATGGAACCAAGCATCATGTTGTTTGACGAACCGACCTCAGCGCTTGACCCTGAACTTGTCGGGGACGTATTAGCGGTTATGAAAGAATTAGCCCAGGAAGGGATGACGATGGTGGTCGTCACCCACGAAATGGGATTTGCCCGCGAAGTTGGCGACCGGGTTCTGTTTATGGATGAAGGGATCATCATGGAAGAGGATGTACCAGCTAACTTATTTGGAAATCCACAAAATCCTAGAACGCAGGAGTTCTTAAGTAAAGTACTATAGAAAAATCCGCAGACGATGATGTCTGCGGATTTTTGACGTTTAAAAAAGGAAATAAGAAGAGACAAAATACATGACGACAATAAGGAGGGAAGGAGCTGCATAGCGAGCGAAGCTCTCGACACTTTTTCTTACCATCATGAAAATCGTCAGCACCATCATCCCAATGAATAAAAGGGCGATCGGGAGGTTGCTTCCTGATGTCGAATTCAGAATCGGACCGTTTTGATAAAAGAGGTCGGTAATAGCAAGAAGCTGCAGGTTGAACAAGTTACTCCCTAAAATGGAGCCCACTGCCATATCGTAATTCCCCATTTTAAACGCTACAAGTACGGTGACAAGTTCAGGCAGAGAGGTGGAAGCAGCAATCAAGAAACTCCCAACAAAGCTTGAACTCATCCCGGTTTGTTGAGCCAGTTGATCCCCGGATATCGACAGCGCACTACCGGCAGCGAAAACCACCACGGCGCTGATGGCAAAACCAATACTTGCCGATTTTAAGGAAACCGTTTTGCCTGTGGCTGCTGCTTCGTCCATTTCTTCTGCTTCATCATTTTCAAAGAAACGGACGGTCAGGATGTACAACCCGACAAGGAGGAACATTTCGATTCCTATATTAAAAAGCGAAAGGGTAGAGCTCATGTATAGCGAGACTACGACAACCAGCGTAAAGATGATCCCAGCGATCGCAGAAGGAAGATGCTGCTTCTGCTCAATACGGTTGAACATTTTTTGCTTGCGATAGATGAGATCAACAGCTGCGAGAATTAAGACATTAAACACATTACTTCCAAGCATATTTCCTACGGCAATGTCAGAGTTATCGATGTAGACGGCCGTTAAACTTGTGGTCAATTCCGGCAAAGATGTAGCTCCCGCTATAAGGAATGTTCCTACGACAGCTCCGCTTAAAGTAGACTTTTGACTGATGACATCCCCATAACGGTTCAGCTGAACCGCAGCTAGTACGACTACAACGGCTGAGATAGCGAATATGATAAAGTTCATCGTTTTCCTCCTCTGGATTGAGCCAATAAAAAAAGACCTTGGCCCCTAATTTCGTGCAGGCCAAGGTCTTGCGTACTATGGTCATAGTTTGGTGAACCGAGTGTTTGCACACTGAAATGACGATTCACCAACCGCATTATACGGTCGCTACTCCCCTTGTTACTATTAATATAGCTAATTCCTGTGAGAAGGTCAATAAAATAGTCATTCACCTATGACGATGATCTTCAACTATATGGCAGGATTGTGGAAGACTCAGTTTCGAGATAATGGGGGTTCGTTGCCTTGTGGAGCATCTGGGTGGCTGGGAAGCTACTCGCTTTCCTGTGGGGGAGTGGCGAGCTTCCTCGGACTTCGTCCTGCGGGATCTCGCCTATCTCCTTTCTCCCACGGTCTCGCAGCTTCCCAACCACCCCAATTTATATATGAGAAACGAACCCCTTTGCCCAGAGGGACTGCCTTCCACTATCCCACTGTTATAAGTATAAAGCGCTCTATATCAAGCTTTCAGGATCCGAATACATAGCTGGGCAGTTTAATTCTCACACTTCCATCAAGCAGGAAAGCTGCTTATTCCAGAAGTGGTTTCGAGACACTCATAAGGTAAAGGGGCGGAGGGAAACGGTGAGACTCCTATGGGACGTGTGGAACAGGTGAGACCCCGGAAGGCGTAGCCTGAGGAGGCTCACCGCCCGCCCCATGGAAAGCGAATCTTTTCCCGGATCCCCTAGAACCACATAATCGTCTCGAAACTGAGTCTTCAAGGATAGGGAGCTATTGTGAAACAAAAAAAGCGAAAAGGTGGCCGCTTTTTAGA
The DNA here is from genome assembly GCF_020524085.2 of Halobacillus litoralis. Classification (NCBI taxonomy): domain Bacteria; kingdom Bacillati; phylum Bacillota; class Bacilli; order Caryophanales; family Bacillaceae; genus Halobacillus; species Halobacillus litoralis. The sequence continues at coordinate 1,739,741 of NZ_CP129016.1, forward strand.
TTAATAGTTTACTGCGTCGTAAGAGTTGATCATACCGTGTTCGAAGTAGTAGCCGGTACCATAGATCGGATCAGCCGTTTGCTCGATTGCTGCACGGATATTGCTGTTGGAACGTCCTTGAGATGCAAGCAATCCAGCCAAGCCTGCTACGTGAGGGGAGGCCATGGATGTACCAGACATGTAGGCGTATCCTCTGTTGGGTACAGTGGAAGCGATGCTGACACCTGGAGCTGTAACGTCTACCCAGGTTCCGTAGTTAGAGAAGGAGGCTTTGTTGTTATTGCTATCTACAGCACCAACAGCGATGACATTGTCATAGGAAGCCGGTTCAAATGTTGTGGATACACCGTCGTTACCTGCAGCGGCAATGACGACTGATCCATTATTCCAGGCATAGTTTACTGCATCTTCAAGCGTTTGCGTGTCACAGTTACAGCCAAGAGAAAGGTTGATGACTTCAGCGCCTACGTCAGCCGAATAACGGATGGCATCGGCGATGTCATACAAAGAACCGCTGCCGTTTGCATCAAGTGCTCGGACGGCAAGGATCTTCGTGTTTGGAGCCATGCCGGCAACACCGGATCTGTTATTCGTTTCTGCCGCTGCCGTACCTGCGACATGTGTCCCGTGATTGTTCAAGTCCATTGGATCATTATCGTTGTCTACAAAGTCATAACCTTTGATAGTTTTTCCATCAAGGTCTGGGTGATTGTAGTCAACCCCTGAGTCGATGATGGCAATTTCATGGCTGCTGCTACCACGTGTAATATCCCATGCGGCTTCTGTGTCCGTGTTTTGTGGACCATACTGGTATCCACTATAGTAAGTATCGTTTGGTGTCCATGATGCTTCGAAAACGTAGTTTGGTTCTGCATATTCCACGTTCGGGTTTTTGCTTAGTGCTTTTGCGACAGCCTCTACGTTTCCGACTTTAAGTACTTTTACTTTGGAATCTACAAAAGAACGCTCTTCTGTCACTTCATCTGCTCCGAATTTTTTCAGTTGTTGGTCATTCAAAGACTTCCCATTTTTGAACTTAACTACAACTTCTCCTTTTACGAACTCTCCTTTGTCTTCCTGTACGTTGATTTTGTTCAATGACTCCGGCTCAGAATCGGCGAATGCTTGCCCTGTTGTCGGCAGGATGACCAGCGTGGCGGCCAGTGATAATGTTGCTAGTTTTTTCAACTTCAAATCTATTCCTCCTTAAAAGTTTATACTTTAGTAATTCTTTGATTTTCGCTGTTTTCCTTCAAAATACGAGTTGGGATAGTTGCGGTGATGTTAGGCTCTTAAAGGGGATTTGGCAGAACGATATTCCCAAGTTCATAAAGGCAAAAAGGGTCTTGGGGTCCACATAAGGTGAAGTAAATAGAAAAATAGTGGAATGATGTGGACGAAAAAGCTTGCCACTCATTTTTATGAAGGGCTAGGATGACTTTTAATAGAACTGTCATTTTTGTAAAGAATTTTATTTTCCTGTGTTTTCATAGTCTTATAGGTTCAGTGTTTCCGTAATATTGGATGTAATTCTTACCATTTTTCAACTTTTTTATCAAGCAAAGGGTTTTATAAGCCCCTTGGTGGGAAGTAAGGGTAGAAACCAGCCAAAAATTATACATGAATAGTAATGGGGTGGTGTTGATGTCTCATCTACGAAACGGTCAGGAGGAAGATCCATCCATCCTTGATCAAGTGGAAGGAGGTATAAAAAAGTCTGCAGCTGTGATCAAGGATAAGTTGCCGAACCCGGTTCATAAAATTATCCGGAAAGCAGATGACCCTCAAGAGGCGACTGAACATGCCAGGGATGAAATGAATGATCAAGCGGGAGATATTTTCCGGGAGCAATTCAAAAGGCAGATGCAGTCCCAAATCGAGGACATGAAGGGAGAGCTTCAGGAGAAAACTTCAGCGAATGCTGATCACGTCCATTCAAAGGCTGAGGAAGTAAAGCGGAAGGTTCAGGAGCATCTGCTTGAATTCAGAGAAAAACTCGGATCCGTCAAAGAATCCGGAGAGCAAATGCAGCGTTCGATAAATGAGAACAATTCTTCAAGTGGAACAATCAAAGGAGCGAACGATATCAAAGGCATTTCTCATATAAAGAGTTCCACTTCTATTAAAGGTTCAAAAGATATCAAAGGTTTATCAAGTATCAAAACGTATCATTCGTAAATATGGAGAGGAGATTTAACATGGCGATTCAAAAATCAACAGATAGTTCCAGTCTTGCAGAAGTGGTTGACCGTATTTTGGATAAAGGGATTGTGATCGACGCGTTTGCGCGTGTTTCAGTTGTAGGGATTGAACTAATTACGGTAGAAGCGAGAGTCGTAATTGCCAGTGTGGATACATGGCTCAGGTATGCAGAAGCTGTCGGTCTCCTGCGGGATGAAGTAGAAGAAGAAGGTCTTGGCGGCCGCCTTGGTGATGGAGAGGAAACATCACCTTCTCGTTCGTCGAATGAACGTGGAGAATTCAGTATATAAACGACTGCTGCTTTTTTTAAGGAATAGGATGGAATCTCTATTGGTTTCATCTTCTTCCTATATAAAGGAGAAAGTAGATTGCTAGGAAAAGAGAGGGATACACCGCTATGAAGGTCTTGAATGAAGTCACCGATTTTTTCAATGAAAACATTGCACCGCCACATAAAATTATATCCGCACGTAAGAAAGACCAGGAGTGGCGGGTATTGGTCGAAGTGATTGAAGAAAAGGAATACATGAAAAAGTATGCTCGAGATCAAATGGTTGGATTATATGAAGTTTTTTTGGATGAAAACATAGAAGTGACTGGCTTTTCCCGCTTAAGTCTCAGATACCGCAGCGATATTGAAGAACAGGTCGAGCAGTAGGAGGAGGGCTGATGAGTGTACTTAAACAAAACAGTGAACGTCTATCTTCCAACACAGATGTTTATGAACAGCCCTTCTTCAAAAGCTTGATCCGCCGGTCCTTGAACTATTTATCTGCCGGTTATCCTGTTCATTATACAGGGGCGTCGGGTATCGGGAAAACGACGCTTGCCATCCATGTCGCGAAGCGAAGAAATCGCCCGGTAACGCTGATTACAGGTAACAAAGATTTGACCAATGATGACTTGATCGGGGCTTTTAAAGGCTACAGCCGCAAAAAGTTGAATGATAACTTTGTAAGAACCGTGAGAAAAATCGAAGAAAATGTGACGGAAGATTGGGTGAGCGGTCATCTTTATGAAGCGGTGAAACACGGGCATACCGTGGTGTATGACGAGTTTACGAGGTCAAGCCCGGAAACGAACAACCTGTTTTTATCCGTTCTCGAAGAAAAAATTCTGCCCTTGTATGGATCGAAAAGCAAGGATTCGCACATCAGGGTTCACCCGGACTTCAGAATCGTTTTTACGAGTAATCCCGCTGAGTATATCGGAGTATATGACACGCAGGATGCATTGATGAACCGGATGATTTCCATTCCATTGAATGCTCTGAGTATGGAAGCTGAAGTGGCGATTGTAATGGAGAGGACGAAAATCAAACAGGCCAAGGCGGAAGCGATCGTATGTTTTGTAAGAGGTGTAAAAGAGTCAACGGGTGACAAGAAGGGGCTATTGAGCCTGCGCGCCTCCATTATGATTGCTGATTTAGTTAAAAAAACGAGTGTCCGTGTGGATGGAAAGGATGAAGCGTTCCAGAACCTTTGTCTGGATATGACTTATTTTTCCGTCTTATCTATGACGGAGAATGAAGAAGAAGCAAGGGAAATCATTCTCGATCATTGCAAAAAGGTATAGGAGGTACTTATGGCTGAAGATATGGGAATTTATGTGTTCTGTTGTATTCAAACAACAAAGGAGAAAAATTTTGGAACCGTCGAATTTGAGGGAGAAGAAAAAGAAGTTTTCACGGTCCAGCATAAAGATGCAGCCATGGTTGCTGTTAAAGCTCCGATAAAAATCTATCATCCGAAGAAAAAAGCGCTCATGACTCACCAGCAAGTGATTTCAAGAGTCATGGACTCGGAGAGTTCTGTCGTTCCCATCAGCTTTGGGAATGTCTTTAATACGAAAGAAGATACGCAAGTGCTCATTGAAAACCTTTACCCTCAACTTGAGAAGCTGTTTGTAGAAGTAAGGAATAAGATCGAAATCGGTTTGAAAATCGTTGGAAAAAGAGAGTGGTTAGAAGAGCAGATCATCCAGAACGACCGGGTGAAAAAGAAAAAGGAAACGGTAGCAAACAAATCAGAAGCGGCCGGCTACTTCGACCGGATTCAGCTTGGAGAGATGGCTCGCGACTTTTTCACCACGATTCAAAAGGAAATCGAAACCACCATACACGCTCCTTTGGACCGATTAGCAGAAGCCTCTCAAGTGAACGAAACGATTGGTGAAAAAATGCTCTTGAATGGGGCATATTTAATCGATCGGGAAAAAGAGGAGGCCTTCGATAAAAAAGTGAACGAGCTGCAGCGGTGGAAGGAATATGTTGATTTCAAATATACGGGACCGTGGCCTGCGTATAATTTCATCAACATCAAGTTGAAAGTAGAAGCCTCATGATTCAAAAACTATTCACTTCGCCCATCCATTTGATAAAAAAAAGTCGGAGAGCATGTGAAAGAAGAAGTGGATAAGGAAATGTACGACCTCGAACATATTCAAAAGAAATTAATTCAGCTGCAAATGATGTATGAATTGGAAGAGATTTCGGAAGAGCATTATGAGGAGCAGGAAGAAGAGCTGCTTATCCGATATGAAGTCGCCAAAAAGATGGAGATGGAGCAATGGGAGAACATGACGAAAAGGAAGTAAGGAGTTTTCAAGATGGAAAGGCTACTGTATTTGTATGGAATCTCTCTTAAAGAGGAAGCGGATGTTCAAAAAATCTCTGACTTTAAGGGGATCGACGGGAAGGCTGGTCTTGAAGTGCTGGATTATGGCTGGTGTTCAGCACTTGTGAGTAAGGTCGAGGAAGATGAGTTTGGGGAAGAGGCATTGGAAGTGAATACGAAACAAATGGCATGGGTGCAGGATAAGGCCTACCTTCATCATGAAATATTAATGAGCTTGAAGAATGCCCTCACTTTAATTCCGATGAAGTTTTGTACGCTGTTCCAGAACGAAGAAAGCCTGAAAAAGAAAATGGATGTTCATGAAAAAGAATGGATGACACAGCTAGAGAGATTAAAAGGAAAAGAAGAGTGGAACATTAAAATCTACAATCACTCTGACCGTTTAAAGGAGCAGGTGGCGGACCATCATCCTGAGATTCAAAAGAAAAAAGAGGAAATCTCACAGATGTCCAAAGGGATGCAGTACTTGCAAAGGAAAAAACTCGATCAGTCCATTGATCAGCAAGTATTACAAGAGCAGCAGAAATACGTGAGGCAGTTACATAGTGAGTGGAAGGCACTATGTGAAGACACGGCTGAGAAAAAAGTCTGGAATAAGAACGTGACCGGAAAAGAAGCGGATATGTGTTGGAATGGTGCCTACTTGATCGAGATTGAAAAAGTAGAAACTTTTTTAAGAGAAGTAACGGAAGCGAATGAACAAGGGAAAAAGGCAGGCTGGATCATAGAAGCGACAGGGCCATGGCCGCCGTATCACTTTTCGTCACTCTCTAAAAGTGAGGTGGGATGAGTGTCCTACAGGGGAAAACTTTGAAAACCAGGATATTGCCCTGATTGATATTTTAGATACCGTTCTGGATAAAGGAGTGGCTATCAAGGGAGATATCATCATTTCCATTGCTGGCATCGATCTTGTTTATGTGGACTTGAAGGTATTGATTTCTTCTGTAGAAACTCTCGTCCAATCCAGCCTGGATGACACCTTGAACTCAAAAGTGATGGACAGGGAAAAGGAGGCGTTGGAACGTGTCACAAAGTAACTTACAAGAGCAGCCATTTAAAAGTGGCCGCCTCAATTTAGACCCGGATGGAGCTGAGCAGGGGCTCGCAACAACTCGTCTTAACGGTCATTGAACTGCTGCGTCAACTCGTGGAAAAACAAGCCATCCGCCGCGTCGATGGTGGAACGTTGTCGGAAGAGCAGATTGAGCAGCTGGGCGTGGCACTCATGAACCTCGAACTGAAAATGGACGAACTGAAAGAGATTTTCGACCTGGATGATGAGGATCTCAATATCGATTTAGGACCTTTAGGTAATTTGTTATAAAAAGGAGGCATCATAGATGTCCATTGAACACCCGACTCAGTCAAACAGTATTGTGGATGTGTTAGAAACCGTCCTGGATAAAGGGGTGGTCATCGCTGGGGATATCAGAGTGGGACTTGCGGATGTGGAGCTTTTGACAATCAAAATCCGCCTCATTGTCGCCTCTGTCGATAAAGCGAAAGAAATCGGCATGGACTGGTGGGAAACCGACCCGTATTTGAATTCGAAAGCAGCTCAATCGAACACGGAAGCTTTGGAAAAAGAAAATGAAGAATTGCAAAAACGCATTGAACAATTGGAGAAAAACATGCAGAAAGTCTATCAAAAATAAAAGGAGAGAAAACCATGAGTGAATCCAAAACACAGTTGACCAATCCAACGAATGACGAGAACAAACAGCAGGAAACGGATCATAAAAGCAGTCACCGGGTGACCAGAGCCATTGTCGGTGGAGTACTTGGAGCAGCCGCAGGATTTTTATTAAACCCGAATCGTGCAGGAGAACATAAGGAAAGTATGAAAGAAAAAGCAGGAAAAGCCGGTGGACAATTGAAAGATCTGCAAAACCAAACGAAAGATAAAACAAACGAAGTGGTTGGTCGTGTGAAAGACAAAGTGAAAAATAGTTCTGATGAAGAAGAGAATAAGGAAGAAACGCCTTCTCTGAATGGAGCGGATCTATCTCAAAAACAATTGGAATCCCCTGGTGATGAAGCTGCTGCTACAGAGGAAATGGAACAGGCTGAGGATGAAGAAATCGTCAACGAAACCAATGAAGAGGAAAACCATGAGGAAACGGAAGATGAAAATGATGGGGAACAGGGAAATGAAGAACCTGTGAAGAACGAAGAAGAGGGCGGTAAAGAAGGGATGAGACCGGGTAAAACGACTTTAATTGTGAACGACGATACCATCAAGTAAGAACGATTAGAGAAGGGAAGAGGTTAAATGGATAATATTCTACGAAACTTCGTAAAAGCAGCCAACCAGGGGGATTTTTCTCTCGATATTACCTTGAATGTCAATGGCGCGTTGGTTACTGGAACAACGGTATCTGCTAAGAAATATATGCAATCGTTGAGCCGTACCTTTGAAAACGGCAATGAGATATCCCAGGAATTGAGTGAGAAGTTATCCCGTGCGAGTGAGGTCAACTATGCGCATGAGGAAATCAACTATATTCATTTGGAAGAAGCGCAAGTGTACAATGGCGATGCCAAGCCCACGCCTTCTGAAGGAAGTTTTTACTGGCGGGGGAAGCTTGACGAAGTGGATGGTTTTTTCCTTGGGAAGATTGATGCAAGTTAAGAGTTGTCACTTGTCCAATTTTTACCTGATATATTACCTAAAGTAAAAAAGAGATGATAAAACAGCAACAACCCCCAAAATGATGCTTGACCATGGTAAGATGACGTGTGTTTAAATCATGATTACAAATGAGGATGATAAAAATGGCTAGAGAAAAAATTGAGTCTATCTTTCTATTACGGCTCTTTGCCATGGTCATGGTAGTTCTGGTTCACGTCACCGGAACCTATGCTTCCATTTTACCAGCAGATGGTGATGCGTTCGGAAAGTACCATTTCCTAAATAGAATTATTAGAATAGAAGCAGGAATCTTCATTATGATCACCGCTATGGTGTTCTTCTATAAATATATTGAACAGAGAATGGATTGGAAAGAATTAAAGTCTTTTTACAAAAAGAGAGCCTTGTATATTGTTGTCCCGTATCTTTTATGGGCTTTATTCTATGAAGCTTATTCCATTTATATTGGGGCTGTTCGTTTTGATATGAGTGAGATTGGGATGCGGATTTTAAAGGGTGAATCCTTTTATCAGCTTCACTTTATTTTCTTGATTGTGCAATTTTATTTATTTTTCCCAGCTATCTTATTTGTTGTGAAAAAGGTCACCTTCATTAAAAAGTATCTATGGCTATTTGGAATGGTGGTAGCCGTTGCCTATCATTTTCTGAATCGTGAATTTCAGTTAATCCCATTCACTTTCTTTTTGAGCAGTATGGGACCGTATCTTTTAGGAGCCTGGATTGGAATTAACTTCAAAGAACAAAAACAAAGAATATACAACAAATCAACCATTGCCTGGGTTTTTGTTGCGATTGCCGCGGGCATTGCGACTGTCCAGCTTTACTACCATCTATACACGGTATCTTCTATTTATTTGCCAGGATGGACGTATTTGATCGTGAATTTGATTTATATGATGGCGGGAAGCTATGTCATGTTCCGCTTGATGGAAATTATCGCACGCAAATGGAGACCGATTCTTCCATACGTAAAAAATATAGCGGTCTATTCGTTTGGGTTTTATCTCCTTCATCCTATTGTTTTGAAAGTAGTAGCTCAGGTTGTTCCCACTCCTGGTAACTACTGGTTTCATATTGGTATTATGCTAAGGTTTGGGCTGACCTTGTTCTTCTGCTATTTCATCATTTGGCTCGCGCATCGTTATTTGCCTTTTGCCGGTTTGCTTTTCGGAAAGTTGCCAAAAGAGAAGCCTGCTTTCCTAGGGATTACACGTTCTGTTAACAAATATGAAGAAGCAAAAACATCAGCGCAGTAAGAGGGAAGCAAATGCTTCTCTCTTTTTTTGTTCATTATTTTCAGAAAAATCTGTATATCGCATTGAATTTAGAAAGGAAAGTAATATATAATACATTTAAATGTAAACGTATACATATTTTTGTAGATTGAGGAGGGTTTTTGTGAGTGGGATTTGGTTAGCTGTTGTTGGAGGTCTCATCTTTTTTCTAGGTTATCGGTATTATTCGAAATTCATTGCCGAAAAGATTTATCGTCTCGATCCGAACTATGTCACACCCGCCCATCAGTATAAGGATGGTGTCGATTTTGTTCCTACGAATAAATTCGTTTTGTGGGGGCACCATTTCACCTCCGTCGCAGGTGCGGCTCCGATTGTCGGACCGGCGATTGCCGTGTATTGGGGCTGGCTGCCTGCTGTGCTTTGGGTATTACTAGGAACTGTTTTTGCTGCCGGGGTCCATGATTTCGGTACTCTTGTATTGTCGGTCAGAAACAAAGGACAATCCATCGGTACGCTTGCCAGTAAGTTGATCGGTCAAAAAGCGAAAGTGCTGTTTTTATTTATCATTTTACTGCTTGTTCTAATGGTAAACGCTGTTTTCGCCTGGGTCATTGCGAATCTATTCATTTCATTCCCTGCGAGTGTCCTATCTGTTTTTATTCAAATACCTCTGGCCGTTTGGATCGGCTACAGTGTGTATAAAAAGCAGGGGAACATGCTGCTTCCATCGATTGTAGCGCTTGCGGTTATGTATTTAACGGCCATCGTTGCGAGTTATGTACCTGTACTTCAAATCGACCTTGTCCGCTATTTTGGTGGCGAAGGTGCTTCAACATTATTTGGACTTAATGCGACGTCCATGGCCTTTTTTGTATGGATTGTCGTGTTAATGGTGTACGTGTATATCGCTTCCACTTTGCCGGTTTGGAAGCTGTTGCAGCCGAGAGACTATATCAACTCGCATCAGCTGATTGTCGGGCTTGGTCTTCTATATTTAGGGCTTCTTTTCACTAACCCTGAAATTACAGCACCTGTGACAAACGCTTCTGCGGATACGTCCTGATTCCCATTGCTGTTCATTACGATTGCCTGTGGAGCGATTTCCGGTTTCCACGGTCTTGTATCGTCAGGTACATCTTCTAAACAATTGAATAAAGAGACAGACGCTCGTTTTGTCGGTTATTTGGGTTCAATTGGTGAAGGGGCTTTGGCTCTCGTTGCGATTATCGCAGTTGTAACTTTTTTCCCTACAGCAGGTGAATTTTCAGCGACGTACAGCGGATTTACTGCGGCGAGTGGTGCAGGACTTGGCGTCTTTATCCAAGGCGCAGGACAGCTTGCATCGGGACTTGGTATTCCGGCATCTGTTGCCGCAACGATCGTTTCCGTTATCGTCGTAAGCTTTGCCGCAACGACCTTAGACTCTTCTGTTCGTTTGATGCGTTATATCATCGCTGAACTTGGAACGGAATATAAAGTGACGCCGCTTACGAAAACGCATGTGGCGACAACTGTCGCAGTTGTTTCCAGTGCTGCATTGACTTTAATCCCACAAGGTCCTAAAGGATTTGGCTCTGGTGGATACTTGCTTTGGCCTTTATTCGGGACTTCGAACCAGCTGCTGGCAGGAATCAGTTTGCTGCTCGTTTCCATTTGGTTGAAACGTCAAGGACGTAACTATCTGCCTACGATCATTCCGATGGTTTTCCTCATGTTTATGACATTGTGGGCCATGATCGATCAGGTAGTGACTGAATGGGCACCATGGAATGAAGGAAGCGACTGGATGTTGTTCACTTTCGGCGCCATCATTCTCGTGTTTACCTTCTGGATTCTCATTACAGCGTTTTCTGCAATTGCAGGAAATCGAGACGATTCTATTGAGAAAAGCGCGTAATCATTTAAGGAAGCCGGCATTTGTCGGCTTTCTTTTTCCTTGAAAGGAGCATCAACACCATGAAAGAAATCATGATCATTCGCCCTGAAAAAGAAATTGGCATGGGATGTTGTGGAGGAATATGCAGCGATGACGATGGTTTCATTGACATGAAGGAAGAGTTTAAGCACCACGACCAGGACCGTGAAAAATTAGGAGAGTGGTATAGAGAAAACCAGACGGAAGGGGTGCATGTGGATTATGTAGATCCAAGGAATCTCCTGGCCATACTCGTATATTTTATCAAGCATGTAAAGAGAGGACATATATCCATTTGGAGTGCGTTGCGGTCGATCTTTTTTCGAATGGGTTACAATAGTTTGTTCATTAATGGCAGATGGATAGAAAATAAGGAGGGAGAGGCATGGAGAAAAAGTTTTCGTTAAAGCGGTTATTTGAGTTTTATGATGAAGTGTTAAGCCTCCCTCACAAACAGGAAATTGCCAGGGAACTGAGGGATGAGGATGATCTCTTTTTACTTCTTGTGTATTCAGACATGTTAGGAATACCGAATCCAGCTTTTTATTATACATTAGAACTGTATCCGCACATTATTGAAAAGTTTCACGACTGGCATTTGCGAATGGGGATGGAAAAGTCTCCGCTCGATGGCATTCGTTGTTGTTAGAGGAGGAGTAGAATGAAAGGTTTGCATGAGAATAAGGTTATTTTTGTGGGTGGAAAAGGAGGAGTAGGAAAGTCAACATCCTCTGCTTCCCTTGCTGTTGCGCTTGCAAAAGAAGGACATCGGATCCTTGTGGTATCTACCGACCCTGCCCATAACCTTGGAGATATATTTCATGAAAAAGTCAATCATGAGAAAACAGCATTAATGGAAAACCTCTGGGGAATTGAAATCGATCCCGTTCATGAATCTAAGCGATACATTTCCGGTGTGAAAGATAATTTAGAAGGCCTTGTGAAATCAAAAATGGTGGAAGAGGTTCACAGACAGATTGATATGGCTAGTGCTTCTCCGGGGGCGGATGAAGCGGCTCTGTTTGATCGTCTCATTTCTATCATTCTTGAAGAATCGGAGCATTTTGACAAGATCGTATTTGATACAGCGCCAACAGGGCATACGATCCGTTTATTGACGCTGCCGGAACTAATGAGTGTTTGGATCGATGGAATGCTTGAACGCAGAAAAAAGATTAACGACAACTACACACAGCTGCTGAATGATGGGGATCCAGTTGATGATCCTATTTACGATGTGCTGCAGCGTAGGAAAGAAAAATTTGCGGCCGTAAGGGAAATAATCCTTGATCCAGATCAAACTGGTTTTGTATTTGTACTGATCCCGGAACGGCTTCCCATTCTTGAAACCGAACAGGCGATTCGTAAATTGAAACAGCATGACTTGATTGTGAAGACTTTGATCATCAATAAAGTTTTGCCCGATTACGCAGACGGTGAATTTCTTGCCAAGAGACGGAAACAGGAAGAAACATATCTAGAGGAAATTAGAGAGAAATTCAAAGAACAACAGTTAATTCAAATCCCATTATTTGAAGAAGACGTTTCCGATATGAACAAACTAAAAACCTTCTCAAACAACCTGAGTGACGGCGTAAAGGCACCGTGATTATTTTGATTTCCATATTATGTATGACCTGGTACGCCAAATATATCCATTTGAACAGAAGAAAACGCACAGTCAGCTTGTATTTGCTTGACTGTGCGCTTTTTCATTTGGGGTGACAAAAGATTTCTTCAGCCATATTCTCGATTTCCATCTTCGCAGCATAAGGATACCGCGCAGCCATTCGTCGACGATGAACCCCGATCCAAATTCCAATCAACCCGTAAGCAAAGTGTAGACCGAAAATCCAGGCGATGGTCACTTGAATTCCCCACATCGATAGGATTCCCACGATGACAGGAAAGCGGACATCGCCAGCGGCTCTTAGTGAGTTGATGACGACAAGGTTGAAAGCTCGTCCCGGCTCAAGTAGAACCGTCAGCATCAACAGGATACCACCTGTTGTTAAGATAGTGGGATCGTCTGTAAAGAGACCCAGCAAGAAGTCGCTGGAAAAATAGAAGACGACCGCAACAGATAAAGAGATGACAATGGCAAACTGTAAGCTCCGGATACATTGCCGGTAAGCTTTCTCGGTCTCTTTTGCGCCGATGTAATGGCCAATCAATATTTGCGTTCCCTGCCCGATAGCAATAGAGCATAAAAAAAATGAACATCATCAGGTTTTGAGCATAGACTTTTGTCGTGATCGCTGTCGCTCCCATTTGTGCGACAAAATAGGTGATGACCATCTGACTGGCATTGTATGAGAGCTGCTCGCCGGCAGATGGTACACCGATATGAAGCAGATTTTTAATATGAGCTTTTTCATAGTGATAAAAAGATCGCCAGGGCAGGTCGCCGGCCACACGTTTGATGAGCAGTAATAGGAGAACAATAAACCCGAAAGCTCTCGAAATCGCTGTTACATACGCGACACCTTCTACGCCAAAGACGGGAAGACCGAATGGTCCGAAAATGACAAAGTAGTTACCGATGACGTTCAGGATATTCATGCCGATTGTCACATACATCGGATCTTTCGTGTGACCATAACTTCTAAGCAGCGCTCCAATGGTCATCAGCATGGCCTGAACAAAAATAAGTCCGCCGACAATGTTCATGTAGTCCTTGGCGTCTCCCATTAAAGAGGAAGGCAAATCCATCACATTCAGGATCTGTTCGCTAAATACAAAGAGGCCCAAACTGAGAAGGAGCGAGAACCATAAATTGACACTGAGTGACGTAACCGATATGCTTCCCGCCTCTTTCTTTTGTTCGGCACCAAGGTTTTGAGCGACTAAGATAGCCGCACCCGTCGCCACGAACCCGAACATCACAATTACGACGGAAAGGATTTGGTTCGAGACCCCGACGGCCGCTACGGCATCGTCGGAGTATTGACTGAGCATGAGTGTATCCGCGTTACCCATCAACATGTGGAGCAGAACTTCAATGAAGATCGGCCATGTGAGGGCGAACAGCGTCATTTTTTTAGCTTGAGTCATGGAAAGACTCCTCTACATTACTTTTTCTCCAAAATTATATATCCAGATGGGCTTAAAGATGTTCTTTCCCCTTGAAGTGTGGAGTTTTTGTCACTGTCCACGATTCTTGATGATGATGTGCCCTCTATAGAAAGGGAGTCGGAGGAAAGGTTGATTAAGAACAAAAGAGTCTGTTCATCAGACCTTTTTTCATAGGCAAGGACTTGATCCCCGTAATCAATGAATGAGAACCTGCCGTGGTTACCAAATGCTGGCTCTGATTTTCGAAGGCTGATCAACTTCTGTATAAAGGAGAACAACTCCTGATCTTGATCCTCTTCTTCCCATATCATGCATTTTCGGCAGCCAGGGTCTTGTCCGCCTGTCATGCCTATTTCATCTCCGTAATATATGCAAGGGGTCCCTTCATAAGAAAGCTGGAAAAGGTACATCAATTGAGCTGCCTTTTTATCTCCATCAGCATAGGTCAGGACTCTAGGGGTGTCATGACTGTCGAGAAGGTTAAACGCGACTTCATTCACCGATACAGGATACATATGCTGGACATGGGACAGCACATTCTTAAATTGTTCCATCCCGATTTTTTTCTTAGCAAAAAAGTCGATGACTGCGTTTGTGAACGGGTAGTTCATGACCGCATCGAACTGATCGCCTTGCAGCCAGGGCATCGAGTCATGCCAGATTTCCCCGAGAATATAAGCGTCCGCTTTTGCTTCCTTGACGGTTTGACGGAATTCTCTCCAGAAAGCATGGTCTACTTCATTCGCAACATCCAGCCGCCATCCATCAATATCAAACTCTTCAATCCAATAGCGAGCGACTTTCAGAAGGTAGTCTTTGACTTCAGGGTTTTCTGTATTGAGCTTCGGCATGCTGGATACATAAGCGAAAGCGTCGTAGTTCGGGAGAGGATCTGTGATGACTTTGTCTCCTCTTAAATGGAACCAGTCCGCATATTCGGAATCGATTCCATTTTTTAGTACGTCCTGAAACGGTTCGAAGTAGTAACCGCTATGATTGAAAACGGCGTCCAACATGACCCGGATGCCGCGTTTATGACACTCTTTCACGAGCTTGCGGAAGGTTGCTTTATCCCCGAATTGCGGGTCGATTTCCATGTAGTCGATCGTGTCATATTTATGATTGGAATGGGCCTTGAATATCGGTGTGAAATAAATGCCGTTGATGCCGAGTTTTTCAAGGTGATCGAGATGATCCATGACGCCTTGAAAATCCCCTCCAAAAAAGTTCGTTGGAGATGGAGCTTTACTTCCCCATGCCAAGGTCCCATCAGGATCCAGGGAGGCATCTCCGTGCGCGAACCGTTCAGGGAAAATTTGATACCATACCGTATCCTTAACCCACTCAGGTGCCTGAAAGACGTCGATGCTGTTCAAGAACGGGAAGCAGAAGTGATAAGCGGTATCATCTAATGGAACCTCGTCATAAAAGCCTTTTTCGGTGAAGACGGTTTTCTCTTTTCCGTCCTGCAGTAAAAAGGAGTAGCGGAGTCTGCGGAAGGGTGGTTCTAATGTTGCAAACCAATAGTCGAAAAGTTCGTCAGAGCCGGATTTCTGCATGGGCTTTTGTTCGGCCTGCCACTGTCCATCGGCCCAGTTGTAAGGATCTCCGTGGATGAGTTGGACAGCATCGATATCCTCTTTTTTTGTTCGTAAACGAATGTGGATGGTCTTCTCATTATACGCGTAAGCATAGTTATTCTTCGGTCTGTGGTAGACGGCTTCTTTGAACATGATTATTCATCCTTTCTGAACAAGCGTTTGCACATAAATATACCTTTCTATTAAATAAAACTATAGAAGAAAGAAGGCGAAGTCAATGGAAATGTGAAAGCGTTAACGTACTGTTATAGATAGTGAAATATATTTTTACTATTTTATAAGAAAACGCTTGCAAATAAATTTCTAGTTTGTATAATTAGAATCAAGATGTGTGCAATCGGTTTCACAAGATTGCGTGGCATATCCATTAGGAAACTATTAGGGGGAGTTAAGTATGAAAAAGTGGTTGAGCTTATTGTTTATCGCTTTTCTTACGGTTGCGATGCTGGCTGCTTGTGCGCCGGATCGTGAAGAGGAAGCGAGTGGAGGAGAGTCTAGTAGTGATGATACATCTTCTGAATCCTCAGAAGACGGCATGCCAGAAAAACCTGAAAAGCTGGTCGTTTGGGAAGACAAAGAAAAAGGTGTCGGCCTAGAGCCTGCGATTGCTAGTTTCGAAGAGGAACATGGCATTAAAGTAGAATTCAAAGAGTTGGATATGGCGTCGAAAATGGGAGAACAGCTTCGTCTTGATGGACCGGCTGGGACAGGCCCTGACGTATTGACATTGCCACATGATCAGATCGGTCAAATGGCTATTGAAGGCCTGCTTTCTCCGGTTGAAGTGGATAGTTCTGTGACAGATCTTTATACAGAAGCTTCCATCCAAGCACAAACATACGATGGAAACCTATACGGACTTCCAAAGTCTACTGAAACTCCGGTTTTCATTTATAACAAAGAACATATGACAGAAGTACCTGAAAACTTTGATGAACTATTCGAGTTCTCGAAAGAATTTAATAATGGCGATCAATATGGTTTCTTAGCTCTATGGGATAATTTCTACTTCGGAAACTCCATCATGGCTGGTTACGGTGGGTATGTATTCGGTGAAGATGGAGGAGCTTTGAATCCTCAAGACCTTGGGTTGAGTAACGAAGGCGCTGTCGAAGGTGCCCAGTACATCCAAAAATGGTATGAGGAAGTCTTCCCATCCGGAATCGTTGGTGAAAGCGGAGGATCTGCGAAAGACGGCCTTTTCCAAGAAGGTAACGTTGCTGCCATGATGGACGGCCCATGGGCGTACCAGGGATTGAACGAAGCGGGAATCGACTATGGTGTTGCACCACTTCCGAAGCTTCCAAATGGTGAATATCCACAAACGTTTGTGGGTGTGAAAGGCTGGCACTTGTCTGCTGCTTCTGAAAACAAAGAGTGGGCGACAGAGTTGATCAAGTGGATCACAAACGAAGAAAACGCGAAAATCCGTTATGAAGAAACGAATGAAATCCCTCCAGTGAAGTCCTTGATTGAGGATCCAATCATTGCCGATAACGAGAAAGCACGTGCGGTTGCTGTTCAATCTGAGCGTGCAGTTCCAATGCCGAACATCCCTGAAATGGGAGAAGTTTGGGAGCCGATGGCACAAGCTTTACAAGTTGTAGCGACTGGTAAAGCTCAGCCGGAAGATGCGTTGACGGAAGCACAGGAAACGATCAAGACACAAATTGAGTTGAATCACTCAGGAAACTAAGATCGGGCAGAGCCATACCCGTCTGTCGGGTATGGCTTTTCCTTATCAATGAAAAGTCTTATAAAAGTGCTGGATAGTTAGAAAGGAGATTGAACATGGGGGAACGTCAACCGAAGTCCAACTATGAGGGAAAGCATCGTCCATCGAAGAAAAATAAGAAACAAGATCCTCATGGGATGACCAATCATCGTAAGATTGCTTTAGCGCTCTCGATCATTCATGGTTTTGGACAGTTTTATAATAAACAGTGGCTGAAAGGTTCCGCTTTTTTCATTTTAATGGCCTCTTTTTTCATCGCCTTTTCCGACTTGCTGCAGTTCGGATTTTGGGGTCTATTTACGCTTGGAACCGATCCCAATTACGATCATTCCATCGTTTTGCTCGTAGAAGGAATATTGACTCTGATCGTCACCATTTTGGGATTAGGCGTCTATGCATTTAACTTAAGAGATGCTTTTAAAGTGGGAAAACAAAGAGACCTGAATGAAGCACCAAACTCTGTCAGGCAACAGTATCAAAACCTGGTAGGTGGAGGATTCCCTTACCTGATGATGACGCCTGGCTTCCTGTTGCTTGTATTCGTCGTCATTTTTCCGATCTTATTCGTTGTTTTATTATCATTTACAAACTATGACTTGTATCATTCGCCACCTGCGAATCTCGTCGATTGGGTAGGATTCCAAAACTTTATCGAGATTTTCAACATTCCAATCTGGCGTGATACGTTCTTTAGTGTATTGGCCTGGACGGTTATTTGGACGTTTGGTGCTACGACTTTGCAAATTGCGCTCGGTATTTTCCTTGCCGTACTGATGAATCAGAAGGGAATCATCCTTCAAAAGACCATCCGTACGATTTTCATTTTACCGTGGGCGGTTCCTGCGTTCGTATCTATTCTAGTTTTCGCCGGAATGTTCAACGAAACATTCGGTACCATCAACCGTGATATCCTGGCTGCCTTCGGGCTTGGGGATATTCCTTGGCTGACAAATCCGACGTATACGAAAATTGCTTTGATCATGATCCAGACGTGGCTTGGGTTCCCGTTCATTTTTGCGATGGTTACGGGTGTATTGCAGTCGATTCCTAATGAATTGTATGAGGCCGCTGATGTTGACGGCGCTTCAATTTTCCAGAAATTCAGAAGCATTACGTTGCCGCTCGTGTTGTATGCAACAGCACCGATCATGATTACTCAGTACACGTTCAACTTCAATAACTTTAATGTCATCTTCCTCTTCAATGGAGGAGGTCCGGCGGTTCCAAACCAGAATGCGGGGGGAACCGATATCTTGATTTCCTGGATCTACAACTTGACGATGACATCTGCCCAATACGGAAAAGCGGCAGCGATTACCATGATCCTGTCCTTGATCGTCATTACCGTAGCCTTGTGGCAGTTCAGAAGAACGAAATCATTCCAAGAAGAGGATATGATGTAATATGAAAAATAACAAACGCATCCTACAGCTGACGTTTTCGTATATAGTGATTCTGGTTATGGTCACGATCATCCTATACCCGATTCTATGGATTGTCGGATCATCCTTTAACCCGGGGAACAGCTTGTCAGGTTCCTCGATCATTCCTGAAAATGCAACGTTGAAACACTATAAAGAATTGTTCGACCCAGCACAGAGCGACTATCTGATCTGGTATTGGAACACGATTAAGATCTGTGTTCTGACGATGCTGTTCTCCGTGGCGCTTGTGTGTATGACGGCTTATTCATTCTCAAGGTTCCGTTTCGTTGGTCGTAAAAATGGTTTGATGACTTTCTTGATTCTGCAAATGATCCCGAACTTTGCTGCCTTGATTGCTATTTATGCTTTAGCGAACTTGACGGGCTTGCTTGATACCCACCTAGCGTTGATTCTCGTTTACACAGGTGGAGCGATTCCAATGAATACGTACTTGATGAAAGGGTATTTGGATACCATCCCTAAAGAGCTGGACGAGTCGGCTCGTATGGACGGTGCAGGGAACTTCCGTATTTTCTGGCAGATTGTTATGCCACTTGCAAAGCCGATGATTGCGGTTATCTGCCTGTTTACGTTCATTACACCGTTCACAGATTTCATCCTGGCCCGTATTCTGCTGCGTTCGGAAGATAAATTCACACTCGCAGTAGGACTTTATGAAATGATTGCCGATCAGTTCGGGAATGAGTTCACACTGTTTGCTGCCGGTTCTGTATTGATTGCGGTGCCGATTTCCTTGCTTTTCTTATCCTTACAGAAATATTTCGTTACTGGATTGACAGCAGGGGGGACGAAGGGATAACCTTGAAGACATATGTATGGAAGGAGAAGCGGAGCAGCCCTCCGGTTCTCCTTTTTTAATAAAAGAGAGATGAAAGCGTCCACATGATACAATGAACATAGTATGCAAATAGAAGGTGAAAGTTATGGCGGTAACCATTAAAGAAGTGGCCAAAGCGGCAGGGGTAGCTCCTTCCACCGTGTCCCGTGTCATTGCAGACCATCCAAGAATAAGCCCGGCTACGAAAAAACGAGTGAAAAAAGCCATGAAAGAGATGGGGTACCATCCGAATGCCAATGCAAGGAACCTGGCGAACCGTTCGACACAATCGCTCGGTGTTGTCATGCCTTCGAGCGCAGACAAAGCGCTTCAAAACCCCTTCTTTCCAGAGGTTTTGCGTGGAATCAGTGCGGTCGCTCATGAGCTTGATTACTCGATGCTCTTATGTACAGGAGAGACAGATGAAGAAATGCTTGAGGCCGTCAAGCGCATGGTGTTCAGTAATCGTACCGATGGCATTATTCTTCTTTATTCACAAGTGGATGATCCGATCATGGAATTTTTATTGGAACAGAATTTTCCTTTTGTCATCGTCGGAAAACCGGCGACACGTGTGGATGAAATTACGCACGTGGATAACGATAATATCCGGGCCGGTAAAGAAATTACCAATCATCTGATTGATATTGGACACGAACGCATTGCATTCATCGGTGGTTCTGAGGACCGTATTGTAACCATTGACCGTATGCGCGGGTATGAATTGGCTCTAGAAGAGGCTGGACTTTCGTACTTGGATGAGTACCGGATTCACACGGAATTCTTAAAATCCGGCGGACGTCAGGCGGTGCATGAGTTGTTCGCCCTTCCTAAACCACCGACAGGCATTGTGATCGCCGATGATCTCATGAGCATTGGTGTGGTGAACATGCTGGAGGAATTTGGGAAGCGCGTACCTGACGATATATCGATCGTCAGTTTCAACAATGTGTATTTATCCGAAATTACCCGTCCTCCTTTGACGACTGTTGATATTCACATTCATGGCCTAGGCAGCCAGGCAGCCAAGTGTCTGATCGAAAAGGTGAAAAACAAAGAGGAACCAGCGAAACGGATTATTGTGCCATTCGATATCAAATATCGTTCCTCCACAAAAAGAAATCAAACCACAGCTGGAAGGCTAACCTTCCGGCTGTGGTTTTTTTGTTGGAAAGAGAAAAGTTGTACGGTAATAATGTAAGAAAATGTAAGACCTAGTCACCTATGTCTTATATCCCTCCGCACTTGGCTGTGGTTTGTGTGGCACTCAGTATCGGTGTGGCCATGCTATCCGGTCTCAAGCCAGCCAAAAAAGCAACGCGCATTGATGTAGTGAGCGCTTTAAGAAGAGATGTATAAGTGTGGATTTTACATCCATTTATTGTAAGGCCTATTGTAAGACCAGGTCATCCAAATATTGGATGACCTGGTCTGTATATAATTTCCTCCTTCTTTTTTCCTTGATTTTTTGCATGTTTGCTCAATCTTCGGTACTCTAGTAGAGTTGAACGTTTATGAATTAAGAGAGGGATTTATATGAGTAAGGTAAAAAGAAATGACCCATGTCCGTGTGGAAGTGGGAAGAAATATAAGAAATGCTGCATGAATAAAACAAATGAAGGTGTGGGGTCAACAAGCCTTCATGAAGAGTTGAAAGGGCACTATAGTCACTTTATGGCCTATGTGAACCGTAACTATCCGAATGTTACGCCTAACGAAGAGCGTGAAACGCATGAGGAAGAAGTAGAAGCGGCTTTCCGTATGGTACAAGGTGTATTTATGGAGCGGCAAGAAGATGGAACAACGCTTTACGACGAATTCTTTGAAAAGAAACAGGACAAAATCGTCCGTCCAGCCACTCTAGCGTCTATGGAAGCATGGAAATCACCACTTGCAAGTGTTTTCCGTATCCAGGAGATTCAGTCCGAGCAAACCGTTATGGTTGAAGATGTGTGGAGCGGTCTAACGTACGAAGTGAAGCGTGACGGTATTCCATTGAAAGAAGAAAATTATTCGCACATGCCGTATGTGATTGGAGTTGTTCTTAAATGGGGACCAATCTTCAATTTTGTACCGCTTGCGATTCCAAACTATGAGGAATCCTACCAAACTTTCAAACAGACGATCGAGGAGAAATTCCAACAAGCTGGATATGAATCCATCCACGCCTACATGCAGGCAACACTTATTGAGCAGTTGAAAAACTGGATGTATATGAATAGTTCTGAAGAATCCTCGGAAGACCAAGAGGTGCAGGAAACAGAAACTCCAGCTACCGGGGAGGATGAAGTGCTCGGCCTTGTCGACAATGAGCTGAAAACAGAACCAACTTTTGAGAGGTTGCGTGAAGCTTGGCTTTCTTATAAACAGGAAGAAGATCCGACGTTCCGCAAACCGGAAGTGGTGTCTGCTGCGCTTGAACACATCTATCGTACTTCTGAAGAGTTCCGCACAGAACCCGAGAAGGTGACGAAAAAAGCAGTAGCGACGAAATATGATGTTAGTCCGAGCAGCATGAGTAAGCGGATTACTCAGCTGAAAGAATTTATCGAAGGTTGATCATTTTTAAGCTTAGAGCAAAGTGCTCTAAGCTTTTTTTGTAGGGATGCTGATAAATGTTTGAAACTCACTGTTAAAAGTTCGAAAGTCACTGTTAAAAGGCTAAAACTCACTGATAAAATTCATGAAGCCACCGATAAATTCTCAAAGTCGCTAATAAAATTCCAAAACCCGCGAATATAATCCTGAAAGTCGCTAATAAACCTCTGAAAGGTGCTAATAAATTCCCGAAACCTGCTAATATCCTTCCACCCAAGATTCATTTCCTCTTTTGGAATAAAAAACCTGAACTCAGCAAAAACTCTTCCTATACAAAAGAGGAGGGAAAGGTATGGATAAACATGAGCAAGGACCAGGAGGAGCAGAGGATCAGCGTTTTTCTGAAGAAGAAAACGAAAAGACATTAACGACGAGACAGGGGCATCCTGTCCGCACCAATCAAAATTTGCGTACGGTCGGTAATCGCGGACCAGCGACGCTTGAGAATTATGATTTTATAGAGAAAATCTCTCACTTTGATCGTGAGCGGGTTCCTGAGCGAGTCGTGCATGCCCGGGGTACCGGAGCGCATGGATACTTTGAGACGTATGGGAAAGTAGGGGAGGAGCCTGTGGAGAAATATACGCGGGCGAAGGTGTTCTCTGGTGCTGGAAAACAAACGCCTGTCCTCGTGCGTTTTTCTACCGTGACGCATTCAGCCGGGTCTCCGGAGACGTTACGTGATCCGCGTGGGTTTGCGGTGAAGTTTTATACAGAAGACGGGAACTGGGATTTGGTGGGAAACAACTTGAAGGTCTTCTTCATCCGTGATGCGATGAAGTTTCCGGATCTGATTCATTCCTTCAAGCCGGACCCTGTCACGAACATCCAGGATAGTGAGCGGATTTTCGACTTCATCAGTCAAACGCCTGAGGCGATGCATATGGTGACATTCCTTTTCTCCCCGTGGGGAATTCCGGCAAATTACCGGCAGATGCAAGGTTCGGGTGTAAATACGTATCGCTGGGTGAATGAAGAGGGCAAAGCTGTCCTCGTGAAATACCACTGGGAGCCTCTGAAGCACGGAATCAAAAATCTGACGCAGGAAGAGGCGAACGAAATCCAGGGTGAAAATTTCAATCACGCTACACAGGATTTGTACGAAGCGATTGAAAGTGGAGATTTTCCAGAGTGGGAACTTTGTGTTCAAATCATGGATGATCATGAGCATCCGGAACTCGATTTTGATCCTCTTGATGATACGAAAATCTGGCCGGAGGATCAGTTTCCATTTTTGAAGGTAGGAAAAATGGTGCTTAATAAAAATCCGGACAATCACTTCAATGAAATCGAGCAGGCGGCCTTCGGTACAGGGGTGCTCGTGGACGGGCTCGACTTTTCCGATGACAAAATGCTTCAAGGCCGTACGTTCTCTTATTCCGATACGCAGCGCTATCGGGTGGGGGCGAACTATCAGCAGCTGCCGGTGAACGCACCGAAGAAACATGTGGCCACTAACTATGAAGGTGGGAACATGTCTTATTTTACAGATCGTCCAAAAGACGCGAATCCACATGTGAATTATGAACCTTCGTCACTAAATGGGTTGGAAGAAGCCACACCGAAAGCGAAACCGCATCAGCCTTATACAGAAGGCAAGTTGAAGAAAGAGCCGATCGATCGCGAAAATAACTTCAAGCAAGCTGGCGAGCGTTACCGCCTTTTCAAAGACTGGGAGCGGGATGATTTGATCATGAACCTCGTTACTTCCCTCAAACCATGCCAGCCTCACATCCAGAAGAAAATGATTTCTCTTTTCTCCCAATGTGATGAGGATTATGGTAAAAGAGTAGCCGAAGGGCTTGGGATGAATGCAGGGAATATGAACGCAGAAGTAGCGGATGAAATAACTCCGACCAAAGGAAAGCTGCCGAAAAAAGGAGGCTCTCCAATCGGAAGTGCAGGAGCTGCGGATGCTGTTGAGCAAGCGCAGGAAAAAGGACACGAAGCGGATCCGTATTGATCTTGTAAGCCTGACTCAAATAAGAGTCAGGCTTTTCTTTTTTTCTACTCCCGTGCATAAGGTAAGTAGGGGAGGGGATCACATGAAACGCAGCCGTTCACCAATGATAATCATCTTTGTTTTAGGCTTGATTCTTATCCTTGCCATTGTCCTCACCATTTTCTTCATGACACGACCTGGCCAGCGTGCAGAAAGTACCATTGAGCAGTTTTATCTGCATGAACAACAAGGGAAGTTCTCCGATTCGTGGGAGCTTTTTCACTCCCAAATGAAAGAGAAATTTACAAAAGGACACTACATACAAGACCGTGCGCACGTGTTCATGAATCACTTCGGCGTCGAAAGCTTTGAATTTGTGATGGGGGATTTGAAAAAAATTGATCAATGGACCATGGAGAAAGGGGCTAAGCCTCTATCGCCCGTTTATCAAACGACTGTGATTCAAACCTATAAAGGAAAGTACGGTCTTTTCCGCCTGCATCAAGATGTTTATGTGGCCGAAGAGAAAGGGGAGTGGAAGATACTATGGGATTATCATAAATAACAAAAAGCTTCCTACGCTTAAGTAGGAAGCTTTTTTGTCATGCGGCTTCGTTCATGGCTTGCATCCGTTTCACCGTTATTTGGTATTCGTTTTGGGGGTCAAAAATGAAAATATATTCCCCGTCTGCTTCGGGTGTGAAGCGGAGGTTATCGCCTTCGAGCCATTCACCGTCACGGACAAATTTATATTCCACCGTTTCTCCTGCTGTCAGTTCAATCGGCTCACTTTTCCAAAGGGCATCCTGTTCATCGAAGGTCAGCATGTTGTCATCACTGGACCAATCGAACGGGGCAGATCCACGCAAGACGACCTTGTTGTATTTCTTTTCTTCTGAAGGCGCCTCATAGCGCAGCTTCCCTTTGACATCATAAATGGCAACAGAAGCTGCTTCGCTTGTCATCTCAAGCTTGCCTTTATGACTCTTCAGTTTTTCTTTTTCAAGAAGGGAAGTGAGTTGCACTTTGTTTGGTGTCTGTTGATTGTAAAGGTCAATGATATCCAGCTTCCGTTCCTCTTCGCCGAGGTTCATGACGACAAGCACTTTGTCCTGTGGCACGGAACGTTCAAACACGAGGACGTCATCATCAGAGTAGATGATGTTGAAATCTCCATGCGTTAAGGCAGGCTGGTCATTTCTTGCATCAATCAACGTCTTGTAATGGGAGAGAATATCCTCGTTCTGTTTTTCTTCCTCCCAAATCATCATCTCACGGTAATAGCGGTCTTTCCATTCGTCCACACTGTTATGATCAGCGCTTTGGGACAAGCCGACCTCATCTCCATAGTAGATGATTGGTGCGCCAGGTAACGTAAACTGAAGAGCAGCCGCGTTTTTCAATGTGTCTTCGTTCCCATCCGCTTCGAACAAAAAGCGCGGCATGTCGTGACTATCTAAGAAGGTTGCCGCAACGAATTCATCCCCATAAGTCCCGAAGGTCTCTTCGAGTGAGGACGCTAGTGCGTTTACGGAACCATTTTGAATGAAGGCATTCGTCATAGCTGAATGCGTCTCAAAATCGATCGCTCCATCCAATTTCCCTTTGTAAGAAGAAATGGTGTCAAGATTGTCCCACACTTCTCCGAAGATGAAGGCATCTTCATCGAGCGATTTTACTTTATGACGGAAATCAACCCAGAAGCTTTGGCTTGGACCTTTGGCATAATCCAGGCGGAACCCGTCAACTCCGATTTCATTCATCCAGAACGGAACGACTTCATCGAGCATATATGCGCGCGTTTCCGGGTTGTCGTTGTTCAACTCAGGAAGCTCTTGAATCCCGTAAAATGTCTCATATTCATTCGGGTAATTCGTAAATGTGTACCAATCATAGTAAGGGCTGTCCGGACCTTTTTCTAAAGCATCCTGGAAAAAGTCGTGCTGATCGGATGTGTGGTTTGGCACAAGGTCATAAACAACTTTCATGTCACGTTTGTGCGCTTCAGTGACAAGTTCCTTCATGAGCTGGTTGCTGCCAAAACGAGGATCGATGTTCATAAAGTCTGTCGGATGATACCCGTGAGAGTAGGGGCCTTCATAAATCGGTGAAATCCACAGTGTATTCACACCAAGATCCTCGATATAATCCATTTTTTCAAGAACACCTTGAAGGTCGCCGCCCATCCAGCCTTTCAGCTGCTCATCGTAGGGCTGTTCAGGGTTTACAGACGTATTGTTCTCTGTACTTCCATCACGGAAACGATCCACGAACACTTGATAAATGACCGCTTCTTTCGCCCATTCCGGAGATTCATAAGTGTCTACATAATAAGCGAACTCTGTAGCTTCATCAGAACTCAACACATTGTTATCGGCAAATTGAGAGCCGTCACTGTTGGAGTTCCAAACATCGAGTTTATATTTTACGCGAGTTTCTTTTTTCTGAGAGGGAATAACACCTTCCATGATTGATGTTTTCAATCCATCGGCATTCTCAAACGTATCTGTCACTTGTAAAGGAACGGTTTGTCCATTAAAAGCTTCTCCTCGTTTTCCATCAGGAGTGGTACCGTCCATCGTGTAATAGATCGCCCCTTTGTCGATCGGTCCAAAGTGCTGGACTTCGACTTTAACCGTTACATCATCACGATGATCCGGAACGTATGGGGTATGGTTATAATCGTGAGTGACCGATTGGGCGACAGGTACTTTCTTCCACTGGGTGACCGTGTCTTCTTTGGTATCGCCGGATGTGGATAATGTTACTGTTCGAGGTTCGTCGAGGTCTTCCTTATAAGACTCCCCGGCAAGGCTGTAAAAATAAGAAACTTCTTCGCCTGATTGTCCTACAATTTTAGTCGTGTACGTATTTTCAGAGGTTTTCGTCATAGGCGCGGCTGTGTAATGAAAGCCATTTTTGCTTGAAGCGACTGTAGGTGTTACCCACTCAGGGGTTCCCTCAGGTGCGGTTAGCTCAAGCTCCACACTGGCTTCGTAAGTATCAGCGAGACGGATGTCCACTTTGCGTTCGTCTTCCGGGTGAAAAGCAAAAATGTACTCCGCATCTTGAGGAGCAGTGTATGTCAAATTCGCTCCAGGCATCCAATTTCCATCATAAACAAACTTGAACTCTGTTACTTTTCCACCTTCCAAAGGAATCGGCTCACTGAGCCATACTCCCTCCTCGGCATTGTAAGTCAGAGGGTTGTTATCCGAACTCCAATCTAAGGTTTCAGCGTTTCCTCGCAAAACAACATCATCGTACGTCTTTGCATCTGCATAGGTTAATGCAACCGGTTGCGCAAATGACAAAAATAAAAGCGCGATACCGATCAGCCATATCCAACGTTTTTGAATCAAACGAATCCCATCCTTTCAAAATTTTAAGTGAAATCGCTTTCATATTAAAGGAGTGGATAAAGATTGTCTATAGGGCGATAGGATTAATTGTCTGAAAAGAAAGAAAAGTCCCGCTTACTCCAAGAGCAAACGGAACAAGTAGACCCCTATTTTTACATATTCGGTAAACGTCATTCTGCTTTCATCTTCTGTCATTCCATCAGAAGGATTGAAGAAAGAAGAGTCAAAGGAGTAGCCCAACTCTATTTGGTCGTCATAAATATCATCAAATGTCATTTTCGTACGCCGGGAATGGTAATCGCTGGTCACAACCAGGGCAGAACTAAAACCTTCTTCTTCCATTATATTTTTAGATAGAGTGGCATTTTCGTATGTACTGGTAGCAGAAGGTTCTTCAAAAATCGCGCCTTGAGGGACTCCCATACTCATGGCTTCCTCTGGTGTTGTTCCACTTTCCGTCGAATTCGTTAAAATCATATGATCTGCCAAACCTTCATTGAATAGATCGACCGCATGCTCAAGGCGTTCCCCATTTCCACTCAAAACAACAATCGCATCATATTCTGAAGAGGAGTCCAGGGAATCTTCAGCCATAAGAAATTCTGGTCCCAACAGAAGAGGTGTCATCACTCCTGCTGATAGGAATAGAATGAATATTAGGAAGGACGTAAGGATGATCTTTTTCGTTTTCTTTATATGAGATGCCATAAAAAACCCCCAATTTTTGTATAACTCCATAATCTTGTATATATCTCTGGAGAAATTTATTAAACCTACTATTGTTTTACTTGTATAATCTTGTCGAATTTAGTAACATATATTGTAAAAGTTTTGTTTGAATTGTTTGTTAATTTATTGTAAAGTTTATTCAAAATACGAGGAAGAGAAAGGGTAGAGAGATATGATACAACCTGATGATCGCATTGCCACTCCAGGGCAAATCGTAACGTTTGAGAGAAATGACATCATTTTCAAAGGAAGGGTCATTCCGAGTCAATGTCAGCAATCCGTTATTGTAGATTTGACGATTATGGATAACTTAGATGAAATCGATTTCGAGTATGATCGAACGGTTGTGGCTCATACCAATTATCGTATTATAGAAGAATAGCACAAATACCCTTTCCTATAAATGGAAAGGGTATTATTTTGGTTAAATTACTTGGTTAAATATTCCTTTATAATTAATAATTACTAGTCCCATGTGCTGTTTCGGGCATACGGATTTACAGATATATTAATAGAAGGAAAAGAAATTGCGTACGATTGATGAGAGGGTGTAGTCATTTGCCGCAATTAACCAAACTATTATTAGAACATAAAGAATTGACATTACGTGCACGTTACAGTGTTCGTATCGATCGAACGATTGTGATTGAACCTTTGAGACAGTTGACCGAAGATACGTTTAGAAATGTACTGAACAAGAAAAGTGTACATAAGATTGCCATTATGAACGCAGATAATGCATCTATAGAAAAGTATGAAGGGCCATTTCGATTCTGCCGAATGAATGGCATCCTCATTTTTAAACCAATGGCATGAAAAAAGGACTTCCTCTAATGGAAGTCCTTTTTTTTGACTCAATTGAAAGAGTCATCATAGGTTTTGTCTTCAGCTTCAGGTACGGGTAGATCTAATGATTTCTTCAACTCGCGTTTCGTTTCTTCAAGACTTTCTTCATTGGGGACAAAATAATACAATCCGTCATTAAGACGTTTATTTTCACCGTCTATTTCCGAAGTGTCCACGGAAGTACGATCGGAAGAGAAGGCTTTTCTTAAACTGAGCATCTCACCAGGGGTTAGGTTTGTGCTTACGTTTTCTCCTATGACATCTTTCATTTCGCCTACTTTAAATAGTGTACCTGGAGACAAAGCTTCATTAATGCTGGCCTTAATAAACTGTCTTTGCCTTTCATCTCTCGTATAGGATACGGCTACATCACGCTTTCTCATCCTTACAAAAGCGAGTGCTTCTTCCCCATCCATTTTCATTGGACCTTCTTCAAATTCGATCTTTTTATAGTAATCTATGCTGCTTCGTTCCCAGAAACCTTCTTTGACATCAACCGTCACTCCACCGAGGAGATTGACAATTTCAATGAAACCCTCAAAGTTGACGGTGGCATATTTATCAATAGGGATCTCTAACAAATCTTCGACGGTTTCTACGGTCAATTTTTCTGAGCCGTACCCTGTCACTTCACCTAATGTGTAGGCAGCGTTGATTTTGTGAGAACCGGCATATTTCTGGCGTACTTTTGAAGCGGGGATCTCCACGAGTGTGTCCCTTGGGATGCTCGTCATCGTCATTTTATTTGTGTCAGGATCAAGGGTTAATACAATTTGGGTATCTGCGCGACCGGCTTTTCCGTCTGTGGAATAATCCTCTACGCCCATCAAAAGGATGGAAATCGGATCTTCCAGGGCATCAACCGCTTCTTCTCGTAGATCTGATTTATCTCCTCGATCCAGACCTTCATAGGCAGCGGTGTACACTTGGGTCACATAGTAAAAACCTCCGCCAGCTATTAAGGTTATTAAAAACAATAGAGCCGCGATCAGACGTATCTTCTTCTTCTTTTTACGTCTGCGCACTCGTATGATTCTTTTCGTCAAAATAGAACACCTCAATTTCTAACCTCTCGATTATCTATTTTACCACAGTTGGAAACATCCGATAGATACGCATCTTTTGTCGGATAATTTGTAAAACAGCTGTTATAAATAGTCGTTTTTTCACGTGTCATTGGGAACATTTACATTTTTTTACGGAAAATAAATATAAAATCTATTCTGAATTTTATATACTAGACCTGATTGATATTAAAGACAAAGGGGATGCCTTGTGAAAAAACTATTACATTTGTTGTTAATCGTATCATTAGTTTTCAGCTATGCTGTTATACCTACTTCTTCAGCAAAAGCTGAAGGGATGGACGACCTGATTATTTCTGAATACGTAGAAGGTTCGGGTTTTAACAAAGCATTGGAGATCTACAATGGTACCGGTGAAGATGTTGACCTATCCGCGTACACATTGGAGCTATATTCCAATGGTAGTGTGGAATCATCTCGAATGGAATCTCTAACTGGAACACTGGCTTCAGGAGATGTGTATGTGGTGTCTGATAGTCAGGCTGGCGAAGAAATTCAGTCTGTTACAGATCTGACTAGTAGTGTGACAAGCTTTAATGGGGATGATGTCTTAGTTTTAAAAAATGAGAATGGCGTCACACGGACAGCATTGGACAGGTAGGCGGTAGTGATATTTTTGGTAAAGATGTCACCCTCGTAAGGCAGCCGGAAGTGATGACTGGCGACCAGGACCCTAACGATGCCTTTCAGGTAAGTGAAGAATGGGATACGTACGCAAAAGACACCTTCGACTATCTTGGAAGCTACGACGTACCTGAGGAAGAAGAAGTCGAGTTACAAACGATAGCCGAAGCTCGTGCTATGGATACCGGAGCAACTGTACGCGTGGAAGGAATCGCAACAGCAGCTTTCGAAGCGGGTGGACAGACGAACCTTTACATACAAGATGAAACAGCTGGCATCATCGTCCGTGCCCCAGGTCTCAATATCCAGGTGGGGGACCGTGTAGAAGCTCAAGGGGAAAATAGCGATTATTATGGAATGGCTCAAATTTTATCTTCTTCAGCTAATGTAGAAGTTGTAGAAAGTTCAGCCGGAGTTCCTGATGCTCAAGAAGTCAACAGCTCTGCCTTCACCGGTTCCAATGGAGAAGCAATTGAAGGGGAGTTTGTACAAGTAAATCAAGTAGAAGTTATCGACAAAAATGAATTTGGTGATTTTACTGTTCAAGATGAACAAGGAACTTTTGTGGTTCAACCTCAAAACGAAGACTTGTTAAGCGTAGGGGATACGTTTGAACAAGTAAAAGGTGTAGTGGATTACAATTACGGGGAGTATAAGCTGCTTCCTCGTTCACAATCTGATTTGATTGAAAAAGTATTCGCTGTTACCGCAAATCCTGCTTCAGGATCAGTGGTGCAGGGAACAGAAGTTACGTTGAATACAGCAGAGCCAGACGCCACTATTCATTATACGGTAGATGGTTCTGAGCCAACTGCCGAAAGTACGGAATATGAATCACCGATTTTGATTACGCAAGATACCGTCGTTCAAGCAGTTGTTGTTCGGGCAAACGGCGAAACGAGTGAAGTCGCTTCTTTTGAATACAAGGCATTAAAAGCATTGGATGACGTTGAGATCCATGATATTCAGGGAGCCGCTCACACGTCTCCGTATGAAGGACAAAACGTTAAAGGTGTTGAAGGAGTTGTTACGAAGCTCGATGGAAACAACGGTTTCTATGTTCAATCTTTGAATCCTGATGACGATATTGCCACATCAGAAGGAATTTATGTGTATAAGCGTTCCTCTGGTGTAGAAACCGGTGATGTCGTATCTGTGAACGGAAAAGTTACCGAATGGCGTGAAGATGGCTACTCTGATGCAGCCGATCTACTAACGACACAAATGAGCGCCAGTGAGGTTACGGTTCTCTCTTCTGGGCAGTCTTTACCTGATCCTGTTGTCATCGGTGTGGACCGTGAACAACCGACAAAAGTGATTGAAGATGATGGACTGGAATCCTTCGATCCTACTCAGGATGGTCTTGATTTTTATGAAAGTCTGGAAGGGATGCTTATTGAGCTGCCAGAACCTAAGGTCACTGGCCCTGTTAAATATGATGAACTGCCTGTTTATGTAGAAACAAGCGAGGACCAGGATTTCACTAGAGCCGGAGGGTTGTTGATTTCACCGGAAGACTACAATCCTGAACGAATGCTTGTTGACGTCGATGGATTCGATGTCGATGCGAAGACAGGAGATTATTTCAAACAATCGATTACGGGTGTTGTCAGCTATGACTACAGCAATTTCAAGATTCGTGTCACTGGTGAGCTTCCAGAACTTCAAGATGGAGGAACAGACAGGCAGTCCGCAGAGCTTGAAGGTTTAAAACCGAAAATGACGGTGGCCACTTATAACATGGAAAACTTCCATGCAGGTACAGATCCTGAAAAGGTTCAGCGCATTGCTGAGTCGATGGTTGAAAACTTGAACACTCCAGACGTTGTAGGGCTTGTAGAAGTTCAAGACAACACGGGTCCGACAGATGATGGAACGGTCGAAGCGGACGAAAGCTATCAAACATTGATTGATGCGATTGTAGAAGCTGGTGGTCCGGAATATGAATTCACAGACATTGCACCACTTGATAAAACAGATGGTGGGCAGCCTGGCGGAAACATCCGCGTCGGTTTCATTTATAATCCTGATCGTGTCACGTTGACAGACAAGCCGAGTGGAGATGCTACAACGGCTGTAGATGTGAATGAAGACGGATTGACGATGAACCCTGGACGCATTGATCCGACAAACGAAGCTTTTGACGATTCCAGAAAATCGTTGGCTGCAGAATTCGAGTTCAACGGTGAGAAAGTGGTTGTCGTTGCGAACCACTTCAACTCCAAAGGCGGCGATGATGGGTTGTTTGGTGCCAATCAACCAGTCGTGCTCGGAAGTGAAGTGCAGCGTTTGAAGCAAGCAGAAGTGATCAATGGTTTTGTTGAAAAAGTAGAGGAACGTATGGACCATGCTAACGTCGTGGTTCTAGGCGACCTGAATGACTTCGAATTCTCAGCACCTGTTGAGACCTTGAAAGGGGACGATCTCACGAACATGATGGAGGAGCTTCCGGAAGAAGAACGATACACGTACATCTACCAAGGAAATTCTCAAGTGCTGGATCATATTCTTGTCAGCAATCACCTGGCCAAGCGTACGAAAGTGGAAACTGTAAATATTAATGCTGACTTTTCTGAAGCGGATGGTCGTGCGAGTGACCATGATCCGGTCCTTGCACAAATTCATTTGAAAAAGTCGAAGCAAGGTCCCCCTGCATGGGCGAAAAAAACGAAGCATCATAAACATCATTAAAACAAATTCCCCCCGCTAGAGATAGCGGGGGAATTTTTATATTTCTTCTTTTTCTAATATCAGATAGTTCATTTCTTTCCGGTCGATACTGTTGTATCGTTTGGCGTTGAAAGCGTAGAAAGCAAAACCCAATGCGACCCAAATCAGGAGAGCAATATAAGACTCTTTCCCGAGTGAAGCGGGGGAGAATGGGAGTAAAAGTAAAGCTAGGAACCCTACAGCACTAATCATGCCGATCAGCGAGAACAATTTCTTCCAAGGGGCAGCCGTACGTGATGATTCGGCATTTGTTTCTTTCCAAGAGAAGAACTTGTAAGCAGTTGCCGTACAAAAGAAATAGGCGATGGCTACACCTGTGGAAGACATATCTACTACCCATAACAATGCTTCTCTTCCAAACCATGGAGCAATCAGACAAATGAGCATTGTGAAAAGGATTCCAACGTAAGGGGTATTGTATTTCGGGTGCAATCTTCTGAACAAGTCTGGTAAAATCCTTGCTCTTCCCATCGCAAACGTCAGTCGGCTTGCGGATATGTAAAATCCATTCAGCCCTGTGAAAATCCCCATACAAACAGCTACAGCAATAATCCACACACCTGCTCTACCGAGGTAACTTTCAATGGCGTCTCCTGTGCCCCACACAGACTGGTTTTCCGATATGTTCAATAGAAGCTCCTGCCACGGCATCGTGCTTGCGGTAATGAGGATCATCGCACTATAAGCAAGCCCTGCAGCAAGGAGAGACCAAATGATCAGTCCGAATGCTTTTTTCGCTTCGAATTTAAACTCCTCAGCTGCCTGAGGGATGTTATCAAAACCGACGTAAGCAAAAGGAGCAATCGCTAAAATCGTCAGTATGGAAGCGAGCATAGACTGATCCGGATGGAAAGCAGGTCTAATGTTTGCTATCTGCGGCCCCTCTGCAATGATGGCTCCGATCGCTAATAGCACAATGCCTGCAATTAAAATTAAACTGAAGATAAATTGAGTCTGCCCTGAAAAACTGGCTCCGCGAATATTCAAAACCGCAAAAGCAATCAGAGCAAGGCTTGCGATCGCGATTTGAATGATGGACACTTCATAACCAGCTACCGTATAGAGGTTACCTGTCCGAACTAAGTCAGGGAATAAAAATTTCGTAAGTAATGCCAATGCCGAGGCATTTAATGCGACGATACAGATGTAGCCAAGCGTCAAAAACCATCCCGCCACAAATGCGAATTGTCTTCCGAAACCTATATAAGCATACGCGAATTCCCCGCCGGTGACCGGGAATTTTTCAATAAGGAATCCGTAACTGACCCCAATAATCATCATAAGAATGGCCCCGAGTAAAAGGCCGGTCACTACGCCTAGAGGCCCGGCCTGACTGATCCAGTCTGTCGGCAGAACAAAAGCCCCCCAGCCAATCGCTGATCCAAATGCGATGGCCCATACCCAATGGGGCTTCAGTGATCGCTCTAATTTTCGTCTCTCTCTCAAATCCATGACCTCCCTTTTTGAAAAAAGATTGTAAATTTTCATATATGTGTAAAATTTTCCAATCCTATCTGTTATGATGAGAAAAGCTGTAAATGCTTGATGAATTTTGCATGATTATAGCGACTTTTGTCAATTTTTTCGTCTTATCGGTGGTTGGATTTTGGAGGAATTTAGCGTTACTTTACATTGAAATGTTTCAAAAAGTGGGGGTTTGGCTAAAGAAAAGTAAATAAATCGTTACAATCAAAACCGGATTCTTGTGATATAATTTTTCACGGTTAATATGTAGCAAAACCGATGTAACTATACAGACAAATATGGAAATTATATATCAGCTTATGACCTCTGGGAGAGGACATAATAAACCTGAGGAGGATCTTTATGGAGTACAAGGCCTTGCTATTTTGCTTGATCGCTTCGATTTTAATTACACCCCTGGTCAAGAAAATAGCCGTGAAAATTGGTGCCACCGATCAACCGAATCACCGTAAAGTTCATAAAAATGTGATGCCACGGTTAGGCGGCTTGGCGATTTATCTGAGCTTTGCTTTAGGAATTTTATTTTTCTTTCCAGAGAGCGATTATACCTGGCCGGTATTTATAGGGGCAACGATCATTATCATTACTGGTGTCCTTGATGATCTTAAAGAGTTATCTGCCAAAGTAAAACTCGGCGGACAGTTATTGGCTACCTTGGTTGTTGTTTTAGGTGGCGTTCAAATTGATTTCATCAACCTGCCTTTTGGCGGTCAGATCGAATTTGGATATTTGAGCATTCCTATTACGATATTGTGGATCGTTGGGATTACAAATGCCATTAACTTGATTGATGGCCTTGATGGATTAGCTGCAGGGGTATCAGCGATTGCCTTGCTGACAATCTCTGGTATGGCGATTACCATGGGGAACGTATTCGTCGTCTTTGCTGGTTTAATGATGCTTGGAAGTACAATTGGGTTCCTTGTTTATAACTTTTACCCAGCGAAGATTTTCATGGGGGATACAGGCGCGTTATTCTTAGGGTTCATGATTAGTGTGCTCGCCCTTCTTGGTTTTAAAAATGTCACATTGTTTTCCTTCATCATCCCGGTCATTATATTGGGGGTACCTATTTCTGATACCTTGTTTGCGATTGTGAGACGAGTGATTCACCGAAAGCCGTTATCAGCTCCTGATAAATCACATTTGCATCACTGCTTATTGAATTTAGGTTACAGCCATCCTGAATCTGTCCTGATGATTTATGCAGTCAGCGCTTTGTTTAGTCTGGCAGCCGTTATTTTCTCGCAAGCGACGATGTATGGTGCAGTCATTGTACTTGCCATGTTGGTGTTGATGATCGAAATGATCGTAGAAATGACAGGATTAATCGGCAAAGATTACAAACCGATCTTGAATATGATTAAGGGTCCAAAAGAAAAATAAAAAAACGGCTTCCTATTTGGAAGCCGTTTTTTCTTTACATGGATTCTTCAACTTCATCCGGTTGGCTTGTGGTAGAGGATGGATCTTCAGATGCAAGAGGATTTCCTAATCCAAGGTGATTCTTTAATTCGTTACTGGTGTTTTGAATATCTTCCTTTGCTACTTGATAATACCATCCTTTATCTGTAAAGCCGCCCTCACCATCCAGTTGCATTTTCTCGAAAGTGAAGCCTTCTTTTTGTAGGAAGTAATCTTTAAAGGTGATGATTTCTTCAAACGTTAAGTTTGTGCTCATGTTTTCACTGACCGATGACAGTATATCATCGAAATTATTTAAGCCACGGGTTGAAGCTGTTTCACGGAAAATTTTTTGTATAATCTCCATCTGTCTCTCTCCGCGCGCCAAGTCACTATCGTATTTACGGGTTCTCGCTAAAGCCAGAGCCTCTTCTCCGTTCAACGTTTGTTGTCCTTCCTCAAGCTCAATTGCACCTGCGAGGTCAGAGCTGTTTTGTTCCGTAATAGGAAAAGGTACGTCATAGGTGATTCCGCCAATAGAATCAACGATCTCTACGAAAGACTGGAAGTTCAAACGCACATAATAATCGACAGGCACGTCAAGCATCCGCTCCACCGTTTGGACAGTAGCGTCAATTCCACCGAAAGCATGGGCATGAGCGATTTTATCCTCGTAGCCTACTTCCGGGATGTAGGTCAATGAATCGCGGGGGATGTTCAGCATTTTGATGGATTTATCATCATCGTTGAAGGTGGCTAGAACGAGGGCGTCCGAGCGGGATGCATTTTCAGACCGT
Source organism: Halobacillus litoralis (assembly GCF_020524085.2). Taxonomy (NCBI): domain Bacteria; kingdom Bacillati; phylum Bacillota; class Bacilli; order Caryophanales; family Bacillaceae; genus Halobacillus; species Halobacillus litoralis. The sequence continues at coordinate 1,776,663 of NZ_CP129016.1, forward strand.
ACCTCACTATCATCAATTCCTACAAAAAGAACCGATGTGTGGTCTTTGGCTGGATTTACATCTTCCACACGCTTTTCCGATTTGTCGCCCCGGTCAAGTTCATGGTGGGATTCCGAAGCTGTTTCTTTCACTTGATCGGTAAGGTAGACGGCATAGCCAGTGGCAGCGCCAACACCGATTAACACGATGAAAGCCACGGACCACATGAAGATCGCAAGCTTGCTGTGTTTCATGTTGATGTGAGCTCCTTTACTCAGGTGTGACATCAAATTCCACGTAGGAAGCGTCTCCTCTTTCAAGTGTGGTTTGACCACTAGTCAAGTCAGTCATCCAATGTTCGAACTCTTCTTCAAGACCGCTTTCTACATATACTATTAATTCCACATTCTCCAAGTAATTAATCGTCTCCAATGTGTAGGTTGAATTTCTTACTGCGTTTTCTACTTTACCGAGCAGGTGGTATTCAATCTTCACTTTCATCTCCTGCATCAATTGGCGCTTCACAACACCCGTCGTATCAATTGCAGCTGATGTTGTTGATCCATAGGCACGAATCAGCCCTCCAGCTCCCAGCTTGATTCCGCCAAAGTAACGGGTGACGACTACAGCCGTGTCCTTAAGGCCTCTTTTTTTCAAAACTTCAAGCATCGGAACGCCAGCAGTGCCGCTCGGTTCTCCATCATCGTTCGCTTTTTGTATAAGGTCATTTTCACCAATCATGTAGGCGGAGCAGTTGTGGGTAGCGTCATGGTGCTTCTTTTTTATTTGTGCGATAAAGTCCTGGGCTTCTTCTTCGGTTTCACAGCGTTTAACATAGCCGATGAAGCGGGACTTCTGGATCGTCACTTCTTCTGATCCTTCTGGTTTTACGGTATAATAGCTTTCTAACATGGTCTTAAAAACCTCCTAAGGTTTTATTATATCGATGGGTAAAAAATTCGGCAAACGCTTGAATTCCCTGTTCATTATTTTACAATTTTTACTGAAAAACACCCCCATAAATGGACATGGGACTTACGAATGAGTATGTGAATATTGATGGAGGGACTAATGATGAGTGTACAAAAGACTGGGGATATCGCCCTTGACCATATCATTGATGAAATGGTCGATACGGTCACCAATAGCAAGGATGAAATTTTCCAAATTGGTGAAGAATCCCGCAATGAGTTTGAAAAGTTGAACAGTGAGCTAGCTGACACCAAAAAGCAGGTCATCTCCCTTATTGATGAAGGGGACAAGCTTGAACAGAAAGTCCGTTTTTCAAGGGTGCGCTTATCAGAAGTCAGCAAACAGTTCCAGACGTATTCAGAAGAAGAAATCCGTAAAGTGTATGAACAAACGCATGGCCTCCAAATGGAGTTATCCATGAAGCGTGAAAAGGAAAAACAGCTGCGGGAACGAAGAGATGATTTAGAGATAAGACTTCGCAATTTAGAAGAGACGATCGGCCGTGCAGAAGCTCTTGGTGGCAAGATTTCTGTCGTTCTCAACTATTTGACAGAAGATTTCAAGCACGTCAGCGATGCGCTTGAAGATGCTAAAGAAAAGCAGGAGTTCGGTCTTCAGATTATTGAAGCACAAGAAGAAGAGCGGAGGCGACTCTCTAGGGAAATCCATGATGGTCCTGCACAAATGCTCGCAAACGTCATGCTTCGGTCTGACCTCGTTGACCGCACCTACCGTGAGCGTGGTGTGGAAGAGGCGATGCAGGAAGTGAAAAGCGTAAGAGCGCTCGTACGATCAGCATTATACGAAGTGAGAAGGATCATTTACGATCTACGTCCGATGGCTCTTGATGACCTTGGACTTATTCCTACGCTGAAGAAATACTTAGCGACCATCGAAGATTACAATAAAAGCATTCACATTTCCTTTGCTTCGTTTGGAAAAGAACGACGGTTAGACACAAAATACGAAGTTGCTCTTTTCCGTCTGGTACAGGAAGCCGTACAAAATGCGGTCAAACATGCAGAGCCAAAGGAAATTAAAGTGAAAGTGGAGCTGAAGTCGAACGCAGTCATGATTGTCGTTAAGGATGATGGAAAAGGCTTCGACACGACGCAAAAGAAAGAGAAATCCTTCGGTTTGGTCGGAATGAGGGAGCGCGTCGATATGTTAGACGGCGAACTTAACATCGACTCAAGTGTAGGAGAAGGGACAATTGTCACGATTCATTTACCAATAAATTGATATTGCAACGAAAAACTATGTAAATGGACTTGAATCGTTTATAATAGGGAATAGGATTAGGGTAGATTCACATTTCTAAAAAATAGAGAAATAATAATAGAGAGATAGAGAATAGGTTAGGGGAACAAAATCCCATTCTATGTATGAGAAACAGGAGGAAATGACCATGACGACCAGAATAGTCCTAATTGATGATCATAAATTATTTCGTGAAGGCGTAAAGAGAATTTTGGATTTTGAATCAAGCTTTGAAGTTGTAGCTGAAGGTGATGATGGGGATACAGCGGTTAACCTGATCGAAGAACATATGCCGGATGTTGTCCTGATGGATATCAACATGCCGAGCATGAACGGAGTCGAGGCGACAGCTGAAATCACGAAACGATATCCAGAAATGAAAGTGATCATTCTATCTATTCACGATGATGAGAACTATGTAACACACGCACTGAAGACAGGGGCGCAGGGTTACCTTCTTAAAGAAATGGACTCAGATGCCTTGATTGATGCAATTAAAGTTGTAGGTGCTGGTGGTTCTTACTTGCATCCGAAAGTCACACACAACTTAGTGGCTGAATATCGTCGTCTGGCAGATAGCAAAGGTGGCAGTGCGTATCGTACGATCGAATATCGTAAGCCATTGCACCTTCTGACGCGTCGTGAATGTGAAGTGCTGCAACTGTTGGCGGACGGAAACAGCAACCGTGGTGTAGCAGAATCTCTTTATATTAGTGAAAAGACTGTAAAAAACCACGTTAGTAACATCCTACAGAAAATGAACGTTAACGACCGTACCCAAGCTGTAGTAACAGCAATCAAAAACGGCTGGGTCGAAGTCATCTAAATAAAATATTCTTAAAAAGAAGGGCTGTTTTTTTAGGGTGCAGAAATGTATACCTAAAAAAACAGCCCTTTTTGGTGTGTGGATTTGCTGTTGAAATGGAGTTGAGTTGGGATTATTTGGTGTACCAGGTCATCCAGAATCTGGATGACCTGGTACACCAAATATAGACATGCGGACAACTGTTTTCGTATTAGTTGGTGCATTGTGGGTGGGGTTCATGTAAAATAGATAGAGAGAATATCGGAAATTATTTTACATATATTCATAGAAAAACGATAAAGAAAACAAGGAGTTGGATCGGATGAAAACAGCGGTAATCACAGACAGCACAGCTTACCTTCCGAGAAATGTACGTAAAGCCAACAACATACATATGGTTCCGTTGAACGTGATTTTTGGTCATGAATCCTATCAGGAAGAAGTAGATATCAACGCCGATGACTTTTACGATATGGTGAAAGAAGGCGGAGAACTTCCAAAAACTTCCCAACCCTCGATCGGCAACATGACTCAGAAGCTCGAGGAACTTTCTAAGGACTATGATGCGGTCATTTCTATTCATTTATCCAGCGGCATCAGTGGGACTTACCAAGCGATGGTCACTGCAGGCGAGATGGTCGAAGAGATCGATGTTCACGTGTTTGATTCAGAAATCAGCTGTCACATGCAGGGATTTTATGCACTGGAAGCTGCTGAATTAGCGGACAACGGGGCAACGCCTGATCAAATCATCAGTCGACTCAATGAAATGAAAGAATCGATGAGTGCTTACTTCATGGTCGATGACCTCAGCCACCTACAAAGAGGTGGTCGATTGAATGGTGCTCAGGCCTTTGTCGGTAGTCTTCTTCAAGTGAAGCCTGTTCTTCATTTTGTGGATACTAAAATCGTACCTTTTGAAAAAATCCGTACACGGAAAAAAGCGATCAAGAAGATTGTTTCCCTTTTTGAAGAAAAGGTGCAGGAAGGCGGAACGTACAAAGCCTGCTTGATTCATGCCAATCGACCGGAAGAAGCGGCTGAACTGAAAAAAGAATTGGAAGAAAAACATGATAACGTCGAGGTCGTCCTCAGTTACTTCGGTCCCGTTATCGGTACTCACCTCGGTGAAGGGGCCATGGGCCTTGGGTGGTATCGTCAATCCTAAATAGAAAAGAGCCTGTTTGTGAGACTCAAACAGGCTCTACTTTTCTATAGGATGGTGGTTGCATGTTCAAAACGGTTAAGAAATACCTTCGAAAAGACTTCTCCTGGATTCCTCATGAAAATCCCACTCATAACTACGCTACTCTTGCCGGAAAACTCCTTCTGCGTCACGAAATCCCTTATGAAGATGAAAAAGTAAATCAGCTCATAGCCCAATCTATTCTGACAAAAGTAACCAGCATCGAGTCCTATCCCTGGGGGCATCGCTGCAGGCGTTGCGGAAACACGAAATCCTACCTTTTTGCGAAAATGCCCCACGCGACATGCGGTCAAACGTGTGTATATTGTCGTTCCTGCATACAAATGGGCCGGGTGATTGAATGTGAACCGTTATACTATGGAAGTTCTGGTTATGAGTGGATTTTCCATGAACATCCCTGCCAATGGAAAGGGGAATTGACGGTACATCAACAAAAAGCGGCAGATGAACTTGTGGCACTCGTCCGATCAGGTAGTGGTGAAAAACTAGTGTGGGCGGTTTGTGGAGCCGGAAAGACAGAGATTCTTTTTCCTGCCCTAACGGAAGCACTGGAAAAGGGGAAGCGCATTTGTCTTGCTACGCCTAGAACGGATGTTGTGAGAGAGCTGCTCCCTCGACTGCAAAAGTCATTCCCTGAGGTGAACATCCAGGCTCTATACGGAGATAGTCCGGATAAAGCTGGCGATGCTCCGTTTATTATAGCAACTACACATCAGCTCCTGCGTTTTGCGCATGCCTTTGATGTTATGGTTATTGATGAAGTCGATGCCTTCCCTTTTCATAACGATCCATCTCTTCATTATGCCAGTGAACGAGCGGCCAAGCCCCAAGCCGCTATCATCTATTTGACGGCCACACCAAGGAAGAAGCAGAAGCGGAGGATTCGTTCCAAAGACCTTCCTGTCGTTTTCATCCCTCAACGTTTCCACGGGCACCCTCTACCCGTTCCTCAACTGAAGCTTGCTCCTACCCTTCATCGTTATTTACAAAAAGCAGAACTCCCACCAAAAACTCTTCAACAAATTGTCCATCAGCAACAGACACCGAGGCAACTGCTTCTTTTTCTTCCCTCGATAAAAATGGCTGAACAAATCGCTGACTACTTAAAAGAACGGAACTATGAGGTGCAATCCGTTCATGCGGAAGATAGTCAGCGGGCAGAGAAGATCCAGGCATTTCGAAAAAAAGAATACCGTGTACTCATCACAACGACTATTTTAGAGCGGGGAGTGACTTTTCCTTCTGTCGATGTTTATGTGATTGACGCGGGGCACGTTGTTTTCGATGAGGCAGCGCTCGTTCAGATCGCAGGAAGAGCGGGTAGAAGTCCAGATGATCCTACGGGAGATGTGGTTTTCTATCATATAGGAAAAACGGATGAAATGCTGGATGCTGTGGAGTCGATCCGTTATATGAACAAACTGGGGCGGAAACTATGAGGTGTCTCATCTGTCAGATTGAAACCATTCCTGATGTCACGTGGGGAACGTTTTGGAAGCCCCCTGTACAGAAAAAAATATGCCAAGAGTGTGAGGAACAAATGGATAAAATAGGCCCCCCTTTTTGCCCTGGATGTCATCGTCCAGGGCATGAAGGAGTGTGTCACGACTGTGAAAAATGGGAGAAAACAAACCCTGGCCTATTAGAACGGAATGTTGCTGCTTTTCCATACAATGCTTTCAATAAAGACCTTGTAGCCCGCTTGAAATACAGAGGAGACTATGCGGTGTTGGATGCTTACAAGGAACACCTGCAAAACGTGTGGTTAGCTTCAGGATATGAAGGGAAGCTGGTTTTGAGTGTCCCACTCAGTAGCAGGCGTCTTCATGAGCGTGGATTCAACCAGTCAGAAGCCATTATCCACGTGTTGGAGGAAGTACCTCTCTCCATTTTTGAACGGTCGCATAGTGAAAAACAGTCGAAAAGAGGAAGGAAAGACCGCATGCAATCTGAGAACCCATTCCGTCTTTCGAATCCAGTTACAGACCCTGTCGTCATTGTTGATGATATTTACACGACAGGGAGAACGGTCCGTCATATGGCTTCGTTACTAAAGGAACAAGGGTGTCCCTCTGTGTCTTCGTTTACTATTTTTCGCTGAATGGGCGATAGGACTTTTGAATCTCTCTTCTTGTGCCGATATAATAGATAAATAGAGAACATGGAGGACGATGAAGATGGGGGAATTAGCGAATTGTTCACGTTGTAACGGACTTTTCTTGAAAGGGTCGAACACCGTTTGCCCTGAGTGTAGGAAGCGGGAAGAAAAGGACTTTCAAACGGTCTACGCCTTCTTAAGAAGAAAACAAAACCGGACAGCCACAGTAGAGGAAATTGAGGCAGAGACAGGGGTTTCTGAACGGCAGATCCGTAAGTTTGTCAAAGAGAAACGCCTTCACCCTGCTCACTTTCCGAATGTGAGCTATTCTTGTGAGAAGTGTGGAGCGTCCATCAGAGAAGACCGTTTATGCGTGGCCTGTAAAGAATCGATCCAAAAAGGACTCGATGTGCAAGAACGTAATGAATCTTTGGAAGCTAGAAAAGAAGAGAAGGAACGGGAAAAAGCAAACAGGACTTATTATTCATGGTGAAATGAATCTTAAGCATGATTTATATCTTCATGAGCCTTGTCGATATAAGGAGTAATAGACAATCGGAAGGAAATGAGGTGCCAAAATTGAAAATCAACGGCCCGAATCAGACGAATTTAAATCCATATCAAAAGCAGATGAATAAACAGGCAGATCCTGGACCGAAAAAACAAATGACCGATAAAATCGAGATTTCTGAGACCGCCAAACAGATGCAGGAATCCGGGAAGAGCGATTCTGTACGAAAAAAAACTGGTTAATCAAGTGAAATCAGAAGTACAGCAAGGAAATTACCAGGTGGACGCCAAGGCGACCGCTAAAAAGATGCTTGATTTTTGGTCGAAGTAATTATAGAGGAGAATCATCATGACGATCGATCCGGTCATCAATCATATGAAACAGCTTCAGCAGTTGCATGAGAGTCTTTTGTCTTTGTCTAAAAGGAAGACAGAGGCATTAAAAACGAACGATGTAACAGGAATTCAACAGCTGTTGATTCAAGAAAAGAAGCATGTGCAGGCGATTGAAAAAATCGAAAAACAAAGAGAGCATTCTGTGACTCAGTGGGCATCGGAAAAAGGGATCCCTCCACGTGAGCGGACTGTATCCGAACTTATTGAAATTCTTAATGGAGAGGAAAAAGAGAGGCTTCAGAACGCGTATGAAGCTCTCATTCTCGTGTTAGCTGACTTGAAGCAACAGGAGAAGTTGAACACAGAACTGACACAGCAATCGCTGCAGTTCATCAACATGTCGCTCGACCTTCTCCAACCATCGATTCAGTCTGTGAATTATGGTGGAAAAGAAGCTAATAATGGGAGCACAGTTAAACGTTCCATCTTCGATTCAAAAGCATAAAGCAGAGGAGTAACCATCATGGGATCAACGTTTCACGGATTGGAAGTAGCGAAGCGCGGGCTTTTCACTCAACAATCCGCTTTATATACGACAGGACATAACATTGCCAATGCGAATACAGAAGGATACACAAGGCAGCGTGTCAATTTTGAACAGACGGGACCCTATCCGCCGGCTTCACGAAACCGGCCAGAAATACCAGGACAGGTCGGGAGCGGTGTGGAAGCGGGTTCGATTGAACGGGTAAGAGTCGGGTTCATGGATCAGCAGTATCGTGGCGAAAGCAGTAAATCCGGCTACTATGACACTCGCTCTAATGCTTTAGGAAGGTTAGAGAGTGTCATGAATGAACCTTCTGAAGATGGTCTTGCGCGAACGATGGATCGTTTTTGGCAATCTTTACAAGACTTGTCTGTTAATCCGGAAGACTCTGGTGCGCGCTCTGTCGTACGTCAACGTGGGCAAGCTGTAGCAGAAACATTCAACTACCTATCAAACACAATTCAATCGATGCAGAAAGACGTCAAAACACAGGTTGGTGTCACAGAAAAAGAGATCAATTCATTGGCGAACCAAATCAATAACATTAATCAGCAAATCGCTGAAGTGGAACCACACGGCATGGTTCCGAACGATTTGTATGATGAACGTGATCGATTGGTCGATCAATTATCACAGCATGTGAATATTGAAGTGAAATACGAAGATACACCATCCTCCGCTGATCCACTGGCAATGGGTAAGGCGAGCATTTCGATTGTAGGTAACAATGGGCAGCCACTGGATCCACCGGCCACGCTTGTGGATGGAGCAGCGAATGAAGTGAACACCCTAAAAGTCAATTATGACGAGGGAGAAGTTCACGCAAGCAGTATCCAAGTCGGTGACAGTGCTTCCTATGCGATAGAAGACTTTTCTTCCAAAGGTAAATTGAAGGGTTTGCTTGATTCCGGGGGATATATGCAAGGTGATGAGAAAAAAGGAAGCTATTCACAAATACTCTCGGATCTGGATAGGATGGCGACAGGATTTGCCCGTGAGTTCAACAATGTCCATACACAAGGGGAATCTTTAAATAGTATCAAAAACGGGGATGAGGTTCCTAACTTTTTCAATATTGATATGGAAGCAGAAGGAGTCATCGAAGGTGTAGCAGGCACCATTGGTTTGACTGATGAAATTAAAGCAGATGGGGACAATATTGCCGCAGCTGTATCAGATAAAGCCGGAGACGGAGAAAATGCTTCGAATTTAGCGGATGTCCAAAGTGAATCGAATGCAGTTTTTGGTGAAGAAACTTCTATGGACAGTTTTTATGAATCGATGATTGGTTCGATGGCTGTAGAGACACAGGAAGCTGAAAGGATGTCACGAAATGCAGGAACACTCAAAAGCTCTGTAGATGAGCAAAGGCAATCCGTCAGTTCTGTGTCATTGGATGAAGAAATGTCGAACATGATTAAATTCCAGCATGCTTATAATGCCGCAGCTAGGAATATTACCGTCGTCGATGAAATGCTTGAACGGGTCATTGATCAAATGGGGCGAGTGGGAAGGTAGGTGAATGACTAATGCGTGTAACTCAAAGTATGCTTTCAAATAATATGCTGCGAAACTTGAGTGATAGTTACGGAAATATGGGGAAGTACCAGGAGCAATTGTCGACAGGGAAGAAAATTTCCCGCCCTTCCCAGGATCCTGTGGTAGCTATGAAAGGAATCAACTATCGCCAGCAAGTAACCGAAGTGGAGCAATTTCAGCGTAATATCGGCGAAGTCCATAACTGGATGGACAATAGTGATGCAGCCCTTGATAAAGCGACACAGGCGATGCAGCGAGTTCGTGAACTGACCGTTCAGGCGAGTAATGATACATATGATGAAGGTCAACGTGAAAATATAGCTAAGGAAATTCGTCAGCTGAAGGAACATATCGGATCAATCGCTAATACGAAAGTGAATGATAAGTATATTTTCAATGGATCGAATACAACGGAAGCTCCTTTTGATATGGAAGATTTAGAAGGTTCCGTACCACCTGGGAACGATCCGGTCAATATCGAGGTTTCATCTGGGGTTAAGCTTCAGACGAATGTTACACCTGGGAATGTGTTCAATCAGAAACTTTTTGAAGATCTCGAGAATTTCGCATCTGCACTCGAGGGTGATACAACCCAGGGAGATCTCGGGGGTTTTATTGAATCATTCGACGGTCATATCGGAAATATCGTTAACGAACGCGCTGATTTGGGGGGCACGGATGAACCGTGTGGAGTTAATTGAGGATCGTTTGGAATCACAAAAAGTAAGTGCGACAAGAATGATGTCCGACAACGAAGATGCAGATATTGAAAAAGTGATCACGGACTTAAAAACACAGGAAAGTGTCCATAGAGCGGCGATGGGCGTCGGAGCCCGGATCATCCAGCCGACGTTGATGGATTTTCTTAGATAAGGCTGTCTCGATTTGAGACAGTCTTGTTTTTTGAATAAGCCTTTCATTGCAAGGCACCTTCATGAGGAGGGACAAGGATGAATTTCCCTAAGCTTCAGATGCAGTCCACTCCAGGACGGATTGGGCTGAGGATTAATAAGCCGGAGCAAACGATCAAGCAGCATCAAGTAGAGCAGTCGATTCAACAACCAAAAGCGGATATGAAAATTGAACAAAAGCCTAGGAAGCTAACGATTGATCAGACAAATGCCTGGCATAACCTTGATTTAAAAAATGTATTGGTACGTACAGAAGAACTTGTTGGGATTGCGAGGAATCTATGGATGGAAGGTCTTGCTCGTGTCTCTCGCGAAGGTGACGAGCTCATGCGCATCGAAAATGGCGGAAATCCCATTGCTGCCCAGGCGAAACGGAATGCAGGGTTTGATTTTACTTTTTCACCTGGGGGCCGTCCTACATATGACCTCATTCAGATGAACTATCAGTCAGGAGAAGCAAAAATTGATATTCAACGGCGTGAACCGATGATTGAAAATAAGATACACGCCCCTGAACATCACTACCGTCCCGGTAAAGTTGATGTGAGGGTGGAACAGATGCCAGATATGAAGATAGATTGGAAGGTGTAATCATGAGGATCGAAACGAAGTACTTTGGTGCGATTGAGATTGAGAAGGAGGATTGTATTGAATTCCCTGCTGGACTACCAGGGTTTGAAAGCTATCATTCTTTTGTTCTTTTACCTGTGGATGAGTTAGGTACATATTTTGCGTTACAGTCTGTGGAAGAAGCAGGTCTGTCGCTCATCGTCACAAACCCTTATCATTTTTATAAAGACTATGAGTTTGACATCGATGAAGAAAAGTTGGAAATTAAACATCCAGAAGATGTCGCGGTCTATAATGTGGTGACATTGCGAGACCCATTTTATTCGTCTACGTTGAATTTGCAGGCTCCCATAGTTATGAACACGGATGTAGGGACTGCGATGCAGTTGATTTTAAATCAAACAGAATACAAAACGAAGCATCCATTGATTCCTTCCGGGAAAGGTGATTCTCATGCTCGTCCTTAATCGCAAAGAAGGAGAAACTGTTAGAGTAGGAGATGATATCACCATTACAGTGGTCGGTGTAGAAGGTGGACAGGTGAAATTGGGTATAGAAGCCCCTAAAAGTGTGGGAATTCATCGTCAGGAAGTGTATATGGCGATTGAGAAAGAGAATGCAGAAGCGGCGAATGTATCTGGAGATTTGCTGAATCTATTAAAAAATGCAAAAAAAGATTAAAAATTTAAGAAGTCGGTCGATATAAGTAATGTAAAACATTACATAAGTCGGCCGACTTTTTGTTTTGTAACTAGAGGATGCCACAAGGATGTGGGGTCACTTATTTCAAGGAGGAATTTTTAAGATGAGAATTAATCACAACATCGCGGCGCTTAATACGCACCGTCAACTATCAAGTGCTAATAATGCCAATCAAAATTCAATGGAAAAGCTTTCTTCAGGTCTTCGTATTAACAATGCATCTGATGATGCAGCAGGTCTAGCAATTTCAGAGAAAATGCGTGGACAAATTCGTGGACTTGAGCAAGCACAAACCAATGCTCAAGATGGTATTTCTATGATTCAAACAGCTGAAGGTGCATTGAATGAAACGCACGATATTCTTCAACGTATGCGTGAACTAGCAGTACAATCTGCCAACGATACGAACACTGATACAGACCGTGGTGAACTTCAAAAAGAGGTAGATCAATTATCTAAAGAACTTACACGTATTGGTGACAATACGGAGTTCAATACTCAGAACCTTCTGGATGGATCTTTAAAGAGTACATTCCAGATTGGTGCTAATGAAGGTCAAAATCTATCATTAGATGTTAGTGATATGAGAGCATTAAGTTTAGGAGTAGTTAGTGATATCTCAACAACGATTGATTCAAGTATTGCTGCTGCTCCTGGAACTACTTCAGATGTGCAAGATGGAACTTATACAGTAGCTAAAGATGGTGATACTTATCAACTTAAAGATACTGATGGTAACGTGGTTGCTACAGGAACTGATGGAAAAACATTCACGGGTACTGGAGCAGATAACGATGGTTCTACTTTTGGAGATGATGCAATTACCTTAACGGATACAGCTAAAATTGGAGGTAAGGTCGAGATTGCCTCTGCAACAGTTGAGTCATTTGATGCAGAGCTTTCCAATACTACGCTTGAAGCGGGAGACTATACGGCTTCTACTACTGAATTAACTGATTCTAGTGGGAATGTTATTGCAACTTCAACAGATGCAACAAGTTTTACCAATTCATCAGGAGATACAGTGTTATCATTTGGAACTGCTATTACAGCAGATACTTCACTGTCAGTTGGTGGTATAGATATTTCTAGTCAATCTGCAGCAGATTCTTCCATAACTAAAATCAACGAAGCTATTGAAACGGTATCTGCTGAACGTTCTAAGCTAGGTGCAGTACAAAACCGTTTAGATCACACAATCAATAACTTAGGTACATCTTCTGAAAACCTAACTGCTGCGGAATCTCGTATCCGTGACGTAGATTATGCTTTAGCTGCATAAGCTAAGCACAGTCGTCCTGGCTGGTAACGGCCAGCGATTATAATCGGGTGAATTGCTGGAAACCCCTGAGAACTTTTCTTACCACAACGAAGTTGGAAACGACAAGCGTGAAGGTTGAAAAAAGAAGAGATTGGGCAATCAGCAGCCAAGCTCCTGTCTTGAAAAAGTGGAGAAGGTTCAACGACTAGGATAGACCACCGTTTTAGGTGATGAAATCCGTAGGTGAAACAATGGTCATCAGCATTGTGAATCCGAAGTGCCCGACCCCTTTCTGTAAAAGGGTGAAGATATAGTCTGGTCATTTATGAAAGTAAATGTTCGCGCGATGGCGAAGGAAATGATGAACCAAACGAAACAAAGTATTCTTTCACAAGCTTCTCAAGCTATGCTTGCAAAAGCAAATCAACAACCACAAGGAGTTCTTCAACTTCTACGTTAATAAAGTTAAAAAGGCCCTCAATTTTGAGGGTCTTTTTCTATGTACAGAGATAGTTTCATTAATAAACTGTAAATGTTAAAGGGATCTTATGTGCTGTTGTTAGTTATTATTATTACAGTGTCCATAATTAGTGATAAATCCCCTTAATACGTTTAATTATTATCTCCTCTAACCGATATAAAAAGAAACTACATAGCAATTAGGAGTTGTTGAAGGTGGATGTAAGAGATCTTATTACCCAATCACAACTTCTGCAGAGAAATAATTTACAACTTGGTGTCCGTTCAACTGTTCAGAAGAATGAGTCAGTAAAGACTGAGAGAATGAATGAAGACTTTAAAGAATACACGACCGATAATCAAAAAGAAAATCTGAAACAGGCAGCAGAAGATATGAATGTGTTTTTCAAAGCTGTAAATACCTCCTTACGATTTCAGTTTCATGATAAATTAGAAGAATACTATGTAACCATCGTAGATAGTGATACAGAGGAAATAGTGAAGGAGATCCCTCCGAAAAAGCTGTTGGATATGTATGCTTCGATTGCCGAGCGACTTGGATTTATTGTTGATGAAAAAATATAAGCAGGTGATAGAATGAGTGATATGCGCATTGGTGGTCTTGCTTCAGGTATGAATACGGATCAGATTATTAAAGATCTGATGAATGCTGAGAAGCAGCCGCTTAATAAAATGGAGCAGGATCGTGAATGGCTTACATACAAAAGAGACGCTTACCGTGATGTGAATAAACAGCTTTCAGAGTTAGATACAATGGCTTTTGACATGAAACTAGAGCGTTCTTATAACTCAAAAGATGTCAGCTCTTCAGGTTCAGCTGTATCTGCGACGGCGCTGTCGAGTTCTGATGAAGGCAGCTACAAGATGGAAGTTTTAGAACTCGCAGAGGCTGCTTATAATTACAGTCAAAATGGCATTAGTAACGGTGAGTTCGATCCAGACGATACTCTGGCTAATCAGAAAGATAATCTAATTAATGGAATAACTCTTGATGATACTTTTTCCCTTACCACGTATGGTGAGGGAGGAGAAGAAACAACCGTCTCTTTCAATGTTACTGGTAATAAATCTCTTAATGACATTCTGGGTGAGATTAACGACTCTGAACTAGGTGTACGTGCTTTCTATGATAAAGGAGCAGATAAAGTGATGCTCGAACGTACGGAAACAGGGGATTTTAATACAGATGAAAGTAAATTTCTCGGAGCGGAGATTGGCTTCAATGGAACGTCAGCGTCTTTCTTGGCTGATACACTCGATATCAAAAATGGTAAGAATGACGGAACGGGCTGGGTACTGAATGAAAAAGGTGGAACGGATGCCCGATTCACTTATAACAATTCATTCGAGATGACTTCCCGTAACAATGACTACTCTCTGAACGGTATGAATTTTACGTTCAATGAGGTTGGCACATCTACCATCTCAGTTTCTAACAATGTTGATGATTCCTTCGAAAAAGTGATGAAGTTTGTTGAAAAATACAATGAAGTAATTGAAGATTTGAATGGGAAAACAGAGGAGAAGCGGTACCGTAATTTCCAACCTTTGACTGCGGAACAAAAAAAGGATATGGAAGAGGAAGAAATTGAGCTTTGGGAAGAAAAGTCTAAAAGCGGAATGCTCAAAGGGGATTCAGTAGTCAGTGGTGTCCTGAGCAGCATGCGTCAAAATTGGTATGCCCCAGTAGAGACAACTGGGAAATATAACATGGCCTCTCAGATTGGAATTACCACCACATCCAATTACCGCGAGGGTGGGATGTTGGAAGTTGATGAGGATCAATTGCGTCAAGCATTAAGAGACAACCCAGATTCCGTTACCAAGCTTTTCTCAGGGACAGACACCAACCCAGGAATTGTCAGGCGTCTGGAAACCTCGATAGAAGAAGCGACTAAATCCATCGAACGTAAAGCCGGGAAACCTACCAGTTTAGATAACAATTTTATGTTGGGTAGGCAGATTGAAAGTATTAATGATGAAATGGATTCCTTTCAAGATCGCTTGAATGCTATTGAAAATCGCTACTGGCGTGAATTTGGGGCCATGGAAAAAGCTATACAAAAAATGAATTCGCAATCCGCTTTTATTATGCAAAACTTCAGCGGTGGAATGTAACGATAAAAGGAGTGCTGGCTAGATGTCTATTCAAGCCTATCAAAATAACTCAGTAGAAACAGCTTCCCCCGGGGAACTCACTTTAATGCTTTATAATGGATGTATTAAGTTCATTAGAATCGCTCGAAAAGCAATGGAGAATAATGAAATTGAGAAGAAAAATACAAACATTCAAAAGTCACAAAAGATCATTCAAGAGCTTATGATTACGATGGACCAGCAATATGCAGTTACACAGGAAATTATGCCATTGTATGATTATGTGAACCGTCGTTTAGTGGAAGCAAACACGAAAAATGATGTTGAGATTTTGGACGAGGTCGAAGGACTTGTGGTAGAGTTTCGTGATACTTGGAAGCAAGTCATTTTAGAGTCGAGAAAAATGCAATTTGGTCAAGGTGGAAATGCCTGATGGGTGTATGGACTGAGTTTACCTCTATTACAAAGAAGCTGGATGAGGTTGTCCATCAACCAGTTAATGAGAAGAATCGAACATCTGTATTAGAGGAAGTGGAGACTCTGTTAGATAAGCGGACAGCCATGCTTGAACAATTATCAGAACCTTCTCAGGAAGAGAAGTCGATGGTGAGAGAAGTTATGAAACGTGATTTAAAGATCAATCAAAAGCTCGAGTTCCTTTTTGACAGGTTGAAGAGCGACATGCGTAATGCAAAAAAACAAAAGTCCAGCAAACAGCGCTACGTCAATCCCTATCAAAGTGTTTCCGGCTACGACGGAATGTATTTAGACCATAAAAAGTAGAATAGGTGATTTTTTGTCAGAACTTACAGCAGAACAACATGAAATGCTAGAGCGGTATGATGAGCTGTTAAGTACCATCAGTGAAGGGCTCAAATATTTAGAGGACCATATGAAAATAGAAGAGACTCCAATGGCAAAGCAAGTGTTTCAGGACGTGCTCCTTAGCCTGGAACAAATCAGCCGCAGTCATGATCAAATGGAGGTCCTTTTTAAAGGGAACGAAGATCTTCAGACTTTAGTCATTGATTTTCACGGAATCGTCAATCATCTGCAAGGGTGGTTCGAGCATGACACCGCACAAGAAAAACATCATTTGTTGGTGGAGCATGTAGTCCCTGCATTTGAAAGTTGGCGGACGCGTATGGAAGCATTCGTGAAACCCTATACGGCTCATTAAAAGAAGCATCCATGACGGATGTTTCTTTATTATGGTAGATTTTGAGATAAATCTCCTATATGATCCCACAGTGGATGGGTGAATGAATCATTGGTAGGTTTACCGTTGCGAAGTACTTTGATATGGAGACGCAGTCCGTAAGTCTTGCAACAGGTTAAAACTTCGCAGATGCTTTAGCTGGGTCTGTACATGCAGTGAAAGAGCCATTGCTGCTGACACCGAAAAGTAAGCTTGATGAAGAAGTGAAGTAATATTTTATTGACCATCGAACGACATACTTACAAATCTTTGGCGGATCAGCAGCCGTTGGTAAGGGTGTAGAGGAAGATATTTGGTCGATATACGCATAAATATTTAAGGAGTCTATTTTACATAGGCTCCTTTTTTATCTAGTATATTGACAAAATATCATGTAGAAAAGACCTCCATTTCTATTCAAAGGTACACCTTCCAACAATTACCGACACAAATTAGACAAAATATTTCGAAAGTTTATGCAGGAAAGGCCGTGGGTATGATAGAATATATATCACATAAGGATGAAAGGAGGACACTTCTAATGCTACAATACAACATTCGTGGTGAAAACTTGGAAGTGACGGATTCTATTAAAGAATATGTGGAGAAAAAGGTGAGCAAGCTCGAACGCTACTTTGATACTCCGCCGTCTTCCGAGGTACACGTTAATTTAAGTGTCTATAATGATGAGCAGACAATCGAGGTCACAATTCCGATGAAGAATCTACTTCTTCGTGCTGAGGAACACAACACAGATCTATACGCTGCCATCGACCTTGTGGTAGATAAATTGGAACGACAAATTCGTAAGCATAAAACGAAAGTGAATCGTAAGTTCCGACAAGAGGGTGCTCCGAAACATGTCTTTGCCGAGCTTGAACGCGAGGCGCAACAATATCAAACGCAAACGATTGATGATGAATTTGATGTAGAAATCGTGAAAACGAAGCGATTTGACTTGAAACCGATGGATAGTGAAGAAGCGGCATTGCAGATGGATATGCTTGGTCACAACTTCTTCGTCTTTACAAACGCAAATACAGATGAAACGAACATTGTTTATAAACGTCGTGACGGCCGTTATGGTTTGATCGAAACTTGATAGCTTCATAGAGTAAACGCCTCTGCTTCGGCAGGGGCGTTTTTTGTATTTTTCCAAGTATCTGGGATGAATAAATGATTCTTTGCTAGAGAAAAATTAATTTTTCATCATTCATTAGGGTGTAAAATGGAATTTTGAGCGTTCGCTCATACTTAAGAAAAGTAGTATAAAGGATAGGACAGGAGGTGATGGCATGAATGGCAAGGAATGTGAGTACATTTATAAACGTTTAAATCAGCAGGAAGAAACGATTGCTCAGCTTGTGGAAATCATTGGAGTGACAAATCGTCGCATTACGGATTTGGACCGCAGGCAGCTCGGTGTTGAACACCAGATGATCCGTGAACGTCCCCTCTCTTTTACTCCTTCTACATAATTCTCTCATCGGTGTCCCTGGTCCTATGTAGTTGATTGTCAGGCCGCTTCTCTTAGTGTTATGATAATAGAGGATTAAACTATTCAACCGAAGTTCGGAAATCAACAGAGGAGCGGTTGCAATGCTTGGTACTATAAAAAAGATCTTTGGCGATGGAAATACACGTCAATTGAAGCGATTGGAGAAAATCGCAGATGACATCGAAGCGATGGAATCGCAAATCGAAAAAATGTCTGATGATGAATTAAAAAATAAGACAGAAGAATTCAAAGAACGCTATCAAAATGGCGAAGATTTAGATGATATGTTGGTCGAAGCTTTCGCGGTTGTACGTGAAGCTTCTAAACGTGTGCTTGAAATGCGCCCGTTCCGTGTCCAACTGCTGGGCGCTATATCCCTTCATGAAGGTAACATAGCCGAGATGAAAACTGGTGAAGGTAAAACACTGGCGTCTACGATGCCGGCTTACTTGAACGCAATTACTGGAAAAGGCGTGCACATCATCACGGTCAACGATTATTTGGCGAGCCGTGATGCTACAGAGATGGGCGAACTTTTCCAATTCCTTGGACTGACCGTCGGGCTAAACTCAAACGGTATGTCGAAGGACGAGAAGCGTGAGGCGTACAACGCGGATATTACGTATGGTACGAACAACGAGTTCGGTTTCGACTACTTGCGTGACAATATGGTGCTTTACAAGGAGCAGATGGTTCAACGTCCGCTTCACTTCGCGATCATTGACGAGGTTGACTCCATCTTGATTGACGAAGCTCGTACACCGTTAATCATCAGTGGTTCAGCTTCCAAATCCGCAGATCTTTATCAGGGAGCGAATTCTTTTGTCCGTTTGCTCGCGAATGAAGAAGATTACACGTACGACGAAAAGACGAAGAACGTACAGCTTACAGAAGAAGGAATCAACAAGGCCGAGCGCTTTTTCAAAATCGAGAACTTGTTTGATCTTTCCAACGTATCCTTGATTCACCACATCAATCAGGCGCTCAAAGCGCACACGTCGATGCAGAAGGATACCGACTATGTGGTCGAGGACGGCGAAGTGGTCATCGTCGACCAGTTCACCGGTCGTCTTATGAAAGGCCGCCGTTATAGTGACGGATTGCACCATGGCGATTGAAGCGAAAGAAGGACTCGAGATTCAGAACGAGAGCCAGACACTTGCTTCAATCACGTTCCAGAACCTTTTCCGTATGTATGAAAAGCTTTCTGGTATGACTGGTACAGCAAAGACCGAGGAAGAGGAATTCCTGAACATTTACAACATGCGTGTGATCGTTATTCCAACGAACCGTGATATCATCCGTGATGACAAGGCCGACCTTGTTTACAAGACGATGGACGGGAAGTTCAAAGCGGTTGTCGAGGATATTAAGGAGCGTCATGAAAATGGACAGCCGGTGCTTGTTGGTACCGTAGCCGTTGAAACGTCCGAAATCATTTCCCGTTACTTGACGAAAGCGGGGGTTCCGCATAACGTCTTGAACGCGAAAAACCACTTCCGTGAAGCGGAAATCATCGAGAACGCTGGCCAGAAAGGCGCGGTAACGATCGCAACAAACATGGCTGGTCGTGGTACCGACATCAAGCTCGGCGATGGTGTCAGAGAAGCCGGAGGCCTTGCTGTTATTGGTACGGAACGTCACGAATCCCGCCGAATCGATAACCAGCTTCGTGGTCGTTCGGGTCGTCAAGGAGACCCAGGAATGTCTCAGTTCTACCTGGCGACAGATGACGAATTGATGCGCCGTTTCGCTTCTGACAACATTCGCAGCATGATGGACCGACTTGGAATGGACGACTCTCAGCCGATCGAAAGTAAGATGATCTCTCGTGCTGTTGAATCCGCGCAGAAACGTGTGGAAGGAAACAACTTCGATGCGCGTAAGACGATTCTTTCTTATGATGATGTCCTGCGTCAGCAGCGTGAAGTTATTTACAAGCAGCGTTATGATGTGCTTACTTCCGAAAACTTGCGTGAAATTATTGAACAAATGATCGAGCGTACCGTTTCTAAAACGGTCGGCGCCCACACGAGTGAAGAGGAAGAAGAAAACTGGGAGCTTGAAAGCCTCGTTGAATACCTGCGTGCGAACTTGCTGCATGAAGGCGATGTAACAGTGGATGACTTGAAAGGAAAAGACCCTCAGGAAATGGAGGAGCTGATCCTTGAAAAAGTGAAACAGCGTTATGATGAGAAAGAAGAAGAATTGACGCCTGAACAGATGCGTGAGTTTGAAAAAGTCATTCTGCTTCGTACGGTTGACCAGAAGTGGATGGATCACATCGATCAGATGGACCAGCTGCGTCAGGGAATTCACCTGCGCGCCTACGGCCAAAACGATCCGCTTCGTGAATATAATTTCGAAGGGTTCCGTATGTTTGAACAGATGGTTACCAATATTGATGAAGAAGTCTCCCGCTACGTCATGAAGGCGCAGATCCGCAACAACCTGCAGCGTCAGGAAGTGGCTCAGGGAGCGCAGGCTGTCTCTGGAGGCAGCGAAAGCAAAGAGCCGAAGAAGAAAACCCCTGTCGTGAAAAAGGACCATGTTCGTCGTAACGACCCATGTCCTTGCGGAAGCGGGAAGAAATATAAAAATTGTCACGGAAAATAAGAGGTTGAGGCACTCTCTTTTTAGAGGGTGTCTTCCCTTGTTTTAAGAATCATATAGGAGTGATGGATATGGATATGGCAGAAATCCGCCATGCATTGGATAATACAGCTAAGCGATTAGCGGACTTCAGGGGGTCTCTTTGACGTCGATCAAAGAAAAACCCGTATTGCAGAACTAGAAGAACAAATGACAGAGCCAGGTTTCTGGGATGACCAGAATACGGCGCAGAAAGTCATTGACGAGGTGAATGGACTGAAAGGGTTGGTCCATACGCTTGAAGAGCATGAAGAAACGCATGAGAACCTGGAAGTTTCTTATGAGCTTGTTAAAGAAGAAGACGATGAAGAACTGCGTGAAGATCTTGAACAGGAAGTGCAGCAGCTGAAGAAGGACCTTGACCAATTCGAACTGAACATTCTCTTGAGTGAGCCATACGACAAGAACAACGCGATTCTTGAGCTTCACCCGGGTGCTGGTGGTACCGAATCCCAGGACTGGGCAAGCATGCTTCTTCGCATGTACACGCGCTGGGCTGAGAAGAAAGGTTTTTCTGTTTCGACGATGGACTACCTCCCAGGAGATGAAGCAGGTGTGAAAAGTGTGACCCTGCTCATTAAAGGGCACAACGCCTACGGCTATTTGAAAGCGGAAAAAGGGGTGCACCGTCTTGTCCGGATTTCTCCTTTCGATTCTTCAGGTCGTCGTCACACGTCCTTCGTATCGTGTGAAGTGATGCCAGAGTTTAACGATGAGATCGAGATTGATGTTCGGACAGAAGACTTGAAGATCGATACGTATCGTTCCAGTGGTGCCGGTGGACAGCACGTCAACACGACAGACTCTGCCGTTCGTATCACGCACTTGCCGACGAATACAGTCGTGACGTGTCAGTCTGAGCGTTCTCAGATTAAGAACCGTGAACAAGCGATGAAAATGTTGAAGGCGAAGCTTTACCAGCTGGAGATCGAGCGCCAACAGCAGCAGCTTGATGATATCCGCGGCGAGCAAAAAGAAATCGGATGGGGAAGCCAAATCCGTTCTTACGTATTCCACCCTTATTCCATGGTCAAAGACCACCGTACGAATGAAGAGGTCGGAAACACGCAAGGCGTCATGGATGGTGACCTTGATAAATTCATCAACTCTTACCTCCGCTCTAAAATGGATGGTTAATACGGGAAGACTCTCACGATGGTGGGGGTCTTTTTTTCTGTTCAGTATTCACTATTTTTGCTACTATGAAGTTATCTTACATACAAAGGGGCGAATAAAGAATGAAGGTGAAAAAAGCGATTATTCCTGCAGCTGGACTCGGCACACGTTTTCTACCCGCTACAAAAGCAATGCCGAAAGAAATGCTTCCGGTCGTGGATAAACCGACGATTCAATATATCGTGGAAGAAGCGATTCAATCCGGAATCGAGGATATTATCATCGTAACAGGAAAAGGGAAACGTGCGATTGAGGATCACTTTGATCATGCGTTTGAACTTGAGGATAATCTTTATAAAAAAGGAAAGCTTGATCTCCTTGAGGAAGTTCAGCAATCTGCTGAAGTTGACATTCATTATATTCGCCAAAAAGAACCGAAAGGACTTGGACATGCCGTCTGGTGTGCACGCAAGTTTATCGGGGACGAACCTTTTGCCGTCCTGCTTGGAGATGATATCGTTCGTTCGGATGAACCTTGCCTGAAGCAGTTGATTGACCAATATGAAGAAACGCAATCGTCAGTCATCGGTGTCAAACAAGTGCCGGAGGATGAAACCGATCGCTACGGAATCATTGCGCCTGAAAAACAAGAGGGGCGACGCTATCAAGTGAAGCATTTTGTAGAAAAGCCAGCCGTCGGAGAAGCACCGTCGAACTTGGCGATCATTGGCCGTTATGTTTTTGCACCGGAAATCATGGATCTACTTGCTACTCAGGAAGAAGGTAGAGGTGGAGAGATTCAATTGACAGATGCTATTGAGCGTCTGAACCTAGATCAGCCTGTGTACGGGTATGAGTTTGAAGGCGAGCGATTCGATGTCGGCGATCAGCTCGGCTTTATCAAAACGACCCTTGCCATTGCAATGGAACGGGAAAACATGCGGGACGATGTCCTTGCTCTATTAGCTGAAATTATGGAAAAACAAGAATCGATGAATTCCTAAAAGAAGCGGCGGGTCTTAGACTCGCCGCTTTTTGTATAGAAGTGCAGAGGAAACGAAAACTAATAGGAATACGAAGTCTTGCTCCTTTACCGTGTTAACACGTTATTCTACTCTCATTTACAGGAGAATGCCCTAGTGTTATACTCCTTACGGTTTAGGGAGAACGATACATAGGGAGAGTCGAACAGCATGATGATGATGGCAAAAAAATATCGACGGGAGCCGATGCCACCGGCACTCAGACAAACAATGGATTACGGCCTGGTCATTCTTGGGTCATTTTTTGTAGCTTTAGCCTTCAATTTATTTTTATTACCGAATAACATCGCCTCTGGAGGAGTAGCAGGTGTCAGTACGATCACGAAAGGCGTGTTCGGCTGGGAGCCTGGCGTCGTCCAGTGGGTATTGAATATTCCACTGTTCATCATGGGCGTGGCCATATTAGGAAAAAACTTCGGTCTCAAGTCATTCGTCGGCACCGTGACCCTGCCGCTCTTCGTCTTGATGACGAGTGACATGGCGCCGGCAACACCGAATCCGTTGCTTGGAGCCATATTCGGTGGAATGGGCGTCGGTCTCGGCCTTGGCATTGTTTTTAGAGGACGGGCATCGACAGGCGGGATCGACTTAGCCGCTCAAGTCCTGCACAAATTCACACACTTACCACTCGGCATCAGTGTTGCTTTATTGGACGGAATGATTGTCCTGACATCGGCGATTGTCTTCTCACTCGAAGAAGGATTGTATGCGCTGATCGGGTTATTTGCGACCAGTCGGACCATCGATTTTGTCCAAGTGGGATTGAACACTTCGAAAAACGTAATGATCATTACAGAGGACGTCGATGAAGTGCGTTCTGCTATTTTTGAACAAATCGATCGTGGGGTAACCGTATTAAGTGGAGCTGGTGGTTACACGGATCGGGAACGCCGGGTCGTCATGTGTGTCGTCCAGCAGAATGAATTCATCAAATTGACACAAACCGTAAAGACAGTTGACCCGGGGGCATTTGTCGTCGCTATGAACGCCACTGAAGTGCTTGGAGAGGGTTTCAAAACGTCGTGACTCGGTTATAATATCTCTATATCTCATCAAAATACGAGAGGGGATACAGGAATGAAAAAACTATTATCTGCTTTATTTTTAGGGCTGATCCTCGTCTTGAGTGCCTGTGGGGGCGGCGGAGACGAAGGAACGACGGATGACAGCGCGAACGATGAAACGACAGAAGAACAAACGGGTGAAGATTCCGGCGAAGGCACAGACGAAGGAACGTCAGACAGTGGTGACGGCGAGGCTGTTGACACAGCGGCCGCAGAAGAAGTGTACCAGAACAACTGTGCCAGCTGCCACGGCGGTGAACTTGGCGGAGGAATGGGACCATCTCTTACTGAAGTGGGTTCCAAGTATTCTGCAGAAGAGATCGTTGGCTTCATTAAAAATGGTAAGGGCGGCATGCCAGCTCAAGGTCAAGTATCTGATGACGATGCTCAACTGGTAGCAAGCTGGCTTACGACAATGGAATAAGCTTCTAGTGAAAAAGCCTGGTGACGTCACCAGGCTTTTTTTGTATCCTTCTCAA
The DNA here is from genome assembly GCF_020524085.2 of Halobacillus litoralis. Lineage (NCBI taxonomy): Bacteria > Bacillati > Bacillota > Bacilli > Caryophanales > Bacillaceae > Halobacillus > Halobacillus litoralis. Next base: position 1,800,987 of record NZ_CP129016.1, read on the forward strand.
TCAACTTCTTTAATATCTAGGCATCCTTTATATTGAAAGGGTGTTTACCGGTATACCCCTCCTATGAAAAACAAATGTAATAATTTCATGTCTAAATAAACCGAAAATTAATGTTATAATAAATGTGTTTGTAGACAAGAGAGAAGACAACTGACTTAACATTATGAGAGATACAGGTGATTTTACATGATTAAAATGCAAGGAGTATATAAAACATATCCGAATGGTGTCACGGCTTTGAATGGATTGGATATCCAAATCGACCAGGGAGAGTTCGTTTATGTCGTAGGGCCGAGTGGGGCTGGTAAATCAACATTTACGAAGCTGATCTACAGAGAAGAAAAGCCGACGACTGGAACGGTTCTTGTGAATGATATGGACACATCCACAATGAAACAGCGTCGCATTCCGATGCTGCGCCGTCAGATTGGTGTCGTTTATCAGGATTTCCGTCTATTGCCGACGCTGACCGTTTATGAGAACGTGGCATTTGCACTAGAAGTTATTGAAGAAAATCCACAAAACATCCGCCGCCGTGTGATGGACGTGCTTGATCAAGTTCGTTTGAAAAACAAAGCACGTTTCCTTCCGGATGAGCTTTCTGGAGGAGAGCAGCAGCGTGTATCGATTGCCCGCGCGATTGTGAACCATCCGAAAGTACTGATCGCTGATGAGCCGACAGGTAACCTCGATCCAGAAACATCGTGGGAGATCATGCACATCCTTGAGGAAATCAATACGGCAGGGACAACCGTATTAATGGCGACCCACAGCCAGGAAATTGTCAACACGATCCGTAAGCGTGTCATCGCGATTGAAGACGGCATGGTCGTCCGTGACCAGAGCAACGGAGAATATGGATACGAAATGTAAGTGCGTGAAGACTGTCTCAGTTAGGGGACGGTCTTTTTCTTTGTTTTTTGGTGAAGGGTGGCACTTGCACTTCTCCTTTTGTTGCGAGGCACTAGAAAGGCTCCTGACACCAAAAGGAAGCGAAGCGGTGCCAGGCGCGAATTTCTACGATTCTCGTTTCTGATCCAATTACAGGTAGATAGATAGGTGGGGATGTCCTATAATGAAATGGACATGCTATAGTCATTTCTGGCATATGTTAACTCATAGAACAATCGTTGATTTACGTTGAAGGAGCTTTTTTGCTAGTATAGAGGCAACATGAAATCCAAAATAGAAGGGTGAATGCGATGAATATAAAACCGCGCTACGTTGCGCTGTTGATGGCGCTAGCGGTCCTATTTGGAGCGGCAGGCTCGTACATAGGAATAGAATACTTCGCTGACGACACGAACGAACAAGCACAATCCGAACAGTATGCAGATAAAGATGCGGAGAACTTTGGGAGTCTGTCCGAAGAGGAACAAAAGGCATTCATACAAAATATGTCCGGGAACACCGATTTGAAAAAGGTGGAACAGGCATTCAGTACGATTCAAGAAAATTATGTAAAAGAAGTAGATAAAAACACCCTTGTTGAAGGGGCGATTCAGGGGATGCTCGATACGCTCGAGGATCCATACAGTGTGTATATGGACCCTGAAACGATGGAGCAGTTCAACCAGACGATTGAATCCTCTTTCCAGGGAATCGGCGCGGAAGTGAGTATGGTCAATGATAAGGTGACGATTGTCGCGCCCATTAAAGGCTCACCTGCGGAAGAAGCAGGCTTGAAGCCGAACGATCAAATTTTGAAGGTGGATGGCGACAGTGTCGAAGGTCTTGACCTTTATGAAGCCGTTCTGAAGATCCGCGGGGAAAAGGGGACGGAAGTGACGCTCCAAATCGACCGGCCTAGGGTCAGTGAACCACTGAACATCGATATCACCCGTGATGATATTCCATTAGAAACGGTTTACACAGATACGAAGGAGATCAATGGTAAAAAAGCCGGGGTTATCGAAATTACTTCTTTCTCAGAAAAGACTTCGGATGAATTCCACGAAGCATTAGAGAAGCTTGAAAAGGATGGGATGGACGGGCTTGTCATTGATGTCCGTGGAAACCCTGGTGGGTTGTTTACAGACGTTCAGGAGATTCTGAAAGAGTTCATTCCGAAAGATAAGCCGATTGTCCGGGTAGAAGACCGTAAAGGTGAGAAAACGCGTTATTTCTCTGAAAATGAGGAGAAAAAGCCGTATCCAATCACCGTCTTGATGGACGAAGGAAGTGCATCCGCTTCTGAAATCTTAGCTGCGACCATGCAGGAAGCGGGCGGTTATGATCTTGTCGGAACGAAGAGCTTCGGTAAAGGAACCGTTCAACAGGCGTTACCGATGGGCGACGGCAGTACAATCAAGCTGACCTTGTTCAAGTGGTTGACTCCTGACGGCAACTGGATTCACGAAAAAGGGATCGAACCTACGGTGAAAGTGAAACAACCGGAATACTTTTACACGAATCCAGTGGAAGTAGAAGAGTCGCTTCAATACAATGACAATGATGAGAAAGTGAAAAACATCCAAATCATGCTGAAAGGTCTAGGTCATGATCCTGACCGTACAGATGGATACTACAGCAAAGATACAGAAGCAGCAGTCCAAGCATTTCAGGAAGAAGCGGGGCTTGAAGCGACTGGCGTTGTGGACGAGACGACCGGTGGCAAGCTTGAAGAAGCGATAATAAAAGAAGTCAGAGATGAGAAAAACGACAAACAAATGCAAAAAGCGGTCGAGGTCTTGTTTCAATAAGCAGGAATTTGCCGCTGGATGACGAATTATATCCGTAGTCTGCGACTGCGGATTTTTTCGTTAATAGGTATAGACAACAGAGAGCGACACGACTTGAAAGGAGAATCATGTTGGACGTTTGGTTGATGGAATTTGCAAAAGGGCTTGGGATGATGTTCTCCCTCCCATTTTTATACATAACTTTAGCGATGATCTTCATCGTATCTGGAAAACGAGTGAAAGAGGAACGAGCGGCTTTCGGCACACGAATCTTTGATCGTTTCACCGAATGGAAAGGAACGTGGGGAACGGCACTCATCAGTGGCTTTATATTATCCGTGATGGCGGTTGGTGGAGGAATGGTATTCAGTTATCCGTTGCTTCTTCTCCTATCCGGTATTTTACTGATCATCAGTTTGACTGGCCGTCTGAGCTGGTATTCCTCTGCTTATACGCTGGGGTTGAGTTACCTGGTCCTGCTGGTTGTTCCGTATCTACCTGATTCTGTGCGTAGTCACGAATGGGTGGAAGTACTCCAGTAAACGCCTCTCCATACACTTGCGGTTGTGATGGCCGTTCTTTTATTAACCGAATCGATCCTGATGCTGCGCACGACAGCTGCTCATACATATCCCGAACGATTGAAAGGGACGCGGGGAATGTGGATCGGTCAGCATCGTTCCAGAAGAATGACGGTCGTTCCGTTTCTAGCGTTGTTCCCAGGGGGTATGATTGAACCGTTTGCCGCGTGGTGGCCAATGATTCCGCTTGGTGGAGAAACATACGGGCTGATTCTTATTCCTTTTGTTATCGGATGGGAATGGAAAGCTCGCGGTCAGTCTCCTGTCGTCGCAGCAAAGACGATGGGAAGGCACGTCTTTCTGTTGTCGATCATCGTCCTAGGGCTTGCTGTCGGGAGCTTTTTCATAGGTGTGTTGTCCCTGGCAGCTGTGATGATCGGATTGATTGGTCGTGAATGGATCTTCGTTCTGCACCGGATGCGTGAAGAGAAAACCCCGTTCTTTTCTTCTGCGAAAAAAGGCATTCGGATTCTTGGTGTCATACCTAGGAGCCCTGCCGATCAAATGGGACTCACACCAGGGGAGGTCATTGAACGAGTGAATGCGATTCCTGTACGAACGGAGAATCAATTTTATGAAGCGCTGCAAAATTCAGGAGCGTTTACGAAAATGGAAGTGCGTGATGAATGGGGAGAAAACCGCTACGTGCAGCGGGCGATGTATGAAGATGAACACTACGAACTCGGACTTGTTTTCGTGGAACCTGCCACCCATGAAGAGTCGGTGGGCTTTTTCTAAATAAATGGTATCGGAACGGTTATCTTCTCGGCTAAGGTTTTGGAAGATAACCGTTCTACTTTTTGGAGGGGGAGAATCCATGCAGAAGCTACATATTCTAAATGGTGAAGAAATGAATAAGGCCTTTAAAAGCCAGGGACTTTTCGAAGGGGAGCATATGATTCCTTTCAATGAAGCGATGTGTGCCGGTGAAACTTGTGAAACCATCTTCTCTGAAGAATTTATAAAAACAAGGGCTGTGACGCATGGAGTTTCTGAAGATGACTACAGGCGGATCACTGTAGAAAAACTGGAGGCTGTCTTCCGTGAAGGACGAGATCACCTCCAGCTATGGTTTGATGAAGATATGTTCTGCCAAATCAATCTTCTCACCTTACTGGCATGGCTGGAGCAAATCGGTTACGAAGGGAAAATTGAGCTATGTTTAACGACACAACAGTTCGAACCTCTCGCCTCATATCAGCTTCATGTAGCTGGTTACCGTGCCATGTATAAACAAGTTCTTATAAACCGGGCTCATCCTTCTGAAGTTCTTCTCCCTCCACTAAAAAAGGGCATTGAATTGTATTTGCATTACAAGGGGCTTGATAATGAACTGGTAACATTCATCAAACATCACCCTGTTTTATCGGAGGAGCAGCTTGTATCGTTGATGATTGAAACTTTTCAAAAATATGGACTGGGCGATGTTCAATATATGCAGTTGGTCAGGAGTGTAAGAGCTTCTGAGTTGTGAAGAGAAAGATCACTTCGTCGTATTCATAGAAAGTATTTACTGAAAGGGTCGCTCGTTATTTTCGGAAAGTGCTTCTACCCGAGGGAGAAGTTCTCATTTCCTAGTGCGATGCATACACTTTTCACAGCCCAGTGATGAAAATGATTCTCAAATTCATTGACAGAGTGGAACCGAGCCCATAAACTAGAAAGTAGAGAAAATATATAGATTTCGTGATTTTTCGTGTAGCTCCAACAGCGATAGATTTCGTGAGACATAAAGGAGAGGTCAGATTATGGATACCCTGTTGGCGAATAATTTAACTCTTGGCTATGGAGATTCCATCATCATAGATTCATTGGATATTACGATCCCGAAAGGCAAAGTCACTGTTCTCATCGGTGGAAACGGTTGCGGTAAGTCTACTTTGCTTCGTTCGATGGCTCGTTTATTGCGTCCAAAATCAGGAGAAGTTGTGCTGGATAGCGCGGATATTTCCAAGATGCGTACGAAAGATGTGGCGAAGAAGATGGCGATTCTTCCACAAAGCCCGACAACTCCTGAAGGTCTCAGCGTCTATCAGCTTGTAAAGCAAGGCCGTTATCCTTATCAAGGGTTCGCAAAACGCTGGTCGGACGAAGATGAGAAAGCTGTCACGCGTGCGCTTGAAGATACGAACTTGATGGAGTTGAAAGACAGGACGGTCGATTCTCTATCCGGCGGGCAGCGTCAACGTGCCTGGATTGCGATGACTCTGGCTCAGGATACCGATATTCTTCTATTGGATGAACCGACCACTTATTTAGATATGACGCACCAGATTGATATTCTTGATTTGCTCTTCGATTTGAATCAGGATAATGGACGTACGGTAGTCATGGTGCTTCATGATATTAACCTGGCCTGCCGTTATGCGGATCATATTATTGCAGTGAAAGATAAAACGGTCTTCGCACAAGGGAAGCCTGAAGATGTCGTGACTTGCGATATGATGCACCACGTATTTGAAATGCTTTGTGATGTCAGGGAGGATCCTCTTTTCGGTACTCCGATGTGCATTCCGCATGGAAAAGGACGCTGTTTGATCAAGCAAGCGCAGGCGGAAGCTCAGACTCAACAAAAACAAACGGTATAACTCTCAAAAGCAATGTGCGCTGCACATTGCTTTTTTATATATTTGGAAAGGATTTCTGACTTTTTGGTAGAAAGATACATAGAGAAGCAGGAACCAAACATGATAACATGGTATACATGTGTAAATACGATTATATGATTGAGGGGATAATCCATGGAACGAGTGAAAGAATGGATGGATCAGGGAATCATAGCAGGGATTGCTGAACGCATTCCTCATGAACACTTGTTACATATGCTTATGGATGGAATATCCGACTATATCTTTTTTATGGAAGTCGTCGGTGAGAGACGATTTAGATATGTATATATGAATGAATCTGCCAAAAACCATTCTCCAATTAAAGGAGCGGGATGGGAAGGCAAATACATAGAGGATCTTTTGGGTGAATCACAAGCGGAAGATTTAATTGAAGCCTATCAAACGGTTGTTAAGAAAAAAGAAGCCCTCACGTACGAAGATGAAATCATCATTAATGGAACACTTTTCAGAGGGCATTCCGTGCTTACCCCGACGATGAACGAGGCGGGAGAAGTCACCCACATTGTAGCGATTACGCGGAACATTACAGAAGTGATTGAAAAAGAGCGTGACCTCAGCCGGATCAATGCGATGTATCGCTCCTTAATGAAGGATACAACCGATGCGATTTTAATTGTCGATACAGCGGGTAATATTTTAGAAGCGAACCGTGCTATAGAAGAACTTTACGGCTACACGAAAGAAGAAATGCAGACGTCTTCGCTCCCTTTTGTCCCTTCGAACCGAAGAGAAGAAGCCCAGGAGCTTGTCCGTAAAGGAAAGGAAAGAGCGATCGCCCGATATGAAACGGTCCGCCAAAGAAAAGATGGAGGGCTTGTGGATGTTTCAATCAGCATTTCTCCGATTCAGAATGAAGACGGCGAAACGATCGGCATCAGTTCAATTGTTAGAGATATTTCGAACGATAAGGCCGCCCAGCGGAAGTTGGAAGCAAGCAGGTCCCGCTATCGATCGTTGTTCAAACATAACCCACAGCCAATCTTGACGCTGACGTTCGAGGGACTGATTAAGAAAGCGAACACAGCGACGCTGCGTCTTTTGGAAACCGAGGAAGATGCCCTGGTGCAAACGTCGATCATCGAGTGGGTGCCGGCAGAACAGAGAGGCTGGTTAAGGAAGCAGCTCTTAGAATCCTTTTTCCAAAAAGGTACCCGGTTTGAAACAAGTTTTTGGATGGATGGAGAAGAGCGTATTCTACGAGTCTCTCTCGTTCCGATTATTAATGAAGGTCAGAAAGAAGGAATTTATGCGATTCTTGAGGATCGGACGGAACAAGAGAGGGCTCATGAAGCTTTAAGGCAGAGTGAGGAGAAGTTCCGGCTGATTGCGGATCATTCTAATGATTTGATCTCTGTTTTCTCACCAATGGGAGAGCTGGTTTACGCATCTCCCTCACAAGAGAAATTCTTAGGCCGTGCCCCGCATGAGATGTCTTCAGAAGAACTACTGCAGCAGCTCGAGCCTGAGGATTTAACTAACCTTTCCTATGCATTTAAATGGAGTGAAGAGAGCAAAGAAGCGTTTACGGTTTCCTTGACATTGAAAAGTCAGAATGGAGAACCTGTCTGGTTTGAATGCAGAGGAACGCCGGTGGTCAGTGAACAGCATCAGGTCAGCCATTTCGTCATCGTAGCACGAGATATATCCGAACAAAAAAATTATGAAGAGAAGCTTGAGCGTTTTGCTTTTTACGATTATTTGACGGACTTGCCGAACCGGAGGCTTTTTGAAGACCGCGTCGAGCAGGCGATCGCAAAGGCTGAACGGTCCGGTGAATCATTCGCTCTCCTTTATTTAGATGGTGATGGCTTCAAGTATATCAATGATGAATACGGTCATGAAGTTGGAGATGAATTTCTATGCAATGTCGGGAAGCGGATGAAAGAATGCATCCGTTCGGGAGATTCTGTCGGACGGATTGGTGGGGATGAATTTGCGATTCTTTTGGAGGACATCGCGGATCGGGATCAAATCTATGAAGTCTCCATGCGTGCGCTTGAGAAATTGAGAGAACCTTATTTCGTCAAAGGCGAGGAAATCCGTTCCTCTTTCTCTATTGGTGTGGCCTGTTATCCGGAAGATGGACGAACTTTGGATGACTTATTCAGGTCAGCCGATAAGGCTCTTTACAAAGGAAAGCGAGACGGAAAAAATCAGGTGCGTTTATACGAGTAACCTCGATAAAAGACGGAGCCCCCAGGGGACTCCGTCTTTTCTATTCTGGGATTTCATTGAGGTTACGGATGATGTGTGTCGGGTTGATTCCAAGTTCCGGCCACTTTTGCTGTTTACGGTTCACCCAGGCCGTATGGAAGCCGTAAGAAGCTGCGCCCGTAATGTCCCAGGGGATTACTCGAAAAGAAGAGAATCTCTTCTTTTTCAAACCCTAACTTTTCGTGGGCGTAGCTGTAGGCATTCGGGTGAGGCTTGTAGACCTCAACGTCATCAGCGCTGAGTAAGTCAAAGTCTTCTTTCAGTTGATTATTTTCTAAAAGGGGCTCAAGCATGGAACGCGTCCCGTTTGAAAAAATGGTGAATGTCTTGTCTTGATGGTTCTGTTTTAATGAAGGGACCTCATCGTAAGGTTGAAGTTGTTCATATTCGTGCATCAGGTCTTCCACAACATCCGGTTTCACATCCACATCACTATAAGCAAGGGCATCTAAAAGCGCCCATCTGGTAATGTCGGTGAATGGCTTGTATCCTTGGATCAACTGGCGGACGAGAAAATAGTGAACCTGCCGGCTGCGCCACTCCTCGCTTACCTTGGGACCTTGATCAGGGAAAAATTGATGAATCTTTTTCATGACGCTATGAACGTCGAACAACGTTCCATACGCATCGAAAACATAGGCTTTATATGTCATAAGTTCAGACTCCTTTCCATGAATTAGGTTCCCCTTGGTGATTAGGGGTAAACAAGAAGTTAGGGGAGGAGAACAAAATGAATACACTGCACCATGGCTACTGGACATTTTTTGCAACAAGAAAACAAAGGTACACCGGTTGGTTTATTTTTGGGAGCCTTTCACCGGATATTGTGTATTATGTCATGTTCATTTATTTAAGTGTACGAAGACAGGCTTGGCAGGTGGTGAACGATATAGAACCGATGCGGTCTTTATTTCGTTTAGTCCATGATCTGTTTGAGCATCCTGTCGTTTTTATCCTGCGTCATGCGGGTCATTCCTTGTTTGTGTGGGGAATCTTTTTTGTTATTGTTCTGATTTGGAAAGGAAGAGGGCTCTCGAAGTGGACCGCTTTTTCCTATGGGTGGCTTGGGCATGTGGTTCTTGATATTCTTACCCACCATGATGATGCGGTTCCTATGTTTTATCCGGTAAGCAGCTATACGTTTAAAAGCCCAGTTTCCTACTGGGACGATGACCATTATGCGAACATTTTTTCTATGATCAATACCCTGCTGATTGCGGTTTCTCTTCTCTATTTGCTCATTAGTAAATTAAGGAAGAAACGCCGTTCACAAAAAGTTCATGACTCATGACGGCGCTTTCCTTTCTCTATCATCTAAAATTCATGATATGATTTACTTAGGAAACAAACAATATTCATGACACCATGATCATAGATAGAGAAAGGGTAAGACGATGAAGAAATTTTCAATTCTAACAACGTTCGTTACGTTTCTCGCGTTGATCCTCGGAAACCTGGTCGTTGCGACAAATTCAGGGGATGCGTGTGGGACGACGTGGCCGGTCTGTAATGGGAAGATTTTCCCTGATATTACGGACTATCACGTCATTATAGAGTATTCACACCGTTTGATGGTCCCATTGCTTATCATGTTAACCGGCCTCAATGCTCTAGGTGCGATCTATAAATACCGCAAAAACAAATCTGTATTTATTTTAGCTATTCTAAGTTTGGCACTGCTTGTCTTTCAGTCCATTGTTGGTGGATTGAACGTCCTTCTCGGTACACCACCAGGGTTTACGACGTTCGACGTTACGTTCAGTCAGCTGCTGTTAATCGTACTCGTGTTGTTGAGTTATAGTCTGCATGAGAAGAAGATCGAGCTGAACCGGACGAGCTGGGCATCGGTATCGATGAGTTACCGGGCTTTTCTGATCGGGTATATTGCCTACATTGCCCAGGTGATTCTCGGTGCCTTCTTTAAACACAGCCGCGCGAGCAATGTCATGATGGACATTCCAGCGATGGAGTACTTGATCACAAGTGAATCTGTTGCGAATGCCGTGTATTCTTTACACTGGGTCGCCACCTTTGTGGTCATTGTCGCAGCGATTTGGTTCGTGATCTATGCTTCAAGGTTCAAATATCACATCACGTTGTTGGGCCTATTTAATCTCTCTTCTGCTGAATGCAGTGGTAGGATTCATTATTGTCGTTACAGGCAATGTTGTTCTCGCTTCATCGATGCACATGCTCATTTCAACGGTGACGATGGTCATCGGAGCCTGCATCCTCGGAGGATACTGGTTCAAACTGCAAAAGAAAACAATGAAAGCATAAAAAAGGAAGCTGCCATATCTCGGCAGCTTCCTTTTTGGATGGGGATGGAAATTTCTGTATGACCCGGTCTTGAACTTTGTTCCAGACCGGGTCATACAGAAAATGCCAATTAAAACTTTAAAAAAGAAAAAGAGCCGTTTGGGAACGGCTCTTTATTGAAAGAGTTGTTTGATTTCTTCTTCACTTAGGGAAGTAAGCATGGATTCTCCAGGTTGGATGATTTGATCGACGAGGTCGCGTTTCTTTTGTTGGAGTTGATAAATGCGCTCTTCGATCGTACCTTCGGATATCATCCGGATGACCTGTACGACTTTTTCTTGACCGATGCGGTGGGCACGGCCGGCCGCCTGCTCTTCAATGGCCGGGTTCCACCAGAGGTCGTAGAGGATAACGGTGTCCGCGCCTGTGAGGTTCAGACCTGTACCTCCTGCTTTTAAGGAGATGAAGAACGCATCTTTTTCTCCTTCATTAAAAGCTTCAACCATTTCCATTCGTTTTTCTGTTTTTGTACTGCCATCTAAATAAAAGGCCTGTAATCCATCTTTGGCCAGTTCATCGTGCATCTTGGTCAGCATGCTCGAAAATTGAGAAAAGATCAACAGTCTGTGTCCGCTTTCTTTCAGCTCACGGGTCAGTTCTTTCAACTGTTCAAGCTTTCCGGACTGCCCTTCATAGTTTTCAAGGAACAATCCGGGGTGGCAGCAAATTTGCCGCAGTCTAGTAAGTCCCGCCAGAATCTCGAGCTTGCCTCGCTGAATGCCTTTGGTGGCAATTGTCTCTTGGATATCGTTTTGAATCCGCTCCAAGTAGGCGAGGTAGACCTCTTTCTGTTCCCGCGTCAGCTCTGAATATTGGACGGTATCAATCTTATCCGGCAGCTCATCGAGCACTTCTGTTTTCATCCGACGTAAAATGAACGGACGCGTCATCAGAGAGATTTTTTCCGGTTTCAATTGCAAAAACTTTTTCTTGCTCGTGAAAAATCCTGGCATGATTGTACGGAACAGTGACCATAGTTCCTGCAGGGAATTCTCAATTGGAGTACCACTTAAGGCAAAACGATGTCTTGATTTAATCGAACGAACAGCTACAGCTGTTTTCGTCGTTTCATTTTTAATCGCTTGTGATTCATCAAGGACCATCGCGTGAAACTTTTGCTCTTCATAAGAAGTGATATCCTGTCTGAGCAATGGATACGATGTAATCCATATATCTTTATCTGCTGCTTCGTTCAGCGCTTCTTGTCTTGCCATTGGGTCCCCAGTCAAAATCTGCACCGACAATTGGGGTGCGAATTTTTCAATCTCCTTTTTCCAATTGTAGACGAGTGAGGCAGGAGCGATGATGATGGCAGGGTCTGTCATGTTCCCTTTTATCTTTTCATCTAACAAAAAGGTGATCGTTTGGATGGTTTTCCCTAACCCCATATCGTCAGCGAGCACGCCGCCTAAACCGTAATGGCTGAGCATCTTCATCCAGCGAAAGCCGGTCAATTGGTATGGCCGTAAATCCGCCTGCAGACCTTCTGGAGGATCGATTTCAAAGGATTGAGGTGATTTCAATCGATCGACAAGCTCTTGGAAAAGCTGGTTTCTTTCTGCTTCATTCGGATTCAGGGCATCTTCCACCTGCAGGCTACGTGCAGTAGATACTTGGAAGTGGTTGTTCTCTAAATCTTTCGTGCTCAAGTCCAGATCATCAACAAGCTTTTGAAAACGGTCAAAGGATTCACTCGTTAACGCCATGAGTGCACCATCAGATAAACGGTAATACTTTTTCCGTTCAATGACGGCTTTTAGAGCTTCGGTCACATCGTCATCACTAATGCCATCGATGGTGAAATTAATATCCAGCCAATTGCCGTCGCTCTCAAGTTCAACCGATGTCTTCAGTTCGAGTGGTCGATCTTCTACAAGGGAACGGACGGAAGAAGAAAGGTAGACGTCACTGTGCTCTTTCAACTTAGGCAGGTAATGATAAAGGAATTGATCCAGTTTGTCCTCGTCTTCAATGTAGACCATCTCTCCATCAAACTTGAATTCGGCAAGCTCAATGATCTGCATGATTTCCTGTTCTGTCTGTCGATCCCGTCTTACAATCGTTTGATTGCTCAATGGCTGCTCATTGAACGGATCGATTGTTAAATCACCATATTGAAACTTCACATCAATCGTGAGTGTCCACTGTTGAAAATCCAAGTAGGCCTTAGCGACGAGCGACTCCTGCACAATTTTTTCTTGTGCGGATCGATCAAGCTGTACATCTGCGATGGTCTCAAGTTCAGGAAGAACATAGGATACAATCCCTTCCATATCATGATGGCTTACCGTGTGGTTGCCATTTGAATTGTAAGGAAGGATGGTGTAAAGCGTTTGAAGAACCTCTTCCTTCTGATTATCGACAGGATAAAAGCTTCCTTTTTTATAGAGAAGGTGGTAATCCGAAAGATAATCGTAATCTTTCAAATGGTTCATGTGCATATGAAAGTGACCTCGTTCTTCCGAAACATAAAAAGAAAGATTCGGAAACTCTTCTTCGAAACGAACAAGTCCCACGTTTTCCCCACGCTCCATGACCTCTGCCTGCTGCTTTTCTAAAAGAGGGAGCAGTTGAGTAGCAAGAGTTGGAGTGATTTTTAATACTTTCGGTTCGGCTGAATTCCACTGTTGCTCATAAAACTGCTCTTGTTCATACGCAAGCTGTAAAAGTCTTAAAATTTCCTTGTCATCAGCAGAAAAGGAGTGTTCTGCCGGATCGTATGTGAACTTTTTTGTAATGCGGTACGCCTGATCTTTACGTATATGGTCAAGCAAATCACGAATGTTTTTAATCACATAGGGATAATTTTCACCGAGCTTCATTTCCAATCCGAGACTTTTAGAACCGAGAATCGATTGGAGGTGGAGGTAATAATGGATTTGAAGAGGTTTCTTCAAATCCTGGGCTCCGCGATTTTCCTGCCGCTGCCTGAAAGCCTCGAACAAGCTGACCGCAAACATCCGGTCCTGGTTCGTCAAACCGGATTGTGATTTCCGCCCTTTTTCTGCTAGTTTCGGCGCCAGATCTTCTAACGTTTTTTCACGGATGGCGATCAGGACAGCCGCAATATGTTTGCAAGTGTAATAGGTGGAATACGCGGCACATTCACACGTTGCTTCGACATCTTCGTCCTCAAAAAAGAAAACACGGACTTCATAGTCGTGCGTACCTGCAACGACTGCCCGCCATGAACGAATCGCACTATTATGAGAAAGGCCGTACACTTTTCCACGGTCGAAATATTGCTTTCCACGTGTGTAAAAAGCCTGACCAGTAATTTTCTTTATATCGTTCGGTTGTAATAAGTAACTCTGCATAACTGGCATCCTTACTATCGTTTTTATCCCATTATAACAGGTTTGAACACCTAAAGAGAATGAGAGGAATTTAGGAAGAATTGTATGACCAGGTCATCCAGAATCTGGATGACCTGGCACACCAACATTTGGAAGGTGTTCGTTTTTGTGATTGATTTTACAAGTGGGTTATGCTAACTTTCAAAGTATAATCAAAAAATTCGACGAAGGCGCTTGAGTGTGTGAGCGCTTTTTTTATGGAGTGAATCTGCCAATGTAAAACGTATATCCTACCCAGCCTAATGTATTGAAATTCTTAATAAACGGAGGATATCACGATGAGTCTAATACAAAATGAAATGAAAAAACGCCGTACGTTTGCTATTATCTCCCACCCGGACGCCGGTAAAACAACGATGACGGAGAAAATGTTATTATTCGGAAACTTGATCCGATCCGCAGGTACGGTCAAAGGGAAAAAGTCTGGTAAGTTTGCAACTTCTGACTGGATGGAAATTGAGAAGCAGCGTGGAATTTCTGTCACGTCCAGTGTGATGAACTTCCCTTACAAAGATTATCAAGTGAATATTCTGGATACACCCGGACACGAAGATTTCAGTGAAGACACGTATCGCACATTGACTGCTGTTGACAGTGTTGTCATGGTCATTGATGGAACAAAAGGAATCGAGGCGCAGACGCTCAAGCTGTTTAAAGTTTGTAAAATGCGCGGCATCCCAATTTTCACTTTTATTAACAAAATGGACCGCGAAGGCCGTGAACCGCTGGAATTGATGGAAGAAATCGAAGAGACGTTGAATATCGAAACCTATCCAATGACCTGGCCGGCTGGAATGGGCAAGCGCTTCTTAGGCGTTTTCGACCGTGAAAATGAGCAGTTTGTTCAATACACAGGAAACGAGGAAGAAGAATACATTCCATACAGCGAACTTGATCAGCATCCTGAATTAACGGAGAATGCTACGTTCCGGGAATCGGAAGAAGAAATGGAAATGGTCGCTGAAGCTGGGGATACCTTCGATATGGAAAAAGTGATGCGCGGCGATCAGACGCCAGTCTTCTTCGGAAGTGCTCTGGCTCCATTCGGTGTGGAAACTTTCTTCAATTCATTCATTGATATGGCACCTGAACCGGCGCCGAGAAAATCGACAGAAGGTATTGTTTCTCCGGATCATGAGGAGTTCTCTGGTTTTATCTTTAAAATTCAGGCGAACATGAATCCGCAACACCGCGACCGAATTGCTTTTGTAAGAATCTGTTCCGGAAAATTCGAGCGCGGGATGAACGTTACACTTTCCCGTACAGGAAAAACGTTCAAGCTGGCACAATCCCAGCAATTTGTGGCTTCTTCCAGGGGAACCGTTGAGGAAGGGTATGCCGGGGATATTATCGGAATCTATGATCCGAACGTCTACCGAATCGGAGATACGATCGTAACTGGCAAATCCAACTTCGAGTACGATGAGCTTCCACAATTCCCACCTGAACTATTTAAGAAAGTAACGGCGAAGAACGTCATGAAATCCAAGCAGTTCAGAAAAGGGTTGGAACAGCTTGTGCAAGAAGGCGCAATCCAGTTGTTCAAACGCTATCGTTTCGAAGACTATATCATCGGAGCGGTTGGTGAGCTTCAATACGAAGTTTTTGAATACCGCATGAAGAACGAGTACAACGTAGATATCGAGTTGACTCCTCTTGGCGAACGCATCCCACGCTGGTTGAACGAAGACCAGGTCGATGAGTCGCTGTTTGATGAGCGAAACATGCTTGCGGAAGATCGTGAAGGCAACCCGCTTGTCCTCTTTAAGAACGACTTCTCTCTACGTTGGTTCCAAGATAAAAATCCAGACATCGAGCTGACCGACCTGTTCGAAGTCAACGAATACAACCAAACGTTGAATTCCTAATAAGCAAAGCACTTTGCATCCTGCAAAGTGCTTTTTTTATTGTGGGAAATGGGATAAACTGGATGACCTGGTGTGGAATTATCTTCCACACCAGGTCATCCAGTTATTTACAGAGAATATCCAAATACGAATGTTTGTTCGTTTGATGTTAGAATGGTAAACTGTTGTGGTAAACTAAAAAGTACGAGTATAGACAATGAACGGAGGTTTTCGTCGTGGAGGAGAAGTTTGAATTAGTTTCACAGTATTCACCTCAAGGGGATCAGCCGCGAGCAATTGAGGAACTTGTTCAAGGGATTGAACGAGGAGATAAGCATCAAACATTGCTCGGGGCCACAGGTACAGGAAAGACATTTACGATGTCCAATGTCATTGAGCGAGTGAATAAACCGACACTGATCATCGCCCATAATAAAACGCTTGCTGGACAGTTATATAGTGAGTTCAAAGAATTTTTCCCGAACAATGCTGTCGAGTATTTTGTCAGTTACTATGACTATTATCAGCCAGAAGCTTATGTGCCTTCGTCAGATACGTTTATTGAAAAAGATGCGAGCATCAATGATGAGATTGATAAATTACGTCACTCAGCGACTTCTGCTCTGTTTGAGCGGAACGATGTCATCATTGTTGCTAGTGTTTCTTGTATCTATGGTCTCGGTTCTCCCGACGAATACCGCAGCCAAGTGCTTTCCATAAGAACGGGTATGGAAAAAGACCGGGATGAGTTATTAAGAAATCTTGTAGATATCCAGTATGCGAGAAATGATATCGACTTTCAGCGCGGTACGTTCCGAGTCCGCGGGGATTCGGTTGAAATCATCCCCGCTTCAAGAGAGGAACATGCGATGCGGGTGGAATTCTTCGGAGATGAAATCGACCGCATCCGTGAAGTCGATGTACTGACTGGTGAAGTTGTCGGAGACCGGGACCACGTAGCGATTTTCCCAGCTTCACACTTCGTTACCCGTGAAGAAAAGCTGAAAAAAGCGATTAAGAATATAGAAAAAGAGTTAGAAGTCCGTCTGAAGGAATTGCGTGATCAAGATAAATTGCTGGAAGCCCAGCGTCTTGAACAACGGACAAATTATGATCTGGAAATGATGAACGAAATGGGCTTCTGCTCTGGAATTGAGAACTATTCAAGACACTTGACTTTCAGAGAAGAAGGAGCAACACCTTACACCTTGCTTGATTATTTTCCAGATGATTTCCTTATGATGATCGATGAGTCACACGTAACACTTCCTCAAGTCAGAGGGATGTACAACGGGGACCGAGCGCGAAAACAAGTACTGGTGGACCATGGGTTCCGACTGCCTTCAGCCATGGATAACCGGCCGCTCATGTTCCCTGAATTTGAAGAGCATATTAATCAGATTGCCTATGTTTCTGCGACCCCTGGCCCTTATGAAATTGAACATACACCGAAGATGGTTGAACAGATTATTCGACCTACAGGCTTATTGGATCCGGAAATTGATGTCCGCCCCATTCATGGTCAAATCGATGACCTTGTAGGGGAAATCAATAAACGGAAAGATAAAAATGAACGTGTCCTCGTAACGACATTAACGAAGAAGATGTCTGAGGATTTGACCGATTACCTTAAAGATTTAGGAATTAAGGTTGCTTATTTACACTCGGAAATTAAGACACTGGAACGTATTGAAATCATTCGTGATCTAAGGGTAGGGAAATACGATGTCATTGTTGGAATCAACCTGCTTCGTGAAGGACTGGATATTCCCGAAGTGTCACTCGTCACCATTTTGGATGCGGACAAAGAAGGGTTCCTGCGTTCCGACCGCTCCCTTATCCAGACGATTGGTCGAGCGGCACGTAATGAAAACGGTCGAGTGATTATGTATGCGGATAAGATGACGAAATCTATGCAGTTTGCGATTGATGAAACTTACAGACGCCGTGAAAAACAAATCGCTTATAACGAAGAGCATGGCGTCACACCGAAAACGATCAAGAAGGAAGTGCGTGACGTCATTAAAGCGACAAACGTTGCGGAGGACGAAGCTGGATATGATACAGGTAAGAAGCCTTCAGAAATGACGAAGAAAGAACGTCAGGAAATGATCGACAATCTAGAAACCGAAATGAAACAAGCCGCACGCGATCTCGATTTCGAACGGGCAGCCGAACTGCGTGATGTGCTGTTGGAATTAAAAGCGGAGGGATGAAAAGAGTATGGCCAGTAAACATATCAGTATTAGAGGAGCACGTGCTCACAATTTAAAAAATATCGATATCGACATCCCGAAAAACAAACTGGTCGTGATGACCGGTTTGTCCGGTTCAGGGAAGTCTTCTTTGGCCTTCGATACGATTTATGCAGAAGGACAGAGACGCTACGTTGAATCACTAAGTGCTTATGCACGCCAGTTTTTAGGACAAATGGACAAACCCGATGTGGATTCCATAGAAGGACTGTCACCGGCAATCTCCATTGACCAGAAAACAACGAGCCGTAACCCACGTTCAACTGTAGGTACCGTAACGGAAATCTATGACTATCTGCGTCTGTTGTTCGCCCGCATCGGACGTCCGACGTGTCCGAAACACGGAGTGGAAATCAGTTCACAAACCGTGCAGCAGATGGTCGACCGCGTGATGGAGTATCCGGAAAGGACGAAACTTCAAATCCTTGCGCCCGTTGTGTCTGGTAGAAAAGGTGAACACGCTAAAGTATTTGAGCAGCTCCAAAGAGAAGGCTATATACGCCTTCGAGTCGATGGGGAAATGCGCGAAATTTCCGAGGAAATAAATCTCGAGAAAAATAAAAAGCACTCGATTGAGGTCGTCATCGATCGAATTGTCGTGAAAGAAGGCGTGGAAGGCCGACTTTCTGACTCTATTGAGACAGCTCTTAAACTTGGCGGCGGTCATACGATTGTGGATGTTATCGGAGAAGAAGAGCTGATGTTCAGCGAACACCATGCATGTCCAATCTGTGGTTTTTCCGTTAGTGAATTAGAACCAAGAATGTTCTCATTCAACAGCCCTTATGGAGCTTGTAATCGCTGTGACGGGTTAGGGACACAGCTTGAAGTCGACATCGACCTTGTTATCCCGGATTGGAGCCGCTCCTTGAATGAACATGCGATTGCTGCATGGGAGCCGCAAAGTTCTCAATACTATCCACAGCTTCTGAAAAGTGTTTCCGATCATTACGGCATAGATATGGATAAACCATTCCGTGACCTGCCAGAAGAACATAAAGAAAAAGTGCTTTATGGCAGTGGTGAGGACAAAATCTACTTCCGCTATGAAAATGACTTTGGAAAAGTACGGGAAAACGATATTTTCTTTGAAGGTGTCATCCCGAACATTGCTCGTCGTTACCGTGAAACGAGCTCTGATTATATCCGTGAACAGATGGAAAAATACATGGCGCAAAAGCCGTGTCCGAAGTGTAAAGGAAATCGATTGAATGAAGAAGCGTTAGCGGTCTTGATCGACGGAAAGCACATCGGTATCACAACCGATTATTCTGTCACTGAAGCGAAGGAGTTCTTCGAGGCTCTTGAGTTGACCGAAAAAGAAGAAACGATCGCCCGTATGATTCTCAAAGAAATCTGTGAACGTCTCAGCTTCTTAGCGAACGTAGGGCTGGATTACTTAACACTCTCCCGTTCGGCCGGGACACTATCGGGTGGTGAGGCTCAGCGAATTCGCCTGGCGACTCAAATCGGTTCAGCACTCACCGGCGTGTTATATGTGCTTGATGAGCCATCCATTGGTCTTCACCAACGGGACAATGACCGGTTGATCAATACACTGAAGCGAATGCGTGATCTTGATAATACGCTGATTGTCGTCGAGCATGATGAAGATACAATGCTCGCCGCGGACTACCTGATCGACATTGGACCAGGAGCAGGGGCGCATGGTGGCGATATTGTCACTCAAGGAACACCGAAACAGGTGATGAAGAGCCGTAAATCCTTGACGGGTCAATATCTATCCGGTAAAAAGTTCATTCCTCTTCCAGCAGAACGTCGGAAGGCGGATGACCGCTTCCTGAGAATTAAAGGAGCCGAAGAGAACAACCTTAAAAAAGTGGATGCAGAGATTCCGCTCGGAGTGTTCACGGCCGTAACAGGCGTTTCCGGATCCGGTAAGAGTACGCTTATTAACGAGATCCTGTATAAGTCTCTTTCGATGAAGCTGCACAATGGAAAACAAAAACCTGGGAAGCATCAAACGATTGAAGGTATGGAACATCTGGATAAAGTGATTGATATCGATCAATCCCCGATCGGCCGGACTCCACGCTCCAATCCGGCTACTTACACGGGCGTGTTTGATGATATCCGTGATGTTTTCGCTCAAACCAATGAAGCGAAAATCAGAGGATATAAAAAAGGCCGGTTCAGCTTCAATGTCAAGGGGGGCCGCTGTGAGGCCTGCCGCGGGGATGGAATCATTAAGATTGAAATGCACTTCCTTCCTGACGTTTATGTCCCTTGTGAAGTTTGCGATGGAAAAAGGTATAATCGCGAAACATTGGAAGTGAAGTATAAAGGAAAGAGCATCGCTGATGTATTAGGGATGACCATTGAGGAAGCGCTCGACTTCTTTGCGAACATTCCTAAGATTAAGCGGAAACTTCAAACAGTCGCTGATGTGGGACTGGAGTATATTAAACTCGGTCAGCCCGCCACCACTCTCTCGGGAGGAGAAGCTCAGCGTGTGAAACTTGCAAGTGAACTCCATCGCCGCTCGAATGGAAAGTCCTTTTATATTTTGGATGAGCCGACAACGGGTCTGCATGTCGATGATATTTCAAGGTTATTGAAAGTGTTGCAAAGACTCGTAGATAACGGTGATTCTGTATTGATCATCGAGCATAACCTTGATGTCATTAAAGAAGCCGATCATATCATTGACCTCGGTCCAGAGGGTGGAGAAAACGGAGGTCGAATTATTGCCAGCGGCACTCCTGAGCATGTATCGGAGCAGGAAATCTCTTATACGGGACGTTATTTGAAACCGGTACTGGAACGTGACAGGGCACGGATGGATAAGAAAATGAATGCCCGTGAAAAAGTAGGGAACAAGTAGATGTTTTGACGCTTGCCTCTAAATTGAGTATCGTTAAACAAGAATCGTTTGACGGGAGGAATACGAGTGGATGCCATTCAACAGAAAGTTGTTCAAGAAAAAATTGATCAACTTGCGAATAAAGAAGTTTATGTACACTTAGAAACGACAAACGGGGCTTATGCCAGTCACTTCGATGAAAATGCCTACAACGTCGGGGCGTTTATCCGAAATGCGCAAGTCTCTTATCAACACGGAAAAATCGTCAGTACCGGAGGGTCTTACCGCGTAGGTCTGAAACTGGACATGGGCTGGGTGTATGCTGAAGGATTGACAGATTATGAAATTGATGAAAAGAATCGACTGCTCATGGCCGGTCATGACCGTGAGGGCCGTTTAATGGTTGCTCTTGAAATCAGTGAAACACCTTTTTCACATGAGGCGGATCCTGATGAGTAAAGAAAGAGTAGTTGTCATTTTCCCTCATCCGGACGATGAATCTTTCGGAGCATCCGGAACGATTTCTAAATTCCGTGATGAAGGGGTGCCGGTTACTTATCTATGCGGTACGCTCGGAGAAATGGGTAGAAACATGGGCAACCCAATATTCGCTAATCGCGAAACGCTTTCTTCTTTTCGAAAAAAGGAGCTGGCTGAAGCGGCGAAACAATTGGATATAGACGTTGAAATGCTTGGCTACAGGGATAAAACATTAGAGTTTGAACCCCGTCATCAAGTGGCTGAGCACCTGAAGGAACGTATCGAATCATTAGGAGCTACCATTATCATTACTCACTATCCGGGGTATGCTGTTCATCCGGATCATGATGCACTTGGGGCAGCAGTGATTGAGGCTGTGGAAAACATGCCTGAGGAGAATCGTCCTCAAATATGGATGCACGCCATATCCAATCAATCGGAACACGATCTAGGAAAGCCTGAGATCATTACGGATGTACGGCCTTACTGGGAAAGGAAATTGGCGGCTATCAAGGCCCATCTCTCCCAGGCTGACGGAATGATGAGTCTGATTGAAAATCATGATCAGGCTTCTGAACAATTAGAGCGGCTGAAAACAGAACGATTTTATATGTACAAATTTCAATGAACCCTTACACCTGAGAAACGAACCAAGTTTTCTCAGGTGTTTTTTAGTTTTTGAACCCTTTCGATAGGGAAAAACGTAAGAGATGAAAAGGAGCTGATTTTATGAATGAAGAACGTATGAAAATTCTACAAATGATCGAAAAAGGCACGATTTCTGCAGAAGAAGGAGCGAAACTATTAGAAGCTGTAGAAGAACCTTCTCCAAAAAGCTCAGAGCAACGCGAGAAGTCTAAATACGGGCTGAGAAATTTCATGGATGACGCGATGGAAAAGATTAAAAATGCCGATTTCGATTTTTCTTTTGGAGAATACGTTGAATTCAATGATGAAACGATTCTTCCTAATGAGGAGTTTCATGATGCCGACCTTTCTATATCCAACGGCTCTTTAAAAGTCCATACTTGGGACCAAGAGGATGTGAAAGCTTCCTATCAGGTCAAAGTCTATCAAGTGGAAACGGAAGAAGAGGCGCGGACAAGGTTTCACGATGAAACGCAAGTCGAGATTAAAAATGGTCTCCTACGCATCGCCAGCCCATCTAAAAAGATAAAAATGAATGTAGATATATTCATTCCTAATAAAAAATACGAATTCATCAAATCACAACTAACGAATGGAAATCTTAACCTAGAGAATATCAAAAGTGATCATTTCCAGATGAAAACATCAAATGGAGCCGTTAATGCGAAGCAGCTTTCTGGTGAGACGTGTAAAATGCAGACGGGTAACGGCGCGATTCACTTGCAAGAGGGTACTTTCGAAGAGTGTGAAACAGACACGATCAATGGAGCCATTACACTTTCAGGAGATATTGGAAAGACGGATGCTTCTTCAGTCAGCAGCAGTATAACGGTTGACTATAGCGGAGCTAAAGCACACACAGGTTTTTATAAGACAACGACTGGAAGAATACAAGTATCACTTCCGACGGAAAAGAAAATCGATGGTGTTCTAAGGACGAAATTCGGTCCAATACAATGTGAATTGGATAATTACAAAATTTTGAAAGATCGTAAAGATGTCGCCAACAAAATGTTGGAATTCGAAGCGTACGAACAATTCGAAGACGCATATCATATAGAAGCAGAGACGAAGACGGGTTCAGTGACCGTACAACCTCCTGTCCGGCTCTGAGAGGATATTGATTCACGAAAGGCAGGATGAAATTATGAAGAATTGGTTGATCCATATTGTCGTCAATGCCATCGCCATTATTGCGGTCGGAGCACTCTTTGATTCCGTAATTATTGATGGCGTTGGGGGCGCATTGCTCGCGGGACTCATTTTATCGATCCTCAATGCAATCGTAAGGCCGGTCTTAGTGATTCTTACTTTACCAATTACGATTTTATCGCTCGGTTTATTCCTATTCATCATCAACGCCATTACCTTGTGGCTGACGGATGCTTTCCTAGGAAGTACTTTTGAGATTGATGGCTTCGGAATGACGATCATCGCCGCCATTATCATATCTCTGATCAACCTTGTGTTGAACAGCTTAATCAAGGATATGAAAAAATAACCCCCGTACCGTATGAGACCGCTCATACGGTATTTTTATTGAATTACTTTCATCACTAACTCTTCCGATTGTTGAATACTCGTTTTCGAGATGAACAGGGGTCGTTTGCTGGTTAAGGAGTCAGGGGTGGTTGGGAAGAGAGTCATTCCCTGCAGCCCCATCCACTTAAAGAACATGTCGAAACTGAGTCTTACACAACCCTGCTAGATAGTTGAATAAACTCGCTACGATAGGGATTCTGGTAAAGGGAAATACTGCTAAAAAACCTCCCTATCCAAGATTTATTGAAAACATGCTACAATAGGGGACAGTGATTGATGAAAGAGGAGGTTGATGGACAAATGAGCAAGGTCCGTACACAAGATTTGTTAGAACAATTTGCGCTTGAACTCGTTGCCGGTGCTGACGGCGTCCACCGTGAAATACATATGAGTGATATTTCTCGTCCTGGAGTAGAAATGACTGGGTATTTCAAATTTTATCCGAAAGATCGTCTACAGCTGCTCGGCAAGACAGAGCTTTCTTACTTTAATGAACTGACGAAAGATCAGAGGAGAGAGCGGGCAGAAAAGCTTTGTACAGATGTGACACCTGGAATCGTTATTACCCGGGGAATGGATATTCCTGATGAACTTAGTGAAGCCGCGAATGAGGCGGGCGTTCCACTGATGTTGTCGCCATATAAGACGACAAGAGTGATTAGTCGCCTGACGAATTATCTGGAATCCAAGTTTGCTCCGTTTACGGCTATCCATGGTGTACTAGTCGACATTTACGGTATCGGTGTGTTGATCACTGGTCAAAGCGGTGTTGGTAAAAGTGAAACCGCTTTGGAACTAGTCAAGCGCGGTCACCGTCTTGTGGCTGATGATAGTGTTGAAATTCGACAGGAGGATTATGACACGTTAATCGGAAACAGCCCGCCACTGATTGAGCACCTTCTGGAAATTCGTGGACTAGGCATTATCAATGTGATGACATTGTTCGGTGCGGGAGCTGTTCGAAGCTATAAACGGATCACGCTCGTCATCAACCTTGAATTGTGGGATAAGAACAAAGCATACGACCGTCTTGGTTTAGAAGAAGAAACGATGAAGATCATGGATGTTCAAGTTCCGAAAGCAACGATTCCTGTTCGTCCTGGTCGTAACCTTGCTGTCATTATAGAAGTTGCAGCTATGAACTTCCGTTTGAAGCGTATGGGCGTCAATGCTGCTGAAGAGTTTTCAGAGCGTTTGACGAAAGTCATCGACCAAGATCAAACGCAGGAATAAGGGAGGAAACCGCAAATGATGTGTACACCTGAACCGTTGAACCCGGTCTTCCTCCAATTAGGTCCGCTGTCGATATACTGGTATGGCTTGATCATTGCCACAGGCGCATTTTTAGGACTATGGATTGCAACGCGAGAGACCGAACGTCTTGGTTTGAAAAAAGATTACATGGTCGATATCGTCGTATTTGCTATTCCGGCAGCCATCGTGTGTGCCAGGATTTATTATGTCATTTTTGAGTGGGATCGTTACGCTGGTGGACCATGGTGGAAGGTTTTTGCCGTGTGGGAAGGCGGAATCGCTATTCACGGAGCACTGATTGGATCAGTGCTCACCGCCTATATTTATACGAAAATTAAAGGATTGTCATTTTGGATGATGGCAGATATCGCTGCGCCAAGTATTATTCTTGGGCAGGCGATTGGACGCTGGGGAAACTTTATGAACCAGGAAGCCCACGGCGGCCCGGTATCCGAATCTTTTTATAATAACTTTATGCAGTATTTGCCTGGGTTCATCAATCAGCAAATGTGCATTGATGGTACGGTTTATCATCCGACCTTCTTATATGAATCGGTGTGGAACATCGTCGGATTTGTTTTACTGTTAGTATTGCGTCATAAGTTTAACCCTCGCCGGGGAGAAGTGTTCTTAAGCTATGTCATATGGTATTCTGTGGGCCGTTTCTTTGTAGAAGGCATGAGGACAGACAGCCTTTATCTATTCGGTGAGATCCGTACAGCGCAATTTATCTCAATCGTGCTTGTCATTGGAGCGGTTATTGCGATCATTTACCGCAGAAAGAATGGCATGGCGAATAAATATTATAACGGAAAGAAAGTAAAATAAGGGAGCAGGTAGCATGAAGGGGATTCTAAAACGCGGGAGTAAAAAGGGATTAGAGTTGACGTGGACGCTCGGGAAAGTCATTTTTCCTGTAACGTTAATTGTTACGATCCTTCAATACACGCCGGTCCTTCCTTGGGTCATGGAGAAGCTGGAACCTTTGATGGAATGGATTGGACTATCCGGTGAAGCGGCTGTTCCTCTTGTTGTTGGTAACTTTTTGAACCTTTATGCAGGGATTGCGGCCATCATATCATTCGACTTCACGGTGAAAGAAGTGTTCATTCTTGCCGTGATGCTCTCCTTTTCCCATAACTTACTGATTGAATCGACCGTGGCTAAAAGGGTAGGCGTGAGCTGGTGGTTTGTAGCCGGGGTCCGGTTGAGTCTCGCATTGGTTTCAGCTGCCCTTATCAATGTTTTTTGGAAAGGCGGAGGCGAAACAGCGAAATATGGCTTTGCACCTGAGAAGACAGCTGATCCAAATGGGTGGGCAGATATTATTTTCCGGGGCGTGCAAACCGCATTTATGGGGATCGTGCAGCTAGCATTGATTGTCATTCCTTTAATGATTTTCATGCAGTATCTACGTGAAAAAGGTTGGCTTGATCGTTTTTCAGGCTGGGTCGCTCCTGCAACAAGGTTACTTGGGATGGAACGTAACACATCCATGACCCTTGCCGCCGGGCTGACGATCGGGCTCGCTTACGGTGCAGGCTTGATGATTCAGGCTGTGGAAGAGGATGGCGTTTCCAGAAAAGATATGTATTTAGCCATTCTTTTTCTCGTTTCCTGTCACGCGGTCGTTGAGGATACACTGATCTTCATCCCGCTCGGTATTCCCGTTTGGCCCCTGCTCTTGATCCGTCTATTAACGGCAATTGTATTAACGGCAGCCGTCGGCTTCGTTTGGAACAGACTACAACAGAAAAGAAAGGATCCTTCCAATGAGCATACGTACCATTCTCTTTGATTTAGATGGAACGTTGATTGATACAAACGAATTGATCATCGCTTCCTTTACCCATACGATTGAACAATATTCTGATCGCACATATGAGCGTGAAGAAATTCTCGACTTTATCGGGCCCCCTTTAAAGGAAAGCCTGCACAAGGTGAACCCTGATAAAGTAGAAGAAATGGTCGAGACTTACCGTAAACATAACATTGAAAATCATAACCGATACGTAAAAGCCTATGAAGGCGTGGTAGAAACGATTGAAACGCTGAAGGGCCAAGGATATAAATTGGGCATTGTAACGACGAAGATGCGGAACACCGTTCACATGGGGCTTGAATTGACGAATTTGGATGGACTATTTGAAACAGTCGTCACTCTGGATGATGTCACAAATGCGAAGCCGCACCCGGAGCCGATTGTGAAGGCTTTGAACCAATTGGACTCGCAAGCTTCGGAAGCAATGATGGTCGGAGACAACACCCATGATATCGAAGCGGGGCAGAATGCTGGAACGAAAACGGCCGGGGTCGCTTGGACGGTTAAAGGAAGAAAAGTACTCGACGACTTGAACCCTGACTATATGCTTGATAATATGCGTGACCTATTAAAAATTACAGGAGGATGACTGTATGAGGAAAACGGAACGCTATCCGGTCAAAGGAGCCAATTCGCTTTGGCACATTTATAAGACGGTCCCGTTTTTCAAAGTGGTCAAAAACTTCATTGTGATTCAAATGGCCCGGTACACTCCGTTTCTTTCGATGAAGAATTGGTTGTACCGGACTTTTCTCCATATGAAGGTGGGGGATCAAACGGCCTTTGCCTTGATGGTCATGGTCGATATTATGTTTCCCGAAAAAATCAAAGTCGGGCGGAATTCGGTTATTGGTTATAATACAACGATTCTCGCTCATGAATATTTGATCGAAGAGTACCGACTAGGGAATGTTATGATCGGGAATGAAGTTTTGATTGGTGCGAATACGACGATACTTCATGGTGTTACGATCGGTGACCATGCGGTTGTATCTGCTGGTACGCTTGTGCATAAAGATGTGCCCGCAGGAGCGTTCGTCGGAGGAAACCCGATGCAGCTCATTTATACGAAAGAGCAGATGGAAGAACGGAGAAAGAACGGGGGAGAAGAATGACTTTGACACAGTCGGTTCTGCCTGCAGTAAAAAAAATCAAAGAATTTGAAGCCTTGTTAGAGAGTGAAACGGATTATATTATCCTCTTGGAGAGCCGGTTAGGTTTATTAAGGAAACTTGTCAAAATTGGACAAAAAGCTGGCAAAAAAGTTTTTGTCCATGTAGACTTGATTCAAGGTTTGAAAGCGGATGATTATGGTATGGAATACATAGGGCAGGAAGTGAAGCCGGATGGTGTCATTTCCACGAGAGCTCATGTTATTCAACAAGCAAAAAAGTATCACCTTGTTTCTGTGCAGCGGTTGTTTTTAATCGACAGCCAGGCGATTGAACATAATGTGAAGATCATTCGTAAAACGGAGCCGGACTTTGTTGAAGTTTTACCAGGGGTTTTACCGGGAATGATAAAAGAGATCAAGGAGCATATCGGCATTCCTGTCATTGCGGGAGGCTTGATTCGTTCTAAGGAAGAAGTGGATCAAGCGCTTGCCTCAGGTGCTTCTGCAGTCTCTACTTCACGTTCTGAATTATGGCGTTTTAACAGCGAGAATACATAAACACCTTTCGTGAAGAGGCTGACGATCCACACAATGATTAGATCATACTAATGTTGTGTGGTTTTTTGTACGTCAATCGTGGTACACAGAAAGGAGATCACATCATGACTGAATTCATGGGTGAGCTGATTGGCACCATGATCCTCATCATTTTCGGGGGAGGCGTTATCGCAGGTGCAAATTTAAAAGCAACTAAAGCAGAAGGGAACTGGGTGCTGATTACCATTGCCTGGGGACTTGCTGTAGCCATGGGTGTTTACGCCGTAGGGAGAGTGACAGGGGCTCATATCAATCCTGCCGTTACACTTGGACTTGCAACGGTGGGGGATTTTCCCCTGGAGCAAAGTCCCCATGTATATGACCGCGCAGATGGCCGGGGCATTCTTGGGAGCTGTCATCGTCTTCTTTCACTACCTTCCCCACTGGAAGGATACAGAAGATCAGTTGGCGATCAAGTCGATTTTTTGTACAGATCCTGCCATCCGCAGCCCGATTTCAAACCTTGTAAGTGAGATCATTGGAACATTTGTATTAGTCATGGGAATCTTATTTATCGGCGCTAACGATTTCACACAGGGGTTGAACCCGCTCATTGTTGGTTTGCTGATTGTAGCAATCGGGATGTCACTCGGTGCCACAACAGGGTATGCGATCAACCCAGCTCGTGATTTAGGTCCTCGACTGGCTCATGCTCTTTTACCGATTCCCGGAAAAGGGGGCTCGGACTGGGGGTACTCCTGGATCCCTGTATTCGGCCCGATCATCGGCGGCGTTTATGGCGGGTTATTTTATCAGGCCATTTTCGAAGCTGAAGCGAACGGCTGGTTCTGGATGGGCACCATTATCGTTTTACTTATTTTACTTTCCTCCATGCGTGTGGAGCTGAAAAAAGTGCATCAATCTGAAAAAGGAGTGGAATCATGAAGCAGTACATTTTATCAATCGATCAGGGTACAACAAGTTCAAGAGCGATTTTGTTCAATTATGAAGGGCAGATCGTAGAAACCGCTCAAAAAGAATTCGAGCAGCATTTTCCTAAGCCAGGCTGGGTAGAACATGATGCAAACGAAATTTGGACATCTGTTCTTGCATGTATTGCGGATGTTCTAAGAAAATCAGATATTGAAGCGAGTCAGGTCGCAGGCATTGGAATTACGAACCAACGTGAAACGACTGTTGTTTGGGACAAAAACACGGGCAAACCGATTTATAAAGCAATCGTATGGCAGTCCCGTCAAACACAAAGCATCTGTAATGAATTGAAAGAGCAAGGGTTGGAAGATACATTCAGAGATAAAACAGGTCTCCTGCTTGACCCATACTTTGCAGGAACTAAGGTGAAGTGGATTTTAGACAATGTTGACGGAGCAAGAGAAAAAGCAGAAAACGGAGATCTCATGTTCGGAACGATCGACACGTGGCTCGTTTACAAGCTTTCTGGCCAGAAAACACATGTGACCGACTATTCCAATGCTTCCCGGACATTGATGTATAACATCCATGACCTGAAGTGGGACGATGAACTGCTTGATATCTTAGATGTACCGAAAAGCATGTTGCCGGAGGTGAAGCCTTCATCTGAAGTTTATGCAAATACGGTAGATTACCACTTTTTCGGAAAAGAAGTGCCAATCGCCGGAATCGCCGGCGATCAACAGGCAGCCCTTTTCGGACAAGCGTGTTTTGAAAAAGGAATGGGCAAGAACACTTACGGAACCGGTGGTTTCATGTTATTGAACACAGGAGAAGAAGCAGTCAAGTCCGAGAACGGACTGTTGACGACACTTGCCTGGGGTATTGATGGAAAAGTCGAATACGCCCTGGAAGGAAGCATTTTCGTATCAGGTTCTGCCATTCAATGGCTTCGTGACGGTTTAAATATGGTTGAATCTTCTCCGCAGAGTGAGGAAATCGCTGGACAGGTGAAATCTACGGACGGCGTTTACGTTGTTCCTGCATTCGTTGGTCTTGGCACGCCTTATTGGGATAGCGAAGCTCGTGGAGCTGTCTTCGGTCTGACGCGTGGAACGACCAAAGCTCACTTCGTACGAGCCACGCTTGAATCTCTTGCATACCAGACGAAAGATGTGGTGGATGCGATGGTCGAAGATTCCGGCATCGAAGTGAAAAAACTTCGTGTCGATGGAGGTGCCGTCAAAAACAACCTCTTGATGCAGTTCCAAAGTGACTTGCTTGATGTGACCGTCGAGCGTCCAGAGGTCAATGAAACAACGGCTCTTGGTGCGGCTTACCTTGCGGGTCTTGCTGTAGGTTTCTGGGAAGATCGAAAAGAAATCGCAAATCAATGGAAAGTGGAAAGAGAGTTTGAGCCTAGTATGAATGAGGAGAAAAGTAAGAAACTATACAAAGGCTGGCAAAAAGCTGTGGAAGCAACAAGGGTATTCAAGCAAGAAGAATAATTCCTTGAAAACATCTCCCTCTCTGATATAATAGTGTTACAAGTTAATGAAAACGGTCGGAGATACGGAGAGACCACGAAGCTTTATGCGATCCGCATAAGAGTTTTCGTGGTCTCTTTTTTTATGACATGAATGAGCACTCAATGAGTAATACGACACATATTCTTTGCCGGAAAAGGGAATACCCGTATCAGACCATGAATTAGAAGACAACGGAAGAAGGAGAGATAACATGCAAACATTTTCTAGTTACGAAAGACAAAATCAGTTCAACCGTTTAACTCAGGAAGAGTGGGATGTCCTCGTCATAGGCGGTGGAATCACAGGTTCTGGAATCGCTCTCGATGCCGCAAGCCGTGGCATGAAAACAGCGGTTGTGGAAATGCAGGATTATGCAGCAGGTACGTCCAGTCGTTCCACAAAATTGGTGCACGGCGGATTGAGATATTTGAAACAGTTCGAAGTGAAAATGGTCGCTGAAGTAGGGAAAGAACGAGAAATAGTTTATGAAAATGGTCCCCATGTAACGACACCGGAATGGATGATGCTCCCATTCCATGAGGGCGGAAACTTCGGGCCGTTCTCTACAAATGTCGGTCTTCGTGTATATGACTACCTTGCAGGAGTAAAAAAAGCGGAGCGTCGAACGATGATGAGCGCAGAGGAAGCCTTAGAACGTGAACCACTAGTGAAAAAAGAAGGCTTGAAAGGCGCAGGGTATTATGTTGAATACAAAACAGATGATGCGCGTCTGACGCTTGAAGTAATGAAAAAAGCCGTAGAGTATGGTGCATGTTCAACCAACTACGCGAGGGTCGTGGACTTCATTTATGATGACAACGGATCCATGGTTGGCGCGAAAGTGGAAGATACCGTTTCAGGGGAACAGTATCACGTCAAAGCGAAAAAAATCATCAACGCAGGTGGACCGTGGGTTGATGAATTGCGTGAGATCGACGGATCGAAAAAAGGAAAAACGCTGCAGTTGACGAAAGGCGTCCATCTCGTCTTCGATCAATCTGTCTTTCCTTTAAGACAAGCGATTTATTTCGACAGCCCGGACGGTCGCATGATATTCGCTATCCCACGTGATGGCAAAACTTATGTGGGGACGACCGATACGACCTATGATCAGGAAATTGCTCATCCGACAATGACGGAAGACGATCGTGATTATATTCTGGACGCGATGAAAACGATGTTCCCAACGGTCGATGTCACCGCTGACGATGTAGAATCAAGTTGGGCAGGACTGCGTCCACTTATCCATGAAGAAGGGAAAGATCCATCTGAGATTTCTCGTAAAGACGAAATCTTTGTTTCAGACTCTGGCCTGATTTCCATGGCTGGTGGAAAACTTACCGGGTATCGAAAAATGGCACAAACGGCCATTGACCTCGTTCGTGATCAGTTGATGGAAGAGTATGGCATTCGTTATTCTGACTCCGAAACGAAAAACATGCCAATCTCTGGTGGCGATGTTGGAGGTTCCAAAGGCTTCAAGAAATATAAAGAAGAGCGGATTCAAATTGGCGAATCTCTAGGAGTAACGAAAGAAGATGCCGACAAATTGATTCAGCTGTATGGTTCAAATGTCGACAAAGTCTTCAACAACTTCAAGGATCGTAAAGAAGAAGCCGTGCAAGAAGGGGTGGACCCAGTCGTCTTTGCTCAACTCGTATATGCGTTGGAAGAAGAAATGACGTACAAACCTGTTGATTTCTTTGTACGACGAACCGCCGCTCTATTCTTCAACATTCAGTGGGTACGGGATCATAAAACATCCGTCATCAATTATATGGCGAAAGCCCTGAATTATAGTGAGCAGCAAAAACAAGAGTACACGGAACAGCTTGATCAACTTTTAGAAGAAGCTGTCACACCAATTGAATACGTATAAATCAAAAAGACTTCCCCTCATCTGGGAAGTCTTTTTTTACATATTCTTGTAACTTTTCTCCTTATCGTTCGTATTTATATCAAAGCTTTTTTTGAGGAGGATATAAGGTGTCGCTTGTTCAGAGTATGATTTATCAAGATGCTAGAAGACAATTATGGACCGGAGCTCTTCTTTCATTTATTTCCATAATATTCATTATCGGGATGTTTAGCTTTAATCCCAGCAGTTTTATTATTTCTCTCATGTACGCAGTGATTTTTTCCATTACGGGAACTGGGCTTCTAAAAACAGGGTATACGGACCTTCAAAAATCAAAAAACGTTTTGAGTTTTAAACAGGACCTCACCCAATACTCAATAGAAAGAGTGCCGGCGCGGATGTATATGGGACAAAAAGCTCTTAAATCCTTCCAAGCAGGAATTTATGATATGGACGGAGAGAGTTATGGAGAAATTCAAGAAAACCTTCAATGGAAACATAAAGCGTTAGTCATGGTCACAACCTTGTTCTCCTATGACCAGTTCAGACCGGCGGTATATACAGTTAAAAACCAGAACGGGCAAGCGCTCTATCACATGGAAAAAAAGGGTGGATTCACATGGCGGGGATATATCCAACATACAGAAGGTGCTTATGTGGCATACACAAAGCAGACAAAAAATAAAGCGAAAGGGCAGCGTATCACGCATTATATAGAAGCGGATCAGTGTCGCTGGAGTGCAGAAGGTGACCCCTTCATCGGGCATTACAAAATCAAGGACAATGATGAGAAGGTATGGGCCGTCATAAAAAGAGGAGCCATTCCTCTTGAAGCGCCCGATCGATTTGATCAAATGCCTGGCTATTTGGTGGAATGGAAGATCCGCGACAACATCCCCGCCTCCCTCCTGGCGTTCCTATTCCTCCTGCAGACCAAAGAAAGATAATTTGTGCAAGACACGATTTCGATATGTTTTGTGGTTCGTTTGCTTTGCTGATAGTCAGGGGTGGCTGGGAAGCAGCTCGTCTAGCTTTATAACCCAGACACTACCGTTATTCGCAGAATAGCAAAGGAATGAAAGGCCCATTTCTTTGGTGTGCTTATGCCAGTCGTGTCTACCAGGGCGGTCTAAGGGGATGATGAAGAGCTTCCTCACGCTAGAGCTTTTGGTAGCTGTTCCAGACAATCCATTCCACGCGGGAGTATCGTAGCTCCCCGACCGTCCCCATCGACCTCACAAAATGTCTCGAATCGGAGTCTTCCATAAATGGAGATATACATGAAGGACCTTATCAAGTAAGGGTCTTTTTTTGTATGGGAATTACATATTTTTTACAGTTGAACTTTACGTTAACGTTAATGGTATAGTTGAATTGTTAGAATTTTCATTCAGTTAGAGGGGATCGAATGACAGGACATTTATCTATACAACAAGTGGCCGAAAAATTTGATGTCACCCAGCGGACCATCCGATACTATGAAGAATTGGGACTGATCAGACCTTCCCGTAACTCGGGCGGGCACCGCTCTTTTTCTCCGAAGGATCTGACACGTCTCGGGCTTGTTTTTCGTGGGAAAAAGTATGGTTTCCAGCTTAATGAAATCAAAGAAATGATCCATCTTTTCGACCAGGACCCCTCAGGCGTCCGTCAGCTTGAACGGACGCTTGCCTATGGCAGAGGAAAAATGCAGGAGGTGGACGACCGGATCCGGGAATTGGAACAGTTAAGAGCGGAAATGGGTCAGTGGCTCGACAAATTCGAGGAAGAATTAAAGGAACGGAGAGGAGATCCTATATGAATCTTTCTGAATTATTAGCTTATCAGTCTCGTAAATATCCGGGAAAAGAAGGGATTGTTACACCTGAAGAACGGCTGACTTATCAGGAGTGGAACAGTCAGGTGAATCAGCTTGCCAGAGGTTTGATGAGGTTGGGGATTCAGGCTGGAGATAAGGTGATCATCCATATGCCGAACACAAAAGAGTTCGTCATCAGTTACTTTGCCATTCACAGGCTGGGTGCCATCGTTGTTCCAATTAATGCCCGACTAGTATTGAATGAAATTACTTATATATATGATCACAGTGATGCTGTTGCTTTGCTCACCCATGATTTGCTCATCGATCAGGTGAAAGGGCTTGCCGATGAAAGGGTGGGTACATTTATAAAAACCGGGGATGTCGACGGAGCCTGGCACTCGTTTTCAGATATCCTCTCCAAAGAAGAACCGCTTGAAATGATCAACGATGCGCATGAAGATGAAGAAGCTTCGATTTTATATACATCAGGGACCACCGGGCAGCCAAAAGGCGTTGTCTTTACTCACAAAAACATTTTGACGGTCTCTTCGATGATGGCTGTGGAACTGGAAATGAAACCATCCAGCCGTATGCTTCATATGATGCCATTCAGTCATTCCGCACCATTACATCTCTTTTTAGCAGGGGGCACGTTCGTCGGTGCTACCCACATCATTGCTCCTACTTTCACTCCCGATTTATTATTAGAACTTGCTTCGACCGAACGGGCGTCACACTTTTTCGGAGCACCTGTCGCTTATTTAATGACCGCTAAACATCCAAAAGTGAAGGAAACGGATTTGAGCTGGGTGAAATATTGGACCTACGGAGGGGCACCTCTGTCTAAGAAGGAAGTCCAGTTTGTGCGAGAGCAGTTTGAAACGGACAGCCTCTGCTGTTTATATGGTCTGACGGAAGCAGGACCAAGCGGGACATTGCTGCTTCCACAGGAGCATGATGAAAAAGCTGGCAGTGTAGGAAAGCGGGCAGCGCTTCATTGTGAAGTGTGTCTTGTTGATGAAAATGGACAAGAGGTAGGGAGCGGGAAAGTGGGTGAAATCGCTCTTAAAGGTGAAGGGATTATGAAAGGTTACTATAAAGATGAAGAAAAAACCGCAGCCACCTTCCGTGATGGATGGCTGCTTACTGGAGATATGGGTGAGAAGGATGAAGACGGCTACTTGTGGGTCATAGACCGGAAAAAGGATATGATCATATCAGGTGGTGTCAACATTTATCCTCGTGAAGTAGAAGAACTTTTGCTCCAGCACCCACATATTGAAGATGTGGCTGTCGTAGGCGTTCCGCATCCGGATTGGGGCGAAACCGTCAAAGCACATATCGTTCAAACCGGGCAAATGAAAGAGGTGGAAAACGAATGCCGCCGCTTTTTGCAGGAGCACCTGGCGGATTATAAGATCCCGAAGCTCTATGAGGAAATGGAAGAGCTCCCAAGGAACGCGACGGGGAAATTGCTGAAGCATCGTTTGCGTGAACAGGCGCGTCAAGTTTAGGGGGGAGTAAAATGAACTTTTACGAAAGAGATGAGAATCTCCAGGATCTTCTGAAGGAAGCGTGGGACGATTCTTTTTCCCAATGGGCAAATGATCGGCTCCTATTCTTCGGTGAGAAGTGTGCTAAGGAGATCGATGAACGGGCGGCTCACACCGATCGTGAGGGTCAACCAAAGTTGATCAAATACGACAAGATGGGCAACGACATATCAGAGGTATGGTTAAACGAAGGGTACAAAAAAACAATAGAAGAAACGTATGGCGAAGGAATCGTCGGTTATCTTCATAAAGACATCCCTGAGCTTGGACAAAAAGGCGACTACTTGTATTCGTTCGCTCAAGGTTATCTGCTCTCCCAGGCAGAGCCTGGTTTTTACTGCCCGGTGACGTTAACGATGGCCACTGCCTATTTGATCGACCATTATGCAGATGAACCATTGAAAGAAAAATATTTGCCACATGTGTTGTCGACGGGAGATGTGGAACTGTATGAAGGCGCGACTTTTCTAACGGAGCGCCAAGGCGGTTCAGATGTGGGCGCCAATGAAGTGAAAGCCATTAAAGAAGGCGAGCATTACAGAATTCATGGTGAAAAGTATTTTGCCAGTAATGCCGGCGCTTGTGGCGTGGCGATGGTTCTGGCCCGTACAGAAGGCGCACCATCAGGGACGAGAGGTCTCAGCTTGTTTCTCATTCCCTGGAGAAACGAGGAAGGATCCTTGAATGGTATTCAAATCCGCCGACTGAAAGATAAACTGGGCGTTCGTGCTGTTCCATCCGCTGAGGTCGAATTTACCGGAGCAAAAGCATATATGGTTGGAGAAGCGGAACGGGGATTCTATTATATGATGGAAGCCTTGAACCTTTCCCGTGTTTGTAATGCGGTCGCTTCTATTGGAATTATGCGTCGTTCTTTAACAGAAGCCCAGGATTATGCTAAAAAAAGAAATGCGTTCGGCCACTCGTTGATCGAATATCCGATGGTGAAAGATACGCTCGTTTCCATGACAGTGAAGCAGGAAGTGGAAACGAGAGCAGTTTTTGACTTGATCCAAGCGTTTGAAAAAGTCGCTCGTAAGCCAGAAGAAACGAGGATAGAAGAACATATCCTGAACCGCCTCCGGATTGCGATTATGAAAAAGGAAACAGCCGAACAGGCCGTCGATTTCACACATGAAGCGATTGAAATGCATGGGGGAAATGGTTACATCGAAGACTTCATTACCCCACGTCTCTTGCGTGATGCTCAAGTGTTGACGGTATGGGAAGGGACAGCAAACATTCTCGGCCTTGAAGTCTTGAAACTTTTCAATAAATATCAAGGCCATGAGTTGTTTGTCCAACATATTCTAGAGCGTTTGGACAAAGCTAAGAATAAAGGGAAAGAGTTCATACTCGTGAAAGAGGCGATCCAGAATTTCGTTCCGTATGTAGACGAAGTATTAAAACAGCCGGCTGATGTACAAACCTATTACAGCAAATCTATGGCTGAAAAAATGGCCGTGCTTTATGAAGCCGTCATTGCTCTTGAGATGATGGAAAAAGGGGCAAGGTTTGAAAAGGTTGGCAAACTGTTCATCTATCAACAGATGCAAACAGAGGCACCGAGTGCAGAACCACTGGCTCTTCGTTACGCTGATGAAATCCTTCACTTGAATAAAGCGTTAACCTGACTAAACGGGCGCACATTTGTGCGTCTGTTTTTTTATGGTAGCTGTAAAGGTTAGTGTCCTCGACCGGCAGTTTAACACTTTCTAAAACTCCTTCAATGTCCCCCGTCTAAAAAACACATCTTCACCTCCGAGTCCGTATTTATGAAACGGTTTCTGCTATGATAAGAAGGGGAACAATGCTAATGAGTTTCTTCATTGACGCTCTATCTTTATCATGTTAGCATATTAGCAAGCTAAAGGATTTGAGGAAAGGATGAATTCCATTGGTTAAACGCCTGATGTTTGAAAAACCACTGGGAATGCGGGACACGCTTCCCTTTTTTTATAATCAAAAATCAAAAGCACGGCAGCAATTATCGAATGCGATTCTTTCGTTCGGATATTCGTTCATGGATACGCCGATCATGGAATATCACGAAACGGTAGGAAAAGTAAGTGCGACCCTTGATCAGCAATTGTTCAAGCTTTTGGACCAGCAAGGGCACACACTTGTATTAAGACCGGACATGACCGCACCGATCGCCAGGGTGGCTGCTTCTCAGTTGAAAGACGCTGAGTTCCCGCTTCGACTCGCTTATGAAGGTCCAGTATTCCGTGCCCAACAGACCGAAGGAGGGAAGCCGGCTCAGTTTGAACAGGTCGGAACGGAATTGATTGGTGACCATTCCTCTTATGGAGATGCGGAAGTCATCGCTCTGCTCGTCGAATCTTTGAAACAGACCGGACTCGATGATTTTGTCATTACGGTTGGTCATATTGGCTATGTAAAAGCTTTTTTCACAGATTTGCTCGGTGACGATGAGGATACGATTGAATACCTTCTAAATTACTTATATCGCAAAAATTACGTTGGTTACAGGGAAGCAGTGAAAGAGCTCTCTGTTCCAAAGGATAAGAAAGATGCTCTCCTTCAGCTGCTCGCACTGAAAGGCGGCGAAGAAATCTTCGAAAGCAGCCGTTCGCTTGCGCGGAATCAAGCATGCATGCAGGCTGTGAATGAATTGAAGCAATTGTATCGTCTGCTGCAACAGTATGAGGTCGAAAAGTATATTCACTTTGATTTGAACTTGATCAGCCACATGGACTATTATACCGGGATTTTGTTCGAAGGTTATGCTCCGAATCTTGGGGCACTGCTTTGTAACGGAGGGCGCTATGATACGTTGCTGCCTTCTTTCCAACTCAGTGCATCAGCCACTGGTTTTGCTGTCCACCTTGAACGTCTGGTAGAAGCATTGAATGAACAGGAATCGGATGATGGGCGCATCGGTGTGATCGTCGACGATGATAGTTACGGAAAGGGATTGAAAGAAGCGAAACGCTACCGTGAGGATGGGCAGGCGGTTCTTTTACAACACGTGGACCAAATCCCGGACTTGCAGGCATTCAAAGCAGAATTATCAGAAACGATTGATTTGACAAAAGGCGGAGGTGAGCGTGATGAGTAAGCCGTTGACCATTGCCATGCCGAAGGGCCGTATTTACGAAGAAGCGGCGGAACTGATGAAAAGAGCGGGGTATGAGCTTGAAGCGGACATGGATGAGTCAAGAAAGTTAATCTTGGAGTTCCCTGAACAGAACATCCGCGTCATGATGGCTAAACCGATGGATGTTGTCACTTATGTAGAATATGGAGCGGCGGATATTGGGATTGCCGGCAAAGACGTCCTGCTTGAACAAGATCGTGATGTGTACGAAGTGCTTGATTTAAAAATAAGCCCTTGTTATGTGGCCGTTGCTGGATTACCTGATCAACCGCTGAGCCGGATTGCGCCTAAGATCGCTACGAAATATCCGAAAGTCGCCTCTGACTATTTCCGGGAGCAGGGTGAACAGATTGAAATCATTCCATTGAATGGATCGATTGAGCTTGCGCCGTTGATTGGGTTGGCAGATCGAATCGTCGATATCGTGTCGACAGGCCGTACGTTAAAGGAGAACGGACTGGTCGAGTATGAGAAGATTACAGAAATTACTTCGCGTTTGATCGTGAACCCGGTCAGTTATCGTTTGAAGAGTACGGAGATTGAGGAAATGGTAAGCAAACTAAGCGAAGTGATGGAAGGGGAGCGCTGATGAAGTTCATGAATAAGTCCGACTTAAAGTCATTGAAGCGTTCCGTCGACCAAGGAACAGAGGAACAGCGGAAATCTGTTCAGGAGATTATTTCGCAGGTGAAGACCCGAGGCGATGAGGCAGTCAAAGAATACACCGAGCGTTTTGACAAAGCCACTATGGAATCATCCAAAGTGTCAAAAGAAGAGTTCGAACAAGCGTATGCCTCTCTAGATGGAGAGTTCGTCCAAATCTTACAGGAGGCTGCGGACAACATCCGTGCTTTCCACGAAAAGCAAAAAAGCTCATCTTGGTTTGATAGTTCAGAAGACGGCACTCTCTTGGGACAAAAAATCACACCGATTGATGCCGCAGGGGTGTACGTGCCGGGCGGAACTGCTGCCTATCCTTCCTCTGTTTTTATGAATGTGATTCCCGCACAAGTAGCAGGCGTGGAGCGGATCGTGATGGTGACCCCTCCCGGACAGAATGGGAAAGTACCAGATGGTGTCCTGCTTGCAGCGCAGATTCTTGGCGTGGAAGATGTGTTCAAAGTAGGAGGGGCACAGGCAATCGCTGCTCTAGCTTATGGCACAGAAACGATTCCATCTGTTGATAAAATTACAGGGCCTGGAAACGTCTTTGTCGCTCTTGCAAAGCGTGAAGTTTTCGGAGATGTCGATATCGATATGATTGCCGGCCCAAGTGAGATTGCCGTTCTTGCTGATGAAACCGCGCGTGCGGAAGAAATCGCTGCCGACCTCCTTTCTCAAGCGGAACACGATGCCCGTTCCTCAAGTGTACTTGTGACAACGAGTGAGACGCTTGCGAAGGCTGTGAAGAAAGAAGTGCAGGTACAGCTTGATTCTTTGCCTCGTGCTGATATCGCAAGGAAGAGCGTGGAAGACTATGGAATGATCGTCCTTTGCGAGACATGGGCAGAAGCGGTCGACACCATCAATGAAATAGCACCCGAACACCTCGAAATTGTGACGGAAGACCCTTTTCAGGAGCTGGGAAAGATCAAGCATGCGGGCGCGATTTTCCTAGGGCCCTACAGCAGTGAGCCTGTCGGGGACTACTTTGCAGGACCAAACCATGTGCTGCCAACGAATGGGACGGCGCGTTTCTCCAGTCCTCTTAACGTCGATGACTTTGTGAAAAAATCGAGCGTTATTTCATACAGTAGACAAGCCCTAGAAACGAATGTCGACAAAATTGCCCGGTTCGCCCGGTTGGAAGGGTTGGAAGCCCATGCGCGCGCAGTAGAGACACGTAAGGAGCGATGGAAATGACAGAAACGAGAACCGCAAGAATTGAACGCAAAACAAGAGAAACAGATATACAGCTTGAACTTGGGATTGATGGAGGTGGAAAAGCGGACTTGGATGTCCAGGTTCCTTTTCTTTCTCACATGTTGGAATTGTTCACAAAACACGGTCTCTTTGATTTAGACGTTGTCGGACGAGGCGATGTAGAAGTGGATGATCACCATTTAACGGAAGATATCGGGATATGTCTTGGTCAGGCGTTACGAGAAGCGGTCGGAGATAAATACGGCATGAAGCGTTATGGCTCTATGACTCTGCCGATGGATGAGACGCTTGTCACGGTAGCGGTTGATTTGAGTGATCGTCCGCACCTGGAATGGCGTGCAGAGCTTCCTAAAGATCGTGTGGGTACCTTTGACACCGAAAATGTCCACGAATTTTTCTGGAAGCTTGCTGTAGAAGCTCGGATGAACCTACATATCGTCTTACACCATGGGCATAACACCCATCATATTATTGAGGCGATGTTCAAAGCCTTCGCACGTGCTTTGGATGAAGCGACTCAAATCGATCCACGTGTCAAAGGAGTTCCGAGTACGAAAGGAAGTTTATAATGATAGGCATCATCGATTATGGAATGGGCAATTTATTCAGTGTTTCAAAAGCACTTGAACGACTTGGAGTGAACTATAAAATCGGGGACCGGCCGCAGGCATTGGGAGGCTGTGATGGATACATCCTTCCAGGGGTGGGCGCGTTTCCGGATGCGATGAAAGCCCTTCAAGAACATGGATTCATAGATTTTATAAAAGATAAAGTGGCTGAAGGTACACCGGTCTACGGCATATGTCTAGGGATGCAGCTGTTATTCGAGAGCAGTGAAGAAGGCGGACTGACTGAAGGGTTAGGGTTGTTCCCTGGTACCATTTCTCGCTTTCCGGGGATTGATGAACAAGGACGTTCGTACAAAGTTCCGCATATGGGATGGAACCAGCTTGAGATCCATCAGCCGGATAAACCTCTGATGACAGACGTAAACGAAGACCAGGTCTATTTCGTCCACTCTTTTGTTGTGAAGACGAATGATCCCTCAATCCTTTATGCGACTTCTGACTATCATATGGAAGTTCCCGCAATCATTGGAAAAGGAAACCTTGTAGCCAGCCAGTTCCACCCGGAAAAAAGTGGGACAGCCGGCATGCAGTTATTAGAGAATTTTTGTAAAGTAATGTGCAAACAGTGAGGAGTTATAACGATGAGCTTTACGATCTATCCAGCGATTGATATGCGTGACGGAAAATGTGTGCGTCTTGAACAAGGTGATTTTGAAAAAGAAACCGTCTATGGGGAGAATCCTTTTGAGGTGGCAAAGGAATTTGCTGAAGCAGGGGCATCATGGATTCATATGGTCGACCTTGATGGAGCGAAGCAAGGTTCCAAGCAAAATGCGGAGCATGTGTTGCGAGTGGCAAAGGAATTGAACTGCCGCGTGCAGATTGGCGGCGGGATCCGATCGGAAGAAGATGTCCGTTTTTACTTGGACGCGGGTGTCGATCGTGTCATTATCGGTTCTCTCGCTGTCCGCGATGTGGAGGCAACCAAACAGCTTCTTTCAAATTATGGAGAACGGATTGCCATCGGTCTGGACGCTCGTGACGGTTTTGTTTCCACAGCCGGATGGCTGGAACAATCCGAAGTGAAGGCTGTGGATTTAGGAAAAGACCTGGCATCCGCGGGAGCGAAAACGTTCATTTATACGGATATCGCGAAAGACGGCATGCTTTCAGGTCCGAATACGAAGGAAATCGTTCGCTTGGCAGAAGAAACGGGAGTGGACGTGATTGCATCTGGAGGCATTAAAGGCTTGGATGATCTTGTCAAGCTGAAAGAATATAAGGATCGGAATGTCGTTGGTTCGATTGTCGGGAAAGCATTGTACACGAACCAATTCTCTTTACAAGAAGCACTTGCTGTGGAGGTGGACTGAATGCTTTCCAAACGAATCATTCCCTGTCTGGATGTGAAAGAAGGCCGTGTCGTTAAAGGTATCCAGTTCGTTGATATCCGCGATGCCGGCGACCCTGTTGAACTTGCGAAAGTGTACGACGAACAAGGGGCGGATGAGCTTGTGTTCCTCGATATCTCCGCCAGTCACGAAGGAAAGAAAACGATGATTGATGTTGTCCGATCCGTAGCCTCTGAACTTGCCATTCCTTTTACAGTCGGCGGTGGGATCAGGACACTTGAAGACATTAAGGAAACGCTGCGGAATGGAGCAGATAAAGTATCTCTGAATTCCTCCGCTGTGAAAAGACCGGCTTTGATCACAGAAGGTGCGGATTATTTTGGAAGTCAGTGCATCGTCGTTGCGATTGATGCGAAGTACGATGAAGAGGCAGCGAACTGGCGTGTTTATACACATGGGGGACGGACACCGACCGATTGGCTCGTGACTGACTGGGCGGAAGAAGCGGTCAAGCTTGGAGCGGGAGAAATTCTGCTTACGTCCATGAATAAAGATGGAGAAAAATCCGGTTTTGACCTGCCTTTATTGAAAGCCGTGCAGCAAGTGGTGAGTGTTCCTGTCATTGCTTCCGGCGGGGCGGGGGCCAGTGAACATTTTTATGACGTATTTACTGAAGTTGAAGCAGATGCCGCGCTTGCCGCTTCCATTTTTCACTATAAAGAAA
The DNA here is from genome assembly GCF_020524085.2 of Halobacillus litoralis. Lineage (NCBI taxonomy): Bacteria > Bacillati > Bacillota > Bacilli > Caryophanales > Bacillaceae > Halobacillus > Halobacillus litoralis. Next base: position 1,844,415 of record NZ_CP129016.1, read on the forward strand.
CGTCTGTGCAAAACGTGAAAGCTTATTTAAAGGAAAAAGGAGTGCCTGTCCGATGAATTTAGATGACATTCAATTCGATGAACAAGGTCTCGTTCCAGCGATCGTCCAGGATGCCAAGTCAAAAGCTGTCCTGACTTTAGCCTATATGAACGAAGAATCTTTGAAAAAAACGTTGGAGATCGGTGAAACCGTATTCTACAGCCGATCCCGTCAAGAGTTGTGGCACAAAGGGGAGACTTCCGGGAACACGCAGGAAGTAAGAAGCATCCATTACGATTGTGACCAGGATGCCTTGCTTGTTCAAGTGGTACCCTCTGGCCCAGCGTGCCATAAAGGGGAGTATAGTTGTTTTTCTGAAGAACTGACAGATTCAGAAACTAAGCCCAAAGAAAATCGCTATCAAATTCTGGATGAGCTTCAAACCGTACTGGCTGATCGAAAAGCAACCCTTCCTGAAGGATCTTACACATCCACACTGTTCCGGGAAGGGGTCGACCGGATTGCGAAGAAGATCGGTGAAGAAGCTGGTGAAGTCATCATTGCTGCAAAAAATGATGATCCAGAAGAAATTGCTTTGGAATCCGCGGATCTTTTATTCCATCTCTTATTAATCCTGACTGATCGTCAAGTTCCACTGGATGATGTCTTGGATGTTTTGGAAAAACGTCATTCCTGAATGGATTACATTTTTCTCCTATTTCTCTGTGAGCATTTATGTTATACTGCATAATTAGTGAGATTTGAAACGGAAATAGGGGGACAGTCATGACGACAACACTTAAAGGAACTACAGCACAACAGGATACGAACATTATCCCATTTGTACCTACTGGGTCATTTTATTTTTCCCATGGGATTCAGGCTTTTCAAAAGCGTCGTTTCAGTGCTGCTGTCAAGTGGCTGAAAAAGGCGATTGAAGCTTCTCCCGAGGAACCATTATATCCATGCCAACTTTCTGTCGTTTATACGGAAGTTGGCTCTTATCATGCCGCAAATCAGGTACTGACCGAGGTATTAGCTGAACACGGCAAAGAATACGTCGATTGTTACTATCTGATGGCGAATAATTACGCACACCTCGGTCTTCTTAATGATGCCAAAAAATATGTCGACACCTATTTAGAACAACCGGGAGACGGCGAATTTGAAGAAGCAGCGAAGCAATTGAGAGATATGCTGGATTCATTAGAGGAAGAAGATGAAGACGATGATTGGGCATTTGAGGATGAAGATGAGCTCATCATCTACCAGGAAACAGCCTTTTATCATTTGGAGCACGAGGAGTGGGAGGAAGCCTTAAGTGTTCTCGATGAAATGATGGAGCTATTCCCAGAATTCAAAATCGCCAAACATCGATACGCGTACGCGTTGTTCATGAACGGGGACCGTGACGACGCGATTCAGCTTGAAAAAGAGACCCTGGACGATGAACCGACGAACATTCACTGTGATGTGAATTTGGCTACTTTTTATTTGAAGCAGGGCATGAAGGAAGAAGCGGCTTTTCACATTGAACGGCTCCGCAATGTATTTCCTATGCATGAACAGCAAAAACTAGCCGTAGCTGAAACTCTTGCTAGGGCTGGCCATTACCAGGAAGCGGTTGAACGGTTCAGGTCGCTTCGTGATAAGCAGGTCACTCGCCGGAGAATTTACTACAAGTGGTACAGCATCTCCGTTTATCATACGGGCAATCCCTCTAAAGCGTTGCAGCTATGGGAAGAAGGATGCAAGCAGTTCCCTAAGATGGGGAACGAAGGCGGCCCCTGGGAGCAGGAATAGGTAAAGATGCATTTCTCTCTTCTGTAAGCACATTAATGGACGGTTTTCGTATGATTTACTATGATATGTACAGGAATTGCAACTGAGATTATTCGGATTCATAAGGAGTGAAGATTGATGAGTGAAGATCGCATTTATGATGTCATTATTGCCGGGGCAGGTCCTGCTGGCATGACAGCAGCAGTTTACACCTCCCGAGCTAACTTGGATACGCTGATGATTGAGCGTGGCATTCCAGGTGGTCAAATGGCGAACACGGAAGATGTTGAAAACTATCCGGGCTTTGAAAGCATTCTTGGACCAGACCTTTCCAATAAAATGTTCGATCACGCGAAAAAATTCGGTGCAGAATATGCCTATGGTGACATTAAAGAAGTCGTAGAAGGCAAGGAATACAAGACGGTCAAAGCCGGTAACAAAGAATACAAAGCACGCGCCGTCATCATAACGACAGGTGCTCAATATAAAGAACTTGGTGTGCAGGGTGAAAAAGAACTTGGCGGCCGCGGTGTTTCTTACTGCGCCGTTTGTGATGGAGCATTCTTCCGAGATAAAGAACTCGTCGTTGTAGGCGGTGGAGATTCTGCAGTCGAAGAAGGTGTCTACCTAACACGCTTTGCAAGCAAAGTAACGATTGTTCACCGTCGTGATGAATTACGCGCACAAAAGATTCTTCAGGATCGCGCTTTTGATAACGATAAAATCGACTTCATCTGGGATACTGTCGTCAAATCCATCAACGAGAAAGATGGAAAAGTAGGAAGTGTTACGCTTCACAATAAAAAAACCGATGAAGTATACGACTTTGATACCAATGGTACGTTCATTTATATCGGAATGATTCCATTGTCCACACCGTTCGAAAGCCTAGGCATCACGAATGAACAAGGGTATATCGAAACAGATGAAAACATGGAAACGAGAGTACCGGGCGTATTCGCTGCCGGGGACATCCGTGAAAAAGAATTGCGTCAAATTGTGACAGCAACTGGCGATGGAAGTATCGCCGCACAATCTGCCCAGCACTATATTGAAAATCTTTTAGAGGAATTGAAGGTCGTCAATTAAAAAAAGAAACAGCATTTTAACTCCGGTGTAACACCCATGAAATATTTTCCTGTTACGATGGAAATGATTAATTGACCCCCTTTTAATAGATTAATCTCTATGAGGCACAGGTGCTCGTCATCTGTGTCTTTTTTTTGTTTTAGTCTGTTAAACCGGGATGTTTGAATAGGCAGGATTGTAAGAAGTGAGTTGATTTCGAGATGTATAGGGAGAGGAGCGTGTCGGCGGGGAATGACTCGTTTTTCCAGCCATCGTCCGCTCACACAAAATCTTGAAACTGGGTCATCTCAACGAACCTGTTTAGATTACAAATAAGTTTAAGGAAATAGTTTTCAATCCAGTCTGTGGAACATAATATTGTAGCAACCTGTGAATTCATTGTATAATGGGTGGAGATGCCCTCTAGAAAGAAAATGAGGTGACCATAACGATGCAGCGTGTAGCGAATTGTATTTTGAAAGTTGATGATTCCGTATTGATGTTAAAAAAACCACGAAGAGGCTGGTATGTAGCTCCTGGTGGCAAGATGGAAGCTGGAGAGAATATTAAAGATTCCGTTGTCCGTGAGTTTAAAGAAGAAACGGGACTTTCCATTGAAAATCCAGAGCTTCGTGGGTCATTTACATTCGTCATGCGGGAAGAAGAGAAAACCGCTCAAGAATGGATGATGTTTACTTTTTACAGTACGAGCTATTCGGGGGGATTTGCTTGATGAAAGTGAAGAAGGTGAACTGGAATGGGTTCCGGTTGAAGAAGTTCTTCAAAAGCCGATGGCAGAGGGAGATCGGAGGATTTTCAAGCACATCTTAAGTAGTGAAGAGCAAGTATATGGAACATTTGTATATACGACGGACTTCCGCTTGATCGATGAAGATTTGGATCCGTCACGACCTGACTAATGGGGAGCGATGTAAGATGCCAGTAAATGCCAACGAAACTCAGTTAGTAATCATCACAGGAATGTCAGGGGCAGGGAAAACCGTAGCTGTTCAAAGCTTTGAAGATCTCGGTTTTTTTTGTGTCGATAACTTACCGCCGGCCCTGCTTCCAAAGTTTCTTGAACTGATGAAAGATTCCAGCAACGACATTCAAAATGTGGCTCTAGTGATGGATTTACGTGGACGGGAATTCTTCGATGCACTCTTTGATTCTCTTGACCGTCTTGGTAAAGAGGAATGGCTGCAAGAACATATTCTTTTCCTTGATTCAGAAGATCAAGCGCTTGTTTCCCGTTATAAAGAAACACGTAGGTCCCATCCCCTTGCTAAAGAAGGGCTGCCACTTGAAGGTATCCGCAGAGAGAGAAAAATGCTGGATGAGCTGAGAGGCCGTTCGCAAACGATCATTGATACAACATCATTGAAGCCGAAAGAACTGAGGGAGCGGATTATTGAGAAGTACCGTCAGAAGGAACAACAGGTGTTCTCCATTCAGATGGTATCCTTCGGTTTTAAATACGGCGTACCCATTGATGCAGACTTAATGTTTGATGTACGTTTCCTGCCGAACCCGCATTATGTTGAACATATGCGCCCGTTGACAGGGTTGAACACAGAAGTATCCTCCTATGTTTTTAAATGGACAGATACACAGAAGTTCCTTGAAAAGCTGAAAGACTTGCTGCAATTCATGCTGCCTCAATACAAACGTGAAGGAAAAAGTCAGCTTGTCGTTGCTGTCGGCTGTACAGGCGGTCAGCATCGCTCTGTAGCGCTTGCTGAGCATTTATCGGAATATTTCTCTACCGACTTCGTGACCCATGTCACTCACAGAGACATTGATAAAAGAAAGGGTTTGTAACGGATGGATCATAAGACCAAGCCGCGTGTCGTCGTCGTAGGTGGCGGGACCGGGATGCCTGTGCTTTTGCGCGGGTTAAAAAATTTACCGATTGACCTGTCAGCCATTGTCACGGTTGCTGATGACGGTGGGAGTTCCGGCCGCTTACGTAATGAGATGGCCATTCCCGCTCCAGGGGATATCAGGAATGTTGTCGCTGCCCTATCTGATGCTGAACCTATGCTCCTTGAGCTTTTTCAACACCGGTTTGCAGCGGGTAACGGCCTGTCCGGCCATTCCATGGGAAATCTCTTGCTAGCTGCGATGGCATCCATGACGGGGGATTTCTATCAAGGAATCAAAGAAATCTCCAGAGTCTTGAACGTGCGTGGTCATATTTATCCGATTGCCAATCATTCAATGAACCTCCATGCGGAAATGGAGGATGGGACGGTTGTGACCGGTGAGTCTAGTATTCCTAAGCAGAATAAGAAAATAAAAAGGGTGTACGTAAGCCCTACGCCGGTCCAGCCTTTGCCGGAAGCCGTAGAGGCGATCAAATCAGCAGATTTGATTGTCATCTCTCCAGGAAGTCTTTACACTAGTATATTACCGAACATCATCATTCCGGAAATCGGTCAGGCATTGAAAGAAACGAAAGCGATGGTCACTTATATATGCAACGTGATGACGCAGGAGGGGGAAACTTCTGGTTACACGGCAGCTGATCATATCCAGGCATTATTTGATCATATCGGTGAAGATGTGTTACAGTCAGTGATTGTGCATAATCAACCGATTGATCAAGGGGTAAGAGCTGCATATGCTGAAGAAAATGCAGAGCCCGTCGTTTACGATATTGAAAGAATAAAATCCATGGGATTGAAAGTCATAGAAGAAGATATCATCGACCATAGCAAGCCTATGTTACGTCATGACACAGATAAATTAGCAAAGTTACTGCACTCCATGCTTTAGGTGTTGCGTGGTAGGTAGAAGGGGGTGTACATCATGTCATTTGCATCAGAGATCAAAAAAGAATTAACCAATGTAGAAGCAGATACTTGCTGTATGGAATCGGAGCTAGCTGCCCTTGTGCGCATGAACGGCACCTTTTCCCTTTCCAACCGTGAATATATTCTGGATGTACAAACAGAGAATGCAGCGATTGCCAGAAGAATCTACACGTTAATAAAAAAGCTTTATCCCTACCCGGTAGAACTTCTTGTTCGGAAAAAGATGAGGTTGAAAAAAAACAATGTCTATATTGTAAGGATGACAGAGAAAGCGAATGTTGTTCTTGAAGATTTGGAAATTCTGAAAGGTCCTCTATCCATTAATCCAGACATCCCTCAAAAGTATTTGAACGATACGTGTTGTAAAAGAGCTTATTTACGAGGAGCATTTCTTGCGGGTGGTTCAGTCAATAACCCGGAAACTTCTTCCTATCATCTAGAAATTCATTCTTCTGATGAGGAACACAACGAGGCGTTGTGTAAGCTTATGAATAGTTTCGGGTTGCACGCAAGGACACTCAGCCGTAAAAAAGGTTACATTACCTACTTGAAAGAAGCGGATAAAATCACGGAGCTCATTAGTAATATAGGAGCACACCAAGCGCTTTTCAAGTTTGAAGATGTGAGGATCGTTCGCGATATGAGGAACTCCGTCAATCGTCTCGTCAATTGTGAGACTGCGAATTTAAATAAGACGATCGGTGCCGCTTTCCGTCAAGTGGAGAACATAAAATTCATTAAACGGACAGTAGGTTTAGAGGCCCTGCCAGATAAATTGCAAGAGATTGCATCTTTAAGGCTGCAGCACCAGGAAGTTTCTTTGAAAGAGCTTGGTGAGTATGTTTCTGGTGGATCGATCAGTAAATCAGGGATCAATCACCGCCTGCGTAAAATCGATGAGTTCGCCGAAAAAGTTAGAAAAGGTGAAGTCACAGAAAACACAAGAAACTAATGTTTCCTTAACAAATTCATGCTATAATGAAATACAATTATAAACGCTTTCTACAAGAGAGCGTTCTTTTTTCTAAGTATTGAATCCGCTTACAAAGAAGTTGAAATATAGAATGAGAGGAGAATGACAGGTGATTGAAAGGACGATAACGATTGAGCTCGAAACAGGTTTACAGGCAAGACCAGCAGCACAATTCGTACAAGAAGCGAACAAGTTCACCGCAGATGTTTTTATTGAAAAAGGTGAGAAGCGTGTGAATGCCAAAAGTATTATGGGGTTAATGAGCCTTGCTGTCGGAACCGATGAAGAAATCAAATTGATTGCAGATGGTTCTGATGAGGAAGAAGCGGTTCAGGTACTTACCGATTTTGTGAAGAATGAGTAATAGGTGTTTATGTGAAAAAATGAACGTTCTCCAATGAGGGAACGTTTTCATAAAGCACAAAAAAATCCGCTGTGATTACACAGCGGATTTCGTGTTTTTATTGTTCGTTTTTCTCCATTACTTTATCAATCAAGCCGTAGTCAACAGCTTCGTGGGCAGACATGAAGTTATCTCGGTCCGTGTCGCGTTCGATGACTTCCATTGGTTGTCCAGTACGCTCAGCAAGGATCTGGTTCAGCTTCTCACGCATCTTAATGATACGCTTCGCGTGAATTTCGATATCTGAAGCCTGACCTTGGGTGCCTCCAAGTGGTTGGTGAATCATAACTTCACTGTTTGGTAGTGCATAACGTTTACCTGGTTCACCGGCGTTCAGCAGGAATGCACCCATAGATGCAGCCATACCTGTGCAGATTGTGGATACGTTCGGTTTGATGAACTGCATCGTATCATAAATCGCCATACCTGCCGTGATCGATCCACCAGGGGAGTTGATGTATAGGGAAATGTCTTTATCTGGGTCGTCAGCAGCAAGGAAAAGCAACTGCGCTACAACAGAGTTTGAGATGTTATCATCGATCGGGCTTCCCAGCATGATGATACGGTCTTTAAGTAAGCGGGAGTAAATATCATAAGCACGTTCTCCGCGGTTTGTTTGTTCAATAACTGTAGGGACTAAATTCATTTGTAATTCCTCCTTAACATCAAATTAATAATGATGGAATACATTCATCATACCTATAAGGTCAATAAAGGTCAAACAAAAACAATCGACCTTTTATCCTTTATTTCAGCAAGGTTTGTTATGCCTTTTAAGTATGAAAAACGGTTATTCTTATTCGTTCTATGTGATGTGTTCCAATTCCTTCTACCATCATACCCTAATTTTACCTATATAAACGTCCAAACCTATAATAAAGCTACATGGCAAGATGGACATTATATTGAGATGTTTTGAGGGTTCGTTACTGAATTGAGCGTCAGTGGTGGGTGGGAAGCGAATCTTTACCCGTAGCCCTAAGCTCTTATAAAAGCTTCGAAACAGATTCTTCACAAGGGAGCTTTTCTGGAAGATCATAAAAATGGGTTGCGTTTTTTGGTGATTCTACTTATAATATTAAATGCATGTCGCTTTTGCGCCCGTAGCTCAGTTGGATAGAGCGGTAGATTCCGGTTCTACGTCAGTCGGGGGTTCGAATCCTCTCGGGCGCGCTAAATAAAAGGACCTTCCTTGAAAGTAAGGAAGGTCCTTTTTTTACAAAAATATCATTATATTAATATATAAAAATCTCTTTGAATTTTAGTAGTTACAATAGTGTTATTTAAATATTAATTGAACAGAAATCTCACAGGAATTATACGAACGTTTATTTGGTTTTATTATCGTCATGTAGGTTCTTTTTGCCTTATTTGTGTGTTATGATTGAATAAATAAAGTCAGACTTTTCGCTTTATTTAGAAGAGGGGTATTTATGACAAACCTAATCCGTTACAAAATGTTGTCGACCGAAGAGGTTTCTGAAGACAGGCGGATTCACTTGTTCGATATGCAGGAACAGCAAAAGTTATCCTTCAACTATAAGTCATTGAAGCGAACACCTGAAAATTATGTAGGTGAAGAATTAGCTCATTTCTTGGATAAGCGTAAGTTGAAAATCGATAATGGTTTTTATGATAAAAAAGGACATGCTTCCTGAAGCGTGTCTTTTTTTGTGTAAGAAGTTCTGGAGGAGGATGGATGTTGGAGCGTATCCTTTGGTATGATGAAGATGAAAAATTCAGGGAGGCTTGTGCATGTCTGAAGTCATATTATATGTAAAAGAAAACTGTGGATTATGTGAAGAAGTCAAAGATCTAATATCACTGTTCGACGTCAAAGTAGTAATGGTGGATATTGAAAAAGATCCAGAACTATTAGAGAAGTATATGCTTGAGGTACCGGTGTTAAAAATCGGTGCGGAAGAGTTGGATTACCGTGAAATTGATTACATAAAACTAATGAAGCGTTTACAATGAAAAACGTCTAGGTTTTCACTTGCACGAGGACTACCCCACTGTTAATATAAAGTTGAAATAAGATATTTTTTTGCTCCGAGCGGGACATAATATGACTAGCTGGGACGTAATACATCCCGGTTGGTACCATTTCAAAGAAGGGGCTTTTTCCATGAGAGCGTTCATCGACTTACAAAAAAAATTATTCCCGGATGTCCTGGACGTTATACAGCGCCGTTATCAGCTGTTGTATTACATCCAGATCATGCAGCCTGTAGGCCGAAGAGCGTTAGCTGAAAGTGTTGAGCTGGCTGAACGTACGGTCCGAAGCGAAGTGGACTTTCTGAATAAACAAGGGGCTGTAGAGATTACCTCAAGAGGCATGCACTTAAGTTATGAAGGGCAGAACATTCTTGAGCAGTTAGCTGAGTTTATTAAAGAGGTCTCTGGGATTAAGGTTTTAGAACAACAATTAAAGGATAAATTAAATTTAGACTATGTCGTTGTTGTTCATGGTGATAGTGATGAGCTTAATTGGGTAAAACAAGAGATGGGAAAAGCATGTGTCCAGTATTTGAAAGAACATATGTCGCCTGACCAGGCGATAGCCATTACAGGCGGAACAACGATGGCATCCGTCGCACAAGTAATGACGCCGCTGTCCGGAGCTGATCAGTGCTTATACGTACCTGCGCGTGGAGGCTTAGGTGAAAGAGTTGAAACCAGGCCAACACAATCTGTGCGGAAATGGCGAAAAAAGCACGTGGTGACTATCGTCTTTTATATGTACCCGATCCTCTCAGTGAGGAATCCTATCAGACGATAAAAGAAGAGCCTTCGATTAAAGAAGTGCTGGATATCATCCGTAACGCTGAAATCGTTATCCACGGAGTAGGCGATGCGCTTACGATGGCAGAACGGAGAAAGACTTCCCCCTGAGCAGTTGGAATTAATCAAAAAGCATAACGCAGTAGGCGAAGCTTTTGGTTACTATTTCAATGTAGAGGGTGAGATCGTTCACAAAGTTCGTACGGTCGGTCTTCAATTAGAAGATCTGAAGCGTGCGAAACATGTCATTGCTGTTGCAGGTGGACGTTCGAAAGCACAAGCCATCTCATCTTATTTCCAACCGGGCCAGAGTAATGTCCTGATCACTGATGAAGGGGCAGCCCAAGAGTTAATAAGGGATTTATCCCTTTAAATAAATATGATTTCAATCATCCTAAGGAGGAATTTTGCATGACAGTAAGAATTGGTATTAACGGATTTGGACGTATTGGACGTAATGTTTTCCGTGCTGCTTTGAACAACAATGAAGTAGAGGTAGTAGCGGTTAACGACTTGACTGATGCAAACATGCTTGCACACTTGCTTCAATACGATACTGTACACGGTAAGCTTGAGCAAGAAGTGACAACAAACGGTGACAACCTGATTGTCGGCGGAAAAGAAGTCAAAGTACTTTCTGAAAAAGATCCAGCTCAACTTGGTTGGGGAGATCTTGGTGTAGATATCGTGATCGAATCTACAGGTCGCTTCACTCAGCGTGACGATGCGAAGAAACACTTGGATGCAGGTGCTAAGAAAGTCGTTATCTCTGCTCCAGCGAAGCAAGAAGACCTTACAGTCGTTATGGGTGTAAACGAAGATCAGTACGACAAAGATTCTCACCACGTCATCTCTAACGCATCTTGCACAACGAACTGCTTGGCTCCATACGCAAAAGTTCTTGACGAGAAGTTCGGACTTAAGCGCGGTATGATGACAACTGTTCACTCTTACACGAACGACCAACAGATCCTTGATCTTCCACACAAAGATTACCGTCGTGCTCGTGCAGCTGCTGAGAACATCATCCCAACGACAACTGGTGCTGCACAAGCCGTTGCAAAAGTTCTTCCACACCTTGATGGCAAGCTTAGCGGTATGGCGATGCGTGTACCAACATCCAACGTTTCCATCGTAGACTTGGTTGCTGAACTTGATAAAGATGTAACAGCTGAAGAAGTGAACGAAGCTCTTCGCGCAGAAGCTGAAGGTAACCTTAAAGGAATCCTTGGCTACAGTGACGAGCCACTTGTTTCCACGGACTACAATGGCAACACTCACTCTTCTATCATTGATGGTCTTTCTACACTAATCCTTGAAAACAACATGGTTAAAATCGTTTCTTGGTATGACAACGAAACTGGTTACTCTAACCGTTGTGTAGACTTGGCTGTATACCTTAAAAACCAAGGCTTGTAATATCTGAGCCTTTTTAGAAAATACTATGAAAAAGCTGGAAAGGAGGAGGTCTCAGGTCCTCCTCCTTTATCCATGTTTTTTCGCATCCTGCTTATCGGCGTTTCTGCACAATGAAACTGTGGAAACGTACATAAGGGCAGGCGATGAACCTGACCACAAACCAAGGAGGTTGTCATTCTATGAATAAGAAAACAATCCGCGATGTTGAAGTGCAAGGAAAAACGGTCTTTTGCCGTGTGGACTTCAACGTACCGATGAGTGAGGGAGAAGTCACAGACGACACTCGAATCAAAGCTGCCCTCCCTACAATCAAGCACCTGACTGGAAACGGTGCGAAAGTCATTCTTGCCAGTCACCTTGGACGCCCTAAAGGGGAAGTTGTCGAAGACCTTCGTCTTGATCCTGTAGCCAATCGTCTGAGCGATGTTCTTGGACAAACCGTTACAAAAACGGATGAAGTTCACGGGGCTGAAGTGAACAAAGCCATTTCTCAAATGGAAAACGGTGATGTTCTTCTGATTGAAAACGTTCGCTTCCATCCTGGTGAAGAGAAGAATGATGCGGAATTGGCCAAGGCTTTTGCAGACATGGCTGACCTCTATGTAAATGATGCATTCGGTGCTGCTCACCGTGCCCATGCTTCTACAGCAGGTGTTGCGGAGCATATCCCAGCCGTTGCTGGTTTCCTGATGGAGAAAGAAATCAATGTTCTAGGTAAGGCTTTGTCTAACCCTGAGCGTCCATTCACAGCCATCATTGGTGGTGCGAAAGTAAAAGATAAAATCGGTGTCATTGACAACTTAATCGATAAAGTTGATAACTTGATTATCGGTGGAGGTCTTGCTTACACATTCGTAAAAGCACTAGGTCATGAAATCGGTAAATCACTTCTAGAAGAAGATAAAATCGATCTAGCTAAAGAATATATGAAGAAAGCAGAAGAGAAAGGCGTCAACTTCCTAATGCCGGAAGATGTTGTTGTTGCTGATGATTTCTCTGATTCTGCGAACAAGGAAGAAGTCGGAATCGACAGCATCCCATCCGATTGGGAAGCCCTTGATATCGGTCCGAAAACGAGAGAAAAATATGCGAAAGTTATTAAAGATTCCAAATTGGTTATCTGGAACGGACCTATGGGCGTCTTTGAAATCGAATCTTTTGCTAACGGTACAAAAGCTGTAGCGAATGCTCTTTCCGAAACAGATGGCTACACGGTCATCGGTGGAGGCGACTCTGCAGCAGCCGTTGAGAAATTCGGATACGCAAATGACATGGACCACGTCTCCACAGGTGGCGGTGCTTCCTTGGAATTCATGGAAGGTAAAGATCTTCATGGTGTATCCTTGTTGAACGATAAATAAAAAGGAGAGGTGAAACCATATGCGTAAAAAAGTAATCGCTGGTAACTGGAAAATGAATAAAAACCACCGTGAAGCGGAAGATTTTATTCAAACAGCTAAAAACGAAGTACCTTCCTCTGAGCAGGTAGAATCGGTTGTTTGTGCTCCATTTCCTTTTCTACAAAAACTTGTAGAGGAAACAGAAGGCACAAGCCTTAAAATCGGTGCTCAAAACATGCACTTTGAGGAAAGCGGTGCGTTCACTGGTGAAGTAAGCCCGGTCATGCTGAAAGAACTTGGAGTTTCTTACGTCGTACTTGGTCACTCCGAGCGTCGTGAAATCTTCAAGGAAACGGATGAAGAGGTAAACAAAAAAGTTCATGCTGCATTCAACCATGGCTTAACACCAATTATTTGTGTAGGGGAATCTCTAGAACAGCGTGAAGCAAATGAAACGATGGACGTTGTTGAGACACAAGTGAAAAAAGCATTGGACGGTCTTACAAATGATCAATGTGCAGAAACAATCATTGCTTATGAGCCGATCTGGGCGATTGGTACAGGGCGTACAGCTACGTCTGAACAAGCGAATGAAGTATGTACACACATCCGTAAAGTCGTCAGTGATTATGTCAGTGCAGATGCAGCGGAAGCTGTCCGCATTCAATACGGTGGCAGCGTGAAGCCTGCAAACGTTGATGAACTACTATCTCAGTCCGACATTGATGGTGCTCTAGTAGGAGGGGCCAGCCTTGAAGCTGATTCCTTCCTAAAACTAGTGGAGGCAGGTAAGAATGAGTAATAAAAACCTGGCTGCCTTAATCATCCTTGATGGCTACGCTCTTCGTGATGAAGAGAAAGGGAATGCTGTCAAACAAGCGAACACGCCAAACTTTGATCGTTACTGGAACCAATTTCCGCATTCTCAATTAACGGCATGCGGGGAAGCTGTCGGACTGCCAGAAGGTCAAATGGGCAACTCTGAAGTTGGTCACTTGAACATCGGCGCAGGCCGTGTCGTTTATCAAAGTCTGACAAGAATCAACCTTTCCATTCGTGAAGGGGACTTCTTTGAGAATGAAGTGCTGCTGAACGCGGTTCGTGAAGCGAAAACAAAAGATAAAGCTCTTCATATTTTCGGCCTGTTATCTGATGGTGGTATCCATAGTCATATCGACCATATGATCGCTACCTTGAAGCTGGCGAAAGAAGAAGGACTCGAGAGAGTTTTCATCCATGCATTCCTAGATGGCCGTGATGTAGGTCAGAAATCGGCTAAGACTTATATCAAACAGACACAGGAAGCGATTGAAGAAGTGGGCGTTGGTCAAATTGCTACCCTTTCTGGTCGTTACTACGCGATGGACCGTGACAATCGCTGGGAGCGTGTCAAGAAAGCTTATGATGCCATTGCCTACGGTGAGGGGCCGACGTACAAGGATCCAATCAAAGCAATCGACGATTCTTATGAGCAGGAAGTGTATGATGAGTTTGTGGAGCCTGTTGTTCTAACAGATGAGGACAACAACCCGATCGGAAAAGTAGAAGATGAAGACAGTATCATTTTCTTCAATTTCCGACCAGACCGCGCCATTCAGCTTTCTCGTACATTTGCAAATGACGATTTTGATGGTTATGATCGTGGTGAAAACGCACCGAAAAACCTTCACTTTGTTGGAATGACGCAATACAGCGACCAGGTCAGAAGTAAGATTGCTTTCCCTCCGAATGACTTGAAAAATACAGTCGGGGAAGTCCTTGCTGACAATGACATGAAGCAGTTGCGTATCGCTGAAACAGAAAAGTATCCACACGTGACGTTTTTCATGAGCGGCGGCCGCGAAAAAGAATTCGAAGGGGAAGAGCGCATCCTCATCGATTCTCCAAAAGTAGCGACGTATGATCAGAAACCAGAAATGAGTGCTTATGAAGTCACAGATGCTCTTCTTGAGGCACTGGATGCTGAAAAGCACAACGCCATCATTCTAAACTTTGCCAATCCTGATATGGTTGGACACTCAGGGATGCTTGAGCCGACCATTAAAGCGATTGAAGCAGTGGACGAATGCTTAGGCAAGATCGTAGATAAGATCCACGAAAAAGGTGGACACGCGATCATTACGGCTGATCATGGTAACTCTGATGAGGTGACGACCTTGGATGGAGACGCTATGACAGCTCATACAACAAACCCTGTGCCCGTCATTGTGACGAAGGATGGGGCGGAACTCCGTGATGGAGGAATTCTTGGTGATCTTTCACCCACATTGCTTGAGCTCTTGAACGTTGAACAACCTGAAGAAATGACAGGAAAATCACTAATTAAAAAATAAGGGAGAGATATTCATGCCTTACATTACTGACGTATATGCACGTGAAGTCCTTGACTCTCGTGGTAACCCAACTGTTGAAGTAGAAGTTTACACAGAATCCGGAGCTTTCGGTACAGCACTTGTTCCAAGTGGTGCTTCCACTGGTGAATACGAAGCTGTAGAACTTCGTGATGGTGACAAAGAACGTTACCTTGGCAAAGGCGTACAAAACGCTGTTGATAACGTAAACGAAAAGATTGCTCCAAACCTTCTAGGTATGGACGTAACGCAGCAAGTAATCATTGACCAAATGATGAGAGAGCTTGACGGTACAGAAAACAAAGGAAACCTTGGTGCGAACGCTATTCTTGGCGTATCCATGGCTGTTGCACATGCGGCTGCAGACGTTGTAGGTCTTCCACTTTACAAGTATCTTGGAGGCTTCACAGCAGCTACACTTCCAACACCAATGATGAACATTGTAAACGGTGGAGAGCACGCGGATAACAATGTAGATATCCAGGAATTCATGATCATGCCTGTTGGCGCGCCGACATTCAAAGAAGCGCTTCGTATGGGTGCTGAGATTTTCCACGCTCTTAAGAAGGTACTTGGCGGCAAAGGCTACAACACAGCTGTAGGTGACGAAGGCGGATTCGCTCCTGACCTTGGTTCAAACGAAGAAGCTCTATCTACAATCATCGAAGCGATCGAAGCGGCTGGTTACAAGCCAGGCGAAGAAGTGCAGCTTGCGATGGACGTTGCATCGTCTGAGATTTATGAAGATGGCAAGTACAACCTGAAAGGTGAAGGTGTGGTACGTACGTCTGAAGAAATGGTTGATTGGTATGAAGAGCTTGTGAACAAGTATCCAATCGTTTCCATTGAAGATGGTCTTGATGAAAACGACTGGGAAGGTACAAAACTTCTTACAGACCGTATCGGAGACCGCGTCCAGCTTGTCGGTGACGATTTGTTCGTAACAAACACTGAGAAACTAAGCCGTGCGATTGAAGAAGGCGTTGGCAACTCCATCCTAATCAAAGTGAACCAAATCGGTACACTTACTGAAACCTTCGAAGCAATCGAAATGGCGAAGCGTGCTGGTTACACAGCTGTCATCTCTCACCGTTCTGGTGAAACAGAAGACGCGACAATTGCAGACATCGCTGTTGCGACGAATGCGGGTCAAATCAAAACAGGTGCTCCATCCCGTACCGACCGCGTAGCGAAGTACAACCAGCTTCTTCGTATCGAAGACCAGCTGCTTGGAACTGCAACATATGCAGGTAAGAAAGCATTCTACAACTTGAATAAATAAGTTTTAAAATGAGCCTCTCTGATGATTCAGAGAGGCTTTTTTCTATGATATGATGGAACATATATTCAGGGAGTAGGAGAACCAAGAGATATGAAAAGATTCATTCAGATCATTTTATTCTTGATGATAGGTTATGCATTATACACCGGGTATTCCGTGTGGACCTATGGTGATGAAAAAGTATCGGAAGCCGATGCAGCCATCGTCCTCGGTGCTGCGCAATGGAATGGAAAGCCAAGCCCTGTCTTTGAGGGGCGGTTGAAGCAGGGCATTGAATTATATAAAGAAGGACATGTCGAATATTTGATTCTTACGGGTGGTAAAAGTGAGCAGGCCGCTTCCTCTGAAGCAGAAGTAGGAAAAGACTATGCGATGGAACATGGAGTAAAAGAAGAAGATATTCTGTTTGAGGATCGATCACTCATCACCGCGGATAATTTGAGTAATGCGAAAGAAGTCAGTCTTGAAAAAGGCATTCGTTCCTTTCTAATTGTCAGTGACCAATTTCATTTAAAAAGAGCTGTGGCTATGGCCAAGCATCTGGATATGAATGTTGAAGGTGTCCCGACTCAGTATTCGGCCTATAAAAGCATGGAAACGAAAGTACCATTTTTCTTGCGTGAATGGGGCTATTGGATGGGACAGCCTGTGACAAAGTTGATCATGTTGTGAGGTGTACGAGATGGAGTTGTTGGAAGCAATACAAAGCCGCCGCTCGATTCATGAGTATAAAGAGGAGAAAGTGGATCGTGAAGTGTTGGAACGTATCTTCGCTGAGTCTTCATGGGCGCCTAACCATCGGATGAAAGAACCGTGGCAGATCCGTCTATATCAAGATCAAGGAAAAGAAGCGTATGCTGAAGCAGTAATGGAAAGTTATCGAAGGCAAGGATTCTTTGATGGGTATGACGTAAACAAAACCTCTCGACTCGAAGAAGGAATCCGTGATTTCTTATTGAATATTCCTCACCATGCCTTGATTTACATGGAAAGAGATGAGGATGTTCGTAAATATGAAGAAGATTATGCCGCTGTTTGCGCTTATATACAAAATGTGCAGCTTCTAGCGTGGGAAGAGGGAGTTGGCGTTCTTTGGACGACGAGTCCCTATTTACATGATGACCAATTTTCTGAAGCTATAGGGCTCGATAGCCAGCGTTTCAAGTTGGTTTCTGTGTTGCAGATGGGTTACCCAAAACGGATCCCGAAGCCAAAGGTTCGTACACCTATCCAACAGAAACTTGACTTATGCGATGGAAATAAAAAAAGCTGACGCAATCTTTAAGCGTCAGCTTTTTTGTGTTCATCTTTATGTCGTTTGTCGTCTGGTAATGGGTCAATGGTGTGTTTGTAATCGTAGCCTTTAGAGACAGCCATGCCAAACATGGCGGCAATCCCCAAAACAATCGCGATACATACGATCATGATCACAGTAAATGTCATGGAAACACATCTCTTTCTCGTCTAGAACTTGAGCCGAAAGTAGATCGGCATACATCTATTTTCCCACACTCATCAAACAAATACTACTTTGTTTGTGTTTTTTCTTTGACAAAAGCGACAACTTCTTCTGCTGTACCCATAGAAAGGATATCTTCTTTGTAAGAAGTCCATTCCTTTCTGGATAGATCTCTGATCTGCGTACGAGCAGGAAGGATGGATGTCGCACTCATGCTGAATTCATCCAAACCAAGTCCAAGTAGAAGAGGGATGGCAATCTCATCTCCAGCCATTTCTCCACACATGCCGGCCCATTTGCCTTCCGCATGTGCTGCTTCAATCACGTTGTTAACCAGGTTAAGAATCGCCGGGTTGTACGGCTGATACAAGTAGGACACGCGCTCGTTCATGCGGTCAGCGGCCATTGTATATTGAATAAGGTCATTGGTACCGATACTGAAGAAATCGACTTCTTTAGCGAACTGACGGGCGATTACTGCTGTTGCAGGAATTTCAACCATCATTCCGACTTCGATTTCATCTGATACATTCTGGCCTTCTTCTTTAAGGTTCGCACGCTCTTCTTCAAGGATCGCTTTAGCTTGGCGGAATTCTTCAAGCGTAGCAATCATCGGGAACATGATTTTTAAGTTGCCGTGGACGCTGGCACGCAGCAATGCACGGAGCTGAACGCGGAAAATATCGTCGCGCTCCAGACAAAGGCGGATCGCACGGTACCCAAGGAATGGGTTCATTTCTTCAGGAAGATCCAAGTAGTCAAGCTCCTTGTCTCCACCGATATCCAGTGTACGTACAACGACTGGCTTGTCTCCCATTTGCTTCAGTACAGAAGAGTAAGCATCAAACTGTTCATCTTCTGTCGGTAGCTGGTTTTTACCCATGTAAAGGAACTCTGTTCGATAAAGACCGACACCTTCGCCACCATTGTTCAAAACGCCTTCAACGTCGTCAGGAGTTCCGATATTCGCTACAAGCTCTACGTGGTCGCCTTCAGAAGTGACAGTCGCTTCATCTTTAAGCTTCGCCCACTCTTGTTTTTGTTTCTCGAAGTCCTCCTGCTTTTGCTTGTATTCAGCAATTTGATCTTCACTCGGATCAATGATGACGTCACCATTGATTCCATCAACGATGATCATGGTATCCTTCCCAGCCTGGGAAGTGATATTTTTTGTTCCGACAACTGCAGGAATCTCAAGAGAACGAGCCATGATGGCAGAGTGAGACGTACGACCGCCGATATCAGTTGTGAACCCTTTTACGTATTGTTTGTTCAATTGAGCGGTATCAGAAGGCGTCAGATCGTCAGCGACGATGACAACTTCTTCGTTGATTAGTGCAGGATCCGGGAATGTCACCCCAAGAAGGTGAGCCATTACTCGTTTTGTTACGTCCTGGATGTCTGCCGCACGCTCACGCATGTATTCATTGTCCATACCTTTGAACATGTCGATGAACATGTTTGCCGTCTCAGAAAGAGCGGCTTCTGCGTTAACGTTTTCGCTCTTGATCTTATCTTCGATCGGTTGGATCAATTCTGGATCGCTTAAGACCAGTAGGTGAGCAGAAAAGATTTCTGCGTGTTCGTCACCTAAAGATTTTCTTGTATGTTCTTTAATTTTTTCAAGCTCTGACTTTGATGTTTCCAGAGCCTCATGTAGGCGTTTGACTTCTTGTTCCGGCTGTTCGATCTCTTTCTTATCGAAAGAAAGATCCGGAGCTTCCAAGCGGTAAACCTTTGCAATCGCAATTCCGCTGGAAGCTGCAATACCTTGAAGCTGTGTCATGCTGTTATTCCCCCAAGCCTTCGTTCTTCATAGTTGTTTCCAAATGGTCGATCGCTTCTTGTTCGTCACTGCCTTCTGCTGTGATTTTGACATCAGCGTCTGCAGGGATCCCAAGACTCATGATTCCCATGATGGATTTAAGATTAACGGATTTTTCTTTGTAATGTAGGTTAATATCAGACTCGTACTTTCCTGCATTTTGTACAAGTACTGTTGCTGGACGCGCGTGAACACCGTCGGACGATGTAATTTTAAAAGTTTTCTCTACCATTATAATTCCTCCTTAAACATGCTATTGTTTATGACTTACCCTAACTTTATTATTTTAAGCCTTTTGGAGGTCTTTTTTCAAGAATCCTACAACAATTGCTGCAAGAATTGTACCGGCAATGATTGCCACTAGATAAAGGAGGATTTGCATGAATCCACCTTCTACGAGCGGTGCAACGATAATACCGCCGTGCGGGGCGCGTAGACCGATTCCGAATAACATTGTCAGCATACCTGTCAATGCACTACCTGCGACCATAGAAGGTATCACACGGGCCGGGTCAGCTGCTGCGAAAGGAATGGCTCCTTCTGTGATGAAGAAAGCTCCAAGTGGATAAGCGGCTTTCCCTGTTTCGCGCTCTTGTTTCGTGAATTTATTTTTGAAAATAGTCGTGGCTAAGCCCATTGCAAGAGGGGGAACCATGCCGCCAGCCATCGCAGCTGCTATAAATGTATAGTTCCCTGCATCAAGAGCTGCAATACCGAATGTGTAGGCCGCCTTGTTTATTGGACCTCCCATATCGACAGCCATCATGCCACCGACAATCAGGCCGAGGAGAGCAAGGTTTGATCCACTCATGTTTTCAAGAAATCCAAATAACGCTGTATAAACGCTTGTCAGTGCTGGGTTAATCAGTAACATAATCATACCGGTGGCGAAGATTGTAATGACAGGATAGAAGAGCACGGTCTTCATACCATCTAATATAGCTGGTAAACCTTCTAGCCATTTTTTAACGAGTAACGTTAAATAACCGGCTAAGAAACCTGCAATTAATCCACCAAGGAATCCAGAACCGTTCGATGCATTTTCATTGGCCGTTTGTGTAATAGCAATCAGTCCACCAACCATTCCCGGTGCAAAACCTGGTCTGTCTGCGATACTTGAAGCAATAAAACCTGCAAGGACTGGAACGAGTAGGTAGAAGGCATTTCCGCCACCTATGATGTTCAACATTTCTGCGAAGCGGTTGTATTCCTCGTGTGTTGGATCCGCAGAATTGATACCCCAGAAGAAGGAAATCGCAATTAAAATTCCTCCACCAACGACGAAAGGCAGCATGTTTGATACACCATTCATCAGATGTTTGTAAAAACCTGTGCGCTGCCCTTTATCCTGAGAACCTTCCTTTTTCTCACCAGTGCCTTGATAGACAGGCGCATCCTTTTTGGTTGCTTTTTCGATCAATTCTTTTGGTTCATGAATTGCTTTAGCGACAGGTACTTCAATGACCGGCTTCCCTTGGAAAGGTTCCATTTCAACTTTTGTATCCGCGGCAACGATGATTGCATCTGCCTCGGCAATGTCTTCACTTGTCAGTCGGTTTTTGACTCCGCTTGAACCATTGGTTTGAACTTTTATGTTCACACCCATCTCTTTCGCTGTCGCTTTTAGTTTATCTGCTGCCATATACGTATGGGCAATTCCGGTAGGACACGCAGTAACCGCAAGAATCTTACCAGTGTTTTGTTCTTCCGTTTCTTCTTCATCTTCTTCCGCTTCTTTAGCATTAATCGCTTCAATTACGTCAGCTTCTGTCTTTGCTTCTTCCAACTGCTGGCGGAATTTGTTATCCATTAAAAAGGAAGAAAGGCGGGACAGTGTTTCTAAATGCGTGTTGTTAGCGCCTTCAGAAGCTGCGATCATGAAAAATAGGTTTGTCGGCTGTCCATCTAGGGATTCATAATCTAATCCATCCTGCGATCTTCCGAAAGCGATGGCAGGATCCTTTACAGCAGAAGTTTTTGCGTGCGGGATGGCGATTCCTTCGCCAATCCCTGTGGTACTTTGTTGTTCACGTGCCTCAATGGCTTGCTTGAAATCATCGCGATCATTCAGCTTACCGGCACGATCCAGTTGACCGACAAGCTCATCGATTGCCTCTGGCTTGGAAGAGGCAGACATATTCAATACGATGGTTTCTTTCGTCAGTAAATCTGTAATTTTCATAGTGATTCACTCCCCTTAGTTTATATTGGAAACGTGGATATCAGATAGTAATCGTTCTACATCATCTTTTTGACAAAGATCATCCTGAAAAGCAGTGGCACTTCCTGAAGCCACGCCATAACGGAAAGCTTGTTGGATTGATTCCTCTTTTTCCAGTGCGGCTAGAAAACCGGAGACAACGGAATCTCCAGCTCCAACAGAGTTTTTCACATGACCTTTAGGGACATTAGCGAACATTTCGTGGTTTCTGCCTACATACACAGCACCTTCACCGCCCATCGATACAATCACGTGCTCAACACCTTGATCAATCAACTTCCTTCCGTATTGAGCCGCTTTTTCTTTTGTATCAATTTCTACATTGAAAAGCTCACCCAATTCATGATGGTTCGGCTTCAATAGGAAGAGTGGGTGGCCAAGGAGTTGCTCCAATGCTTCCCCTGATGTATCGGCAACGACTTTTACTCCATTTTCAGCACAGATCGAAGCCATGGTTATATAAAAATCGGAAGGCAGGGACGAAGGAAGACTTCCAGCAAGAACGAGAGTGTCTCTATTGGAAAGATCCCTCACTTGCTCTAAGAGCTTCTCCTGTAGAGGTGCTGTTATTTCCGCTCCAGGGCCGTTGATTTCTGTTTCCATGTTACTTTTCAGTTTTACGTTCACTCTTGTCGTTTGAGATGTTTGAATAAAAGCGTGATCGATGGTTTCTTCGTCGAGAAACTGTTGAACAAAGGTGCCGGTAAAGCCGCCGATATACCCGAGCGCTTTTGTTTTGACACCAAGACGGTTCATGACACGAGAAACGTTGATGCCTTTCCCTCCAGGATAATAGAAGGTTTCTTTTGCACGGTTCAAACCCCCGGGCTCAAAATCTTCGACGTTCATAACGTAGTCAATGGAAGGGTTTAATGTACAAGTATAAATCATGTTGTCACAACCTTTATATTCGTTTTCTTACGATAGTCATCAATAGCTGTTCCGTTGTAGTTTGTAATGATTTCTGCTTCCGATAGATCAGAAAATTTCATGAAAGAAACATTTTCAAATTTGGAATGATCGACAAGTACGTAACGATTCTTCGATAAATTCAATGTCATTTGTTTGATTGCAGCTTCTTCGGGATCCGGTGTTGTGTATCCATCATCTATTGTGACTCCGTTTGCACCCATAAAGCATTGATCAAAGCGGTATTGTTGTAAGTTTTGAATCGCACCGGCACCGACGACTGCTCCTGTCTGGTGTTTGACCAGTCCACCTAGGATGTAGGTTTTGATATGGTGAGTGTTTAAGGCATCCAGATGACTTAATCCATTCGTTACAACGATGATATTTTTCTCTTTAAGGAGTGGAATCATCTCATAAGTCGTTGATCCAGCATCGATGAAAATACAATCCCCATCTTGGACGAGAGAGGCTGCGAATTGAGCGATTGCCTGCTTTTCACTGTGGAACTTCGTGATTTTTTCACCCATGGTTGGTTCTTCACTTGCTGAGCTTGGTAGCGATGCACCCCCATGGACGCGTCTTAAAAGACCTTGTTCCTCCAGCTGGTCCAGATCACGGCGGATTGTTGATTCTGAGGCCCCTGTCACTTCGACTAAACGTTTAATTTTTGCTGTATGATTGTTTTTGACAGTTTTTAGTATGAGTTGTTGGCGTTCTGGTGTAAGCATGTTCCTACACTCCTTGCTTGTTGTCTATATCCATAATAAAAGAAAACCCTTACAAAAATCAACCATAAACTATCAAAAACAATCAAATTCAATCATTAGTATTCATTAAGGCTGAGAATAAATAGGGAGAGTTTGTTTTGTGGGGTCTTGCAGACGTGCATGTCCCGCGCATTCAATGACATAAGGACTTACGAATTCTCTCATTTAATATGTTCAAAACAACCAATGAATAATTCCTTCTTTAAATTATTCCATCACTTGAGTCATACCCTATTGGGATAAAGAATTAGCTTGCTGAGGAAAGGCTTTTATGCTACATTTAAACTAGTTATCTGTACGTTTTTAGGAGGTGTGGGCACATCATGGAAACACTTGCGATTACTTTATTAACCATCAATACGATTGCAATGATCGTCCTTGTACTATTGCAATCTGGAAAAAGTGCCGGTCTTTCAGGAGCGATTTCTGGCGGAGCGGAACAACTATTTGGGAAGCAGAAAGCGCGGGGAATTGACGCAGTGTTGCACAAAGCAACGGTAGTAACAGGCGTTCTTTTCTTTGTATTAGCTTTCTTAACTGCATATGTCCTCGGTTAATCCAAAAACTGCGCTTCATAAAATGAAGCGCAGTTTTTTTATGCTCACTTACTCGAACCTATCCTGCTCAATAGCTCCCGATTGTGGAAGACTCAGTTTCGAGACTTTTGATGAGTGGATGGGGCTGCGGGGAATAACTCGCTTTCCGCGGGAGCGCGGTGAGCCTCCTCGGACTGCGTCCTGTGGGGTCTCACCCTGCACTTTTTTCCCGCAGGAGTCTCGCCATTCCCCTCCGCCATATAAGTATATTGAAACCACTTACGGGAAAAGGAGCTTTTTTCTACAAGGAAAGTAAAGCAACATCCATATTTTAACCGCTATTATGAATGAAAAAGCTTGTTATAGAGTCTTTAGCTTTTATGACTATAAAATTAGAATTCATCAAAGATACTTTTAATCAGCAAGGGGTTCGTTTCTCTCCTACGTCGAAAGGGGTGGCTGGGAAGCTGCGAGACTCCCGTGGGGAGAAAGGAGATAGACGAGATCCCGCAGGGCGGTAGCCCGAGGAAGCTCGGCGCTCCCCCACAGGAAAGCGAGTTGCTTCCCGACCACCCCTGACGCTCAACGCAGTGAACGAACCACGGAACATCTCCAAATCGAGTCTTACACAATCCTGCTATTCAGCTGAAAAACAGGGGGAGACGCTTGTTCAGGTTCAAAATGTGCCAGGGGAACTTAATTTTGGTAAAATAGAATACATTGCACTTTAGAATGAAATCTTAAAAACAGGACATAGATGAAGTAAGGAGAGAATGACATGAAAATTAAACAACCTCAGCCATTTACGTTTGAGGAAGGAGAACGTGCGGTATTATTACTACATGGATTTACTGGCCATTCTGCCGATGTGCGGATGCTTGGCCGTTTTTTACAAAAGCACGGCTATACATCTCACGCTCCGATTTATGCTGGGCATGGAAAAGAGCTTGAAGCATTGATCGAAGCAAGGCCCGAGGACTGGTGGGCGGATGTTCAGAATGCCTTGAATCATTTGCGTGAACTCGGCTATCAGAAAATTGCCGTCGCAGGCTTGTCCCTTGGAGGTGTCCTTGGCTTAAAGCTTGCTTATTCGGAGCCTATTAAAGGAATCATTACCATGTGTTCGCCGATGTTTTTTGATAATGAGAAACAATTGACCCAAGGGTTTGAATTTAAAGCGAGACAGTACAAACAATTAGAAGGAAAAGATAAAGAAACCATTGATCGCGAAGTACAGGAACTTCTCAGTGAATCAGAAGAGATGTTTAAGCAGTTGGGCGGGTTCATTACGGAAGTCCATGATGAAGTCGATCAAATTTACACGCCCACTTTTGTTGTACAAGCAGAAAATGATGAAATGATTAACACAGAAAGTGCAAACTATATTTATGAACAAGTAGAAGCCGATAAAAAAAGATATTAAATGGTACAAAAACTCTGGCCATGTAATCACGATGGATAAGGAAAAAGAGCAGTTGCACGAAGACGTCCTCGCTTTCCTTGAGTCTCTGGACTGGTCATGACCATAGAGTGTTGTCCTTCATTTAAGAGGAGGTATGTCAATTGAGTATAGAATTGAAACAGCAAATTTTAGACTTTTTCAAAGAAACAGCATCAAAACCACTATCTGTACAAGAGCTTGAAGATACGTTGGAACTTGGGAGTTCTGATGAATTCAAGGACCTCATGAAGGCATTGAATGAGCTTGAGGAAGAGGGAGAGCTTGTCCGGACGCGTAAAAACCGCTTTGGTCTTCCGGAAAAAATGAACCTGATTCGTGGGCGTATTCAAATGCATGCGAAAGGGTTCGCTTTTCTGATTCCTGATGAGGAGGATAAGGATGATGTGTATATTCATCATTCCGATCTTCATTCAGCCATGAACAATGATAAAGTCCTCGTTCGTATTGAGAAACGGAAAGAGGATGGGACGCGGCCGGAAGGTACAGTTATCCGTATTTTGGAAAGAGCTACGACGCGTGTCGTTGGAACATACGAATCCAGCCGCAATTTCGGTTTTGTTATTGCCGATGATAAGCGGATTCCAAATGATATCTTTATTCCGAAGAGCCAGAATAACGGGGCGATTGATGGACATAAAGTCATTGTTAATATTACGAAGTTCCCTGAAGATAGAATGAGTGCTGAAGGGGAAATCGTAGAAATCCTTGGTCATAAAAATGATCCGGGCATTGATATCATCTCCATCATTTATAAACATGGCATTAAAGTGGACTTTCCTGAGGAAGTATTGCAGCAAGCGGCAGACACGCCGGATGAAATTCACCCAGACGAAATCAAGAACCGCCGCGATCTGCGTGATGAAATGATCGTGACAATCGATGGAGCAGACGCTAAGGACCTTGATGATGCCGTCATGGTCAAAAAGCTTGATAATGGAAACTATAAGCTCGGCGTTTCCATTGCCGACGTCACCTATTATGTGAAAGAAGGCTCTCCTATTGATCAGGAAGCGAGAGAACGT
Source organism: Halobacillus litoralis (assembly GCF_020524085.2). Classification (NCBI taxonomy): domain Bacteria; kingdom Bacillati; phylum Bacillota; class Bacilli; order Caryophanales; family Bacillaceae; genus Halobacillus; species Halobacillus litoralis. The sequence continues at coordinate 1,870,813 of NZ_CP129016.1, forward strand.
GCAACGAGTGTGTATTTAGTGGATCGTGTGATTCCGATGATTCCGCACCGTTTATCCAATGGGATCTGTTCCTTGAATCCTCAAGTGGATCGACTGACATTGACCTGTGAAATGGAAATCAACAGCCATGGAGAAGTCGTGAACCACGAAATATTCCAAAGTGTCATTAAGACTAATGAACGAATGACCTATAAAGATGTGAACAGCATTCTACAGGACGAAGATCCTGAATTGATTAAAAGATATGAAGAACTTGTGCCGATGTTCAGAGATATGGAGAAGCTTGCAAGTATCTTAAGAGGAAAAAGAATGGGGCGCGGCGCCATTGATTTTGACTTTAAAGAAGCTGGCGTTGTCGTTGATGAAGAAGGTAAAGCAGTCGACGTCCGCTTGCGTGAGCGTTCTGTCGCCGAACGTTTAATTGAAGAATTTATGTTGGCTGCGAACGAAACCGTAGCGGAGCATTTCCACTGGATGGATGTTCCGTTCATTCACCGTATCCACCAGGACCCGGATGAAGATAAGCTTCAGAACTTTTTCGAATTTGTTGCCAATATGGGGTATTCAGTTAAAGGAACGGCGGACAATGTTCATCCGCAGGCTTTGCAGAAGGTGTTAGAAGAAGTGAAGGGTACACAGGAAGATATGATTATTTCGAAGTTGATGCTGCGTTCCATGCAGCAGGCGAAGTATGACCCTCAAGGTCTCGGTCACTTCGGACTGGCAACAGATTTCTACACACATTTCACGTCTCCAATCAGACGATATCCCGACTTGATCGTCCACCGTCTGATCCGTACTTATTTGGTTGAAGAAAAGTTGGATTATAAGACGCGGAAACACTGGAAAGATCAAATGCCTGAAATCGCCCGCCATTCTTCCGAAATGGAGCGAGCTGCAGTTGATGCCGAACGGGAAACGGATGACCTGAAGAAGGCTGAATTCATGCAGGATAAAATCGGTGAAGAATATGAAGGGGTCATCAGCTCAGTGACCAGTTTCGGAATGTTTGTTGAACTTCCGAATACGGTTGAAGGACTGGTTCACGTGAGTACATTGACTGACGATTATTATCACTATCATGAAAAACAGTATGCCATGATTGGTGAACGTACCGGCAATGTTTACCGTATCGGTGATGAAGTAACCATCAAGGTGACGAACGTCAATATTGAAGAGCGGGTCGTGGATTTCGAAATTGATGGGATGAAACCGAGAAAAGAGCGGAAACGCCCAGAGCGTCCGAAACAGATCAAGTCCAAAGGTCCGGATCGGAAAAAAGATAAAAAGAAAAACAAACAAAAAGGAAACAAACCTTTTTACAGAAACAAAGGCGTCCCTAAAAAAGGAAGCAAAAAGAAAAAATAAAAAAAACGCGCGAATGATTTCGCGCGTTTTTTTAGTGATGTTTTATGCACTAATTGTATTTTGAACAGTGGCTACATCCTGCTCATTCAAGTACCGTGCGGAATTAGCAAGGTCCAGATTTACGAAACGGGCCCATTGAGATAATTCATCTTCTTCCACCAGGTGATTGTTCATGATGCTGCCTTTGTTTTCAGAGCAAATGTGATAAGAAACAAAAAGTTTCCCCTGCATCAATTCGCGATCATGAGAGACAGAAACAATCGTCCATTGATCTTTATTTGTTTGTTCCCAATCAGAAGCGAGAGCATCCTCTGTGGTTAAAGAGTAAAAAGTTGGTTCATTATGATCAAAGAAAACAATCTTACCTTTTTCATCTTTTACAATATATCCGGAATTCTTCCATGTATGACGTTCCAAAGCATGACCTTCATCTAGTAGCTGTACGGCTTGCATAAAGTTCATAGTCTTTAATCCTTTCTTGCGTTAAAATTTTTCCTTTAGAGGATTCTAAATACTATGAAGGAGCTTGTCAATATATGCTGGAGATTTCTTATAATTATGCCTTTTTCCAAGTGCCGTAAAGGATCCATGGTTCCTGGACATCATAGGGGGAGAGTTCAGGTATGTTCTTGAAGCCCTGGTCCGAAAAGTCAATCCAGCAACCGACATTATCCGGGTTGTTGTTCCAATGGTGGAGGACAGTTTCAAAAAAGCCCGGTTGATCATAATGATCGTCCCAGAAGTATTTGACATGAGAGTAATCGTATTTTTTTGTATCATTTTTTATAATGACGAACCGACTTTGATCAGGATTCTCAAAAAAAGGAACATGCCTGCAAATAATCATCGGTGAAAAGCGCCTCATCAAAAGGGAAGGGGTAGTAGCATTCGTATGGAAATGTATCCAAGGCGTTTTCTTTTAAACCTGTCAGCAGGTCCCGCTTCCTTTTCAAACCATCGACTGGCTTCCATACAGGACCTGGCGTATGTCCTGCCAATAAATCAGGGTGTTTTAAAGTCAGGTAGTGAATAATTGGTCCTTGATCGATCCCGAGTTTTTCAAGGACACGTCGTGCAGATAGATTTCCAAGGTGTGTGTTCGCGCCGATCCAGCTAACTCTAGGGTCTTTTTTTAATTGATCAACCACAGGTTTGAGCAGTTCCGTGGCATTTCCTTTCAATTGAAAACGTCGATCACTTCTCAGACGGCCGAGCATAGCGAATTTATCCTTACCGAATAAGCTGTAGCCGCCAACCGCAAGCATTTGTCCATTTTGAAAAAGACCGAAGAGTTCATGACTGTCAGAAGTGACGAGTCGGTCAAAAATCCGAACCACATAGTCGTCTTCAATCCCTGTATCCATTTCTTTGAGGGTCGGATAATCTTCAATCGTTAAGGGTTTTACATTCATGACTTGTTCCATGGGGTGTATCTCCTTTATCAAGCGTGTGCAACTTAATATTCTCACACGCTGACAGAAAAAGTCTATTCAGAAAGATTAGACTTCATCACGCTTGATATCAATTGGAAATGCTTATGAGTTTTGGTACAATGAAGGGACGCAACAGAGGAGGAAAAGGTATGCCAAGAGGACATGGAAAAACATTAGCTCAAAATAAAAAAGCCCGTCACGATTTCGCCATAGAAGAAACGTTTGAAGCAGGAATCGTCTTACAGGGGACAGAAATCAAATCGATCCGTAATGGACGTTTGAACTTGAAAGACAGCTTTGCCCGTATCCATAAAGGGGAAGTGTATTTGCACAACATGCACATTTCTCCATATGAGCAGGGGAATATCTACAACCATGAACCGACACGGGCCCGTAAGCTGTTGCTGCACCGAAAAGAAATCAATCAGCTGATCGGTCAAACCCAGCAAAAAGGTTATTCTTTAGTACCATTGAAAGTGTATATTAAAAATGGTGTGGCTAAAGTGCTTGTTGGAGTTGGTCGAGGCAAGAAGAAATATGATAAACGAGAAGACTTGAAGCGTAAACAGCAGAAGCGTGAGATCGACCGAGCAATCAAGGACAGCCTTCGCTAACAGCTGCCTCTTGAAAAATATTATATTTCTGCTATAATAATATTTGTCGTCAACACGACATGGATCAACAGCTTGACTGTTATCCCTTAATCCTAACGGGGACGTTACGGATTCGACGGGGATAGGTCGAGCTCGGGTTGCGAGTCGAGCGACGCCTCGTAAAACCGTCATTTGCCTAAATATAACTGGCGAATCTAACGAAAACCTAGCTGTAGCTGCGTAAGTAGTCTATAGCTGATCCTTCCTGGCATCGCCCATGTGCTAGATGAAGGGTCTCAAACTAAAGTGGGCTACGCGTTTTTCCACCGCCTGAGGAAAAACGAAGAGAACAATCAGGCTAGCTCCTCGGAAGCCTGTTGGTAGGCTGAAGAGGCAGTGAATGATAATATATCAACTACGCTCGTAGAAGCCCGAGTGCCGATATCTCCGGACGTGGGTTCGACTCCCACCGTCTCCACCAATACATACATTGGTGGTTTTTTTATGCTCAAAATAAAATAACCATAATATGTAAGACCTGGTCACCCATTTTTTGGGTGACCAGGTCTTACTTTATTTTCCATATTACCTTCTTTCAATGGGTAAAGTCATACATCGGATTCCCCCGCCCCCTGCTTCCAATTCGTCCACATTCACTTCGATCAGCCGTTTCTTTTTCAGGCGTTCGTGATGGAAGATTTTTTTGTGGGCTTTTGAGCTAATCAACAATGTTTCAGGGTCTAGGTTTAAAAAGTTGATATCCGCTACCGTATGCTTTACTTCCTCTGTCCAAATGATTTCATAACCGTGTCGCTTAAGAAATTCGTGCATCATGACATAGGACGATCCTGTGCAGGTTAAGACTTCAACAGGGAAATAGCGCATATAACTTTTGGCTAAGGCTATTCCTGCTCCTGCAATATTGAAATTCATGTCTAAGTGCATCGTGTCTCCGCGCCGAGGCAGGTCGATGATACCAACCTCAGAAAAACCGAGAGGAATAATCTTCTCTTTTAATGCTTTTGCGCTCTCGTAACTTGACCGCATTCCTACATTAATGAAGGCTGCATCCTTGTTTAAAACAAATACATCGCCATTCTCAAGCGCATTAGCTTTGTCATTTTCATGGATGGAATATTGTTCCTCGTCAAACCACTGTTCGAAAATTTTGTGGGCATGAAAATACTCTGGTCTTCTCATCGTGGTCCCCGCTTCACCCGGGATTACTTTATTACCGAAGACACAGGCTAGGTCTCTTACAAAAACGCGATTGATCAACTGTTCATGGAAGGCTTTCTCTTCTTCCTTGAGGTAAGTGGAATAGTCGACAACTTGGACTCCCTCTTTACTCATAGCCTCGACCATATGATCAAAACAGTGCTTCATTTTATTGCTATCCGCTGTTTTTTCCCAACGGATATCTGTTGCGGTTTGTTGATCAGGGACATGGAGAACGGAAGGTGTGCATACAACCACATTTTTAAGTTCATCGTATTCATTCCAGCAATTAGGGTTCCAATTCATCATGAATGCCACGCTCCTTCTATATCTCTTGATACTTTCTCCTCAACTACATAAAACATTCTTCGTTTCACACATAATCCTGGCAAATCCTTTCAAACTAAACGCAGAAGGAGGGGTGATCATGGCCGAAGTACATAAAAAAGGAAAACTATCATGGTGGCAGCTGTCGTTCATCGGGGTTGGGTGTATTATTGGAACAGGTTTTTTTTCTGGGGTCCAGTATCGCCATTGAAAAAGCCGGGCCAGCGGTATTGCTAGCCTATTTCACCGCAGGGATTGGGACGTATATTGTCTTCCGTTCCTTAGCCGCCATGACAGCGAATCATCCGGAAAAAGGATCGTTTCGCACTTATGCCAAACAAGCTTTTGGTCCATGGGCTGGGTTCAGTAATGGCTGGGTTTACTGGTCTTCAGAAATGTTGATTATGGGGAGTCAATTAACGGCCCTCGCCATTTTTGCGCAGTTCTGGTTTGAAAAAATTCCTCTATGGGTGTTGGCTTGTGTCTTTGCCGTCCTTGGTCTCTTGGTGATATGGCTTGGGGTCAAACAAGTAGAGCGAATGGAGAATGTTTGCGGGCTAATAAAAATATCTGCGATCATCATGTTCATTCTTATAGCGATCCTTGCTGTGACTGGAAACATTGGGGGAGGAGAACCGAAGGCTATGACAAGCCCGCTTTCTTCCATTTTTGATGGGAAGTGGTCCGGGCTGTGGATCGCCCTGCTCTACGCGTTTTATGCGTTTGGAGGGATCGAAGTCATGGGGTTGATGGCCAATGAATTGAAAGACCCTAAGGATGCACCAAAGTCCGGGACAATGATGCTCTTCGTGCTCACTAGTGTCTACGTGGTCGGCTTTTATTTTGTTCTTAAACTTACCTCATGGAAGAACATTTCCACTGAGGAAAGTCCTTTTCTGACAGCCTTGACGGAATATTCCCTTCCTTGGGTGCCACATGTATTCAACGGTGTCTTAATCATCGCTGGATTTTCAACCATGGTAGCATCTCTATATGCTGTCACAACCATGCTGATGGCCTTGAGTGAAGAAGGGGATGCACCTGGCATATTCGCTGAGAAGGAGGAAGGGAAAGTATCAAAGCCTGCCTTTCTTCTAACCATTTTCGTTGTCATTCTCTCCATTATTCTTGCTGTGCTGCTGCCTGATCGGATTTTTGAATATGTAACGACGGCAGCAGGTTTGATGCTCTTATATAACTGGGCTTTCATCCTCCTGTCTTATAAAAAGTTGATGGTGAAAGGGAAAAAGGGAACCCTGCTCGTGCTCATTGGGATCAGTCTAATTATTGTAGCTGTAACAGGCACGTGGATTGATTCCATGACTCGGATCGGTTTTTTTGTAAGCTTAGCGTTCCTGGTCCTGATCGGCTTTGCAACATGGGTGAAGCAAAAGAAAACACCCCATCCAGGCTCAGGGGCGTAAAGTTTTCCATTTGTTTTTCAATGCCGTAAAGGGACATTTGGATAGGGATGATTCGTCGTCTTTCAAGAAGTATTGTTTCCACTCATGGTTATCTTTTTGTCCATACCATTTTAAGGCAGGGTGGGTAGGGATACCATCGTAATCCTCTAACCGCTTGCGAATCACCTTTTTGATTCTTCTTCCAAAAGGAGTCGAATCGTTGATTTCATCAAAAACCCAGCGTGGCTGGAAAGCGAGCAACATACAAGGGAAGCTTCGACTGTTCCTGACTTCATGGGCAGGGGTCGCACAAAATGCGAAGTAAGGTTCACCATTGAAACAAAACTCCCATGCAGGGTCCTCAGGGTTCTTTGGTATGTCTTCCGGCCAAGGGGATGGATCTTTCGTGTGTGTGACGTTCAGTAAAGTCCAAAAAACCTCTTCATATTCGTCCATCGTCGTTTGTTCATCCAGAAGTTTTCGGGTATCGCAAAAGATTACGAGGGATGCGTAGTTCCCTGTGGATCTGGATATCTCACCATATTCCGTTAATAATTCAGCTAAATGATCTGTACTTTCATCTGAACGTGGATCTCCGACAAACCCGAATCGCAACATGTTCTTCATAAAACCTTGTATTCCAGGTACACAAGGATAAGGGTTCTCTCGCTGAGTCATCATGTTCGAGAATTGATGATAAGCCTTAAGTTGCCAAAGGTCGAGGTCATTTGCGTGGTTCTCTATTTCTTCTTTGGTGTACAACATAAAAAATTTCCCTCCTAGGATACATCCATATCCTATTGGAGAGAGCGGGTATAGGTGACTGTCTACCCAACAAACATCTTGACTGCTTGAAACGCAAAATAAACACCGAAACCAATCAGCAATACTCCTGAAAGTACGGAAACCCCTCTTAACAACTTTGCTGTCATCCACCTTCTAGCTCCTGATGCTGCTCCAGCCATCGTAAAATCCCACAACATGATCCCTATAAAGATGCCTCCACTGTATATAAGGAGTTGAGTGTGTTCATATTGAGAAGAAATCTGGGCGAGGATGGAACCGTAAATGCCAATCCAGAAAAGAATGTTCAATGGGTTTGATAACGCCATCAAAAATCCTGTGCGGAAGGATTTCATTTTTGTCGATGAATAGGACCGATTTGTTTCTTCCGTGTGGGATGCCGTCATACTTTCAATTCCTGTATAAATCAATACAAAAGCGCCAAAAGACCAAAGGAATGTTTTCACAAGAGGAAGCTCTACATATTGAGCCAGTCCAAAGTAGATCATCAGCATGAACAAGGCATCCGCGCACATCGCTCCCACACCGACAAGTCCAGGCATGCCAAAAGCCATATCGAATCCCCTTGTCCAACTGGGCGGCGTTGATGGGACCGATCGGAGCGGATAATGATAAGCCGAGCAGAATATAACTGAATAGCAAGGTGAAGGACCTCCTTTATAGGTGCTTGTCCCTATACTATATTAAAACGATGCTTTTGGTATTAATAAAATCACAAATCAACAGTATTCCTAAAATCCATTTACGTAGGATTCTCCTTCAGGGTGCGTGAAACAGTCATGGAGACAAATGTAGGTTTGACGTAAAAGCATCTAATAAAAAGGACGCCCGCGGAAAAACAGGCGTCCTTTTTATTTAGTGTGGCATGTTACCTTGTGACGCGGTTGTATAGCTCTGTAACATCTGGTTCATGTCTTGTTGCTGCAACTGTGGAACCTGGTAGTACCCGTGTTTGTTCTGATAAAGAAAAACCTCATAACTCATCTCGATGAAGTTCGGGACACTATCTGCAATCACACGGCGCAGGACAGGGTTCGTCATTTCAAGCGCTGTCATAGACAATAAAGTTGCAAGCGTCTTTGTTTGTCCCAGCATATAGGCAGAGAGCCCATTATCTGCGAGTTCATTGACCGATTGGTTCGGTTTCTTTGGCTGGCCTGGTTTGATTCCGTAAACGACTTCGTTGCTTTGCTGCATTTTATATTGTTGTGTATCTTGAGCTGGATCTTGACCAGTGCTGAAACTCTGGACAATCGTATTGTACATTTGGGTCACAAACGCATGTTGACGCTGCTGAATGCTTTGAAGCTCTGGGTCCTGGATATGCTGTGCATACATTTGGTATTGATCCAGCATATTGATTAAACTTGCGATGACTTCATGAGCATCAAATAACTCATGACCACCGTGGTTTGGATTCATCATGTTTTGTGGCATTTGTTGTCCCTGCGGTTTTTGGTTTTGACCTTGATTTGGATTCATATCTTTTCCTCCTCCTTTTTCATCTTTTAAGTTTTCCTTATTTTCTTGTTTCATGTACAGGGAAAGAAACCCACAAGATACTCAAGGAAAAGGAGGCAGGTTGATGAATGTAATAGGATATCGCTACATGAATTTGGAACAGTATGGAGAATTGATGTACTCCTTCAAAGTCCCAAGTTAGGACGATGACCATTCAAAAAAAGGTATAACAATGATGAACTGGAAACGGTTTCTTTTTACTTATGGACAACTTCGGAGAAAATGGTAAAATGAAGTCATCCTTAAGTAGAGGGAGACTTTCTGAAATGAAGCCGCTAATGAGAAAAGTATTTGTTGTACTTATATCTGTCATGACTCTAGGCCTTTACGTACCACCAATGCAGATCGATACCGATGCAGCTGATAAAAAAGAGCTGTCGGCCGATCGCCATGTTCAAGAATCACCTCATGATACAAAGACTGAAGAATTTGAAATCACGCCTCCATCATCTGTAGAGCCTTTGACCACGGATGATTGGATTGAAACCATAACAGAGCAAGCCAAAACACAGACCCTTACAAAGCTAGGGCCACGAATTATTGAAAAAGTAGATGAAGACATGACGACAACGATTCTACCGAAGATTGAAGAGGTTATGGGAGAGATTCTTACATCTGCTGATGAAAACGAAGTCCCTTATTATGAAATTTCTGAAGATCCGTCTCCTGGATACGGAGAAAGAATTTTTAATATCCATAACAAACATACAGATGAAGAAGTCGCTCGTTTTCATGTCCGCAGGGATAAGCGGCCTGGTGAAGGGTACTGGTTTAACTTCCATTACCATTTGCAAGAGGACAACTTCATGAAACACCATGAACTTGGCGAGATTTACTGGGAAAAAAACACGCCCCCGAAATGGATGTCTTAAAAAAAGCGACCTCAACAGGTCGCTTTTTATTTTTGCATAAAATCCCGGCCTGTCCAACAGCTGTTCATCTGAATCCCTTCTTGTTCCGCATAATCATCCCCCCATTGACACATTCCATAAAGAACCGGTTGCAGCTTGCGGCCAAATTCAGTCGTAGAATACACAACCCTGGGAGGAACATCTTCAAAAACTGCCCGTTTTACAAGTCCATGTTCCTCAAGCTCTCTCAATTGTTGTGTTAACATTTTTTTGGTGATCTCAGGAATGGTTCTCCTCAATTCATTGAACCTCTTATCCCCTTCATTCAAATGCCAGAGTAATAAAACTTTCCACTTTCCTCCAATTAAATCGATGACTAAATTAATCGCGCACTGGTATTCTGATTGCAGTTCTTTCATCGTGTTTCCCTCATTTCTAACCATTGTTAGGTTACCCTTTAGTAACTCAGTTACTGAAAAGTGCCTTCTTGTTTCTTCTTGAACCTCTCGTTAGTATATAATATATCGTTTCAATTGTTGATGGAAACTGTTTATAGAGGAGTTGAAAACGGTGAAAGCACTTCTTTTACAAGATAAGAATCAATGGAAAGAGATGAAGGTGGAGGAAGTAGAAAAGCCTCACCCTCGAAAAGGGGAAGTTCTTATTGAGGTTCAAGCGGCTGGATTGAACCCTGTCGATTATAAAACCGCAACGAATGGGAACCCCAATTGGACGTATCCTCATATCCTCGGTCTGGATGCTGCGGGTACAATTGCCGAGATTGGAGAAGGTGTGACTGATTGGAAGAAGGGTGATCGAGTGGTCTACCATGGTGATTTGCTCAGTAAAGGGGCTTATGCGGAATATGCTGTAACAACAGCTCATACGATTTCGCGAATTCCAGATGAAATCAGTTTTGAAGAGGCGGCTGCATTACCGACAGCTGGTTACACGGCTTACCAGGCGATCCACCGTAAGCTTCCGTTGGATCAAGTGGAAACCATTTTGATTCACGCAGGAGCAGGAGGTGTCGGAGGTTTCGGTATACAACTTGCAAAAGCAGCAGGAAAGACGGTCATTACCACAGCTTCTGCCCATAATCGCGATCACGTCCGCCAGTTAGGCGCAGACTTCGTTATTGATTATCGTAATGAAGATGTTCACCAAAGAGTTAAAGAAATCACCAAAGGTAAAGGTGTCGATGCAGTCGTTGACGCAGTAAGTCGTGACAATGCTACCGCATCACTGGATTACCTTGCCTTTATGGGCCATTTGGTATACATCGCTGGTGCGCCTGATTTCACTAAAGTAAAACCCTTTACTACTGTTGTATCGTACCATGAAATTGCTCTTGCAGCGGCACATAGAGCGGATGTAGAGTCCCAAAAGGATCTTTCTGTCATTGGGGATGAGATGCTTGAGATGATGGTTGATGGTAAACTTTCTTCTCTACTGGAAGAGACCATCTCATTGAAAGAGGTCCCTCGGGCTCTTGAGCGTCTGTCCGAACGCCATGTGAAAGGTAAAATCGTAGCGAAAATAAAATCATAACAAGAAGGAGTTTTAATGATGTACCCATATCCAAGAAGTTTTTCACATATCGGTTTGTCTGTACCAAATTTAGAAAAAGCGATTGAGTTTTATACCGAGTTATTCGGGTGGTATGTCATTATGGAACCATCAGACGTCCATAACGATGATACACCAGTCGGTCAGATGTGCCGAGACGTTTTCGGCAACGACTGGGAGACATTTAGAATTGCTCACCTATCGACTGGAGATAAGATAGGCATTGAGCTTTTTGAGTTCCCACATCAGGAAGATCCGGAAAATAACTTCGAATATTGGAAAACAGGCATTTTCCATTTCTGTATCCAAGACCCGAATATTGAAGACGTTGTAGAGAAAGTGAAGGCCAAAGGCGGGAAACAGCGCATGCCTATTCGTGAATATTACCCCGGAGAAAAACCGTACAAGATGGTTTATGTTGAAGATCCTTTTGGTAATGTTTTCGAAATTTACACCCACAGTTATGAATTGACCTATTCCAAAGGGGCTTACTAAGGAACGATTTTTAGAACAAGAAGCTTAGGTGAAGAAAAAAAGCCTGCGCGCTGCGCAGGCTCTTTTTTTAGTCTTTATCGTCACCGATAATCCGAACTTCTCTTTCCAAATCGACGCCGAATTTTTCTTTCACCGTTTTTTGAACGTGCTCAATCAGAGAGATGTAATCAGAGGTCGTTGCATTATCTTTGTTAATGATAAACCCAGCATGCTTTTTAGAAACTTCGGCACCACCAATGTTGGTCCCTTGAAGGTCGCTGTCTTGAATAAGCTTCCCAGCGAAATATCCTGGAGGTCGTTTGAAGACACTTCCGCATGACGGATATTCAAGTGGTTGTTTAGATTCACGCTTATAGGTTAAGTCGTCCATCACTTCTTTAATTTCATCATATTTCGCAGGTTTCAGATGGAAGGTGGCCTCTACTACGATATCTCCATTAGCAGAAATATTACTTGTTCGATAATCAAGATCCAGTTCAGCGGCGAGACGTTTCACGAGATTTCCATGTTTATCTACCACATACGCGTAATCAAGTACATCTTTGATTTCTCCACCATATGCACCTGCATTCATGTACAAAGCCCCTCCGACAGTTCCAGGGATTCCGCAGGCAAACTCTAATCCGGATAAATTCTTATCAAGAGCGTAACGAGAGGCATCAATGATACGGGCACCGCTTTGGGCGACCACTGTGTTGCCTTCAGAATAAATGGTATCCAGATGTTTTAAATTGATGACGATTCCGCGGATGCCGCCATCTTTGATGATTAAGTTGGATCCATTTCCAAGCAAAGTGAAAGGAATGTTGTCTTCATTCGAAAGTTTAACGACATTTTGAACTTCTTCGTAGGATGTTGGAGTAATGAAAAAGTCGGCTTTTCCGCCAAGCTTTGTGTACAAGTGGTCTCTCAACATTTCATCCACTTTCACATTTTCTTCTTTTACGAGTTCCAACAATTTATTATAGATCTTTTGCTTCTTATTCATAAACACCAGTCCTATTATAAGTTGATTATGTTCTGATTGGACCTCAATCAGTCTTTCCAGCGATCTCATTTAATACAATTTATGAAAAAACGTGGGAAAAGTTCATTTTGACCTTTTACAATCACGCTTCCTATTCTATCACAAAACGGAGTGGTCATTGTGTAGGATTTTGCTTCATGCTTTTGTGCACAGCCCTGACACGAATATTCAAAGTCTTATTAGCAGAAAATAACGGTTATAGGGAGGTGTTAGAGGATGGCGCTGGATGTAAAATGTGAAGTTCGAAACTGTGTGCATAACAATGACGGAATTTCCTGCGGAGCGGAGGAGATTTACGTTGTCAGTCATAAAGGTAAAAAAGCGAACCACAGTGAAGAAACGGATTGTAAAACATTTGAACCTGCAAATGTGTAAGATTCCCCCCTATGAATCAAGGTCTGCTATATCAGCAGGCCTTTTTTTCATTTTTTTCTCTTAATGAAAGCGTTTTAATTATGGGGAATGTTTATTATATTCAGAAAAATCATTGCTATGCACCTTACTTGTTAGTATTATCATGGTAAGTTCATTCATTTACGAATTGATTCGACCATTTTATATAAGGAGTGTTAGGGATGGAGAAAACAAAAAAAGATCTAAGAATAAGAAGTAAAGACATCAGTGAAGGCGTCAATCGAGTCCCGAACCGCTCGATGTTAAGAGCTGTTGGATTTACAGACGAAGATTTCAAAAAACCGATGATTGGAATTGCGAGTACGTGGAGTGAGGTTACTCCTTGCAATGTACATATCGATAAACTTGCGCAAGAAGCGAAAAGTGGAGCCGGTGAAAATGGTGGAGCACCGATGATTTTCAATACGATCACAGTAGCTGACGGTATCGCGATGGGACACGAGGGCATGTTTTATTCTCTGCCAAGCCGTGAAGTAATTGCGGATTCCATCGAAACTGTGACCAATGCTGAAAGATTGGATGGTCTGGTTGCCATTGGCGGCTGCGACAAAACAACACCAGGCTGTTTGATTTCCATTGGCCGTCTGAACATTCCTTCGGTGTATGTATATGGAGGAACCATTCAACCAGTAAAGCTTGATGGAGAGGATATTGACATTGTATCGTCGTTTGAAGCCGTAGGGAAGTACCATGAAGGACAAATTGACGATGAACAACTGCACAGAGTTGAATGTCATGCCTGTCCTGGAGCAGGTGCTTGTGGTGGAATGTACACAGCAAACACAATGGCTTCTGCAGTAGAAGCTTTAGGAATGAGCATTCCTGGATCTTCCTCTACACCAGCGGTTCACGATTATAAAGAAACGGAATGTAAGCAAGCGGGCGAGCTTGTCATTGAGCTGCTCGAAAAAGAGATTTATCCTCGTGACATCATGACCAAAGAAGCATTTGAAAATGCGATCACCGTCGTTATGGCCCTAGGGGGATCGACAAATGCATTCCTTCACCTCCTTGCTATGGCCCATTCTGCAGGAGTGGATTTGACACTAGATGACTTTGAGCGCATCAGACAGGAAGTCCCTCATATTGCAGATATGAAGCCAAGTGGAAAATATGTAATGCAGGATTTGTATGAAAGTGGCGGCGTTCCGGCTGTTATGAAATTGCTCCTTGAGGAAGGTTTATTGCACGGGGAATGCCTTACAGTCACCGGGAAAACGGTCGCTGAAAACTTGGCAGAAGTTCCTTCACTCAAAGAAGGCCAAAAGGTCATTGTTCCTTTTGACCAGCCGATTAAAGAAAAAGGACCACTCGTCGTCTTGAAAGGCAATCTGGCTCCAGAAGGGGCTGTAGCTAAAATGTCCGGCCAGAAAATCAGCCGTTTCGAAGGACCAGCGCGGGTGTACAACAGTGAAGATGAAGCGACGGAAGCAATCGTTAACGATGAAATCAAAGAAGGAGATGTTCTCGTCGTGCGAAACGTAGGTCCAAAAGGAGGACCCGGCATGCCTGAGATGCTTTCTATTACAGCCATGATCGTTGGGAAAGGGCTCGGTGGAAAGGTTGCGCTGCTTACGGATGGTCGTTTCTCAGGTGGATCACATGGTTTCGTAATCGGTCACGTGGCTCCTGAAGCAGTAGTGGGCGGTCCTATCGGGCTGCTTCAAGAAGGGGATACCATCACGATCGATAGTGATACGCAGCAAATTAACTTTGAAGTTAATGATGAAGAATATGAGCGCAGGAAGCGGGAGTGGAAACGTCCAGAACCTAAGCATAAAAGGGGCGTGCTGGCGAAGTATGCCAGACTCGTATCTTCTTCTTCCAAAGGTGCCGTTACAGACTTGGACCTTGATGAATAATATGCCTCATGAAAAGCCCGGATTCCACTCCGGGCTTTTCTATTTATCCCATAACAATCTTCCCCTAAAGCTCCCTTTCTTGAAGACTCAGTTTCGAGACTTTTGTTGAGTGGAAGGGGGCTGCGGGGAATAACTCGCTTTCCGCGGGAGCGCGGTGAGCCTCCTCGGACTGCGTCCTGTGGGGTCTCACCATGCACTTTTTCCTCTTCGATATCCGGTTCCGGCGCCTAGCGGCTAGTGAGACTTCCCTCGCTTCTGTACGATAAGTCAACATCGAATCACTCCGTTCTTCGTGTTTCCTTTATCTCCGCCAGCTCAGTCCAGTCCATACGCCGCTGATCAAGGCGCCTGCACACTTAAGTTAGGAGTCTCGCCATTCCCCTTCGCCCCTTTGCTATAGGAGATTCTCGAAACCACTACTAAAAGGTCAGCTCGTATGATTATGGGAAGTGGGTTATAGATCACCTCCATAGCACTTAAAAGTTTGATGCAGAGCGTTTTACACCTCTAACAGTTGGATAGTAGAAGACCACCCAACTTGGTAAAGGGGTTCGTTATCTCTTTCATCGAAAGGGGTGGTTGGGAAGCTGCGAGACTCCCGTGGGAGAAAGGAGATAGGCGAGATCCCGCAGGGCTTTAGCCCGAGGAAGCTTGCCACTCCCCCCACAGGAAAGCGAGTAGCTTCCCAACCACCCCAGACGCTCCACAAGGCAACGAACCCCGGAAACATCTCGAAACTGAGTCTTACACAATCCTGCCATGATGCTTAATAAGGATTTATGAAGGAGTTAGGTTTAAAGGATATGATCATCTTGTTGTAGAAAAAGAAGGAGGGAGGTGGAGTAATAATGACGAAGGTTGCATTGATTAGACATGGCAGTACACCATGGAATAAAGAAAAAAAGAGCTCAGGGAAGCTCTGATATTCCTTTAGATGAAGAAGGAAAGGCAGACGCTCGTAAATTAGCTGAGCGCTTACATAAGGAAACTTGGGATGTGCTTTATTCAAGCCCTTTGAAGAGAGCGAAGCAGACAGCGGAATTCATCAGTGGAAAAGTAGGATTGACCATCCAATTTGACTCTCGAATAGAAGAAGCCAGTGGTGGTCAGATAGAAGGAACTACAGAACCTGAAAGAATCGAAAGATGGGGAGAGGACTGGCGTTCTAAGGAATTGGGCATTGAAACCCCTGAGAGTGTTGTTTCGAGGGGAATGTCGTTTGTGGATGATGTTTTGAAAAAGCATAAAGGGAAGAAAGTTATTGTTGTTAGTCATGGTGCTTTAATCAGCCATTTATTGAGGGAACTGGACAGTGAAAATGTTGGTGATGAACATATGAAAAACACTTCTTTATCAGAAGTTCATTTTAGAGAGGGACAATGGGTTTGTGATCGTTTTAATTGTACGATCCATTTGGATTGAGAGAAGCGGCTCAGAGGTGAGCCGCTTTATTTATTATTCTTTTGTATAGTTCAAATCCCAAGTTATTCCGTAAGGGTCTTTCACTTTCGCGTAGATCGCACCCCAAAAGGTATCCTGAAGTTCCATCAATACGTTTCCGTCCTCTTTTAATCGGTCGTAATAGGTTTGAATTTCATCGGCACTGTCACATTCTATGACGAGGGCTATATGGCTCCCGGTCTTAACACTTTGATCTGTAATCGAATCAGAAACCATAAAGAACAAGGCATCTTTTTTGAACTGAGCATGCATGACTCGCTCGTCCATTTCCTTCGGTGTTTCAAATTCTGCCTCTCCGAAGGTTTGGAGATTGATAACGTCACCATGGAAAATTTGTTTGTAATAATCCAGCGCCTCTTTTGCGTTACCGTTAAAAGTTAAATAAGGGGTAGCTTGATGCTTCATAGCCGCGAAACACTCCTTTTGGAATTTTTTTGATTCACAATCATTATAAGGTGTTGAGAGGAATAAAACAAGAACATTTGTTCGTTTATTTTTTGAAGGCGTTGTTCCATGCCTTCGTCTTATCCAAAGCAAGTAAATCTTCTTTGATTTCTCCAGGTTTGACGGCATTCCCTATCACATAATCTTCGAATGACATTCCTACAAAATCGAAAATATGGCCGAACTGTTGAATTAAAGGAAGCCCTGTGACATATGGATTGCTTCCGCCTGTTGTAATCACATAGGCCTTCTTACTGCGCACCTGTTTTTTGAAGTCAAATCGATCATCACGCATATATTGGGACCAGCGGTCGAAGAACAACTTCATGTGAGAAGTCATTCCAAACCAGTAAATTGGAGTGACAAAAATGATAAGATCATGAGCTAAAAAGGCCGACAGTACGGATTCATAATCGTCATCTACAGGTGAAAAACCTTCATCCGTATGCCTCATATCAATGATAGGGTTAATCTTATAATCACTCAGACGTAACTGTGTATGCTCAAGGCCTTCAAGTGCTTGTTTGACAAGGTATTCAGAATTACCGTTCTCTCTTGAACTTCCTAATATAGTCAATATTTTCATTAAATACTGCCTCCTTTGCTTCTAAAAAGTATATCATTGAACAAATCATCATAGTTATCTATACTTATCGATAATAACTATTGTAAAAAATGATAGAGGTGTATGTATGGATGTTTCTTATCTTTATACATTTAAAGAAGTAGCCAAATGGGGGAGCTATACCCGTACGGGGGAAGAACTCGGTTATGCTCAGTCTAGTGTGACGACACAAGTGAAAAAGCTTGAAGATTACTATGGGGTGAGACTTTTTGAGCGCGCTGGACAAACGATGCGTTTAACCCAGTCTGGTGAACAACTCTTATATTATGTCGACCTACCAGGTCGTCGACTTAATGGAAGAAGCGGAAAGCAAGCTTTCGGATCGTGTTCAAATGCGAGGGACGGTGAGGATTGGAGCTGTTGAATCGTTGGCAGCTTATTTTATATCCAAGTCTTTGAAAGCTTTTAAAGAGCAAAACCCCGACTTGCGAATTCAGTTAGAATCAGGACTCTGTCCAAATCTAAAAGATGGTGTGTTAGAAAGTCATTATGATCTCGCTGTGGTACTTGATGAAGAAGTGAAACATCCTCATTTGAAAGCTTTACTTCTTCGAAAGGAAAGAATGGTGATGGTTGCTGCTAAGGAGCACCCGCTTGTTGGTGAGAAGGGAATAGACTTGCGGTGTATAGAGGACGAGACACTCATTCTGACAGAAAAAGATTGCTCCTATAGAAATATGCTGGAGCGGCTTTTAAAGAAACGTGCCGTAGAACCCCGCTCTGTGATTTCCTTTACAAGTCTTGAAGCAATCAAACAATGTGTGATTGACGAACTGGGGATCGCAATGCTCCCGGAAATGACAGTCGCCAGGGAACTTGAGAATGGAAGTCTTTGTGCTTTGGATTTTGACCATGGAGAATTGGCTTTATACATTCAAATCATTCATCATCATAAGAAATGGTTATCTCCTTCGTTGGAGAAGTTCATCGAATTGCTTTATGAGAAAAAATGAAGATGATGATCTGTATTAAAACAGTAATTTTGGTCAAATGAAGCGTTATATTCATTTTTTAGTAAGGAACCAAAAGAAATTAAGATACAAAAAAAAAGGCGCTGAACCCTTTCACAGCGCCTTTTTTGTATCTGGCAAATGCCTAAATTAAAAAAACTTTCAGAAAACGGTTGCAATTTTACCTCCCTCACAGTAAACTGTACCATAACAGATAAACAAAATAACTTCTGTTATAACAAAGGAGGAGCTAAAATGAAAAAACAACAGAATGTCCCTTGTCCGCAGTGTGGTTCTAAAATTGAAGGTCATACTTACAATTACATGATGGAATGTGATCGTTGCCTTTCCAAAAAAGATGAATAATTTTTTGGAATACCTGTTATATATCAGTGTTGTTTAGTGGTTATTAGTATACAACAGAGGTGGCGATTCAATGGAAACCAAATTGTCTGGAATACAAATTCATGGAACGATGCACGACGGGTTTGCAGAGATTTTAACAGACGAGGCATTATCCTTTATCATTCAATTGCATGAAAATTTTAATGACAAAAGAAAACAGTTACTTGCAGACCGGGTCGAGACCCAAAAGAAAATTGATCAAGGAGAACGGCCTGATTTCCTGAAAGAAACAGAACATATCAGAAAAGCTGACTGGACGATATCCCCCCATACCTGACGATCTTAAAGATCGTCGGGTAGAAATTACAGGGCCTGTGGATCGGAAAATGGTAATCAACGGCCTGAATTCCGGAGCGAAGGTGTTCATGGCTGACTTTGAGGATGCGAATTCTCCGACCTGGCTGAATACGATTCAAGGCCAAATTAACTTGAGAGATGCCGTTAGAAAAAACATTCGTTTTGAAAATCCAAACGGGAAAGTATATGAGTTAAACGAAAAAACCGCTGTACTCAAAGTACGCCCGCGTGGGTGGCATTTAGAAGAGAAGCATCTGACATACAATCAGGAACGGCTCTCAGGTAGTCTCGTGGACTTTGGCCTCTATTTTTTCCATAATGCAAAAAAAACTCATAGAAAATGGTTCGGGACCGTATTTTTACTTACCGAAGCTTGAAAACCATCGAGAGGCGAAGTTGTGGAACGATGTGTTTGTCTTTGCTCAAGACTATCTGAACATCCCACAAGGTACAGTGAAAGCGACTGTCTTGATTGAAACGATTTTAGCTGCATTTGAGATGGATGAAATCCTTTATGAATTAAGGAATCATTCCGCTGGATTGAACTGTGGCCGTTGGGATTATATTTTCAGCTACTTGAAAAAGTTCCGTCATGATGAAAATTTTTTGCTGCCTGACCGTGCAGATGTGACGATGACTGTTCCATTTATGAGGGCCTACTCGCAATTAACCATTCAAACCTGTCACAAGCGAAAGGCTCATGCCATGGGGGGGAATGGCGGCTCAAATACCAGTGAAAAATGATAAAGAGAAAAACGACGCTGCTTTTGAAAAGGTACGTGCAGATAAGGAGCGGGAAGTGAAAGATGGCCACGATGGGACGTGGGTCGCCCACCCGGCCATGGTAGAGACAGCGGTGGATATTTTTAACAAATATATGCCTGGTGAAAATCAGATTCAAAAAGATCAAGCGACCGTCTCTTACCGTGCAGAGCAATTGCTGGAAGTACCTGAAGGGTCTATTACAGAGCAGGGGTTAAGAACAAATATTAATGTTGGTATCCAATATATGGCGTCATGGCTGGATGGCAGAGGGGGCAGCACCGATCCATCATTTGATGGAGGATGCGGCAACTGCTGAAATATCGAGATCCCAAGTATGGCAGTGGATCAGACATCCGAAAGGCATTTTGAAAGATGGCCGGGAGATCACGATGGAGCTTTACGCATCGTTGAAAGAAGAAGAGATGGAAGCGATACGTTGGGAAGTTGGAGAGAGTGTTTTTGAAAAAGGTTCCTATACAGAAGCCGCTCAGTTGTTTGACCAACTGATTCGAAACGATGAGTTTGCTGAGTTTTTAACTTTAGAAGCTTATAACCATTTATCTTAAGGGGGATTTCATAATGAATGAGCGTATAGAAAAGTTGCGTCACCAGTGGCAGGATGAGAGTCGATGGAGCGGGGTGCAAAGACCATATGAAGCCGAAGAGGTCATTCGGTTAAGAGGGTCCATGGATATTCAACATACCTTAGCGGAAAAAGGTGCCGAAAAGCTCTGGAAGTTAATGAACGAGGAAGATTATGTCCACGCTTTGGGTGCTTTGACAGGAAACCAAGCGATGCAGCAGGTGAAAGCAGGGCTTAAGGCCATTTATTTGAGTGGGTGGCAAGTGGCAGCTGATGCCAACCTTTCAGGGCACATGTATCCTGATCAAAGCTTGTACCCGGCTAATAGTGTACCGCAAGTGGTGAAAAGGATAAATCAAGCTTTGCAAAGAGCGGACCAAATTCACCACATGGAAGGCAAAGACGATATAGATTGGTTTGCACCTATTGTCGCAGACGCCGAAGCTGGTTTTGGTGGGCAGTTGAATGTGTTTGAGTTAATGAAAGGAATGGTTGAAGCGGGGGCGGCAGCCGTTCACTTTGAAGATCAGCTTTCTTCGGAGAAAAAATGTGGTCACCTCGGAGGAAAAGTCCTTTTGCCGACACAAACGGCGGTTCGAAATTTGATTTCCGCAAGGTTTGCTGCGGATGTTATGGGAACACCGACGATCATCATTGCAAGAACCGATGCGAATGCAGCGGATCTGATTACGAGCGACGTGGATCCATATGATGCGCCATTCATTACTGGTGAGAGAACGGCTGAAGGTTTCTTTAAAACTAGGTCTGGGTTGGATCAGGCTATTGCACGTGGTTTGGCTTATGCGCCATATGCTGATCTTGTTTGGTGTGAAACGTCGGAGCCTAACCTGGATGAGGCCCGTCGTTTTGCTGAAGCCATTCACGAACAATACCCCGGAAAGCTATTGGCTTATAACTGCTCTCCATCTTTCAACTGGAAGAAGAAACTGGATGATGAAACGATTGCAAACTTCCAGCGGGAGTTAGGGAAAATGGGATACAAGTTCCAATTTGTCACATTGGCAGGATTCCATGCCTTGAATCACGGCATGTTCGAACTTGCTCGTCAATATAAAGATCGTGGTATGGAAGCCTATTCAGAACTTCAGCAAGCAGAGTTTGCGAGCGAAATTCACGGATACTCAGCGACACGACATCAGCGTGAAGTTGGAACAGGATATTTTGATGAAGTCGCTCAAGTGATCTCAGGTGGAACCTCTTCTACAACAGCATTGAAAGGGTCAACAGAAACGGAACAATTCAACACTGAAACCGTTAGCCCTTCTTCCTAATCGGAGCAAATGAATGAGTGAGAAACGTCGGGAGAGTTGAGCCTCCAGGCGTTTCTTTTTCTTGTCCATAAAGCACAATTCCTCGCCAAATTAATATGGTATGATATCAGTTATTTTCAGTGATTGCGAAAATCAGGAGTGATATCATGCCGGTGATTTCAGGAAAAGAATATATTAAACGGATCGATGCGATGCATGCGGAAGTGTGGGTGGCCGGTGACAAAGTAACAGGTAATATCTCTGAACATCCTGCTTTCAACGGGATTGTCCACAGCCAGGCGGAACTCTACGATCTTCAATGTGATCATAAGCACGACATGACTTTTTCCTCGGAAACGACAGGGAATCAATTAGGGCTGTCTTACTTAATTCCAAGAACGAAAGGGGACTTGGAAAGAAGGAGAAAAATGATTCAACGGTGGGCCCTTCATTCCGGAGGAGTGATGGGGAGAAGCCCGGATTACATGAACACCGTGCTCGCTTCCTTTGCGGCATCAATTGATGTATTGGACGGCGAAGAGAACTGTCATCCGGAACGGCTTCTGCAATTTTATGAATATGCTCGCGAGAATGATTTGTCGTTTACTCATACGTTCGTTAACCCTCAAAGCAACCGCTCCAAGTTAGCTTTTCTAGAAGAGGATGTCACCAATGCTCGAATCATGGACCGGACCGACCAAGGTTTGATCATTAAAGGAGCTAAACTTCTGGCCACTCAAGGAGGCATAACGGATGAGATCATTGTCTTTTCCGCTCCTGGTGCACAGGAAAATGCTCATGCCTACTGCTTTTCAATACCGAGCAACACAAAAGGATTAAAGTTTATATGCAGGGAATCGTTCGCGAATCAAGGACCAACTTACGATTATCCTTTATCCTCACGTTTTGAAGAGATGGACACAATCGTCATTTTTGATGATGTTCTCGTTCCGTGGGAGCGCGTCTTCATCCACGATAATATCCGAGCAGCGACCCGTTTGTATGTCCAGGGGAAATTTGTTCCTTTTACGTTACACCAAATTGTTTCACGGCAAATCATAAAAACCGAATTTCTATTAGGAATCGCTCAGGGAATCGTGGATACCATTCAGATCGGTGAATATCAACATGTTCAAAGTAAAGTTGTGGAAATAGTCAAAGGGTTGGAAGTTATGAAGGCCCTTGCCATCAAGTCCGAGCAGGAAGCGTCCGTGGATGCTTCAGGGATTATGGTTCCTGCAAAACAACCGCTATATGTGGCGGTTAATCAATTTCAAGAATCCTATCCGAGATTTGCTGAGATTCTTCAGATTCTTGGTGCCAGCGGGATGATGTCCATTCCGCAAAAGGCAGATTTTGAAGGGGAAGTCGGAGAGAAACTAGACCATTTTTTGCAAGGGGTCGAAGTGAGTGGGAAAGATCGAGTCTCCCTTTTTCGGTTAGCCTGGGATTTGACGATGAGCAGTTTTGGTTCCAGACAAACGCTTTATGAACGCTTTTTCTTCGGGGATCCTGTACGGCTCTCGCAAACCATTTATCAACTTTATGATGAAAATCATGCGCTGGAAAGCATTCAACCGTTCTTATCAAAAAAAGCTGACAAGTAAATGTCAGCTTTTTAACGTTTAGCGTTCGCTTTTTTTGCTTTTTGTTCTAACTGAGAGCGAGGTTGCTGATCGGCGACATCTTCAGAAAGTCCCTGCGGGTTTACCGTATTGCCGGCATTTCTTTTAAATGCGTTGCTTTTCTTACTCATATGCACACCTCCTATCGCTTATTTTGGAATATTGATCGGTTTTTATCCATGTTTTTAATAGGCAAAAGCTTACAACGAATGGGTTGTTCAAACATGCAAAGGCTAAGCTTAAAGGAGGAATGAGGTATGAAACAAAAGCAAAATAAACGTAATCAAAATCAGGAATCCGGTTCTCAGGGCTTAGCCATTACACAGGAGCAGGTATCCGACACGCTCACGGAAGGTACGTACGATGCCAAGATTGATGAAGTAGATGAAAATGGTCAGTTGATCAGCCATAAAGGTGAGGATATCAAAAAAGGAAAGAAGCGTGACTGATCATGGCTCGAAGAAATAAACTGCTTGTTCCAGAAGCAAGGGCAGGGCTAGATCAAATGAAAGCTGAACTCCTCCAGTCATCCTCTCCTGATCAGACGAAATATGAAGTAGCGGAAGAACAAGGAATACCTTTAACAAAGGGTGACAATGGTAACCTGTCTACCCGGGATGCAGGTAAAATCGGAGGGCAGATTGGCGGACGGATGGTAAAAGAATTGATTCGAAGAGCTCAACAACAAATGGAACAAGATCAAAGGTAAGAGGCGCGGTTGCAGCGCCTCTTTTTATGACACTGTAAGCTATTCGGAAAAGCTTATTGCTTATTAGCTAACATGTCTTTTGGATGCATCATCCTTAACTGATCAAGTTCTTTTTTATGGTAAAGGAATTCGGATTTATTTTTACATACAAGGGCCTGATCAATCTGGTGTTGATGCACAAGTATGGCTAATTCAAGATCCATTTCTGTATAAAGTGAACGGTCTTCATATTTTTCATCAATAAAAGGGATCGACATATAAAAAGGGTCAGTATCATTTCTTCTAACAGCGATATACCAGCCTGCATTGTCTACATAAATGGGATCTTCCAGGATGTGGAGGTGATCGCCTTGGTTGAATTCGATGATTTCATGGCACGTGCATTCTTGGTTGCCTTTTTCGTATGTGAATGTTTGTAGAACGGTTAAGGTATTCTCCATAGCCATTCTCCTTTCAAGGTGGTAAAACAATAATAATTGATAATGATTATCAATGTCAAACGAAAATCCACTTCTTTTTCTGATAATTTTGGTATAATGATATAAATAAAATGGCTTTTTCATAGAGGAGAATCTTTATGGGGAATATCAAAGATTTGGTTGAAAAAGTACAGTTTGATGGGGATTGTGCCATCGTTGTACCACAGGAATTCCAATGGATCGGCCAAGGAAGAAGTGCCGTGGTGTACCGGTTGAAGGGGACAGATATAGCAGTAAAGGTTTTTTATCCAGGTTACGAGGATCTGGCCCATATTGAAGGGGAAGTTTATGAGAAGCTTAATAATCATGAGTTTTTTCCAGCTTTTTATGAAAAAGGAGAAGGTTACTTGACGATGCAGTACGTGGAAGGGATCACTTTTTATGACTGTCTCGTCAATGGGGTGGCTATTACAGAAGAGATGGTCCAACGTGTAGATGAGGCGCTTGAATTTGCCTGTCGATTAGGCTTCAACCCTTCTGACACTCATTTGAAAAACATCCTGCTTACTACTGATGGTGAAGTGAAAGTGATTGATGTCGTTCGTTTCACTCAGGAGTTTGATTGTCCGCATTGGCGTGATTTGAAAAAAGCCTATGAAACCTTTTACCAACGCCGCTATGTCCCGAAAAGATTCCCAAGATTTTTTATAGAGTTTATCATACGCTTGTATCGTAAAAGGTTGCTGCCGATTTAAACATTTCCGTTGTTTGATCATCCAAATTTCTGGGAAATCATGAACTAGAAAGGTGGAATGTGATCATGACACAGCATCGTTTAAGTGATGTAGAAGTCGGTAAAAACTACAAGGCCAAAGAGTTAGACAGTTTTGTATCCACAACTGATGTTCTTGTTCTTTCCAACAATGATTCACAACTTTTCACAGAACCTGAAAGGGAGTATAAAGTTATCGATGCATTTGGAGGTTTTTTTGAACATTCCTCTGAAGACGGAGAGAAATATTTTCGTGAAAAGAAAGCCTATGTCGTTGAAAAGGTATAGTAAAAAAGGCGTCCAGGAAGGGCGCCTTTTTATGTTGGATCAGTATCTTAGTTTCATGAGAATTCCCCTGATTTCCTCATCGGCGATGAGAATTTCCTCGTATTTCTTCGTGATTTCAGTCAATGCCACATCATGATAGAAGAATTCAGTAAAGAATTTCACTAATGGTTTGGATAAGGTATGTATCCCCTGAAATGCATCCCCCTCCACACCTGCAAATAAAATTTCCTCATGATCAATAATCATAAGCTTGTGCCTTTCGAGGGCTTCGTGCTTTTCGTCAGGAAGGAGGACATGGGTATGCAGTTTTTCTGAATCCAGCTCACCGACAGAAAGAAGCTCTACTCTTATACCTTCTTTCTTTTTTTCTTCCAAAAGGGGAAGTAGGGGAGCCAATTCATCACTCCATCCAGTAACGAGTATTTCCTCCGTTGCGGTCTGAATCCGCTCTTTTAATAAAGCGTTGATGGAAGCATCATTTTGGATCGTCCACACACGTTCATCAGAATCATGAAGCTTAAAAGTCGAATTTCGTATTTCGTCTATGTTGGATTGAAATTCAGTCGTCAGCTTCTCAATCGTCGTCTCCAGTGAAAGGGCGGTGTAAAGTTTTTTTCTTTCTTGAAAAGAAGTGAGAATCAACCCTTTTTCTACAAGACGCTGAAGGACTTCATAGATCTTCGATTTCGGGACTTGTGAATATTTGACGATGGATGTGGCATCCATCGGCTCTTCACTTGCTGTAAGGACTTCGAAAACTTGACTTTCATACTGAGTGAATCCGAATTTCTGTAACATCATGTACCTCGCTTTTTGTGAACAGATTTTAGATTAGATGTAGAATAACCTTATTCAATATAATGAAAGGATTGTGTAAGACTCGGTTTCGAGACTCTGTTGAGTGGTTTGTGCTGCAGGGAATGACTCTCCCGCAGGAAAGCGAGTAGCTTCCCAACGACCCTCACTCCCATTATGGGAAACGAAACCCGAAACACCTCGAAACAGAGACTTCCACAATCGGGAGCTTTAGTGGAATAGAAGTTTTTATCAATGCTGTAGATTTAGAATACATGGAGGAATGAAAAACGTAAACATTTCCTCTTGTTTTATCCTTCCCTAATGGTTACCATTGTAGTGGTAACCTAATAGAAAGGGTCATGCAATCATGAATAAAAAAGTTTATTTGTTAGCACTTGTTGCGTTTGTTGTCGGAACCGTTGAATTGATTATCGGTGGTATTTTAGACCTTGTTGCTGATGATCTAGGTATTACTCTTGGTCAAGCGGGTCTATTGATCACTATTTTTTCCTTAGTATTTGCGGTGGCATCACCGATATTACTAACGGCAACCGCTCGATTCGACCGAAAAAAATTGATGCTTGTCACGTTGGTTATTTTCTTTCTTGGAAACATGCTCGCCTATTTGAGTCCGAATTATTCTACAATCATGCTGGCGAGGGTATTAACAGCAGCGAGTGGATCATTGCTTGTGGTGCTGGCTGTGACGATTGCCTCTGCAATTGTTACTAAAGAGTACAGAGGTAGAGCGATTGGTACCATTTTTATGGGCATCAGTGGTTCTCTTGTTCTTGGAGTTCCTATCGGATTGACTATTGGGAACAGCTTTGGATGGAGAGCACCTTTTTTACTGATTAGTGTACTGACTCTGCTCTCTTTTGTGGCCGTTTGGATTTCGTTAGGGAAAATTGCTCCGAAACCCGTCATTTCTATTAAAGAGCAAATGAGAACGTTGAAAGATAAAAAGATTTTCTCTGCACAGCTGACCTCATTTTTGTTTTTAACAGGTCACCTTGCTCTATATGCTTATCTAACTCCATTTCTTAAGTCGGAAATGGGGATGAATGGGACTTGGGTGAGCATTGTTTACTTCATCTTCGGTGTCGCTGCCGTTATGGGTGGAGGAGTCGGAGGTTTCTTATCAGACAAATTTGGATCAGAGAGAAGCATTCTTGGTATTATCCTAGTCTTTGCGGTCGCTATTTTCACCATTCCACATGTCACGTTCTCTCTACCATTATTTTTAATGGTGATGGTGATTTGGAGTGCTTTAAGTTGGGCCGTAACACCTGCACAGCAAAATTATCTGATTTCCTCCGCACCTGAAACTTCAGATATTCAGCAAAGCCTGAACAACTCTGCGTTACATTTCGGCATTGCTTTTGGTTCTTCTATCGGTGGTATAGTCATCGAGCAGACTTCGGTTATTCATAATGCAACCGTTGGAGGATTTTTTGTGCTTATCGCACTGGCTACCGCCTATTTTTCCATTACTCGCGGAAGAGAAATGTATGAAAAAGAAGCTTTGCAGCAATAGCAGTAAAACCCACCGTACTCGGTGGGTTTTTTTATTCTCCTTTATATTCAATGGTAATCATGTCCCAGTATTCCAAGCGAGGGAGGGTGAAGGAGAGACGGCCGAGGTTTTTTTCAAATTCAACAGGAACCGGGATCCCTTTCTTCCAATCAGGGGAGGCCACCCAAACTTTCTCTACTTGTCGTGTTTCATCTATTTGAATAGAGAGATCATTTTTTACCTCTGGTTTCTTTTGTGTACCATTCGGGTCACGCCAGTTCATATGTTCAGCATCTGTAAAGTTAAGAAGGTGAACAACCTTTTTGTCCTTGGTCTTTTTGCTGAATGCATAAACCGATCCCTTTTTTGGTTGAGGAGAGATGTTTGTTGTATTTGAAACTATAACTAACTCATCGGGAGAAAGCTCATCTCCTCGTAAAAGGTTTTGATAGCCGACCATAAAATCATAGTAATGGACGAGACGTTCTTTCAAGTTCTTTGTCATCGTCAAGTGATCGTTTGGAAAGTACTCTTTGGACAGCATATGTTCTCCGAGTTCTATATGGGCGCCACCATGAGCAAAAATCAATGCGTCTGTAAGCAAAATGCCTGGAAGGTTAAACACGCCTTCTTGATCTGCAAGGTCATAGTTCATGTATGCAGCCAAGACGGTATTTTTATTCCAGTTTTGTTCGTTTTCAATCAAAATGTTCTTTAGTTGCTCGTAGGTAGTGATTGGATCCCATACTTCCGTGTACAGAAATGGAGCACCAGCATTGGAAATTTCCTCTTGGCCATATTGATTGACCGCATTCATAATGAAAGAATAATCGGGAAACCTTGACCTTACAGCCTCGAGAAAATGTTTGTAGCTTTGCTTCATGAATAAGGGGTCACCAGAATTCTTGTAAACATCTCCACGCTCTCCTAATTGATCGATATGCCAACCATCAAAGGAAAGAGCATCATACACGTTCTTTTGATTTGCAAAAATGTAGTTCTGCCAATCAGGGTTTCATGGGTCGGTTAAGAAGATATCGCTCTTCCAATGGTCAGGAAGGGCGTGGCGGTCTACTTCAGTCGTGCCCTTGTCTTTATAAACAAACCACTCCGGACGAACACCATCTTGCTCCGCTCCTGATAGAGTCCCGTATAAAAGATTGTAAGCCATCGCCTGCATGTTATATTGATGAGCTAAATCAATATACTGCTCGACTGTTTTAAATTCAACGGGCTCGTTGGCTATGTTAGCCCACCTTCCCAAAGGCTCGTCATTCTTGTAATGCAATGGCTGGTGATGCTCATCGTGCCAATCGTAAAATTGGAGAGCATTGATGTGAAAACGAGCTAAGGTATCAACAATTTCTCGTTGTTGTTCATATGCGGGATCGGAAAAGTTAGATAGAAACCCATATCTGGGAAAAGCCGTCCAAGAAGAAGAGACGTCGACTGCTATCGTTTTTCTCTCCATTTCTTTAGAATGTGAAAGGACTTCTACTAAATAGCCTTGATGATCGGTTTCGGGAGGTTTCCATTTCCACTCTAGGAGCGATTCTTCCGGTACGACTTTCATTTGATCGATCTTTTTTCCTTTGTAGTAATAGTTCACAAGGAAAGCAGTGGAAGAGTCATGGTTTAATTGAGCTTTGAAATGTACTTCGTCACCTGGTTGATACTTCGCTTGGTCTTTTGAAAGGTGTTCGATTTCCGCGCTTTTATCTCCAAGATCAAACGATAGAATGACGAAGAGTAGAACGTTCATTAGAAGTAATAATGTCATCAGTGTTTTAGTTTTCATTCATAGATCAACCTTATAACAAATGGCTAGCAGAACATCTGCTAGCCATGTTGATTTATTGTAGATTTGATGAAAATTTCTTCAGGATTTGTAATCATCTCATCATTAGGATAGGCTTGGATGCCTATCATTTTTTCATCCTTGCCTGCTTAATCTTTTTTACCATTGAAGAAAATCTTCACTTTATGCTTCTCATCTGCTGGAACATTCACATAAAGAGCTTCTTCTTCATTGTCATAGAAGAAGGACTCCTGAGTCGATTTTACTTCCTCTACAGAGCTGACTTCCTTGTACTTCGCTTTTGCAGCACGTACACGTGTAGGTGCTTCTTCTCCATTAAGCTTCAGTGTATAAGATTCTAAGTCAGTATCGTAGCCTGTAGCTTTTTCTTTTTTCTTGAATTCAATGTGTTTCCCTTTACGTTTCACTTTCAGGTCTGTCACATTGTACTCGCCATCCTTGTAATCTAATGTTGCCCCATCATCTTCATAGAAAGAGTAGGTTGCTTTCTCATCCAAGTAGGTGTCTAGAACAAGGTTTTTAAGTGGCTTTTCACCGGTATATTGCTGAACTTCACGTGTAGGGATCATGGAATCCTTTTTGACGTAAATGGGAAGGTGGTCCAGTTGTGCTTCTGTGGTGATGGTTTGACCTCCGTCAAATTCTTCACCCGTCCAATAGTCCATCCATGTTTCTCCTTCAGGCAAGTATACGTCACGTTCCGTTTGCCCCTGCTTAACGACAGGTGCAAGCATCATCTCTTTACCAAACATGAATTGATCACTTACGTCATAGGTGTTCTCGTCTTCTTGGAATTGGTAGACAAGCGGTTGCTGGACAGGTGTTCCATTTTCTGCCGCGTCGATGAATGCGTTGTATAAGTAAGGCATGAGTTGATAGCGCATTTCGATGTATTTTCTGCTGATGTCTTCCACTTCTTGACCGAAAGCCCAAGGTTCTTGAGCTTGTTTCTTTCCTTCTGCTTTCTTATCACTATCATAGTGTACACGAGAGAATGGCAGGAATGCCCCTACTTCCATCCAGCGTGCAAACATTTCGGCATCTGGTCGACCTGCGAACCCGCCGATGTCGTTTCCTACGAATGGAACACCAGAAAGTCCAACGTTCATGTTCATAGGTAGAGACATGGCTAAGTGATCCCATTCACTTACATTATCGCCTGTCCAAAGAGCGGCATAACGTTGAGAACCTGCGTACATATCACGTGTCAATACGAATGGACGCTCGTTCGGCTTGTACATTTCGAATGCATTGTATGTAGCTTCTGCTTCGTCATGTCCATAAAGGTTATGATATTCTTCGTGCGTTCTTTGGTTTTCGCCTTCGCCAAATGTTACATCCAACGGCATTGTGTGGTAAGGGCCATCGAAGACAGCTGGTTCGTTCATATCATTCCAAACCCCATCAATTCCTTTATCAAAGAGGTCATGCTTGCTTGCCCACCAGTCACGCACTTCTTCTTTAGAGAAGTCAGGGAACATAGAGTCCCCAGGCCAAACTTCTCCTACAAAGTTTGTTCCATCAGAATTTTTTGCCCAGTAGTCGTTGGCTGTACCTTCGTCGTACATGAAGTAACCAGGATCTTTTTTTAACGGCAGGATCGTTAATTGTGATTTTTTTGAAGTTCATGTCATCTAGTTTTTGGTGTAGAGCTTCGTCACCAAATTTATCGGACCATGTAAAGACACGGTATTCATCCATATAGTCAATATCGAAGTGCATCGTATCTACAGGGATCTCTTTTTCACGATATGTTTCAGCTACACGTTCGATATCTTCTGCTGAATATTCCCATTTGGATTGGTGCAAACCAAGTGTCCACTTGGCAGGCTTGTCCATTTTACCCGTCAATTCTGTGTAACGATCAAGAACATCTTCAATTTCAGGACCATACATGAAGTAGTAGTTTAATGTGCCGTCATCGGCGTAGAAGTAATAATAATCGTCGCTTTCACTCGCCATTTCGAAATAAGAACGGTTCGTGTTATCGAAGAACATTCCGTATGCTTTTTCATTTTTCAAACCGATGAAGAAAGGAATGGATGTGTATAAGTATTTCGTGTCTGTTTCATATGCATAGGCGTCCGTATTAAACATTCCAATGCTTTCACCACGCTGGTTCACTTCAAGTCCGGATTGTTCGCCAAATCCGTAAAACGCTTCATCTTCGGTCGTTTTCTTATATACGTATGGCTTTTCACCATCATACCCAGAACCGTTTTGCATGTAGTCTTCGTTGATTACATTCCCTTCCTTATCAAGGAATTTAACGCCAAAAGGTTCTTTCTTAATTTTGATGGTGATCTCATTAGTGGTGAGAGTAATATCGCCTTCTTCCTCAGAAATATCAAAAGAAGGGGTATCCCATTCTTTTTTGCTGATGGCTTCTGAGAAATACTCTTCTTCTCCCTCTTTTAAAATCGAAACTTTTGCCATGTCTTCAGAAAAAAGACGGATAAAAGCGGATTGATTAGAGGATAAATCGAGCTTCACTCCATTTTCAAGCTGTTCCACACCTTCGACTTGAAGTTGTTTTTTTACAGCTTCATGGTTCAGCTCTTGATCAGGATGGGGTTGTGTTACCGCTAGTACGTTCGGTGCTTGTGCTGCGAATACCGTAGCGGCAATAGCTGTTGTAGCAACTAAGCGGGAAATTTTTTTGGATGGTTTGTTCATCTTCGTTATTCACCTCGAATGGAAATATTCGCGTCAACCGGTTGCGCAAATCAACTGTATACCGAGAGTGAAAAACTGACAATAAAGGAAATGTGGAATCGTTACCATAAGCCATAAGGACCATTAGCCTTATGATTAAAGCAATGGAAGCGGTTGAAAAAGATTTTGTAAGAGTTTCCAAAAAAAGTGAGATTCCAACCAATGGTTCATGATTTACGATTCCTTAACAAATGTGGGGACTTTGGGTTCTTTTTATGTAAAAAGTGTGTGAACCCCCATAAATATAATTAATGAACCGAAATATCGGCCCCTGAGATTTTAACTTAAGAATATTTTTGGCGATTCGAAAAATACTATCCTTGTTCCAATTAAAAAGGAGGGGAAGAACATGGGTAGAGACGAACACCGTAAGAACAAAGGGAAACAAAAACGTAAATTACCTCAAACTCCTAAAAATCAGAAGAACATTGACGTAGAGTTCTCTGAAGAATTAGCGGATCGCGAAGATAAAATCGCTCAACAAAGAGCGGAAGCTGCAGACCGCCGCGCTCACAAAAAACAGTAATTGGTAAATATAGCCCACACCAGGTCATCCAAAATATGGATGACCTGGTGTGGAATATTCATACAGGAAAACATTTTGTACAGTTTAAATTGTTTGAACTTAAATTACTTTATGCTATAATTTTAAATTGTGTTTAAAAAGATCAATCACATAGTGAATGAATGAATACTTAGAGGAGGTCATTTGTTATGAAACAATGGCGTAAATGGTTACCGGCTGTATTGCTTGGTATTCTCTTAACTTTAGCTGCATGTGGCGGCGAGTCAGGAGAAGATACATCAAATGGTAACGAGAATGAAGGTGAAAATGCCGAAACTTCTGAAGAAAAAGGAACCGTCAGAATTGGAATGAACAATTGGGCGGAAAACGTTGCCGTATCGAATATGTGGAAACTTGTTCTTGAAGAGAAGGGCTATACTGTAGAGCTCGAGCAAGTAGAGAAAGGTTTCTTGTATGAAGCTTTATCCAGTGGTGATTTAGATATTGGTATGGAGATCTGGCTTCCGAACACGGACAAAGCGTTCTATGAGAAATATAAAGAAGATATCGACTGGCGTGAAACTTGGTATGAAGGAACAAAACTAGGTCTGGCTGT
Source organism: Halobacillus litoralis (assembly GCF_020524085.2). NCBI lineage: Bacteria > Bacillati > Bacillota > Bacilli > Caryophanales > Bacillaceae > Halobacillus > Halobacillus litoralis. Next base: position 1,904,281 of record NZ_CP129016.1, read on the forward strand.
GCCAAGTTATATGGAAGATATCAATTCTATTGAAGATTTGAAAGGCTCCGATGCATTTTCTGACAAGCAGATTGTAGGGATTGATGCAGGTGCAAGTATTATGTCCCTGACAGAAGAAGTCATCAATGAATATGAGTTGGATTATACTCTTGCCGCTTCTTCTGAGCCAACAATGATCACAGAGTTGAAAAGTTCCATGGAAAGTGAAGAACCTATCGTTGCGACCCTATGGAAGCCACACTGGGTATTCTCTGAAATGGACCTGAAGTTCTTGGAAGATCCTAAAAACGTTTATGGGGACTCTGAGAATATCTCTTATGCTGCGCGAAAAGGATTAGAAGAGGACCAGCCTCAAGTGGTCAAGTGGTTTGACAACTTTATGTTGAACGATGATGAGCTTGGCAGCTTGATGGCCAGCATCAATGAAGCTGGCGACGCACAAGAAGGTGCACAGAAGTGGATTGATGAACACCAAGATGTAATTGATAAATGGACAAAAGAATAATACACCTAAGACCCGCTTTTCCCTAAGCGGGTCTATTTTTTATGTTCTTAATATTGGTGTACATCCAAATATAGTCCTTGTGTACGAGATCGGCAACTTTCTATCTGAATACATGACTTAGTTTAAAAAGTGCCCCTTATGCAAGGGGCTTGATCATCGAGAAAACTCAAGTGCGCGGGACGATTAGCAGAGCCCCCGGAACTTAAGGATGAAGAGGTGTAATCCTCGCCCGCGGAAATCGAGCCGCTTTTCAGACCCTCTTTTTATCCATCGGTCTCCATGCATATGATTTAGGTTTGAATTTCATAGGAAATAAGAATTATCTGATTTGAGAGAATTATCTAACATAATTTGGTATAATGGGTAACTGAAGTTTTAGTACAAAGGAGCCCTTTACATAATGAGTATAGAGAAAATAAGAAAAGCGAAAGAAGCGATTGGCCGGGTAATCCTCGGTAAAGATGAAGTTGTAGAACTGCTGTTTGTCTCAATCATTGCAGATGGACACGCACTTCTAGAAAGTGTGCCTGGATCTGGGAAGACGAAACTTGCTAAAAGTTTTGCTAAAGTGATGGATGGAAAATTCTCACGGATTCAATTCACCCCAGATGTCCTTCCGAGTGCCCCCACAATGAGAACAACTTTACTGCTTAAGCCGTGGGAACCGAACCAGTGGAACAATTGATCCATGGGCAGGAGCCTTTGTTCTTTATCTATTCGGGTCAACATTTCCAGGGATTGACGTAAATGAACGTTTCCTTCCCCTTTTTCTTGATAAAAATAAGGATTTCTTTGAGGTCTGCGCATATCCCTGATGGAACCATAGATCAGTTAAAAGATTGGGAATCTAAAGGTATCGTTGTCGTTCAGGTGCAGACGAATGGTTCATCTGCCTATTTACGGCCCGTCTTACAAAGGGGGAGGGCTTGAATATGGTAGAAGGAAAAAGGAATATCATTTTTGTATATCAGACCTTAGGGGAAGCCATGCTTTTCTTTGTTCTTTGTTTTCCTTTGATTCAGTTGGTATCTCTATCCCTTCCCTATATTCTTTTTAGCACATACGTGATGGTTAGTATTGTTTTATTTTTCCTTATGAGAAGGTGGTTGACAAACTTTACTCCCTATTTAGTTAGTTTAGTGGCATTAATAGCGGCTGCCTATATTATGGGAGCTAGTTTATTAGTAGCACTCGTGGTCGGATCCTTTCTAGTATGGAGATATTACCGGCACGAAACGGATCCTGATTTGAATAATGAAATTTCATTGATTTTATACACAACGGTTTTCACTTTTATCATGATATTCTTCTTCCAGTCCTGGGATCTTGTCTACGCATTGATTTCCCTATATGTGGTCACGTGGGGAGGACATGCTTTTTCACATTATTACAATGTAGATAAAAGGGAGAGAAAAGGAGGGTGGAAAGGTCTCTTCGTCATCTTTCTGTCTTTAATCACAGGCACTTCTCTTATGCTGCTTCTTTTTCCATATCTTCGTTTATTAATTGGAACACTCTGGAGCGGGATTACGTACGCCTTTCTTGTAGGAGTGAACGGAATTTTGACGCTGCTTGCCAAAATCGGTCTGGATGTTTCTAAAATCGAGCCTGTGGAAGAAGGTTCTTTGCCGGAATTGCAGGTTTCATCTCCAGAAAGGCAGGAAGAACTCCAACGAATGAATGAAAGCAATCAAGAAACCACTCAAAAAGTAGCGGAGGCGATTGAGACAGGAACACTGGTTTTGATTGTCGTTGCCATCCTTTTGGCTTTGGTCATCTTTTTCTTTTTGAGAAAAAGAGCGACCATGGATATGAACCCCGCCCCTGATGCTCTCAACTATCAGTATTATGCGTATGATAAAGGAGAGAAAAAAAGAGCCTCTTCTTCCATTCCTTTTCGAAGGTCACTTACAGAAGGGTGGGAGAGAAAGCAGTTTCGAACATTTGAACATTTTGCAAGGCGGCATGGGTATGGCAGATATCCCAATGAATCACTGGAAGACTGGTTTGATAGAATCGGGCTTGGTATTGAATCGACGGTCCTTTATCAAAAAGTGCGGTATGGAAGTCAGAAATTAACCACCGACGAAAAGGATCAATTTGAGCTTGAATTGAAAGAACTGAAACAAAAAATCATTGAGAAAGAGCAATGACCTCTAGGAAATGAGTTTAAGCACTTCTTTTTCAGGAAACATACAGAATAGATTCAATTTACAATTCTTGAAAGGAGTCGCTGTTTTATGGACTTAAATAAAGAAATAAAGAAACTAGAGGCAGTACATTTAGAAAAACCACAAAAAGTATTTACGATGTATTTAAACACCGACCCTTCCGACCCTGATCAACAAGGGGGAGAATGGAAGATCCATTTGAAGAACGGATTGAATAATTTCGAATCCTATCTTCAAGAAGATGGCGATTCGGACGAAAAGAGAAACTATTGGGCAGTAAAAGAAAAAGTGGAGCAATTCATAGAAGAAAATGAACAACACTTTGCTAAAAGTGTTGTCCTATTCGCCACTGGCGATGAAACGGTATGGTTTGCGGAGCGTTTCCAAATGCCTGTGAAAACAGAATTCTACTGGGAAGAAACTCCTGTCCTGGACCAATTGAAAGAAATGCAGAATAAGTTCCCTAAGACAGGAGTCATCTTAACTCAGAAAAATCAAATTAAATTGATTGATGCAGAACTTGGAACGTTGAATGATACTCAGTTGTTTGAACTTGATCTGGATACGGAAGATTGGAGACAGCATCAAGGGCCGCACCGTGCTCAGCCTTCTATGGGGTCTGGTGGTGCCAAAACTTCTAAGAGGGATCAATTTCAAGAGCGCTTTGAGGCCAATCGTTATCGTTGGTACAAGAGTGTAGCTCCTAAGATTGATAAACTAGCTAAAGAATATGGCTGGGAGCGCTTCTATCTTGTCGGTGATAAAGAAGAGTTAAAAGACTTGCAGGATAACATGAATAAAGAAGCGGATGATATGATCAACAAAAATCTTCTGGATCATGAAGAGATGCATGTACTTGAGGAAGTTGTACAATAGTAGGAGAAAGTGAGAAGGTGCTGGTGTGTTAGCCGGCACCTTTTTTCATGTATGGAGCGTTCTGGACTAAGAAGAGGCGTTCCCTCGTTTGGAATAGGAACAACCTGCGGCTCTACAGCCTAGGTCTTTTTTATAGGCGTGGTTTATCCCCGGGAGGTTTTTGTGCATTTATTGGATAGCATTAAGGAGAATCTTAACATTATACATAGAAGAAATAGGTATGATAAAATATTATTTAATGAAAATAATTAGATTGGGGAATGACACATGTTCGTCGTAGATTCTATGGTGCAGGTACCAGAGCATAAAGCGGATGATTTAATTGATATATATAGAAAACGATCCCGTCTTGTAGACCAGGCGGATGGTTTTATTTCCTTTCAACTGCTGCAGAACGACAGGAAACCTGGGGAACTAACGGTACACTTGGAATGGGAATCTAAAGAGGCCTACCTCAATTGGGCCCGTAGTGAGCAATTCAAGAAAATCCATGAATTAGAAAAGCAATATCCCGACCAGGAACTTCAGGGGATCGTGCCAAAGGTATCTAAATACGAGGTGGTCGCAAAGTGAATAAGTCGGAACAGAGCCGCTTAGTTCAATTAGTAGCAGATGAAATTTATGAGGCTTATCCATACCTTTGGGGAAAATTCGGTCAGAACGGAAGAGATCGGACCGAAGAAGATAACTTCCATCATTTAGATCATTTGCAGGCGGCTTATGAGATGGATAGTGTCGATTTTTTTATTGATTATACGAAGTGGCTGAATACAGTTCTTACCTCTAGGGAAGTTCCTACTTCATTGATCATTGATAATTATGAACGCCTGGTACGCCTTCTTAAAGACATGGAGGTTGTGGACGAGGCCGAAAAACAGTGTTATATCAAATATTTGGACGAGGCCTTACAACATTTGCATACACTTTCAAAGAGGTGAATACTTTGGACGTGCAACACGAAATTTTAGCCCATTATTTCCTTCAAGGAGATGAACAAGGGGCAGAAGAATATATTAAAACTTTATTAGAAAAACATCCGAGAGCATATTTGTATGAAGATATCATTACTCCCGCCATGTATTATATTGGAGAACTTTGGGAGAGAAATGAAATATCCGTTGCAGACGAACACTTGGCTACAGCCATCTGCGACTTCGTGCTTTCAAAACTTCACTCAGAAAGCGGTCTTGTAAGTAGAAGACACCAAAAAAACTTCAAAGCTATGTTATTCGGTGTAGAAGAAGAACAGCATTACATAGGTTTGAAAATGGTGGCGGATACGTTTAAAGACCATGGGTGGAGAGTACGTTATTTGGGACCGGACCTTCCTTTGGAACACTCCTTCACCCAAATTGAAAAATACAGACCTGATGTCATTGGAATATCAGCGGCCTTGCCTTATCGTCTAAAAACAATTAAGAGGTTGTTGGAGCGGTTTTCTCAATTAGAATGGAATCCGCTGATAATGATTGGCGGAAGAATAGTGAAGAAGTACGACTTGAAAGAATTTGAATCTGAACAAGTGATGGTTGTCAAGGATCTGGATCATCTTAAACGTTGGTTCAATGAAGGAAGGGAAGAAACAATCAATGAAACGAGTTGAACGCAGCTTTCCCTTGCCGCACTTTATCATCAATAAAAACTTTAAGATTGAATCCTTATCGGATGAGGCTGTTGAGATGTTCGGCGAAATAAACAATCTTCTAAATGTTATGGATGAAGGAAGCCTCACCAAGATTGAAAAATGGGTTACCCCGGATGTTCATAAACTTTCTGTAGAAGTTGCAATTAAGCCTTCTGATGAAGCGCAGAACCCTATCACATGCGATATGCATGTGAAGTGGAAAAATGATTTGTATGCAGAAGTGTTGATCATACCAAAAGATGAACAGTTATCGAAAGTTACCACAACCATGGATCAATTGCGGTCCCGTTTGAATGATACAAACTTTCAACTGCTTGAAGAAAAAGAGAAATTGGAAGACGCAATCCTACATGGGAATCGACTCTCGGCTCCGTTTATACGCTTAACGGAAGAAACCGCCTTAATTCCGCTCTTTGGTCATATTACGGCTGATAAAATGTACACAGTGGAAGAGCCATTGCTGCAAGCCACACAGAACGGGGATACAGAGAGGGTTCTTTTTGATTTTACGGCAGTAGGACAAATCGACGAGGATGGAGCTCAACTATTGAAAAATTTAATGACTTCCTTATGTTACATGGGCTCACAAGTCATCATCACCGGGGTTCGTCCAGAGCAGGTGAAACGGATCCAAAGGATTCATTTTTCTTCAGAAATTACTTTTATCAATTCTCTGCATCAAGCTTTAAAAAAATACTGCAATGATTAAAACTACCCGCTCCTTAAATTAGGAAGCGGGTTTTTAAATATTCAAAGGTCATGATTAAAAATATGTTAAGAAATCATTCTTTTGTGGAATAGTTCAATAAGAGCTTAGATTCAGAAAGGGTGTAAGATTATGGAGATGACTTTAGAAGTAAATGGTATGACTTGTAATCACTGCGAGCAGTCCGTGAAGGGTGGCCTTCAAGAATTGGAAGGGGTACATGGTGTTGAAGTTGATCTAGACAGTGGGAAAGTAAATATCACATATGATGAAGCTTATGTAAGCAAAAAGATGATGAAGGAAGCCGTTGAAGCTCAAGGATATGAGCCAGTAGGGTAAACAAAAAGAAGCCCGGAGTACCCGGGCTTCTTTTTTAGCTCTAAATCGATATCAATTACTGGACGTTGTATGGCAATTGGGTCTTGTACCCTGTGAATTGTTGATACGTCTGATCGATTTTTTGTTTTTCCGCCTGCTCAAGTGCATACCATCCATTTTTAAACATGAGGTTGTATAAGTTGCGTTGGCAGTCCTAGGTTTCTTTGAAGATTGTAGCAAGATCCTGATAAAGGTTTTGGTTGCTAGCTTCGTTTAATGCGATGTTATAAGAGGCTGTCATGTATTTTTCAGTGGTCAGCTGATCATTAACAAAGTCTCTCTCATTCATTTGTGGAGTTTTCGGTACGTTCGTTTCAGGATTCTGTATCTTTTGAGTCTGATTCATGCTGTTCCTCCTCAGTTGGTTGTTTGGGATTGGGAATTCAAATGATTCAGGAGCTTATCATAGTGCCGCTGGTGCATTTGCCCAGCTTCTTCTAAAGCCGCCTGAATTTCCGGTGTTTGGCAGTTTTGTGCAAAGAAATGAGCTTTTTTACAAGCATTCAAATTCCATGACAACATATCAGCAAGATAAAGCTGATCTTTTGTGCTCACGATGTTGGGGACTTGAGACATAGGCTGGGATTGCTGCATCGATTGGTTTTGTTGTTGCATCAAGTTTCCTCCTTCTTTTTTCATTTTTTATTATGACCTTCATCTTCATTTCTATAAGAAAAAATCACTTCGTTCATCCTAGGTAGTAAATCCCTTCGTGAAAGAGAGGAGGGTTTGTCGAAGAAAACATTATTTTTACCCATTTCATCTAATAAATGATAAAATAGTAGTATGTTAACGATTACATGACAGAAAAATCAGAACCGATTTTGTGAACGGGAACAAGGTTTAGGGGGTTGGAGAATGGAACAGATACTCAGAAACTTTTTTCTTTTTTTATCAAAGAATCGCTTTTTTACAAAGTTAGCAAAAAAATATGGTCTTCGCTTTGGTGCAGGGAAGTTCGTAGCAGGGGAAACTGTTCCTGATGCCGTTGAAACAATTAAAGAATTAAATAAGAAAGGGATGGCTGTGACCATCGACCATCTAGGGGAATTTATTGATAGTGAAGCAGAAGCAAGGGAAGCAGCGGAAGGCTGCATAAAAGCAATCGAGGCGATTGCAGAACATCAGTTGGACTCTCAGCTTTCTTTGAAGTTAACGTCTATGGGGCTTGATATATCGGAAGAGCTTGTCATGGAGAATATGCGCAGGATCCTCGATGTAGCTGAAGAAAAAGATGTGTTTGTCACCATTGACATGGAGGATTACGAAAGATGTGAAAAGACGCTTGAAATATTTAAGAAGCTGCGTGAGGATTACGAACATATTGGAACCGTATTACAGTCCTACTTATACCGCACCGTAAAGGATATTAAAGAACTCGACAAGTATAATCCCAATTTAAGACTTGTGAAAGGCGCCTACAAAGAGTCGCCGAAGGTCGCTTTCCCTGATAAGAAAGATGTAGATGAAAATTTGAAAAAAATCATCCGTATCCATTTGCTAAATGGAAATTATACAGCTGTAGCCAGTCACGATGATCGAATGATTGAATATACGAAATCTCTAGTTGAAGAAAAGGAGATTTCAAAGGAACAATTCGAATTCCAAATGCTCTATGGAATCAGAGTGGAAAGACAGGAAGAGCTAGTAAAAGAAGGGTACAAGATGCGGGTCTATGTCCCTTATGGCAATGACTGGTATGGATATTTCATGAGAAGGCTGGCTGAGAGACCGGCAAACGTTGCCTTCGTGTTAAAAGGTGTGTTCGGAAAATAACCAACTGCCCGCAGATCTGCGGGCAACCTATGGGATGATCGTGCATAAAATATATGAACGATAAAAAATTCCAAGGAAGATTTTACAGAATTATAGGGAAAAGGATTGCGAAATGTCTGAAAATATTTTATATTATACATAGATACGAATTAGCCGTACTTATTTTTTTGGCTGTAAAATGAATGAATATTCATTCAAATGAGATAGGGGGAAATGTAATGAATCACAAAATCAAGCGGGCAGCCGTCCTTGGATCAGGAGTAATGGGCGCAGGGATCGCCGCACACTTAGCCAATGTAGGAATTCCTACATTAATGATGGATATCGTCCCTCGTGAATTGACGGATGCAGAAGCAAAAAAGGGTCTCACGCTAGAAGATAAAGCTGTGAGGAACCGGATCGCTGCTGAAAATAAAAAAGCACTTCTTAAACAAAAACCTTCACCACTGACAAGTAAACAAAATCTAAATCTAATTGAAGTTGGAAACTTCACAGACGATATGGAACGTCTAGCCGAAGTCGATTGGGTCATTGAAGTAGTCGTTGAGAACCTTGATATCAAGAAAAAGGTTTTAGCAAATGTGGATCGTCATCGTAAGAAAGGCTCATTTGTTAGTTCCAATACATCTGGTATATCTATTGAAGCCATGTCTGAAGACTGCAGCGAGGATTTCAAAGCTCATTTCCTTGGCACACACTTCTTCAACCCGCCACGTTATTTGAAGTTATTAGAAGTGATTCCTACGAAGCATACCAGTCCAGACGTTCTCCAATTCATGAAAGAATTCGGAGAAGATGTTCTTGGCAAGGGTGTCGTCGAAGCGAAAGACACGCCGAACTTCATTGCCAACCGAATTGGAACATACGGTCTTTTAGTTACTGTCCAACAGATGCTTGAAAAAGGATACTCAGTCGGTGAAGTGGATTCTGTCACCGGACCTATGATAGGTCGTCCAAAAAGTGCTACCTTCCGTACGCTTGATGTTGTTGGCTTAGATACTTTTGTTCATGTAGCGAACAACGTGTACGACCAGGTGGAAGGAGAAAGAGAAAAAAGCGTTCGAAATTCCTTCCTTCATGAAAAACATGCTTGAAAAAGGATGGTTGGGATCAAAGAGCGGGCAAGGATTCTTCCTTAAACAGAAAGGTGATAAGGGAAGTGAAATCTTGCAGCTTAACCCTGAAACCCTTGAGTATGAAAAACGAGGCCGGCTGAAAACCAAGGCCACTGAGATGGCGAAACAGGAAAAAGGGCCACAGCGGAAATTGAAAACCCTCGTAAACGCTGAAGGAGACCGTGCTGGAGACTTGGTCTGGTCTGTTGTAAAACCTGTCCTCCTCTACTCAGCAGAATTGTATGGTGAAATTGCTGATGATGTACCATCTATTGATGAGGCCATGCGATGGGGATTCGGATGGGAGCTAGGTCCATTTGAGATGTGGGACAGCATCGGAGTGAAATCTTCTGTTGAGCGTATGAAGAAAGAGGGGGAGACGATTCCGGCATGGGTAGAGAAGATGCTGGACGAAGAATTTGCTACATTTTATAAAAAAGAAAATGGAAACGTTTACTTCTATCATGAAGGAGAATACAAGCAGCAGTCCTTTAATGAAAAGGTTATTAATCTTAAACGCTTGAAAGAAGAGCGGGAGGTTATAAAGAAAAATGCCGGTGCGAGCTTAATTGATCTTGGCGACGGGGTTGCAGGATTAGAGTTTCATTCCAGAAGCAACGCCATTGGGCTTGATATCATTCAGATGATCAATTTTGCCATTGATCATGTAGATGAAAATTTTGAAGGTCTCGTCATTGGAAACCAGGCGAAGAATTTCTGTGTGGGTGCAAACCTTGGAATGATTCTTATGGAAGCTCAAGACTTCAACTTTTTTGAAATCGAGATGGTCGTTAAAAGTTTCCAGGATAGCATGATGAAAATGAAATATTCGGATAAGCCGGTCGTTGCCGCACCTTTCGGAATGACCCTTGGTGGTGGGGCAGAAGTTTGTCTGCCTGCTGATGCCATCCAGGCTTCACAGGAAACCTATATGGGGCTGGTAGAAGCGGGTGTCGGTCTCATCCCAGGTGGCGGTGGAAACAAAGAACTTTATATCAAGCACTTGAGAAACATACCTGAGGGCATAGATTTTGACCTTCAAAAGGTTGCAAACAGTGTGTTTGAGAAAATCGCTATGGCGAAAGTTTCTACTTCAGGGGAGGAAGCGAAGGAAAATGGCTTCTTAGATTCACGAGATGCGATTAGTGTCAATGGAGATCACCTCCTTCATGATGCGAAACAAAAAGTGCTCGGGTTAGCGAGGTCAGGCTACCAGGCGCCTAAACGGACAAAAATACCGGTAGTTGGCGAGCAGGGCTATGCAACGATGGTTCTAGGAGCTAAATCACTTGCTCTAAGTGGATATGCAAGTGAACACGATCTTAAAATCGCTGAAAAACTAGCTTTTGTCCTATCTGGAGGAAAGTTGAAAGAAGGAACGCTCGTGGATGAGCAGTATTTATTAGATCTTGAACGTGAAGCCTTTTTAAGTCTTGTAGGTGAGGCGAAGTCTCAAGCACGTATGCAGCATATGCTCATGAAAGGCAAGCCGCTACGTAATTAATTAAAAAAAGAGGGGGAAGAGCCGTGAAAGAAGCAGTTATCGTATCAGGAGCTCGTACACCAGTCGGTCGGGCGAAGAAAGGGTCACTTGCACATACGCGTCCCGATGATCTGGCCGCTTTGACAATAAAAGAAACTTTGAAAAGAGCCAACAATTATGAGGGCAACATTGATGATGTCATTATCGGATGTGCGATGCCTGAAGCAGAACAAGGAATGAACATGGCAAGGAACATAGCAGGCCTTGCTGGACTTCATCATAAAGTACCAGCGATAACAGTTAACCGTTATTGTTCCTCTGGTTTGCAAAGTATCGCTTATGCTGCAGAAAAAATTATGCTTGGTCACAGTGACACAGCCATCGCAGGTGGAGCAGAGTCCATGAGCCTCATCCCTATGGGAGGTCATGTGATTAAGCCGAACATCCAGTTGGTCGAAAATGCTCCAGAGTATTATATGTCCATGGGTCATACCGCTGAAGAAGTAGCGAATCGTTTTGAAATCTCAAGAGCTGATCAGGATGCATTTGCGGTTCGGAGTCACGAACGTGCAGCTAGAGCGATTCAGGAAGGAAAATTTGAAGATGAGATCGTTCCAGTTGAAGTGACAAACCGAGAGCTTGGGAAAGACAACAAAGTAAAAGAAACGAAAACCCTATTCTCAATGGATGAAGGAGTTCGAGCAGGTACTACACCTGATGTCCTTAATAAGCTGAAGCCTGCCTTTTCAACAAAAGGTTCTGTAACAGCCGGGAACTCTTCGCAAATGAGTGATGGAGCAGCAGCTGTTATGGTGATGGACCGGGAAAAAGCAGAAGCTGAGGGCCTTACACCTTTAGTTAAATTCCGCTCTTTTGCAGTGGCTGGAGTGGAGCCTGAGATCATGGGAGTTGGACCGATTGAAGCGGTACCGAAAGCTTTGAGGATGGCTGGTCTTTCTTTATCCGACATTGGACTTTTCGAGTTGAACGAAGCGTTTGCTTCTCAATCTCTTCGAGTCATACGTGAACTTGGATTAGATGAAGATAAAGTAAATGTGAACGGTGGAGCCATTGCTCTAGGTCATCCACTAGGATGTACAGGAACAAAGCTTACCTTAAGCTTAATCCATGAAATGAAACGCAGAAATGAACAATTCGGTGTTGTGACTATGTGTATTGGTGGCGGTATGGGAGCCGCAGGAGTATTTGAATTAATTTAACTTGGGGAGGAACAGAAAGATGAGCGATTTAAAAGAGATGATTAAAGGCGGAGGATTTATTGTTGAAGATTTGGCTGCAGAGGATGTTATTACTCCGGAAGACTTCACTGATGAACATTTAATGATTGCGAAAACGGCGGAGGATTTTGTCCTTGGTGAGGTTGTTCCAAAGATCGAAAATCTCGAAAACCATGAGTTCGAGCATTCCGTTGCCTTACTTAAACAAGCAGGTGAGTTGGGATTGTTGGGTGCCGATGTACCAGAAGAGTACGGTGGATTGCAGTTAGATAAAATCAGCTCTTCACTAATCACTGAAAAGTTTTCTCGTGCGGGAGGCTTTTCCGTTACTCATGGTGCTCACGTAGGAATCGGATCGCTGCCGATTGTTTTCTTTGGTAATGAAGACCAGAAACAAAAGTATCTTCCCCTCCTTGCGACAGGGGAGAAGATTGCAGCTTATGCTCTGACAGAGCCTGGTTCAGGTTCTGACGCGCTTGGAGCGAAAACGACAGCCAAGTTAAATGATGCAGGTACTCATTATGTTTTAAACGGTGAGAAACAGTGGATTACCAACTCTGCTTTCGCTGACGTCTTTGTTGTATATGCAAAAATCGACGGCGATAAGTTTACTGCTTTTATCGTGGAGCGTGATTACCCAGGAGTATCTACAGGACCTGAAGAGAAGAAGATGGGGATCAAGAGTTCTTCCACTCGTACATTGATTCTAGAAGATGCTGAAGTCCCTGTTGAAAATGTTCTTGGGGAAGTTGGCCGCGGGCATGTCATCGCATTCAACATTTTAAACGTTGGTCGTTATAAGCTCGCTATTGGTGGAGTAGGGGGATCTAAGCGAGCAATTGAACTTTCTGTCAAGTATGCAAAGGACCGTAAACAGTTCAAGACTCCAATTGCAAGCTTTCCATTGATTCAGGAAAAGATTGGTTCCGTAGCAGCCAACACCTATGCGAATGAAAGCTCCGTATATCGTACGGTAGGGTTATTCGAACAAAGCATGGGTAAATTGTCTGACGAAGAGCTGAAAGATGGCGCTGCCGTTGCTAAAGTAATTGCAGAATATGCAATCGAATGTTCACTGAACAAAGTGTTCGGTACAGAACTCCTTGACTTTGCCGTTGACGAAGCGGTACAAATCCATGGTGGATACGGGTTCATGGCTGAATATGAAGTGGAAAGAATGTATCGTGATTCCCGAATTAACAGAATTTTTGAAGGGACGAACGAAATCAACCGCATGATCGTCCCGGGTACATTGTTGAAGAAAGCGATGAAAGGCGAGTTGCCTCTCCTTCAGCAAGCGCAAGCCCTTCAAGAAGAAATCATGATGATGATGCCGGAAGAACCAGGTGTAGAAGTACTGGAACAAGAGAAATATTTGCTGAAAAATGCGAAGAAGATTGGCCTCCTTTCCGCAGGTCTTGCCGCACAGAAATACGGAGAAAAACTGGAAAATGAACAAGAACTCCTTGTAAATATCGCTGATATGGTAGGCGAGATTTATAACATGGAATCTGCCGTTCTTCGTACTGAAAAAGCGATCAACAAATCAGGAGAAGAGAAGAACAAACAAAAACTTCTTTATACGCAAGTGTATGTGCAGGAAGCCTTTAACCGTATTGAAGGACATGCGAAAGAAACATTAATTGCAGCGGAGTCCGGGGATTCCTTAAGAATGATGCTCGGTGCCCTGCGTAAACTGACACGCCATACACCGACGAATGTTATTCCTAAGAAGCGTGAAATCGCCAAAACATTGATCGAAGCCGAAAAATACACGGTCTAAACTTTTTGATTGAATGTGATACAGGGCCTGCACTTTCGAAAACGCGAAGGTGCAGGCCTTTGTTTTTCCCTCTTCTTAAACAATATGGCAGGATACTTGAAGACTTAGTTTCGAGACTTTTATTGAGTGGGTGGGACTGCGGGGAATAACTCGCTTTCCGCGGGAGCGCGGTGAGCCTCCTCGGACTGCGTCCTGTGGGGTCTCACCATGCACTTTTTTCCCGCAGGAGTCTCGCCATTCCCCTCCGCCCCTTTATCGTGGAAAATTCTCGAAACCACTACTGGAAAAATCAGCTTGTATCGTGAGGGAAGTGGATAATATCAACTCATCCTAGTGGGCATTTAGAACGTAAATGCTTGATACAGAGCGCTTTATGCCTGCTTAGGAGAGACGAGTGGGAGCCATACTTCTCGATACAGGGGTTCGTTTTTCCTTCAATGAGATGGGGTGGTTGGGAAGCTGCGAGACTCCCGTGGGAGAAGGAGATAGGCGAGATCCCGCAGGACGTAGTCCGAGGAAGCTCGGCGCTCCCCCACAGGAAAGCGAGTAGCTTCCCAGCCACCCCTAACGCTCAACCAGGGCAACGAAGCCTGAAAACATCTCGAAACTGAGTCTTCAACAAAGCGATTATGGAAGAGCTTTGGGTGAATATGAAGACAATCTTAGAAATAAATGAAATCTTTACCTTCGTTATGATAAAATATTAGACAATAAGAATGAAGGAGGGTGTGTAGATGTCTTTAACCTTCTATTGGTACCCGAATTGCGGTACATGTAAAAAAGCTAAAAAGTGGTTGGATGAGGAAGGGATTGACTACGAATCTGTACATATTGTCGATAATACCCCCTCAGAAGAACAGTTGAGAAGCTTTGTTGCTACTAGTGACAAGCCTGTAAAGAAATTCTTTAACACTAGTGGGAAAAAGTATAGAGAACTGAATATGAAGGAAAAGCTAAAAGAAGCAGAGGAAGCCGAAATGATGGAGTGGCTTGCATCTGATGGGATGCTGATTAAGCGGCCCATCCTTACTGATGGTGAAAAAACAACGGTAGGGTTCAAGCAGGAAGAGTTTGAAAACGTTTGGGCTCAGTGAGCACATTATTGGGAATAGAAGCCTATAGCTTTTATGTTTATATTAGTTTTTAAACTATAATTATTTTTTTGGAGGTAATTAAAATGAGCGTACCTAAAGATCTGCGTTATTCTGAAGAACACGAATGGGTGAAAGAAGAAGGGGAGAAGGTTAGAGTCGGCATTACTGAATTTGCGCAATCAGAACTTGGAGATATCGTATTCGTAGAACTTCCTGAAGTTGGGGATGAACTAGAAGCGGATGAGCCATTTGGCAGCGTAGAATCTGTCAAGACAGTTTCTGAACTTTATGCCCCTCTTAGTGGTACAGTTGTAGAAGTAAACGAAGACCTGGAAGACAGTCCGGAGTTTGTAAATGAATCCCCTTACGATAAAGCATGGATGGTTGTTGTTGAACCAAGTAACAACTCTCAAATCAACGACTTAATGACTCCGGAAGAATATGAAGCCATGATCGATGAAGACTAATAAAAGTGCATTGGACAGGCAGGGCTTTAAGAAACCTTGTCTGACATGATCGCGTTTGATCTTAATCATGTTCAGACCATGCCTGATTGGCATGGTCTGTTTCTATATAGTAGGTGATGAAGATGGATGGAGAACGAATCGTCATTGTTGAAGGAATCACGGACAAGAAGAAATTGAATAAAGTTCTTGATGAAGAGATTGAAATCATCTGCACCCATGGTACTTTAGGAATCGAGCGCATGGAAGAAATGATATTTGATCATAACTTAGATGATCGAACAGTGTATATTTTAGTAGATGAAGATGACTCTGGCTACAAATTAAGAAAACAATTGACTGAAGAGCTTCCTCACGCCGAGCATATCTATATAGATAAGGCTTTCAGGGAAGTGGCAGCTACCCCGGAACCTGAATTGGCAAGAGCCTTACTTAGTAGACATTTCAATGTAAAGTCGATCTATTTAATTTAGGAGGAAGACTTTTGCAGGAAATAAAAACAACAGAAGTAAAGAAGCTCTTCAATACTCCACAAAGGACCCTCATATTCGTTCACAGCCCTTTTTGTGCAACTTGTCATTTAGCACGTCAAATGCTTACAACACTTGAAGCTGTTTTTAATAGAGAAGTTTTTATGGAAATGAATGCTTCTCTACACCCCGAGTGGATGCAGCATTATAAGATAAAAAGTGTTCCGTGTCTTCTAGTGACCAGTGGAGGAGAGGTAGAAGAAAAGATTTATGCGTTTCACTCTGTTTCCTATATGTATGAGAAAGTAGTCAATTTTGTTGAATAGTGTTTATATTTCCCAGGAAATGACCGCTAGTGTAGAATTGAAAAATTCTCTTTAATACTTAAGTGAGATGTGGAAGTTATTCAATAATAAAAAAGAGAGCCAAGGCGTTGCAACGCCTTGGCTCTCTTTTTTATGAGAATTATACGATTTCTCCTAATTTGCTAACAATATCTAAAAAAGAGGCCTGATCGCCAAAATTAGCATGGATATCTCCTTGTTGATCAATGATGATGGTGGAAGGAACACCATGACAATTGTAGAGGTCATAAACGGAGCATCCATCATCAGAAAGAGTAGGTTGTGTTAAAAACTTTTCGTTGAATTCAATGCTTTCCTCTATATTCCGCTCCCTTCCAGTTACATTGATCGTCATCATTTTTACTTTGTCATGGTCCATCGTTTTGTACAGTTGTTCTTTCATAGGTAAGTCTTTTCCACAATCGGGACACCATGAAGCCCAAAAGGTCAAGACAATAACTTTCCCTAAGTCTTCCTCAAGTTTATAAATAGAAGAGTGGTCGTTAATATAAGGTAGTTCAAATAAAGGGGCTTGTTTACTCAAGGTCATTCTCCTTTTATTTATCGAAGGTTATGGATTGACGCTCATCTATTCCCCATGCTAACATAATTATTAATTTCATATCGACATCTTCACTTATCCAGAGTGGCGGAGGGACTGGCCCTACGATGCCCGGCAACCGGCAGGTACACTGCACGGTGCTAATTCCTGCGAAGTCTTATGACTTTGATAGATGAGAAATGTAAAAACGACAAATCTCTTCTATTAAAGAAGGGATTTTTTTATTGTTTAAATTGATGGAGTATTGGATGTTTTGTGTGGATGATGTAAGGATTTTTTTAGTGCATGTGGATTTTATTTTTCTGAACAATCTGTTTATGAGTTGACACAAAATTCGTACGGTGCTAAAATCCTCTTTGTACTACTTAAACGAGTTAAAGCAATAATAAATTAATAGATTAAAATCTCTTATCCAGAGTGGCGGAGGGACTGGCCCGATGATGCCCGGCAACCGGCAATACTGTTTTGCTCAGGTGCCAAATCCTGCAAAGTATAAAGCTTTGACAGATGAGAGAACAGATTTTTAGGTATGAATAAAAACGCCATTCTGTTCTCAAGACAGAATGGCGTTTTTTTTGGAAGTGGAGGGAAACAGCATGATTAAAATTAAAGGACTATCTAAGATATTCCACACGAAAGATCAGGATGTACGCGCAGTGGATGATTTAAGTCTTAATATTAACAAAGGAGAAATTTATGGGGTCATCGGCTATAGTGGGGCCGGTAAAAGTACATTCATTCGTTTACTGAACCGG
The DNA here is from genome assembly GCF_020524085.2 of Halobacillus litoralis. Taxonomy (NCBI): domain Bacteria; kingdom Bacillati; phylum Bacillota; class Bacilli; order Caryophanales; family Bacillaceae; genus Halobacillus; species Halobacillus litoralis. Next base: position 1,921,646 of record NZ_CP129016.1, read on the forward strand.
TTGGAAGATCCCACAGAAGGAAGTGTTCTTGTCGATGAACAGGAACTTACGTCTTTAAGCAAAGGGAAATTAAGGTTGGCCAGACAAGAAATCGGAATGATCTTCCAGCATTTCAATTTGCTCTGGTCACGAACCGTTCATGATAACATCGCTTTTCCTTTAGAAATTGCAGGGATCCCAAAAGCAGAAAGGCAAAAACGTGTCGATGAATTGATAGAATTGGTGGGGTTAAAAGGCCGAGGGGGTTCTTATCCATCCCAATTGAGCGGTGGACAGAAGCAAAGAGTGGGAATAGCCAGAGCGCTCGCAAACAACCCTAAAGTTCTTTTATGTGATGAAGCCACATCCGCGTTGGACCCTGAGACGACGGATTCGATTCTTGATCTTCTGGTGGATATCAACGAAAAGCTCGGACTTACGATTGTTCTCATTACACATGAAATGCACGTCATTCGCAAAATTTGTCATCAGGTGGCGGTTATGGAAGATGGAAAGATTGTTGAACAAGGAGAAGTGCTGGATGTCTTTCTTCATCCTCAAAAACCGGTTACGAAGAAGTTTGTGGATCAAGTAATGGGGGACCCGGAAAAAGAGACGTCCCTGCAGGTGATCAAAGATAATTATCGGTCCGGAGAAATCATACGTCTTCACTTTGTGGGAGAAAGTACAAATCAGGCATTAATTAGTGATTTATCAAGGAAGTTTGAAGTGGATGTCAATATTCTTCATGGAAAGATTACCCAGACACAGAAGGGGGCGTATGGGACAATGTTTGTTCAGTTTGACGGAGATCAAACAGAAGTCCAACGTGCCATTGAATATATTGAATCAACATCTGTAGAAGTGGAGGTGAATCCACATGTTTAATCAATGGTTTCCGAACGTAAGAATGGAAGACATGATTACAGCTACAAACGAAACCCTTTATATGACGCTGGTTTCTGTCGCTGGGACATTCGTTTTAGGTTTGCTTTTGGGGCTCCTCCTTTACTTGACTGGGCCCGGTGGGATTTGGTCAAATAAAACGTTGAATTGGATCACTGCTTCCATCGTTAACGTATTTAGAGCGATCCCTTTTATCATTCTTATATTGTTATTGTTCCCGTTTACTGATTTTCTGTTGGGGACCATTCGAGGACCGCAAGCAGCATTACCTGCACTGATTATTGGGGGGGCGCCATTTTATGCCCGTCTGGTGGAAATTGCTTTGAAAGAAGTTGATAAAGGTGTCGTGGAAGCAGCAAAATCAATGGGGGCGAAGTATTCCACCATCATTTTCAAAGTATTGCTTCCAGAATCGATGCCAGCTCTAATATCAGGGATTACCGTAACAGCTATCGCATTAATTGGATATACCGCAGTAGCCGGTGCAATCGGATCTGGTGGTCTTGGAGATTTTGCCTATTTCTACGGGTTCCAAAGAAGTAACTTTGATGTTGTATTCATTTGTACCATCTTAATCATATTCATTGTGTTTATATTCCAATTCATCGGAGATGCCATCTCACGGAAATTGGATAAAAGATAAAAAATAAAAGGGAGAGAATGAAAATGAAAAAAATCTGGACAAGTTTAATTGCTGCTTTGCTTATCGTTGTTCTCGCAGCTTGCGGATCATCGAGTGAGGATGAAAATACATCAGGATCTGAAGGTGAAGAAGGTGGAACCAAAGAGATAAAGGTAGGAGCTACCAGTGTTCCTCATGCTGAAGTCCTTGAAAAAGCAAAACCTTTGCTTGAAGAAGAGGGCATTACGTTAGAGATTGAAGAATATCAGGATTACATTTTACCGAACCAAGACTTAGATGAAGGCCGTATTGACGCGAACTATTTCCAAACGATCCCTTATATGGAGATCCAAGAGGAAGAGAAAGGGTATGACTTTGCCAACCTTGGGGGTATCCATATTGAGCCTATCGGAGTTTATTCTCAAAAGTATGAAAGCCTGGAAGACGTTGAAGAAGGTACGACACTAGTAATGAGTCGTTCGGTCTCCACTCACGGTCGAATTCTATCGCTCTTAGAAAAAGAGGGACTGATTAAATTGGATGAAAGCGTTGAAAAAGTAGATGCTACCGTACAGGATATTGTAGAAAATCCTAAAAACATCGAATTCGATACAGGAGTAGATGCAGCTAACCTTCCACAAGTTTATCAACGTGAAGAAGACGTGCTTGTAGCGATCAATACGAACTATGCCATTGAAGCGGGACTGTCTCCTAGCGAAGATTCAATTATTCTGGAGGAATCTGATTCTCCTTACGTGAACGTTGTTGCTGCTAATAGTGAAGATAAAGACAATGAAGCATTGAATACACTTGTAGAAGTTCTTCGTTCTGAAGAGATCGTGAACTTCATAAAAGAAGAATATGACGGTGCTGTTGTGCCGGTATCAAGTGATGCTGAATAACGGATAAAATGGGTGACTGCGGTTTATACTAACCGCAGTCACTTATTTTTATTGGGAGGTTTTCATATGCAGGAGCAAAATATGACGTGGACGCAAACGTATTTACATGATTATAAAGAAGGAATGGGAGCCTTCAGAGAGCACATGCCGGAAGTTTCTCATAAGTTCGATGAATTTACACAAGAATGTTTTAAAGCTGGAGAACTATCTAAAAAAGAGAAGCAATTGATGGCATTAGGAATCAGCATTGTTGCACAGGATGAGTATTGTATGATCTATCACACGAAAGGCTGTGTCGATCAGGGCGCAACAGAAAAGGAAATATTGGAAGCTTGTGGTGTTGCAGCTGCATTTGGAGGGGGAGCGGCTTTAAGTCAGGCCGTCACACTTGTACAGGATGCATACATGGATTTGACGACTACGGTCAATTAAATTAAATAATTAGAAAATTCAAGGAAATCGAATGTATTCTATATACTCGCCCGGGGTAAACGCTTACATTAACGAAGAGGATTTGTTTTGCATGAATTTAAAGTTTCAAGAGGTTTTATTTGGGTATAAGAATTGTGGTACTTTAAATTGTGTAAATAATCTGAAAGGATTGATTCGTTATTAGTGACGATCTGAACTTGAATTACACTGCTGATATGGAGAAAGCCATGCACCAATCTCATAACATGAGTTATGCGGAGTACAGCAGAAAGTTGGATACACGCTTGAAAGTAGAGGAAAAACGCCAACGTGAATTCGAAAAGAGTCAGAAAATGTTTGCCCAGGTCGACCGTCAATTGCATAGATAATAAATAAGATGAAATGAAAAAATCAGGTGTGTTTAGCCACCTGATTTTTTCATGTTATAATACACATGAAAAATGTAGAAATTTGTTTGTTGCATGGTCATTTCCTTGGCGTCAGCTAGTGGGAAAAAGTTGATAACAAGCACTAAATGATATAAGATTGTAATGAGAATAAATTGAGAATAGTTCTTTGTTTCCGATTAACTTGGACATTCTATAAAAATAGATACTGGAGGTATTCATTTATGGCAGGATCAACTTTAGAAATCAAAGATCTTCACGTAGAAATCGAAGGTCAAGAAATCCTTAAAGGTGTTAATTTAACAATCAACGGTGGGGAATTCCACGCTGTTATGGGACCGAACGGAACTGGTAAATCCACACTAGCTTCCGCAATCATGGGTCACCCTAAATATGAAGTGACAAAAGGTGAAGTATTGCTTGATGGCGAAAACGTTCTTGAAATGGAAGTGGACGAGCGAGCTCAAGCAGGTCTATTCCTAGCTATGCAATATCCTAGTGAAATCAGTGGTGTAACAAACTCTGACTTCTTACGTTCTTCTGTTAACGCACACCGTGAAGAAGGCGATGAAATCTCTCTTATGAAATTCATTAAAGAGATGGATGCGAAGATGGACACACTTGATATGGATAAAAATATGGCTCAGCGTTACCTAAACGAAGGTTTCTCCGGCGGTGAGAAGAAACGTAATGAAATCCTACAGTTAATGATGATTCAACCAGCAATTGCCATCTTGGATGAAATTGATTCAGGACTTGATATTGATGCACTGAAAGTAGTTGCAAAAGGAATTAACGAAATGCGTAACGATGCTTTCGGTTGCTTAATCATCACTCACTACCAGCGTCTATTGAACTACATTACTCCTGATAAAGTACACGTTATGATGCAAGGACGTGTTGTCAAATCTGGTGGACCAGAACTTTCCCAGCGTCTAGAAGCGGAAGGTTATGATTGGATTAAACAGGAACTTGGCATCGAAGACGAAACCGTTAACGCGTAATTAAGATAGGAGGGTAACCATGACAGTAGAAGTCTCACTACCATATGACAAAGAGTACATCTCACAATTCTCCCAAGGGCAGAATGAGCCTGAATGGATGAAGAACCTTCGTCTTAGCGCCCTGGAGAAATCGGAATCTCTACAACTTCCGAAACCAGATAAAACGAATATCTCCAAATGGAACTTCACAGAGTTCGAACATCACGTAACGGGTGATCGTATTGAATCCCTTGATGAACTTCCAGTTGAAATCAAAGATTTTTTAGATGAAGAGAAAGAACAGCAAAACCTGGTCATCCAGCGTAACCATACTGTGGCTTACGGAACCATTGATCAAAAATTGAAAGACCAAGGTGTCATTTTCACAGATATCGGCACAGCACTTAGAGAGCATAGTGAATTGGTAGAGAAGTATTACATGAACGATGCCGTTCACATGGATGAGCACCGTTTGACTGCTCTTCACGCAGCTCTTATGAACGGAGGAATTTTCCTTTACGTTCCAAAGAATGTGCAAATAGAAGATCCTATTCAGGCGATTTTCTGGCAGGAAAATCCAAAGGCTTCCTTGATCAACCACATTTTAGTCGTGGCCGAAGAGAATAGTTCCGTGACATATGTAGAGAACCATATTTCTCACAATAAAGAAGAGAAGACTTCCGCGAACATTGTGACAGAGGTTATCGCTAAAGATGGAGCAAAAGTATCCTTCGGTGCGGTCGACAACTTTGAAGCAGGCACGACAGTTTATGCCAATCGCCGTGGAGTTGCTTATCGTGATTCTGTTATTGAATGGGCGCTTGGACAAATGAACGAAGGCGACACCGTTTCTGAGAACATCACACACTTGATTGGTGACAACTCACACTCCAATGCGAAAACAGTTGCTATTGGACGTGGAAAACAGAAACAAAACTTTACAGCTAACATCACGCACTTCGGAAAAGGCTCTGACGGTTACATTCTTCAACACGGGGTGATGAAGGATAAAGCGTCTGCTATTTTCAACGGAATCGGTAAGATTGAACATGGGGCAAGCAAGTCTAATGCCGAACAGGAATCACGTGTTCTTATGCTGAGCAGTGACGCACGTGGTGATGCGAACCCAATCCTTCTCATTGATGAAGATGATGTAACAGCGGGACACGCCGCTTCGGTTGGACGTGTTGACCCGATTCAATTGTATTACTTGATGAGCCGTGGAATTTCCAAGTTCGAAGCCGAGCGATTGATTATCCATGGTTTCCTAGCACCAGTAGTAAACCAATTACCTGTAGAAGCTGTGAAACGCCAGTTGCAGCAGGTAATTGAAAGGAAAGTATATTAATGGATGTAAAAGCGGTACGCGACGAATTTCCTATTCTGCATCAAGAAGTTAATGGACATCCGCTCGTGTATTTGGATTCATCAGCGACTTCTCAGAAACCGATAAAGGTGATTGAAAAGCTTGATGAATACTATCGTGGTTACAACTCCAATGTCCATCGAGGTGTACACACGCTTGGTACAAAAGCGACAGACGAGTACGAAGGGGCACGGGAGAAAGTGAGACGCTTTATTAATGCGTCCAGTACCCAAGAAGTCATCTTTACACGTGGGACAACAACCGCCATCAATACCGTAGCAGCAAGCTATGGCCGCGCGAACTTGAGTGAAGGTGATGAGGTTGTCATCACCCCTATGGAACACCACAGCAATATTATTCCATGGCAGCAGATTGTTAAAGAAACGGGTGCTACTTTGAAATATATCCCGTTGCAACCTGATGGCACGATTCATTTAGAAGATGTTCAGAAGACAGTAACATCGAAAACGAAAATTGTTGCCGTTATGCATGTATCGAATGTTCTTGGAACGATCAATCCGGTGAAAGAGATTGCGCAAATTGCTCATAACCAAGGAGCTGTGATGCTTGTTGATGGAGCTCAAAGTGCTCCTCACATGAAGATTGATGTACAAGACTTGGATGCTGATTTTTATGCGTTTTCAGGTCATAAGATGTGCGGTCCAACTGGAATCGGAGTTCTATATGGCAAGAAAGCGCTCCTTGAAAAAATGGAACCTGTCGAGTTTGGTGGAGAAATGATTGATTTCGTTAACCTTTATGATTCGACATGGAAAGAGCTTCCGTGGAAGTTTGAAGGCGGTACGCCCATCATAGCTGGAGCTGTCGGCCTCGGTGCAGCCATTGATTTCCTTACTGATATCGGTTTGGATGAAATTAAAGAGCATGAAGAGAAGCTTGCTTCTTACGCCATGCAGGAAATGAATAAAGTCGATGGCATGACCATATATGGTCCAGAGCATCGGGCGGGACTTGTCACTTTCAATCTTTCAGATGTCCACCCTCACGATCTTGCGACGGTCTTGGACGCTGAGGGAATTGCTGTACGTGCAGGACATCATTGCGCGCAGCCATTGATGCGTTGGTTGGAAGTTTCAGCGACGGCAAGAGCAAGTTTTTACTTGTATAATACCAAAGAAGATATTGATCGACTTGTTGCAGGATTAAAAACAACAAAGGAGTATTTTGGCGATGTCTTTTAATAACCTGGATACACTTTATCGTCAAGTCATCATGGATCATTATAAAAATCCGCGCAACCGTGGCTCCATCGAAGGAAACCCTATGACTGTAGACATGAACAACCCTACATGCGGGGATCGCATTCAACTGCAATTGCTGGTTGACGATGGTATGGTAAAGGATGCTAAATTCGATGGTGAGGGCTGTTCTATCAGTCTATCCTCAGCCTCCATGATGACACAGGCAATCAAAGGAAAGCCAGTTGACGAAGCACTGAAAATGTCTGAGCTCTTTTCTGACCTGATGCAGGGGAAAGATATTGACGAAGGCGATATAGACCTTGGAGATATTGAAGCCCTGCAGGGAGTTTCCAAGTTCCCTGCTCGTATTAAATGTGCGACGCTCGCTTGGAAAGCAATGGAAAAGGGTGTAGATGTAGAGAAGGAAGACTAAGCTTTTCTATACCAAAAGGAGGTATATAACATGGCCAAAAAAGCGCCAGAAGTGGGAGAGTATCAATACGGTTTCCACGAAAAAGATGTTTCGATTTTCCGTACGCAAAAAGGTTTGACGAAAGAAGTCGTTGAACAAATCTCCAACTATAAAGAAGAACCGAAATGGATGCTCGACTTCCGGTTGAAGTCTTTGGAGCAATTCTATAAAATGCCGATGCCTCAGTGGGGCGGCGATCTTTCTGAACTTAATTTTGATGACATCACTTATTATGTGAAGCCATCTGAACGTTCAGAGCGTTCATGGGATGAAGTCCCTGAAGAAATTAAAAACACATTCGACCGTCTGGGAATTCCGGAAGCCGAGCAGAAGTACCTTGCTGGTGTATCCGCTCAGTATGAATCCGAGGTCGTTTATCACAACATGGAAAAAGACCTTGAAGATTTGGGTGTTATTTTTAAGGACACGGACTCTGCGCTTAAAGAGAACGAAGACCTTTTCAAAGAGTACTTTGGTAAAGTCATTCCACCATCTGATAACAAATTCGCAGCGCTGAACTCTGCGGTATGGTCCGGAGGTTCCTTCATTTATGTACCGAAGGACACGAAAGTAGAAACGCCTTTGCAAGCGTACTTCCGTATCAACTCTGAGAATATGGGTCAATTTGAGCGTACGTTGATCATTGCTGATGAAGGGTCTTCTGTTCACTACGTGGAAGGCTGTACAGCACCAACGTATTCTTCAAGCTCTCTGCATAGTGCCGTTGTAGAAATCTTCGTTAAAGATAACGCTTATTGCCGTTATACAACGATCCAAAACTGGGCGAACAACGTGTATAACCTTGTAACGAAACGTGCGGTTGCAGAGTCAAACGCTACGATGGAATGGGTCGACGGAAACCTTGGTTCCAAGTTGACGATGAAGTATCCTGCCGTGCTTCTTAAAGGCGAAGGAGCGCGTGGTATGACACTGTCCATCGCTCTAGCTGGTAAAGGACAGCACCAGGATGCCGGTGCTAAAATGCACCACTTGGCACCGAATACTTCTTCTACGATCGTTTCTAAATCCATCTCTAAACATGGTGGTAAAGTAACGTATCGCGGAATTGTTCAATTCGGTCGTAAAGCTGAAGGCGCTCGTTCCAACGTTGAGTGCGATACGCTCATCATGGATAACGAGTCTACATCCGATACGATTCCTTACAATGAAATCATGAACGAGAACATCTCTCTTGAGCACGAAGCGAAAGTTTCTAAAGTGTCCGAAGAGCAGTTGTTCTACTTGATGAGCCGTGGTCTTTCTGAAGAAGAAGCTACAGAAATGATCGTTATGGGCTTCATCGAGCCATTCACAAAAGAGCTCCCAATGGAGTATGCCGTAGAAATGAACCGCCTAATCAAATTCGAGATGGAAGGTTCTATCGGTTAATATTAGAAAAAAAGCCGTGCAGATATCATCTGCACGGCTTTTTTCATCGTGGACTGGTGATTTTATGCTTATTAGTAGTTATTAAAGTATATGGCAGGATCTTGATTTCGAGATGTTTTTCTGGGTTCGTTGCTTTGTTAAGCGGCAGGGATGGTCGGGAAGCTACTCGCTTTCCTGTGGGGATGGCGGAGAGCCTCCTCGAGCTAAAGCTCTGCGGGGTCTCTCCAGCCAATCCATTCCCACGGGAGTCTCGCAGCTTCCCGACCACCCCTTTCGATGTATGCGTGAAACGAACCCCTTTGCTAAGTGGGGTGTCTTCCACTTTCCCGCTGTTATAGCATAAAGCCTTCTATATCAAGCTTTCAGCATCCAAATACACATAAGGTAGAAGGTTTAACGCTCATACTTTCATCAAGTTGGAAAACTTCTTATTCCAAAAGTGGTTTCGAGCCAATTATATGGTCAAAAAGCGGAGGGGAATGGCGAGACTCCTGCGGGAAAAAAGTGCTTGGTGAGACCCCGCAGGACGAAGTCCGAGGAGGCTCACCCGCTCCCGCGGAAAGCGAGCTATTCCCCGCAGCCCCTTTCCACTCAACAAAAGTCTCGAAACTGAGTCTTCCACCATAGCGAGCTTATGTAGTATTAGCAGCAGAATTCAAAAAAACCTATTTTTTATGGGACTGCTTTATACTCCAGTGGAGGCAAGATGTTTTATGAATACAAAACATGATACTATAATATTATCTATTAAGAGTTAAGGAAGATTCGATATGTATTTGATTATGTTTGTGATCGGTTTAATTACCGCCCTGGTCGGAAGTGTGGCAGGCCTTGGAGGAGGCGTTATTTTAGTTCCTGTTCTCCTGTTTTTAGGTGATCATTATGCTTCCTTCAATTGGGTGACCCCCCAGACGATCGTTGGAATTTCTTTAGTAGTGATGATTTTTACGGGGATGTCTTCGGCCATCTCATATATGAAGCACCACCGTGTGGATACGGGAATTGGGCTAGTTTTTTTGTGTGGAAGCATTCCGGGAGGCATTTTCGGCTCCTGGCTGAATCAATTTTTTGAAACTGATGGTTTCTCCCTTTTCTTTGGAATTGTTATGATTGCAGTTTCTTTATTGTTTTTCATTCCGAGAAGACAAGCAGGCCAATCGTTATTTAAAACAGGTATGTCTAGAGAAAAAACAGTGGACGGGAAAGTGTATAAATACCGGATGCCTTTTTGGGTTGGGTTTCTCTTATCGTTTTGCGTAGGGATGTTATCTGGTTTATTAGGCATAGGTGGAGGATCTTTAATGGTGCCAGCAATGATTTTACTATTGAACATCCCCCCTCATATTGCGACAGCGACTTCTATGTTCATGATTTTTTTTGCAAGCATAACAAGCTCTGCGACACATGTCCTTTTAGGGCATGTGGACTGGAGTCATACACTGTGGTTTATTCCGGGAGCTTACTTGGGGGGGACGCTTGGCGCATGGGTCAATCGACGACTTGATGGACAGGTAGTGGAAAGATTCCTGAGAGTACTGCTCGTATTGATTGGCATACGTTTAATTTGGCAAGGTTTAGGGTGAGGAGACTGAAGATGAAGGAAAAATTATACTTTTATTATACAAGCGATCTGCACAGTCACTTTGAAAATTGGCCACAAATCGTCGGGTATTTTAATGAACAGAAAAAGAAACATGAGAAAAAAGGCGAAGAGTACTGGCTTTTTGATAATGGAGATCATGTCGATCGTTTCCATCCGATTGCGGAAGGGTTGATGGGAAAAGGCAATGTTGAGCTATTGAACGACGCTGGATATGATGTGGCAACGATCGGTAATAATGAAGGCATTACTTTAGCGAGTGAAGATCTTCATTCCTTATACGATCATGCGACTTTCCGTGTCGTTTGTGCCAACTTGGATTGTAAGAGTTCCTCATCACCTGCTTGGTTAAAGCCTTATCACGTTCTTGAATCCAAATATGGGACGAAAATCGGTGTATTAGGCTTGACTGCACCATTTCAAGCGTTTTACCAGCAGTTGGGATGGGACGTGCTTCCTCCATTTGACATTCTGGATGGGATGATCGAAGAATTGAGGAATCAAACCGATATCATTATCTTATTATCACACCTTGGTATTAATGAAGATGAAGAAATTGCCAGGCGTTATTCAGACATTGATATAATCATCGGAGGACATACACACCACCTCTTCAAGAATGGTGAATATATTGATGGTGCTTTGTTGACAGCCGCAGGAAAACACGGGACGCATCTTGGTGAAGTTGTGGTTGAATGGAACATCGACACCCGTCATTTGGAGAAAAAAGAGGCCTATGCTATACCAACAGAACAACTGAAAAAAGATGATGAAGTAACTAAAAAAGTCAAGGAGATACGTTCTAAGGCTGTTCACGAATTAGGTACTCCCGTGTCTTATCTCAAAGAACCTCTGCACATTGCTTGGTTCCAAGACACCCCGCTTATGAACCGCTTAACAGAACAATTACGCTTATGGACATCGGCGGATATAGCGATGTTGAATGCAGGTGTGCTTCTCGACCATTTATCCGCTGGAGAGATCACTTATGAAGATATTCATCGCATATGTCCACACCCCATGAATCCCTGTCTTGTGGAGTTGAAAGGGGATGAGCTACTGGAAGTGATACGAGCGGCTCATACGAAAGAACTTACGGAAATAAGGCTGAAAGGTTTTGGATTCAGGGGCGAAGTAATCGGTAAGATGGTTTTTGCAGGTATTGACATAGAATTGGGCATAGATGATGATGGAGGTGAACATGTAAAGCGTGTCACGTTTGATGGTGAACCGATTGATTATGATCGGACCTATCAGTTTGCTACAGCTGACACATTTACGTTTGGCCGATTTTTTCCTGAAATCGCCTATGCCAAGTCAAAGAAATATTTTATGCCGGAACTATTGCGTGATTTATTATCAGAAGCACTTAAATCATAACATGGAGAGCTACCTCTTTAGGTAGCTCTCTTACATAACGGATCGTTAGGAGTTTATTATGAGAGTCGTGGCTGCAAATTCTCTAGTACCAGGGGCTGTTTTAGCTAAAACCATTTACAATGAAAGTGGGCGAGTGCTTCTTCAACAAGGTGTCGCTTTTACACCGCGGATTATTGACCGGTTAAAAGGCTTTGATATTACTTACGTGTATATTGAAGATGGACGAACATCGGATATCATTGCTGACTCTCCTCTTTCTGAAAAGACACGGATGAAGGCGATCCATTCTATTAAGCAGTCCTTTTCCACCATTCATCAATCTGTGTTATCTGATCATCGCTATGTTTTAGAGGAAACAGGCCAGTAAATGCGAGGGATTGTGCGTTCTTTAATTAAAGAATTACGGAATCACGGAGAAGTCATGTCCTTGTTGTCCGATGTTTTCACACATGATGATTACATCTTCACCCACTCACTGAACGTTACTATGTACGCTCTTGCTCTTGGGAAAGAGTTGAACCTGAGTGGTCCGAAGATGGAGGCTCTCGGCCTCGGGGCGATTCTTCATGATGTAGGGAAAATGAACGTACCGAGAGAGATTCTCTTAAAACCAGGAAGATTGACGGAAGATGAATTCAAGTGTATTCAAACTCACACAGAAGCAGGCTTTGAAATTCTTCGCCAGTCATCAAACATTCCCCTGTTAGCTGCTCATTGCGCTTATCAGCATCACGAGAGGCTGGATGGATCAGGGTATCCACGTGGTATCAAGAGTGAGGACATTCATCTATTTGGAAAAATCCTTGCTATTGCAGATGTATTTGATGCTGTAACAAGTAATCGTGTTTATCGGGAAGCCATGCTCCCTCATGAAGGCTTGGAAATTTTATATTCCGGTTCTGGCTGTTTATTTGATCAACGCATGGTAGAAGCTTTCAGACGTTGTATCGCTGTTTATCCGAACGGATTATCTGTGCAACTCGATGATGGGCGTGAAGCGATTGTAGTTAAACAGAACCCAAGTGTATGTGATCGCCCCATAGTAAGGGAAATAAACAAAGATGGGACGAGAGGGCGAGACATCGACTTGTCCAAAGAATTGAATATTATGATTTCCAATTGTCATCTGACATCAGTAAGTTGATGCTTAAACCCTTCTTTTCTTTCATATAGATAGATGAGGAGGGTTGTTCTATGCCAAAAAAGAGTGCGACTACTGGTTCCACGATCGGAAAAAGGATTGTGCTTAGTCTGCTGTTTTTCGCCCTTTTCACAGCGTTAAGCCTTTGGTTCATTAACCGAGGTGTGACTCCGGCGCTTGTTGAAATTGCTGAAACAAAAGCTCAACAGCTGGCTAGGGATGCCATAAATGAAGCCGTCAGTAAAACGATCGCAGAAGATTTACAATTCAATGATCTTGTGAATATGGAGAAGGATAACCAAGGAAACATCGTTTATATGGGGTGGAACTCTGTCGTAGTAAACCGGGCACTTCGTGATACGACCATACGTGTTCAAAACTTTTTAAAAAGGATGGAGCTTGGCGAGCTACCTATGGAGGATACGTCTTTAGAGCCGAATATTGATCCCGATCGCACACAGGAAGAATTAGGAGAACAGCCGGCAACCTTAATTGAACTTCCTATCGGGGTAGCGACGAACAACAGTTTACTTGCGAACCTTGGGCCAAAAGTTCCTGTTCAACTAAGAGTGATTGGAGACGTTCAATCGGAAGTCGATATCAAGATGACGGAGTATGGGATTAATGCAGCTCTGTTTGAATTGACCATTCATTTTGAAGTGAACGTGCGGATTGTTATTCCGTTTTCTACAGAAACGACTGTCGTAACGAATAACATTCCAATTGATCAAGCCACAATACTTGGTAAAGTACCTAATTTCTATGGTGGCATGGGTGGAGAAGGGGATCCATCATTTTCTTATCCAATGGACCCCTTGCAATAAATGCTTGGAATTGTTAAACTTACTGAGAATTGAATATGCGTGACCTTATCAGATCGGTGAGGTAGAGGTGCAAACACCATCAGTAATCAATTGGAGCGAGACAAGCGACGATGATTGATGGAAGGGGATGTTTGCCGAAGTGTTTTATAGTTCGTCAAGCTATAAGACGCTGGTGTATATCTGAACAAGAGATACACTGTCATGCATGCTTTTGGGTGCATGGGGCGCTACTGATCGAAATGGAGGATAATCAAATTGCCACTTACAAAGGCGATGGTAGGTTATTTTCTATCATTGTCTTTTTTTATTCCTCATTTTTTCATCCGCAGTAGCCTTCCATTCCCGTTACATCAAGATTTACGGAGGGGAAAAATCATGGAAGGAACCATCTATTCTTTAATTCCAGCAGTATTAATGTTAATCCTTGTTCTGCTGACAAGGAAAGTCATCCTGTCCTTAGGAATCGGGATCATCGTAGGAGCATTCCTGCTCACTCAAATGGATATTGGCGGAGGATTGACGTTAATTTGGTCAATTTTCGCAAGCATCTTCGTCAGTGAAGGCGCACTGAATATGGGCAACATTTATTTGTTATCATTTCTATTTCTACTAGGAATTACCACTGCCTTCATGACTGCCTCAGGAGGAAGTCGGGCCTTTGGTCGTTGGGCTGTTGAACGTATTCGCACGAGAAAAGGAGCAACACTTGTACCGGCTCTTCTTGGAATCATTATTTTTATTGATGATTACTTCAATGCACTAGCCGTTGGACAAGTGGCGCGCCCTGTAACCGATCGATACAAAGTATCACGGGCGAAATTGGCGTATTACATCGATTCCACATCGGCTCCGATTACTGTTATTTCACCGATTTCCAGCTGGGGAGCTTATATTATTGGAACAATAGGAAGTATCCTTGCTGCTAATGAAATCACACAGTACCAAGCTTTCGAAGCATTTGTGTTAATGATTCCAGCAAACTTATATGTATTTGCAGCATTGTTACTCGTATTCCTAACGATTTATTTAAGGTTGGACCTTGGTCCGATGAAAGTTCATGAAAAACGAGCTATTGAAACAGGTGAATTGAACAATCCTGAAAAGGGAGATGTTCCTGGTGATTTAAATGATGAGTTCAAAGAGCATAATCACGGCAAGATCTCTCATCTGATTTGGCCCATTGTAGCGCTCGTTGTCGGAACTGTGTTAACAATGATCATCACAGGAATGCGTAACACGGAAGGCAATGTTGACCTTCTCTCCATCTTTGCCAACACAAATGTTAATATATCGTTGTTCACAGGCGGAGTCGTTTCTGTAGTTGTTGCGCTTGTTCTGTATATCGGTCAGCCAAAACCTAAATCAGGAATTTCTCTTGTCTTTGGTCAAGGGATGAAAGCTATGTTACCAGCGATCTATATCTTGGTTTTTGCCTGGATGATCGGAGATCTTATCGGCCAGCTACAAACTGGTGAATATTTAGCCCAGCAATTTACTCAAGCAGATATCAATCTTGCCTATCTGCCTTTGATTATTTTCCTGTTGTCAGGCTTTATGGCTTTATCTACAGGTACTTCTTGGGGGAACCTTTGGAATTATGCTTCCCATTGCAGGGGAAATTGCAGCAGTATCTGATCCTACACTGATTCTGCCGGCACTGTCAGCCGTACTCGCTGGGTCTGTATTTGGTGACCATTGTTCACCGATATCAGATACCACGATTCTTTCCTCGACTGGGGCAGGGTCGAACCACATCGATCACGTACTCACACAGCTTCCTTATGCTTTTATCGCGGCAGGAGCTGCTTCGATCGGTTATGTCATCTTAGGCCTATCTGGTGGAGTTTGGCTGCCACTGTTGCTGACGTTGATTATTGTCACAGTTGTAGCATTTATTATTCACAAGTTTAATCATAGTCAACCAACGGAGTAAAATAAGAAGGAATAGTTTTTCCGGAGAGTATGGAACGTCCAACGTCCATACTCTTTTTTTGTTTCCATTCTCCCAAAAATAATTTTGAAATTCTGTCCCGGAATTATAGCTACATGTCTTTTACGTAAAAGGGTATTGTAAATAGATGTGAATCATTCCCTGACTCCCCAAGCACCTCCACTAAATTCTCAATTTGAGACTTACACCATCCGTCCATATAGATCAAATGGTTAAATGTTGAAAATATAAAACCATATTATGGTAGTTATATTTATTCATGTCTTTTATCTCACCTTCCAATTTTTAAAAATTTTAAAATTATTTTGACAAGCTATGCATTGCTAGTTATAATTTAAAGCAGAATAATCAGAAAAATAAAAATTTAAAAACATCTTTTCTAGGATGTTTAACTCAGGGAGGTCTTTCGCATGGAAAATCGTGCACAATGGGGAACACGAGCCGGTTTCATACTGGCGGCCGTTGGCTCAGCTATTGGTTTGGGTAACATTTGGCGTTTCCCGGCAGTAGCTTATGAAAATGGTGGTGGCGCATTTTTTATTCCTTATTTATTTGCTCTATTAACAGCAGGTATACCACTACTTGTCATGGAATTTACCATCGGTCACAAATTTAGAGGATCAGCACCACTTTCATTCTTCAGAATGAATCGTAAGACAGAATGGCTTGGCTGGTGGGCAGTACTTGTATCCTTTGTTATTTCGACATATTATGCTGTCATTATTGCCTGGGCAATTTCATACAGTATCTTCGCATTCAACCTTTCTTGGGGGGATGACACAGAAGGCTTTTTGTTTAGTGATTATTTGCAATTATCCGTAGATCCTGGTCAGACAGGAAGCCTTGTACCTGGTGTTCTTATTCCACTTCTTATCGTTTGGTTGATTACACTTGGTGTACTGTTCAAAGGAGTCAAAAAGGGTATTGAAGCAGCAAATAAAATCTTTATCCCGACATTGATTGTCCTTTTCATGATTATTGTCATCCGAGCGGTTACTCTTCCGGGGGCGGCAGAAGGTCTTCAGACGTTCTTTGCTCCAGATTTTAGTGCTATTACCGATAGTTCCGTTTGGGTAGCAGCTTATGGACAAATTTTCTTCAGTTTATCCATCGCCTTTGCGATTATGATTACGTACTCCAGCTACCTACCGAAGAAATCGGATTTAACAAACAATGCTTTCATTGCTGGCTTTGGTAACTCAAGTTTCGAATTACTTGCTGGTATCGGTGTTTTCGGAGCTTTAGGATTCATGGCTTCTCAAAGTGGCGTCCCAGTTAACGAAGTCGTCAGTGGTGGCGTGGGGCTTGCGTTTGTCGTGTTCCCACAAATCATTAATGAGTTTCCTGCATTGAATGGATTATTTGGTTTCTTATTCTTTGCATCATTAGTACTTGCCGGACTATCCTCATTAATTTCAATTTCTGAAACTTATGTAGCTGCCTTGAGCGAAAAATTTGGAATATCAAGGAAAGCTGCTGTAGGACTTGGTGGAGGATTAGCTGCCGTCATTTCCCTGCTTTTCGCAACACAGGGTGGACTCTATCTCCTAGATGCCGCTGATTACTTCATTAACCAGTTCGGAGTAGCATTTGTCGGACTTGTAGAAGTTCTCGTCATAGCATGGTTCTTACGTAACCTTAATGACTTTCAGGCTCATGCTAACGGTATATCTGATATCCATCTTGGTGGATGGTGGAAGATTTGTCTTGGTGTGATCACGCCAATCGTCCTTGGATTTATGATGTTTGATTTATTCAAGACGAACCTTCTTCAACAATTTGATACAGAAACAGGGAACTATGCAGGATATACAGATGGTTTCATTTTATTCGGGGGGTTGGTTTGTAGCAGCATTTGCCATTGTAGCCGGCTTCTTGATGACATTGAAACGCTGGGATTCTAAGGCCGTTGAAGAAGTTAAGAAGGAGGTAAGCTAATATGTCAGCTGGTGCAGTAACAATGATGATTATCGGAATAGTCGTTATATGGGGTGGCCTGGCTGCCAGTATTACGAATGCCGTTAAAAAATCCAAATCATAAGAAAAGCGTCGCACAATAAAGTGCGGCGCTTTTAATTTTTTGTCATCCTTTCCCATTTTCGCAGGAATGGGTAAGGGTCAAAGGACCATTCATTTTTTCCATTATCTTGATACATGCCATAATGAAGGTGGGGAGGGAACTTTCCGGAGGTTCCAGGTGGTCCATATCCAGAAGCTCCTACCGAACCAATAACATCACCAGGTTGTACAATGTCACCTACTTTAATTTCTTCTGAAAAACTGTGCAAATGGGCGTAATAGTGGTAAATGTTATAAATATCCCGAATCCCAATCCGCCAACCACCAAACTTATTCCACCCTTTCATCTCCACAACTCCATACGTTGTAGATTTAACGGGCACACCGTAATTAGCGAAGATATCGGTGCCTTCGTGAATGCGCCGTCCTCCAAATCCTCGAGCATCCCCCCATGTGCTTCTATAACTATAATTTGCTTGAAGAGGGAGGGGAAAGTCACGGTTTGTCAAATTAACGGTCTGGAATTTTTTAAATACTCCCGCTGTGTTCATAATGGTTTGAACGGTAAGGTCTCTCTTGTAATAATTCCATAAGGCAATTTTAATGTCATCACTCGTAGTACCGAAAGACTTCAAGTATGTGCCTATTGAATACAACACGTCTTCATCATTATCCAACTGAACCTTTTGATCACCATTTCCATCTAAACCCCAGCCTTCCGGAAAAAATGTTGAGGGCATTTCTCCAGCAGAACCGGTCCAAAACATCGGATCTGCTTCAATTGCAGTAACACGGCCATCTTTGGGGTCGTCATGAACTTGTCTCTCATATTGATCAATCGCCGCCAAATACTCCCAGGGAATATCTGTGATGGCTGAGGTTTTCTTATATAATGCCATTCGCGCATCACTCTCTTCATCTGCATGTATGGAACCAGCGAAGAAAAGAGTACACATGCCAAGACATAAGATCATTGAACCGATGTATTTCATAAACTCACCTTCAATGTTTTGATATCTATAGCATGAGGCAGGCATGCTTTTGTTATGAATGGAAAAATAGGGGTGAAATCAATTTTCCATGCCTGTTTCTTCTTTTGTATTCATATTAGGTCCAACATCCGGTTGACTAGGATTGGACTCATCGACTTTCCCTTGTGGTGACTTTTTCATTTTTTTGATAATGCTATCGATCGTATCGTTATACCCTTGATCATACACTGTAGAGTTACTGAGGCTTTGGATATCTCCGAAAGAAGCAGGATTGTCCGATACATATACATGGTAAAAGCTCGGAACTAAAGAATAAGCCGTTTTCTGAACCATATCAGCAGCTGATTCTCGATCTGTATCATCCGCTTTTTTATAGGCAACGAGTACCTCATTATCCGTTACTACTGTGGCTACGTCATCGAATTGATCATAACGGAGGATCATTCTAGAGATCATATCCGCCATTTCTTCACGATTGACTTTAATTTCGCGGTGCTCTTCAGCATCTTGATTTAATTGATCCTTGTTGAAGCGTACATAACCTACTTGACCATCTTTTGGCTTTTCGTTATATCCATCCATCGCATTGCCATTCAACGTGTCATCATCCATCATATTTTTTGCTTGCTCTTCTTTTGTTTCCTGACATCCGGAAACGATGAGTGTAACAAGGGCCAGAAGGGTGAATACATTCCATATTTTTTTCAACATTATTCCTCCTTAATGTAACTCTTTATAATTATTAGATTGAGCAGTTTTACCGGAAACATACTTTTTGCTTTTGTTGTATTACCTAACATGTGAAAAAATGTGATACACTGAAATAGGATAGAGGTGATACAAATGATTGAGCTCGCTGGGAAAACATATGATATCCTAGAGGATTATCAAGAGGGCTTTCAACAAGAAGAAGTAGAAAGTCGATTTAGTGATATCCTGAATAAATATGACTTTATCGTTGGGGATTGGGGTTATGGTCAGTTAAGGTTAAAAGGGTTTTATGATGATCAAAATTCCAAAGCAACGTTTGATACTAAAATCAGTACGCTTGAAGATTATTTGTATGAATACTGTAACTTTGGATGTTCTTACTTTGTACTGAAAAGAATCCGTCAATAAGAAACGGCGCGCAAATCATCGCACGCCGTTTCTTTTGTATTTCACCTATTTAATGAGCTTCCTCAGAAGGCTTCACGTTTTCACCTGTTTCATCATGCGTGGGGTGAGCACCATCCTCATGGCGAGGGAGGTCCTGGTGGAGCCCTTTATTTTCATAGTTGAAAGCGCTGTAATACCGCTGCTCCTCTGTCCATGGCGCACTTTTATCATTGGTTACAGGTTCATATTTGTTTCGGGGTGCACCATAAGGTCCCTCTGGAAGTTGTTCGGGAGTCAAGTAATTACGCTGGGCTTCGACATTGGCAAAATCCGAATATTTACGTTTTTCTTTACCCATAAAAAAACCTCCTTCCGCTTTATTTTTTGCGGAAGGAGATTTTTTATGCCTACTCTCAGAGAAGGTCGGGAAGATAATTCCTTAATTCTTCGGCTTCGATAGCACTGAGTTGAAACATATGTTCCAAGTGGCCGATTTCATTGATATTCTCATGATCAAGCAAAGCTTGACGGTTTTTTGGTAAATTGATCACCATCGTTTGATTTTGAAAATAATCGGCTTTCATGAGAGCAAGTTCAAACCGGTGACTCCCTGCTGTAAACGATACAAAACGTGTGCTTGTATTTTGAGTGACGTCTTCCAGAAGCGGACGTTGCATGATGTGATCATCTCCCATTCGTTGTATTATTTAATCCGCTGCGAAAAAACTTTAGGATTAGTATGCCCGATTTCTATGAATTAAGACACTAAAAATCAGGAAGCGTGAGAGGAAGTCTTTTATGGTATCATGAATTACAAAGCTCATTTTTTGTAGGAGGTTACAAAGATGTATTTCGTGAATCGAGAAAAAATTGAAGAAATTTTATCATATATGGAAAAAACACAAGGGGAATTGGCGGAACACTCTTACAAGCGTTTTGCAGACCAGCTACTCTTAGAACGGGTGACACATTTAAACATTGAAGCCATCATAGACGTCGGAAACATGATGATTGATGGTTTCATCATGAGAGACCCAGGAAGTTATGAAGATATCATCGACATACTGACAGATGAAAAGGTGTTACCTGAGGATGAGCAGGAAGCATATAAGCAATTTGTTCAACTGAGGAAAATGATTGTACAACAATATACGGAAGTCGACCATGAGCAGATCGTACAAGTGTGGCAGGAGCAACAAGCCTCGTTAAAAGCTTTTCCGAATCGAGTCCGTAATTACTTGGATAATGAGCTTGGACCTGTTTCTGCCTTTTCCAAGAGTTGAGGAGTGTAAAGTTATGAGCAAGAAGGAATACAAAGGCTATCTTATTGATCTCGATGGAACCATGTACAAAGGTGCTGAAAGAATTGAAGGGGCGGCTGAATTCGTCGAGTACTTAAAATCGAAGAACCTTCCATTTATGTATTTGACAAATAACTCTTCAAAAACTGTTGATAAAATTGCAGAGAAACTCAATCAAATCGGAGTCCAGGCTAAACCAGAGCAAGTCTATACGAGTAGTCTTGCAACCGCTGAATATATAAGGAGTGAAAAAGAAAATGCCCGCGTTTTTGCCATCGGGGAAGAAGGGTTATTCGATGCATTGCGCCAAGAGGGTTTGGAATTGGTGGAAGAGGGAGCAGACTTCGTGGTGATTGGTATTGACCGGGAAATTAATTATGAGAAGCTGGCCATAGCTTGTTTGGAGGTTAGGAATGGAGCTGCTTTCATAAGTACAAATGGAGACATTGCTATACCTACAGAGCGTGGGCTTGTGCCAGGAAATGGAGCTGTGACATCCGTGATTTCTGTGAGTACCGGTGTGGACCCAGTGTTTGTAGGTAAACCTGAGCCGTTAATTATGTCTAGGGCTCTGAAACGGTTAGGACATAATAAAAAGGACGTCTTAATGGTTGGGGACAATTACAACACAGATATTAAAGCTGGTATGTCAGCGGGTATGGATACATTAATGGTAGAGACTGGATTGAGTACGTTTGATGAAATCAAGGATAATGACCATCAGCCCACATACAAATGCAAAGATTTATTCCAATGGATCCAACATTTGAATTCGAATGAAGAGAAGTAGAAAAACGACCAGAGAATAGCTCTGGTCGTTTTTTCACATCAGGTAGGGACCAAAAAATACAGTAATGAAAAGAACGTGTATCCCTATAAAATAGGTTAATTGGATGGGATTGGACCAATCTTTTGAACGTGCCGCGGCTTTTAATATTCCGTAAGCAATGCCTGCAAAACCAAGTAAAAACAGTATAGGACTACCAGGAAAACTTAAATAATCGGGAGCTCTAGCGAGAAGCGCATCAGAAAACATTGGGTCTCTAACCACAATGGCTGCCACTAGGTATATGAGAATTCCTGTATAAAGAACCCAAGAGCGGTCTTGATCCAGAGCGTCGGCTTTAGAAAACATGATGAATATCATGAATAGCAAAGGCCATAGAAACCAGAATGTAGAGATGATTAGGGCAAATAATCCTGCGGAAAGCATACCAATCGTTTTCCCGGAAGCAAGCAACAACCCTTGTTTTGTTACCTGGTCAGCGCTCTGGACCACTTCAGGTTGGCTTGAAGCTAGTAATAGCTTATGATTGTCTCCTCCATTATCCACCCACAAAACTGTTTCTTCATTTAGCCTAACTGGAAAATTAGAGAATGACGGTGTATTGCTTAACCGTGTTACTGTTGTAGCGCTACTTTCACTGATCGTTGCTTGGTAAATGTTAAATTGTGGGCCAGGTCGAAATAGCGTGTCCGTCCAACCGTTTGCCTTAAAGAGAAGTACTGGTCCGTTCTCCGTATTATGAATGCTTAGGTCTGTTATTTCTTTCAGTTCATCCGTCGAGAAAGGATCTTGAAAATTCACCCTGTTCAGGTCAGGGTTTTCTCCAAAGGGAGCCTCTGCATAGTAATAATGATTTTGAATCCTACCAGATTGGCTTTGTTTTTGTATCGTTGTTACAAGCAGCTGATATCTGTTTTCTTTGGTCGTAAATTGGATATCGTTGACTTGTTCGGATTCTTTGACTGTGAAAGTTGCTTCACCGAGTAGATTTATACTGTTTTCTTCCACTTGGTAGTATTTCAGTAAGTTTCCTGAGGACGTCACTTCATCTGTCAATAAATAAGTACCGTTGTCTGTCTCTGTCATATGGACCGAGGCTTTCGGATTTTCCAGTGATAAAAGCTCTTCACTAGCAGATTCATTTATTTCAAAGCTATAAATCTTATCCTCATTCCTGTAAAAAGCTCCGCTATCGAGAGGGTAAAATGCTTGAACGTCAGTGATTTTCTCCCCTGTCCCTTGATCATACATACTGTAATAATCGGCATAAATCACTTTGTTTTCACCTATGTAGAATTGAGTGAATTTATCGACGGGAATCTCATATGAGTTTTCTTCCTTTATTTCATATTGAGCATTGTAAATGTTTTGTTGGATCCCATTTTCCGTAAGAAAGGAAACGGACGGGTTTCCTTCGTGAAGGCCAACATTAGGGGGCCGTAAAACAGGTGTGGTTCCAATATCCAAGGAACGGCTCCAATTCTCATCCGGAGGCTCGGTGACTTTTTGATAATTATGAGAAAACAGTAAGCTTACAGCGATTAGAACGATAATCGAAGGAAGCAGCCAAACCAACTTTCCTCTCCAACTTTTCATCTATTGCATCTCCTTCCTTTTTCTGTATCTTCTTGTAGTACGTAGTTAAGATTATAAAGGTTTCAGAAAAATAAAAATACGATATGAAAAAAAGTCTGAAAAATCATATATAGCTTATTTCTGCTCCTTATAAAGGTATATGGCAGGATTGTGTAAGGATCAGTTTCGAGATGTGTCCGGGGTTCGTTGCCTTGTTGGGCGTCAGGGTTGGCTGGGAAGCTACTCGCTTTCCTGCGGGGATGATGGCAAGCCACCTCGTGCTTCGCACTGTGGGGTCTTGCCAGTCCATCCATTCACGCGGGAGTCCCGCAGCTTCCCAACCACCCCTTTCGATGTAACGGAGAAACGAACCCTTGTACCATGTTGAATGGTTCTTCCACTATCCAACTGTTAGAGGTGTAAAGTTCTGTGGATCAAGCTTTAACGTACTGTTGATGTGTTCTAGTCATCCACTTCCCATAATCATTCGAGCTGCCCTTTTAGGAGTGGTTTCGAGAATCTTCTTTGGTAAAGGGGGCGGAGGGAAACGGTGAGACTCCTATGGGACGTGTGGGACAAGTGAGACCCCGGAAGGCGTAGCCTGAGGAGGCTCACCGCCCGCCCCATGGAAAGCGAACCTTTTCCCGGAGCCCCTAGAACCACTCAATTGTCTCGAAGCTGAGTCTTCCACAATCGGGAGCTTTTATTGAAGAAGAATTGAGGAAAATAAAAAAGCAGTTCAATGGGAAGGTACAGAACGTACAATACATTGAACTACTTTATACTTACATTATTCATCTTTTATTATACCTCGTTGTCTCCAGCGATGGTGTGGGCGAGTCTGCTGGAAGCGGCGGCAGCAATGGCCCCGACAATGTCATCTAAGAATGTGTGACATTCTCCTGAGGACTTATCATTTAGTTTTTGTAAGATTCATGGTTTTTGTTTATCAATATACCCGTAATTGGTAAAACCGATGGATCCGTAAACGTTAACGATGGAAAAGGCAATGATTTCATCAATTCCATAAAGGCTTTCGTCTACTTCAATGGTGGACTGTAATGGCTCTTCAAGCATTTTCTTTTCTGCCAGACGATCCATTTGAATCCCAGTAATGACTGCATTTTGAACTTCACGCTTTGTAAGTACTTTGTTCACATTAAAGCGGCAGTCATCCATGGATAAATCATCGTGATATTTAGACTGTAAGTAATAGACAAGGTCCGCAATGTCATCAATGGTGACCCCTCTTTCCACCAGCCAATCTCTTGCTGTTTTTTCAAGAGTGGATACTTTTCTTTCTTCTGCCATAGTGAAAAACCTCCCTGCTCATCATGACTTGCACAGCACCATACCCGCGTTTATTATTGCACAAACGGGCGGTGTTATGTTCATTATATCAAAACTTCTTCTTGAAGGTGCAAAAGTGTAGAAGGTTGGAAAGCCTCAATGGTTATTTCCTATGATAAAATAGTAAAAAATGAATGGAGGTTCGATCATTGACGAAACCAAAAGTGTTTATTACCCGCCGTCTCCCTGATGAAGTCGTGGACCCTTATAAAGAACACTTGGATATTGAGATGTGGCCAAGTGAAGTGGAACCTGTAAGTCGCCAAGTGTTGATG
Source organism: Halobacillus litoralis (assembly GCF_020524085.2). Taxonomy (NCBI): domain Bacteria; kingdom Bacillati; phylum Bacillota; class Bacilli; order Caryophanales; family Bacillaceae; genus Halobacillus; species Halobacillus litoralis. The sequence continues at coordinate 1,946,578 of NZ_CP129016.1, forward strand.
GAACATGCCCAATCTTCTCAAGGTTTATTGACCATGTTGACGGAAAATGTTGATGAACAAATGCTTCGAAAATCCAACAATCTGTCCATCATAGCGAATATGGCTGTTGGCTATGATAATGTGGATGTGAAAACAGCGGAGACATTAGATATTGCTGTAACTCATACACCAGATGTGCTTACGGAAACTACAGCGGATCTCACCTTCGGTTTGTTGATGGCTACAGCGAGGAGAGTCGTAGAGGCAAGCCAATACATAAAGGACAACAAGTGGGAGCATTGGTCTCCGCTGATGTTAGCCGGTACGGATATTCACGGGAAAACAATAGGTATTGTCGGGATGGGGAGAATTGGAGAAGCGGTTGCAAAAAGGGCGAAAGGCTTCGGTATGAATATATTGTATTATAATCGTTCTCGTAAACCTGAAGCCGAAGAGTCTCATGGTGCGAGCTATGCAGATTTTAAGGGGTTGCTTGAACAATCCGACTATGTCGTGTGTTTGACTCCTTTAACAGATGAAACCCACCACATGTTTAATAAGGAAGCATTCCATAGTATGAAAAAGGATGCTTTTTTTATCAATGCTTCCAGAGGTGCTACAGTAGATGAAGAAGCGTTATATGAGGCAATTATAAATAAAGATATTGCCGGAGCGGGGCTTGATGTGTTTGAACAAGAACCGATTTCCTCCGACCATCCATTGCTTTCATGCCCTGAAGTGGTCTGTTTGCCGCATATCGGTTCAGCTACGAAGGAAACAAGATATAATATGATGAAGCTTAGTCTGGATAACCTCGTTCATCACTTCCAGGGAAAACCGTTACTTACACCTGTTCCTTAAAATGTCTTTATTTATTTTTCGAGTCTGGAAGTCATCTTGGAGAATTGATTTCGAGATGTTTTTTGAGCGGAGGGGAACTGTGGGGAACGAGTCGCTTTCCAACCAGCCTTGACTTTAAAGATAGCAAACACTTCCCGGATCTAAGTTATCCACAATCGGGAGCTTATTTCACATTAAAATATGGATGAGTATAACAAAAAAAGAGCCGCTCTTATGGAGCGGCTCTTTCGGTCAGGTGTATTAAAATACTTGCTCGACTTCGTAAATTCATGGTACTTCTTGTGCAAGAGCTCTTTCGATCCCTGCTTTCAAAGTGATTGTGGAACTTGGGCAGTTTCCGCAAGCACCCATAAGTCGCAGACGGACGATTCCGTCTTCAACATCGACAAGCTCGACGTCCCCACCGTCACGTAGTAAAAATGGGCGAAGTTTATTGAGTACCTCTTGAACCTGTTCATTCATGTTCAATCTTCCCCTTTCTTAAGTATCATTATAAAACGAAACAGCTAAAAAATCTATGGTTGTCTAAGTCTCTGTATAATAATATTGAGAACTATTATCATTTTATCTTTTTTCTTTTCTTTTGTAAAATAGAAAAAACGGAATATAAAAAGGGAGAGGGTACGGATGGGGGAGCACCAGGAAGTTAGAGTAGCGGTTTATGGAGCTGATGTGAAATGTGCCAGCTGTGTGAACGCACCTGGTTCAAAGGAAACATATGAGTGGCTGCAGGCAGCTATTGGAAGAAAGTATAACGATTCAATGGTTACCTACAATTACTATGATATCCAGGAAGAAGCTCAGGATGGAGCGGATCCTTCTATTATCCAACAGCTGTTAGATGATGAGCTGTTTTATCCTCTCGTCCTTGTTGAGAATGAAATTGTAGGCGAGGGAGATCCTAGATTGAAAAATGTTTATAAGGCCTTGGATAAGAACGGACTCCATCGAAAGGAAAATTCATAGCAGACGTGGCTGACGGTATGATATGATTAGGATGAGATAGGGTTTCATCCAATTTAGAGGTGAAGCGGATGAATCCATTAATTGAATTTTGTATCAATAACTTGATCAGTGGATCGCAGGAAGCAAAAGAAACGCTTGAGAAGGATCCTGATCTTGATGTTGTCGAATATGGGTGTTTAAGAAACTGTGGACTATGTTCCCAGACGTTATATGCTGTTGTAGAAGGAGATCGTGTCATGGCCGATACACCGGATGAATTAGTCGATAAAATTTATGAACATTTGGACGAAACCCTATAAGACGGTGTTGCTATGGAAGGAAAAGGTATCCTTTAAACAAGGGTGCCTTTTCCTTTGCGAATACAGGATGTTTGATTAAAAGATCAGCCATTTAGTATACTGACGATAAGAAGAGAAAGGAGAGGCTTGGTATGATTCTGAATATCACAGAAGCCGCAAGTCACCAAATCAAAGAGATGATGAAAGAAGAAGAAGGAGAAGTTCGTCTTCGCTTCGGTGTTAAAGGTGGAGGCTGCAGTGGATTGTCTTATGCCATGGGCTTCGAAGATGAAATCAATGAGGAACTTGATCTTGTAGAGGAGTCCAGTGGGATCCCGGTAGTCATCAACCGTCAAGACGCCGCTATTGTGGAAGGTACGACCATCGATTTCAAACAGAATATGATGGGTGGCGGGTTCACCATTGATAACCCGAATGCGATTGTGTCATGTGGATGTGGATCTTCGTTCAAAACAGCAACCAATGCTGGAACACCAGATCCAAATTGTTAATATCAAACCTTTCTGTGTTTACAGAAAGGTTTTTCTTATCTCGGAATTAAAAAAGGAAGAAGTCCACTTAAGAGGCTTCTTCCTTTTGCTTTTTTATGAAAACATGCTTGTCGAGTGTTTAGGTTGAACACGAGCACCTGGGTCGATATAGGCTTTAGCGTTGTTAACTGCCGTAGGGCCTTCACCAAAGCCGGAAGCAATCAGTTTCACTTTCCCAGGGTAGGTGCAAATATCCCCCGCTGCATAGATCCCTTTGATATTGGTTTCCATCTTGGAATTGACGACGATGCTGTTCTTTTCGATTTCCAATTCCCAATCTTTTATCGGACCGAGGGAGGAGATGAAACCGTAGTTTACAATCACATCATCAACGTCAATCGTTTCTACTCGATCCCCTTTCACTTCTTTCAATTCCACCTGTTCAATGCGTTCATCACCAATCATTTTTTCAGGAGTGAATGGAGTCATAATTCTGACGTTGGATTCATTGAGCTGTGACACACTATGTTCGTGTGCTCTGAATTTATCTCTTCTATGGACTAGAGTCACTTGTTCAGCAATTGGTTCAAGCATAAGGGCCCAGTCGACAGCAGAGTCTCCGCCGCCGGCAATCATGACTTTTTTATCCCGGAACTTATCCATATTGCTGACGTGGTAATGGAGGTTCGTCTCTTCAAAACGTTCTGTATCTTCAATTTTCAGTTTCCGTGGTTGGAAAGCTCCGTTTCCTGCTGTGATAATAATGGTCTTTGTATAATGAACTTCTTTGTCTGTCGTCAGTTTAATGGTTTCATCATCCATTCTTTCAACGGAAACCACTTCATGGTTCAGAGAGATGGTAGGATTGAACATCATCGCTTGTTCCTCTAAGTTGTCAACAAGCTCTTGTGCTCGCACTTTTGGAAATCCGGCTACGTCGAAAATGTATTTTTCTGGGTAGAGAGCGGTCAGTTGACCTCCTAGATGGGGAAGACTTTCAATGATGTTTACACTTGCTTCACGCATTCCACCATAGAATGCTGTGAATAAACCAACCGGCCCACCGCCGATTACCGTTATATCGTATATTTTTTCACTCATAATAAACCTCCTGATGAAAATTTCACTAAAATACATTCTATCATAAAAAAATTTCTGATGGGAACAATGAGGGGATGTAAACCTTTACAAAGGGGTAATTGTTGTATAATTCCGATAAAGGATTTATGGGTTGAAAATGGTTAAAAAAAGGTCTAAGATAAAAACATAATAAATAGTAAGAATTTGTGACAATTTTCCCCTGAAGCCGATTCAGGTTTTTTCATGTTCTCTTTTGTGAAAATAGTCACAAGCATTAGTCAATGGATCATTATTACGAGATGGAAGTGATTAAATCATGAGAAACCCTAACATTGTGATTCTCGGTGCCGGATATGGCGGGATCATGACAGCAGTGAAGTTACAGAAAAGCTTAGGTGCAAATGATGCAAACGTGACACTTGTCAATAAACATAGCTACCATTATCAAACGACATGGTTGCATGAAAATGCTGCGGGTACTTTACACCATGACCGCACACGCATTCAAATCAAAGATGTCCTCAATACGAGTAAGGTGAATTTCGTCCAAGATACCGTTACGGATATCAAGCCCGAAGAGAAAAAGGTACGGCTAGAAGACGGAGAACTCTCTTATGACTACCTTGTGATCGGCCTTGGCTTTGAGGCGGCCACGTTTGGAATCTCTGGTCTTAAGGAGAATGCCTTTACTATAAACAGCATTAATAGTGCGCGGATGATTCGTCAGCACATTGAATATAACTTCGCAAAATATAACAATGAAGCGGAGAAGAAGCAGGAACGCTTGAACATCGTTGTAGGGGGTGCCGGATTCACAGGCATCGAATTCGTAGGTGAGCTCGCAAACCGTATTCCGGAGCTTTGTAAACAATACGACATCCCGCGTGAAAACGTACGTATCATCAACGTGGAAGCTGCTCCAACGGCACTACCAGGATTTGACCCTGAACTAGTAGAGTACGCAATGAACTCCCTGGAAGCACGAGGCGTTGAATTTAAAATCGGAGCGATGATCAAAGAAGTGACAGAGAACAAACTCGTGTTTGAAAAAGACGAGCAGCGAGAAGAGATTGAAACGAACACGGTTGTGTGGGCGGCTGGTGTCCGTGGAAACTCCCTTGTTGAAAAAGCAGGGTTTGAAGCGAACCGTGGTCGTACCCCAGTAGGAGAGGACTTACGTCCAGAAGGTTTTGACGATGTCTTTATTGTCGGGGATTGTGCTTTGATTATGAATGAGGAAACGGGACGCCCTTATCCACCAACGGCGCAAATTGCCATTCAGCAAGCGGAGCAAACAGCAGCTAACCTCACTCGTCTAATTAGAGGTGACGATCACCTTGAACCATTTGAGCCAGACTTGAAAGGAACCGTAGCCTCTCTTGGTCATAATGATGCCATAGGCGTGGTCTTTGATGACAAGAAATTGTTCGGATGGTCAGCGACGGCGATGAAGAAAATTATCGATAACCGCTACCTGCTGAAACTAGGTGGCGTACCACTTGTCCTTAAAAAAGGAAAACTAAACTTCTTCCATTAAACCTTACGAAAAGCGAAAGCAGAACCACTGCTTTCGCTTTTTTCATAAAAAAATTTACCGTTCTTCTCCTACAATAGCTCCTTATTCTTGAAGGGTCAGTTTCGAGACACTGATGTGGCGAAGAAGCGGAGGGGAATGGCGAGACTCCTGCGGGAAAAGAGTGCTAGGTGAGACCCCGCAAGGCGTCAGCCTGAGGAGGCTCATCGCGCTCCCGCGGAAAGCGAGTTATTCCCCGCAGCTCCAACCCATTCAAAAAAAGCCTCGAAACCGAGTCTTCCACAATCCTGCCAGTTTGTTTAGTAACAAACTGGATCGTTATGGAGAGCTCTTGCGCTTTTTATGTAACCGTTATAGAATGAAATTTGGATTCGTTTGTGTTTCGTTGAACATACATAGGGGGAAACGTTAGTGAATATCGTGCAGTTCATCGTGTCAATGTTGTTATTTTTCGTGTTATTCTTCGGAATCTCTTTCTTATTGAATATGATTTTGCGTTCTTCATGGTTGATGGCCTTTGTGTATCCGATCATCGTGCTTTTCATCGTGGATGACTTTTCATGGACAAAGTATTTATCGGCTCCAGGGACAGCATTTCCTACAGTCTTTGAACAATTATCTAACCTAAAGCTTGTGGATATCGTTATCTTAGCAAGTGGATTCGTAGGGACTATAGTGGCTGGGATTGTAATTAAAAAATTACGTAAAAGTGGATATCAAATGTTTTAAAATGGAAAGGCTAACAGCATGTCGTGCTGTTAGCTTTTTTTGATCTTACTAAAAAGGGGATGAAGCCTCGACTGAATAAAAAAATGGGGCTTGGACATGATTACACCTAGAGGTGATTTCATGAACAAGCGGACGAAGTCTATCTTTTTTATTCTCCTGTTCAGCTTTGCTCTTTATAGTACTTTTACAAATGTAACAAACCTATCGCTCTCAGATTTTGACGAATGGATTTCGTCTAAATTCAAAGGGGAAACCTTAGAAGGGGAGACTCTTCTTCAAAAAGATCGAGCTTTTTCTGAGAAAAGCTTAAAAATGAAAAATGCCCCACAGACCTACGTATCGAGTGCGGTCATAGAAGCGGTAGAACTGTTGGAAGAAACGATTGATTTCAGTCAATACCCGAGCCATGAAGTTGTAGCGACAGGTTATACGGCGGGGTATGAATCCACAGGTAAAACCCCGGAGCACCCTGGGTATGGAATTACGTATTCAGGGGTAAATGTGAAGCGGGATTTATATTCTACCATTGCTGCTGATTTAGAAATGTTTCCGTTAGGGACTGTGTTATTTATCCCTGGTTACGGGTATGGAGTGGTTGCAGATATTGGCGGGGCCATCAAAGGAAATAAGCTTGATCTTTATTTTCCAACCGTGAATGATGTTTACAATCAATGGGGGAAGCAAACACTTAATGTTTATGTAGTTGAAGAGGGCAACGGTCAACTGTCAGAAGAAGATTTTAAGAAATTGAATGAGGATGAATCGTTGCAAGTCTTCCGCTCCCAAATGAGCCAATAAAAAATCTCTTCCGTCCCAATGGATTCGGAAGAGATTTTTTATTTTTTAGTAGATCAGGGAATGAAGAAGGAAAGTGAGCAGAATACCTGTCAGCCCCCCGAAGAAAACTTCAATTGGCTGGTGGCCCAACAGTTCTTTTAGTTCTTCTTTCTTTTGATAGCCTTCTTTTTGCTGCCAGCTTTTGGCTTCACTTACGAACCGGTTGAAATCGTTTAGTAAGATATTCAGCATAATGGCTTGTTCACCCGTTTGTCGCCTTACTCCTGTACTGTCGAACATGACGATGATACTGAACACGCAGGCAATCGCAAAAACGGATGAGCCGAACCCTTGTTCAATACCAACACCTGTGGCCAGTGCGGTAACTGCTGCGGAGTGACTGCTGGGCATGCCGCCTGTACTGAAGGCGAGGCTTGTATTCAATTGTCTAGATGCTATGAATTGAATAGGGATTTTAATCACTTGGGCGAAAAGAATAGCAGCGATCGACGCCCAAAGGGGAAAGTTTTGCACTAAATCTAATAGCATGTTGACATCCTTTCTGATCTTCCGGGGAATAGAAATGACAATCTATGTAGTTGTTCATTCATACAATGTAGTATGGGTGAACAAATAAAGTGCATCCATAAGAGTATGGCATGTTCTTTTGTAGCATTTGTATGATGGTGGAGCAAAGTCATTATACCATATGTCCTGGGGAGCGAGATAGTTATATTCATGTTAAGTTAAGATAGAAAAACGGATCTTTTTCCCAAGGAAAATATAGTGAGATTGTGTATACTTGATATGGAGGTGTATCAATATGTTTACTGTAACAAACGAATGGAAAGATACGGGATCGTTACTTGTGGGACTTTTTGAAGATAAAGAAGTGAACACAGATACGATCGACATGGTGAAAGATTCATGTGGAGTCGATCTTGAAGCATACATAAAAGCCGGACATTTGTCTGCGAAAAGTAATAAACTCGATAAGGTTTTAGTCATGAATGAAAAGGAATTGAAGAGCATTTATGTCATGGGTCTTGGATCATCACATGAATTTGAGGAAAACAAGTACCGCAAAACGCTTGGTCGTGTATTTCAAAGCTTAGTTAAAGACGAAGTGTCCTCTGTTACTGTTTTACTCGAGAGTCTTATTCCTAAAGGGAAAGATACAGAACGGTACTCCGCTCTTCTTTCAGAAGCTATGCTGACATCGACGTATCGTCTTCCTTCTTTTAAAACCAACCAAAAAGAACCGGTGGACATCAATGAACTCACTGTTTGGACAAAACAAGAGGAAAAGACGGTCCTTGAAGCTTTAAATAGAGGGCAAGCCTTCGCGGATGGAGTGAACACGGCAAGGTATTTGGTTCATCTGCCTGCGAATGTTTTGACTGCATCTGAAATGGCTGAGTTCGCTACAACGATGGCAGAAGACTATCAGTTTGAATTGAGCATCCTTGAAAAAGAGGATATGGAAGAACTAGGGATGGGAGCTTTACTGGCTGTCAACCAAGGATCAGTAGAACCGCCCAAAATGATAGTACTCAAATATCAAGGCCCTGGAAGAATGGAAAGATGTCACAGCCCTCGTTGGAAAAGGAATTACTTATGACACAGGTGGCTATTCGATTAAGCCCAAAACCGGAATGCCAGGTATGAAAGGTGATATGGGTGGAGCGGCAGCTGTTCTCGGCGCTATGGAAACCATCGGTCAATTGAAGCCGAAAAAGAACGTGATTGCTGTCATTCCATCATCCGACAATATGATTTCAGGAGATGCCTTTAAGCCGGACGATGTGATTACGTCTATGAGCGGGCTGACGATTGAAGTGTTGAATACAGATGCAGAAGGACGTCTTGCCCTTGCTGATGGGGTCACCTACGCTCAGAGCCAGGGGAGCGAATCGAGTGATTGATGTTGCTACTTTGACTGGGGGCGTCGTTACGGCATTAGGTTCCTGGATGACAGGCGCTATGACAAATGATGAACAGCTTTACAAGGATGTTGAAGGGGCAGGGAAATCTGTAGGAGAGCCGATTTGGCTTTTACCTTACAATGATGATTATAAAGCGCAAGTGAGAAAAAGTTCGATTGCTGATCTGAACAACTCACCGACGAGAAAAGCACACCCAATCATGGGTGGAGCATTTGTCGGTGCCTTCGTTGAAAACGTACCGTGGGTCCACTTGGATATTGCAGGCACATCCATAGCGGATGGTCCTCACGATTTGGGTCCTAAAGGTCCGACTGGGGTCATGTCCAAAACGTTAGCTCAATATATTATGAAATAGTTTTAAAACCTCCCGCTTTTGGGGGGGTTTTTTCATGTTTTTATAGTTCCAGACCTCGCACCTCACAGAACACAGCCGTATAACATATAGGGAGGGAGATGAACGGGGAGGCTGGGAGATGTTCCAACTGACATCGTTGTGGCGGAAAATCCGTCCCTCGTCACGCAAGCGCACCATCCTAAAAATGATAAAAAAGAATCTAGGGACTTTCCTTACCGTTCATACGGTGAATGGTGCTTATTTCGGAAAAGTGGAAAGAGTGTGGGGCGAGAACGTTCTTATCAGCATTGGTGACCGAATCTATGTGGTCAAAATCAACGATATAGAGGAAATTGCACCAAAATGAAAGCACCCACTACATTCACTGTAGGGGTGCTTCTTCATTAGTCTTGAATCGCTGCTTCTAGAGCGACTTCGATCATTTCGTTGAATGTTGTTTGGCGTTCTTCTGCCGTCGTTTCTTCCCCTGTAAGGATATGGTCACTTACCGTCAATACCGATAGAGCCTGACGATTGTATTTTGCTGCTAGGGTGTACAGCGCTGTTGTTTCCATTTCTACTGCCAGCACATTGTATTTCGCGAGGAGATTGAAAAGATCCATCGCTTGATCGCGGTAGAAGCTGTCGCTGGTAAAGACGTTACCGACTTTTAGCTTCAACCCTTTATCTGTTCCCGCATCATACGCATTTTTAAGAAGGTTGAAATCAGCTGTCGGTGCAAAGTCAATGCCGCCGAAGACCATACGGTTCATTTGTGAATCGGTTGTGGATGTAGATGCAAGGATGACGTCACGGACTTTAACGTCGCTTTGCAATGCACCGCAGGAACCGACACGGATCAGCTTTTGAACACCGTAGCTTTCCATCAATTCATTAATGTAGATGGAGATGGATGGAACGCCCATGCCTGTTCCCTGCACGGAAATTCTTTCACCTTTATAAGTACCTGTATAACCGTACATGCCTCGTACTTCGTTATAGCATGTCGCATCTTCTAAAAAGTTTTCTGCAATGTATTTCGCTCGTAGCGGATCACCAGGAAGAAGGATCTTGTCTGCAATGTCTCCAGGTTTCGCTCCAATATGTGTTGTCATGGATATGACCTCCTCCATTACTTTTGACTATATAAAATTACCATACCCTTGAATAGAAAACAAATACGAAAAAAAGCGCTGTCATCCTTCCATTTACCCAAAGTACTGCTTCTCTAAATCATCCAGCTGTTTTTTCGCACTCTGGTTGAATTCCGTTTCTCTTCTCACAAGCTTCGTTTTAAGAGCGTCCACCGCTTCCTTCAAAGAGTCTTCGTAGGAGGGGATTTCTCCTTCAAAAGGCTTAACCGCTTCTTTTTGTACATTCGCTTTTTCATTGTAGCTTAAAGCTTTCCGCTGATGGAAAAAGACTTCTTCCGTTTTGCCTGGGTTATGAAGATCCCCTTGCATCGGGTGTTTAACGACGGCGAGTACTTTTACAAGGTAAAAGCGGTTGCGGTCTTCGACGACTTCTCCGATATAAATACCTGTTTTATAATGGGCTTTCACGAATGAACCGTTTGGAAAATCTGACATACACTCACTCCTCTCACTTACTCCTTCTATTGTAACAAAAATTGAAATTGTGAAGATATCGTGAAGCTCTTCATTGGTGAGGTGAATCTTTGATATACTTCTAGTTAGAAGGATGTGTTGCATTATGATGGAATTTCTATACTTTCCTGAAGATAAATCAGAGTATATTCCAGCAATCGTTATGTTAATGCTTTTTATTGTATTTGCCGCGGTAACAATGATTTGGTTCATTAAGATTTCTAAAAAAGAAGAGCAGAAAGTAGACCAAGCCTACAAAGTAGAAGAGCAAACCAATAGAAAAAATGAAAAGCCGCGTTAGGCCCTGGGCCTGACGGGGCTTTTGTTATATTTTTATAAATCGATGGAGATACTATCCATGGAGTATTTCATGGAACGGAGGATTTATATGAGAGTCTTAATCGGTTTATCGATTGCATTAGTGTTCATTCTTGCTGGCTGTTCGGGAGAAGAGCGTTCTCCCTTGAAAACGTCGATCTATAATGCCGACAACGATAAAATAGGCACGGCAACCCTGACAGAGCAGCCGGAAGGGGTAGAAGTCCAATTGAAAGTAGAAGGTCTTGAACCGGGCATGCATGCCGTGCACATCCATGAGTTTCCGAAATGTGAAGCTCCTGATTTCAAAAGTGCCGGAAATCACTTTAATCCCCTTTCTAAAGACCATGGTTTGATGAATCCAAAGGGCGCTCACGTCGGGGACATGCCGAATGTGGAAGCAGACCAGAGTGGTATGGTGGACACTAAACTAATGCTGCCGGAAGCTAAGCTGAAAGAAGGTCAGAAGTCTTTGCTTAGAGATGAGGGGACATCCATCGTGTTGCACAGCGGTCAGGATGATGGCATGACACAACCAGCAGGAGACTCAGGAGATCGTATCGCTTGTGGGAAAATTACTTTAAAAGCAGATGAAGATGAAACCAGTGATCCTACAGAGCCAGATAAGAAGCAGGAAGAATAAAAAAAGTCTCCCACATAGGGAGACTTTTTTTATTGTTCTTGCGCTTTCACAGCGTCAATGATACGGGTGACGCCGTCTTCAATAATCGGTTTCGGGGCGGCTATATTGAGGCGCATGAACCCTTCCCCTTCATCACCGAAAGAAGCACCATCGTTCAAGCCCACTTTCGCTTCTTTTTGCATAAAACGCTTCAACTCTGTTTGGTCCATCTTCAGTTTTCTACAGTCCAGCCATAGAAGGTAGGTGCCTTCTGCTGGAAAAACGCGGATGGAAGATGTTTCGTTGTGGAAGCGGTGAGTGACGTAATCACGATGATTTTTCAGAACATCCATTAATTCTTCTAACCATTCTTCCCCATGTTCATAGGCCGCTTCCATAGCTGTGAGGCCTAATGTATTCAACATCAACATGCCTTGGTTTTTAAAGTAACGATCGACTTTTTTCTTGTTTGATTCATCTGGAATAACGACGTATGAAGCCTGAAGCCCTGCTAGATTAAATGTCTTTGTTGGTGATAAGCATGTGATGGTTTGTTTGGAAGCTTCTTTTGACAAACTTGCTACAGGAACATGGACGTGTCCATGGTAGATCAAATCTGCGTGAATCTCATCTGCAACCACTTTGACATCGTATTTTAAGCAGATGTCCATCATTTTTTGCAACTCTTCTTTTTTCCATACGCGTCCGACAGGATTGTGAGGATTGCAAAGGATGAACATGGAGACGTTGTGATCTTTGATTTTCTTTTCGAAATCAGTGAAATTAATTTCGTACTGCTCTTCGTTCAATTGAAGAGGATTCTGTACTACATGTCTTCCATGATCCTTAATGACGCTATAAAAGGGAGGATAGACAGGAGTCTGAATAATGATATGGTCACCAATTTCCGTGAGCGATTGAATAATCATATGGAGGGATGGAATAACTCCAGGGCTATACGTGATCCACTCTGGATCTATTTTCCATTGATGACGGCTTTCGAGCCAATGAGTGATGCTTGCTTTGACTTTGTCATCGGGAATCGTGTATCCGAAAATTCCGTGTTCTGCTCTTTCTTTTATAGCCTTCGTTACAGCTGATGGAGTCTTGAAGTCCATATCAGCGACCCACATCGGCAGCACTTCTTTATCCTGATAAAGATCTTCCGCCATGTCCCACTTGACGGACCTTGTTCCTTTTCTTGAAACGACTTCTTCAAAATGTTCCATATCGTTTTCCTCCAATACTCCATTTTGTTATCTATCTTACCCGAATCACTCAGTTGAATGAAAATATGTTGTTTGGGTGCAAGGAGTCCATGAATAGCAAATGGTTCATGGTAGGTGCGGGAGAATAATGAGGATACCTTTAATGGAAAAACGTGGATGTTATAGGTGTGTATTTAATAAAAGGCAAAAAAAAAGCAAAGCGAACGTTCGCTCTGCTTACACAGGGGGAATACGAGAAAGTCTTACGTTATTTAATATAACCATCTTTCATAGATTATAAACCTATTTTTTTAATTTTTTTGTTGATTTAAATCATAGAGGAGATTCATTGCGCGAAGGACGTCCTGTTCTGAGAAGTCACGGGCTTTTTTTTAGGAGGAGTTTTGAACGCTTCACGCCAATTTCCTGTATCAGGTTTTGTAATTCTTCATCCATTTCTGATGAGTTTTCCTCATGGTTTTCCAACAATTCAGAGGCAGGGATATCAAGGACCGTTGAAATCTTAAGGATGGTATCTAATTCAGGAATACGTTCGTCAGTTTCATAACTTTCCAGAGTGTGGACCCCAATTCTTGCTTTCATTGCCAGATCTTCCTTTGAGAAGTTCTTCAATTCGCGGTATTTACGGATGTTGTTACCAGTGGACATAAACATACCTCCTCTGTTCTTTCCTATATTATACCACTTTATTGGATGGGAAATTTCAAACGTTTTGAGAAGTTTAAGTTTACTTTGCTAAATGGTCGCTTTTATGGTAAAATCATTTATTGCGTGAAAAGAAGCGAATAATAATTAAATCAGGAGTTGTATAGCATGTCAGATAAGTTTCAAGAAGGTCAAGTATTAGAAGGTAAAGTCACAGGAATTCAGCCATACGGTGCGTTCGTCGCTTTGGACGAACAAGTACAAGGTCTTGTACACATTTCCGAAGTTACTCACGGCTACGTGAAGGATATCAACGAGCACCTATCCGAGGGTGATGAAGTACAAGTTAAAATTTTGAACATTGATGAGAAGAGCAATAAGTATTCTCTTTCTATCCGTGCGACGCAGGAAGCTCCAAAAGCAGCAACACGCCGTCCACGTAAGCAAGCAGCACCTAAACAAGAAGAGTCAACAGCTGGTTTCAACACGCTGAAAGACAAGTTGGAAGATTGGATCAAGCAATCCGACGACCGTGAGAAATTCCGTAAATAAGAAAGATATGAAAAGGATCAGCCCTATAGGGCTGATCCTTTTTTTATGTTGATTCATTTCTTTAAGATTATTCCGCCGGATCGGATGCCGGTGCGTCCTCATGCTCGGCTATCGGTGAAAAATAAAGAGATATGACGATAAGTCCGCTAATACCGACAAGTGTGTAGATGACTCGTGCAAGCCATGCTCCTTGTTCACCACCTCCGAAAAGTCCAGCAACAAGATCGTATTGAAATAAACCAATCAATCCCCAGTTAATCGCTCCAACAATGACTAGAAGAAGTGCTACACGATTTAACCAATTCATTTAAAACACCTCCTTTCCGCAATTCTTTATTAGCTTAAACACAGGGAAAAATATTATACGAATTGCATATCTTTTGAGAATACCTTGGAATTCGGGGATAATATCATCGTACGCTCAGTTTAGAAAGGAGAATTCCATTATGGATGCTTTTACGTTTCATAATCCGACGAAATTGATTTTCGGTAAAGACCAATTGAATCAATTACCTTCCCAGTTACCGACAGGCACTAAAAAAGTGCTCGTTGTATATGGCGGAGGAAGTATAAAGAAGAACGGTGTCTATGACCAAGTGATGAATCAATTGAACGAAGCGGGTGTAGAAGTTCAGGAACTATCTGGTGTAGAACCCAACCCGAAATTGACGACTGTTGAAAAAGGGGTCCAGATTTGTAAAGAAGAGAACATCGATTTCCTTCTTGCTGTAGGTGGAGGAAGTGTCATTGATTGTACAAAAACGATTGCCGCTGGCGCGAATTACGATGGAGCTCCGTGGGATCTCGTTACAAGAAAAGCGAAGCCTGAATCAGCTCTTCCATTCGGAACCGTACTGACCCTGGCAGCTACAGGATCCGAGATGAATGCAGGTGCTGTCATTACAAATTGGGAAACGAACGAAAAATATGGATGGGGAGCAGCGCCACTAACGAACCCGACTTTCTCTATTCTTGATCCCGCCTACACGGTGAGCGTTCCGAAAGATCAAACGATCTATGGAATTGTTGATATGATGACACACTTGTTTGAACAGTACTTCCACAACCCAACACAATCTCCTGTGCAAGATGAGATGGTGGAAGGTGTATTGAGAACTGTCATCGAAACAGCTCCTAAATTGCTTGAAAACCTAGAGTCACTAGAGCATAGAGAAACGATTTTGTATGCTGGTACCGTGGCACTAAATGGTATGCTTCAAATGGGATATCGAGGCGATTGGGCCAGCCATAACATCGAACACGCAGTATCTGCTGTTTATGATATTCCACACGCAGGCGGACTCGCCATTCTATTCCCGAACTGGATGAAACACAACATGGAGGTCAATGAACAACGTTTTGCGCGTTTGGCTACAAAGGTATTCGGTGTTAATCCAGAAGGAAAAGCGGATAAAGAAGTCGCTGAAGAGGGCATCAAAGCTCTACGTTCTTTCTGGAGTTCAATTGGAGCTCCTGAAACATTGGCTGATTACGATATTGGTGACGACAAATTCGATGTCATCGTCGACCGTGCAATGAAACGAGGACCATTCGGAAACTTCAATCAATTGCATGAAGAAGACGTCCAGAAAATCTTGGAGATGTCCAAATAAAATATGTGAAAATCGGAGGGGTTCCCCTCCGATTTTTTTATCCATTTATTCAGCTAAATGGCAGGATTGTGTAAGACTCAATTTCGAGATGTTTGTGTGCGTGTAGGGGCTCCGGGAAACCGTTCGCTTTCCATGGGGCGGGCGGTGAGCCTCCTCGGACTTCGTCCTGCGGGGTCTCACCTGTCCCACACGTCCCATAGGAGTCTCACCGTTTCCCTCCGCCCCTTGGCCGTATGAGTGTCTCGAAACCACCTCTAGAATATGCAGTTGGGAGTATAAGGATAAAACTCCCATGCCCAGGTATTTGAATCTTGGGAGCTTGATACAGGGCGCTTTATGCTTATAACAGTAGTATAGTGGATGACAATCCAAATGGGTAAAGGGGTTCGTTTCTCACATTCATCGAATGGGGTGGTTGGGAAGCTGCGAGACTCCCGCGGGAATGGATTGGCTGGCGAGACCCCACAGAGCGGAGCTCGAGGAGGCTTGCCGTCATCCCCGCAGGAAAGCGAGCGGCTTTCCAACCACCCCTAACGCTCATTATGGCAACGAACCACGGAAACATCTCGAAACTGAGTCTTCAACTGAAGGAAGCGTTTGTTGAGTTGGTTGGTTATTCTTGGATAAGTAATATTCCAATATTTTTACAGATGTATGAAAGTTTTGTATGTATCCGTTTACAATTTCGGGATGGCTTGATTTGAAGGTAAGGTTTCGATAAAGTGAAATTGGTCAAGCAAAAAATGACGATTTGGAGGGTCATAAATGACACATGTTCGTTTTGATTACGAAAAAGCTTTACCTTTCTTTGGTGAGCATGAACTAGAATACATGCAAGGAGCTGTATCTCTTGCACATAAATCCCTGCACGAAAAAACAGGAGCAGGAAATGACTTCTTAGGGTGGTTGGAACTACCAGAAGCTTACGATAAAGAGGAATTTGCGCGTATTAAAAAATCCGCTGAAAAGATTAAATCAGACTCTGATGTCTTGCTAGTTATCGGAATCGGTGGATCATACTTAGGGGCACGTGCTGCGCTTGAAATGTTGAACCATAGTTTTTATAATGAGTTGTCTTCTGATGACAGAAACACTCCTCAAGTGTTCTTCGTTGGTAACAGCATCAGTGCACCATATATGAATGAACTTTTTGATGTACTTAAAGACAAAGATGTTTCCATTAATGTGATCTCTAAGAGTGGAACGACAACAGAACCGGCTATTGCTTTCCGTATCTTCCGTAAGTTCCTTGAAGAGAAGTATGGCGTAGACGAAGCGCGTAAACGTATCTATGCAACAACTGACAAAAATAAAGGGGCCCTTAAGACACTGGCTAGTGAACAAGGCTACGAGTCCTTCGTGGTACCTGATGATGTAGGCGGTCGTTATTCTGTTTTGACTGCGGTTGGTCTTCTTCCTATTGCTGCAAGCGGAATCGATATTGATGAAATGATGAAAGGTGCACAAGCAGCTCAAAGTGAGTTGAGCACGGATAAGCTTTCTGAAAACCCTGCGTATCAATACGCGGCTGTCAGAAACGTCCTTTATAACAAAGGAAAAACGATTGAAATGCTTGTGAACTATGAACCATCTCTTCAATATTTTGCTGAGTGGTGGAAGCAATTGTTCGGAGAGAGTGAAGGAAAAGACCAAAAAGGAATTTTCCCTGCTTCTGCAAACTTCTCCACGGACTTGCATTCTCTTGGTCAATACGTGCAGGAAGGACGTCGAGACCTGTTTGAAACGGTATTGAACGTAGAAACGCCATCTTCAGACATTACGATTGAGGAAGACAGCCAGAACTTGGACGGCCTCAATTACCTTGCTGGAGCAACAGTGGACGAGGTAAATGAAAAAGCTTACCTTGGTACTATGCTTGCACACACAGATGGGGATGTGCCGAACTTGATCTTGCACCTGCCTAAACGCGATGCATTTACATTTGGATATCTCGTGTACTTCTTCGAAAAAGCATGTGCCATTAGTGGTTATCTATTGGGTGTAAATCCATTCGACCAGCCAGGTGTAGAGGCATACAAAGTCAACATGTTTGCTCTACTTGGTAAGCCTGGATTTGAAAAAGAAAAAGAAGAACTTGAAAATCGCTTGAAATAAAAAAGAAAAGCTCAGGTCATCCAGAAAATGGATGACCTGAGCTTTTTTTGTTTGGGCATAGTAAGGAATAAAGGAGTGATGACAGTGATTCCATTATCTTCACCAATTACAGGGCAAGTGTACACATATAATGATGTAGAAAGTGAACTGAAGGCTATCGGCTTTAAACTTTCCGATAATTGGGATTATGAGCATGGGTACTTTGATTACAAAATTGACGACCATGTAGGTTACCAGTTCATTCGTCTTCCGTTCGTCGTAACTTCAGGCTCTTTAGATGCCCCTGGCGATTATGCCATGATTGAAATGAAAGAACCGTTTCTGCTATCTCATAAATATAATCCAGGACTTGATGATAACGTTAAAGAAGGGAACTTCCGTGCTATTTTCGATCAGTTCCAGGAGCCGGTGGATAAAGATGCCTCTTTTCCTGAAGAACACATCAATAAGGGAAGAGAGCTGCTTGCTCAAGTTGAACAAGTGTTACTTTCGAAGGGGTGAAAAAACGACAAGGACATCCCCTTCTTCCAATACAATATCGGGGTGAAGGTCGAAGGAGAGATCTTCGCCTTTTTTTATGCCGATAATTTGATAATGTTCTTTCAAGTAATGTTCGAAAGCTTTGAGCATAGGTTTTCCAATGAGCTCACCACGAATTATTTCTTCATGAAATTGGCGTTCCGTCAACAAGTCAAGAAGAAGCTCAAAAGGTTTGACCGGATCGTTACGATAGAGCTCCTGGTAAAAGAGGCTGCTCATAAAGTCATTAGAACGAATAATGGTATTGGCGCCTGCCCGTTCTGCATTGATTTTTTGTTTTTCAGTCAGTACTTCCGCGATGATGAACAACCCTGGATGGTGTCCTTTAAGCGAGACAATTTGATGAATGACCGTCTGATCCGACTGTTCTTCTTCCATGGATGGATCAGCGGTTATGATTGCCATTCTCGCTTCACTTACATTGGCTTGTTCGAGCGTTTCTTCATTCGTGGCACTTCCGTTAATGAAATGAACACTGGATAAACGCTGATAAAATTGGTTCATCGTCCGGTCGATCAGAACGATTCTTTCTTGCAGGTTTTGTTCTTCAAGCATGTCCAGCAAGTGACGGGTCCTTTCATTCCATCCAACAAGAATCAGGTGACCGTTTCCTCTGTAGGGTACTTTTCCTTCTGTTAAGTCCGTTTCATGTTTCACTGTAGATGCTGAAAGTGTCGCCATATAGAAGGTTACGAGGCCTCCACCTGACAGAATCAGAAGAATCGCTATGATTTTCCCTGTTGCACTTAACGGGACATAATCACCATAACCGACGGTGGCACCTGTCACAAATGCCCACCAGAGACCATCAAAGAAAGTAGGGAAGTTCTGCGGCTCAATGATATGAATGATCAACCCGAATAATGACATGGTAAACAAAACGGTAGTCAATAACCGCAAAAACAGCGGCATTTGGAAGTATAGGCGGATTAAGGATTGCATGACATATGCCCCTTTTTTATCCTCAGTATGGCTGTTCTGGTCTATATTCAAACATAAAAGGACTTCCTTACATAGTAAGGAAATCCTTTTGGAAATGGGGTTATGAAATTTTTTCTTTCAAATCTTTATAGACACAAGACCAGAAGTCTCGGTTATCGCGATAAGCCTTTGTAATGAACGTAAGCATTTCCTTACGTTTTTCGTTAAAATCGTCAGCATCATGATCTGGGAGATTCGCTAATGAATCATCGATATATGCTTGGATTTCTGGAGCGCGTGGTCCCCAAGTTCCCACTTCATTCCCTTTGGTGTCGATGAAAATAATTTTAGGGATGGATCTAGATTGTCCGTTTGTCAAATATTGATCCATCAACTCTAGATTTTCATCACGCAAAAGGAAGTGAACGGGAATATGTCCCTGCTCTGCAATTTTTAAGAAAATCGGCAGGTTCAGCATCGCATCACCACACCAGTCCTCTGTAAGAACTAGGGCACGTAATTTCTTGCTTTGTACTTTTTCGAATAAGGGCTGATCTTCAACGGGGACCGGGAAGTTTTCATATATATAGATGAAGTCTTTCTGGTGTGTTTGCATGTGATCGACGTAGGTCTGGGCTGTCATTCCTCTGTTAAACCAGTTTTCTAAGTTCATTCCAATTCCTCCTCTACAAACTCCGTACAAGACCATGTTCCCTCATTAGGGTCAGAATAAGCGTCTAATTATAATGGGATTCCTCTTTTTTGGTATGATAAAAGAAAAGGGGGATGATTATGAAAAAAGAACGATTGGACTTTTTGATGGAATTGCTAAACACACCTTCACCATCCAGCATGGAAATGGAAATACAAAAAAGATGGATTAAAGAGATGCGACCATATGCTGATGAAATCAAAACCGATCATGCCGGGAATGCCATCGCTGTATTGAACCCGGAAGCAGAATTCAAAATCCTGTTAGCTGGGCACTGTGATGAAATTGCTCTCGTCATCAACCGTATTGATGAGCAAGGTTATCTTCATTTTGACAAAATGGGAGGCATTAACCCGAAAGCAGCCGTAGGAATGAAGGTTAACATCCTTGGCTATGAAAAGGAACTGACAGGGGTTATTGGAGTGAACGCTCAACACCATGGTGGATTGAAAGGGGACTTCGGTTTAGACGATCTTTTTATTGACTGTGGAGCAAAGACGAAAGAAGAGATGGAGCAATTTGTCCAAATTGGTGACCTTGCTGTTTATAAAAGAGAGCCGGAACTGTTAATGGATCGATACATAGCCGGACGTGGTCTGGATAACCGTACAGGACAATTCATTGTGGGGGAAGTATTGAGAAGGCTTTCTAAAGAAAATATTCAAGTGGGAGTCTATGCGGCAAGCACTGTTAATGAAGAGACCAACATGGGGGGAGCTTATTTCGCTGCGGCAGGCATTGAACCAACGATGGCGATTGCATGTGACGTGACGTTTGCTACCGATTATCCCGGGGTTAACAAAAATAAACACGGGGACGTACGATTAGACGGGGGACCTGTACTGGCAAAAGGAGCCCCGATCAACCGGAAGATTAACAAGCTTCTAGAGAATACAGCGAAAACTCTTGAAATGGATGTGCAGTATGAGCTGACACCTAGAATGACTGGGACGGATGCCGATAAGATGAGACTTACCGGAAAAGGTGTTCCAGTCAGCCTCGTTTCCCTGCCGCTCCGTTATATGCATTCTCCTGTAGAAACTGTAAGTGTTCAGGACATCGAAGAAGAGATCACCTTGATGGTAGAAATGATTAAGAATATGACAGGGAACGAAAGTTTGAATCCGCTAGAAGAATAATCCTTTAAGCACCGAGGGGTCTCCTCGGTGTTTTGTTTATTTAAAGCATAATTGGAGAGAATAGCAGATATAATCTTCTATATTAAGGAGTGATCTGCATGGATCGGGAAGTGCTGCATCAACAAATTTTGACGTTGAAAGGGAAGATTTGTGCCGGACAGCTACAATTGCATGGGTATGATGAATACATTCTCATGCAGCTTGATAAGGTAAAAGATTGCGAAGATGGTCTCGTCGATGTATCTACTGTTTCTTCAACTCTCCGTCTTTTTATAGATGCTACAGAAAAAATGCAGTCTCCATCGGCATGAAGAATAACCACAAGGTGCAATCATGCGCCATGTGGTTATTTTTTTCTTAACATTCTACGCTACTATTAAGGGAAGGCAGTCAAGAAGGTGACGGGTTAAATCAGTAGATAGACCCATCGAATTTGTTATAGATTTTAAACGATACAGGTGACGTTTTAGTTTCACAAAAGAACAGAAAACAATCAGTCACAGAACATTCTACTTGCGCTATCCCGGCGTTTTGTATAAAATAAATTTACAATAATATATCGATTCCATCTTCGGGGCAGGGTGCAATTCCCGACCGACGGTAAGAAGAATTTTGATTCTTCAAGTCCGTGACCCGTATGGTTCGGCCATGCGGTGGACCCGGTGAAAGTCCGGGACCGACAGTTAAAGTCTGGATGGGAGAAGATGTCGAACGGAACTGGTAGATTAAACACTACCTCTATTTCCTATGGACACGACTACCCTTAGCCCTAAGTGCTACAGGGTTATTTTTATGTGTTTTTATAGGCCGTTTACCTTCATCTGGGATGTGAATCGATGAAAAGATGAAGGAGGAGATCGATGATGAACTCATACACGGGGCAATCATCAAAACTGCAAAAGTTAGTCATTTTAGCGTTACTTGGTACAATATCTATGGTGTTAATGTTTTTGAAATTTCCACTTCCTTTTTTACCCCCTTATTTAAAAGTGGACTTTAGTGACATTCCTGCACTTCTAGCTGCGATTTTATTTTCACCACTCGCAGGTATTGTGGTGGAAGCGTTGAAAAATGGCCTATATATGATTTTTACAGGAGTTTCTGATCCCATTGGAGTCGTTGCGAACTTCTTTGCCGGAGTCCTTTTTGTTGTTCCGGTTGCCATTATCTATCGAAAAGGAAAAACGATGAAGTCACTCATTTTAGGTTTGGTTTTTGGTTCCCTCTTTATGGCAGTAACGATGAGCGTACTCAATTATTTCCTTATCCTTCCTGCATACAGCTGGTTTATGGGCTGGGAGACAATGAGTACAGATGTGAAATGGATGACGATAGTAGCGGGTATTCTTCCATTTAATGTAATTAAAGGAGCCATCGCTGGATCCTTGTTTATCATGTTATTCGTGAAGATGAAGGACTGGATCGAACAAAAAAGTGTACGGCAGTCAGCCGCATAAAGAAAGCGAGGGGAATAAACCCCTCGCTTTCTTTTAATTATTTTTTTCTTTTTCAATTTCTTCCACTTTATAACGAGCTGTCGGCATAGCTTCCAAACGCTCAATTGGAATGGGTTCACCTGACTTTTCACTCAAACCATAACGTCCTTCTTCCATACGCTGCAGGGCGTCTTCTACTTCCATTAATTTTTCTCGCGCCTGCTCATAAAATGTTTGTTCTTTCGCTCTCTCAAATTGATCCGTTCCCTGGTCGCCAGGATGGTCAGCCACGCTCGATATTTCACCGGTTCGGTCGTTCTCATAATCTTCTTTCGCTTGATCTTCTTTGTATTCTTCCATTTGTGCTTCTGCTTCTTCCTTCATTTCTAAAAGACGGTCTTTGAATTTTTGTTTTTGATTATCATTCAACATGCTAAACGTGACTCCTTTCAATTAGACAATTCGGTTATTTTTTGGGGACAACCCCTACCGTGCATCGGGATATACACAACAACTCATCAGCTTCATTGACAATTTGTATTTCCCATACCATTGTATTTTTGCCGATATGAGCAGGAGTCGCTGTTCCCTTTACATATCCATCGCGGGCACTTTTTATATGGTTGGCATTGATTTCTATACCAAAAACTTGTTGTTGATCAGGGTCAATGTTCAAAAATGCCCCGATGCTCGCAGCGCTTTCGGCTAATGCCACACTTGCTCCTCCATGGAGAAAACCCATAGGCTGATGGGTACGGTGGTCGACAGGCATACGAATTTGTACCTTTGCTGCGTCTGCCGTCAGAACTTCCATCCCAAGTGCTTCCATCAATGTATTCTTCATCATAGATTTGTTCATTTTCATCCCGTCCTTTTTGTATTATTCCCATTGTAAAAATGGTCAAACCTTCATGTTACATACTGAAATTATAAATGACTTGTTCCACAATCTGTCAGGATTATGGAAGACTCAGTGTCGGGACTATTGTTGAGTGGATGGGGGCTGCGGGTAATAGCTCGCTTTCCGCGGGAGCGCGGTGAGCCTCCTCGGACTGCGTCCTGTGGGGTCTCATCAAGCACTTTTTTCCCGCAGGAGTCTCGCCATTCCCCTCCGCCCTTTTTACAAGTAAGATTCTCGAAATCACTACTTGTAAGATCACCTTGTATGGTTATGGGAAGTGAATCATATAAACTCTACTCAATGGACATTTAGAAAACGTAAATGCTTGATACAAAGCACTTTATGCCTGCCTATGTGGGGAAAATTGGAACCTTACTTATAAGTTTAGGGGTTCTATAATCCACCTTCCACAATCGGGAGCTTTAGTGAAAATAAAAAAGGATGGTGGGGACCATCCTTTTTTTGTTGCTCCTGATGTGTTTTTTCTGGTTCTCTCTTTTAGGAAAGAGGGAAGTTAAGGTGTAATAGTAAGGATAGACCTAGGAGAAAACCATAAATGGTGTTCGTCTGGGCCGTCGCTTTCATCGCAGGCATCATTTCGAGAGGTTGAGTTTTTCCTATAAATCCCTGAATGGCTTTTGTTGCTTTTATTACACTAAAGAAGGTAATGGATGACCATAAAGGCAGTGTACCCAGAATGATTAACACACCTGTCCAGATAAAGGCTACTAGGAAAAGTGAACCGATGAAAACGATAGATCCTTTGTGGCCGAAAAGAATAGCCAGCGTTTTTCTCCCGTTTTCGGCATCACCGACGCGGTCCCTGATGTTGTTGGCTAATAGGATGGTACCGACAAAGATAGCCACAGGAACAGAAACGATGATTACTTCAGCCGTAATCGAAAGAGTTTGAATGAAGTAACTGATTCCAATAATGATCGTTCCCATGAAAAAACCTGCTGTTATTTCACCAAATGGAGTATAGGCGATCGGTAATGGCCCTCCAGTGTAAAGATAGCCGAACAGCATGGAAATCAATCCGATTACAGCTATCCACCAGCTTGAAGAAGCACAAATATAAACGCCTAGTAATCCTGCAAGTATAAAGAAAAGATAGGCTAACGAAAGTACGGTCTTAGGGTTGATTCCGTCACGGACAATGGTCCCTCCGATACCGACCGAATTTTCATTATCTAAGCCTCGCTTGTAATCATAATACTCATTAAACATATTGGTGGCGGCTTGAATGAGGATAGAGGCGAGCAACATGGCTGCAAATAACCAGAAGTTGATCGATTGTTCCATAGCAGCAAGCATTGTCCCTACGAAAACAGGGACAAAGGCAGCCGTCAGTGTGTGTGGTCGCAGCAAACGCCACCATACTTGGAAACCTTCACGTTCATTCAAGGAAGCTTTTAGGTTTTGGTTTTGAACAGAGCTCATTGGTGTTCTCTCCCTTGTCACTATACTCTTGTTATGATAACAGTTTAATTTTAGGGAAACCGTCCTGGAGTGTCAATCAATGTAAGAAAATGTTGGTTTTAAAGTAAGATTCCTTGAGTCAAGAGAAAAAAGAGAATAAAATAGAGAGTGATGCATGCACACAAGAGCATTCATTTGGTGTGTGTGGAGAGAGTAGATAACGTCCCTTAAAGAATGGGAGGAATATATATGCTTCATACGAAGGCCCCTCATATAGAAGAAATGGTAGGGGAAGCTCTTCAGAAAGCACATCATCTTGGGGAACCTCTGTTTATTAGTATTGTTGAACATATAGATGAACAAAATCCCTTTCAATTTTTTGAAACGGGTCAGAATATTGATCACCATCGTTCGTTTTGGCAGAGTGCTGAAAATGATTTGACCATGGTCGGAAT
Organism: Halobacillus litoralis; assembly: GCF_020524085.2. Taxonomy (NCBI): domain Bacteria; kingdom Bacillati; phylum Bacillota; class Bacilli; order Caryophanales; family Bacillaceae; genus Halobacillus; species Halobacillus litoralis. Next base: position 1,971,780 of record NZ_CP129016.1, read on the forward strand.
AGGGAAGGCCAGTCAATTGTATGCAAAAAGCAAACAACGGTTTCGTGAAGTCCAATCCCTGTGGAATCATTTACAGGAAAATGCGATGTTGCATGATGATTATAATAAAAAAGGAACAGGAATGGTGGCTCTTGGCGGGTTCAGTTTTGACCCTGAACAAAAAGAAGATACACCATGGGAGTCTTTTCCTGATAGTCAAATGACGATTCCTGCTTTTCTGCTTACGAAAGTAGATGGAGAAACTTATTTAACCATCAATGCCCTGATTTTTCCTGAAGATCATCAGCAGCAGATCGCTACTCAAATACAAGAACACCGTGACTTTCTTCTTAAAGAAGGAGAGGTGGCCGGTTCGCTACCTGACATTGAGAAGACTTTTGAGGTAGCTCCTGAAGCTTGGAAAGAATCGGTTAAAAAAGCCACAGAAGACATTACAGCAGGGTTAATGGAGAAAGTCGTCCTGGCAAGAGAGCTCCGTGTCACATTCAAAGAGGATGTGCACATCACCGCTGTTTTGAAAGCTTTGGCTGATAGTCAGCCAAACAGCTATATCTTCTGTTACGAAAGTGAAGGGGACTACTTTATTGGTGCAACCCCTGAGAGGCTTGCGAAAGTGGTAGACAGAGAACTAGTATCCACATGTCTTGCAGGGACGGTTCCTCGTGGTAGGACCGAACAGGAGGATCTGAAGCTTGGGGAGGAATTGCTTGGAGATCCGAAAAATCGTCAAGAGCATCAATTTGTAGTGGAAATGATTAAAGAGGCGGTAGAAGCATGCAGCAGCCAAGTAGAAGTGCCAAATGGACCTGTCCTTTATCCGCTCCGGAACTTGCAGCATTTGTACACACCAGTGAAAGCTGTATTAGATCAAGGATACACATTGCTTGATGTGATTGAAAAGCTCCATCCGACTCCGGCTCTTGGTGGGATGCCTCAGCAGGTTTCCGTCGAGTATATTCGTGCACATGAAACCTTGAATAGAGGCTGGTATGCTGGACCGATTGGTTGGTTTGATGCACAGGATAACGGTGAGTTTGCTGTAGCGATTCGTTCCGCTCTCATTCAGCAAAAGGAAGCTTCATTATTCGCTGGGTGTGGAGTAGTCGAAGATTCCGACCCTGAAGCGGAATATGCTGAAACAGCTGTTAAATTGAAACCGATGATGGATGTATTGGGAGGATCTGAATGGGACATGTAGAAGCTTTATCGAAATATGTCACTCATTTTGTAGACCAACTCGTGTTCTCAGGTGTCGATCATGTCGTCATATCACCAGGTTCCAGGTCTACTCCATTAGCCATGACTTTTGCTGAGCATTCCGAGGTGAATCACTGGGTTCACCTTGATGAACGCTCAGCTGCTTTTTTTGCTCTGGGGATAGCGAAGCAAGAACAAAAGCCGGTAGCGCTCGTTTGCACCTCGGGAACCGCAGCTGCGAATTATTATCCGGCTATTGTCGAGGCTTTTTATAGTCGGGTACCCCTAGTGGTGTTGACCGCTGACAGGCCGCATGAATTAAGGGAAGTCGGGGCCCCTCAAGCCATCAATCAAATACAAATGTACGGCAGTTATGTTAGATGGTATCAGGATCTTGCATTACCAGAAGAAAACAACTTTCACTATGCGAGACAACAGGCAGCGAGAGCGATGGAAGAAGCGATTGCCGGGCAAGGTCCTGTGCATTTGAATATTCCATTTCGTGAACCATTAATTCCAGACTTCGAGTTGGCAGAGGCATGGCGCGGCGGCACCCAGCCGATTCCGAGAGCTCAGAGAGGGAAGTTAGCGATGCCTGATGATCAGGTGAAGCAATTATTTGAACGTCTGGCTCAGGGAGAGAAGGGTTTACTGGTCGTTGGGCCACAAGCGGATTCCCGTTTAGCTGAGGCCGTCACACATCTTGCCTCCTGTCTTGGAGTTCCTGTATTTGCCGATCCTTTATCACAGCTTCGTACAGGGAGTCACGATAAAAGAAATATCATTGAAAATTATGATGCTCTGCTGAAGTCTCCCTCGATTAAAGGTCAAGTCGTGCCCGATTACATCGTACGGTTCGGAGCCATGCCTGTTTCCAAAGCATACTTAAAATGGATCAAGGAATATAAAGACCAGATCGATCATTATGTTGTGGACGATCAACAGGAATTTCGTGAGCCTGCGGGCATTGGGGCGACATTCGTTTGGAGTGAGCCCGTAACATTATGTGAAAGCTTGGCCAGTTTTATGCCTGACGGGAATGTAGAGACATCATGGCTTTCAAGGTGGCAGCAGATGAATGTTTTAGCGAAGAATGAAATGCTGCTCGAACCAGAGCCTTCCCTCAATGAAGGTCATGCGGTCGTTTATTTGGCAGAAACGATTCCTGACCATTCAAATTTATTTGTGGGCAACAGCATGCCGATCAGGGATGTCGACAGTTTCTTCATGTCTTCACCTAAAAATGTCCAGCTGATGGCGAATAGAGGAGCAAATGGGATCGATGGTGTGGTTAGTACAGCAATCGGAACAGCAGCTACAGGCAAACACACAACGCTTCTGTTAGGGGATATTTCATTTTTCCATGATTTAAACGGACTATGGATGGCAAAGAATAAGGGGATCCCGTTGACCATCGTTGTTATTAACAATGACGGAGGGGGGATATTTTCTTACCTGCCTCAATCCAAACATCCGGATCACTTTGAAGAGCTCTTCGGCACTCCTTTAGGTTTGGATCTCGCACCTGTTATCAGCATGTATGGAGGCAAACACAGGCAGGTGACGACTTGGGAGTCTTATAAACGTGCCTTAGCAGAAAGTTATGCAGATCCAGGGCTGAACGTCGTCGAAGTGATGACAAGTCGTGACGACCATGTAGCGTTTCACAGAGAGCGTTGGTCGAATGTAGAAAAAGCGGTTTTGGATTGGAGCGAAAGTTTATGAAAATGAAGGTGAACGGCAGAGAATATTGGGTCGAGGAAGAGGGGGGAAGGTCAAGCTCTCCTCCTGCTCCACGGGTTTACAGGCCGAGCTTCAACTTTTGACTCCATTACTTCCCGTTTGGAAAAATCCTATCGACTAATAAAAGTGGATTTGCCCGGTCATGGAAAAACAGGATCGATTGGAAGGGTAACGATGGAACGTTTTTGCCGGGATCTTAAAGCTTTACTGGATCAGCAGGGATTAGAAAAGGTGTCCTTGCTTGGTTATTCCTTAGGAGGAAGAACAGCTCTATCATTTGCCATGTTATACCCTGAATATGTCGATCGATTAATACTCGAAAGTGCTTCTCCAGGTTTACCGACAACCGAAGAACAGCTGTCACGACAAGCAAAAGATAAAGGTTTGTCAGAAAAATTGATGGAAGAAGGAATCGAATCGTTCGTAGACTTCTGGGAAAGTATCCCGCTTTTTGATTCACAACGAAAGCTTCCTAATGATGTGAAAAAAGCGTTGAGAGAAGTACGCCTGAGTCAGACGGCTGGAGGTCTTTCTGAATCACTTCTCGGTATGGGGACAGGCCACCAGCCCTCCTGGTGGGATCGGTTATCTTCGCTCAAGTGCCCGGTCTTATTAGTGACAGGAGAGGAAGATACAAAGTTCCGAAGCATCAATAGGGAAATGGCTGAGCGTTGCCCACGTGCCACTCATCGGGTTGTAAAAGATGCTGGTCATACTGTCCACCTTGAGAATCCTGGGATTTTTGCTAAAATTGTAGATGGCTTCATGATAAAATGAAAATTGCAGGAAAGCGTTTTTCATGAGGAATTTACGAATTGAATGTAGAAAAAGGAGGAAATACTATGTCTTTTGATTGGGTTAGTGAACGCGAATATGAAGATATTATGTACGAGAGATTTGAAGGGATTGCTAAAATTACGATCAACCGTCCGGAAGTTCGTAATGCTTTCCGTCCGCAAACGGTACATGAATTAATTGATGCTTTTGCTTATGCTCGCGATGACTCCCGAATCGGGGTTATTGTTCTTGCAGGAGCTGGCGATGATGCTTTCTGTGCTGGTGGAGACCAGAAAGTACGTGGCCATGGTGGTTATGTTGGGGATGACCATATCCCTCGTTTGAATGTACTTGATTTGCAACGTTTGATCCGTGTCATTCCAAAGCCTGTGGTAGCTATGGTTTCCGGATATGCAATCGGTGGTGGACATGTATTACATATCGTTTGTGATTTAACGATTGCTGCTGATAACGCCATCTTCGGTCAAACAGGACCAAAAGTGGGAAGCTTCGATGCTGGTTACGGTGCAGGATTGCTTGCTCGTATCGTCGGTCATAAGAAAGCCCGTGAAATTTGGTACTTGTGCCGTCAGTACTCTGCGAGAGAAGCGGAGGAAATGGGACTGGTCAACACAGTTGTACCATTGGAAGATCTTGAAGCGGAGACCGTACAATGGGGTCGTGAAATGCTTGAGAAGTCACCGACTGCCTTGCGTTTCCTGAAGGCTTCTTTCAATGCCGATACCGACGGTTTAGCTGGTCTTCAACAAATGGGGGGAGACGCTACTTTGTTGTATTACACAACAGAGGAAGCCAAAGAAGGGCGCGACGCCTTCAAGGAGAAGAGAAAGCCTGACTTCGATCAGTTCCCTCGTTTCCCTTGATTCGACTCTATATATGAAACCACGTGTGAAGGGGCATCCTGTAGAAAGGATTGCCCCTTTTGTGGTTTGAGCGGAAGTATAAAAGAACTGAGTAAAGGAAGGGTTGAAATGGGCGAACGTATTCCACATTGGTTAGATAAACAGGCATCACTAAACCCACAGCGTACAGCGATTGAAACATCAGACGGGAGGAACATTAGTTTTTCTGAATTAAGGGAAAAAAGCCGTAGGATGGCCGGTGAGCTTATGAAAAACGGGGTGAAGCAGGATGACCACATAGCCCTAATAGCGAGCAATAGTACGCTGTACACGGTTTTCATACACGCGGTAAGCTATGTTGGAGCGGTAGCTGTTCTGTTGAACACGAGGCTGACTGCAGCCGAAATTACGTACCAGCTTACGGATGCGCATGTTTCACATTTATTTTCTGATGATCACCACGTGCCAGTTGCTGCCGAATCGGTAACAGAGATGAACCTTGAGGTGCATAGACTTGAACATCTGAAAATGGAGAAAGGAGTCCCCCATGAACTTCAAACGGACCTCGATCTCGATGACGTTTATACGATGATGTACACATCCGGGACGACAGGGAACCCGAAAGCCGTGATGCATACGTATGGAAACCATTGGCACAGTGCGGTCGCTTCTGCCTTGAATTTAGGAACAGGAGAAAAGGACAAGTGGTTGAATTGTTTGCCTTTGTTCCATGTTGGTGGCTTTTCAATCCTAATGAAGAGTGTCGTTTATGGTATGCCGGTCATGCTTTTTGAAAAGTTCGATGCATGCAAGGTTCACGAAGCTGTTATGGAAAAAGGGGTTACTCATGTATCCGTGGTGACGGTTATGCTGCAGAGGCTAATCGAGATGCTTGATGATGGTACGTATCCAGACGACTTCCGCTGCATGCTTCTTGGTGGGGGACCTGTTCCTGAAGTATTACTCGAAAAGGCATCAGTAAAAGGAATACCTGTTTTCCAAACATATGGAATGACAGAGACTTCCTCCCAAATCGCCACACTCAGTCCAGAATTCGCTTTCTCAAAACTTGGTTCAGCAGGTAAGGCTTTAAGCTCTGCGCATCTTTATATAGACTGCAATGAAAGAGGCGAGGTTGGCGAAATTATCGTTCGTGGTCCGATGGTGTCAAAGGGATATTACAATCGGGAGAAAAGAGAAAACGCGTATTTGCGGACAGGGGACCTCGGATTTGAAGATGAAGATGGATTTTTGTTTGTCGTAGACCGGGTGAAGGATGTGATCATTTCAGGAGGAGAAAACATTTATCCTGCAGAAGTGGAGAGCGTGTTATCATCCATGCCAGGAGTACGGGAAGCAGGTGTGGCCGGTCGTCCTGATGAACATTGGGGAGAAGTTCCTGCAGCGTATATAGTGACTGAAGATGGGTCCAGTCTGACTGACGAAGAAGTGCTGAACTGGTGCAGGAAGCGTTTGGCGAAATATAAATGTCCGAAAGAGGTTCATTGGATCGATGAACTACCGAGAAATGCCTCGAACAAACTATTGCGTAGAGATTTGTCATCCTGCCTCAAGCAAGGGGGAGACGAATGAGAATCCAGTCCGTCCGTTTAAGGAAAGTCTCCATGCCATTAAAAGCTCCGTTCGTTACTCACCAGGCTGAATTGAAAGAGCGTCCTCTTATTATTGTAGAAGTAAGAGATGATGCAGGTTGTATAGGTTATGGCGAGGTGACGGCATTTCCTACCCCTTTTTACACCTATGAAACGTTAGGTACTGCTTGGAATATTTTAGAAAATCATCTGATTCCGTCCCTTTTGAAAAATGGAGCGGAACACCCTTCTGATGTGGCAGAACAAAATGGGGGAGTGCAGGGTCATCCGATGGCAAAAGCGGGTCTGGAAGCAGCGCTATGGGATTTGTATGGAAAGCAAACAGGCAGAAGCCTTGCCGATCTCCTGGGAGGTATCCGTTCATCAGTAAGCGCGGGGGCGGTGATCAGCCTAGGAGATTCGTTAGAAAAAGATGTATCCAGGTTGAAGGAAGAAAGTTTTCAAAGATATAAATTGAAAGTGGTTAAAGGAAAAGAAAAGGAAGCGATCGAAACCATCCAAGAAATCGACCCGTCCCTTCCGATCATGATCGATGCGAATGGTCAATACAATGCAGAGGATATAAGCCATTTACGTTCATTGGATGATTACGGGTTAACAATGATTGAGCAGCCTTTTCCAGGAGGGGACTTTTATTGGCATAAAAAGTTGCAAAAGGAAATGAAGACCCCGATTTGTTTGGATGAATCGATCATGTCTTTACACGATGCCATCCAAGCGGTTGAACTGGGAAGTTGTCAAATCATTAACATAAAAATCAGTCGTGTCGGTGGATTAACCGCAGCGATTCAAATTCATGACTTCTGTCAATCGCGTGGGGTTCCTGTGTGGTGCGGAGGGATGGTGGAATCTGGGATATCCAAAGCGCATAATCTTGCGTTAGCATCCCTGCCAAATTTCACGATTCCAGGTGATTTGTCCGGTTCTACAAGGTATTTTTATAAAGATCTTGTACACCCTGAGATTGTTATGCGTAAAGGTACCATTGAGGTTCCTGCGAAAGCGGGAATGGGTATGGAAGTGGATGAAGAATATTTGGATGAAGTAACACTCGTTTACAAGACCTTTTCCTGAATCATCAATCTGTAATAGGTTTCCCCTCCGTGGTTCACACTAGAGAAGAGGAGGGCGAATGATGGATAAGGATAAGTATTATATCAACATGGGAACAAGGGAAATTTCTTTAAACCACGATGCAAACAATGATGATTTCACGATTTATGCAACGGAAGAGGAAGTAAAAGCGCTAAGAGAAGTATTTGATGAGATTTATAATGCAGATGAAGAGTCTTTCTGGCGGTCCCACGTTCCGTATAATCCCTATCATAACGATCAGGCGAACGATGAAGTGGATCTTGGTATGAAAAAAGCGTTTCAAAAGATTTACGACCTTGGAGATGAAGCGACTAAACATCATATCAGTGAGATGGGTGTATTGAATGAATAATCGAACCGCTTCTTAAAAAGAAGCGGTTTTCTATGCTTCATTAGAATATCACCAGGCATATCTTCCATTTTCTCTGCTTGATTAAGAATGTCCTTAGGTACGACAATCTCTTTAATTTCGTTAAAACGTCTGAATTCACTGTATATGGATTGATTTACCTCAATTTGTTCCCCCATGATCCTCAATTTCAAGTTTCATATCCATACGGAACATTCGGGGTTCGTATGCATCTTAATCGTCGCTACATAGGTTCGCTGAGCCATTATTGTTCTATTCACTTTTTTGCTTTCTTTCTTGTAGATGATAAGAATCGAACGTTTCATGTTTGTGGGTGTTTTTACAATTTTTTCAGAAAAGCGGGAAGTTTGTCTGCTGACCGGTTTGTATTTAGCGTGGCTTGTGGTACGATTTAAACAGGTGAAAGACAGAACGTATATCAAGGATTAAAGGCAGTTGAGCAGACATGAAAACATTTTATGATTATTACCACAACCCTGTCCGGTTATCTTTTGAGGATCATCCTTTTTCCGAGACACCGAAACATGTGTGGGTGATATGCCGATACAAGGATCAATGGCTGCTCACCAAGCATAAAGATCGTGGTCTAGAATTTCCAGGCGGAAAAGTTGAAGAGGGAGAATCAGCGGAAGACGCCGCTGTCAGAGAAGTCAGAGAAGAGACAGGAGCCGTTATTTCTCATTTATCCTACATTGGTCAGTACCATGTAGAAGGGAAAGGGGGGACGGTCATTAAGAATGTGTATTTTGCAATGATTGATTCGATCGATGATCAGGATCATTATTTTGAGACGCACGGACCAGTATTGTTCCGTCATCTCCCGCGTAATTTAAAATCGAATGATCGTTTTAGTTTCATGATGAAAGATGAAGTGTTGCCAGAGTGCTTGAAAAAGGTAGAAAAGTTTAACTAAACTTTTCTACCTTTTTTCTAATGTTTCTTCAACAATCTGGCAGGATTGTTGAAGACTCAGTTTCGAGATGTTTCCGGGGTTCGTTGCTATGTTGGGCGTCAGGGGTGGTCGGGAACCTACTCGCTTTCCTGCGGGGATGACGGCAAGCCTCCTCGTGCTTCGCACTGTGGGGTCTTGCCAGTCCATCCATTCCCGCGGGAGTCTCGCAGCTTCCCAACCACCCCTTTCGGTGTAAGGGAGAAACGAACCCTTGTGCCAAATTGGACGGGTCTTTCACTATCCAACTGTTAGAGGTGTAAAGCGAAGTGGATTAAGCTTTAACGTACTGTTGAGGTGTTCTAGTCATCCACCTCCCATAATCATACGAGCTGACCTTTTAGGAGTGTTTTCGAAAATCTTTCATGGCAATGGGGCGGAGGGAAACGGTGAGACTCCTATGGGACGTGTGGGAGAGGTGAGACCCCGGAAGGCGTAGCCTGAGGAGGCTCACCGCCCGCCCCATGGAAAGCGAACCTTTTCCCGGAGCCCCTAGAATCACTCAATTGTCTCGAAACTGAGTCTTCCACAAACGGGAGCGTTTGTGAGTGGAGGGCATAGAGAAGGCCCCGCTGGAAATCCAGCGGGGCCTTCTTTTATATGAGGAGATGAGGAAACAATTGTTATGACCTGTGGTAGGTCGGTCCTGCATTTTTGATTTCTTCGCTTGCATATGTGAATTTCTTGAAGTTTTCATGAAACTTGCTTGCCAATGACTTGGCACTTTGATCATATGCATCGGCGTCTGCCCATGTTTTTCTAGGAAATAATACTTCATCTGGTACACCAGGGCAGTGTGTAGGAATATTCAAACCGAAAAATGGATCTTGATAAGTTTCAGCAGAGCTTAACTCTCCCTCCAGTGCGGCATGAATCATGGATCTTGTGTAGGCCAGTTTAATTCGCTGCCCTTCCCCGTAAGATCCTCCTGACCAGCCTGTGTTGACCAAATAAACATCTGCGTTGAATTGGTCAATTTTTTCCCCGAGCATTTCTGCATAAGTGGATGGCGGGAGAGGAAGGAACGGTGAACCGAAGCAGGCAGAAAATGTAGCTTGTGGTTCTGTGATTCCTCTTTCAGTCCCTGCAAGTTTACTCGTATATCCACTCAAGAAATGGTACATGGCCTGCTCTTTGGTCAATTTACTGATTGGTGGGAGGACACCTGTTGCATCAGCTGTTAAAAAGATGATGGCATTCGGATGACCGGCGATACTCGGTTGTACAGTATTATCAATATGCTCTAATGGATAAGCCGCTCGTGTATTTTCAGTGAGACTTGTGTCATTGTAGTCGGGCTGGTGGGTCTGTGGATCAAGCACTACGTTTTCCAGGACAGAGCCGAAATGAATGGCATCAAAAATCTGGGGTTCCTTTTCTTGAGAAAGGTTGATACATTTCGCGTAACATCCACCCTCAATATTAAAAACTCCGTAGTTTGACCATGCATGTTCATCATCACCAATCAACCTACGTTGAGGGTCCGCTGATAATGTTGTCTTTCCTGTTCCGGAAAGGCCGAAGAATAAAGCCACATCTCCCCTCTTTACCTACGTTAGCTGAGCAATGCATAGGGAGAACGTTCTTCTCGGGAAGAATATAGTTCATGACAGAGAAGATAGACTTTTTAATCTCTCCGGCATATTCGGTGCCACCAATTAAAACAATACGGTGTTTAAAAGAGATCATGATGAATGCTTCTGAGTTCGTTCCATCGGTCTCCGGATTAGCTTTGAAGGTTGGAGCAGAGATTACAGTAAACTCTGCTTCATGATCTTCTACTTCCTGTTCATCTGGACGAATGAACATTTGCTGTGCGAATAAGTTGTGCCAGGCGAACTCTGTGAGTACCTGAAGAGGAAGACGGTGCTTTTCATCTGCCCCCGCAAAGCCCTTAAAGACAAAAAGTTCATTCCGTTCTTTCAAATAATCCAATACTTTATGATATAGTTTTACAAACGTTTGATCATCTATGGGCTGGTTGACAGCTCCCCAGTGAACTTTATCTTGTGTAACATCATCCTGAACGATGAATTTATCTTTCGGAGATCTTCCAGTATAAGTACCCGTCGTTGCCTGGATGGCCCCTTTTTCTGTCAGGGTACCTTCATTACGGTATAAAATCTTTTCCACTAAGTGTGGAACAGATAGCTGGTGGTGGACATGTTCTTGGGCAAGTAAAAGATTCAGTTCAGACATTTGATTTATGGTACTCATATGTGTCGACCCGCCTTTGCATTTATTATGATCAACCTAATGTGAGATTAGTATAACACATTGAATTCTTTAGTCCATACTATACGTGAAAAAGCTTACATTTTATTTATTCTGAATTATCAAACTAGAAACCCACTCTTTTGTTCAACAATCTGGCAGGATTGTGAAAGACTCAGTTTCGAGACTTTTGTTGAGTGGATGGGGGCTGCGGGGAATAACTCGCTTTCCGCGGGAGCGCGGTGAGCCTCCTCAGGCTAACGCCTTGCGGGGTCTCACCAAGCACTCTTTTCCCGCAGGAGTCTCGCCATTCCCCTCCGCCCCTTTGCTATATCAGTGTCTCGAAACCACTCCCCGAATAATCAGCTATTCAGTTTAATGGGAGTATAAGGATAAAATCCCCGTGCCCAGGTATTTGCACTCTGAGAGCTTAATACAGAGCGTTCTATGCTTTTAACAATCGAGATAGCGGAAGACAATCCAACTTGGTAAAGGGGTTCGTTTCTCACATACATCGAATGGGGTGGTTGGGAAGCTGCGAGACTCCCGTGGGAGAAGGAGATAGGCGAGATCCCGCAGGACGCAGTCCCAGGGAGCTCGGCGCTCCCCTACAGGAAAGCGAGTAGCTTCCCAGCCACCCCTGACTCCCATTATGGCAAACGAAACCCTAAAGCATCTCGAAACTGAGTCTTCAACAAACGGGAGCTTATATGGAAGAGTGGGATATTTCTTATTGAAAAAAGTTTCTAATAATATATGTGAATTTCATTCAAACGTTTACTAAATACGAATACGTTAGAATGAGGTGGAATTCAATTGACAACAAATGAGGTTTTCGATACGATAACGGAGAACGGATACTCTCTTATCCAGAGTTGGTGGAGGGACAGGCCCTTTGAAACCCAGCAACCGTCATGCACATGACACGGTGCTAACCTGAAGCAAGGAGGACATGCTCCTTGGACGATAAGAGCGAAAGGAAGCAGCCCCTTTCCTCGAATAGGAAAGGTTTTTTCTTTTTATAAGGCTTTTTTTCAAACAGAGGGATGAGATTGATTCATCCACTCATTAAAACTCAGCCTTTAATGAAGAAATATTCGAACAGGATAACCTGTAGATATTCCTATGTAATTGCTCCATTGGTTGTGAAAAGAGGCAACATGAACATATATGAAACGTATAAAAGTTTCTGCACATACTGGTAAAGAGTTCCGTCTAATACTTTGTACTTACAGAAGGAGGAGTTTTTAAGAATGCCTGCAAACCGCCGGTTATTCACATCAGAATCCGTCACGGAGGGTCATCCGGACAAAATTTGTGACCAGATTTCTGATGCGATATTAGATGAAATTTTAAAAAACGACCCTAACGCGAGGGTTGCATGTGAGACAACAGTGACAACGGGACTTGTACTGGTTTCTGGTGAGATTAGTACAAATACTTACGTGGATATTCCATCCATCGTACGTCAGACGATCAAAGATATCGGATATACTCGTGCGAAGTACGGGTTTGATGCGGATACATGTGCTGTTCTGACTGCGATTGATGAGCAATCCCCTGATATTGCAGGAGGCGTGGACGTTGCTCTTGAATCCCGTGAAGGAAAAATGAGTGACGATGAAATTGAATCGATTGGTGCAGGAGACTAGGGATTGATGTTTGGTTTTGCTAATAATGAAACCAAAGAATTGATGCCTCTTCCAATCTCCTTGGCTCATAAACTCTCTAAACGTCTATCTGATGTTAGAAATGATGGTACACTTGATTACCTTCGTCCAGATGGAAAAACACAAGTGACGGTAGAGTACGACGAAAATGATCAGCCAGTGCGCGTGGATACAATTGTTATTTCTACCCAGCATGCGGAAGAAGTGACTCTGCAACAGATCCAGGAAGATTTGAAGAAACATGTGATTGGGCCGATCGTGCCTGAAGGATATATTGATGAACAGACGAAGTACTTTATTAATCCAACCGGACGCTTCGTCATTGGAGGTCCACAAGGTGACGCCGGGCTAACCGGAAGAAAGATTATCGTCGACACATATGGTGGCTATGCTCGTCATGGAGGGGGAGCCTTCAGTGGTAAAGATGCTACGAAAGTAGACCGTTCTGCTGCATATGCTGCCCGTTACGTTGCGAAAAATATCGTAGCTGCAGGACTTGCGGATTCTGTTGAAGTTCAGCTTGCTTATGCCATCGGTGTTGCGCAGCCTGTTTCTATTGCTATTAACACGAATGGAACAGGTGCGGTTTCTGAGGAGCAACTGGTGGAAGCTGTCCGTGAACTGTTCGACCTTCGCCCAGCAGGAATTATTAAGATGTTGGACCTGCGTCGTCCTATTTATCGTCAAACGGCTGCTTACGGTCATTTCGGACGTACAGATGTGGAGTTCCCTTGGGAGCGTACAGATAAAGCCGAAGAATTGAAGGCACGCTGTCAGTAATAAAAAAAAACCGTTCCAAACAAAAGTTTGGAACGGTTTTTTTCGTTCAAGTGATCGATTTGTGGCTTCATGATTTTCGTAGTTCTTTATAATATTGCCCTTTTTCCACATAACTCTTTCTGATCCTGTTGAGTTCCTTAATGTCTTCTTCATTTAGTTCTCTTATGACTTTGGCCGGCCGTCCGAAAGCGAGAGTATTTGGTGGAATCACTTTCCCGGGGGGAACAAGACTCCCGGCGCCGATGAAAGCTTGTTCTCCAATAACAGCGCCATCCAGAATAAGAGATCCCATGCCGATCAGCGCGTTTTCTTTTATATGGGCGGAATGTAAAGTGACTTGGTGGCCGACGGTTACCCCGTCCTCAATGATTAATGGTTTGTCTGGGCTTTGATGTAAGAGGCTTAAATCTTGAATGTTGGTGTTCTTGCCAATATGTACGGGAGCTACATCTCCTCTGATCACGGTCTTGAACCAAACACTGGCCTTTTCCTGTATGGTTACATCCCCTGTGATCACAGCATCTTCAGCAACATACGCGCTCGGATGTATGTCAGGTACCTTTCCTTTATATTCGCAAATCATGAAAAACCCCCTTATACTTATACTATTGATAGTATAGCAGAAGAAAAGAGGGAGATGCTGTGAAGAAAGTAGAATCAGTCAATGATCGTGCAACGGTTGTGCTCGTTCATGGGGCCTTTGAACATTCAGGACGGTATCATGAACTGGTCGACCAACTTCAAAAGGATGGGTATTCCGTTATTTATGGGGACCTGCCAGGTCAGGGTCGTTCTTCAGGGAAGAGTGGCCATATCCGTTCTTTTCAGGACTATATCAATACCATTATGATGTGGATTCAAGAGGCGGACCCCAATAAAAAAGTATTTTTAATGGGGCATAGCATGGGAGGCCTTGCGGTTGTTCGTACAATGGAGACCGCTCAACCAAAGGTGGATGGTGTTATTCTTTCTTCTCCTGCGCTAGGGCTCCTGAAAAAAAGCGAGCATCCCCTTGGAAGCTGTGTCTTATATGTTAAATACTTTTATTCCATCATTAAGAATCAAAGCTCCTCAAGATCCCGAATATATCACACGTAATAAGGACAAAATTATAGAGTTTCAACAAGATCCTTTGATTATTGATAAAGTCTCTGTTCGCTGGTACCGTGAATTTCAGAAAGCGACGAGAGAAGCGTTTTCTGATATTCAACGCTTTCCTGATATCCCATTGCTACTGATGCAGGCCGAAGAGGATTATATGGTGAGAATAGAGAAGACCGCTGAATGGTTTGACCGGGTTCAGGTAAAAGAAAAAAGGTACAAACAGTGGCCAGGTCTTTATCATGAAATTTATAACGAGCCGGAATGGAAAGATGTCTATCAACATACGCTATCTTTTTTAGAGGATCATCTAAAGTAAATCGGAAAGGAGGCTTTCTTTTGAGACGTGCAGTCCCAGGTAACGCCATGTTTTTGATGTACAGAGTTTATCGAAATATTTTTCCTGCTGTTCATAATGAATTATCTTACTGGATTGAAAGGGCGAAATCGATTCCTGACGAAGAACTTAGAAGTCAAGCTTTGGCGAGTATTGAAGAAAAGACGTTTCACTGTGAAGGGGGATCTATTTACTCTGCTCTCTCCCGCGGCAACGATAAACAGGCCATTCGATTCATTGTTGCTTATCAAACCATCAGTGACTACTTGGACAACCTTTGTGACCGTAGCACCTCTATGGATCCTGACGATTTCCGCATGTTGCATGAATCTATGATCGACGCCTTGACACCAGGTAACCCATTACAGGATTATTACCAATATCGTGACGAGCAGGATGATGGGGGGTACCTCCATGATCTTGTGAACACGTGCCAGCAAGTCCTTTCCGAGGCGGAAGACTATCAGATCGTCAAGAAGCAGGCGGTAAGGTTAGGTCAGTTGTATGGTGATTTGCAAGTTCATAAGCATGTGATCGAAAACGAGAGGATTCCGAGGCTTCAAAATTGGTTCAAGCACTACCAAAAAGAATGGCCGGAACTCAGCTGGTATGAGTTTTCCGCATGTACAGGGTCTACGTTGGGAATTTTTTGCCTTGTTTCCTATACGCTTAGTGGAAAGATGGATGCAACGTTATCTAATCAAATTGAAAGAAGTTATTTTCCTTATATGCAGGGATTACATATCTTGCTTGATTATTACATTGACCAAGAGGAAGATGAGAAAGAGGGGGATTTGAATTTCTGTGCTTACTACGACCATGAGGATGAAATGAAGAACCGCTTCCGGTATTTTGTTGAAAAGGCCCATGAGGAAATTCAAAGGCTCCCGGATGCAGCGTTTCACCAAATGATACATGAAGGTCTGGTTGGCATGTACTTAGCGGATCGTAAAGTAGGCAGACTTTCAAATGCTAAAAGCTTTGTGAAAGAGATGTTGAAAGTAAGTGGTAAGAAAGCAACGTTCTTTTATTACAATACAAAGGTGTATCATAAATTAAAGCCTGGTCGTGAGATTTAAACGACCAGGCTTTTTCCTTTTAGGAATATAAGAAGTTACGCGGTTTGCTGTTTTTATCCTCCGTCTGGATTTCACCTTAATCCTTAGGAAAGCTTCTCGATGGCTAAGATAAAGGGAGGTGTTCTTTTTTTATTGATAAATCCGTAATGAAGGACTTGGTAGTACTTGGAATCCAACTCTGATACATATTCCATGATGGCATCTTTCTCTTCGGCTCCCCCAGGGTGTCCGTGATAGACAACTAAGACCACCAACCCACCTTTCTTTAGAGTAGCCAGTACGTTTTCAACCGACTGGATCGTCCCTTCAGGCTTGGTTACCACAGTTTTATCACTGCCTGGCAGATAACCTAAATTGTAAATGGCTGCGGATATATTGGTTTGGTGTTTGTCTTGTAGGTAGTTTTGTACGTAGGCATGGGAATCATGGATAAGACTCGTATGGTTTGCAAGCCCATGTTCCTTTAAACGTTCCTGAGTTTTTGAGATCGCTTGATCCTGCACATCAAAGGCATACACATGCCCTTTCTCTCCTACAAGTTGGGCGAGAAAAGCTGTATCGTGACCGTTGCCGCACGTTCCATCTATAACGACATCGCCAGGTTCTATCGTTTTTTTCATCAATGAATGGGCGTAGTCTAAAATTCGTTCAATCGTCATGCTGCATCCTCCAATAGTATTGTTCTTTAGTATTGTAGCACGAATAGACTTTTCATGTAGATGGACGAAAAGCTTGGGCGAATGCCGCTTGACAAAGCTGTTTTCATTCATTAATATACGGTTATAATAGCATGACGTTGAAAAGGAGTAGTAGTGACTCTTTCAAGTGGTAGAGAGGCAGCGGCTGGTGGAAGCTGTCCTTGAAAATCATGAACTCGCCTTGGATGTCGCAGAAGTGAACATAAGTAGTTTCTGCCGGTGTGGTCGCCGTTATCGATGTCAAGTTGAACACAGATGTGTTAATTTGGGTGGTACCGCGGGAATCAAGCCTCTCGTCCCATACTGGGATGAGGGGCTTTTTATATTTTTTAGAGAGATTATGAGGAGGCAATGAAATGGCTTTTGATCATAAGACCATTGAAAAGAAATGGCAAAAATACTGGCTTGAAGAAAAGACATTCAAGACAGACAGTTACTCAGACAAAAAGAAATTCTATGCATTGGATATGTTCCCTTATCCATCAGGTGCCGGTCTACACGTTGGACACCCGGAAGGATACACAGCTACAGACATCCTTTCCCGTATGAAGCGGATGCAGGGATATGAAGTGCTTCATCCGATTGGTTGGGATGCTTTCGGGCTTCCGGCAGAGCAATATGCATTGGATACAGGAAATGATCCTGAAGAATTTACAAAACAAAACATTGACACCTTCCGTAGGCAAATACAAGAACTGGGTTTCTCCTATGATTGGGATCGAGAAGTGAATACAACAGACCCTGATTACTATAAATGGACGCAATGGATCTTTTTGAAACTTTATGAAAAGGGTCTGGCTTATATTGACGAAGTAGCCGTGAACTGGTGTCCGGCTCTTGGCACGGTACTTGCGAATGAAGAAGTTATCGATGGTCGAAGTGAACGAGGAGATCACCCTGTTGAACGTCGCCCGATGAAACAGTGGATGCTGAAGATTACAGCTTATGCGGATCGTCTACTTGAAGACTTGGAAGAGTTGGATTGGCCGGAAAGCATTAAAGATATGCAAAGAAATTGGATTGGCAAGTCAGAAGGGGCAGAGGTCACTTTTGAAATTGATGGTTTTAACCAATCTTTTGATGTGTTTACCACTCGTCCAGACACATTATTTGGTGCAACTTATGCCGTCGTGGCTCCAGAACATCCACTGGTCAATGAAATTGTAACAGCTGAACAGAAAGGTGCCGTATCCACATATATTGAAAAAGCGCAAAACAAGAGTGATCTTGAGCGTACGGACTTGGCTAAGGATAAATCAGGGGTATTCACTGGTTCTTATGCGATCAATCCGATCAATGGTGAAAAGCTTCCAATCTGGGTGGCTGATTACGTATTGATGAGCTACGGCAGCGGTGCCATTATGGCGGTCCCTGCCCATGATGAAAGAGACTTTGAATTCGCCCAGAAATTTGACCTTCCGATCATCCCAGTCGTAGAGGGAGGAAATGTTGAGGAAGAAGCATATACAGGAGATGGTCCTCACATCAACTCTGACTTCTTAAACGGCCTTGGGAAAGAAGAGGCAATTGAAAAGGCAATTCATTGGCTTGAAGAAAACGGGAAAGGTAAGAAACAAACAACTTACCGCCTTCGTGACTGGCTCTTCAGCCGTCAGCGCTATTGGGGTGAACCAATCCCTGTCATCCACTGGGAAGACGGTTCGATTACTGCAGTCAAAGAAGAAGAACTACCTGTTAAACTTCCAAAGACGACGGAAATTAAACCATCCGGCACAGGGGAATCCCCGCTTGCTAATATTGATGAATGGGTTAATGTCGTAGATCCTGAAACAGGCATGAAGGGGCGCAGGGAAACGAATACGATGCCTCAATGGGCAGGTAGCTGCTGGTATTACCTGCGTTATATTGATGCTAATAATGAGGAAACCTTTGCTGATTATGAAGCATTGAAAAAGTGGCTTCCGGTCGATGTGTATATTGGTGGCGCGGAGCACGCGGTTCTTCACTTGTTGTATGCACGTTTCTGGCACAAGGTCCTTTACGATGCAGGAGTTGTTCCAACGAAAGAACCATTCCAAAAGCTATTCAATCAGGGCATGATCCTTGGAGAAAATAATGAAAAAATGAGTAAGTCTAAAGGGAATGTTGTCAATCCTGATGACATCGTCTACTCTCACGGGGCAGACACTCTGAGACTTTATGAAATGTTTATGGGGCCGCTTGATGCATCAGTAGCATGGTCTGAGAATGGCTTGGACGGGGCTCGTCGTTTCCTTGATCGTGTATGGCGACTATTTGTTACTGAAGGTGAATTGTCAGAAGCAGTTAAAGAAAATTCAGGGGATACTACGTTGGAGAAGGTCTACCATGAAACCGTTAAAAAAGTGACTGAAAACTTTGAAGCCCTTCGTTTCAATACAGGAATCTCTCAAATGATGGTCTTTATCAATGATGGGTATAAAGCAGACGTTTTACCGAAAGAGTATGTAGAAGGCTTTGTTAAACTTCTATCTCCTGTCGCTCCACACCTAGCAGAAGAACTATGGCAGAAGCTTGGCCACTCTGAAACGATCAGCTATCAGCCTTGGCCGGAGTTTGACGAATCTAAACTTGTAGAAGATGAAGTGGAAATCGTGGTCCAGGTTATGGGTAAAGTGCGTGCGAAAATGATGGTAAATAAAGAAGCTTCCAAAGAAGATCTAGAGAAGCAAGCACTTGAAAATGACGACGTCAAGCAATGGCTGGAAGGAAAGACAATCAGGAAAGTTGTTGCTGTACCAGGTAAACTAGTCAACATTGTAGCCAATTAAATCATTTGTAAGCACCCTGTTTGTATAGCAGGGTGCTTTATTTGTTATTGGTCATATGCCTTGACTTTAATTAACAGTAAATTAAAATTAATGTGCAAACGATTAATATGGAGGGATGAAAATGAGTCAAATTAAAGAAATCACGCCTCAACAAGTGGAAGAGAAAATCAACAATAACGATGACTTTACTATAATCGATGTAAGAGAAGATGAAGAAGTTTCACAAGGGATGGTTCCGAATGCAAAGCATATACGCCTTGGGGATATTCCTGAAAAAATTGAGAGCCTGCCTAAAGATCAAGAGTATGTGATGATCTGCCGTTCCGGTCGCCGCAGCATGAATGCTGCCGAATTCATGAAAGAACGTGGATTTGGGAACGTACAAAACATGGAAGGCGGAATGTTGAAGTGGCAAGGAGAGCTCGTTTTTTAACACGAGCGGTGTTAAGCGATAACTGCTACAAATAATTTAATACGTTGTGTCAGATGTAACTACACACATTTGATCGGCCCTTTCTATATAGAAGGGGTTTTTTTACTCTCTAATAATGGTTGCATTTATATCAAAGAAATTCTATTAAACTATTGACGTGGGAAAGTTCACCGTGTATTATAGGTAACGTTGCTTATTCAGCAGCACAGAAAACATCTCATTAAGAGATTTATTTCAACAAATTCTATTAAAGCTATTGACGACATATAGTCGATTATGCTAGAATTTGATTACTGTCGGGTGAGGCAGTACTTGATCTTTGAAAACTGAACGAACCAACCAGTACGTCAAAACATTTCTTCTTTATAGAAGAGATTTGAAACAAGCACATTCGGTGTGCAAATGAGCAAGTCAAACTTAACTTTTATGGAGAGTTTGATCCTGACTCAGGACGAACGCTGGCGGCGTGCCTAATACATGCAAGTCGAGCGCGGGAAGCGAGTGGATCCCTTCGGGGTGAAGCTCGTGGAACGAGCGGCGGACGGGTGAGTAACACGTGGGCAACCTGCCTGTAAGATCGGAATAACCCCGGGAAACCGGGGCTAATGCCGGGTAATACTTTCTTTCGCATGAAGGAAAGTTGAAAGATGGCTTCTTGCTATCACTTACAGATGGGCCCGCGGCGCATTAGCTAGTTGGTGAGGTAACGGCTCACCAAGGCGACGATGCGTAGCCGACCTGAGAGGGTGATCGGCCACACTGGGACTGAGACACGGCCCAGACTCCTACGGGAGGCAGCAGTAGGGAATCTTCCGCAATGGACGAAAGTCTGACGGAGCAACGCCGCGTGAACGATGAAGGTCTTCGGATCGTAAAGTTCTGTTGTTAGGGAAGAACAAGTACCGTGCGAATAGAGCGGTACCTTGACGGTACCTAACGAGGAAGCCCCGGCTAACTACGTGCCAGCAGCCGCGGTAATACGTAGGGGGCAAGCGTTGTCCGGAATTATTGGGCGTAAAGCGCGCGCAGGCGGTTCCTTAAGTCTGATGTGAAAGCCCACGGCTCAACCGTGGAGGGTCATTGGAAACTGGGGAACTTGAGGACAGAAGAGGAGAGTGGAATTCCACGTGTAGCGGTGAAATGCGTAGATATGTGGAGGAACACCAGTGGCGAAGGCGACTCTCTGGTCTGTTTCTGACGCTGAGGTGCGAAAGCGTGGGTAGCAAACAGGATTAGATACCCCTGGTAGTCCACGCCGTAAACGATGAGTGCTAGGTGTTAGGGGGCTTCCACCCCTTAGTGCTGAAGTTAACGCATTAAGCACTCCGCCTGGGGAGTACGGCCGCAAGGCTGAAACTCAAAGGAATTGACGGGGGCCCGCACAAGCGGTGGAGCATGTGGTTTAATTCGAAGCAACGCGAAGAACCTTACCAGGTCTTGACATCCTTGGACAATCCTAGAGATAGGACTTTCCCTTCGGGGACCAAGTGACAGGTGGTGCATGGTTGTCGTCAGCTCGTGTCGTGAGATGTTGGGTTAAGTCCCGCAACGAGCGCAACCCCTAATCTTAGTTGCCAGCATTCAGTTGGGCACTCTAAGGTGACTGCCGGTGACAAACCGGAGGAAGGCGGGGATGACGTCAAATCATCATGCCCCTTATGACCTGGGCTACACACGTGCTACAATGGATGGTACAAAGGGCAGCGAAGCCGCGAGGTGTAGCAAATCCCATAAAACCATTCTCAGTTCGGATTGCAGGCTGCAACTCGCCTGCATGAAGCCGGAATCGCTAGTAATCGCGGATCAGCATGCCGCGGTGAATACGTTCCCGGGCCTTGTACACACCGCCCGTCACACCACGAGAGTTGGCAACACCCGAAGTCGGTGAGGTAACCTTTTTGGAGCCAGCCGCCGAAGGTGGGGCCAATGATTGGGGTGAAGTCGTAACAAGGTAGCCGTATCGGAAGGTGCGGCTGGATCACCTCCTTTCTAAGGATATAACGGAAACGTACTGTGTTGGTTGTTCAGTTTTGAGAGATCAAACGATCTTTCAACTTGTGAACCTTGAAAACTGGATAAGGAATCATTGTTTCATCTAACGATGAGACAATTGATGACAAGACATCTAATTGAAATTGTAAACGTCTTTTCACGAAGATAGTTAAGTGAATAAGGGCGCACGGTGGATGCCTTGGTACTAGGAGCCGATGAAGGACGGGACTAACACCGATATGCTCCGGCGAGCCGTAAGTAGGCTTTGACCCGGAGATTTCCGAATGGGGAAACCCACTGTTCGTAATGGAACAGTATCCTATACTGAATACATAGGTATAGGCAGGCACACCCGGGGAACTGAAACATCTAAGTACCCGGAGGAAGAGAAAGCAAACGCGATTTCCCAAGTAGCGGCGAGCGAAACGGAATCAGCCCAAACCAGAAAGCTTGCTTTCTGGGGTTGTAGGACACTCCATTGGAGTTACCAAAGAGGAAGATAGGCGAATCGATCTGGAAAGGTCAGCCAGAGCAGGTAACAGCCCTGTAGTCGAAATCTTTCTCTCTCCGGAGTGGATCCTGAGTACGGCGGAACACGAGGAATTCCGTCGGAATCCGGGAGGACCATCTCCCAAGGCTAAATACTCCCTAGTGACCGATAGTGAACCAGTACCGTGAGGGAAAGGTGAAAAGCACCCCGGAAGGGGAGTGAAAGAGAACCTGAAACCGTGTGCCTACAAGTAGTCGGAGCCCGTTAATGGGTGACGGCGTGCCTTTTGTAGAATGAACCGGCGAGTTACGACCGTATGCGAGGTTAAGCAGCAGAAGCGGAGCCGCAGCGAAAGCGAGTCTGAATAGGGCGAGTGAGTATGCGGTCGTAGACCCGAAACCGTGTGATCTACCCATGTCCAGGGTGAAGGTCAGGTAACACTGACTGGAGGCCCGAACCCACGTAAGTTGAAAATTACGGGGATGAGGTGTGGGTAGGGGTGAAATGCCAATCGAACACGGAGATAGCTGGTTCTCTCCGAAATAGCTTTAGGGCTAGCCTCAGAATAGAAAGTCATGGAGGTAGAGCACTGATTGGACGAGGGGCCCCTATCGGGTTACCGAATTCAGTCAAACTCCGAATGCCATAGACTTTGTTCTGGGAGTCAGACCGTGGGTGATAAGGTTCATGGTCGAGAGGGAAACAGCCCAGACCGCCAGCTAAGGTCCCAAAGTGTGTGTTAAGTGGAAAAGGATGTGGAGTTGCTTAGACAATGGGATGTTGGCTTAGAAGCAGCCATCATTCAAAGAGTGCGTAATAGCTCACTGGTCGAGTGACTCTGCGCCGAAAATGTACCGGGGCTAAACACACCACCGAAGCTGCGGATTGATCTTATGATCAGTGGTAGGAGAGCGTTCTAAGGGCCGTGAAGTCAGACCGTAAGGACTGGTGGAGCGCTTAGAAGTGAGAATGCCGGTATGAGTAGCGAAAAAGAGTGAGAATCTCTTTCACCGAATGCCTAAGGTTTCCTGAGGAAGGCTGTCCTCTCAGGGTTAGTCGGGACCTAAGCCGAGGCCGAAAGGCGTAGGCGATGGACAACAGGTTGATATTCCTGTACCACCTCCTTTCCGTTTGAACGACGGGGGGACGCAGGAGGATAAGGAGAGCGCGCCACTGGATGTGCGCGTCCAAGCAGTGAGACGGTCGGATAGGCAAATCCGTCCGGCAACGTCAAGCTGTGATGGGGAGGAAATATAGTACCGAAGCTCCTGAGTTCACACTGCCAAGAAAATCCTCTAGTGAGGAAAGAGGTGCCCGTACCGCAAACCGACACAGGTAGGCGAGGAGAGGATCCTAAGGTGAGCGGGAGAACTCTCGTTAAGGAACTCGGCAAAATGACCCCGTAACTTCGGGAGAAGGGGTGCTCCTCTGCCGAGGAGCCGCAGTGAAAAGGCCCAAGCGACTGTTTACCAAAAACACAGGTCTCTGCGAAGCCGTAAGGCGAAGTATAGGGGCTGACACCTGCCCGGTGCTGGAAGGTTAAGGGGATGCGTTAGCTTTTGCGAAGCGTTGAACCGAAGCCCCAGTAAACGGCGGCCGTAACTATAACGGTCCTAAGGTAGCGAAATTCCTTGTCGGGTAAGTTCCGACCCGCACGAAAGGTGCAACGACTTGGGCACTGTCTCAACGAGAGACCCGGTGAAATTATACTATGTGTGAAGATGCACATTACCCGCGACAGGACGGAAAGACCCCGTGGAGCTTTACTGTAGCCTGATATTGAATGTTGGTACAGCTTGTACAGGATAGGTAGGAGCCTTGGAAGCCGGAGCGCTAGCTTCGGTGGAGGCGCTGGTGGGATACTACCTGGCTGTACGGACATTCTAACCTGGACCGTAATCCGGTCCGGAGACAGTGTCAGGTGGGCAGTTTGACTGGGGCGGTCGCCTCCCAAAAGGTAACGGAGGCGCCCAAAGGTTCCCTCAGAATGGTTGGAAATCATTCGCAGAGTGTAAAGGCACAAGGGAGCTTGACTGCGAGACCTACAAGTCGAGCAGGGACGAAAGTCGGGCTTAGTGATCCGGCGGTTCCGCATGGAAGGGCCGTCGCTCAACGGATAAAAGCTACCCCGGGGATAACAGGCTTATCTCCCCCCAAGAGTCCACATCGACGGGGAGGTTTGGCACCTCGATGTCGGCTCATCGCATCCTGGGGCTGTAGTCGGTCCCAAGGGTTGGGCTGTTCGCCCATTAAAGCGGTACGCGAGCTGGGTTCAGAACGTCGTGAGACAGTTCGGTCCCTATCCGTCGTGGGCGTTGGAAATTTGAAAGGAGCTGTCCTTAGTACGAGAGGACCGGGATGGACACACCGCTGGTGTACCAGTTGTTCCGCCAGGAGCATCGCTGGGTAGCTACGTGTGGTCGGGATAAGTGCTGAAAGCATCTAAGCATGAAGCCCCCCCTTGAGATGAGATTTCCCTTACCTATAAGGTAATAAGATCCCTCAGAGACGATGAGGTTGATAGGTCCGAGGTGGAAGCGTGGTGACACGTGGAGCTGACGGATACTAATGGATCGATGACTTATCTATCTGATTATAATCATTCGTGAATGACAGTTACTTTTCATAACAGATGTTTCCTTATTCAGTTTTGAAGGTTCACTTCAAACTTTAAATTGATGTGGTAGTGAAGGCGAAGAGGTCACACCTGTTCCCATGCCGAACACAGCAGTTAAGCTCTTCAGCGCCGATGGTAGTCGGGTTTACCCCCGTGAGAGTAGGACGCCGCCACGTCATTCGACAACCCTTCAGGAATATTCCTGAAGGGTTGTTTATTTATGGATATCTGAAAAACATTTGGTAAAATAGTAGTGTACATAGCATTCCTAATTTTTATTAAGTTGAGCCAACCGTAGAAATGACGATTTATTTATGAGAGGAAGGATGTAGACCATGGCAGAATTGGTAAGGAAAAGGAATACGTTTTGGAATTGGAAATACGCAATGATGCTTTTATTGATTCCAATTGGTTTTTATTTCGTATCGTTGAAGGAGGAAATTGGTTTTCTTCAACATATCTTCTTTGTAGCGATTATTATTTGGCTGGCATTTGTCGGAGTATTTGGCATTACCAACCGTTATGAAAGACTAAAAACGTATGGATTCTTATATTTATCTAGTAGTCTTCTTTTCGCTTATTTAGGACTTGTATTTATTTGGTAGAAATGGTTGAGTTTCCTAGTATTCCTCGTTATACTGAATGAGAGAATGTATGTTCGGAGGGACCCAGATGCAACTAGTGCGTTGGAGCTACTCAAGAAGAAAAATGGTCCGAGGGTATTTTGACAAGTTTCCACATTCTACGATTTATTTTAGACGAATTCGAAGGTTTTACATTGTGTATATGGTGGATTGGGATGAGACAGATCCTCTCGTTTCTCAGGAGGATCGTGAAGAGATGCAGCATTTAATAAATGAGGAACTAGGTAGATTGAAAGAGTATGAACAAAGAAAGTCGAGAAAGGGCTGACCCTTTCTCGACTTCTTTTTTTTCAACAATATTGTACTTTAGTTCCGAAGACGCTCGCTTTACTGTGGGTGTGCCACCAGCCAATCCGTTCCTGCGGGAGTCTCCTAGCTTCCCTACAACCCAATCAAGTAGAAGAGAAAAGAACCCTATTCCCCAGGAGCCACTGCCTCTGTGATATAAGCAATAAGCACTCTGCATCAAGCTTTAACGGTTATGAAGCGCGCACCATGGAAAAAGCACATTCCGACTCCCCTATAATCTCACAAATATCTCGAAATCGTGTCTTCCACAATCCAGTCATAAAGGTGAACAAGTTATTGAAGCTACAGATATTTTAAAGTTATGACATAGCTTCCCATGCTGCATGCATACCAGCGACCCTGCCTGTGACCATGGCAGAGGTGATATTGTATCCACCAGTATAACCGTGGATATCAAGGATTTCCCCGCAGAAATAAAGGCGTTCCATAAGCTTGGATTGCATCGTGTTTGGAATGATCTCTTTTATAGAGACACCACCGCCTGTGACGAATGCTTTTTCGATTGGCTGAGAGTCGTGAACATGGACATGGAAGTTCTTCAAAATATGAGTGAAATTCCGCAATTTTTCATTTGAGATGTTGGCAGACTTTTCATCTGGAGATATTTCGGATGTTTCAAGAATGAAATCAAGTAAGCGTTCAGGCACCATACCTTTAATCACATTCCTGAAAGATTTCTTCGAATGTTCTTCCATCATCTTTTGAAGTTTGTTTAATAGATCATTTTCTTTCTCATCAGGCATCGCATCAATTTCAATGGTTACCGGGCGGTGTCCTTTCATGAATTCTTTTACAACATATTGAGAGCATCTTAAAATAGCAGGGCCTGATAAGCCAAAATGGGTGAACAACATGTCCATCCGGTGGGTAACGATTTTTCTTCCTTTTTCATTTAACACAGAGACATCCACGTCCCTGAGAGAGAGACCTTGTAACGTTTTGTTTTTTATAAATGAATCTTTGGAAAGAAGAGGGACCTCTGTAGGAAATAGTTTGGTAATGGTATGCCCAGCTTTTTTTGCCCATGCGTATCCATCACCGGTGGAGCCTGTATGGGGCACAGCTTTACCTCCTACTGCCAGAATCAAGGACCGGGTCACAATCTTTTCTTTTGACTTTAAAATAACGTGGTGTTCGTTTTCTCCGTAATGAATGGCCTCCACGGGAGTTTCTTTACGAACTTCAATATTCAATTCGTCCATCCGATTCAGAAGGGCTTGTACGACATCTTTGGCCTTATTACTGACAGGAAACATTCGTCCGTGGTCTTCTTCTTTCAGTTCGACACCAAGGCCTTCGAAGAAATCGATAATGTCATAATTGTTAAATACTGAAAAAGGACTGTATAAAAATTTCCCATTTCCAGGTATGTGTTTGATCACTTCATTTTCTGGAAGGCGGTTGGTGACGTTACATCGCCCTCCTCCTGATATAGCAAGCTTTGTTCCTAGTTTTTTTCCTTTATCAATGAGTAGAGTGTCTACACCTTGCTCGGCTGCAGCAATAGCAGCCATGAGTCCTGAGGGTCCTCCACCAATGACAGTTACTTGGTAAGTCATGGATGTCTTCCTTTCTTAGGTCATTCGTTCCTTGTTCTTCCTTTATCTATGATAAAATAGATGAGGTCGATTCTACAATAAAATTGAAGGTGAAAAGCGAATTATGTCAAAGATACTTAAAGGTACGATGTTATTAACGGCCGGAACATTTTTGTCAAAGTTTCTAGGAATGATTTATACCGTTCCGTTTGAAAATATGGTAGGTACGGAAGGAACGGATTTATTTTCGATTGCTTACGTACCATACAGCATATTACTTAGTCTTTCCAGTATGGGGGTACCTGTAGCTGTCTCCAAGTTTGTGTCAAAGTATAACTCTTTGGGAGACTATGAAACAGGAAGGAAGATGTTAAAAGCTGGTCTGACTCTCATGTCCATTACTGGTGTATTGGCATTCTTAATTTTGTTCTTTTCTGCAGAGCAGGTGGCTGCATGGACGATCGGGGATGACTCTGATCGCCTTGGACATGCTACGATGGTCATCCAAATGGTCAGCTTTGCATTGCTTGTCATCCCACCGATGAGTATTACCAGAGGATTCTTCCAAGGGCATGAATCCATGGCTCCAACAGCTGTATCACAGGTGATTGAACAAATTGTTAGAATTGTCTTCTTGCTTGTTTCTGTTTTTATTATTGTACAAGTTCTACAAGGGCCTATTCCACAAGCGGTTGGTTTTGCAACGTTCGCCGCTTTCATTGGTGGAATTGCTTCGTGTATCGTCCTTTATTGGTATTGGCGAAAGAGAAAGCCGTTCCTGGATCGTCAGTTAGAGGCTCAGGAGTACACGTATGGTCTCTCCAACAAGGAGATGTTCCAAGAGTTATTCGCCTATGCAGGACCATTTATTTTAGTAGGGATTGCTACACCACTGTATCAGCTTGTCGATCAGTTCACATTAGAAAAAGCAATTAAAGCCTCAGGCTTAGAGTATAACAATGCTTTTTCAATCATTAATTTCCTGAGTCATAAATTAATTATGATTCCGGTCACCTTAGGACTCGGGTTGTCGTTAGCCCTGTTACCGGCGATCACTCAGGCTTATACTAAAAATGAAATGAACCGTCTGAATCACCAGATTAACCAGGCACTGCAAATCGTCGCCCTGTTGATTATCCCAGCGGTCGTTGGTCTTTCAGTTGTTGCCTTTGAGGCCTATGGGACATTCTATGGGGTTGATGAGCTCGAATATCGGGGAGATCTATTGCGCTGGTATGCGCCTGTCGGATTGTTCCTGGCCTTATATACTGTAACTTCATCCATCCTACAAGGGATCAACAAACAGAATTTTGCTGTCATAAGTCTCGGGACAGGAATCCTATTAAAGCTGGGACTGAACTGGTGGCTCATTCAACTATTTGGAGCAAAAGGTGCAATCATTGCAACAGGCATTGGTGTTGCTGCAGCGGTTATCCTTAACTTTGGACGTATTTTCACTTCCATTGAATTTTCTTACCAACAATTGTTTAAGAGGACGTTGCTCGTTCTGATTTTGACGACCATCATGGCCATTGTTGTGCTTTTGATCAAATGGGTGCTTGGTTTCATTTTAGATCCGATGGAAAGTAGACTGGATGCACTGATCGTTCTGTTCTTCAGTATTGGTGCTGGTGGTCTTGTTTACCTGTGGTTAACCTATCAGACAACACTGCTTGAGCGTATCTTAGGTGATCGTGTTCGTGTACTGGATAGATTTTTAAAGAGAGGATAAAAGGAGGTTTTGTCCAAGATGAGAATTGATAAACTTTTAGCTAATATGGGGTATGGCACGAGGAAAGAAGTGAAAACTCTTTTGAAGGGTGGAAACGTACGAATTAATGGCAACCCTGAAAAGAGCCCGAAAACCCATGTGAACCCTAATGAAGATCTGGTCACGGTGATGGGAGAGGAAGTAGAGTATAGAGAATACATTTATTTGATGATGAACAAACCAGGCGATTTAATTTCTGCGACGGAAGATGCGCATGATCCGACGGTGATTGATATTTTGCAGCCAGAGGACCAGGTGTTTGACCCGTTTCCTGTCGGCAGATTAGATAAGGATACAGAGGGGTTGTTGTTGATCACGAATGATGGGCAGCTTAATCATCGACTAACTTCTCCTAAAAAAGATGTCGGGAAGACTTATTTCGCTGTCATTGATGGAAAAGTAACAGAAGAAGATGTGAGGAAATTCTCTGAAGGAGTCACTCTGGATGATGGGTATCACACCAAGCCTGGGAAATTGGTTATTCTCGAATCCGGGGATGTTTCCGAAATAGAGTTAACCATCACAGAGGGGAAATTCCATCAGGTGAAACGGATGTTTGAAGCCGTTGATAAGAAGGTCACGTATCTTAAAAGGGTGATGATCGGCGAGCTTGGTCTGGATGAGGATCTCGACCTTGGAGAATACAGAGAGCTGACAGATGAGGAAATTGACTATTTGATGGGAATTACAAACTTAGAACTGTAGACAACTTTGAATGAGTAACCAAAAAAACACCCGGAATCTTTTCCGGGTGTCATCTATATCCTCATCTTCTATGATATTTTGACTTTCTTTTCAGTGATTGTCCATTTTCCACGGTGCGGACTTGATACCAGCCCGTTGTATTCCAAAATGCTTAAGTCCCTCTGCATAGTACGGTCAGTGATACCGAACTCGTCTGCTAACTCATTAGTCGATACTGTTCCTCGGTCTCTAATATAGAGGTAAACAGCTTTAATCCGATTTAGCATGCGGGATGATGGATGATTCAAAAAACCACTCCTTAATCGTCATTGTATGGAACTTGTGGTGCATGTGAATCTCTGAAGTTGGTTTCATTCTACAATAATGAGACGGAACGTGCTACTATAATCGTTTTAATTTACAGATTATTCATCTAATTTACAAAATATTAAAAGTTAGGAGGCTGGAACTATGATGTTACTTCGGAAAATCTTTTTGAAGATGGTCAGAGTAAACAATACGATACTTTTTACGGCAAGCGCTCTTCTTATTCTTTTCTCGAGTATTTTAATCGTTGTGGTAGAAAATGATACATTCCCAACTTTTTTTGATGGCTTCTGGTGGGTGATGACAACAGTTACGACTGTAGGATATGGGGATTATTATCCGGTGACTGTGGCAGGTCGTTCCATTGCGATACTATTATATGTTATAGGTATTGGACTTATTGGTATTGTCATAGGAAAAATTATTGATGGCTTAGCCATTTTTCGAAAAAAACGACTGGAAGGTGATATCGTGTATAAAGATAGCGGTCATTTCGTCATTATTGGATGGTCCCAAAAAGCCCATTTTGCAGTAAAGGAAATGATGGAAACCAATGAGGAATGCAATATTGTCATCATTGATCAATTAAAAGAAGCTCCTATTCTTACAGAAAATATCCATTACATAAAAGGCGAAGCTTCGGACGAAGAGACTTTGGAAAAGGCAAACATATCCCGAGCAAAGGCTGTCCTTATTTTTGCAGATGAGCGAATGGGGAATGAACAGATGACAGATGGGAAAACTCTCTTAATTGCTTCTTCTATTGAAACCGTAGCCCCGAATGTGCATACCATTGCGGAAATCATGGAAGAGAAACATGTGAAAAATTTTAAACATGCTCAAATCGATGAATTCATTGTTTCAAATGAAACGATTTCTTCCCTAGCCGTTCGTTCTGCTTTCAGAAAAGGTGTCTCCGGCATCTATGGACAGTTGCTTAAGAGATCGGTAGGGGAAGACTTATATTACATTCCGAAAAAAGGAGGCTGGAGCACATACCGAGATGCTTTTCAGTCTTTACTTGATGATGGTGCGACTTTAATTGCTGAT
The DNA here is from genome assembly GCF_020524085.2 of Halobacillus litoralis. Classification (NCBI taxonomy): domain Bacteria; kingdom Bacillati; phylum Bacillota; class Bacilli; order Caryophanales; family Bacillaceae; genus Halobacillus; species Halobacillus litoralis. The sequence continues at coordinate 2,002,892 of NZ_CP129016.1, forward strand.
CGGAATGACCTGACCATTAATCGAAAATTAGATGAATCCATACCGGACGAGGCTGAGTTATACGCTGTATGTGACAAGCCGACTTATGAAAAAATTCTTAGTAAAGGAGAATGAGAATGGATTTTCATGCTTTGAGTAAGAGGTACGAAAAGGAATATTTAGACAACGTAATGGAATTGTTGAAAATTCCGAGTGTTTTCGAGGAAGATCATGTGTATCCCTATGGAAAACCTATACATGAGGCACTGGAAAAAATGTTGAGTATCGGGGATGAAGACGGTTTTCTTACTAAAAATGTAGATGGGCATGGCGGGCATATTGAATTTGGCGATGGGGATGAGATGATTGGTGTTCTTGGCCATCTGGATGTTGTACCTGCAGGAGAAGGTTGGACTACGCCTCCTTTTGAACCGACAATCCGGGACGGCAAATTATTCGCCCGCGGTGCTCAAGATGATAAAGGACCTGTGATGGCTGCATACATTGCTATGAAAATTTTAAAAGAGCAAGGGTTTCAACCCAGGAAAAAAATCCGTTTAATCCTTGGTACCGATGAGGAGCGGGATTGGAAGGGAATCAATTATTATTTTAAAAACGAGACGATGCCTTCTCTCGGCTTCACCCCTGATGCATCATTTCCGGTCATTCATGCAGAAAAAGGGTTGTTAGACAGCTACATCACTTATCCAGTACCTGAAAATGAGGGGGAAACAAAGGTGGTTTCCGTGCATGGTGGTGACCGCTTGAATATGGTTCCTGACGAAGCAGTGGCATGGATTGAATCGCCGCTGAATATAGTTGAGGTTTTCAATGATTATTCAGCTCAGTACAAGCTTAAAGGGACAGTAAGGGCCGCAGGCGGGCGGTATGAGGTGAAAGTGAAAGGGAATGCCGTTCATGCCAGCAAACCGGAAGAAGGATTGAATGCTATTACAGCTTTATTACGTTTCCTGCAATTCCTACCGCTGGATGGTGAGTATGAGTTATTTATCCAGAAGATATATAAGGCTTTTGAAACGACAGATGGTAAAGGGTTGAATGTAAAACAAATGGATGAAGTGTCCGGAGCCCTCACTTCAAACCTAGGATCGATCGTAATAGATGAACATACGTGTAAGCTTGGGTTCAACCTTAGGTACCCTGTGAGTGCAGATTATAATGGCATTGATCAGCAATTAAAAGATTTTGCTGCAAAAAATAGGGGTACGTATGAAGTCTATGATCACCTAGCATCGATTCACTTGGAAAAGGACCATCCGTTTGTAAGAACATTGCTTTCTGTTTATAACAAAGTTACAGGTGAAGAAGCGGCAGTGAAGACGATGGGAGGGGCGACCTATGCAAGAGCCCTTGAAGCGGGAGTAGCATTCGGAGCGTTATTTGATGATAGTCCGGATACGGCTCACCAAAAGGACGAACATGTCAGGATATCTGATATGATCAAGGCCATTGAAATCTATGCCGAAAGCCTCTATGAATTGACAAAATAAAGAGAGGGACCACTTGATGGCCAGACATTCCACGGAGAGAACATATCGCTTTATTCAGTTGTTTTACTTTTTTACTTTTTTTGCATTCGGTTCAATCTTTCCACTACTTTCTGTCTTTTTAGAAGAGGAAAAAGGGCTGAGCCACACTCAGATTGGCATGGTTATCGCAGCCCTTCCTCTTGTCACCATTTTTGTACAACCTGTTTGGGGAATGCTTAGTGATTATACAAGGAAGCCGAAACGATTGTTAATGATCGCTTCCACTTTCGCTTCCGTGCTTGGAATTTTTTATCCCTGATTGCAACTATTCCCTATCCTTTTACTAGGCATCATTTGTATCGCATTGTTCCAGTCAGGGATCGTCCCATTGTCTGACAGCCTATCATTAAATTTTGTCCAACGGAATGGAAAGGAATATGGAAACATCAGGTTATGGGGAGCGGTGGGCTTCGCTGTCGCTGTATTTGTCTTAGGCCGGTTGACAGAAGCAACTGGTTCGATGACCTGGATTTTTTATTCTTTTTCGTTAGGATTACTGTCCGCCTTAATCACGTTATTTGAATTTCCAAAGCGCGCCGATGAAGTGACGGTTTCCTTTAGTGAAGGATTAAAGACCTTAATCCATGAAAAGCCTTTCCTGCTTTTTCTTGTATCTAATTTTCTCATTTTTGGTCCGGTCCTAGCGAATAATTATTATTTTGGTACGTTTATTTTAGCTGTAGGGGGTACACTTTCAGGTATAGGGCTTGCTTTTTTGCTCGCGGCTGGAAGTGAAGCTCCATTTATGAAATTCGCTCAGATGGTCATCAATCGTTTTGGAGTCGTATTGATTATTATATTTAGTGCATCGGTTTCTTGTTTGAGGTGGTTGTTTTATTATTTTGAACCTTCAAGTACAGTTGTCTATGCAACAACGATTGCTCAGGGGATATCCGTAGGGCTTTACATCCCCGCTGCTCTCATTCTAGTACGTGAATTAGCTCCAAACAATGCAAGGGCGACTGCTGTAGGCTTATATTCAGCGGTCGGGAACGGTCTTGGGAATGCTTGCTTTACATTTGCTGGAGGGTTCATTATCGATCTTTGGAGTGTGTCTTTCATGTATGGTGTGTTTTCTTTCATGACTTTTGTAGGGATCATCATCCTCTTGTTCGTTAACAAAATGGTTCAACCTGAAGTGAAGGGGCGTATAGCATGAGTCACTATTTTATAGGTATAAAAGTCCAATCTGAGATTAGGGAAAAATTAATGAATTGGCAATCCATTCTAAGAGATGCGATGAAGTATAAAGATTGGACCGCAAAAGAAGATCTGCATGTGACATTAAAGTTTCTTGGTAGTTGTTCCGATGAAACGGTTGAACGATATGTCCAACGTTTAAAAAATGAAAGTTGGCCTTCTGAGTATTCTCTAACTGTTGGTCCAGCCGGTGGATTCGGTGATCGGCAGCGACCGAGGGTCTTTCATGCTCAAGTTCAGAGGGCACCTTCTTTAATGGAAACTAAAGAAAAAGTGGACAGTGTTGGTGAAGAATTAGGCTTTCAAAAGGAAAAACGTAAGTTTAATCCGCACATTACATTGGCGAAAAAGCAGGCAGAAGGAGTGTCCCCATTAATGGAGGCATCTAAGGAATCTGTCCTATTTGAGACGTATGAAATGGTTGTAACCCAATTCTCCTTATTCCGTATCCATCCTGGAAGCCATCCAAAATACGAAACTGTTACGACGATTAAAGGTGGTCAGAATATATAATATGGCACAACTGATTAAATTAAGGGATTATATTTCTAGATATGAAACGAATATCTATCAATATCCAAGCCAATTCGTGAAATTAAAAAGTGACCATTGGAATAAAATGAAAAAACGGTTCGAACAAGGATGGGGCGAAGAACCAATAGAAGAAAGCATAAGAAAAGAAGAAGACGTGCAAAAAGGAATTAAAAAGTTTTTCAAAAAGAAACCAAGAGAAGAAGAGGAAAAAAACAGGGAAGCCCCGGTGAGCGGAGATGGTTTCCCGTCCACTCAGGAAGAGTTGAAACAATACTACCTGGATGGTTTGATCCCTTTTCAATTGAAATGGGCTACAACTACTCTAAGAGAAAAATCGTTTCTTGATCCCTCATACAAACAAAATTCTGACTTGAAGTACTTTTTACAACGGTTCCCGGATACTTTCCTTCTTATGTTTGAGCCCGTTGGGCAAATGAAAAGCGCAGAATTGGAGATCGATCATCTGCTAATCGGTCCATCTGGTATTGAAATCATCTCCCTCCTTTCTCACCAAAACGGTGAAGCTATTCATGCTACTTCAGAAAAGAGTTGGTATATTGAAAAAGAGGGAGTGCAAAGTAAGGTGCTGAGCCCGATGCACTCACTCAGGAGAACGGAAACATTTGTGAAAAGTGTACTGAATAAATACCAGTTGGACTTTCCCTATCGTAAAATCGTCTTATCTAAAGACATGTCATTTGTTTCGGGACAAGTGCCCTATAGAACCGACTGGATTGGTAAGGATGGATATTCCTCATGGTTGCACGAGAAAAGGTCGGTAAGAGCTCCTTTGAAGCACGATCAATTAAAGGTAGCAGAAGCCTTGATGAAACATTGCAGGACCATTGCTGTTAAACGTCCGGAGTGGGACATGGACGAAAGTTTTACGGAAGGATGAGTTCCTTTTCCGGCACAGCCTGAGGCTTTCCGATATAGTAACCTTGACCAAAATCAACGCCTAATTGTTGAAGCCATTCCCATTCTTCTTGCAATTCGATCCCTTCAGCAAGAACGTGGATGTTTAACTGTTTTGCCCGCTCCATTACATCGAATAGAAAAGCTTGATTGTTCACATCCGAATGACAATTTTGAATGTAAGAGCGATCAATTTTTAAATAATCCGGTTGAAGCAGGCTGAGCATCTCTAATGTGCTGTAACCGGAACCGACATCATCCAATGCAACTTTCATTCCTGACGCTTTATACGTTTCGAGAATGGATTTTAAATGCTCCACATCATCGATTTTTTCCGTTTCAACGACTTCAAAGACGAGATCTTCGGGGTCAATGTTGAATTCTTTAACGATTTGAAAGGTGTGCTTCAAGCAAAATTCAGGGACATAAATCGTGGATGGAAGGAAGTTAATAAATATCTTATCCCCGGCATTCAGATGTTCTGATTTTGCTTTTACTGCGGTTCTACGGGCTTTTTGATCAAGCATGGACTGTAGACCAGAGCGGCTGGCATATGAGAATAATTGCCCGGGAGGTACAGAAAGGTCTTTCGTTCGAAGAAGCGACTCATATCCGTACACATGGTTGTTCTTCATGTCAACAATCGGTTGTAAGTGCGATTGGAAAAGGCCGGAATGTATCAACTCCGCTAATTCAGGATATTGCAATCTTTCATATAAATGTTGAATAGATATGGGAAATGATTGAGAGCTTTCGGTATTTAAAATATGTATCCAATAATCAGGGGGCGATCCTTCAAACCAATCAACCAGCGCAAGTCTTAATTCCTCTTTACTCCTATAGGTATAAACTTTAGCGTCCTCACTCTTATGGGTGAGAGGAAGTGATGGTTCTTTTCCTGCTTGATTTGAGTGTTTAGGGTTCAAGACTAATGCACCCTGTTCCGGAATAAATACAGAAGTCCCGCAATATTGACAATCCTTCGCCAAAATAAATTCCTCCTTTTTTACTAATAGTATACTAGAATAATAGAAAAGTTGTATAATGATATGATTACACAGGTAGGAGAAATGTCTCATGTACATAATGATTGTCAATCCAGAAGCTGGTAATGGTAAAGCAATGAGCCTGTTTCGGCGCATACAAAATGAACCGCTTTATAAAAAAGAGAATTGTCGGTCATTCCTAACTGAAGAAGCCGGTCATGCAGAAAGCCTCGCTCTTCAAGTAACCAAAATCCATCATGAGTCTTTAAAAGGAATTATTGTCCTTGGTGGGGATGGGACCCTCCACGAAGTCGTGAATGGAATAAGAAATTATCCTGAAACTCCTGTTTGTTTTATACCAGCGGGTTCCGGGAATGATTTTGTCAGGGGGATATCCTTGAAGAAGCGAGGGCTTAAGTTGTTTCGATCTTATGTGAGAAGTCCAAAGAAGTCGAAGGTATTTCTTGCGAATTACAGTCTTAATCAAAGGCAGAAGCATGGAAGGCGTACGTTTATGAACAGTATCGGCTTTGGTCTAGATGGTGTGGTGGCAGCAACAGCCAACCAGCAAAAATACCGATCATGGACTAGGAGGCTTCACCTAACTAAACTTACTTATCCACTAGCTCTTCTTCGATCCATATCGAAGGCTGAACCCGTCCATTTTAACCTTTTTCTTGATGGCAAACAATTGAACATGCATCAAGCCATGATGGTGACCATAACCAATCATCCTTACTATGGTGGTGGAATGAAGATTGCTCCAAAGTCGAAGATAAACAGTAAAGAGATGTCCATCCTTGTAGTCAAACCAATATCAAAGAAGAAGTTATTGGCCATGTTTATCAGTGTATTCTTTGGTCTACATACAAAGATGAAGGAAGTGGAAGAGTGGAAAGCTTCCTCTGTACATATACGCTCAGAACAACCGCTTCCTTTCCAAGTGGACGGTCAAAGTGGCTCTTGCTTTGATTGCAGCATTAAGAAAGCGGAAACATCGACAACATTCTACTCGGATTGATAGATATCTCTTGAAAGTTGACAGAATGATGGGTTAATCTAAAATAAGGTAACTGTTGAATCGGTATCATGAAAATTTTGGATCATTACCAAAGTACGATATACTAGAACAACAAACAAAGACGTGATTCAATCACAAGAGGATTTGAGGAATTGAAGGTGAATTGGTTGGAACATATTCTTGGTAGTAATTGGACGATAACACCAGCAGGCGGTTCGACAGGAGAAGCCTACTACGCTCAGACCGAAGGGAAACGTTTATTCTTAAAACGAAATTCTTCCCCCTTTTTAGCCGTTTTATCTGCTGAAGGTATTGTGCCAAAGCTTGTTTGGACCAAACGGCTTGAGAACGGAGATGTAATTACAGCGCAGGAGTGGCTGGAAGGGCGCGAATTGAAGCCTGAAGAAATGAAACATAGACGTGTGGCAAACCTTCTTAGTAAAATCCACCATTCTACCGAACTTCTTGATATGCTCATGAGGCTCGGGAAACATCCATTAACACCGGATGAAGTACTGAAAGATATAAAAGAAAACCAAAAGATCCTGGATCAAGTAGATCCTCGTATTGAAATACATCAAGCCATCAAGTTCTTAGAAAAACACGCTCACCATGTCCACCATGATGTACACGTCGTTTGTCATTGCGATACAAACCATAATAATTGGTTATTGTCTTCCAAAGACCAGCTGTACCTTATTGACTGGGATAACGCAATGGTAGCTGATCCTGCTCTTGATCTTGGCATGCTATTGTATAATTATATCCCTGAAGACCACTGGAACGTATGGTTAAAAGAATACGGAATCTACCCTGACTCGCATATGTTTGAGCGAATGAAGTGGTACTCTGTATCCCAGGCGCTGGCTTTCATCCAGTGGCATCAAATGAGAGGCGAATACGATGAAGCTTCCATTCGGACAGAGAAGCTGAAAATAATTATGAAAAAGCATGAAATCCTATAAAAAAGTTCCATCTGAATTTATTCAGATGGAACTTTTTAAATTTCATACATTTTCAACTAAATGGCAGGTTTGTGGAAGACAACCCCACTTGGTAAAGGGTTCGTTACTCACATACATTGAATGGGGTGGTTGGGAAGCTACTCGCCACTCCTCACAGGAAAGCGAGTAGCTTCCCAACCACCCCTAACTCCCATTATGGCAAACGAAACCCGTAAACATCTCGAATCCGATTCTTCCACAATCGGGAGCGTTAGTGAAAGAGTAGAGGGTTTAATGTGAAAAAAAAACCGCTGCTTAAGCAACGGTTTTTTCAGTAGCTGGTGTATATTTAAGTTTCTTTTCTTTAACTTCAGCGCTCATCATTTCTGATAATTTTTCAAAAGGATATATAAATAGTGCGTAACCTGCGAATAGTACAGAGAAAACAGCCAATACAGTCAGTTCAATCGCTTTAGAGATCATTTTCATAATTTCGATCATCACTCCTGTTTATTTAATAAGGCACGATATTAATGCTATATCAGTAAGCGCTTACAACCCAACCCCCTAAACCATTCATATTTCGAAATTTATCGTTGATATTCATAGTGGTGTATCATTAGCTCATCCATCGTCTTATATATACGATTTAGATCAGTTTTTCCTCATATAGCAAGGAAAACGAGAAAAATTTTTATTTTTAGCAGCTTCGTGGTACCATTTTATCGATAAGAAGGAGGAATCCATTACATGCGTTTAAGAAATAAACCGTGGGCCGATGATTTTTTAAGGGAAAATGATGAAATTGTCGTCCAACAACCGTTTGAAATGAAAGGTAAATGGAAGGAGCTATTCGATAACCAAGAACAGCCCTTGCATTTAGAAATAGGTTCAGGTAAAGGGCAGTTTATTGCTGGTATGGGGAAACAGCATCAGGATGCTAATTTTGTCGGATTGGAATTTGTAAAGAGTGTAATTGTCGGAGCTGTCAAGAAAGTACTGGCAGCTGAAACAACCAATGTCCGTATGGTTAACGAAAATGCAAAAGATCTAAGGGATTTGTTTGAAGATAACGAAGTAGATCATATTTACTTGAACTTTTCAGATCCATGGCCGAAGAATAAACATGAAAAACGTCGTTTGACTTTCCACACGTTCTTAGAACAGTATAAAGCGGTGTTGAAGGAAGAAGGACAAGTTACATTGAAGACAGATAACAAAGGGCTCTTTGAGTACTCTCTCGTAAGTTTTTCAAATTTCGGGATGATATTGGAAGATGTCTCAGTGGACTTGCATGCAGATGAAGACCTTTTAAATGTGGAGACAGAATACGAGGAGAAGTTTTCCGCAAAGGGACAGCCCATCTATCGTTGTACAGCACGTTTCTCTCAATGATACCGTTTTCATTAGCTCTAGTTATTGTGATAAACTAGAGCTATCTTTGGTATTGGGAGGAGATTTCCTTGGAAAACCTGAAAGTGGGACGGGCTTCATTGACATGGTTGAATGGCGGGGTGACTCATATGGATGGAGGAGCTATGTTCGGAGTGGTTCCGAAACCTTTATGGAGTAAAAAATATCCCGTCAATGATAACAATCAAATTGAATTGAGAACAGACCCGATTTTGTTAGAGGTTGATGGGAAAAAGATGCTGATCGATTCAGGAATAGGAAATGAAAAGATGACAGATAAGCTAAAGCGGAATTTTGGGGTTTGGGAAGAATCATCTGTCGTCCGTTGTTTAGATAGCTTAAATATCAAGCCGGAAGAAATTGATGCATTGCTTATGACACATATGCATTTCGATCATGCTTGCGGAATGACGCGGTGGGAAGAGGATCAGCTTGTTCCTACTTTTCCTAATGCCGTTATTTATACGAGCGAAGTGGAATGGAATGAAATGCGCCATCCCAACATGAGGTCAAAGAATACGTATTGGCAAGCGAACTGGGAAGCTGTTAAAGGAAAGGTACATACATTTAAAGATTCAATGGAGGTGCTGCCTGGTTTGAAGATGATTCATACAAGCGGTCATAGTGATGGACACTCAATCATCACTTTTGAAGATGGCGATGATGTATTCATTCATATGGCAGACCTTATGCCAACTCATGCTCACCAAAATCCACTTTGGGCGCTTGCATATGATGATTATCCTGTCACTTCTGTTCATGAGAAGAAAAAGTGGATGGAGTATGGTTATCAACGACGTGCGTGGTATGTTTTTTACCATGATGCCCTATACAGAGCTTTGAAGTTTGATGAGGAAGGCCAGATCCTGGACACAATTAAGGAAGAAGAACATCACTATCAAATAAAAAATACCCTCGGTCCCGAGGGTATTTTTGTATTTAAGCTGTCGTTTCAGCAACGTCTACAATCGTTCCTGTTTCCGTATCGATGTAAAATTCAAATTGAGATGTTTCGCCGTCCTGGTTTTTAGAAATCCCTCCACGGTACACATCGTAATTGATTCCGTTTTTGTTCAATTCTTCAGGCTTCATGTAAATCCAAGAGCCACTGATCGGTCCTTGCTTTTTAAAAGCTTCTTTAGCAATTTTTAATGCTTTTTCAGGAGTCACTCCTTGGCCATTACTTAATTGCTCTTTTACTACGTAGCCTGCTAATGCTCCTACACCAGCTGCTAGTGCGACTTTTTTCCAGTTCATCAACCAATCACCTCACAACTTATTTCTAATCTTCAGTATACTAAATATTCCCGATAAAAGGAAATCAAAACTTATAAACGTGACTCATTTGTAGAAACGTTTTCAAAATTCCGTTAAACTATGGAAAGAAGGAAAAAAAGGAGATGTACATACTATGAATCAAGAAACGCAAAGTCTTTTTAAAACATTGACCGAACTTCCAGGCGCACCTGGGAATGAACACCTTGTCCGTCAGTTCATGAGGCAGGAACTTGAAAAGTACTCAGATGAGATCGTACAAGACCGTTTGGGCGGCGTTTTTGGATTGAAGAATGGAAAAGGACCTACCGTTATGGTGGCTGGTCATATGGATGAAGTAGGTTTCATGGTTACGCAAATTACGGATAACGGGATGCTTCGCTTCCAAACCCTTGGAGGGTGGTGGAATCAGGTCATGCTTGCACAGCGTGTTCAAGTCATGACGGAGAAAGGTCCTGTAGTAGGAGTGATTGGCTCTATCCCTCCACATAACTTAACACCAGAACAACGGAAAAAGCCGATGGAAATTAAAAATATGCTCATTGACATCGGTGCAGATGACAAAGAAGACGCCAAGGAAATCGGAATAAAGCCCGGTCAGCCGATTGTACCCATTTGTCCATTTACTCCGATGGCTAACGAAAAGAAAGTCCTTGCTAAGGCTTGGGACAACCGCTATGGCTGCGGCCTTTCCATTGAGCTCTTGAAAGAGTTGCAAGGAGAAAACGTTCCAAACAAACTATATTCAGGTGCTACGGTTCAAGAAGAAGTTGGACTTCGGGGAGCACAGGTTGCGGCAAATATGATTCAACCAGACATTTTTTATGCTTTAGATGCGTCTCCTGCCAATGATATGAGTGGGGACAAGAAGGAGTTTGGCCAGTTGGGTAAAGGGGCACTTCTAAGAATCCTAGACCGTTCGATGGTTACGCATAGAGGGATTCGTGAATTTATTCTAGATACTGCTGAAACCAACAATATTCCTTATCAGTATTTTGTTTCTCAAGGAGGAACAGATGCAGGAAGAGTTCATATGGCGAACGATGGGGTACCATCCGCGGTTGTTGGTGTATGTTCCCGTTACATCCATACATCATCCTCCATTATTCATGTGGATGACTATGCTGCAGCGAAAGAACTACTGATCAAGCTTGTAAAAACAACAGACCAAAACACAGTGGATCAGATCAGAAGAAACGTGTAATGGGGTAAAATAAGTCATCCCAGCTGATTTCAGCCAGCGTGACTTTATGCTAAAATTGGTGAACAGGTCCCATTAATCTTGTATGAAGTCCTCGATCAAGAGAAATAATGGCAATAAACGGCTAGAGAAGGAGAAAGGTGCTCGCTATGCTGAAAATTTATGTGGGATCCAAAAACCCTACTAAAATTGAATCCGTAAAAGGTGTATTTCCGGAGATGGAAGTCATCGGTATGGAAGTAGAATCGAAGGTTGCAGCTCAACCTTTTTCTGATGAAGAGACATTAGAAGGGGCAATCAACCGTGCAAGGGAATGTGCATCGCAAAACAAAGCCAATATAGGAATTGGACTTGAAGGTGGGGTCATGGAGATTGAAGATGATCTCTACCTATGTAATTGGGGCGCACTAGTAGACGGTAAAGAGAACATATACACCGCGAGTGGTGCTCGTATCCCCCTTCCTGATGAAATTAAAGCAGGTTTGGAAAAGGGGAAAGAGCTTGGAGAAGTCATGGATGAATTTACGGATAAACATGATGTAAGAAAAAACGAAGGGGCCATCGGTATTTTTACGAATGGTGTCATTCACAGGGAAGAAATGTTCACCCATATAGTAAAATTATTAAAAGGGCAGTGGTCCTACGATCAATAAGAAAAGGATGCATCTAGTTAAGATGCATCCTTTTCTTATGTCCAAGAGTTTATAGTATATAAGCTCCCTATTCATGAAGACTCAGTTTTGAGGTTTCCGGGGTTCGTTTGTCATATATAGCGTTAGGGGTGGTTGGAAAGCGAGTTATTCCCCGCAGCCCCTTCCACTCCATAAATATCTCGAAATTAAATATTCAACAACCCTGCCATATACTTTAATTACTTATTTAAGGCTTATTCGTATAGGTAGGAGAGGACGTCAAGCGCTTGTTCTAGAGTCTCAACGGTTACATCAGCCTGGTTGGATAATTCTTTGAGTGGATGAACAAGAGATTCAGGTCTTACTAAAATTAACGGCTTTCCTGCCTGGAGAGCAGCACCTGCATCCATTGCTGTATTCCACTGTTTGTAAGATTCACCGAAATAGGCAATGACGGCGTCAGATTTTTGGAGCAAGACTCGAGTTCTGAAATTATTTATGCTGGATGCAGCATCATCACGATACACTTTATTTGGCTGTTCACCCAGAATCTTCTCCCCGATATCATCAGAGAGTGCATGATTCTCCTGAGGACTTACAAAGTGAATGGGTAGCTTTTCTTTTTCTGCTTTTTTCCTTATCTCGTTTCGCCAATCATCATGAATTTGACCTGCTAGATAAACGGTTAATTCCATTAGTGCTTCCTCCTTAAATTTCCCTTTTCTTTAGTATGAAAGATGTGAAAAAAGAAGTCCAGCAAAGGAGCTTTTGCTGGACTTCCTTGTAGTTATGATGATAGCCTTTCCTCTTCATGGATAGGTTCTACTTTCTGAATAGATTCCGCGTTTGATTGTTCTTCAATGTTTCTCGTTTCTAATTGGTCTTCTGCTTCATCAAAAGCTTCATCAGTGTCGATTCCTTCCTGATGATCCTCTATGTTTTCTTCTGTTGGTTGATTTTCATTAATGTGGAACTGGCTGATTTCAGCAGATAGTTCTTGAGAAAGTCCTTGAAGGTCAGTAGCTGAATGGTGAACTTTTTCAATGGATGTTAATTGATTTTCACTAGATGCTGCGACTTCCTCTGCTGTAGCTACTGCTTCTTCAGAAATGATACTAATACTTTGCAATCTTTCTTTCACTTCTTCATTTACACGATCCACGCCTTCAACGGCTTCATTTACTTCTTGAATTTGTTCATTCATAGATTGTACATAGGAGGCGATCCGATCAAAAGCATCCCTAGTCTGTGTGACTGCTTGATCCTGAGAGGATTGAAAATGTTTAAATTTCTCTGCTTCATCAGAAAGGGTGGTCATCTGGTTAGACATGGTAGCTACCATGTCTTGAATGCTGCCTGCTTCCTGTTTCGAACGCTCTGCCAATTTTCTTACTTCATCGGCAACGACGGCAAATCCTTTTCCTGCTTCGCCAGCCCGGGCTGATTCAATAGCAGCGTTTAAAGCTAAGAGATTTGTACTGTCTGCGATACCTTCAATGGTTGTAACCACTTTATTAACTTCTTCAGATTTTCTTGATGCATTTTGAACTTCCTGTGTCATATGTGAGGCAAGTTCGATAAAGTCTCTGGAAGTCTTTTCTAATTCAGCGACTGTTTGTAAACCGGCACGTCCTTCTGTTTCTGCTTCCATCAGGTTCGATTCGATCGTTCCCGTGGCTTTTTTTGTATCTGTGATAGCTTCTGTTACTTGCTGGATGAATTGATGAGTTTCATCAATCTTTTGAGCTTGATCCTGAGATCCAGCAGCTACCTGACTAATCGCTTCGTTCACTTCTTCTGCTTGATTTGTTGTTTGATCAGAAATAGATGCCAGACTTTCAGAAGATGTATTAAGGACACCCGTTGCTTCAAGCACTTTACGTACAGATTGTTCCATTCTGTTAGCCATATGGTTGAACTGTAAACCAAGCTCAGCCATCTCGTCTTTGGAAGTCAAATCCACACGATGAGATAGATCCCCATCACCAATAATCGTCGCACTTTCCTTAAGACTGTCGATGGATTTTTTAATAGAACGAATTAAGATGAATCCAGTGGTCAAGATCACTAGTAAAATGATTCCGCCGATAATAGCGAGTAATGTTGTAAGCCATTGCTGCCGCTGTTTCTGATCTTCAAGCATGGCTGCGTTTAATTCATTTGCTGTTGACATGACAAGATCGACTTGACTGGAAACATCTCCTGCAATACCTTCAAATGTTTTGCGGATGGCGTTGGCCTGTGAGAAGGTACTATCCATGGAGTTTATAGTTTGTTCATATTTTAAAAGGTTCCGGCTTAAGGTGGAAGACTGGTTGTCATCCAAATTCATTTCTTTAATCGTATCTTTGAAATTTTGAGAGCTGGCTTTAAATGCGGATAATTGCTCGGAGTTTGGCTCGTTAATGTAATTTCGTTCGCTCACCTTCATGGCGAGCAAAGAATTTTTTAATGGTTCACTATTTACAGACTCAATGACATCATTGAAATTTTCATAAGATGTTTGAATGTGTTGGTGCATCCCTTCATCTTCATTAAATCCTACCAACTTATACATATTGACCAATGGACCTAATTCTTCTTCATATTGAGATGCTTTCTTAGTGATTTCGTTGAACTGACTTTCGATTTTAGGATAACTTTTATACGTACTAGCAAAGTTAGTGGCTGTCTCTTTTACTGATTGGATAGCGGTTGCTGCCGCCTCCCCTTGCTCAGCGCTCGGGTTATGAAAGAACTTTTGCTGCTCAATCAACGTTTTAGACATTAAGTAATTAATTTTTTGACTATCAGCGAGTGACTGTTGTACCTCTTTCGTTCGTTGTGCCATCTCTTTTTGTTCTTGGGAAAAATATGTAGAAAAACCAAAGATAGCAAAAATCCCAACCACCGCCACGATTAACAGAAAACGCATTCGACCTCTAATTGACTTCATTCGACCCCTCCTTTTAAAATTTCACAAATTTCTCTATATACTGATTAATTATAGATCTTTTTATCTAGTAAAACAATAGGAGGAACACGCGATAGAGGGGGCCTTTTGGCTTATATTGATGAGTGTAAGTGTATTTACACCTGTTTAAAATGGGTGTATGATAGTTTTGGTTAAATTCAGGAGGTTGAGCAATGCTTACATTTTTAAAAAGAAAAGGAGTCCAACTGTCCTTTCAGGCTTATTTTGTCACCGCATTAAGCTACATGGCATTAGGGCTGTTTTCTTCATTGATTATTGGATTAATTATTAAAACGATTGGCGAGCAGACAGATATCATCGTTCTTTCTGAATCATTCATCGAGATGGGTACTTTTGCAATGGACACGAAAATATGGGGCGGAGCGATTGGAGCTGCAATTGCATATGGTCTTAAAGCACCTCCGCTTGTGATTTTTGCAGCTTTATTCAGTGGAGCCGCCGGGGCAGAGCTGGGTGGTCCTGCTGGAAGTTATATCGCAGCCTTATTAGCGACCGAATTCGGAAAAATCGTCAGTAAAGAAACAAAAATTGATATCATATTGACTCCCTTTGTTACGATTATTGTGGGTTATTGTGTAGCAGCAGCGATCGGGGCTCCGATCGGACGTTTTATGACAGGCCTAGGGAGCATTATTAACTGGGCAACACAACAGCAGCCAATCATCATGGGAGCTCTTGTAGCTGTTTTAATGGGGATTGCTTTGACAGCACCTATATCCAGCCTGGCTATTGCTTTGATGCTCTCTTTAGAAGGTGTGGCAGCAGGAGCAGCCACCGTAGGATGTGCAGCACAGATGATTGGTTTTGCCACTATCAGTTACAAAGATAACGGGTTTGGAGGAGCTCTCGCTCAAGGGATCGGAACATCCATGCTTCAAATTGCGAACGTGGTGAAAAAACCTCTTATCATTCTTCCTCCAACCATAGCAGGAGCTGTTCTGGCTCCTATTGCAACCGTTTGGTTAAGTGTAGAAAACAATGCCGCGGGGTCAGGGATGGGGACAAGCGGATTTGTCGGCCAAATTATGACATTTGAGTCTATGGGTTTCTCCTGGGAAATCTTCTGGATCATCATCAGTTTTCATTTTATAGGCCCAGCCTTGATCAGCTATCTGGTAGCGTTTTGGTTTCGCAGGAAAGGTTGGATCCAACCCAGGTGATATGATTATTCAATACGATTGATGGTGTGCTAGAATAACGTTGGAGGTGACCTGAAATGATTACATTAGAATCAGATCAACAAATGAAAGAACTTCAAAATAATGAATCTGTCATTTTCTTATTCTCTGCAGACTGGTGTCCAGATTGCAGGGTGATTGAACCATTCCTTCCGGAGTTGGAGGAGAAGTACACAGCTTGGAAATTCGTATATGTCGATCGTGATCAATTCATCCACATCTGCGCAGAAAACGATGTTTTCGGTATTCCGAGTTTTCTCGCTTTCAAAGGTGGAGAAGAAGTCGGCCGTTTTGTCAGTAAAGACCGAAAAACAAAAGAGCAGATCGAAGAATTTATCAACAAACTTGACCAATAAAAGAAACAGACCGTGCGAAAGCGCGGTCTGTTTTTTATTCAATCTAATTTCATTACTAAAGCTCCCTTTTCTTGAAGACTCAGTTTCGAGACGAGTGTGTGGTTCTGGGGCTCCGGGCAAAGGTTCGCTTTCCATGGGGCGGGCGGTGAGCCTCCTCAGGCTACGCCTTCCGGGGTCTCACCTGTCCCACTCGTCCCATAGGAGTCTCACCGTTCCCCTCCGCCCCTTTACCATGGAAGATTCTCGAAACCACTTCTAAAAGGTTAGTTCGTATGATTGAGAGAAGTAGATCATACGAACCCTCCTTAGTACTTAACAGCCTGATCCAGAGCGCTATATATCTCTAACATTTGGATAATGGAAGATCCTCCACTTTGGTACAAGGCGTTCGTTTATCTCTTCTTCGAATGGGGTGGTTGGGAAGCTGCGAGTCTCCCGCAGGAAAGCGAGTAGCTTCCCAGTCCCCCCTGGCGCTTAACCCGGGCAAAGAACCCTGAAAACATCTTGAAACTAAGTTTTCCACAATCCTGCCAGATAGTTGAATAGCGTTGTGCTTTTGTTATGTAGGGGGAAATGTGTATAATAGAAAACGATGTAGTTTGAAGAAACGAAAATAGTAAACAAATTCTTTCTTCCCATAATAAAGGAGGAAAAAAGATGAAGATGACAAGTATTAAAATGAAGAAAAAGCTTGAAGAACGTCTAGCGAATGATCAATGGAAAACGACATTCAATAGAGATAAAGATACTTTCCGTGTCGAGTGGAGCAACACAGGAAAAGGAATTACTATAACTTTGCCTAATGTGATTTCAAAGTATGAAGCACGCGGGGAAGAAGCTATTGATGAGCTCGAAGACCATGTGAAAGAAGCTCTTCGAGTTATGAATGAAGATCACAAGCTGACAGGGAAAGAACAACACATCTTCCCAGTCATACGAGCAGCTTCTTTTCCAACGGAAACCGAACAGGGGAAAAAGTTAGTTCATGTCGACCATACGGCAGAAACACGTATATATTATGCTCTTGATCTAGGCAAATCTTATCAATTAATTGATGAGAAAATGTTAGAAGAAGAAAGTTGGTCTCTAGACAGGATTAAGGAAGTGGCTGGCTTTAATGTGCGTTCTCTTCCTGTTGAGATGAAAAAAGACACTGTGTATGGCAATGACTTTTATTTTCATTCGGCAAGGGATGGCTATGATGCAAGTCGTATCCTAAATGAAGCCCTTCTTGAAAAGCTTAAAGCCGAATGTAAAGGAGAGCTCGCCATCAGCATCCCTCACCAGGATGTCATTATCTTTGCCGATGTCCAAAATTCAGAAGGGTATGATATATTAGCTCAGATGGCTATGAAATTCTTTGCAGAAGGAACGGTGCCCGTTACTTCCTTATCGTTTTTATACGAGGATAAGCAGCTGGAACCGATTTTCATTCTTGCTCAGAAGAAACCGAATAAGGATCGAAAGGAAGAGTAGAACATGGATGTATTTTACAACAAGCAAGGAATCGGAGATGTCCTGATCATCCCTATTAAAGAAGGAGACCGTGATACTTTTAAACAGGAAGCGTACGGAGATGTAGTCAAAATTACCGATAACAAGGATGGTTCTTTGCTCGGCTACAATATTTTTAATGCTTCTAAGTATTTTAACATCGATGGGCAAGGGAAAATGCGTTTGACCGAAGAGATGCTATCCCCAATCAAAGACCTTTTTACAAAAAATCAACTTGACGATGTTCTCGACTTCGATTTAAGTCCTAAGTTCGTCGTTGGATATGTGAAGGAAAAAGCGGGACATGAGAACGCCGACAAATTAAGTGTTTGTCAAGTGGACGTTGGAGATGAGACCTTACAGATTGTCTGTGGTGCTCCAAACATCGATCAGGGGCAAAAAGTCGTTGTTGCTAAAGTAGGAGCGGTTATGCCTGGTGGAATGAAAATCAAAGATGCAGAGTTGAGAGGCGTTCCTTCATCTGGCATGATTTGTTCCGCAAAAGAGTTGAACCTACCAGATGCACCACAAGAAAAAGGAATTTTAGTGCTTGACGAAGATGCTGTTATTGGGCAGCCTTTTGAAGTTTAATCAGGATACAGATAAGCAAAGTAGCCCAGCTGCTTTGCTTTTTTTGATTCAAAAGTCATTTTTAAAGGTATTGTAAACCAACCAATGCCTCAAACCTGTTAAAATAGGAATAATCCTATAAGTGATTTTAAAATTGAAAAGAGAGTGAACGTAATGTGGAAAGACTTAAGAAATAAGATGAAAAAATTGCTGGATACAGAAGAAAAAAATGACCAGGAGACGCTACATAATATAGAAGAAAGAAACGATGTAAACGCTAAAACAAAAATGACGTACCGCTATCCGAAACAAGGGGAATTTCGTTTTCCTGTCATTCCCGATGCTCCAGGAACAGCTCAAAATGATGATGGAAATTATCCTCGTCCTCGACGCAAAAAAGTCAGTTGAAAAACAAGAACATGAAGATGGTGTGTCCCAAAGAAAGAAAAGGCCTAGAAAGAAGGAGGAGGGTTCTGAGGAGTTGCCTGAAACTTCATCGATCCCTTTCACCCCGACCGATGTTCCATCTCCTATTTACGGCTACCAAGCAAGACAACTTACCAAAGGCTTGGAAAGGTTGGAATATGCCGTAGAAGAACAAAAGTCACAGCCGGAATTTTTCACTGATTCCAATGATGAAAAACAATGGCAGGAATTACGTAAACGGATGAGAGCACGTGTCGATGAAGAGAATTCTAGACCAAGAACTGCTTCTGAGCTTCCAAAAATTCTTGAGCGGGAAGAGGCTGCCACCACCGAAAGCACCTTGTCTGAGGAGAAAAAGGAAGAGCGTATAAGTGAGTACAGAGATGGCACTAGACCGAATGTGTCAAATGAGTATTCAGGCCTCTCATTCGCTGATGATGAGTTTGATCATGCAGGAGCCGACCACATCGATGAAACTACTCCAGAAAATGGAAATGTGGGTAAGGGTGTCAGTGGGGATATACTGGAAACTGGGAAAGATGAAGAACACCAAGTGGTTGAAGTTGAAAAAAGTGGACAAGAAAACCTAAACCTTTCAGAATCTCTGCAAGAGGCGATTAAAAGAGGGGAAGAAGACTCATTAAAAGCGGCAGAGGTGAGCGAAAATAAAGAGGAAGAGGATACTGGAGTAGGAGCTTCTGATGGTGAACAAGAAACGTATGATATACAAAATAATTCATCGACAGAATATGAGGAAACAAACAGGGAAGGCACTCCATTCAATCCAGATGAAGAAGTGTCCACTTTATCCATGATGGAAGATCAAGAGGAGTCTCGCTTGACCACGGGAGGTATGGAAGATCAAGAGCTGGAAAATGCAGATCCTGAAACGACGGAGAAACAGGCTGAGGATGAACAAACGAAGATAGAAAGCGAGCAATTGAACAATGAGGTGGACGGTGCTCGTCATGAAGAAGAACGATCTTCCTTAAACGGGAAAGAAGAAACGGTGTCTCAGGAATCCGAAATGCCTAATGAGCAACCAGCAGAGGATGGAGATGATCACTCGATCACAACCGAGTCTTCCAAAGAAAAAACAGAAATGTATCAACAAGCAGAAGTGGAAAAACCTAATAGGGAAGAACAACCTCCATCACAGAACGAAACGAAAAGTAAAGTGGATTCAAATACGGATGAACGTTCGAAAGAGAAAGAAGGACAAAAGCGCCGTGTGCCTTTTAATGTCCTTATGACGCCACGGGATAAAAAAAATCGCGATCATGAGAAAAAGCAAAACATACCAGTAGATAAGCCTGAACCAAAAAAAGAAGAGCCTGCAGCCAGGGGTGTGGAAGAAGAAAAAAGCGTAAGGGTCGAGTATCAGACACCTTTACACTTGCTGGAAGACCCTGTACGTCCAACATCTCTAGATGATAGTTGGATCACAGAACAGATGGAGCTGCTTGAAACGACTCTTCGACACTTCCATGTGCGTGCCAAAGTGGTTAACGCAATGAAGGGACCGACAGTAACAAGGTTTGAAGTGCAGCCTGAACCAGGAGTCAAGGTGAGTAAAATCACAAACTTGTCGGATGATATCAAACTTAGTATGGCTGCAAGAGACATAAGAATTGAGGCCCCGATCCCAGGAAAACAAGCCGTGGGAATCGAAATTCCTAACAAACAATCCATGATGGTCGGTTTACAGGAAATTTTTGAATCTGCTGCTTTCCAGAACGATCATTCTCCTTTGACTGTTGGTCTTGGCCTGGATATCGGTGGAGATTCGATTGTTACAAACCTGAAAAAAATGCCTCACGGGTTGATTGCAGGGGCTACGGGTTCAGGAAAAAGTGTATGTATCAACACAATCTTGATCAGTCTTTTGTATAAAGCACACCATGAAGATGTGAAGTTTTTGCTTATTGATCCAAAAATGGTTGAACTTGCACCATACAATGACCTCCCACACCTTGTGTCCCCGGTCATTACAGACGTTAAAGCTGCCACAACAGCATTGAAGTGGGCTGTGAAGGAAATGGAAGAACGTTATGAGAAATTTGTAGAAGAAGGCGTAAGGGATGTTGAGCGTTATAATGAGAAAATGAAGAAGCAACAGCGGGACTCTGAGAAACTCCCTTATTTAGTCATTGTCATTGATGAACTCGCCGATTTAATGATGGTTTCCCCACAGGATGTTGAAGATGCCATTTGCCGCATTGCACAAAAAGCAAGGGCATGTGGAATTCACTTACTACTAGCAACCCAGCGTCCATCTGTGGATGTCATCACCGGATTAATCAAAGCTAATATACCGACAAGAATCGCTTTCAGTGTGTCATCACAAGTGGATTCTAGAACGATTATTGATTCAGGGGGAGCTGAAAAACTCCTTGGAAGAGGGGATATGCTGTTTGTTGAAAATGGTTCCGGGCAGCCTGTTCGCATCCAGGGAGCTTTCGTATCTGATGACGAGATTGAAAGAGTGACTCACTATGTTAAAAAGATCGCACCACCACAATATCTCTTTCACCAAGAAGAGTTGATGAAGCAGGTTTCAACAGAAGAAGAAACGGATGAGATCTTTGACGAAGCTGTAGATTTTGTGGTCGAGCAGAACGGTGCGAGTGCTTCACTCATTCAACGCCGGTTCAAAGTAGGGTATAATCGTGCTGCCAGATTAATTGACCAGATGGAAGCTTATGGTATTATTTCGGAACAAAAAGGAAGCAAGCCGAGAGACATTTTATTAACGAGGCAGCAAATTGAAGAAATGATGGAGTAACTCCATCATTTCGGCAAAAACCTTGTGCAAAACTTCTCAATTTTATATGATTAACAATGAATGAAAATGAGAGTGATCATGACCTCTATGTTTAAGGAGTTAAGCCATGAAGGAAATAGCACTGAAGTTAAATGGAGAAATCAGCCGGTTAACAAATAAAACGTTTAAGTTTGATGAACGTGTAGCAGAAGGCTGGTTTTCTGCTGTCTACTTTTTAAAGACACGAGATATTGTAGAAAATCATCTACCTGATAATAAAGTAACGATGCAATTCTTTCAAAAGGATCATGCGGTATTGTGTGGGACTGATGAAGTCATCGCATTGATCCATACGTTCGCCGAGCATCCGGAGGAACTTGAGATCCATTCACTGAAAGACGGAGATAAAATCAGTCCTTATGAGACGGTGCTTACGGTAACTGGACCTTATCAGTATTTTGGATTTTTAGAAGGAATCATTGACGGGATATTAGCAAGGAGAACCTCTGTTGCTACCAATGTATATAATGTCGTCAAAGCAGCCCGTTCATCCGGCAAGCAGAAGCCAATCATTTTCATGGGTGACCGGGATGATCATTTCACGCAGCAATCCGGTGATGGATATTCTGCTTTTATCGGTGGTTCCACGGCACAAGCGACACATGCAATGAATGAATGGTGGGGGAAAGAGGGCATGGGAACAATGCCACACGCCCTGATCCAGATGTTCAAAGGGGATGTTGTAGCTGCAACGAAAGCCTATCACCAACAATTTCCAGATGACCAGTTAATGGCCCTGATTGATTACAACAATGATGTCATCACTGATTCTCTCAAGGTAGCTCGGGAATTTGGAAATGAATTGAAAGGTGTTCGCCTAGATACATCACGTAACTTGGTGGACAAGTACTTTTTAAGAAATCAGCATCTCATGGGTACTTTTGACCCAAGGGGAGTGAACCCTGAGCTGATTTTTGCTCTAAGACGTGCCTTGGATCAAGAAGGCTATAAGCATGTGAAAATTGTAGTCAGCGGTGGATTCACAAAGGAACGAATTCGGGCGTTTGAAGAAAAGAAAGTACCTGTAGATATGTATGGCGTCGGCGGTAGCTTATTGAAAATCGGGATCGGTTTTACAGGAGACAATGTATTAATCGATGGTGAACCAGAAGCCAAAGAAGGTAGAAGGTACAAACATAATCCACGCTTGGAATATGTTGAATATACAGGAGCAGAGGAATGATCGCTTGAGAAAGGCACGGACAGTGTTTGTTTGTGCCTTTTGATTGGGTCATATTTACTTTTTCTGTCGTCCATTCCGTGATATGATTGGGTAATGCAGATGCGTGGTTTTTGAAGAGTGCAACTTTAAATCGCATATCCATGAAGATTACATATACTATACTTAAAGTGACCCACTTTATTTTGGAGGTTCTTGTTTATGACAACTTACCATTTCATTGGTATCAAAGGAACAGGAATGAGTTCGCTTGCCCAGATTCTTCATGATTCTGGTGAGAAGGTTCAAGGATCAGATGTTGAAAAACGTTTTTTCACTCAAGAAGTTTTAGAATCTAAGAATATAGAAATTCTGCCTTTTTCAAAGGAAAACATTCAAGAAGGATTGACGATTATTGCAGGGAATGCTTTCAGTGATGATCATGAGGAAATACAAGAAGCAAAAGAGCTGGGACTGCCGTTTTATCGTTATCATGAATTTTTAGGGGAGTGGCTGCAAAACTATACAAGTATTGCAGTGACTGGCGCTCATGGTAAGACCTCAACAACAGGATTATTGGCACATGTTTTATCTGAAAATTATCCGACTTCTTATCTTATTGGAGATGGTACAGGTAAGGGCCATGAAAATAGTCAATACTTTGCTTTTGAGGCTTGCGAATATCGACGTCATTTCCTCTCCTATAAACCGGATTACGCGATCATGACGAATATTGATTTCGACCACCCTGATTATTTCAGTAGTGTGGATGATGTATTCCAGGCTTTTCAGGAGATGGCGAAACAAGTTAAAAAAGGAATCATTGCTTGCGGAGATGATGAGCATCTCCAACATATTCAAGCGAATGTACCGGTTCTGTATTATGGACTGGCAGATACAAATGATTTCCAAGCTCAGAACATAACCGAAACATCAGAAGGAACTTCATTTGATGTTTTCGTCAGAAACAATTATTATGATACCTTTACCATTCCACAGTATGGCAATCATACCGTATTGAATGCGTTAAGTGTCATAGCGTTATGTCACTATGAAAATATGCAGTCAGAGGAAATTAAAAAGCTTGCTACATTTAAGGGTGTTAAACGACGGTTTACAGAAAAACAGTGGCATGACCAGATTTTAGTAGATGATTATGCCCACCACCCGATCGAAATTAACGCCACGATTGAAACGGCTCGTAAAAAATATAAGGATCGACCTGTAGTCGCGATTTTTCAGCCTCATACATTCACCAGAACGAAAACGTTCCTCAATGAGTTCGCTGAAAGTCTGAACGAAGCGGATAACGTTTACCTTTGTGATATTTTCGGCTCTGCACGAGAAAATGAGGGCAAATTGACCATTAATCATTTGCAAGAGTTGATTCCAGACTCCCGCGTTTTACACTTAGAGGAAGTCCAGCAGCTTTCCGCACATGAAAATGGTGTTCTATTGTTTATGGGAGCAGGGGATATTCAGAAGTTCCAAGAGGCTTATGAAAAGCAGAACGATTAAGTAAACATGCGGCTTAAAAAAGCCGCATGTTTTTTTGTTTCTCGAACTCTGTTCCATTGGGGTTGAACAGGATCCATCCAGTGGAAGTTTCCAAGCTTTCCAACCACCCCCATTTGGTATAATGGAGAAACGAACGCTATAACAAATGGGAACGTTCTATTTCCTGAAGGTTTCGCTTCCAAGACCTGATAAATTTAACGGAAACAGACCAAAAGTCTTGAAAATGAGTATAATTTCTGTGTAAGCGCTTGTTGGAATGACCTTTTATCATAGGATAAACAGCAAAAGGTAACTTTTTTGAACAAAATATCCGAATGGTGAAGGAATTTGGGGATAGGATAGCGAATAAGTCCATTTATAGTAGCCATCACGTTTAGAAATGACCATTTAGGGTATAAACTAAACTGTGTTGATTACATAAGAAGGAGTGTGCAGGGGGAATGATTATTATTCTGTACATTGCTGCACTAATTGCAGCAGTGGCTTTTGCTGTTCTTGTCATCTTTTTGGCGAGGACGCTTACGGCCGTGCGCCGTACAATGAACAATGTTGCTGACACACTTGAAGGTGTGGAAAAGCAAATGGAAGGAATCACCTTAGAGACAACCGAGCTCTTGAATAAAACCAATAAATTGGCTGAAGATGTCGGAGAAAAGTCACAAAAGTTGAATACTTTAGTTGACGGAGTCAAGGGAATTGGTGACACAGTTCAAGAATTCAACCAGTCAATTCGATCTGTATCCAAAGGGTTAACCCAGTCAGCCCATGAAAACACGGATACAGCAGCTCAAGCCATGAAATGGGGGCAAGTGGCCATTAATTTGTGGAAGAAAGCAAAGAAAGAAGAGACTAAATCTTAAGGAGGAATTCGTTTATGAGTCAACAAAATCAACAAAATGGTAATGGAAGAGATTTCGTTCTAGGTTCTTTAATTGGTGGACTCGTAGGAGCTGCCGTAGCCCTATTGTTCGCACCAAAATCTGGTCGTGAACTTCGGGATAATATCAATAGCAGCTCCAGTGAATGGAAAGAGCGTGCTGGAGAGTGGAAAGACGTTGCTTATGAGAAAAGTGGCGTATGGAAAGATAAGGCCGTAGAGTCTTCTTCCCAACTTTCTAAAAACGTAACAGAAAAGTCTCAGCAGTTCAGTGGAGCTGTGAAAGATAAAGTGAAGAACTTCCGCTCAAATGAAGAAGATGAAGCTGAAAAAGCAGCTCAAGAAGTGGCAGAAGCCATTGAAGAAGCTGCACAAGAGCTTGAAAAGCAACAAGATTCCACGACATCATCTAATTTATAATGAAAAGTGAGATGGAGGTTGAACATTCAACCTCCATCTTTTCTGTTGAAGGAGGAATTAGCTTGAAACAAGAAGTGATTAAAAACAAAGAGGATTTTATTAACATCGTAGAAGCTTGTAAAGAGTTTTTCTTACTGAAGCATAGTCTAACCTGCCCGATCAGTGCGGCTGCTCATCAACAGTTTGATCGTTTTGCTGAAGAGACATCTGTACCTTGCTTTATTCTATTTGTTCAGGAATCAAGAGCATTATCGGACCATATTGCTGAATACACAGGAATTCGTCATGAATCCCCTCAGGTTATTCAGTTTCAAGAAGGAGAAGCTGTATGGCATGACAGTCATTCGGCTATCACTAAAGAAAGATTGTTAGAAGTCTAACTTCTTATTGGCCTGTATCCAAGCAGGCCTTTTTTGTTTAGGCCGGTATTATGATGGAGGGAATATAAACTTTTGATAAAGAATTTCAGGAAAACCTTATATAGGGGTGACAACTGTCTAAATATTAGCTATAATTGTCCCTAATTATTTAAAGTATTCATCCATTTCATAACACTAAATTCTTGGTAGGGGGACGAACATAATGAGTAATCAAAATCTTGACCAGTTACGTAGCCAATTAGATGAGGTTAATTTACAGCTTTTGAATTTAATCAATAAACGCGGTGATCTGGTAAAGGGAATTGGTCAAATTAAAGAGCAGCAAGGGATGAACCGCTTTGACCCTGTAAGGGAAAGAGCCATGCTCGATCAATTATCTCAACATAATAACGGTCCTTTCGAGGATTCAACAATCGTTCACTTATTCAAAGAAATCTTCAAGGCTGCTTTGGAGTTGCAAGAAGATGACCATAGAAAGGCTCTGCTTGTATCACGGAAGAAAAAGCCCGAAGATACCGTTGTAGAAATCAAAGGGGAAAAGGTCGGAAATGGAGCACCTTCCTTCATCATGGGACCTTGTTCCGTAGAAAGTTACGAACAGGTATCAACGGTTGCAAAAGCTGTTAAAGACCAAGGGCTTAAACTTCTGCGCGGAGGTGCATTCAAGCCGAGAACTTCTCCTTACGACTTCCAAGGACTGGGCATTGAAGGCCTTAAAATGCTCAAGCAGGCAGCGGACGAACAGGATTTAGCCGTTGTCAGTGAAATCGTAAATCCTGCGGACCTGGAGGAGGCACTGGATTACTTGGATGTAATACAAATTGGTGCACGTAACATGCAGAACTTTGAACTACTTAAAGCGGCCGGCTCTGTGAATAAACCGGTCCTATTAAAACGAGGAATGTCCGCGACAATTTCTGAGTTCATTAATGCAGCAGAATACATTATTTCTAGAGGAAACCAGGATATCATTCTTTGTGAACGAGGTATCCGGACGTATGAGAAAGCAACGAGAAACACCCTTGATATCTCTGCTGTACCTATACTAAAACAAGAAACTCATTTACCTGTAATGGTGGATGTGACACACTCTACAGGGCGTCGTGATCTTTTATTGCCTGCAGCGAAAGCAGCTTTAGCCATTGGTGCTGATGGCGTCATGGCAGAGGTTCATCCAGATCCAGCTGTAGCCCTGTCCGATTCAGCGCAACAAATGGATATCCCTACGTTCCACTCATTCATGGAAGAGTTGAAAAAGATTTAACGACTCAAAAAACGAGCAACAGAGATAAAAAGTTAGGCTGGTCAGCCAGTCTAACTTTTTTTGTGTTCAGAGCTATTCCAACAGATTAATCTATGGAAATCTCAATGATGAAGTTTACTTGTATCTTATTCTTTTGCAGGGAAACGGCTATCCGTTATAATAATTAGGGTATAATAATACAGAGAAAAGCTACGAATATTGCGCGGGTAAGCGATTTATCGTATGATTATCCTATTGAACAAAAATGAACGACTGGATTTGACGAAGGAGGATGCATGATGAATGTAACAATATATGATGTAGCAAGAGAGGCCAATGTATCGATGGCGACGGTATCGAGGGTGGTTAATGGGAACCCCAATGTAAAACCAGCGACTCGGAAAAAGGTACATGATGCCATTGAGAGACTTGGGTATCGACCGAACGCTGTCGCTCGTGGATTAGCAAGCAAAAAGACAACAACTGTCGGAGTAATCATTCCCGATATTTCAAGTATTTTCTTTGCAGAATTAGCGCGTGGAATTGAAGATATTGCAACGATGTACAATTACAACATTATTTTGAGCAACTCTGATCAGAATAAAGATAAAGAACTTCATTTAATTAACGCCATGTTAGGTAAACAAGTGGACGGGCTGATCTTCATGGGCGGAGACATTACTGAAGATCATATCCGTGAATTCAAAACTTCATCTGTCCCGATTGCTCTTGCTGCAACGGTAGATGAGACAAAAGAAACACCATCTGTAAATATTAATTACGAAGAAGCTGCTTATGATGCAACGAAGCTGCTACTTGAAAATAATAAGCAAATTGCTTTCGTATCAGGACCTGAAAATACAGTCATTAATACAGGAAAAGTTGAAGGCTTCAAACGTGCCATGAAGGAAAGTGGCGAAGACCAGCCGGAAAAATGGATGGTTACGGGCGATTACTCTTATGATTCAGGACTAGAAGCTGTAGAACAGATCGTGGAGATGGACAACCAGCCAACTGCGATTTTCGTCTCTTCAGATGAAATGGCTCTTGGTGTCATTCACGGAGCCCAAGACCGCGGCATTCGCGTTCCTGAGGACATGGAAGTCTTTGGCTTTGATAACACACGTCTAGCTACAATGGTACGTCCAACGCTTTCTACAGTGGTGCAGCCAATGTATGATATTGGAGCGGTGGCCATGCGTCTTCTAACGAAATTAATGAATAAGGAAGAAGTAGAAGAGCAGAACGTCATTTTGCCACACAGAATTATCGAAAGAAACTCAACTCAGCAAAAATAGTACCGATATATGTACTATAAGGTACTTGTTCGAAACTGAGGAGAGAGTGGAATGACAAAAAAAGATTTATTGACTCCCATCGGAATTACTGTCGGTTTTGCCATGGTCATGTTTGGGATCATGGCAAACGCCGGTTTCGGGGGAGTTAAGTCGTTTATTCAAGTTTCTTCAATCTTTATCGTTCTTGGGGGACTTGCAGCTGCGATTCTAGTAAACTTCAATATGAGCGAAGTGAAGCTCACGTTCCGTGTGACAAAAGAGGCTTTTAAAACGAGTGACATGAATTTAAGAGAGTTGATTTCCTTGTTCGTAAGCTTATCGGAAAAAGCAAGGAGAGAAGGTTTACTTGCTCTTGAGTCAGAACTGGAAGAAGTAGAAGATCCTTTTATTAAAAAGGGGATTCTTCTGGCTGTAGATGGAATTGAACCAGAGGTTATCAACGACATTATGAAAGCAGAAATCGTAGCCGTTGAGGAACGTCATCAAAGAGGGAGAGCCATCATTGAGAAGGCAGGGGAGTATGCACCTGCTTGGGGAATGATTGGGACATTGATTGGGCTGGTGCTTATGCTGCAAAGCTTATCCAATCCTGCAACTCTTGGCCCTCAAATGGCTGTAGCCCTGCTCACTACTTTTTACGGTACATTGCTTGCCAACTTAGTCTTTATTCCAATGGCTGGGAAGCTTGAAAACAAAACTTATGAAGAAATATTTATTAAACAAGTCATTATTGAAGGTGTCATAGGTGTTCAGTCTGGGCAGAACCCTAAAATCTTAGAAGAGAAACTAAGTGCTTTTTTATCTGAAAGTGATAAGAAAGTAGAAGAGAAGGAACAACTGGAGGAAGATACATTAGGAGCTACGGCTAATGAATCTTAAGCGAAGAAAGGATAATAAGAAAGGCGCACCTAAATGGATGACTACATATGCGGATATGATCACATTGGTGCTCGTGTTTTTTATTCTTTTATTCTCCATGTCTCAAATCAACCTAGTAAAGTTTGAAGCCATAGCAGAGTCTTTTCGTAATCGGATGATTTTTGATTTTTACCCATCGGCTATTGAGAGTGATTATCCTACTGAACAGACGAAGATTCAAGAGAGTGGGGAAAAAAATAATGAGTTTGAAGACCCCATAGAAAACCCGGATCATGTGGCATCTAATGAGGCTGAGCAGACGGAAGATCTCGAAGAATTAAAAAAAGAAGTCGATGAATATTTAGAAGAAAACGAACTCAGTGACATCATTGCTGCCACTCAAACAGAGCGGGGTGTCGTTTTGGTATTAGAAGAACAATTGCTGTTTGAAACGAGCCGTGCTGAAATTTTGGATGGGGCAAAACCTTTTTTGGCTAAAGTCGGGAAACTCTTAAAGAATATTCCTAATTTCGTTAAAGTGGAAGGTCATACCGATAACCGGCAAATCAACACTTATCGTTATCCTTCTAACTGGGAGTTATCTGGAGCTAGAGCAAGCAGCGTCATCCGGTATATCATTCAAAATACGGAAGGGTTAGAACCCGAACGTTTTACTGCTGTGGCTTATGGAGAAACAAGGCCGATAGCACCGAATGATTCAGAAGAGAATTGGAGTAAAAACCGGAGAGTTGAAATCGTGATTCTTGATCCGGATTATGAAAGCCCCTCTACTTAATAAAAAGGAAAGCCACTACTGAAAAAGTAGTGGCTTTTTTCGTTTTTACATAGAATTAAACTTTTTTTGATTATGGATTAATTGTAAGGCCTTTGCTAACACTTTTTTGTTCTTTTCCGTTATTTCTTCTCGCCGTGGAATAGGCTTGAAAGCACCTGGCGGATCATGCCATGTTTCCATCAAGTTCACAGGAGCTTCCTTTTGCCATTTTTGTACCCATTCCACTGGTAAGGAACCTTGGAAAGGGGTTTGGTCATTCATCACCTTCCAAATTTGTGCCCACGCCCGTGGAACGACTCTCCAGATGTCATATCCGCCCCCTCCGAGAGCAATCCACTTACCTTCACAGTATTCGTGAGCGAGTTCATGTGCCAATTTGGGAATGGCTTCGTAAATTTTCATTGTAGAGCATAAATGAGTTAAAGGATCAAAATGGTGGGCATCGGCGCCATTTTGTGTGACAATGACATCTGGCTTGAAGAAATCGACAATTTCCCTGAAAGCGGATTCATAAACGTTTAAAAAAGATTCATCTTCTGTAAAGGCATCGATCGGTACATTAAAGGAATAACCGTAGCCTTCTTTCAGTCCACGCTCATTTACGTTTCCCGTGCCAGGAAAGAGGTATCGTCCTGTTTCATGAATGGAAAAAGTGCATACGTTCGGATCATCATAAAAAGCCCACTGTACACCATCGCCATGGTGCGCATCGGTATCCACATACAGGACTTTAGCATCGTATTTTTCTCTTATATATTTAATTCCTACGGCACCATCATTATAGATGCAAAATCCAGAGGCTTTACGTTCAAAACCGTGATGCAAGCCACCGCCCAGGTTCAATGCGTGCTTCACGTTTCCTTCCATGACTGCATCGATTGCCGATAATGTACTCCCGACGAGTAGCTGAGACGCTTTATGCATGCCCTTAAAGA
Source organism: Halobacillus litoralis (assembly GCF_020524085.2). Taxonomy (NCBI): domain Bacteria; kingdom Bacillati; phylum Bacillota; class Bacilli; order Caryophanales; family Bacillaceae; genus Halobacillus; species Halobacillus litoralis. The sequence continues at coordinate 2,033,848 of NZ_CP129016.1, forward strand.
TCGGAGTATCTTCGGTGCCTATGCCATATTCCATACCCTCATCTTCTGTCAATAACCCTTGCCCAGCCTTCTTGACAGCTTCAATATACTTTTTACTATGCGCGAGCGATAACTCCTCTTCTGTAGCCAGACGGGGAGCAATAATGTCCTTGTCAGATAATGCACCTGCAGCTTCTAACAATTCTTTGGTCATCACCACACGCATTTGATTGAAAGGGTGATCGTCACGGAAACGGTACGTCGTAAATTCTTCGGAGTAGACGAAACCAGCATGACACGTCATGTTGGAATCCCTGGCATTTGAGGCCACAGAACTTCGTAACCTTCAGATTTTAAATCCTCGATCGTAGGCAAGGGGTTCATTGTTTGGATTCTTACGACAATGATTTTGTATTTAGGGTCAGGTTTATAAGGATAGATCAGCACAGAGCTGATATTTACTTTCCTTTTACCGAATACTTGAGTGACTTGGGGGAGTATTCATGGTTTGTTAATCACTTTCACTTCAATTTGGGAACTTTGGACGTGCGTACCCGTTAGTTGAATGAGCGTGTACAACATATCTTTTTCAGTAATAATTCCGACCAGCTTTTCATCGCGAGTCACGGGTACACAGGCAATTTCCTGCTCATAAAAAATTGAAGCCACTTCTTCTACAAAATCCAGAGGATGGACCGTCGTCACGGGCGAGGTCATGATGGAGCGAATCGGATTCTTCAGCTCATCATGATCGGTTTCTTTTTCAAAGGTTGATGGACTGGCATCTCTTACATCGCGATCTGAGACGATTCCAATGACTTCATTTTCTTCGCTGATAATCGGGATATGACGAATGTGATGTTCATGAAGGAGTTTCAGTGCTTTCTCAATGGTTTCTTCAGGGGAAAGTGTGATAACTTTCTCTTTCATAATTTCTTCCACTAACATATAACTACCTCCTCATTCGATATTGGTGTCTAGTTAAGAACCTTAATTTATCAAATTGTTCAACAGAAGTTTCGGGAACATGGCGTCCTATTTTCACCATCAAGCAGTTTGCAGGGTGGGATATAATTTCCGGATCATCGGTCGGGGAGGGGGTCAGTCCTCCTGCTGCCATCATTTTTTCCATGACTTTTCGATAATCCCAAATGTTCAGTCCCGTACCTTTAAGATCCCAGTGCCAATAGTATTCGGTAGAAATAATGATGTAATTTTCCATATACTCATCCATCATAGAGACTCTTAATAGACGCGAGCCGATACGATAGCCGCGGAATCTTGGAATGACTTCTATAGCTCCAAGCTCTATGAGGTCTTCCATATTTCCTTCTGACCAACGTTCCAGGGGGTCAGGGTGGAGGTAGGTTACATACCCGACAATTTCTTCATTATGCCTTGCAATAATAATGCGTCCTTCTTCAAAGTCTGCAATTCCTTTAATGGCCTCGAATTGTTTTTCTGGGGGACGGAAGGCTGTCAAACCTTCGTTGAATGTGTATTTCTCAAGATCTTCGGAGGGCAATGGACCTTCTACGATGACAGGTCCATGTTTTGTGTCAAATGCCTCGTAATTATACGTTTTTTCATGATTCATTCAGCCACCACCTGTCATAGATTAATAGATAACTTTACTAATTTCCTCCATTATACATGAAACTCTGGTTGTTTTTCATGATGAATAAAAAATCCGACCGGCAAGCCGATCGGATTTTTTATTCATTGTTAATTTTCCTGAGAGTCTGATCCATCATCTGATCCATCATCTGATCCAGAATCATTTCCTCCTGAACCATCGTCAGATCCTTCTCCGGAGCCGGAACCAGAACCATCTCCTCCAGTTCCACCTTCAGAACCATCTCCTCCAGAGTCCTCTCCAGAGTCCTCTCCGGAGTCATCACCTTCGGATCCACTGTCACCAGAATCATTGTTTCCTGATCCATCACCATCGTTTGACTCTCCACCACCTGAATTTCCTTCACCATCTCCAGAATCATTTCCGTTTGAACCGTTGGAGTTACCGTCCCCTTCATTGGAAGATCCGTTATTGGAAGAGTCATTCCCTGAGTTGGAATTTCCTCCAGAATCATTAGAAGAGGTGTCTTCCTCCTCTGACGGTTCTGGTGCGCCTGGGTTCCCTACGGTCGTCGTTCCGGATAATCCTGAAGATTGACCGAAGTAATCGACGGCTCTTACAGCATAAATTCCGCTTCCTCCTGAGAACCCGAGGGAGTTGTCGACCGTACTTCCAATTTGAGTGAATGATCCTCCTGGTGTAGAAGCGCGGTAGACGCGGTATCCGACAACATCGCTACTGGATGATGGTGTCCAGGAAAGAGCCGATCCACTAGCACTCACAGACCTGGTGCGGCTGGTGCTTGTCCATCATTATCAATGGATGAAGCTGTGGAGCCGATACTTTCTGTGGAAGGGAGAGCCACATTAGACCATGCACCTGAATTCGGCAAGAGTTCTCTCAATACTTCAGAACTTGTGTATCCATTTTCTTCTAAGAATTCAGGGCTGAGTGTAACTCCGCCACCATCGATAATAAATTCACCAGGTGTATTTGGACCTGCTACGACCAGTTGATCTTTGACACGTACAAAATCACCGCTAATTAAACTGTCATCTACTTTAGTTGGAGCATAATCGGCGTCGTATAGATCGCTCTTGGCAAGACCGACAGAAGAACATAGATCAGATGCCAGCAATCCTGATGTTGCACAATAAGACCGTGTAACTAAACCACCTGGGCTTTGAAAGTCGTTCTCTGGAATCATCAACTCTGGTCGGAGTTCAGACACGGCATTGACAACGTCCGCCCATAAGCCCTGCGTACGCGAGTTGTAGTTCAAGTGCTGCATGTTTCCTTCCGCAAAACCTGTCCACATGCCTACTGTAACATTAGGGTTCGTAGCTACAAACCAGGAGTCTCGGGTTGATTGTGATGTCCCGGTTTTTCCAGCCCAGTCGACGCCGCGATTGTACAGTAACCCGCGGACTCTTGAACCAGTTCCGTATTCCAAAACATCCCGCATGACATCAATAGTAAGGTAAGCTGCCTGTGGACTGTACACTTCTGTTTCTTCCACTTCATGTTCGTAGATGGTTTCTCCATCTTTTGTTTCGATTTTTTCAATCATGTATGCATCCACGAATTTACCCTTATTCCCAAATGTAGCATAAGCGTTTACGTTGTTTTCAACTGTAATTCCGTACCTAAGCCCACCAAGTGCCATTGACTCATTCGTGTAGTCATCTTTAACTAAGTTCTCTTCCATTCCCATTTTAACTAAATAGTTTTCTACAGGCTTTTGAGATTGAATTTTTTTGTATTGTTTTACTGCAGGCACGTTATAAGATTTGGCAAGGGCATAACGTGCAGAAACAAACCCTCTATGGTTTCTCGAGAAGTTACGAACTTCCTTCCCGCTATTATAGTAAAACGGAACATCTGCAATCACAGAACCAGGTTGAGCTGCTCCCATATCAAAACTAGGTCCATATACTAGTAGCGGCTTCATAGTACTACCGTTTGAACGGCGGGCCTGTGTTGCGTGGTTGAGATTTTCTTCTTCAAAATCATAACCCCCGATGAAACCATAAATCTTGCCTGTAGAGTTTTCAATAATCATACTTCCCAGCTGGAGAGGTGAGTCAACCTTTACCTCCTGGCCTTCACTGTTCAATGCCGTTTCTTTACCCCAAGGCCAGTTCCCTTCCGTATAGGAATCTCTTACTTTCTGCATAGCATCATAGACTTCTTTGTCTAGTGTGGTATGAATCTGGTATCCCCCGGCAGAAAGTTCACTCTCTGCCATCGTCTCATATTCCTCACTTAACTCTTCGTCTTCTGCAAGGTCTTTTTCGGTATGACCGTTTTCTTTCATTAAGTAATCTTTAATGAATGCTTTCGCTCTACCTTGGACTTCCTGGTTAATAGCAGGATATGTCCCTAAAACCGTAGCTTTTGGATCTGTTAACGTTTCTTCATTAATCTGGAACTTCATCGCTTCATCATACTCTGCCTGGGTGATGTACCCAGCCTCATGCATACGTTCCAGAACTTCGTGCATACGGTCGATTCCCGCTTCTAAGTTTTCTGGTTCTTTAATCGTTCCATCATTATAAAAAGGAGTATATCCGAACGGGGATTGAGGTAATCCTGCAATAAAAGCGGATTGAGCCAATGTTAAGTCTTTGGCATCCACACCAAAAATACCTTGGGCGGCTGTTTGTACGCCTGCCACATTTTGACCATTCGCATTTCTGCCAAAAGGTACGATGTTTAAATAGGCTTCCAAAATCTCATCTTTATCAAGGAATCGTTCAATTCTCAGTGCCAGCAGCATTTCTTTGGCTTTACGTTCAAATGATACTTCGTTCGTCAGGATTTGGTTTTTGACCAGCTGTTGGGTCAAGGTACTTCCACCTGTCTTGACGGAGGAGTTGGTTACTTCCTGAACAACAGCCCGCATAACCGCTTTCGGAACCACACCTTTGTGTTCCCCGAAATATTCATCTTCTGTCGCAATTACAGCATTTCTCAAATGTTCATTAATCTGCTCTAATTGGACTTCTTCACGATAGAGATCCGATCTGACATCTCCAATCTCTGTTTTTTCATCGTTGAAGAACATGGTCGAGGTTTCTGAATAGTTATAAATCGTTTCTTTCATCTGCTCTTCACTTCTGACTTCTTCATCTTTCACAAGAGAAGCGAAATAGCCGGCGCCTACACCACCTGCGAAGAATAACCCGATAACACCGATGATGATAAAAAATAAGATGACGTTCCATACGACATCATAGGTGATCCGGCCATTTTTCTGGATGGTGCCACTCTGCCATAAAGAGCGTATATCCAGCTTCTTTCGCCCGTTTTCCGGTTTATTAGACATGATAATACCTCCTAAAAAATCCACCAATATTATAACACACCCAGGGGAGATAGGATATAATTCTACCCCTGGTTTATTGCTTTTTGGATTATGTTGTGATAAATATATACGTAGATGAATATATGTGCGTTGAAGGACTGGAGTAAAAAACAATTCCCTGTCTCAGAGAATCGGCGGCGGGTGAGAGCCGGTACACAATTGTTTTTGAATTACGACCTCCTGGAGCATTCTTCTGGTATGAATCAGAAGACGGTGAAATGCCGTTATCGATCGGAGTGGCACATGATACGTATGTGCAACAAGGGTGGTACCGCGAGACCTCGTCCCTTTATACAAGGGGATGAGGTCTTTTTTGTTTTCAGAAAATTCATCTCTTAGACCTTAGCACAAGTCTACTTATAACAGATTGAGGAGTGATCCAATGGATATTTTGAAGGACTTGCAACAACGTGGTTTAATCAACCAGATGACAGACGAAGAAGGATTGAAAAAGCACCTTGAAACAGAACAGGTAACGTTATACTGTGGCTTTGATCCGACAGCGGATAGTCTGCATATTGGACATCTGCTTCCAGTTCTCATGTTGAAAAGGTTCCAACAAGCAGGGCATCGTCCGATTGCCCTTGTTGGCGGCGGTACAGGCATGATCGGGGACCCGAGTGGCCGCTCAAGTGAAAGGCAGCTGAACAGTGCAGAGGTCGTTCAAGGGTACAGTGAGAGTATCAAAGAACAATTAGCGAGAATCCTTAATTTTGATGAAGGTGAAAATGCAGCGGTTGCGCGAAATAACCATGAGTGGTTATCTCAAATGACCATCATTGATTTCCTTCGGGATACAGGAAAACATTTTGGCATCAACTATATGTTGGCGAAAGATTCTGTAGAGTCCCGCATTGAGCAGGGAATCAGCTATACAGAATTCTCATACATGATCCTGCAGTCTCTTGACTTCCAACAGTTGTATCAAAAAGAAAATTGCACGCTTCAAATCGGTGGAAGCGATCAGTGGGGGAACATTACAGCCGGTCTTGAACTGCTGAGACGATCTGCAGCTGGAGAAGAAGAAGTGGAAGCCTATGGTTTGACTGTTCCATTAATTACGAAAGCCGATGGATCAAAGTTCGGGAAGACAGCTGGCGGTGCAATCTGGCTTGATCCTGAGAAAACGTCCCCTTACGAATTCTATCAATTCTGGATCAACGCAGATGATCGTGATGTCATCCGCTTCCTGAAGTATTTCACGTTCTTGAGCTTAGATGAAATTTCTGAACTTGAAAAAGAAGTAGAAGCTCAACCGGAAAAACGTGTGGCTCAACGTCGTCTAGCTGAAGAAATGACAAAGCTCGTCCATGATGAGGAAGCTTTGAAACAGGCGGAGCGCATTTCTGCTGCTTTATTCAGTGGAGATATCAAGGCTTTATCGGGTGCAGAAATTGAGCAAGGGTTTAAAGATGTTCCGACTTACCATTCCGAAGAAAAAGAACCACAGCTGCTGGAACTACTTGTGAACGCAGGCATTTCCTCTTCTAAGCGTCAAGCGCGGGAGGATATCGGCAATGGTGCTGTTTATATTAACGGAGAACGTAATCAGGATCTGAAACACACGATCAGTGAGGAAGATCGTATTGAGGATCGCTTTACCATTATTCGTCGCGGGAAGAAAAAGTACTTTTTAATTAAATTCCAATAAAAAATAAAGAGGCAGGCCGTTGAGGCCTGCCTCTTTATTTTTGAGCACTTATGAAAAGGGAAGGAGTGTACTTCCTTTTCTGTATAATGTTAAGACATAAAAAAGCACCTTTGAAATGTAATTCACATTCCAAAGGTGCTTTGTCGCCATTCTGCAAAAGCAGAAATTAACGAGAGTAGAATTCAACGATAAGAGCTTCGTTGATTTCAGAAGGAAGCTCAGAACGCTCAGGGAAACGAGTGTACGTTCCTTCACGCTTGTCTTCGTCGAAAGTAAGATATTCTGGTACGAAGTTGTTTACTTCGATCGCTTCTTCTACGACGTTAAGCTTTTGAGATTTTTCGCGAAGGCTGATCATTTGACCAGGAGCTACGCGGTAAGATGGGATATCAACGCGACCGCCATCTACTGTAACGTGACCGTGAGTAACTAGCTGACGAGCTTGGTTGCGCGTACGAGCTAGACCTAGACGGTAAACGATATTATCCAAACGGGATTCAAGAAGGATCATGAAGTTTTCACCGTGGATCCCTTTCATGTTACCCGCTTCTTCAAACAAGCGACGGAATTGACGCTCAGTCAAACCGTACATGAAACGAAGCTTCTGCTTCTCTTGTAGTTGAAGACCGAATTCGGATAGTTTTTTACGTTGGTTTGGACCGTGTTGTCCAGGAGCGTAAGGGCGCTTTTCAAGCTCCTTACCAGTTCCGCTTAAAGAAATACCATAACGACGTGATTTTTTCCAGGTTGGACCTGTATAACGTGCCATAGGAATTTCCTCCTTTTTATTTTATTTTGCATAAAATAAAAACAGTGTGTCCCTTCGGTCATTGCTCATTATGTTTTCATGCACCTTCGCCCCAGCAGCAGAGAGTTACACGATGCACCTCAAAGAGAGGAACAAAATGATGACAATGGTGGTTCACATAGGCTGCCATTTATTTTACACAACGAATATTGTAATCTTATTAGAGATGGAAGTCAAGGGGGTGATCTGAAAAATATAGATATGTATGGGTAAGAGGAAAATGGAATACTTGATCAACATTCTATATATATACATTTAGGGCAGAAACTTCAGCTGGTAATGAGGGAAAGCGATCTCTGAATCATCTTAAGTACAATTTTCCTGTAACCTTATATCCCTGGAAATTCCGCATGCTCTACACGATTGTACCAAAGGGTTGTCCGCATTAGAAAAAAAGGACCAAGTCTTATAAGGGTAAGGTTCAATGTTGGATGATTCCGAACATACAGAAATAGAGTGCTATAATATTGAACATACAGTTAATAATGATATATTTTTACATATTCATGGTCGTATTTGTGATTAAAGTAATGGTACAATATACTCAAATCATTTGTTAGGGAAGATAGGTGAGTCGAATGATTGTCCAATCCCTCATGAAAAAGAGAGTAGAAAAACTACAAAGTCTTTTGTTCCAATATCTTATTTCAGAATCACCCTATACGTATGAACAGTTTGTTGTCAACCTGACTGATGAAATAAAAGAATTTTCAAAAGCCTCTTTTTGTGCCATTTATTTGCTGGATGAGTGGAAAGGTCGGTTTCAAATTCATTCAAAGGATGCGGCTGTGAAAGAATCATTGAGAAGCCACTTTTCTTTGGATGATCTATATGACGAAACAACAAGTCAATCAAATGTGTCACACATCATCGATGCAACATCAACTGTCTCCTCATTAAGAGTTACTTCCCTACACTCCGGGGAAACCGTCTTTGGATATCTAGTTTTGAAGGGGAAGTCTGCCGTCGATATGGAGGAGAAGTTACTACGTGCGATTAGTTCAGAGGTTACGAAGTGTATAAAAAAGTTCGAAGGTTTTTACGCATCCATGGAGGAAGAGAAAAAGTACGAGTTATTATACAAAGTAACTTCTCACTTTCATTCCTCTATTGATACGGATGGAGTGTTAAAAGAAATCATAGACACCTTAAGAAAAACCTATCCAGATTTTCAATACTATTTATTGTTGTCGAATGATTATACAAAAGATAACGATCTTCCTGTCCGCGAGCTCACTTACGACATGGATCTTGAGTCAAGTGCAAGTACACAGGCTTATTTAACCGGAGAAGTACAAATGGAAGATCACCTGGTAGAAAAACGCTCCATTCTGTATGCTCCTCTTAAAGGGAAACAAGGCATCTATGGAGTATTGCAGGTTGTAACACCAGGGTATTTATATTTTCCCAAAAAAGATGTTGAATTTTTCATTTTCATAGCAAACACAGCAGGGAAAGCTCTTGAAAATGCCCAGCTTTATCAGCAATCAAGAAAGTTAAACAGTGATCTGCAATTAATTAATTCCACCTCGCAAAAACTTAACTCCAATATGCGATTAACAGAAAAGATCCGTTACATGGCGCATAAAATTCAACAGTCTTTTCACGCAGATGAAGTCGGTTTTGTTACGTATGAAGAACTTTCAAGTCACACGGTTCTTGAGGGAAGTACAGAATACTTTGCTTCATCCGACTCAAGCACACTGGTGCAATATGTAAAAAGAACCATATCCCATCAAGAGGTCCCGCTTTTTATAAGTGACCTGGAGGCGAAGCCGTTTGAACATGTCCTGCCATACCGTTCTCTGATGGCCGTGCCGATGAAAGATCACGAACATATCAGTGGTCTTGCCATTGTCCTCCATAAAGATCCGTATTTTTTTACATTTGAGTCATTTAAACTTCTGCAATCGCTTGTCGCCCATTCTACACTGGCATTTGCGAATTCAATCCTGAGAGAAGAGTTGGAGAAGGCGGTCATCACTGATTATCTAACAAAACTTCATTCCAGGGTTCATCTGGACCAGTGTGTGGAACACCATGTTAAGCATGATGAGATCGGTAGTTTGATTTTGTTTGATATTGATAATTTTAAAAACATCAATGACACTTATGGGCATCAGGTTGGTGATGAAGTCATTTGCCAGGTAGCTGATATCATTAAATCCGTCATTGGAGGTCAAGGCCTTTCCGCACGATGGGGAGGAGAAGAACTCGCGGTCTACCTTCCTATGGTTCCATCTGAAAAAGCACATGATTTAACGGAAACGATCCGTGAAAAGATAGCGATGTCAACTTCCCCTGCTGTAACGGTTTCCTGTGGAATTGCTCCTTGGAAGGCCGAATGGCTCAGGCCGGACCGCAAGCAAATTGTACAACAGGCGGATCAAGCCTTATATAAAGCTAAAAGTTCGGGAAGAAATCGAATTGTAACCGCTCATCCAATTAAAGAGAGAAGCTAAAAAGAAGCCGCTGGAGTAAAAAACACCCAGCGGCTTCTTTTTAAATATGTTCTTGCAAAGTTTGTACGAATTCGACTAGTTTCTCCTCATCCACTTCATCAAATCTTCCTTTAGAAGGGCTGTCGATGTCAAGGACACCAAAAATTTCACCATTCTTTACTATGGGTACAACAATTTCAGATTGACTGGCGGCATCACAAGCAATATGCCCCGGAAACGCATGGACGTCTTCAATGCGCTGAACTTCATTATCGGCAACGGCTGTACCACAAACCCCTTTGCCTGATGGGATCCGGACACAAGCAGGAAGGCCTTGGAAAGGACCAAGGACAAGCTGGCTTTCTTTCCACAAATAGAAGCCGACCCAATTGACATCCTCTAAGAACTGGTTGAGAAGAGAGGAAGCATTGGACAAGTTTGCGATTTGATCTGGTTCGTCCTCGATGAGAGCTTTTAATTGTTTAATGACCAGATCGTATTTTTCTTTTTTTGTACCTGTATAAGAAGTTGTTTGAAACATCGTTATACCTCCTGAACTTATAATATTCGACAAAAACAGAAATTTCTGTCGGTATTTGATGGACGATTGCAAGCAGGAAATCCACCAATCATGGAGAATCTTTTCCTGAGGGGGAAAAATAATGAGCCGATTAAACGTAACGCGTGACAAAGTGTTAGATGTAGCCTGCCGCCTTTTTTACAGCCAGGGTTTCAATGGAACATCTGTCCGAGATATCGCAAAGGCAGCTAATGTCAATGTCTCGTTGATCCATTACTACTTTAAGAGCAAGCAAGGCCTTTTTGAATCGCTCGCTGTCAGCTATTTTGAGCCTTATCTTGAAATGCTGGAAAACGAGCAACCCTCAGAAGGTGAATATCGTCTAAATGAATTAGTGAAAAAAATTCTACATTATAAACAGTCGAATTATCAACTATCTTGTTTGTTAAATAGGGAGCTGACGTTGAACACAACGTTTGCAAGAGAAATGCTCGTCACTTACTTAGCGAAAGAGAATCACTTACTTACCCAAATCCTTTTCCATAAAAACTCCCATATTGAAGTCACGTTCAAAGAAAAATTATGCTTATTACAATTAAAAGGACTTTTAAATGCTCCGTTCATGATGCCGCATGAATTTAAAGATCCATTTATTACAGATGCTTCCCTCAATCACTTTGTAGAAATATATAGCGGACTAATGAACGATCATCGTTCCGTTCAGGAGCTTGCTAAAGCTTGAGAATCCGGTGGTCGATTGAGCTGTATCCTTGACCTAGGCCTGATGCTGTATGAGCGTCAGAACCATATATTAAAGGAATGCCCATGGAAGAGGCTTGTCTTGCCATTTGTAATGGCGGATAAGTCTCTTTGCAGTGCTCTTTCACTGTCCCTGCCCCGTTATAATCAAGGGTATAGCCGTGATCCTGAACGAGTTGAAGGAACGAATGAGCCTGCTTTTCCCAATTTTCCGGCGCGGGATAGAGGCGTTGGAATTTCTTCACAAGGGTCATATGCCCGACACGGGTTGGTTTGTAATCTCCTAAATCACTGAGTACCGATTGGGTGAGCGTATTGTAGTAGGCTTGGTAAAGTTGACCCACTCCACCGAAATCATGAATAGCTTCTTTATACATGTCCGGGCTGTAGTCGATACAGTACCACTGACTTTGACCCCTTAAGAAGTGAACGGACAGGATGCTGTCATCAAGAGAGGGGCCATAGGTATGAAGAAAGCTTTCCACCTCTTTTTCATACCCTTCGATATAATCCACTTCAAAACCCTTCTGAATGTGAATTTCATTTTTGTATTCTACTTTTAGCTGATCGATTTCTTTTAAATACGCTTCCACTTGTTGAAAAGACATCCCGCTGTCCTTTTCCGGGACGGGATCTTCAAATGTGGAAGGAAGTGGCGCATGCTCTGTAAATGTCATGGAATGATATCCGCATTTTATGGCTTCTTCAATGTAACTTTTAAGCGTGTCTGAAGAGCCGTGGGGGCAATAAGGTGTATGGATGTGACCATCAATCATAGTCGTCTCTCCTTTGCGCTTGAAATTTTTGTCAATATGATAATAAATTTGAAATATTTTAGCCAAAAGGATGTTTTACATGGTATCATTATAAACAACTAAATCACAATTCGGAACGTAATACATCCGTATGGCACGTTTATTGTAAGGAGGCTGTTTATGAAGTACGTCATCGGGGCTATTTTACTACTCATCGCATTGTTCATCATAGGGCTGATTTGGCGGAAAAAGGTCTATGATGAAGTGGATCGCCTGGAAGGTTGGAAAATGGATATCATGAACCGACGCGTCACTGAAGAATTATCCAAAGTGAAAAGTTTAAACCTTTCTGGTGAGACTCAGGAAAAGTTCGAGGCGTGGCGGGCTCGTTGGGATCAAATTTTGACAAAAGAGCTGCCTGAGCTGGAGGAAGACCTTTTCGATGCAGAAGAAGCGGCGGATCGCTATCGTTTTAAACGAGTAAAAGTCGTCTTGGCAAACACCGAGAAAAAGTTAGTAGCCATTGAGGAAGACATCAAAATGATGCTTCAAGAGTTGGAAGACCTCCTTGATTCTGAAAAGCAAAGCCGTTTGGAAATTGAATCGATGGAGCCGGAATTGAAAGAACTAACCAAACTTCTTATTCAAAATCGTCATCAATACGGTAAAGCGGTCCGTGTTTTTGAACAAAGAGTGGGTGAATTGAAGGACAAGCTCAGTGAATATGAACAATTAACCGAGCAAGGGGATTACATCGAAGCCAATACCCTTGTGCAAACGATACGTCAAGAGACTACACAATTGCAGGAGGATATCCAGTATTTTCCTGATCGATTGAAACAAGTGAAAATTGAATTACCTGAACAGTTGAAAGAGCTGAAAAACGGTGTGGAAGAGATGAAGGCGGAAGGTTACCGTATTTCTCATTTTGATTTCCTTCCAGAGTTACATAATTATGAGCGGTCTCTGGAGGAAATGCTCGTTCAAATGGAGCAGGGAGATCAATCAGGAATGGAAGAAACCTTGGCAGAAATACAGACAAGAATCCAGGAAATGTATCAGCTGCTAGAAAGTGAAGCAGTGGCCCATCATTATGTGGAAAAGCAATTTGTACCGCTTAAAGCTCAGTTGGATGAGTTGGAATATGTTTTGGCAGACACGGAACGGGAACTAGAGGAAATACAACAAACGTATCAAGTAGAGGAAGGACATTTGGATTCTCACCGAAGCTTGAAGAAGTGGTTTAATCAAATGCGTAAACGCGTGACGAGTCTTGATTTCAGGCGGGCAGATGGTGAAACATCCTATGTCCTCCTCCGCGAAGAGGTTGAAGATACGGAAAAACAATTGCAAGAACTTGAAGAACAACATGGGTATTTCCAAGAGCGTGTTCAAAACCTCAGAAAAGATGAACGGGAAGCCAAGCAGAAATTGACCAAGATGGAAAACCTTCTTTTAGATACTCATCGTAGATTAAAGAGAAGCAATATTCCTGGTGTTCCTACGTCTATCTATGAAGATATGAAAGCAGCGAGTCATCAAGTAGATGAGGTATTTCAAAGTCTTGAAGCACAGCCGCTGGATATGGCTGTAGTCAATGAAAAACTGGATGAGGCAATGGAAATGACGGAGCAGTTAAGTCGAGATGCTGAAAAGGTAATGGAAACAGCTCAGCTTGCAGAACGTGTCATTCAATGCGGCAATCGTTATAGAAGCAAATATCCAATCTTAGCAGCGAAACTTCTTGAAGCAGAGGAGAAATTCAGGTCTTATCACTATGATCAAGCACTGACTCTTGCTACAGAAGCCATTAAAGAAGTGGACCCAGCTGCACTGTCCAAAATTGACAAAGAGGAAGAAGTCCTAGTTTAGGAAGTGTTTCATTTGAATAAAAGAATCATCATCGGATTAATTTCAGGAACAGTTCTAATATGGGCAAGTGTTCTTACCGTTTTTATTCTAACTTCAGATACCAACGTGTTAGAAAGCGGGGAACATGGTTTTACTCGTTCCATGACAATGGGCAAAAACTTGAATGATCAATCAACCGCTGATTTTTTTGAAAGAAACCAAGGAGTTGAAAATGCTACTCGAACAATCATTGGAGAAAAAACTTTGACAAAAGACTGGGTCCACGATGTTCGTGAAGATGGAAAACTGAGTATCGATACCCTCCTTGAATCTCTTGAATTAAATGATACGGACAATAGTTAGGATGAAGAGCATCTGCTTATGGCAGATGCTCTTTTATTGTTCCTAAACCAGGTGTTTCCTTTGGCTTCGTGTTATGATAAAATAATGAGCTGCAATTCGAAAATAAAGGAGTCAGAGCCCATGATTTACCTAGATAATAGTGCCACAACTCATCCGCACTTCGAAGTGTTGGAGAGTTTTAAAAAGGTCGCAGACCAATATTTTGCCAACCCATCTTCCGTTCATGCTTTCGGGAGTGAAGCTGAACGCTTATTGGATCGATCGAGGAAACAAGCGGCCCAGCTATTAAACGTCCATCCTCAGGAAGTGGTTTTCACATCCGGGGGTACGGAAGGGAATAATATGGCCATTAAAGGGGTTGCGCTTCAACATCAATCCAGAGGGAAACATTTGATTACAACTGCGATTGAACACCCTTCTGTGATGGAAGCATTCAAGGCACTGGAAACATTGGGTTTTGAAGTCACTTATATAAATGTTGATCAGAACGGGAAAGTTAATCCTGAAGATATTAAGCAAGCATTAAGAGAAGATACGATCCTTGTCAGTGTGATGAGTGTAAATAATGAGCTTGGTACCGTTCAACCCGTGCGAGAAATCGGGGAATTACTCAAGGCTTTCCCTAAGGTGTTCTTTCATGTTGATCATGTTCAAGGGTTAGGGAAAATAGAGTTTTTTGTGAAAGATTGGGGCATTGATCTTTGCACCCTTTCTGGTCATAAGATTCATGGATTGAAAGGGACTGGAGCTCTACTCATGCAAAAGCATGTGCGAATTTTTCCCTTATTGCATGGAGGAAGCTAGGAAGGAGAAGTCAGAGCAGGAACAGAAAATCTACCTGGAACGGTATCATTTGTAAAAGCTCTTCGACTGCTTCACGAGAATCGCGCACAAAAAGTGAAACACTTAAGTGAAATGAGAACCAAGTTATGGGAAGGGCTTATGCTTCGAGATTATTGTAAAATTAATTCACCCGAGAACGGGGCTCCCCATATAATGAATTTTTCCGTTCCAGGATATAAACCTGAAGTTGTTATTCACGCTCTTGGGGAAGAAGGAATATTCATCTCAACCAAGTCTGCCTGTTCTTCCAAACAGCCGGACGTGAGCGCTGTACTCAAGGCATGTAACTTAGACTATGAGCGGACGACTTCTGCCTTGCGTGTCAGTCTTTCTACAATAAATGAAATCGATGAGATTGATTTGTTCCTGAAAAAATTAGATCAAACTATTGAAAACTTACAAGCGACGATGGGGTGAGCATAATGAATTTTGACCGGATTATGATTCGATATGGTGAAATGGCGTTGAAAGGGAAAAATAGACGGGCTTTTGAACAAAAACTGCAAAGTAATATCGCCATAAAGCTGAGAAAATATCCAAATACAACGATATAAAAAAAACACAAGGGCGCATGTTCGTCCTGCTGAATGGAGAGGACCCTCACGAAGTAATGAAAGAATGCCAGGAAGTCTTTGGTATTCACAGTCTCAGTTTCGCTGTAAAAGTGGATAAAGAAGAAGAGCAAATGAAAGATGCTGCGATGCTGGCCTTTCATGATGCAAGGAATGCCCACACATTCAAAATATCATCAAAGCGGACCGACAAAACTTTTCCTATCGCTTCCCAGGAGATCAACCCTTTATTAGGTGGACATATCCTTCGTCAAACGGAAGATACAAAGGTTGATGTACACAATCCTGATGTAGAAATAAAAGTAGAGGTCCGTCATGAAGGGTGTTATGTGACCGCACAAGATTACCCAGGAGCGGGTGGATTGCCTGTCGGTACCACAGGAAAGAGTTTGTTGATGCTTTCAGGTGGAATCGACAGTCCTGTCGCCGGTTATTTGACTATGAAGCGCGGAGTTGAAATTGAAGCGATTCATTTTCATTCGCCTCCATACACAAGCGAACGGGCGAAACAAAAAGTCATCGATCTCGCCCAGGCCTTATCCAACTTTGGTTCCAAAGTGAAGATTCATGTCATTCCATTCACAGAAATTCAGCAGAAGATTCACCGTGAAATGCCAGAAGGTTACAGTATGACAATCATGCGCCGAATGATGATGAGGATCAGTGAGCAAGTGGCTGCTAAGAATGAACTTCTTTCCATCACTACCGGCGAAAGCCTAGGACAAGTAGCCAGTCAGACGATGGAGAGCATGAATACCATTAATGAAGTAACCAATTACCCGATTATCAGGCCGCTTGTTTCAATGGACAAAATAGAGATTATCGATATATCAAGAAAAATTGGAACGTATGAGATTTCTATACGCCCTTTTGAAGATTGTTGTACAGTATTTGTGCCAAAAGCACCTAAGACCAAGCCGACAAGAAAAAATGCCAATTATTATGAATCCAATTCAGATTTCACCGAAGATATTGAAAAAGCATTGGAAGATTCCTATATCATTGAAGTCTCCCCTGATCGTCAATCGGGTCAAAAAGACGAAGAATTCGATGATTTACTGTAGATTATATAATCTCTGGTCTCTAAGGCCAGAGATTTTTTATTGTCCAGGAAATAATGAAACCTTACACTGTGATTTAATCAGATAGAACTTTAACATCTCGATGCCTTAGCACAGACACTCACATTTGTTCGTTTAGTAGCTTGTACTTCATTTCTGGCCACATATCGATTATGGTATAGATAAAAGGAAGAAAGAAGGAGTGTTAAAAGTGAAGCTCTGGTATGGTGGAAAAATATATACGATGAAAAAAGAAGGAGAATGGGTGGAAGCGGTCGTGACTTCCAAGGGAAAGGTGAAAGCAGTTGGCGATACACAGCTTTTATATCAAACCTACAAAGATCAAATCAAAGAAGAACACGACCTAAAAGGGGCTGTCATGTACCCGGGATTCACGGATAGTCATTTACACATCATTGGCCACGGGGAACGTCTGATGAGGCTTGACCTTTCATTTATGAAATCTGCAGAAGAAGTGAAACAGGCTTTACAACAGCACGCAGAACAACTGCCACCTGGAGAATGGATCATTGGGGATGGTTGGAATGAAAATCAATGGGAAGAAAAACGCATCATACATAAAGATGAGCTTGATGAAATTTCTTCCGAACATCCTATGATGCTGACAAGGGTGTGCCGACATGCTTTATTAGCCAACACAAAAGCGATGACCATGGCTGGAATTAAGAGAGACACCAAAGACCCTCAGGGAGGCGTGATTGTAAGGGATGGTCATGGTGAGGCGACTGGGTACTTTCATGATCAGGCGCAGGAACTTATTAAAGGGGCCATGCCTGAAGTGACGCCTGAGTATCTAAGAAAAGCTACGGATTTAGCTGTTAAAGATATGCATTCTTTTGGGCTCGTAGGCGGCCATAGTGAAGATTTAAATTATTATGGGGGTTTTAGAAAAACGTACGATGCGTTCCTGAATGTTATTGACGGTAAGGAAACTAAATTCCGTGCCCATCTTTTGATCCATCACGGTGTCATTGAACAGGTAGATCAAGAAAAACTAGGGTTTAAAAAAGGGACGGACTTCGTGGAATTAGGAGCTTTGAAAATTTTCTCTGATGGAGCATTAGGCGGAAGGACGGCATGGTTAAAAGATGCGTATGCAGATGATCCGGAAAACCATGGTGTGGCCATTCACACTACTGAAGAGCTTGATCACCTTGTAAAAGAAGCAAGAAAAAGGGATATGCCGGTTGCTGTACACGCCATTGGTGACGGAGCTGTTGAAGCGGTGGCGAATGCCATTGCGTCTAATCCTCTTAAAAATGGGGAACGTGATCGTATCATTCATGCGCAAATCCTAAGCCCTGCGTTAATCCATCAGTTGCAGCGCTTAAATATCGTTTTGGATATTCAACCAACCTTCGTTGCTTCTGACTTTCCGTGGGTCATAGAACGCCTGGGAAACTTAAGGTTAAAGAATTCCTATTCATGGAAAACGCTGCTTGATGCGGGAATTAAATGTGCTGGAGGATCGGATGCTCCTATAGAAGAAATTAACCCTTTGCTGGGTATCCGAGCAGCTGTAGACAGAAGGGCCTCCTATGATCACGCTGTCTATCAGGCAGAAGAGAAGCTGACCGTTTATGAAGCCATTTCCCTTTATACGAAAGGGAGTGCTCAAGCCATTTACAAGGAGAACGAACAGGGGATGATTCAGGAAGGATTTCTTGCTGATTTTACCGTGTTAGATAGAGACCTTTTTGCTTTGAAATCTCATGAACTCGCAGACGCAACTGTTACTATGACCGTCGTTGATGAAGAAATTGTCTACCAACGCTCCTGACGGCTGATCTATCGATGGAAAGCGCTCTATATCACGCGCTCAACAGGTACTACTGAGCTTGGACGTTTAAATTCTTCCAGCTCCCTTATAAATGAAAGCTTTTTATTCAGAAGGTGGTTTCGAGAGCCGCCATCCACTAAACAAAAGTCTCGGAACTGAGTATTTCACAATGGAGATCTTTAGTAATAGCAGATATATTTAAAACATAAAAGGAACTTCCGATGCCTCGGAAGTTCCTTTTCAGGTGTTAGTCGATATTAAAGAAACGTACGTTTCACGCGGTCCCAATACGTATTATTTTTAAGCTTGACAGTCTTAATAACGTTCTCACTGAGGTTGATCGTGACGTCACGAATGTTACGAACGGAGAATGCCTCGTTATCCATGCCAATAATCGGATAATCATTCCCATCTTGGCGGACTTTGAGCTTGAGAGACCGTTCCCCGCTTAAAATAAAGGAAGAGCCGAGTGTGCGGTAGCGGTTATTGTTAAGAGAAGCAAGCTCACTAATTTGGAAGCACGGAAGCTTCGGATCTACGACCGCACCGTTAATGGATTTATTGTATGCGGTGCTCCCAGTAGGGGTGGCAATAATTAAGCCGTCTCCACGGAAGGTTTCAAAATGCAAGTCATCAATGTGGACATCAATGACGATTGACTTGATCAACGTGGATCGGACGCTGCATTCATTCAAACACATGAATGTGGATTCGTCATTAATTGTTGTTTCAATGACTGGGAAGCGGCGTACTTCAACTTCAGAATTCTTCATCGCATCAATCATTTCATCATGATCATCGATGTCGAAATCGCAGTATAGCCCTGCTTCATGACCGGTTCGAATCCCTACATATAGACAGTCCTGTCGGAAGCCCGTTTTGCGGACAGCCTGCAAGAAGGTGCCATCGCCGCCTACAGCGATGATGATGTTAGCATCTGTGGAATCTTCGACAATGTGAAAATCATTGTCGCGTGCGAGTTGGAATAAGGATTCCAATTTATCATTTAGTTCTTCGGTTTGTTGATAAAAAAAGTATAAATTTCTTCGTTGGTCGTTCATCAAGCATCCTCCTTTTATGTATAGCTTGATGTCATTTTATCATTTCATTCTTGAAACCGCACACAATTTTCAAACAAATCGGGAAAGTTTAACATTGTTGAATTGAAGGGTGGAATTCGATATGGTGGAGATAGATGAAAACGTAAATGAAGGTTGGCGCATCATGTTTGCTTCAAACAGCTGCGCCAATTTCTTTTGAGTTGGTCCTATAAATTTCATTAAGTATGGAAGCAAGATTCTATTTTAAGGAGAATGATTATGAAGCAGGAACAAGTGGAAAAACTATTTCAATGGATCGATGATACTTCAACGGTCATATCCGAAGACTTGAATATCACCTATTTAGAAGCGATTGCAGAAACAATGGATGTCCTGTTCAATGGACAACCTTTTGATGATATGGGCGATTCTTTGCAAACCTTTCTTACGAACGAACTGCTGAAAGTGAAAAAAGAAGAGTTCGAAAAAGAAGAAATACGAAAAGCGGTTCAACTTGCCATTCTAAAAGGAATGAAAGGTGCCACTCAGCAGCAGCATTTGATCACACCAGACTCTGTGGCCATGTTCATGGGTTATCTGGCTTCTAAATTGTTCGAAGGAAAAGAAAGCTTGAAACTCTTTGATCCAGCTTCTGGAAGCGCAAATTTAATGACATCCGTTATGAACCAGCTGGATATGTCGCTGCAAGCATATGCCAGTGAAGTAGACCCTACACTTATTCAGCTTGCCGTTGCGAATGCCAACTTGCAAAAAAATGAAATTGAATTCTTCCACCAGGACAGCCTGGCTCCGTTCTTAATGGAGCCTGTCGACTTTGTACTGGCTGATCTTCCTGTCGGATATTATCCGGATGACGCTCAAGCAGCAAGATATAAGCTTAAAGCGGACGAGGGCTTGTCCTATGCTCACCACCTGTTTATTGAGCAGGGGTTGAATTATACAAAAGAAGGCGGCTTCCTCATGTTCATCGTGCCGAATTTCCTTTTTGAGAGTGAGCAGTCTAAGGCGCTGAATGAATTCTTACGTGAGCATGCTCACATCGTGGGAATGCTTCAGCTTTCCGATAGCTTATTTAAAGATGAAAAACATGGAAAGAGCATTTTGATTTTACAAAAAAAAGGTCAAGAAACGAAGGCGCCGAAGCAAGCATTGTTGGCCAAGCTTCCTTCCTTTAAGAATCCGAACGGAATGGCGGATATCCTTGCTCAAATGAACCAATGGTTTGATGAATATAAAAGGACGCAATTGTGAGAAAATAACGAATATAACAAGTAAACGTTATCATAGCTCAGCGACCTTGAAATCGATGATAACGGGTGATTAAATAGTAGTGGTAGAAAATTACGAACCTATATTTTTAAGGGGATGAGCAACGTTGAGTAATAAAATTCTTGCTATAAACGCAGGTAGTTCATCACTGAAATTCCAACTGATTGAAATGCCTGAAGAAACTGTAATTACCAAAGGTCTAGTAGAGCGTATCGGCTTGAATGATGCTGTATTTACAATTGAAGTAAATGATGAAAAAGATGAAACCGTAACAGATATCCCTGATCATGGAGAAGCTGTAAAAATGCTTCTTGATAAATTGACTGCTAATGGAATCATCGACTCTCTTGATGAAATCAATGGTGTGGGTCACCGTGTCGTTCACGGAGGCGAGCGTTTCAGCGAATCTGTACTCATCACGGATGAAGTCATCCAAGAAATCGAGGAAGTATCCGACTTGGCTCCATTGCATAACCCTGCTAACTTGACTGGAATCAACGCTTTCCGTGAAGTGCTTCCGAATGTACCTCACGTAGCTGTATTTGATACGGCATTCCACCAGTCCATGCCGGAACAGTCTTACCTGTACAGCCTGCCATATGAGTATTATGAAGACTATGGCATCCGTAAGTATGGTTTCCATGGTACTTCCCACAAGTATGTTTCAGAACGTGCTGCTGAGATGTTGGGACGCCCAGTGGAAGAGCTTCGACTTCTTTCCTGCCACCTAGGAAATGGTGCAAGTATTGCAGCCATCGAAGGCGGCAAGTCCATTGACACATCTATGGGCTTCACACCACTTGCTGGGGTTACCATGGGGACGCGCTCTGGTAACATCGACCCTGCATTGATTCCATTCATCATGGAGAAGACAGGTAAAACAGCGAATGAAGTCATGAATGTCTTGAACAAAGAAAGTGGTATGCTTGCACTTTCTGGTTTCTCCAGTGACTTGAGAGATATCGAAAAGCGTGCAGAAGATGGGGACGAGCGTGCGGAGCTCGCTCTTGAAGTCTTTTCCGCTCGTATTCACAAATATATCGGTTCTTACGCTGCGCGTATGCACGGCATCGATGGAATTATCTTCACAGCTGGTGTAGGTGAAAACAGTGTTACGATGCGTGAGCGTGTCTTGAAAGGACTTGAGTTCATGGGTGTGTACTGGGACCCTGCTCTTAACAAAGTTCGTGGAAAAGAAGCATTTGTAAACTACCCTCACTCCCCTGTTAAGGTCATGATTATTCCGACAAACGAAGAAGTCATGATTGCTCGTGACACCGTTGAAAAAGGACTATAATAGGAAAAGCAATCGCACCTGGGTGCGATTGCTTTTTTTTGAGCTTTCAGTCTACAATATATGGTAAGGAACAAAGACGAGGAGGGAGCGCTTTGTCACACCAACGAATTCGTACGGAATTAAAGACATGGTTAGAGCAATACCAACAGTATCAGCCGAATGATTTTGAGATGGTTTATGATCATTGGGTTCAACAAAGTATGATGAATGTAGATCCTCAGGTGAAAAAAGCATTTTTCTCAAAATTAGATGCCTGGTTTTTCCATACCCATGCTTTTTTGCAAGGAACTTCTTATCAATATGAGGCCAGAGAACGAATCTTAACAGTGGGGAGGATTTTTTCCAATCAGATTGAAAAAATCGAAGATATGGAGAAAGAGCTGACCGTGGAACAGTTGACCTACATAGCCGAGCAGCAGATGGCTCGCGGGCGGCTTTATTCTTTTGCCCAGGGTGGCTTGACAGGGGCCGGGGGCTGGCTTTTCTTAGGGATGGATTATCCTTTGATGATGTTAATGAACATAAGAGCCATTCAGCTGATTGGTCTAACATTTGGCCATGAGATGAACCACCCTTACGAAATGATGATCTCCCTCAAAGTTTTTCATGCTGCTACCTTGCCGAAAAGACTGAAAGCAAGTGCTTGGAATGAGTTAATTGAAGAAGTGAAAAAGAAAGAACACCCTTTTATCTTTGCAGGAGAGGATCAATTGACTGATGAAGGTTGGATGGAACAACCGATGAAACAATGTTTCAAATCCTTATTCATCCTCATGTTCAGAAAAAAGCTCGTTCAAGGTCTGCCATTCATCAGTATCGCAATAGGTGCTTATTCAAACTATCATTTAACAAAACAAGTGACAGAGTTCGCTATGAAGTTTTATCAATATCGTCACCTTATGAACAAGGAAGGAGCGTCTTGATTGGCTGTTGAAGAACATAAAACAAGCGCTAGGGATTCGATTTCCTGTCTTGTGCTCACAGTAAGCGACACCCGTACAGAAGAAACGGATAAAAGTGGTAAGCTGATGATTGATAAGCTTACGAAGGAGGGACACACGGTCGGGGCATACCATATTGTTAAAGATGAACAAAGTCAAATTCATGACTATGTGAAGCAAGGTGTGGACCACCCTGATATTGATGCAGTCTTACTAAACGGAGGGACTGGGGTGGCCAAAAGGGATGTAACGATCGAAGTGATTAAAAAAAATGCTGGATAAAGAGATGCCTGGTTTTGGAGAAATCTTCAGAATGCTTAGCTACAAAGAGGATATCGGATCAGCGGCAATTTTATCCCGCGCCATAGCAGGTGTATCTGGACGAACGGCTGTTTTCTCTACCCCGGGTTCTTCCGGTGCTGTCAAACTAGCGATGGATCAATTAATTCTTCCTGAACTTCCACACGTTGTTGGAGAACTGAATAAAGACAAATAAAAGAGCCCTGACCAGGGCTCTTTTATTTGTCTTGGCTTTCTTCTGTGTCATCCGGTCGGACAACAAGTACATCGCAAGTAGCGTATCTTGTGATGTGCTCGGACACACTCCCGATAAAGAAACGTTCCATTGCATTCAATCCTGTTGCACCGCAGATGATTAGGTCGGCATTATATTTCGGAGCGACATCTTTAGCAATTTTTACTTTTGGAGAACCGTATTCAATGTCAACCACTACATTTTTCACACCGGCTTTTTTTTGCTTTTTCCTGGTAGTCATTTAATAATTCGGTCGCATATTGTTCCGCGCGGATCGCAAGGGAACGGTCATAGGCTTCTACGGTCGCAAAGGCTCGTGTATCCACCACGTGAGCTAAAACCAGTTTCGCCTCATTCCGGTTCGCAATGTCAATGGCTTTATTGAATGCCACTTCTGCCGTTACAGAACCGTCGACCGCCACAACAATATCCTTATATTCAAAAGTCATGCTTGATGCCTCCTCTCTTTTCTATATCATTATTATATCATGCCAGTTTGTTGGATAGTCGGGCAATTCATGCATAATTATAACAATTTTTCGAAAACTAAACAGGGAGGTGGTCACATGAAGAAACCGAAGAATCCAATGGAAAAAGAAAAAGAAATGCAAAAGGAACAACAACTCATGCAGTCGATAAATGAAAGTTACCAATCAGGATATAAGAAAAAAGATAAACGTTAATAAAAGCCCCAGCAGCTTTAAGCTGCTTGGGTACTTCTATGATCTTCTTTTTATAAAAAATGGGTAAATGGTGAAGATGACTAAGAACGTTAAGAACCCTGGAGACCATGCATCAGGAAGAAGGAAATAAAGTAGGCTTCCTGTCATTATTGCTCCCATAGCCAAGCAGTTCACATAACGGGGCTTCGTTAAAAGAATTAAATCTTCTTCGTTCAATCGGTTTCTCTTTACAATAAGGTAATCACTACAAATAACAGCTGAAATTGGAATGATCAAACCGCCAAGCAAAGAGATGAATGATTCTGCTTCATTTACAAGGGCGGGGAAGCCACTAAGGAACACACCTACTGAGCCGAAAGCAACCGCCGCTTGAACTCTAGAGAGTTTGGGGAAGGTATTCAAAAGGCTGAACCCTCCTGTGTAAGCATTACTGACATTAATGCTGACCATAGAAATGATGGCGGTTGCAGTAATGATCGCTATAAGAAGCGGAGAATTCGTCAAGTCAGTGGATGATACATATGGGTTGATATCGTGAAATAAATAGGCGGATGCACACCCGATGACCGCTGTTATAAAGAAGCCGATTCCATTTCCGATTAGTAGTCCATAAAAACCATGAGAAGGGGTTTTTGCATACCTTGTCATATCCGCTGATGCACTTACGCCTGATACATACTGCACAAAAGCAAGGCTTGCAAAGAATAACATGGAGGAGAAAGACCCTTCCAAACCTCCCATTTGAAGCATCAACAGTGAATCGGTTGTGTGATTTGTAGTAAAGTAAACATACAAGATCGTTGCTTCACCGATGAGTAATAAAGGTAAAAAATAGCTCATGGCTTGTTTTACCGCATCAAAACCAACAATTGCAAGTGTAACCATGAGGATAGAAAGCGGAATAGAATAAACCCAAAATGGGAGTTCAATACCTGTTAAACGTAGTATCAATTGTTGGATGACATATGTACCACCAATGGTTTGTACACTGAACCAATAAAGAGAAGTGAGACTTCGAATCGGTGCGGATAAAAAACGTGTCCCATTAACTCCAAGAATGGTACGTAATGCATATTGCGCCGGGATGCCGAGTCTTGCACCTGGTAAGGATAAAAATGATACAAGTAAGAAGCCGAGGAGGGCCCCGAGGCTTGTGGAGATGACACCTGTCCAGAAGGAAAGTCCACCTTCCAAGACAGCCAGTGCGGGCACAAGAAAGTTACCTGCGTTGGCAGCTATGGCAATCTGAATGAAAGCAAAGCGGTACCAGGGTGTATCCCCGTCGATCAGGAGGGACAGCTTCTAAACCATATTGTTCAATCACACGTTTCCGTGGTGCATAAGCTTTCAACACATTCACGTCCTTTCTGACCCAATCATTGTACAGAAAGGTGACTCAAGTGTAAATGAAAATGGAGACTTAAGGAGGTTTGGGAAGATGAAACATGCATTGATTACAGCTGGGACCAAGGGGCTTGGCAGGAAAGTAGCCGAACACATGTTGAAACAAAATCATTCCATTACCGTTACATATAGAAATGATGAAGCTAAAGCCCTCACTTTACTCGATGATTTCCCGGGTGATCATGACAGAATACAAATCATACAGGCTGATGTGACAGTTAAAGAAGACATCCATCGCCTTACAGAAAGTACACTGAAGCGCTTTGGAAGAGTAGATTATCTAATCAACAATGCAGGGCCTTATATTTTTGAACGGAAAAAGCTGATGGACTACACAGATGAGGAATGGAACTCGATGATTCGAGGGAATCTTGATGCTGTGTTTTATCTTATGAAAGCCACTATTCCTCATATGAGGAAGCAAAATTTCGGCAGGATCATTAATTATGGGTTCCAAGGTGCACAATCTGCCTCAGGGTGGATCTATCGTTCTGCTTTTGCTGCAGCAAAAGTTGGACTTGTATCCCTGACTAAAACCATTGCCTATGAAGAAGCAGAATATGGCATCACATCAAATATGATATGTCCGGGAAACATAACAGGAGAGTGGAAGGAATCGTGCATTGAGGTGAGCAGAAAAAGTAAAGATGAAGAAACCCCAATAGGACGTCCAGGAACAGGGGAAGATGTGGCACGAACCATTGCTTTTTTATGTGAAGAGGACTCGGATATGATTACGGGTACGATCTATGAAGTCACCGGAGGATTAGACGTTATACACAGACACCGGTAATGGATGTGGAAATGGTCAATCCTGGAGTATTTCCATCACATTTAAAAGATTTGGTACAATGGAAGGGCTTTCTTTTGTTAGTAGTTGTTTTGTTTGAGACCCATTACGAGAAACAGCATAAGGAGGTAGGGTTGCGGTGAAGATAGGTGTACCAAAAGAAGTGAAAAATAATGAGAACCGTATAGCAATGACGCCTGCAGGAGTGGTCAGCTTAACCAATGCAGGACATGAAGTGTTTGTAGAATCAGGTGCAGGATTAGGCTCAGGATTCACTGATGATCAATACAAAGAAGCAGGTGCTTCAATCGTTGAGTCAGCTCAGAAAGCATGGAGTCAGGAAATGGTCATGAAAGTGAAAGAACCTGTTCCGGAAGAGTACGATTATTTTTATGAAGGTTTAATCCTATTCACTTATTTACACTTAGCGCCGGAAGCTGAATTGACAAAGGCTCTCGTGAATAAGAAAGTAATTTCAATTGCATATGAGACCGTCCAATCACCGAATGGATCATTACCGCTTTTAACACCGATGAGTGAAGTAGCAGGAAGGATGGCTTCCCAAATCGGCGCTCAATACCTGGAAAAATCAAAGGGTGGAAAAGGAATTCTGTTAGGAGGCATCCCGGGTGTAAGACGCGGAAGAGTCACTGTTATCGGTGGAGGCGTTGTAGGTACAAATGCAGCTAAGATTGCCATGGGACTCGGAGCGGATGTCACCATCATTGACCTGAACCCTGAACGGCTGCGCCAGCTTGATGATATTTTTGGTTCTGATATCAACACGTTGATGTCGAACCCGCTTAATATTCAGGAGGCCTTGGAAGAGTCTGATCTAGTTATTGGAGCTGTTCTTATTCCGGGAGCTAAAGCGCCAAGCCTTGTTACAGAAGATATGGTCAAATCAATGAAAGAAGGATCTGTCATTGTGGATGTAGCCATTGATCAGGGAGGTATTTTCGAAACGACCGATCGAATCACCACTCATGATGACCCTACTTATGAAAAACATGGGGTGCTTCACTATGCAGTAGCAAACATGCCGGGTGCCGTTCCAAGGACGTCCACCATCGGTTTAACGAATGTAACCGTTCCTTACGCTCTTCAGTTAGCGAATAAGGGGTATGTGAGGGCGTGTCAGGAAAATGGGGCGCTTTATAAGGGACTAAACACGCTTGGTGGACATGTGACCTACAAAGCGGTCGCTGAAGCTCAAGGTCTTGAATATACAGATGCCAAGCAACTTTTTAATAAATAATGATTTAAAAAAGCGAGGACTTTACGTCCACGCTTTTTTTCATAGTCCTAAACCATTCTTACGCCATATAGCAGGATTGTGGAAGATTTGATTTCGATACTTATGTTGAGTGGGTGGGGCGGAGGGGAATGACTCGCTTTCCGCGGGAGCGCGATGAGCCTCCTCAGGCTGACGCCTTGCGGGGGGCTCACCAAGCACTCTTTTCCCGCAGGAGTCTCGTCATTCCCCTCCGCCCCTTTGCTATATCAGTGTCTCGAAACCACTTCCCGAATAATCAGCTATTCAGCTTGATGAGAGGATTAGGATACAACTCCATGCATAGGTATCTGAATCCCTAAAGCTTGAGACAAAGCGTTTTATGCTTTAACAATCGGTGTAACGGAAGACAATCCAACTTGGTAAAGGGTTCGTATCTCACAAACATCTGAATGGGGTGGTGGGAATCTGCGAGACTCCCGTGGGAAAAGGAGATAGGCGAGATCCCTTAGTGCTTCAGACCGCCCGAGGAAGCTCGCCACTCCCCCACAGGAAAGCGAGTAGCTTCCCGGCCACCCCTGATGCTCATGTTGGGCAACGACCCCCGAGAACATTTCGAAACTGAGTTCCACAATTGGGAGCTTTAGTTGAATAATTGGTTGTTAACTGTAGTCTTTTAGGCTGATTTGATATGGTTCTTATTTGTATCTTTTGTGTCTGCATCTTTCTGTTTTCTAAAGATGGTTGCAAGGATCGGGCCTGAGATGTTGTGCCAAACACTGAAAATAGCGCTGGGTACAGCAGCGAGCGGGTTGAAGTGAACTGCTGCGAGAGATGCGCCAAGGCCGGAGTTTTGCATACCAACCTCAATAGAAATGGCTCGTTGTTTTGCCGGCTCCATGTTGAACAACTTTCCTAAACCGTAGCCTGCTAAATAACCGAGGAGGTTATGGACGACGACGATTGCGAATATAGCTGCTCCTGTCTCGGCAATTTGAGATTGATTGACACTTACAACTGCTGCGACGATGGCTACTATACTAATAACCGATATAAGTGGCAGGGCTTTGACTGTCGCTTGTACTTTTTTCTTGAATATGGATTGCACGATAAGACCTAGAATAATCGGCACAAGAACGACCTTAACGATGGAGACGAAAAGATCTCCTGCTGAAACCGGAAGCCACTGGCTAGCAAACACCAAAACGAGTAACGGGGTGAAGAGAGGGGCCAACAGGGTGGATACAGCTGTAATTGAAACAGAAAGAGCGGTATCGCCTTTGGAGAGATACGTCATAACATTGGAAGAAGTCCCTCCTGGACAACATCCCACAAGAATGACACCGACCGCTACTTCTGGTGAAACGGGAAGGATTGTGACTAATAGAAAAGCGAGAAGCGGCATAAGCGTAAACTGTGCTCCCACACCGATCGCTACATCTTTCGGTCGTTTGAAAACTTCATGGAAGTCTTGTTTAGACAGAGTCAATCCCATTCCAAACATGATAATCCCTAATAAGGGAACAATATATGGGGCGATCCATGTAAATCCTCCTGGGAGAAAAAAAGATAAGGCCGCAAAAAGAAGGACCCATATAGCGAAGGTGCTGCCCGCAAATTGACTTATTCTTTCTAATGTTTTCATTCAATTCAACTCCTTATGTAAAAAGATATTTTCTGATTATACGCTCTTTTCAGAAAAAACAAAGGATTAACGACCAGAAAAAAATGAAAAAAACATGAAATGAGCAAGGATTTGAGATTCCTTAAGATCATGCGTAAAATAAAAAGAAAAAAGTGAAACCTTTTAAGAACTTATTGCGTACATACAGGTACACAGGGTCACAGTTGAAGGAGAGGTGAAGATTTGGGTTTCTTTTCTAGATTGTTTTCGAAAAATGAGAAGCAGGCACCAGAAGTGAAAGAGCGAACACCATTGAATATCCAAGTCGGGGACATTGTCACATACGATCTTGTGGATTATGAAGTTGTTGGGAAAATTACGTATCGTGACGGAGGTTACGAGTGGTTCTCTTATCAGCTATTGGAAGGGAATCAAACAAAGTGGCTGGCAGCTGAAATGGATGATGAGCTGGAATTAGGGGTGTATGAGACGGTCAAACTCCCTGTATCCATGCCCTTCCCTGAGAAACTTGAGTATGAGGGCCAAACCTTCTTCAAAGATGAAGAAGGAGAAGCGCGGGTTACGGGAGAAGGAAGAAGTACGAACATTAATGGGCGTACCTCCCGATATGCGGAGTATATCTCAGAAGATGAAGAGACGTATTTAAGCCTTGAATCATGGGGCAGTGAAGTAGAAGTCAGTGTAGGGTATGACATAGAAGCCTATGAAATCAAAATCCTGGCAGGTTCAAAATAAGGAGGAAGAAAAATGTTTAAATTTTTTAATCGTGTAAAGACAGTCGTAGGTTCAGAGTTAAACGCTATGTTGGATAAAGCAGAAGACCCTGTGAAAATGCTTGATCAATTCATGCGTGATATGGAGAATGACATCCGTGAAGCTGAAAGTGCGGTAGCCAAGCAGATTGCTAACGAGAAAATGTTGAAACGAAAATACGATGACTCTCAGGCTCTTGTAGATAAGCGGATGCAGCAGGCAGAGAAAGCCATTGAAGCAGGAAATGAAGATTTGGCTCGTCGTGCCTTGGAAGATAAGAAGAACCATCAGGATCAGGCAGATCAATTCAAGGCTTCCTGGGAGCGTGCTCAACAGGATGCGAATAACCTTCGTCAAAAGCTCGATGAAATGAAGAAGGAATATCAGGAAATGAAATTGAAGAAAGATTCCTTGAAAGCACGTGCCGAATCTGCGAAAACACGTACTAAAATGAACCGTACCATGTCGAACATCGGCGGAGATCAGTCACGCCAAGGTTTTGAACGTATGGAAGAAAAAGTCATGCACTATGAAGCAGAAGCTGAAACGAGTGAGGATATGTCTTCACAATCCCGCTCCTTAGACGATGAATTTGAAGATTTGGATAACAAAGGCAGTGTAGACAGTGAATTGGAAGCGCTGAAGAAAAAGATGAACAAAGAGTAATCTCTGGTCTAACATTCGTGCCTGGCTTAGTGGTCAGGCACGGCTGTTTTA
Source organism: Halobacillus litoralis (assembly GCF_020524085.2). NCBI lineage: Bacteria > Bacillati > Bacillota > Bacilli > Caryophanales > Bacillaceae > Halobacillus > Halobacillus litoralis. Next base: position 2,064,524 of record NZ_CP129016.1, read on the forward strand.
TGGACTGGAAAATAACAAATTCCGAGTCGTGGATGGATTGCCTTACTATTGACATCCGGCTTTAGCGCTCAGTGTAACCTGAGCGATTGTTATGTGGAAGGAGGATGTGTGTTGAAAGATTATGCAGGGATCATAGTCGTAGGAATCATTGCCTTTTTCTTATTGTTCAATGTATTCGGTGGGAATGACCAAAGAGGGATGTCCGGTTCTTATACCGAAGATACATATGGAGAACTACCTTCAGAGCCTGATCGGTCAGAGATACTAAGTGGGTTAGAAAATTCAGAAACAAACGATATCGAATCGCTGATTCAGAATCATTTCCCCTTATTGGATACAGTCCGATCTGATCAGGGCATCTCTAGAATTTATATGACAAAAGAATTGTCGTTAACCGAGGTCTCAGATTCTTTGACCTCAGCTATTCCTCCTGAAGAAATAAGTGAAAGGCAGGAAAATAAGCAAGCTCTCATTTATCCTGATCATTTTGTGATCCTCCAGGAAAGTACGGAAGAACCTGGGGTCATTACAATTGAACTTGCATCAGATGATTTTGTGAGAAATCATTATTCTCCCGGTTTCTTTAGTGGGTTATTTTTAGGATCTATTCTTAACCGTTCTTTGGGATCTAATGACTGGTATGAGCGCCGAAGGGCCAATTGTCAGCAAACAGGGAACTGTTATGGTGGATATGGGATGTACGGGAATTATAATTCAGGTGGAACCACTTCTATGAGAGGGTCATCGAATCGTGGTGGAGGTCCTGGTACAGGAAAATAAAGGAGGTTATCATTATGGAACCATTTTTGGCTACGTTAGGTTATTTTGTAATGGCAATTGTGATTGTTGTAATTGGATTGGTTATCTTCGAATGGTTAACCAGGCAGTATAAGGATTGGGAAGAGGTAAAGCAAGGGAATCAGGCAGTGGCGATGTCAATTGCAGGAAAAATCATCGGCATATGTATTGTTCTGTCATTCGCAATCTATCATAGTTTCACTGTATGGGATACGTTGATTTGGGGAGCGTACGGGGTTGTACTTCAAATGATTGCCTACCTATTGTTTGAATTGTTCACACGCAAGTTTTCTGTAGAAACGAAATTAAAGGAAAATAATACAGCGGTCGGAATCATTACAATGGGTGTATCGATCGGTTTAGCTTTTGTTATCGGTGCGTCGATTACATAACGGCCTTGGAATATTTGAGAGAAGCCACTATGATCCATTCTCATAGTGGCTTTTTAACATTCAAGTTTAAGTGGAGTGAACGAAGTGGAAGCGAATATTAGAAAAAGTCATTTTATATACTGGGCCTCAGGCATTGTTTCCATTTGTGGGATTATTTTTGAAGTGTTATTTGGGGCTCTTGGATCTTATATTCTTGGTGATGGTGTAAAACAGTACACATTGACAATCAGCCTGTTCCTTACCGGGATGGGGATTGGTGCGAGCATAAGTGAGAGAGTGATGAAGCAATTGATTGTCACCTTCATCTGGATTGAATTCATGGTGGCCTTAATCGGTGGCTTTTCCAGCTTCACGATGTTTGGGATGACAGCTTTTGCTCCCTCAGGAACGGATGCTCTGTTCTTATATTTAGTCACATTCACCATTGGTGCACTGACCGGTCTTGAGCTGCCTATTCTTATCAGAAAGGCAAATGAAATAGGTGTAGAGCTCAACAGGAGCACGGCGAGGGTACTGTTTTCTGACTACGCAGGTGGATTGATCGGTGGTCTGCTGTTTGCTTTCTATCTCAGGCCGCAAATGGGTATGGTGAAAAGCGCCTTCTTTGTGGCGTGTATCAATTTGGCCGTTGCCGTTTTAGTCTTGTATTTATTCCGCTCTGAAATTAAGACTTTCTCCATCCATTTGACAGGAGCCATTATCATTGGCGTCCTTCTTATTGGTGGGCTGTTTTTCGGTGAAGAAATGGCCTTCTCGTTCGAACAGAAGCTGTATAAAGATCCGATCATTCATATGGAAGAGAGTGCTTATCAACGGATCGTACTTACAAAGGAGCAGGGAGACACACGTCTTTTCTTAAACGGATCCTTGCAGTTCAGTTCAACAGATGAACATCGCTATCATGAAACACTTGTCCATCCTCCCGTCGCTTTTTCTGACAAACATGAACATGTGCTTATCCTTGGGGGAGGAGATGGAATTGCGGCTAGAGAGTTATTAAAGTATGAGGAAATCAAAGAGATTACGCTTGTCGATCTTGATTCTGCAGTCACAAACCTTGCACGATCCAATTTTCATCTGCTGCAAGTAAATAAAGGAGCTCTTGATGATCCGAGGGTTCATGTATTGAATAAAGATGCGTTTAAATTTTTGGAGAATGCGGATCAATTCTATGATGTGATTATTATCGACCTCCCTGATCCGAATAACGAAAGTCTGAACAAACTCTATACACGGGAGTTTTATTCTTTAGTGAGAAACCATCTATCCCCTGGAGGAGCAGTGATGATCCAGGCGACAAGTCCTCTCTTTGCGACAGAAGTGTACTGGACAATCGATAAAACGGTAGCCTCTACGGGACTTTACACTGAGAATTTTCATGTGGATGTTCCGAGCTTTGGAAATTGGGGATTTATTCTGGCTGCACGGAAACCACTGGCGGTTGAAGAGGTCCAATTTAATGTGGAAACTGAATTTCTAACAGAGGAAGTTTTTCAATCTATGACAGTGTTTGGAAAAGATGAAGATGGGGAAATCTTGAATGGAGAAGGCCAAGTGGTCAAGTTGGAACCCAATACTCTGATCAACCCACATCTTATTCAGAAGTATGAACAAGCTTGGCGTAATTATTAAATAAGCAATGTTTAAAAGGAGTGTTATGGATGAAAGTTTCTTATCATGGTCATGCCGTTGTGAAAGTTGAAGCCAATGGAAAGACGATTCTTTTTGATCCTTTTATTTCGGACAACGGGAATACAGATCTCGATGCTGACCAAGTAAAAGCAGATGTGATTCTGCTTACTCATGGTCACAACGATCACGTTGGGGACACATTTGAGATTGCAAAAAGAAATGATGCTCAAGTCATCGCTCCGTTCGAGTTAGCTACTTACCTTGGAAATAAAGGCCTGAACGCTCACCCTATGTATATCGGTGGAGGTCATGAATTCGACTTTGGACATGTGAAATTCACCCAAGCTTTTCATGGTTCTTCTTATCAAGAAGAAGATGGAACGATCGTGTACACAGGAATGCCTACAGGTATATTACTAACGATTGATGGAAAGACCATTTACCATGCCGGAGATACCGGATTGTTCTCTGATATGAAGATGATTGGGGAACGGAACGATATTGATCTTGCTTTCCTCCCTATTGGAGACAATTTTACGATGGGACCATCTGATGCGCTCGTCGCTGCTGAATGGATCCAAGCGAAACAGGTTGTTCCCGTTCACTACAACACCTTTGATTTAATTGCCCAGGATGGGGATGCCTTTGCTCATGAAGTGAAACCAGGTAAAGGGAAGGCTTTAAAGCCGGGAGAATCCATCGAGCTTTAACACCAGGATATTCAAAGCCGTTTGTCTACTCTATGACAAACGGCTTTTTCTGAAACTTCAGGAAGAAATTGCGGATCATCTGTATCAACTGTATAATAACAATTATAAGAAATTGGATTAGTACAGTTAGAAAGTTTGGTGGGCGTATGGCAACAAAACACGAACAGATCCTTGAACATATAGAATCCCTGTCGGTCGGCAGTAAAATATCTGTCAGAAGAATAGCGAAAGCATTGAATGTCAGTGAAGGTACAGCCTACAGGGCTATCAAAGAAGCGGAGAATCAAGACCTTGTCAGCACGATGGAACGGGTCGGGACCATCCGCATTGAAAAGAAGAAAAAAGAAAACATAGAAAAATTGACGTTTGCTGAAATTGTGAATGTCGTTGATGGTCAAGTACTTGGTGGACGGGAAGGTCTTTATAAAACACTAAGTAAATTTGTCATAGGTGCGATGAAACTTGAAGCGATGATGCGTTATACAGAAGCGGGTTCTCTTCTTATAGTGGGAAACCGGACAAATGCACATGAGCTTGCTGTGAAAGAAGGGGCAGCCGTTTTAATTACGGGTGGATTCGATACGAGTGAGACAGTCAAAAAGCTGGCTGACGAGAAGAAGCTCCCCGTCATCTCTACCAGTTATGATACATTTACCGTCGCAACGATGATCAATCGAGCGATTTATGATCAATTAATTAAAAAAGAAATTGTGCTTGTCGATGATATTTATACTTCTTATGAAGATTCAAAGTTCCTTCAAGCATCAGATGCGGTTGCCAGATGGCATGAATTTAACACAACCACAGGCCATAGCCGCTATCCGGTTGTAGATCAGCAGAATCGTGTAGTTGGCATCGTTACTTCAAGAGATGTGATTGGAAAAGATAAGGAGGCACGGATTGAAAAAGTCATGACTCGAAACCCGATGACTGTTCATGCCAAAACCTCCCTTGCGAACGCTGCCCATGTCATGGTTTGGGAAGGGATTGAGTTGATGCCCGTTGTCGATCCTTCACATAAACTCCAAGGGATCATTTCCCGTCAGGATGTGTTAAAAGCCTTGCAACATATCCAGAGGCAGCCTCAGGTAGGCGAAACAATAGATGATCTGGCGACAAATCGCATGGAGGTTATTACAGAAGACGACTCAAACCCTGTGTGGCAAACGAAAGTAACTCCCCAAATGACGAACCCACTTGGAACAATGTCTTATGGTGTTTTTATTTCGTTAATCACAGAAGCCTCGAGTCGATTATTAAGAAAGTATAAAAAGGGCGATCTTGTTGTAGAAAACATTTCTGTCTATTTTATTAAACCTGTTCAAATCGAAAGTGATATAGAAGTGCGTCCGCAAATTTTGGAGGTAGGTAGGAAATTTGCCAAAGTAGACATCGAGGTTCACCATGAGAAATCAATCGTTGGGAAAGCTCTTCTCATGGCTCAGCTCATCGACCGATAAAAAAGTCGCTGAACAACAGCGACTTTTTCTTAGACTTCATGATTGAGGGCTTGTCCGGTGTTTTTGAAACTCTGCTTGGTAGTGCTTGCTTGCTTTCCATCCCAAACGAGCTTGGAAAATACCAAGCGCAATGAATACAAGGCCTACAAAAAGTGAAAGTTTCGTTTGATAGAATACATACTGGTTAATTCCAAAAAAGAAAATGAAACTTCCAAGGAAAAGCTTGGATTTACTATTTAAGTATTCTTGAGTAAGTGGATCATTGGAACGGACAATCATCACCTTGTAGTAAATGTAGAGCACAAAAGAGACTAATATAAGGATCGGAAAAATAATCATTTGATCGACTCCTGCGTTTAATTTTCCCTTTTATTGTAGCTTGTTTCTACGGAAAAGGCTACCTGTACAAAGAATTCTACGATTAAATGACACGGAAAACAAAAGAGGAGGACCTTTTTATGAGTAAGAAGGCCATTATAAAAGCTATTAAAGATTACGAAGTGATCATCATCCATCGTCATGTGCGTCCAGATCCGGATGCCTATGGATCGCAGGCTGGTTTAGCAACATTGATCCAAGCCACTTTTCCACAAAAACAAGTATTTATCACCGGCGCAGCTGAATCGTCTTTGGAGTTTCTTGCTTCGATGGATGAAGTTCCTGATGGAGCCTTTAAAGGAGCTCTTACAATCGTGTGTGATACCGCAAATCAGGCTCGCATCGATGATCAGCGCTATAATCAGGGAGACTTATTAATAAAAATCGATCACCACCCGGAAGTAGATGCTTATGGAGATATCCAGTGGGTGGACACAACAGCAAGCTCCACTTCTGAAATGATCTATCAATTGTACTCTGAGTACGCAGAGGAAGGGTTGGTCCTTACTGATGAGGCAGCTCGACTTCTTTACGCAGGAATTGTAGGGGATACGGGGCGGTTCCTCTTTCCAAGTACGACGAAACAGACGCTGTCTTATGCAGCTGACCTTGTGAATTTTGAGTTCGATCGACCATCATTATACAACGAAATGTATAAGACGCCTGTTCATGTCGCCAAGCTGAAAGGATATGTTTTACAAAATTTCACCGTTCATGATGCTGGCTATTCAACCATCCGTCTGGATCGTAAAACGTTGGATCAGTTTAACGTTTCACCGTCAGAAACGAGTCAGCTCGTAGGTTTGCTGGGAGACATAGAAGGGATGCTGGCATGGGCATTTTTCGTGGAGGAAGAAGATACCATCCGTGTCCGTTTACGTTCGAAAGGTCCGGTGATTAATGGGATCGCAGCCAACCATAATGGAGGAGGTCACCCGATGGCTTCAGGTGCTTCTGCTTCTTCATGGGACGAAACCGCTGAAATCGCAAAAGAACTTGAAGCTGTATGTCTGAAGTATAAAAAAGAGCAGGCGGACTAAGCCTGCTCGGATTTCTATCTTTTTAATTTAATTTCGAGGTGCAGGGTCATGGTTTCACTAACAATTAATTTCGTTACTTTCAACTCATAAGTGAAATCATCGACCACATAGTTTTTGTTTTCGATCGTCGAGATGATGAGATCCACTTGATCAGCAACGATGGAGACATCCTTACCCGATACAGTTACCAGTTGATCTTTGACTAAAGCATTCAGCTGATGCTGAGTTAACAGGTCAACCTCTAGTTTTTTGGCATTCGTAAACGCAACGCTTATTTCTTTGACACTCATGGGCTTGCCTTCAGATTTTTGATTCTGATTGTTTAGGAGAGCTTCATATTTGGTTTCCCACTCACTTAATTGGGCGGTCATTTCTATATGTTCTTCTGTGTATTTTTGCTGTAATTGGCCATGCACGTAAATGAAAAAGGTATAACCGATAATCGCTCCTAAAACAAGACCTGCAAAAAAACGTCTCCATTCCTTGTTTTTATGGTAGGCAGGAAAGTGCATTACGTCACCTCATCACCTAATAACCATTCAAATAAAAGCAAGGCTGTTTTTACTCCACCCATGGCGGCTATAATGATCATCACCTGCTTGAAGATATCAAAAGTGGAACCATCAAAAATTCCTTTTTCAAAATTGCTTATGGCATCAAATGTTCCGCCGATGGCTGCGACAATAGCCCAAATCCTTAAGCCTTTTGCGATCCGAAACATGGATGTCAATGCGGCTTCCCCTGTCAATAAACTTCCTATACTTCCGATAATGGTTCCACCTACAATCACCCCGAACGCGATAAAGAAGCATTGAATCATGGATATGACTAAACGATCTTCCATCTTGTCCCTCTTTTCGCTGTCTGAAAATACTCTCTTATCTAACCATTATTCTTCCACCCCTCTCTTTATGCAGAAGGCTTTCATCCAGTCCCCAGAGTAGCTATAATTTATATGAAAGAAGGTGTGCGAAATGACGTTTACCCATTTGAATGTGCAATCAGGGTACAGCTTGATGAATAGTACGATTAAGATCAAGGACCTTGTACGTACAGCAAAAGCATCCGGGTTTGGTGCTGTTGCCCTCACTGATGAGGGTACAATGAGCGGAGCGGTCTCATTTTATGAGGCATGTAAAAATGAGGGGATTAAACCAATCATTGGACTAAAGACCTCTGTCGTGGATCAAGCATTCTCCTTTCCGATGATTTTGTTGGCGGAAACTACCAGGGGTTATCACAACCTGCTAGAAATAAGTACATTAGTTCAAACAGAAAACTTAACGCTTGAGCAATTGACCATGTACAAAGAAGGTTTGATTTTTATCCAATTGACCTCAAGTTCTCCGTGGGCTGAGTCGATTTCTAATCGTATGACTGACAGCATAGAGAAGTCTAGGAATCGCTGGGTAAATCTCTTGGGTAAGAATCGTTTATACTTGAGTATCCAGGATCGTGATCTGCAGTCAGAGCGACACTTACATACACCTTTAAAAGAATGGGTGGATAAAAACGGAATGAAGGTCGTGGCCATTGGAGATGTCCGTTATTTGGATCGCGGGGATGCGGATGCTTTCCAATGTCTGCGTGCGATTGACGAGGGAATACGGTACAGCCCTGAAAACAATGATCACCACTCCTATTTCAAATCTAAAGAAGAAATGGAGAATTTCTTTGGAGAATGGTGGCCGGAATCCATTGCAGCAACAGAAGAAATTGTGAATGCGTGCCAGGTGGATTTAGAATTAAACAGGCAATTGCTCCCTTCCTATCCTTCCCCGGAAAATAAAAGCTCGGATGATTACTTGCGACAGCTTTGTGAATCCTCATTGCCAGATAAATACGACAAAAAGAATCGCCAACAAGCTGTGGAGAGACTGAATCATGAATTGTCCATCATAGCCTCTATGGGTTTCAGCGATTATTTCTTGATCGTTTGGGATTTCATCAGTTATGCGAGGGAGAACGGCATTCACGCCGGGCTAGGGCGTGGGTCGGCCGCGGGGTCCATCGTCTCCTATTTGCTGGGGATCACTCAGGTTGATCCGTTAGAGTATCATTTGTTATTCGAACGGTTTCTCAATCCTGAAAGAATAACAATGCCGGATATAGATATTGACTTTCCGGACCATCGCAGGGACGAAGTGATCTCCTATGTAGCTGAGAAATATGGGAGTGACCATGTGGCACAAATTTGTACATTTGGTACGTTTGCAGCCAGGAGTGTTTTGAGAGAGTTGTTTAAGGTATTGAAAATAGATGAAAGTGATGCTTCCTTTATTCTTAACCAAATGCCTAAGACGACCGCTTCGTCACTCGTTGATGTCGTGAAGAAATCGGAGGAGCTGAAAGAGTACATTAGAAACTCGGATCGTTTAAAGTTGTTGTTCCGGGTGGCTACGAAGCTTGAAGGGCTTCCGCGACATGTATCGACCCATGCGGCAGGCGTTGTATTGAGTGAAGAACCACTAGTGAACTATACGGCTCTATTGAAAAGTCAGGGACCTGTATCTTTAACCCAGTATGCCATGGGGGACCTGGAAAAAGTGGGGCTCCTTAAAATTGATTTTCTCGGTCTCCGGAATCTCTCTTTCTTGGAAAGAATGGAACGGAAAGTAAAACGATATCGTCAAAAGGACTTTTCAATCAGTCATATTCCGTTGGATGACGCTCTAACTTTTGAACTCTTAAAAGAAGGAAGAACCAATGGAGTTTTTCAACTGGAGTCTCAAGGAATGAAAAATGTACTTCAACGGTTAAAACCGAGTCATTTTGAAGATGTTGTCGCAGTCAACGCTCTTTACAGACCAGGACCGATGGAGTACATCCCTTTGTATATTGAAAGAAAGCATGGACGCGAAAATATTGAATATCCACATCCTGACTTGAAGCCGATTCTTGCCCATACGTTTGGAGTGTTGGTGTATCAAGAACAAATCATGGAAGTGGCTCGTCGTGTGGCGGGATATTCATTGGGAGAAGCCGATCTTTTAAGACGAGCAGTGAGTAAAAAGCAAGCTGGAGTTCTAGAGAAGGAACGGATGACGTTTGTACAAGGATGTAAAACGAAAGGCTATGTTGAGTCGATTGCTCACCAATTGTTTGATTGGATCGTTAAGTTCTCGAATTATGGATTTAACAGGAGCCATGCGGTTGCTTATAGTTTGATCTCTTACAGATTAGCATTCATGAAAGCTCATTATCCTTCTTACTTTATGGCAGAGTTAATGAACGCCCACCTTGGTGATCACGAAAAGATGACGATGTATATTCGTGAAGCCAGGGATATGAACGTAAAAGTTAAAGCTCCATCTGTGAATAGAAGTCAAGCGCTTAACCATGATGACGCAGGGGAAATCAGGATCGGAATGACGGCTGTCAAAGGGATCGGCTATCAAGCTGCCCAGGCTATCATTGAAGAGAGAACAAAAGGACCGTTCCGAAACCTCAACGACTTTTGTTTGCGTGTGGACGGAAAGATTGTTTCAAGAAAAGTAATTGAAGCCCTTGTTCTTGCTGGTGCCTTCGACGACCTGCATCAAAATAGAGCGAGTGTTCTTGCGAGCATTGATCAAGCTTTAGAGCAGGGGGAACTTTTTAAGGAGTTTCAAGATCAACCGGGATTTTTCGGCAATGAATTGGATATGGAAATGGTGGAAGTGGAACCATTCCCTCCTTTAAAGCGTTTGTCGATGGAAAAAGAGGTGTTGGGCACCTATATGTCTCAACATCCATTGGGACACCAACGGAAAGACCTCGATGAGAAGGGGGTTCTTCCCCTTCGAGAGGCTCACCGTTTTACCAAGAAACAAGTGGAGGTTGCTGTTGTAATTGATGGCCTTCGTGAAATACGGACAAAACGAGGCGATCCTATGGCATTTTTGACGATTAGTGATGAAACCGCTGAGATGGATGCCGTCCTTTTTCCGGAAACTTATAGGAATATAAAAGTATGGGTGAAAGAACAAATGCTCGTGCACTTGCAAGGGAAAGTTGATGAGAGAAAAGGGCAGAAACAATTGATCATTAACCATGCAGATCCTTTAGGTATGGATGAATTCCAAGGTGAAAAAAAGCAACGCTTGTTTATTAAGGTGACAGAAGAACATGAACACTATTCCATAGAAAAATTAAAAAAGCTTGCTGAATATTTCCCGGGTAATACACCAATCTTCATTTTTCGATCTGAAGACCGAGTGACTTATAAACTGGATGAAACCTATTGTCTTGAGGTGAATGATGTTTCGATGGGTAAATTGAATGAATTTTTCGGAGAGTCATCCGTAGCAGTCAGACCTGTGAAAGATGGGGCCGGGTAATAAAAGCTCAGTCCGGATTTTTGTATTTCTTTACACTCTATATTCATCTGTTATAATTAAGAGGTTAATGGTGGTCAGACCACCAGGGTCGGTTCACTATAAGTTTAAAAGGAGAGTGTCGTCGTGTCGAATTTAAGAGATGAAGCTTTGCACATACACCGTGTTAATAAAGGGAAACTCGAAACCCATTCTAAGGTTCCTGTGAGGAATGCTAGAGACTTGAGCCTTGCTTATTCCCCTGGGGTGGCAGAACCTTGTAAAGAAATTTATGATCACAAGGATACGGTGTACGATTATACAATGAAGGGCAATATGGTAGCCGTCGTCAGTGATGGATCGGCTGTTCTTGGACTCGGGAATATTGGCCCTGAGGCTGCTTTGCCAGTCATGGAAGGTAAAGCTGCTTTATTCAAGAGTTTTGCAGGAGTAGATGCATTCCCTATTTGTTTGAACACACGTGATATTGATCAGATCGTGCAGACAGTAAAATTGATGGAACCTACTTTCGGCGGTGTGAACCTGGAAGATATCGCAGCACCCAACTGCTTCATCATCGAAGATCGACTGAAGAAAGAGACGAATATCCCGATTTTCCATGACGACCAACATGGTACGGCAATCGTTACAGTAGCAGGATTAATGAATGCATTAAAAATAACCGGGAAAACCTTCTCGGAAATTAAAGTGGTGGCAAACGGCGCTGGAGCTGCTGGAATTGCTATTATTAAATTGCTCTATCACTTCGGTGTCCGTGACATCATCATGTGTGATTCCAAAGGAGCTATCTTTGAAGGACGCGACTACGGAATGAACGATGTGAAAGATGAAATTGCTAAGATTACGAATAAAGACCGGACAGAAGGGAATCTTGAAGAGGTCATGGAAGGTGCGGATGTGTTTATTGGTGTATCCGTTGGTGGATTGCTTTCCAAAGAGACCGTATCTAAAATGAATGATGATTCTATCATTTTTGCCATGGCAAATCCTGAACCTGAAATTATGCCTGAGGATGCAAAAGAAGCCGGAGCGCGTGTCATCGGGACAGGTCGTTCAGACTTTCCTAATCAGGTAAATAATGTGCTGGCATTCCCCGGCATCTTCCGTGGTGCGTTGGATGTAAGAGCGACTAGAATTAATGAAAAGATGAAGATTGCTGCAGCTGAAGCCATTGCCTCCTTAGTAAGCGAGGATGAATTGAGTGAGGACTATGTCATTCCTGCACCATTCGATTCACGAGTGGCCCCAGCTGTTGCTGCAAGCGTAGCGAAAGCGGCGATGGAGTCCGGGGTAGCCCGCCATCATGTAGACCCAGAGGAAGTTGCAGAAAAAACAAGACAACTGACATTAATTGATGAAGATTGATATGAGAGGGAGAAGCCTTTTTGGTTTCTCCTTCTACATAAAATGATTGTGGTTAGAGATGAAAAGAGGTGTCCGTGTAACGTGGCCCAGGAGCAGCGAGGAAAAGTTTATGAAGGTGTTCTTCAACAGTTGAAATCCTACATTGAAGAGCATCGGTTAAAGCCTGGAGATAAGCTCCCTTCAGAACGAGAGTTAAGTGAACAACTGAATGTAGGCAGATCCTCAATCCGGGAAGCCTTTCGGGCGATGGAGCTCTTAGGATTGATTGAAACAAGAAGAGGCGAAGGCACCTATATGAGAGCATATCGTCCTTACCATATGGTCGAGCTGCTTTCCAACTTCTTACTTAACGAATCAAGGACCAAGAGTGAATTGATGACTGCTAAACAAATGATAGAAAAAGAAGTACTGCTTTTGTTGAACGGAAGTTTAGCCCGCCAGGATATGAGCGCATTAAAATCAATCATATCCGGCCATTCCAACACTCAGAGGCACCAAAAGGTATTTGAATATTTGTTCAGCCTTTGTGATCAACCTCTCCTTCTGTCGATGTGGCAATTCATCTCAGGATTTACCCATACCTTCCATGATGTAAGCTATTCTGATGAATGGTATGAAGAATTAGTAAGCGTCATGGAAGAAGAAGAAGATACAATGAAAATTATACGTCTATTTCAATGATCGTATCGTTTAGTGTCGAATCTAATTCGACAGAATGAGTCATATTGCGAATTGGAATTTATGTATATTGTAAAGAAAGGAAGCTTTGTCCCAAAGGAGGAATCACCTTGCTAAGAGACTTTTTCAGCAAGAAAAAAAGATACGCATCCATCCCGAGCCAAGAAGCAAAGCAGGATGTACCTGAAGGTTTGATGCAGAAATGTCCAAACTGCCAGAAAATCTTCTATAGAAAAGAATTAAATCGAAACATGAATGTTTGCCCTCATTGCGATCATCATCATCGTCTAAGTGCGTACGAACGTATCCAACATTTATTTGATGAGGAATCCTTTGTAGAATGGGACAAACATATGATTTCCAACAACCCATTGCATTTCCCGGAATACGAAGAAAAATTGGAAAAGGACCGTCAAAAGTCTGACTTGAATGAAGCGGTTGTCACTGGAAAGGCGAAAATGAATGACATGGAGACAGCTGTGGCCGTCATGGATGCCCGCTTCCGAATGGGAAGCATGGGATCGGTGGTAGGTGAGAAAATTACGAACGCCATCGAAAATGCTAGAAAAGAGAATCTTCCATTTATCATTTTTACAGCATCCGGCGGTGCAAGAATGCAGGAAGGTGTGCTTAGCCTTATGCAAATGGGGAAAACATCGGTCGCTCTCCAGCGTCTTCATGCAGACGGAGGTCTTTTCATTTCCGTCATGACCCATCCGACAACAGGCGGTGTTTCTGCAAGTTTTGCCTCATTAGGTGATTATAATTTTGCAGAGCCTGGTGCTTTAATTGGATTTGCAGGTCGGAGAATCATTGAACAAACGATTCGTGAAAAGCTTCCAGAAGATTTTCAGACAGCTGAATTCCTCCTGGAACATGGTCAACTGGACAAAGTCATTCACCGGCATGACATGAAAAAGACACTAACGACGGTTCTTGATCTTCATAATGTGGGAGGTGACCAATCGTGAAGCACGTACTTGAATTCGAGAAACCGGTCATTGAACTAAGAGAAAAAATCTCTGATTTAAAGCGACTGACTGAAAATAGTGAAATGGATCTAAGTGACGAAATCGTCACGTTAGAGAAGCGATTGGAAAGACTTGAAACAGATGTGTATGATCGAATGGCTCCATGGGATCGTGTGCAAATGGCAAGGCACCCTGAGAGACCAACGACGCTAGATTATATCGAATATCTTTTCACAGACTTTCTTGAGCTTCACGGGGACCGTAATTTTGGTGACGATGCTGCAATCGTCTCTGGAATTGCAAAATTCAAAGGTCGCCCCGTAACCGTGATTGGTCATCAGAGGGGTAAAGATACAAAAGAAAATATACGCCGTAATTTCGGCATGCCTCATCCTGAAGGGTACAGAAAAGCTCTCCGCTTAATGAAACAGGCAGATAAATTCAAGAGACCGATCATTACATTTATCGACACAAAGGGTGCCTATCCTGGGAAAGCAGCAGAGGAAAGAGGCCAAAGTGAAGCAATTGCCAGAAACTTGATGGAAATGGCAGGTCTCACAGTTCCTGTAATATGTATAGTGATTGGTGAAGGTGGTAGCGGTGGTGCGCTCGGCCTTGGTATTGGAGATCGTATTTTCATGCTCGAGAATTCCACATATTCTGTGATTTCCCCAGAAGGGGCTTCCTCTATTTTATGGAAGGATGCAGGCCTAGCCCAGGAAGCGGCAGAATCCATGAAAATTACTTCCTATGACTTGAAAAAATTGAATGTCATTGATGGTGTCATCCCAGAGGTAAGAGGGGGAGCGCACAGGGATATTCAGGCGCAGGCTCAAGAAATTGAGAAAATCATTGCCGAATCTTTAGAGACGTTGAGTACTCTTGAAGTTGAGGAATTATTAGAAAAACGTTTCTTAAAGTATAAAAATATTGGCGATTACACGTATCTTGATTTATAATAGGATGGTTGAAATTAATAAGTCCGTAAAGAAAGGTCGCACTTGGGTGCGGCTTTTCGCATCTTAACAGGATGGTAACGCTATCATTGATGAATGGAATGTTGAAGTTTTATTAATTGTATAGACTAGAGGATAGGCTATCCTTATAAAAATAGACGGAGGTTTCGATTCATCTTTGGGTGGGGACAACATAAATAGAAAACTTTTGAGGTGATGAGAATGAAGAAAATCGGAGTACTTACTAGTGGGGGCGACGCTCCTGGAATGAATGCCGCGATTCGTTCAGTCGTTCGTAAAGCGATCTACCATGGTTTAGAAGTCTATGGAATCAAATACGGTTACCAAGGTTTGATTGATGGGGATATCGAAAAGATGGAACTTGGTTCTGTCGGAGATATCATTCAGCGAGGGGGTACAAAGCTTTATTCTGCTCGTTGTGAAGAATTCAAAACAGAAGAAGGTCAACTTAAAGGGATCGAACAAATGAAAAAACATGGCATCGAGGGCTTGATAGCCATCGGCGGTGATGGTACCTTTATGGGGGCTAAAAAAATTACGGAAAAAGGATACCCATGCATTGGTGTACCAGGAACGATTGATAATGATATTCATGGAACTGATTTCACAATCGGGTTTGACACAGCCTTGAATACCATCATTGATGCCATTGATAAAATTCGTGACACCGCTACATCTCATGAACGCACGTTCATTATCGAAGTGATGGGTCGTGATGCAGGTGATCTTGCACTTTGGGCAGGACTTGCGGACGGTGCTGAAAGTATCATCATTCCAGAAGCTCAAGATGATTTTGAAGATATCATCGATCGTTTGAAGCGCGGACATGATCGTGGCAAGAAGCACAGCATTATCATTGTAGCTGAAGGTGTCGGAAGTGCTGTGGACCTTGGTCGGAAAATTGATGAGGCTGCTGGTTTAGAATCACGTGTGACCGTACTTGGTCATACGCAGCGTGGTGGTTCTCCAAGTGCTGCTGACCGAGTACTAGCAAGCCGCCTCGGTGCGTATGCGGTGGACTTGTTGTTGAATGGACACGCTGGTCGTATGGTAGGTATACAGCAGAATAAATTGGTGGATCATGATATTGTAGAGATCCTGAACAGGAAGCACGAAATCGACTTTGATATGTATCGTCTTTCCAAAGAACTATCTATATAATGCAAGAGGCACTTGAGGAGGAAATAAAATGTTTAGAAAAACAAAAATCGTTAGTACAATCGGACCTGCTTCTGAGTCTGTCGAAAAATTGACCCAGCTGATTGAAGCAGGGATGAATGTCGCTCGTTTGAATTTCTCACACGGAGATTTTGAAGAGCACGGAGCTAGAATCGATAATATCCGTGAAGCTTCTAAAGCGACAGGTAAGACTGTAGCTATTCTACTTGATACAAAAGGTCCGGAAATTCGTACCGGGACATTGAAAGATGGAGAAGCTTATTTGGAAAAAGGCTCAACGACTTATGTATCTATGGACGAAATTGAAGGGGATGCTGAACGCTTCTCTGTCACTTATCCTGGATTGATCAATGATGTTCACCCGGGCTCTAAGATCTTGTTGGATGATGGCCTCGTAGAACTTCAAGTAGAAGAAATCGACAAAGAGAAAAATGAGATTAAGACGACTGTATTGAACAATGGCCCATTGAAAAATAAAAAAGGGGTCAACGTTCCCAATGTAAGTGTCAACTTGCCTGGAATTACGGAAAAAGATGCGAAGGATATCGAGTTCGGAATCGAGCAAGGCGTTGACTTTATCGCTGCATCTTTCGTACGTCGTGCGTCAGATGTTCTAGAAATTAAAGAACTTCTTGAGAAACATAACGCCAGTCACATTCAAATCATTCCAAAAATCGAAAACCAAGAAGGTGTCGACAACATCGATGATATCCTTGAAGTCAGCGATGGCTTGATGGTTGCTCGTGGAGACCTTGGTGTTGAAATTCCAGCTGAAGATGTACCACTTGTACAAAAGCGTTTAATTCGTAAATGTAATGAAGCAGGTAAGCCTGTCATTACAGCTACTCAAATGCTTGACTCAATGCAACGTAACCCACGTCCGACTCGTGCAGAAGCGTCTGACGTTGCGAACGCTATTTTTGATGGTACGGATGCAATTATGCTTTCTGGTGAAACAGCTGCAGGAGATTACCCTGTTGAGGCCGTTCAAACGATGCATAATATTGCAAGCAAAACAGAAACAGGTTTAAACCACATGGCTCTATTGCAAGAACGTTCCAAGCACAGTGACATGACAATCACGGATGCGATCAGCCAGTCGGTTACTCATACGGCGATTAACTTAAACGCAGCAGCTATCGTTACACCTACAGAAAGTGGACATACGGCTCGCATGATTTCTAAGTATCGTCCGAAAGCCCCGATTGTAGCTATTACTTCTGATGAAGAAGTGAACCGTAAGCTATCCCTCGTTTGGGGAGTTTATGCCGTAATGGGACCACGTGCTTACTCTACGGATGATATGCTGGATGTCGCAGTTGAACGCAGCCTTGCTTCCGGTCTTGCTATTCGCGGTGACCGCGTAGTTATCACTGGTGGTGTGCCTGTTGGTGAGAGTGGTACAACGAACTTGATGAAAGTCCACGTCATTGGTGATGTCCTAGTAAAAGGACAAGGCGTTGGCCAGAAGAGTGCTTATGGACGTGCCATCGTAACTAAGAATGCGCAGGAAGCTATCGATCGTGTCGAGGATGGAGACATCTTGGTCACACAAGGAACAGATCGTGACATGATGCCAGCCATTGAAAAAGCTGCCGGTATCATTACAATGGAAGGTGGACTTACTTCTCATGCAGCGGTGGTCGGATTAAGTCTTGGTATTCCAGTCATTGTTGGAGTTAACGATGCTCTTGAATTGATCAAGGATGGTTCTGACATTACCATTGATAGTTCACGTGGTGATATTTATGAAGGGCACGCAAGTGTATTATAAGACTGAAACGAGAGAAGGCAGGGGAGTGTTTACTCCTCTGCCTTTTCTTTTCATTGTATCCTCAAAAGAGGTATAATAGAGGAAATGGAAAGAAGGGAAGATTCTATGTTTCGTTGGTTATTGCTTTTTATTTTAGTGGTACCCGCATTAGAAATTGGTGTACTCATATGGACAGGAAATTTAATCGGACCAATATGGGTCATTCTTTTAATTATATTGACAGGCGTTTTAGGTGCATGGTTGGCTAAAAAGCAGGGGTTAGAAACAATCAGGAACTTTCAGCAGTCCGTACAATATGGACAAATGCCTCAAGATACACTTTTAGATGGTGCCTGCATACTTGTCGGTGGAGCTGTATTGCTTACACCTGGGTTTATCACAGATGCGATTGGATTCTTATTGTTGTTCCCGGCAACCAGGTCCCCTATCAAACGAGTCATACGAAAAGCGATCGAAAAAGCCATGCAAAAAGGAACGATTACCATATACAGAAAATAAAAACAAACTCAGAGATTTATTTCTCTGAGTTTTTTGCTTTTGAACTTACACCCTATTGATTTAACTTAAGCTGTATATAATGTGGAAGATGGGGTTTTGATATAACCAGGTATCAAATCCGTATCAAGAACCAGGGGATCCGGGGAACCTCTCGCTAGTTTTTTCCTAATATATATGTCCAAATTTCTTTGGTCACTCCTGTTTTAACTAATGTCTGAATGGTCATGAGGACGATAGGGCTGATCAGCATCCCTATTCCTCCAAATAGTTGAAAACCGAGAAAAAGACTGATGAGAAGGATAATAGGAGGGACACCAAAGTGATCAGCCAGCAATTTTGGTTCGAGTGTTTGTCTTGTCAGCATGACAACCATATAGAGGATGGATAAGCAGATCGTCATCATAAATTCTCCGGTGAGAAATTGGTAGATAATCCACGGGAGAAAGATGATGCCTGTTCCTACATAGGGGATAAAATCGACAAGAGCTGCGAGAAATGTTATGGTCAAAGGGTGTGGAGCACCGATGATGAGTAACCCCATTGCAATGATAGAAGTTGAAATCATAACGAGCGTGCACTGAGCACGGATCAGTCCTTTGATGGTATGAATAAATTCACCCTGGAAGATATACATACGTTCAGAAAGGTTATCAGGAAAAATTTTATTCAAAAACTTCATTATAATATACCAGTCTTTGCATATGAAGAAAGTAGCAAGCAGGGTAATAAAGACGAAGGCGAAAGAAGATGGAAGCTCTGCAAGAAAAATCCCTGTTGCTTCAAGTGCACTGTTTAACAAGGAGAGACTTGTCTCACTGAATTTCTCCTGAGCTACCTTCATATATTCTTCCAATGTTTGCTGCTGGTTTGCACTTAATTTGTCGGTGAATGCTTCTCCCCTGGATATTAAAGGGCTCAAGAGATGCATAAATCCTTGAGTTAAGTAGTTGGTTAGTAGAGAAAAATGACCAGGAACTCCAGACGCTAAATACTGAATACCTCGAATGATTTCTGCCACTAATAGTGCTAAGAGCCCTCCTGCAAGCCCACCGAAAATGAACAGAACAAGCAAAATAGACGCACCTCTTGGAATCCGCAGGTGTTTGTTAAACAATTGAATAAAGGGTTGGAAGAAGACAGATAACACAATAGCAAATATAAACGGCTGCAAGTATATCCAGGAAAAATAAGTGAAGAATAGAAGGCTGACAGCGATTATGACAACGAAAATAAACCGTAGAATTGCTTGTAATATTTGGTTATCCATATCATCCACCTCCCCATGGTAAAAATGAGTTTGAGCTTTGATTAGGCAATGAAAAAATAGATAGGAACGAATGTATAATTATAATAATTATGTAGGAATATTCGATAAAATCCTGCAAAATTAAACGGTTTCAATTCACATTCTCTTCAGAATACTTTATAATTGTCTGTGGGGTAGTTTTCCTAAAAGGTAAATAAGCAAATAGTAAAGCGTTTTCTTATTAGAGTTTTAAGGAAAAAGGAATTTTTGAAAGGGAGAGATTGTATGTCATCATCAACTAAAGGTCTTGAAGGAATTACAGCAACTGAATCATCCATAAGTTCAATCATCGACGATAAACTGACATATGTCGGATATGATATCGATGACCTGGCAAATAACTCCAGTTTTGAAGAGGTTGTCTACCTTCTCTGGAATCAAAAGCTACCAAATAAAGAAGAATTGGATGCTTTTAAGGAAGAACTTATTTCAAATATGGACATTCCGACTGAAGTTGTCGATCATCTGAAGTCTTATGATCTGTCGACAGTACACCCTATGGCTGCTTTGCGTACGGCTGTTTCCATGCTTGGACTCTACGATCCTGAGTCTGATGTCATGGAAGAGGAAGCGAATAAGCGGAAAGCGCTGCGTTTACAAGCGAAAATCCCTACGGTTGTAACTGCATTTGCTCGTATCCGTAAAGGAGAAGAGCCGGTATCACCTAAAAAAGATTTGAGTTTTGCAGGAAACTTCCTTTATATGCTCAACGGAAAAGACCCTGAAGACTTAGAAGTGGAAGCTTTCAATAAAGCACTTGTCCTTCATGCCGATCACGAGTTGAATGCGTCTACATTTACAGCCCGTGTCTGTGTAGCTACGCTCTCTGATGTGTACTCTGGAGTGACGGCTGCTATTGGAGCTTTGAAAGGCCCATTGCATGGTGGTGCGAATGAACGCGTCATGAAGATGCTTACAGAAATCGGAAGTGTCGAGAACGCAATTCCTGCCATCGAGAAAAAGCTGGAAAACAAAGAAAAAATCATGGGTATGGGGCACCGTGTCTACCGTTCAGGAGATCCACGTGCAAAACACTTGAAAGAAATGTCCCGTGAATTGACAGGACTTACAGGTCACTCCAAATACTATGAAATGTCTATTAAAATTGAGGACTATATTAAAGAGAACAAAGGTCTTCCAGCGAATGTGGACTTTTATTCAGCATCTGTTTATCATAGTCTTGGAATCGATCACGATATTTTCACACCAATCTTCGCCGTTTCCCGTGTGTCCGGCTGGTTGGCGCATATTCTCGAGCAGTACTCCAACAACCGTCTGATTCGTCCACGTGCGGAATACGTAGGACCTAAAGGCCAAAGTTATACACCAATTGAGGATCGATAAGAGAGCAGCCGGTACGCCGGCACGCCTCCCTTTTTATTCAACTTATTTTAACGTATGATAGAAGAGGATGATCCATCCATATTTCTTACAAAATATTAGGAGGGTTTATTGTGACACAAGCACAAAAAATTACAGTAGAACAAAACGGATCACTAAATGTACCAGAGCGTCCGGTTATTCCTTACATCGAAGGTGATGGAATCGGTCCTGATATTTGGGCAGCCGCTAGCCGCGTGATCGAAGCTGCCGTTGATAAAGCATACAATAGTGAGAAATCCATCGAGTGGAAAGAAGTACTTGCTGGTCAGAAAGCTTATGATGAAACAGGTGAGTGGCTTCCAGAAGCAACTCTGGATACAATCAGAGATTACAAGATTGCAATCAAAGGTCCTTTGACGACTCCAATTGGTGGCGGAATCCGTTCATTGAACGTAGCCCTTCGTCAAGAGTTGGACTTGTTTACATGCCTACGTCCTGTACGCTACTTCGAAGGGGTACCTTCTCCGGTTAAGCGTCCAGAAGATACAGATATGGCAATCTTCCGTGAAAACACTGAAGATATTTATGCAGGTATCGAGTGGCAAAAAGGAACACCAGAAGTGAAGAAAGTCATCGACTTCCTTCAAAACGAAATGGGTGTACATAACATTCGTTTCCCTGAAACTTCCGGAATCGGAATTAAGCCGGTATCCGAAGAAGGTACGAAGCGATTGGTTCGTGCAGCAATTGATTATGCATTGAATGAAGGACGTAAAAACGTCACGCTCGTACACAAAGGAAACATTATGAAGTTCACAGAGGGCTCCTTCAAAGCTTGGGGTTATGAAGTTGCTGAAGAGGAATATGCTGATAAAGTATTCACATGGGCAGAATATGACCGTATTGTTGAAAAAGAAGGTAAAGACGCTGCAAACAAAGCTCAGGACGCAGCAGAAGCTGAAGGTAAGATCATCGTAAAAGATGCGATCGCAGATATCTTCCTTCAACAAATTCTTACTCGTCCGAAAGAGTTCGATGTTGTTGCAACGATGAACCTAAACGGAGACTACATCTCTGATGCACTCGCTGCACAAGTGGGTGGAATTGGAATTGCTCCAGGTGCAAACATCAACTTTGAAACAGGACATGCAATCTTTGAAGCGACACATGGTACAGCTCCGAAGTATGCGGGTCTTGATAAAGTGAATCCATCTTCTGTTATCCTTTCTGGTGTGCTTATGCTTGAGCACCTCGGTTGGAGAGAAGCGGCTGATTTAATCACGAAATCTATGGACAAAACAATCGGAAGTAAGGTTGTCACATATGATTTCGCTCGTATGATGGAAGGCGCAACAGAAGTGAAATGCTCTGAGTTCGGTGATGAACTGATTAAGAATATGGATTAATCAATAAGGGAGAGTGGGTCATGATGGCTATTCGTAGAAACAAAGTATCCGTAATCGGTGCTGGTTTCACTGGTGCTACGACAGCGCTTATGCTCGCACAAAAAGAGCTGGGAGATGTTGTACTCGTTGATATTCCCGATATGGAAGATCCAACGAAAGGAAAAGCTCTGGACATGTTGGAAGCGAGTCCTGTTCAGGGATTTGATGCGAAGGTTACTGGAACTTCTGACTATAAGGATACGAAAGATTCAGACCTTGTCATCATCACTGCAGGAATTGCTCGTAAGCCTGGTATGAGTCGTGATGATCTAGTCAATACAAACTCGAAAATAATGAAGAGTGTGACGAAAGAAATCGTCAAAAACTCTCCAGATTGTTTTATCGTTGTGTTGACGAACCCTGTTGATGCCATGACTTATTCTGTATTCTAGGAGGCTGGTTTACCAAAGAATCGTGTCATCGGACAATCCGGTGTCTTGGATACAGCACGCTTCCGTACATTTGTTGCAGAAGAGTTGAATGTATCGATCAAAGATGTAACTGGTTTCGTTCTTGGTGGTCACGGTGACGATATGGTACCACTTACACGTTATTCTTTCGCTGGCGGAATTCCTTTGGAAAAATTAATTTCCAAAGAGCGTTTAGATGCAATTGTAGAGAGAACGCGTAAAGGCGGCGGAGAAATTGTCGGTCTTCTTGGAAATGGAAGTGCCTATTATGCACCTGCGGCTTCGTTAGTCCAAATGGCAGAAGCAATTCTGAAGGATCAGCGTCGTATTCTTCCTTCCATAGCTTACTTGGAAGGGGAATATGGATATGACGGTATCTATCTAGGAGTTCCTACGATCCTTGGTGGAAATGGAATTGAAGAGGTCATTGAGCTTGAACTGACAGAAGAAGAAAAACAGCAGTTGGATAAATCGGCGGATTCTGTTAAAAATGTGTTGAATGTATTAAAATAAAGGTGAAGGGATTCGGGGAAAACCCTCGGGTCCCTTTTTTTAACACTAAAGAAAACGCTTACAAGAGGTGAGGATATGTTAGGAAAAAAGAGAAAGCTTGGAAAGAAAATCAATGATTTGAAAACCGGCGAAAAATTCACGACTTCTTTTACAGTCGAAGACCGTGATTTACTTATGTATCTAGGTTTGACCAATGATGCAAACCCTTTGTATATTCAGCATGATTATGCTTCACAAACACCTTTTAAACGCCCGGTCGTACCGACAGTTATGGTATTTGGTATGGTGTCGTCTATTGTATCCATGCATTTGCCTGGTCCGGGGAGTCACATCATAAAGCAAAATATAGAATACCCTAAACCTGTTTATCATTATTCAGACGTCCGTTTTGACGCTGAAGTAACAGCTATTCACAAAGAAGAACATCAAGTTGAACTGCAAGTGGTAGGACTTGATGAAGAAGGCGACGAGGTCGTGAGAGGAATGCTTGTCGTTCAACCACCGTATGAACCCGATTCTATGAATGCAATCTCATTGGAGAACTTTTATTAAATTCGGAACTGCCGCTTAGTTCTCACTTATTACAACAAGCCGCTCGGACTAAAAAGAGGCCAGCGGCTTATTCCTCTTTTCGCCATACCCCTAAAGATAGGCACACCATCCGCTTCCTTTTCCACATAATCTAAGAGTCTTTAAACGGATGAAAAAGAGCTTAATGTCTATATTAAGATTAAGTAAAAATGGTAAAGATCCGTATTCAAATTGTAAACTTCATTGTATGATGAAAGTAACTTGTAGTAGAGGTGATGGCATTGGAACAAAAAATTCTAATTGTAGATGATGAAGAATCTATTGTAACTTTATTAAAATATAATATTGATCAAGCAGGATATGAGACAGATGTGGCCTTTAACGGAACGGATGCTCTTGAAAAAGCCTCGAAAGACCATTTTGACTTAATCGTCCTTGACGTTATGCTTCCGGGGATGGATGGTATGGAAGTATGTAAGAAATTGAGGCAAATGCAAGTGAATACGCCTGTCCTCATGTTGACTGCTAAAGACGATGAGTTTGATAAGGTACTTGGTCTTGAGCTTGGTGCAGACGATTACTTGACCAAACCATTCAGCCCTAGAGAAGTCGTAGCTAGGATCAAAGCAATCTTGAGAAGAATGGTTCGGGAAAATGTGGTAAACGATCAAAAAATTATTCAAATTGCTGATCTATCTATTTACCCTGAACAATATGAGGCAACAATCAAGGAAGAGCCTTTAACCTTTACCCCGAAAGAATTTGAGCTTCTCTTATACCTGGCTCAAAACTTAGGTCGTGTACTTTCCAGAGACCAACTATTAAGTGCCGTTTGGAATTATGATTTCGCCGGAGACACTCGTATTGTCGATGTCCATGTTAGCCATTTACGTGAAAAAATTGAACCCGAGACGAAAAAACCAGTGTATATAAAAACAATACGTGGGCTCGGTTATAAAATGGAGGAGCCTAAATAAATGAGCTCCAATACTAGGCCACTGATGACCTATACGGTTTTAGTGGTCATTGTCATGCTAGGGCTGGGTATTATTCTTGCTCAACTGACCCGTGGCTATTTTATCAATATATTTGAAGAGCGAGTAGAGTTGGAAAGTCAATATTTCATCACGTACTTGGATCAGTTTACGGAAGATAGGGAAGTAAGTCAGGATGAGTTGTATAATTTTAGTGAACAGTTGAATACAGGCATGATTTTTATATCGGATTCTGGAGAGAGAATAATTGATACGGTTGATGCTGTACCTGTCATAAATACTGATGAAAAGCAGGAAGTGATCAAAAGGGTTGAGAATGGAACCTCCCCGATGAATGAAGGGCAGATGCTGGATGAGATCTTCTATTACCCTGTGAATAATAGTGTGGATGATATTGATGGCACACTTATTCTTCTGTCGCCCGTGGAAGCATTAACTAATATTACAAAAAATATCTGGCTTTTAATCGGGTTTACATTACTTCTTGGTCTTTTAGTTATATTTGTCATTGGCTTTAACGTGTTTTCTAAATATATCCGCCCTATTCGATCAGCCGCTAATGTCGCTACAGAACTTGCGAAAGGAAATTATAAAGCAAGGACTTATGAAGGACATTTTGGTGAAGCTGGGCAACTTAGCCAGTCGATTAATATCCTGGCAAGGAATCTGCAGGAGATGACGAGTACAAAGGGTATGCAGGAGAACCAATTAGAAGCTGTCATCAATAATATGGGGAATGGGTTAGTATTGATTGATGAAAAAGGGTATATTCTACTTTTGAACCGTGCTTTCTTAGAAACGTTTAAAGGAGAGCAAAAAGACTTTATCGGTCATTTGTATCACGATGCTATCCCTTACACAACCATTCACGAGACAGTACAGAAGATTTATATGTTTGAAGAAACGGTGAGTGAAACGTTTGTCCTGCCTGTTAATATAGACAGGAAACACTTGGAGGTCACCGGGGCTCCCATATTCAGCGAAGGCCAAAAATGGAGAGGAGTCGTTTTGGTTTTCCATGATATATCTGAACTGAAACAGTTGGAGCAAATGAGAAAAGACTTTGTAGCTAACGTTTCTCATGAATTGAAAACTCCAATTACTTCTATTCGTGGTTTTTCAGAAACACTGCTTGACGGGGCTATGAAAGATGAAAAGATGCTCGAGCAGTTTTTACAAATCATCTTAAAAGAAAGTGGCCGGTTACAGTCCTTGATTCAAGACCTTTTGGAATTGTCCAAACTTGAAAGGGATGACTTCCTCTTAAATGTTGAACAAGTGGAAGTCCAACGGTTGTTAAATGATTTACTACCAATTGTGGAACAACATGCCGAGCAAAAAGAAGTGAAGTTCCATGCTTCCGTGCATGGGAATACTATGATTCAAGGTGATTCCAGCCGCTTGAAACAAGTGTTTATGAACTTGTTAACGAATGCCATTAATTATTCAGGAGATGAAGGAGAAGTTACATTAGAATTTCAAGAATTAGAAAATCATGTAACGATTAAAATCACTGATAATGGTGTGGGAATACCAGAGGAAGAAATATCCAGGATCTTTGAGAGGTTCTACCGTGTGGATAAAGCGAGAAGCAGGAACTCAGGTGGTACAGGTCTCGGGCTTGCCATTGTAAAACACATTGTAGAAGCTCATGAAGGGACCATCCATGTAGAAAGTGAAGTGGATGTCGGGACGGCATTTTATGTTGAGATTCCAAAGAAGTTTACGGAAAATTAATATTTCATTAAATTAAGGTTAACATTACTTCGATAGAATACCTTTGAAACCCTTTCATCCAAGGTGTTTTCTCTTTTTGGCAGAAGCTTCCCTCGCTTCTGCCTTTTTTTGTTTCGATTCCGTTAAAACCTTGTAAAAATACACCCCCATACTTCCCATTCAAAATTCAATCCCTTAACCAATGTTCTGCTATAGGATGCATTCAATATACTGCAGTTATTATAATAAAGTGCTCTATAACAAGCTTTTCTCATGCGGAATTGCGTCCTTAGTAGTGCATTCTCTTCCAATTACCAAGTGCATAAAGGCAGCTTATTTCGAAGTGGTTTAGAGATACTCATCGGGCAAAGGGGCAGAGGGGAATGGGGAGACTCCTGCGGAAAAAAAGTGCATGGTGAGACCCCACAGGACGAAGTCCGAGGAGGCTCACCGCGCTTCCGCGGAAAGCGAGCCATTCCCCGCAGCCCCCATCCACTCAATAAAAGTCTCGAAATTGATTCTTCAAGAATAGGGAGCTTTAGTGATGATAAAACGAAGGTTACTTTTTTGAAACCTTTTTGTTACATAACCGTAATTATAGTATCCATAAAAGATAAAGGGGAAGTCGATATGAGTCTTAAACAATTTTACAAATGGACGGGCCTTGTCGTCGTGGGGGTGTTGCTGGTCATAGCACTACTTACAACATGGTACACCGTGGATGAATCGGAGCAGGCGGTCGTCCTTACTTTCGGGAAAGCTGAGGATGGCATAACAGAACCAGGCTTGCACTTCAAAATGCCATGGCCGGTCCAAGAAGTAGAAAAAATGTCGAAAGAAACGTTTAGCTTGGATTTCGGGTTCGATGACAGCGGAGACGAAACGGATAAAGTAACGATGATTACAGGAGACGATATGATTTTACAGGCTGATCTCGTCGTCCAATGGAAGATTACGGATCCAGCTGCTTATTTGTTTGCCTCGGAGAAACCTGAACAGGTTTTATTTAATGCCACATCTTCTTCACTTAGAGGTGTCATTGGAAGTAGTGAAATTGATGAAGCTCTAACATCTGGTAAAGCTGAAATTGAAAATGAAGTGAGAGAAGGGTTAGTCAGTTTAATTGATAGCTATGAAATTGGTGTATCCATTATAGATGTTCGTCTGCAGGAGGTCGATCTTCCGAATAAGGAAGTACGCTCGGCGTTTACAAAGGTGACAGATGCGAGGGAACAGAAACAAAGTAAGGTGAATGAAGCGGAGAAGTATGCCAACCAGAAACGCGAAGAAGCGCTTGGTGAAAAAGACGCGATTATTCAAAGGTCGGAAGGTGCGAAAGTAGAGAGAATTCAACAAGCAACCGGTGCTGTTGCTAGTTTTAATGCCTTGCTTGAGGAGTATCAGGGGAACGAAGCGATTACCCGTGAGCGTCTTGTGATGGAGACACTTGAAGAAGTGCTTCCAGAGGCTAACGTCTACATTATGAATGATGATGGAAACACATTGAAATACCTTCCATTAAATCAAGGAACCGTTCAAAATGTTGTACCTCCTAGTTCGGCGGAAGACGAGGAGAGTGAAGAATCATGAGTGAAGAAATCTTTAATGAAAATGAAAAACAAAAGAAGGACCTCAGAAAGTACGTGAAAGCTGGAGTCACATTACTAGTCATTATAGGGATTCTCCTTATAGGTATAAATTCAATGGTGATCGCTAAAGAAGGGGAGTATAAGGTCGTTCGCCAATTTGGAGATGTTGTGAAGATTCACGAAGAGCCGGGTCTTAAGTTCAAGATCCCATTAGTGCAAGAAGTATCCACCCTCTCTAAAAAGAAGATGGTCTACGATGTAGATGAAAAAGAGATCACCACTTTGGATAAAAAGCGGATGATTATCGATAATTATGCCATTTGGAGCATCACTGACCCCGAAAATATGATTGCTAATGCCCGGACTGAGATGAATGCAGAAGCGAGAATGGGAGAGTTTATTTTCTCCATTGTCCGATCTGAATTAGGGAAGATGAATTTTTCTGAGATAATTAATGAGGAAGAGAGTTCCAGAGGCGTATTGAATGAAGAAATTACGGCCAAGGTTAACGAATATCTGCAAAGAGACAATTATGGCATCGTTGTAGATGACGTACGAATAAAGCGGTCTGACCTGCCGGAGGCAAATGAGGAAGCTGTTTTCAATCAAATGATTACAGACCGTGAAAAAATAGCTCAACAGTACTTGTCAGAAGGAGAAGCGGATAAGAGTAGAATTCATGCAGAAGTTGACCGGGAAGTACAGGAAATGTTGTCTACAGCTCGGGCAAATGCTGAAAAAATAAGAGCAGAAGGCGAAAAGGAAGCTGCTCAGATATACAACAATGCCTTTTCTCAAGATCCGGAGTTCTACCAACTTTATCGAACCCTGGAATCTTATAAGAAGACGATTGATGGGGAGACGACCATTATTCTTCCTCAGGATTCTCCTTATGCTGAATTACTTTTAGGTTATTTTGAATAAACGATCAGGCGCGCCTTTTTCCTCTCTACTGCAAACGTGGTAGAATGATGAAAAAGGCGTTTTTACATACCAATGGAACCTCAGAATCCTTTGAAGAAATATACATTGATTCATTAAACCAACGAAGACTAAAAAAAGAAACAGATGGAGATCATCGAGTATCTTCTATAACGAGGAGTGAGCCAATGGCTGAGAAAGTGGTATTAATTGATGGGAACAGTATTGCGTACCGGGCATTTTTTGCATTGCCTTTGTTGAACAATGATAAAGGGGTCTACACGAACGCCGTGTATGGGTTTACAACTATGTTGTTGAAAATTCTTGAAGAAGATCAACCGGATCATCTGCTCGTTGCTTTTGATGCTGGTAAAACAACATTCCGTCATAAAACTTATGAGGATTATAAGGGTGGCCGGCAGAAAACTCCTTCTGAACTATCTGAACAGTTCCCTGTCCTTAAGGAGCTCCTGGATGCATTTGAAGTCAATTATTATCAGCTTGAGAATTATGAAGCGGACGATATCATAGGAACTCTTGCGACACAGGCGGGGGATAAGGGTCTTGAAGTCAAAGTGATTTCAGGGGACAAGGACCTCCTTCAACTTGTGAATGAGAAAATCACCGTGAGCCTGACGAAAAAAGGGATTACTAATGTGGATACATACACCCCTTCCTTCCTTATGGAGAAGATGGAAGTCCGGCCGGATCAGATTATTGACCTGAAGGCGCTCATGGGAGATAGTTCTGATAATATTCCTGGTGTCCCCGGGGTTGGTGAGAAAACGGCGGTCAAACTTTTGAAGCAATTTGATACGCTAGAAAACCTTTATGATAACTTAAGTGATGTGAGTGGGAAGAAGTTGAAAGAAAAACTGGAAACAAATAAGGAAGAGGCGTTGATGAGTCAGCAGCTGGTTACCATCGAGCGTGAAGCGCCGATCGAAATCAACATCTCTGATATTGGTTATCCTGGTTATCAATCTCAAAAAGTGAGTGAGTTTTTTAAAGAGCTTGGATTCCAATCGCTGCTTTCCCGTGTCCAAGAAGGCGGTGCAGAATCTGAAGAAGCCAATGAACTCCCGGAGATTGATGTAGAAGTGGTACAGGAAATAACAGCAGATCTTTTTACAGGGAAAGAGTCGGTGGTTGTCGAAATGCTTTACGACAATTACCATACGGCGCCAGTGGAAGGAATCGCTATTGTAAATGACCAACGAAAATTCGTCCTCACCATGGAAGAGGCTAAAAATTCGGATGCGTTTCAAACGTGGGCGGAAAGTGAAGAAAATGAAAAATGGGTCTTCGATGCGAAAAGGACGTGTGTGGCTCTTTTGCGTCATGGGATTGAGATGAAGGGAATCACATTCGATTTATTGCTTGCTTCTTATTTGATTAACCCTGCTGAGAATAACCATGATATTCCTGCGATTGGCCATCGTTTAGGTGAAACAGCCGTCAAGTACGATGAAGAAGTGTATGGAAAAGGCGCTAAAATGAAACGTCCAGATGATGATCAGGAGTTCTATGAGCATATCGGAAGAAAAGCATCTCTTCTTTACAACATGAAAGAGGATATGGAAAAGAAATTGAAAGAAAATGAACAATATCAGTTATTCAGAGAACTTGAAATGCCGTTAGCGCTTATTCTTGGTCGAATGGAGCACCGTGGTGTGTGTGTAGACGTCGAGAGGTTGGAAAATATGGGGGAGGAACTGGAAGAACGGTTGAATAAGGTTGAACAGGAAATTTACGAACTTGCAGGAGAGAACTTCAACCTCAATTCCCCTAAGCAACTAGGACCGATTTTATTTGAGAAGCTGGAGCTTCCGGTTATCAAAAAAACGAAGACCGGTTATTCCACTTCTGCGGATGTTTTAGAGCAATTGGAAGATCAACATGAGATCATCCCTAAAATCCTTCTTAACCGTCAGCTCAGGAAGCTGAAGTCGACATATATCGAAGGTCTTCTTAAGGTCGTTCATGAAGAGACAGGGAAAATTCATACACGCTTTAACCAAGCTCTTACACAAACCGGGCGACTAAGTTCCACGGATCCTAACTTACAGAACATCCCGATCCGCCTTGAAGAAGGGCGTAAAATAAGGCAGGCCTTTATCCCATCTCAAAAAGGGTGGGTCATGTTTGCCAGTGACTATTCTCAAATTGAACTTCGTGTCCTCGCCCATATTGCCCAGGATCAAAAGCTTATGCAGGCATTCAAAGAAGGCGCAGATATTCACACCCAAACAGCAAGTGAAGTTTTCGGTGTATCCAGAGACGACGTTACAAGTGAAATGAGAAGACAGGCGAAAGCAGTAAACTTCGGGATCGTTTACGGAATCAGTGATTATGGCCTGTCACAAAGCCTTGGTATTACTCGGAAAGAAGCACAAGCTTTCATTGATAAAT
Organism: Halobacillus litoralis; assembly: GCF_020524085.2. Taxonomy (NCBI): domain Bacteria; kingdom Bacillati; phylum Bacillota; class Bacilli; order Caryophanales; family Bacillaceae; genus Halobacillus; species Halobacillus litoralis. The sequence goes on from NZ_CP129016.1 coordinate 2,095,853, forward strand.
ATTTTGAGAGCTATCCTAGAGTCAAGTCTTATATGGATGAGACCGTGAGGGAAGCGAAAGAGACAGGATATGTATCAACATTTATGAACCGTAGAAGATACCTGCCTGACATTAAGAGCCGGAATTTTAATAAACGCAGCTTTGCCGAACGAACGGCGATGAACACACCGATTCAGGGAAGTGCAGCCGATATTATTAAAAAAGCGATGATTGACCTTGAAGAAAAACTTCAAGAAGAGAACATGCAAGCCAAAGTCCTCCTTCAAGTGCATGACGAATTGATCATTGAAGCACCGAAAGAAGAAGTGAAACAACTAGAAGAGATTGTATCATCTGTCATGGAAAATACCGTTGATTTAGATGTTCCTCTAAAAGTCGATTCTTCTTATGGGGACACTTGGTATGATGCAAAGTAAGAGGAGAATGAAACGATGCCAGAGTTACCTGAAGTAGAAACAGTCAGAAAAACATTGAAACATCTCGCTTTAGGAAAAGAGGTTGAAAAGGTATCCGTGTTTTGGGGGAATATCATTAAACAACCTCAAGATCCAAAAGAGTTTGAGCAGTTATTGGTGGGGCAGACCATTCAAGATATCGATCGTAAAGGAAAGTTTTTAATCTTCCATATGGATGACATTGCACTCGTTTCCCATTTGCGCATGGAGGGGAAGTTTGGTGTTTACGATGGTTCGATCGAAAAGCCGAAGCATACCCACGTGATCTTCCATTTTACTGATGGAACAGAACTTCGATATAACGATGTGCGGAAATTTGGGACGATGCACGCTTTTCCAAAAGGAATGGAGCTTAAAAATAAACCGCTTATTCAATTAGGGCCTGATCCGTTCAATGAAGCTTTCACCGTGGATTATTTTTATGGGAGGCTTAAGAAAACATCTAGAAACATGAAAGCGGTCCTGCTTGACCAATCGATTGTAGCTGGACTAGGGAATATTTATGTAGACGAAGCCCTCTTCAGGGCAGGCATTCATCCTGAGCAAATCGCCAATACTCTGACAAAAATTGAGGTTGAAAAGATTCGTGAAGCTAGTATTTCCGTTATCCTTGAGGCTATTGAACAGGGCGGAACGACCATTCGCTCTTACTTGAACAGTCAGGGAGAAATCGGGATGTTTCAGCAGAAGCTCCGTGTTTATGGAAAGCAGGATTCGGAGTGTGTCGAATGTGGCACGCCGATTACAAAGTTGAAGGTCAGCGGAAGAGGGACTCACATCTGTCCTAATTGTCAACCTTTACACACTACTAGGTAAAACCCCATATACTATCCCACAGCTTAAGATATGAAGGTGTGGGATGCATGGGGATTGGGATGTTCATTTTTTTGTTCGTTACAGCAGTAAGCATCGATAGCTTTGGAATCGGCTGCGTTTTGGGTTTGAAAAAGGTCGGCCTTACTTTAAGAGGCGTCTTTTTAATTGCGAGTGTCTCCGGTTGTATGTTTCTTTTGTCTTCTTATTTTGGACATTTGCTGGCAGCGGTGGTGGCAGCAGAAGACGCCGAACGTGTGGGGGCACTTGCGTTAATCGGAATCGGGATCTACTTCTTATGGCAATTTTTTAAGAAAGAGAAGGATAGTGAAGAAAAGAAAGAGCCTTGGCTTAATCCGGCCAAAGTACTGAACGACCCCTTAGCTGCGGATGTAGACCACTCCGGTGGGATCCAAGGGAAAGAAGTATGGCTGCTTGGAGCAGCACTATCCCTTGATACCATTGGAGCTGGAATCAGCGGAGCGCTTATTGGAATTCCTATCTTTTTTACAGCGGTCATGATTACCGTAGCGACTTTCTGCATGCTTGGGTGTGGAATTTTGAGTGGCTCAAAGCTTAGTGATAAAGCGGAAAGCTTGTCCATTTTACCTTGAGTGTTACTTATCATCATCGGGCTGATCAAGTTGTCTTAAGGAGGTGACAGGATGACTTTAGTCATCGGATTAACAGGAAGTATTGCGAGTGGTAAAAGTACCGTAGCAGAGATGTTCAAAAACATGGATATTCCTGTTATTGATGCTGATCAAATATCAAGGGATGTCGTCCAACCTGGAGAACCTGCCTATCAAGAAATTGTTAAAACCTTTGGAGAACAGGTGCTTGAAGAAGGCGGGGGGCTGGATCGGAAAAAACTCGGCAAGATTGTCTTTAGCGATGAAATGAAGCGGAAGCAGCTAAATGGAATTGTTCACCCTAAAGTAAGGGAGGAGATGATCAGGCGGCGCGAGCAGTATAAGCAGCAACAATATCAAGCAGTCGTCCTGGATATTCCATTGTTGTTTGAAAGCAACTTAACCGATTACGTAGAAAAAATTCTCGTTGTATATGTCGATGAAAGAACGCAATTAGAGCGCTTGATGGAAAGGGATCAGTCTGGGCGAGAGGAAGCTGAAGAGCGGATTCACGCACAGATCCCTGTGAAAAAGAAAGCAGAAATGGCGGATGCGGTCATTGATAATACCGGAACAATTGAACAAAGTTCACAGCAATTAAGAGACATACTGCAAGGTTGGGACATCGTATAATAACACGTCTGGGCAGACGTGTTATTTTTTGTGGAAAGTTTTCGTTCTGTATGTAAAACCGCTTACAATATGTTATACTAATCTAGGAATTACAGAGTAAAAGTATATCATATATAGGGGGCTGGAACAGCATGGGGAAAACAAAGATTGCTATTAACGGGTTGGGAAGAATTGGTCGCATGGTATTTAGAAAGGCTGTGGCGGATGAATCTATGGAGTTGGTTGCCGTTAATGCAAGTTATCCAGCTGAAACAATTGCTCACATGATTAAATACGACAGTGTGCATGGTCGTTTTCAAGGAGAGGTCAATGTCGTAGATGGGGATTTAGTCGTTAATCGGAAAAAAGTGAAATTGTGCTCAACAAGAAACCCATTGGAACTTCCATGGGACGAACTGGATATTGATATTGTAATTGAAGCAACGGGCAAGTTTAAAACAAAAGAAGAAGCAGGTCTTCATTTAGAGTCTGGAGCTAAAAAAGTCATTATTACAGCGCCTGGAAAACAAGTAGATGCGACGATTGTGATGGGTGTTAATGAGGAGACATATATGCCGGGCAGTCATGATGTCATTTCCAATGCTTCCTGTACAACCAATTGTCTTGCCCCTGTAGTGAAAGTGTTGGAAGATGAATTTGGCATCGAGAATGGTTTGATGACAACAGTCCATGCCTTCACCAATGATCAGAAGAATTTAGATAATCCACATAAAGATTTACGAAGAGCCCGCGGGTGTACTCAATCCATCATCCCGACATCCACAGGTGCAGCCAAAGCCTTAGGAGAAGTGATTCCGAGTCTTCAAGGAAAGTTGAATGGCATGGCATTACGCGTACCGACGCCCAATGTATCTCTTGTTGATCTTGTCGTCGATTTAAAAAGGGAAGTTACGGCAGACGAAGTAAATGAAACATTTGAGAGAATGGCTAAGGGTGGAATGAAAGGGATATTGGAATACAATGAAGAGCCACTCGTTTCCATCGATTACACGACTTCTTCATCCTCAGCCATCATAGATGGTTTATCTACACAAGTTATCGATGACCGTAAAGTAAAAGTACTGGCCTGGTATGATAATGAGTGGGGATATTCCTGCCGTGTGGTAGATCTTGCGAAGTATGTCGGTAATATGATGAAAGAAGAGAAAGAGGCACGTGTTTCATAAATGATCGGAACCCTATTGAATCTAAGTCCCCTTGGGAGCGGTGAGGACGGTTGTACAAAAGCCAGTAAAATATTTCTTGCAAATTAAGGGTAAACCATATATACTTTCTCTTGAACTTCTGAATTTCATATAAATTCATGTCTACTCAAAGGGTTAGGACCTCTCAGGACTAACTTTCCCCCGTGGTAGTTCATGGCTGTTATTTCAGAGGTATTGAAGTGAATGTACAAAGGGGGATCCTTAATATGGATACAATGGGAAGACACGTAATTTCTGAATTATGGAATTGTAATGAAGAAAAATTGAACGATATGTCGTATATAGAACAAGTCTTTGTAGATGCTGCTCTTAAAGCTGGTGCAGAAGTGCGGGAAGTCGCGTTTCACAAATTCGCCCCTCACGGCGTCAGTGGAGTAGTCATCATTTCTGAATCACACTTGACGATTCATAGTTTTCCAGAGCATGGATATGCAAGTATTGATGTTTACACATGCGGAGACCGCATTGACCCTAATGTTGCCGCTCAGTACATCGTCGATGCACTAGAAGCGGGTAAGAATGAAACGGTAGAAGTACCAAGAGGAATGGGACCTGTAGAAGTACAGCAGTCTCGTGCTCTATAATGCGAAAAGAAGCCACGCAGGAATCCTGCGTGGCTTCTTTTTGCATTAATCTATATAGTTATTTGCTCTGTGCTATTCGGTAGTATTTCCTTGAGAACATCTGTGAGATGTTAGATGGAGTATAGGGGCTTAAGGGAAGGGCTAGTCTAGTTCTGACACAAACACTACAAACTGTAAAAGAACCTTAGGTTTCAATAATCATTTCTTATTTTCATAAGTCATGTTAAAATAAAGGGAGATTATGTCGAATGGAATTGAAGGGGTTAGGTAAGTGAAAGCATTTATTTCCAGGTATTTCAGCAACCATTCCGAGACGAGTGAAGAGCATAAGGATTCAGCGCTTGTCACACACTATTATAAAGCCAAGCATGATGATCTTTTCCGTGCTGTTGAAGGGTTGTTTTCGTCGCCTTCAGAAATTGTAGCAAGTTCTAAAGAACGTGGAGAACTGACCGTGAAATATAAAGGGAACAGACGCGCGTTTATAGTGGCCACGATCATAATGGTACGCCCATTTCGAACGGCCGTTGACTTTTCTGTCACCACGGACTCAGGAGGTCCTGTTGATTTTGGACACAGCCGAAATCTCATCGTTCAGCTTTATAAAAAATTGGACAGTCAGTTCACAACGGTGGATCCTTCCTGAGTGCTGCCGAAAAGAAGATGATGTGGAGTTGATCATACGTGAAGTGCCCGAATTGCCACTATAAAAGTACAAAAGTCCTTGATTCCAGGCCGATAGAAGAAGGACAGGCGATCAGACGACGCAGAGAGTGTGAACAATGCCAATTCAGGTTCACAACTTTCGAACGGATTGAAGAAGTTCCACTGATTGTCGTGAAAAAAGAAGGCACAAGAGAAGAGTTCAGTCGTGAAAAATTGATGCGTGGACTGATTCGAGCTTGTGAAAAGAGACCGGTGGCCGTGGAGGAACTGGAAAGAGTAACAATGGATGTCGAGAAGGAATTAAGAAATCGTGGCGTTTCTGAAGTCATGAGTGAAGATATTGGTGAAATGGTGATGGAGCGTCTGTCTAACATTGATGAAGTTGCTTATGTTCGTTTTGCTTCCGTATATCGACAGTTCAAGGACATCAACGTTTTCATCGACGAATTAAAAGAATTAATTAAACATGAAGACAATGAATGAGCCTGTTCCGGCTCATTTTCTTTTTCTAGGATCATAGATTGTGGAAGCCATTTGTTGTTTTAGGTTTGAAATGAATTTTAGCTTCCTGTTTGAAATAGAATGAACAAGCTTTAACGATTGAAGGAGGTGGAGGCGGTGAGTTACTCTATTGGCAAACTACTCCCCGTGGACGGATTTAAGATTATACGGAATGGAGAGCTGCCTCGAAGTTTTCATCGTTCCTTATCACATTTATATCAGCCGATTGTAGGAAGGTTGGCGGTTTCGCTATATCACGTCCTGATATCGGAATCGGACATGATTGAAGGGGGGCAGGTACAGTCTCATCATACATTGATGTCTTACCTTTCTGCTCCTTTGGATAAAATTTATGAGGCTAGGGGGAAATTGGAGGCCATCGGACTACTACGAACGTTCCGCTCCATGGATGAGGATCAACAGGCGGTGTATCTGTACTCCGTACACCCTCCTTTTTCTCCTGAGGAGTTTTTTCTTGATGATATGCTCTCTTTGCTTTTGCATCATGAGTTGGGGAAGGAAAAGTATGATCGCTTAAAGAGCCGTTTATTGAATACTGGACAAACGCTTGAGGGTTTCACTGAAGTAACCGCCACTTTTGATGAAGTCTTCCATAATAAAATGATTGAAACTGTCCAAAGAGAAACGGAGACCATTGCGAAGCAGCAAAATTATCAACAAGAATCCAGAGGACCCGTTGCATCCATGAATCGAGTGGATTTCGATTGGCTGAACCATGCATTAAAGAAGCGCATGTATCCATCAGAACAAATATTGACTGGTCGCAACAAAAAATTGATTGTCCAACTGGCGACGTTGTATGACCTTTCAAACACGGAGTTGGAAAAAGCGGTCACCTGGGCTATTGATGAAAACCATTATTTAGTGGAAGAAGAGTTGAAGGCGGCCTGTCATGATTTTATGAAAGAACAAAAAAATAACAGTCAGCGGGATTCAGCTCTAGACCGCAGAGAGAAAATGAAAGTGGAAAACAAGTCAGCCAATGGTACGAAAGAGGACCAGTTTATACAAATGCTAGAGGAAATCTCTCCTAGGGAATTGCTTGAGGATGTATCCAATGGTAACCGTGCTTCTGAACAAGACCTAAAAATGATCCGTGACGTGATGACAGAACAAGGAATTGAACCAGGTGTTATGAATGTGCTTGTCCATTACGTATTATTAAAAACAGATATGAAATTGTCGAAACCTTATCTTGAGAAAATCGCCAGTCACTGGGCGAGGAAAAATGTAACGACCGTGAGACAGGCGATGAATCTGGCTAAGGCGGAGCATCAGAAATATCAGCAATGGGGGAAACAGAAGTCCCAAAAGCGTAAAAACCAAAAAGAAGAAGTCATCCCAGCCTGGTTTAAACAGCAGGACGTGCCCCAGCATGAGGAAAAGGAAGCGGTACAAGTTAATACGGATGACATAGCAGCAAGGATTAAGAAGCTGACGAACAAAGGTAATTAAAAGGGGGGATACCAATGGAACCTATCCAACAATCTTTAAAAAAATGGATGCGTAACAATGAGCAGTTTCAAAAACGAATGAACCATATGAAATCGGAAGTTATGCAATCCTCAGAAGTGAAAAAGTTGATGCAGGAGCATGTAGAATTAACGGAAGAAGCCATTGAGAAACAGTTGATTAAACTGTACGAATACCGGACTCAATCAAAAAATTGTGAGAAATGTCCAACACGGGAAGAATGTATCAACATCCTTCCAGGTTATGTTCCAAGAGTAGAAGTGGAAGGTTCTGATGTGAAGTTGATTTATGATAAATGTCGCCGTCAACGGAAACATGAACAACAGGAAGAGCAAAAGTCCTTAGTGAGAAGTCTCCATATGCCACGTGAAATTCTTGAGGCTTCATTAGAACGGATGGATCTTCAAGACCCGGATAGGGGAGCTGCTGTGGAGCGAACCGTCCACTACATTGAAGGTCTTAATGATGAATTGCCAAGTAAGGGACTTTACTTTCATGGACCATTTGGTGTGGGGAAAACTTATTTCATGGGAGCTATTGCCAATGAACTAAGCTCTAAAAATATTCCTTCCATGGTCATCTACATGCCGGAATTTGTAAGAGAAATTAAAGCATCCATCAAAGACGATTCCATGAATGAGAAGATTGAGGCATTCAAAGAAATTCCTGTACTCATGCTCGATGATATCGGGGCGGAATCTCAATCTGCGTGGTTTAGAGATGAAGTCCTCGGAAGTATCCTGCACTACCGAATGATGGAAAGACTTCCGGTTTTCTTCACATCTAACTACAATTTAAATGAGTTGGAGAAAGTTTTGATGACGAGTAACCGTGGAGATGTAGAACAAGTAAAAGCAAAAAGAATTACAGAGAGAATCCGCCAACTGAGTGAAGGAGTCCACGTGAATGGGCGGAATAGGCGAGGATAACGATTATAAAAAGGAAGTCAATAGCATGATTCCTCCCCTTGTCACATAAATATAACAGGGAATAGCCAACTTTATGTCATAGGTGCGTCATCTTTTAATGGTTGATTTCCAGAGGCTTGTCCTTGAGGTCGTCCATTGAACATAGAAGTTGAATGAAGTCGGGACGAGGGGGAATTTTGGTGTTTTGCATTCATTTTTCTAATCGTACGGAAGCGATCCTATTCTATAATGCGATTGTCTCAGAACAAAAACTTTGGATTTTCAAGGAACACAAAGACGGGTTTGATGTGAAGTTGATGAATGCTTCATTGAATGGAGCGGCTTATGTGCAGGCGATCCGCGCCTTTTTACAAGTTATTCGGAAAAGGAAAATGCTCGGATGGATGGAAGGGGTATTAAAATATCGGTACTACTACGAGGATCCACAAGAAGTTCAACGAATGCTTGAAATTGGACAGGACTTTGAAGATAAACCACCCGCAGGACTCCACCTGCCACCGATTTACCACTACTTACGAGCTTTTATCCAGGACTATTTGATTGCCAGAAGTTTTGTGGAGTTTGATGAACTCAGTGCTGCTTGTTTGCAGTCCGTCCATGACTCGCTGATTGAATATACCGGTAAAATCATTGACGAATATAAACAAGAAGAGTCTTATCAACTGATGGTGGATTCATGGCGTTATCGCGTCCATCATAAGGACACAGGCGTGCAACTGCTTCATTTGCTTGATGATGGTCGCTTGACCTACTACCATGATGAAGGGAATCCGATCAGTGAATCCGAAACAAAACTGTACATGAAGCAATATCCCGATGAAAGCATTGCTCATCTGCCGATTGAATGGCCGGTCACCCCGGCTCTTGCCCATGCCCCTGATGAGCTGATTATCTATTCAGATGAAACGGATCATTCAAATTTAGAGTTATTGATGAATATTTTTGAAGAAAAAGCTTCTTGGAGACCAAAATCACAATTTCCTTTTAAAATGGGTTGATTTCCTTTTCCTAAATGGATATAATAACGTACATATCTAAATAACGGCTTGGAAAAGGACACGAACATAAAGTGGCGCAAGACCAGAGAGAGGGGCCATCGGCTGGAAGCTCCTCGTTGACGGCTTTATTGTTTACCACCTTGGAGCTCTGTCTGTGAACAAACGATTAGTAATGGACAGCGTCTGATCCGCGTTAAGGAGAATGAAGCCGCATTGTATAACTTTGCGGGAATTTGGGTGGAACCACGAGTGATAACGCTCGTCCCTTAGCATATAAGCTGAGGGACGGGCGTTTTTTATATTTATTTAAGATAAAGGAGTGTTAAACATGTCGAATGCGATTCAAATCAAATTTCCAGACGGTAACATGAAGGAGTTTGAGAGAGGGACGACAGGCGAAGAAATCGCACAATCGATCTCCCCTGGCTTAAAAAAGCAAGCCTTGGCGATCAAATTAGACGGCGAACCTTATGATTTAAGAAGGCCGATTGAAGAAGATGGTGCCATTGAAATCTTGACATATAAAAACCCTGAAGGTTTGGAAGTGGTGCGCCACTCCTCTGCTCACTTGATGGCACAGGCAATTAAACGTCTATATGGCAACGTGAAACTTGGTGTCGGTCCAGTGATCGAAAACGGATTTTATTATGATATAGACATGGAAGAATCTCTTACACCAGAGGATCTTCCGAAGATTGAGAAAGAAATGCAGCGCATCGTCGATGAGAATTTAGAAATTGAACGCATCGAACTTTCCCGTGAAGAAGCGATTGAAAAGTATAAAGAGATCGGTGATGATTTGAAACTTGAGCTGATTGAAGCGATCCCTGAAGGAGAGCAAGTGACCATTTATCAGCAAGGAGAGTTCTTCGATCTTTGTCGTGGGATTCATGTTCCGCAGACAAGTAAAATCAAAGTCTTCAAGCTATTGAGCATTTCTGGTGCATACTGGCGTGGAGACAGTGATAATCAGATGCTGCAACGTATTTATGGTACAGCTTTTGAAAAGAAAGCTCATCTGGATGAGTACCTGCAAATGCTTGAAGAAGCAAAAGAAAGAGATCATCGTAAATTAGGAAAAGAACTCGACATTTTCACAGTCAATCAAAAGGTTGGTCAAGGATTGCCGATGTGGCTTCCAAAAGGAGCGACAATCCGTCGTACAATCGAACGGTACATTGTAGATACAGAGGAACGTCTTGGATATGACCACGTGTACACACCTGTTCTTGGAAGTGTAGATTTGTATAAAACAAGTGGACACTGGGATCATTATCAAGATGACATGTTCCCGACAATGGAAATGGACAACGAAGATCTCGTCCTTCGTCCAATGAACTGCCCACACCATATGATGATTTACAAAAATCAATTGCACAGCTACCGTAATCTTCCTGTGCGTATCGCTGAGCTCGGCATGATGCACCGTTACGAAATGTCCGGCGCACTAGCAGGATTGCAGCGTGTACGCGCGATGACATTGAATGACGCACACATCTTCGCTCGTCCGGATCAATTGAAGGATGAATTCAAACGTGTCGTTCGACTTGTTCAGGAAGTGTATCGTGATTTTGGTATCAATGATTACTACTTCCGTCTTTCCTACAGAGATCCAGAGGACAAAGAAAAGTATGTCGACAATGACGCGATGTGGGATAAAGCCCAGGCGATGTTGAAAGAAACAATGGAAGATATGGAGCTTGAGTATGTGGAAGCTGAAGGGGAAGCGGCCTTCTATGGTCCAAAACTCGATGTTCAAGTGAAGACAGCTCTTGGAAAAGATGAAACATTGTCTACTGTTCAGCTTGACTTCCATCTGCCGGAGCGCTTTGATCTGACATACGTTGGAGAAGATGGAGAAGATCACCGCCCGGTTGTTATTCACCGTGGAGTCGTATCAACAATGGAACGCTTTGTTGCTTTCCTTATTGAAGAATATAAAGGTGTATTCCCGACTTGGCTCGCTCCTGTCCAGGCGAAAATCATCCCTGTCTCCGCAGATGTGCATCTTGATTATGCGAAGAAACTTGAAGATGAGTTGCGTGAAGCTGGTGTGCGTGTGGAAGTTGATGAGCGTAATGAGAAAATCGGTTACAAGATCCGTGAAGCTCAAATGCAAAAAATTCCTTTCCAGCTTGTGGTTGGTGACAAAGAAATCGAAGACAATGCCGTCAACGTCCGTCGTTACGGAGAACAAGATTCCGCAACTAAACCGCTGGATACATTCAAACAGGAAATCCGCAACGAAATTGACCAAAAACTTCTACGCAAGTAAAAGAATAAAACCCGAAAGCCTCTCAAAAGGCTTTCGGGTTTTTGTTTTTTATACCCATTTCGCTATATGGCAGGATTGTAGAAGGCTCAGTTTCGAGATGTTTATTGAGTGGTTGGGGCTACAGGAAATGACTCGCTTTCCGCGGGAGCGCCATTTCCCTCCGTCCCTTTACGAAGGAAGATTCTCGAAACCACTTCTGAAAAAATCAGCTTGTATGATCGAATAAAGAGGGTAATATTAATTCTATCCAGTGGGCATTCAGAAAGTAAAAGCTTGATACAAAGCGTTTTATACCTACTCAAGAGGGGAGAGTGGTAGACACTCCATCTCAGTATAGGGGTTCGTTTCTCCCTTACATGGAATGGGGTGGTTGTGAAGCTGCGAGACTCCCGTGGGAGAAAGGAGATAGGCGAGATCCCACAGGAAAGCGAGTTGCTTCTCAGCCACCCCTAACGCTCAATCAGGCAACGAACCCCGGAAACATCTCGAAACTGAGTCTTCCACAATAGGGAGCTTTAGTGGAAGAAGGTGGATTGTGGGTGCTGGCTAAAAAAGGCTTGATTTTTGTGGGGGCATGCCTTATCCTAGTTAAAGTAGTCATGTCGGCGGAGTTTAGTTGTTGACATGCATCATAAGGCATGCTATTATAATTTAGGTAACTGAATGAACGGATCTAGAGACAAGTAGGAGCACCCGCTTCTCACCTGATCGACGCATAGCGCAGTTGGCAGGTCACTTATTCCTTTGATTATTAGGAGTCGTGTGGGTGCAGTATGTGTACCGACACTTTTTTTATTTGCATCAGGAAATCTTGTCGATGACAGATCTCATATAAGTTTTCTAAAATTTGTTGGAGGTGGCTCGATATTAGCAAGGATAACATGAACGTTAATGAAAAAATCCGTGCCCGTGAAGTTCGTCTGATCGACGTGAATGGTGAGCAACTTGGAGTTAAATCACGTAACGAAGCTCTTGATATTGCAGCAAATGCGAATCTTGACCTTGTTATGGTGGCACCAAATGCGAAGCCTCCGGTTTGCCGAGTGATGGACTACGGTAAATATCGTTTCGAGCAGCAAAAGAAAGAGAAAGAAGCTCGTAAGAAACAAACGGTCATCAAAGTTAAAGAAGTTCGTCTCAGCCCTGGGATTGAAGACCACGACTTTAACACAAAACTTCGTAATGCACGTAAGTTCTTGTCTAAAGGTGACAAAGTGAAAGCATCTGTCCGTTTCCGCGGTCGTGCAATCACACACAAAGAACTTGGACAAAAAGTACTTGAACGCATGGCGGAAGAGTGCAAAGACATTGCCCAAGTTGAGACCAAGCCTAAAATGGAAGGTCGTAGTATGTTCTTAATGCTTGCTCCTCTTAACGAGAAGTAAGGAATTGTATCAAGTTAAAGGAGGAAATTCACATGCCAAAAATGAAAACCCATAAAGGTTCTCAAAAACGCTTCAAAAAGACTGGAACAGGTAAGGTGAAACGTTCTCACGCTTACACTAGCCACTTGTTCGCGAACAAATCTACAAAACAAAAGCGTAAGTTGCGTAAAGATGCACTAGTTTCTGCTGGAGACTACCGCCGCATCAAGCACATGCTTCCAAACGACTAATATACATTGATTTAAATAGGAGGGATTATCATGCCACGAGTAAAAGGTGGAACAGTGACACGCCAACGTCGTAACCGTGTCCTTAAACTAGCAAAAGGTTATTATGGTTCAAAACATGCACTATTCAAAACTGCAAAACAACAAGTAATGAAATCAGGTCAGTATGCTTACCGTGACCGTCGTCAGAAAAAGCGCGACTTCCGTAAGCTATGGATCGCTCGTATCAACGCTGCAGCGCGTTTGAACGACATTTCTTACAGCCGTCTAATGCACGGTTTGAAGCTTGCAGGTGTTGAAGTTAACCGTAAGATGCTAGCTGATCTTGCTGTAAACGATGAGCAAGGTTTCGCAAGCCTAGCAGAGCAAGCTAAATCTGCTCTTAAGTAATAAAATGACAATGATAAAGAGCCATTTCCGATCGGTAGGAAATGGCTCTTTTTTATACTCGTAAACTTAGTCATTTACATAGTACATTATTTTTGGGGTTCATTTTCGAGACGTTTGTTTTTGCAAATGGTCTAGATGGGGAGGAATTTTTATGGATATTGTTATCCTTGTTGGTATATATGGAATGGTCATCAATCTGGTCCTTTTCATTATGATGGGCGTGGATAAACGTCGTTCTAAAAGAGGATCTTGGCGTATTGAAGAAAAGAAATTATGGGGAATAGCTTTAGCAGGAGGAGCCCTTGGGGGATGGATTGGAATGAGTGTATTCAGGCATAAAACGAAACATACCTCTTTCAAATTCGGTTTCCCAATCCTAAGCCTCTTCTATATCGCTGGAGCAGCCTACCTAGTGTACCGGTTCTATCTCTAGCTGCTCTGTCATATTATGTAGACAGGGAGGGGGATGAGATGGGCGAAACAACAAGTACCATTTTTGCATGGTTAGAACATCAAGAAGCCTGGGCACCGCTCTTATTTATCGCTATTCATTTATTACGGCCTTTTTTGTTTTTACCTGTTATGCTCGTTTGTATCACGGGTGGCGTTTTGTTTGGTCCGATTGCGGGAAGTGCCTATTCGGTGGTGGGTACAATGCTCTCTAGTTTATTGTTTTATCGCACCATCAGGCTCGTTCCTTCTGGCTTTAAGAAATTGAGATCCTTAAGAGAAAAATGGTTGAAAAAGAACTCTCATTTGACGGTGAAACAGGTCGCAGTCTTAAGACTTGTACCTTTTATTCATTTTCATTTACTTTCCTACTGTTTATTGGAAATCAGTGCAGACTTTAAAGAATATGCGAAGTCCTCATTGTTTGCAAACTTACCCTTGGCCGTCGTTTATACGTCTGTCGGACAATGGATCTCCTTGTTTTCCATTCCAATGATGATTCTCTTTTCGGGAGCTTTGATTGGTTTATGCTTCTTGATACGCAAAAAATATGAAGTTTTTTTATGGAGGGACTTTTTCCAGACGAGTCCATAAAGGCAAGCCTCACTCAAAGGAGTGAGGCTTTTTTTCATCGTGATTTTTTAATGGCTGAATAATTAAACGATTCATCGGGTATTTCCACTCGATGGATGCATAAGGATAGCGGATCAATATTTCTTTTTCCATAAAGTAAAGGTCTTCTCTGTCCAGACCCTGCAACTTTTCAGGGTTGTGTACACTCAAACTAATGTTAATGACTTCAAACGAATCCTCTGTGGTACCTAAGTATTTCTCTCCTTCAAAGACATGTCCCTTTAGAGTCATCAAAAAGTTTTCTTTTGTATTCTCCTTGTTATCATGGAAATAAAATTGTTTTTTGTCTCTAGCAAGCTCCAATTTTCTCCTTGGATTGACAATGAATTTATAGGCGGTATAAATAATGAAGGCTATGGCAATCAGTAAGAGCAAACGGAATAATAAGATGATCATTTCTTTCATCTCCCTGTAAACTGTTCTTTTGCTTCCATACGTATGAACGTATCCTTTTGTTTCAAAAAATGATACATTTAATTAGAAAATTTTTTAATAAGGCCTCACAGGTACTGATGCTTATTAGTAAAGCATATGGGGGATTATGTAAGATTTGATTTTGAAATGTTTCGGGGTTCCTTGCTGAGTGGAGCTCTTAGTTTCACACCATCGCATCAAAACGGAGTCTTCTAAAATTAGCTTATTTAAAATGATTATAGAAGGCTTGTTAAAGGTAATATGAAGGAGTGTCAGGGTATGAATTGGGAAAGATTGTATGAAATGCAGCGGAAACTAGATCAATATATAGAAGAGCAGCACGAGATAAAAGAAGGGCAGAAGATTGAGGAGAAAGTATTAGCTCTGCTTGTTGAGTTGGGTGAGCTTGCAAACGAAACAAGATGCTTCAAGTTCTGGAGTACAAAAGGCCCCAGTGAAAAAAGTGTGATATTAGAGGAGTATGTGGATGGAGTTCACTTCCTTCTTTCTTTAGGTTTGGATCTTGGGTATCGTCATTCATCCACTTCACTAGTGGAGTCTGATTCCCAAACAGCAGCATTTCTTTCTGTCTATTCTTCTATAGAGGATTTAAGGTTGAAACAGAATGAAAGCTCCTATGTAAAAGCTTTTTATGATTATTTAGTTCTCGGTCTTGCACTAGGGATTACCGAGAAAGAATTGATTGAAGCGTACGAAAGGAAGAACGCCATCAACTTCGAGCGTCAAGATGAAGGTTATTGATTTTTGGGAAGACTGTATTTTTGTGAAATCGCTTCAAAAGGTTTATAATATCCATTGGATAGGAAAAGGAGGAATTGTTACATATGGTTAAAAAAGACGAAACATTACAAATGTTAAAAGATTTGACGGACGCTAAAGGCGTTCCTGGAAATGAGCGGGAAGCTCGTGATGTGATGAAGCAGTACATCGCTCCTTATGCAGATGAAGTGTTTACAGATAATTTAGGCAGTTTGATCGCGAAAAAGATCGGAAATAAAAAAGGCCCAAGTGTTATGGTTGCAGGTCACTTGGATGAGGTAGGCTTCATGGTTACCCGTATTGATGACCACGGCTATATTTATTTCCAAACGGTTGGCGGTTGGTGGAGCCAGGTCATGCTCGCCCAGCGCGTGACGATCATGACACGTAATGGAGATTTGACCGGGGTGATTGGTTCTAAACCACCACACATTCTGCCTCCGGAGCAACGTAAAAAAGCCGTGGATATTAAAGATATGTTTATTGATATCGGTGCTTCAAGCAAAGAAGAAGCGATGGAGTTTGGTGTGAAACATGGAGATTCAGTCGTTCCATATTTTGAATTCACACAAATGAAAAATGAGAAGATGCTTCTTGCGAAAGCATGGGATAACCGTATTGGATGTGCGATTGCCATTGAAGTATTGAAGCAGTTGAAAGGTGAAAAACACCCGAATATCGTTTATGGTGTTGGAACCGTCCAGGAAGAAGTAGGTCTTCGTGGTGCTCGTACTTCTGCCAATGTGATTAATCCGGATATCGCTTTTGGTGTTGATGTTGGAATCGCTGGAGATACACCTGGTGTGTCTGATAAAGATGCTTCAAGTAAGATGGGCGAAGGTCCACAAATCATTCTCTATGATGCGTCCATGATTTCACATAAAGGCCTTCGTGATTTCGTAACAGACACCGCGGATGCCAATGAGATTCCGTACCAATTCGATTCTCTTGCAGGGGGCGGAACGGACTCTGGTGCGATTCACTTAAGCCATGATGGTGTTCCTGCGCTATCCATTACGATTGCAACACGCTACATTCACTCTCATGCAGCGATGCTTCATCGTGATGACTTTGAAAATGCGGTACGTTTGATTGTTGAGGTCATTAAAGGACTTGATGCAGATAAAGTCCAGGAAATAACATTTAACTAATGACGTATGATATAAAAAGCCAACCTTTTTCAGGTTGGCTTTTTCTTATTGATTTTGCTTCAATCCCTGCTCTAACGTATCAAGGATTTCTTGTCTTTCTTGTTCATCGGATTCTTTCCATAACATTTCAAAAGACACCAAGGCCAGGAAGCATTTTTTCTTCGCCTTTTTGAAGGGCATCATCGATGGTTGCTTCCAACTGTTCCGCGTTATGTCCGCTGACGTTAGAAAGAATCGCAGCTCTTAAGTTCAAGTTCATCGGTCATTCAACCTCCTTTTCTGCATAACTTCGCGAATATTCTTCTTTAGTTTGACCAACCATGGTCCTGCTATGTATGATGAATGAGAAATAAACACGCAAATGAGGGACTATTATGTTGACTTCCTTACAAAATACAAAAGTGAAGGAATGGAAAAAACTACATAAACGCAAATATAGAAATCAAACAGGAAACTTTATTGTAGAAGGCTTTCATCTCGTAGAAGAAGTGCTGAAGAGCGATTGGGAGATCGTTGAAATGATTGTCCGTGAAGGAACAGACTTTTCAATCCCTGGAGATATTCCTGCGGTAATGGTCAATGATGCTGTGTTTCAGGCAATTGCAGAAACTGAAACACCCCAAGGGATTGCAGCAATCGTCAAACAGAAGGAAGCATCTGTAGATCAAGCTGCATTAACCTTAATGCTTGACTCCGTGCAGGATCCCGGGAATGTAGGTACACTAATTCGGACAGCGGATGCAGCAGGATTCGACCAGGTGATTTTAGGTTCCGGTACTGTGGATGTTTACAATGATAAAGTCATCCGGGCGACGCAAGGATCTATCTTTCACATTCCCGTCATCACGGGCGAGCTAGAAGACTTTGTAGAACCGTTGAAAAAAGAAGGGGTGCAGATTTGGGCATCTGCTCTGAAAGATGCTGCCCCTTTTCAACAACTGCAAGCTCCTTCTAAAGCTGCACTCATTGTAGGGAATGAAGGTCAAGGGATCCAGGAGAACCTTTTGGACCAAGCCGATCAACGGGTCTATATCCCGATTTATGGACAGGCCGAGTCCTTGAATGTAGGAATCGCAGGGGCTGTTCTTATGTATCATTTAAAGGGATGAGGTTGCATCCTTAGTCTTCTTTGACTATAATATATTCAGTTGATAAAAATTAAACAATGAAAAGCAAAGAAAGAGCAAAGTAGATGATGTAAATCGTTATAGGGAGGAAGCACCTTGGACTGGAAGTGCTTCTAACGTGGCATGCATCGAAATTTCACTCTGGAGCTGGCCGCTGGCCCGGATTATATCCGTTATTTTCATCAAAGTGGGCACATGTAATGTGTCAACAAGGGTGGTACCGCGAAACGACCATACAAGTCTCGTCCCTTTTCAGGGAGGAGGCTTTTTTTTATTTTCCAGCCGTTTTTTAACAGTAAAAAGTTCTGAAGCATCAAGGGAAAATGAGTCGAAACGATTTTAAAGGAGGAAAAAGCATGAAGGAACGTTTAGAAGAGCTGCAACAGGAAGCCTTGGCCAAAGTCGATCAAGCGGATTCTGTTCAAGGCTTGAAGGATGTAAGAGTCGAGTACTTAGGGAAAAAGGGTCCTATTACGGAAGTTCTGAGAGGAATGGGCAAATTGTCCAAAGAAGAGCGTCCGGTCATCGGTCAATTGGCTAATGATGTTCGTGAAAGTATTGCTCAAGCCATTGAGACAAAGCAAACAGCACTTGAGGATGCGGAATTAGAGAAACAATTGGAAGAAGAAAGCATTGATGTCACACTCCCTGCCCGTCCTGTGAAAGTCGGCGGTCCGCACTTATTGACGAGCATCGTAGAAGAAATCGAAGACCTCTTCATCGGTATGGGGTTTGAAATCAAAGAGGGTCCTGAAGTGGAGACGGACTATTATAACTTTGAAGCGCTGAATTTGCCGAAAGGCCACCCGGCTAGAGATATGCAGGATTCTTTTTATGTTACGGAAGAACTCTTGATGCGTACCCATACGTCTCCTGTTCAAGCACGAACAATGGGAGCTAAAGATGGCAGTGAACCCGTCAAAATGATCTGCCCTGGTAAGGTGTACCGTCGTGACACAGATGATGCTACGCACTCTCACCAATTCACACAAATTGAGGGACTGTTAGTTGATAAGAACGTCCGAATGAGTGATTTGAAGGGGGTTCTGAATGCATTCGCGAAGCAAATGTTCGGAGCGGATCGTGAAATCCGTCTGCGTCCAAGCTTCTTCCCATTCACAGAGCCATCTGTAGAAATGGATATCTCCTGCAAAGTTTGTGGAGGAAAAGGCTGTTCAGTATGTAAAGGTACCGGCTGGATCGAAATTCTCGGTGGAGGAATGGTTCACCCGAACGTGCTTGAAATGGCGGGCTATGATCCGAAAGAATATTCCGGATTCGCATTCGGTATGGGACCAGAGCGGATTGCGATGTTGAAATATGGAGTAGATGATATCCGTCACTTCTACACCAATGATATTCGATTCTTAGAACAGTACCATAAGGCTTAAAGGAGGAATGAAACCATGCTTGTATCATTGAATTGGTTGCAAGAATATATTGATGTCAGTCGTTACTCGCCAGAAGAGCTGGCAGAAATCATTACGAAGACTGGAATTGAAGTGGAAAGTGTTGAACCTGTAGCAAAAGAGGTCACAGGCGTTGTTGTTGGGTATGTCCGTTCCTGTGAACAGCACCCGAACGCCGATAAATTGAACCTTTGCCAAGTGGACGTAGGAGCAGAAACGCTTCAGATCGTTTGTGGGGCACCGAATGTCGCTGAAGGTCAAAAAGTGGCTGTAGCTACACCAGGAGCGGTACTCCCAGGGAACTTCAAAATTAAGAAGACGAAACTCCGCGGAGAAGAATCCAATGGAATGATTTGTTCGCTTCAGGAGCTTGGAGTCGATGAAAAAGACGTCCCGAAAGAATACGCTGATGGTATTTTCGTATTTCCAGAAGACGTAGAAGTCGGAGCAAATGCCGTTTCCTTGTTGAACCTTGATGATTTAATCATCGAGCTTGGTTTGACACCAAACCGTTCGGATGCTCTAAGCATGGCTGGCGTAGCCTATGAAGTGGCAGCGGCGATCGATGGCACGTATGAATTGGCTGATGAAAATGTCCAAATGTCTGATGAAAAAGCAACAGATCATGTCTCTGTAGTCGTGGAAGACTCTGAAGCGAACCCTTATTATGGAGCTTTCATTATTAAAGACATCCAAGTCGGCCCTTCTCCACTGTGGATGCGCAACCGCCTGACTGCCGCAGGCATCCGTCCAATTAACAATGTCGTGGACATTACAAACTACGTACTTATGGAGTATGGACAGCCGCTACATGCTTTCGATTACGATCGCTTTGGCTCGAATACCATCGTCACACGTCATGCGAAAGATGGAGAAAAGATAACCACACTTGATGACCAGGAACGGACGCTGAAAAGCAATCACCTCGTTATTACAAACGGGGAAAAAGCTCACGCCATTGCTGGTGTCATGGGTGGAGCGGAGTCTGAAGTTCAAGATGATACGAAAAATATTATTTTAGAAGCCGCATATTTCCACCCGTCTGTGGTACGTGAAGCTTCTAAAGGTCATGGACTCCGCAGTGAATCCAGTACACGATTTGAAAAAGGTGTTGATCCGAATCGTGTAGAACGTGCGGGCTTGAGAGCCTGCGAACTTCTTGCAAAATACGCAGGAGGAACGGTATTGGATGGTGTCGTGTCCCATGACGAACTGGACCGCACTGAAAAGCAAGTCACTGTAAACACAAGCACCATCAATGATCGACTAGGAACAGAAATATCCGATGAGGATATCGCTGACATTTTCCGTCGTCTTCAGTTCAATTATGATCAGAATGGGGATGAGTTCCAGGTATCTGTTCCAACGCGCCGTGGGGACATTACGATCTTTGAAGATATGCTGGAAGAAGTGGCGAGGATTTATGGCTATGATAATCTTCCGTACACACTTCCACAAGGTGCGTCTCAAGCAGGAGGCCTTACACTTGAGCAACTGCTGAAACGTAAAGTGAAAGCATACTTTGAAGGTGCGGGACTTCATGAGACCATCACTTATTCCCTTACTCATAAGGATAAAGCTCAAATGCTTGTCAGTCCTGAAGTGAAAGAAAAATCCGTGAGCCCTGTCGCTTTAGCTATGCCTATGAGTGAAGATCATGGAACGCTTCGGTTGAGCATGGTTCCTGAGTTGTTAGAGTCCTTATCCTATAACGTGGCACGTAAACAAGAAAACCTTGCTTTCTATGAAGTTGGTACCGTGTTTATCAGTGAAGAGGAAAACGTAACGAAACAGCCGCAGGAAATGTTGCGTGCATCAGGCGCATTGACAGGGGAATGGCTCTCCCATCCATGGCAGCAGGAGAAAAAATCGGTGGACTTTTTCGTTGCTAAAGGTATATTGGAAGGATTAAGTGAACAGCTGGATCTTCCTTTCACTTATGAAAAATCGAAGTTGGATCATATGCACCCAGGACGTACGGCGACCGTGTCGATCAATGGAGAAGTGATCGGATTTGTGGGGCAGGTTCATCCGAAGCTTCAAAAACAGCTTGGATTGAAAGAAACCTATGTCTTTGATGTGAATTTGGAAGCTCTCATTGAGGAATATCAGAAAGAAGAGAAGTTCCAGACCATCCCACGCCACCCATCTGTTTCTCGTGACATTGCACTCGTCGTAGATGAAAATGTCACTGCAGGATCAATTGAGGAGACGATTGCAGAGGCTGGAACCCCATTAGTGAAGGATGTTCAAGTATTCGACCTATATCAAGGTGAACATTTAGATGAAGGGAAGAAGTCTCTCGCTTTCCGTCTGCTTTACCTGGATCCCCTTCGTACGTTGAAGGATCAAGAAGTAGAAGAGGCACACAACGCTATCCTGGAAGCGGTGAAAAATCAGCATCAGGCTGAGCTTCGGGGATAAACCATAGAATAAACTAAAAAGCTCAGAGTTTCCTTAACTCTGAGCTTTTTGTATAAGCAACTACTGATTATTTAACAAATTTCTTCGCTTTTTCCGTGGTTGCAAAGTGGACTTTGGCTATTTCCTCAAGCTTCTCTTCACCGTAAGCTTCAATGATAGCTGCAGCAGCACGATCGACTTTTCCGGAGGCGCCTTTTGGTACCGGAAGACCTGTATCGAATTCCATCTGGTTCATCGCTTTTACAAAAGCAGATCGTGCAATGATGGAAGCTGTTGCAACAGCAATCGAATAACTTTCCGCTTTTGTCATAAAGTAAACATGTTCTTGGAGCTGCTGATTTTCACTTCTTAAATGCTTCTCGTACACATGTGGTTCTGAGAATTGGTCTATTAAAATTCCATCCGGTTTGACAGGTGCAATTTTCTCGAGAAGACGGTTCAAGGCTTGATGATGGAGGAGCGTTTTCATCTTCCCCTGACTCCAGCCTTTTCTCTGCCACTGGTTGTATTTTTTATTCGGCAGCCGCAGCAGACTGTAAGGGATATTCATGGCCACAATATCTTTCGCCAGATCTGTGATTTGAGCATCCGATAGGTTTTTTGAATCTTTGACACCGATCGCTTTCAATTGTGGAATCTGTTCTTTCGTTACAAAAGCGGCTGCTACAGTTATGGGTCCAAAGTAGTCCCCGGTCCCCGCTTCATCAGATCCAATATGAGAGCTTACGAAAAGCTCCTGATCAGGATGGTAAGCGTGGCGTTTATTCTTGCTCTTGCTATTGCTCTGACCTCCCGAGGTCGGGGATGAAACGGTTCCCCATTTCTCAGCTTCTTCTTCTGGTTTTTGACCTTGGAAAAGCACCTTGCCTGATTTGTAGGCTGTAATCGTACAGTTCGCTGTTTTAGCGGCAAACAACGCCGTCGGAGGACAGTTTTTTTGACTTGAGGCGTAATGCTTCTTCATCTTCTCTAGTGTAGAGGCAGGTAATTTTAATACAACTTGGGGCATAATGGATTCCTTTCTGTCTAAAATGATAGGATTAGTATAGCAAAGTGAATGGGAAAAGAGAACATTTGCGAAAAACATCCATATTGGTTTCCTATTTGTCAAGCTTCGTGTTAATATAAAGTTTAGGATTGAGAGAAACTAGGGGGTATGAATGTGTCGCAGTCAGACCAAGAGAAAAAAAGAATTACAGTGGAGATCAACAAACGATCTTACACTATAGTTGGTCATGAAGAGCCCCATCATATCCGTATGGTATCCAGTCTAGTGGATCAAAAGATGCGAGAGATCCATGAAGCAAACCCAAGCCTGGATACGGCAAAGCTCGCCGTTTTGACCGCTGTGAATACGATGAATGAATATATGAAATTAAAGGAAGAATGTACAGAACTTATGAACTATATTGAAAAGAAAGAGAAAGAGGACAGAGGGTAAAATGATTGATTTATTGTTGTTGTTTATTTTGTTTATTGGTGTAATAACGGGTTTGAAAAGAGGTTTCATTCTACAGCTTTTCCATCTCATTGGATTTGTTGTGGCCTTTGTACTCGCTGTTATCTACTATGATGACCTTGCGCCGAAATTGACGTTATGGGTACCTTATCCAGAACTACCTCAGGATTCTTCATGGGCGATCTTCTTAGGAAATCTGCCATTGGAACAAGCCTTTTATAACGCTGTTGCTTTTGCCATTATCTTTTTTGGAGCCAAAATCATCTTACATATTATTGCGTCCATGTTGGACTTTGTTTCAGAATTGCCGATTCTGCACTCGTTGAATACGTTGTTAGGTGGAATTTTAGGCTTTATTGAAAACTATGTCATCTTATTCGTGGTGCTGTACATAGCGGCACTTGTACCTCTAGCTGGGGTGCAAAGTGCTTTGGACGGATCGATTCTTGCACAGCTGATCATCGAACACACACCAGTCTTTTCAGAACAATTGAAGACGCTGTGGATTGAACATGTAGCTGGCTGAGTGGAATGTTAGGATGAAAGTACAGGTAGAGCCGCTATGATTATGATCATGGCGGCTCTTTTTCATCTTAAAAACAGAATAAAACATGAAGGAGTCGATAAAACATGGCTATCGATAAAAAGCAAGTCATTAAACTGTTGGAGAAAATCGCCGTTTACTTAGAGCTGAAAGGGGAGAACCCTTTTAAAATTTCCGCTTATCGTAAGGCTGCCCAAGCTTTAGAGCGTGACGACAGATCATTAAGTGAGATCGATGATTTCACCAAAATGAAAGGAATCGGAAAAGGTACAGCAACGGTCATCGATGAATACTTAGAAAACGAAGAATCAGATACGTTAAAACAATTACAAGCAGAAGTTCCGGCTGGTCTTGTCCCATTACTTGATCTTCCAGGTCTTGGCGGAAAGAAATTGGCCAAACTTTATCAACAATTAGGTGTGACCGATGCTGAGACATTAAAAGAAGCTTTGGAGGCTGGCAAAGTGGAGGCACTGGACGGTTTCGGGAAAAAGTCTGCTGAAAAGATGTTGAAGGCGATTGAAGAAGCAGGCGCACGTCCTGAGCGTTTACCGATTGCTGTTATGCTTCCTTTAGCTGAGAAAATTGAGCGGTATCTGGAACAGGGGAAGACATTCACACGGTTTTCAAGAGCGGGTAGTTTAAGAAGAATGCGCGAAACGATCAAAGACTTAGATTTCATCATTGCTTCTGAACATGCTGTAGAAACTCGAGATGAGCTATTGGCGTATCCAGATATAAAAGAGGTTATTGCCTCTGGGGAGACGAAAGTTTCTGTGGTTGTTAATGAGGGCTATGATATAGGCATTGATTTCCGTATTGTTGCACCAGAAGAGTTTGCTACGACCTTACACCATTTCACAGGGTCCAAAGACCATAATGTCGCTATGAGACAGCTAGCAAAAGAGAACGATGAAAAAATCAGTGAATATGGGATTGAAAAAACGGAAACCGGAGAAGTCCAAACGTTTGAAACGGAAGAAGAATTTTTCCAACACTTTGGTCTTCATTTCATTCCACCTGAAGTCAGAGAAAACTATGGGGAAGTAGAGAAATTCAAAGAACCTATCGAGCTCGTGGAATTAGAGGATATCCACGGGGATCTTCATATGCACTCGACTTGGAGCGATGGGGCCCAGTCTATTAAAGAAATGGCGGAGAAAGCAAAAGCGAAAGGGTATGAGTACATCGCCATTACCGATCACTCCAAATATTTGCGTGTAGCAAACGGTTTGAATGAAGAGCGCCTGCGTTTGCAAAGAAAAGAAATTGAAAAGGTGAATGCGGAAATGGAGGATTTCCATATCTTTGCAGGCATTGAAATGGACATTCTTCCAGATGGATCACTGGATTTTGATGATGAGTTCCTGAAAGAGATGGACTTTGTCATCGCATCCATCCACTCAAGCTTTCAGCAATCCCAGGATCAAATTATGGAGAGGTTGACCAATGCCCTAGAAAATCCTCATGTCCATATGATTGCTCATCCCACCGGCCGCTTAATCGGACGGCGTGATGGATATGATGTGGATCTTGAAGCATTGATTGAAGGGGCGAAGCGAACAGGGACCATCCTTGAACTCAACGCGAACCCTAACCGATTGGATTTGAGTTGGGAATGGTTGATGAGAGCTCAGGAAGAGGGCGTAAATATTGCTGTTAATACGGATGCGCATAGTTATCCAATGTTGGAGCATATGAAAATAGGAGTTGGATCAGCCAGAAAAGGATGGCTGAGAAAAGATACAGTCATCAACACGTGGACGAAACAACAGTTGATGGATAAGTTCAAGATCCATAAGGAGTAATAAAGGAGACGGTTACACATGAATCAACGCATCCTTCATGTACTAGAATTTAAAAAAAATCATAGAACAATTGAACGAGCAAGCAGCCTCTTCCTTAGGGAAAGAAAAAACGGCGGCTTTGAAACCATCTTCTGACTTGGAAGAGGTTCGCCATTTGCAAATGGAAACAGATGAAGCCGGGCAAGTGCTGCGCTTGAAAGGCCATGTCCCACTTGGCGGCATTTTCGATATTAAGCCAAGCTTGAAGCGGACCACAATAGGGGGGACGCTGAGCGCATTAGAATGCCTGGATGTCGCTAGTACCATTTATGGTGGAAGACAACTGAAGCGTTTCATTGAAGATATGGAAGAACCCGAAATGCCGATTTTAAGAGACATGGTTTCTAAAATCGCTCCATTGAGGGAATTGGAGAGTGAAATCAGAAACTGTATCGATGATCATGGAGGAGTCATGGATGGGGCTTCTGAGAAATTGAGATCCATCCGTTCGAAAATCCGTACCTATGAGAGTCGGGTAAGGGACAAAATGGAGTCTTTTACAAAATCTAAATCCAAAATGCTTTCCGATGCAATTGTCACTATAAGAAATGAACGTTACGTTCTTCCAGTTAAACAAGAATACCGGGGATCTATAGGCGGGATTGTTCATGATCAATCATCTTCTGGGGCGACATTGTTCATAGAACCCCAAACGGTTGTTGATTTGAATAACCAACTGCAGGAAGCCCGAGTCCAAGAAAAAAATGAAATTGAAAAAATCTTGAAAGAACTTTCCGATGCGATTGCTGAGAACCATGAACCATTATATGAAAACGTGAATGTCTTAGGGCATATGGACTTTATGTTTGCCAGAGCGAAGTTGGGTAAGCAGATGAGAGCCGCTATGCCTAAGATGAATGACGAAGGCCGCATTGATATGAAGCAAGCGAGACACCCGCTAATACCTGAAGATGAAGTCGTGCCGAATGACATCGAAATAGGCACGGAATACACATCCATTGTTATTACTGGTCCGAACACAGGGGGAAAAACAGTTACTCTTAAACTCGTAGGGTTGTGCACTTTGATGGCACAGTCCGGATTACAGGTCCCTGCATTGGATGGATGTGAGATGGCTGTATTTAAGGAAGTTTATGCTGACATTGGCGATGAACAGTCCATTGAACAAAGTTTATCTACTTTTTCTTCCCATATGACCAATATCGTAGACATTTTGGATAAAGTAGATGATCAGTCTTTAGTTTTGTTTGATGAACTTGGTGCTGGAACGGATCCGCAGGAAGGGGCAGCTCTTGCGATGTCCATACTGGATGAAGTCGTCAACCGGAAAGCGCGTGTTATCGCAACCACTCACTATCCTGAATTAAAAGCTTATGGCTACAATCGTCCCGATGTTATCAATGCTTCAGTCGAATTTGATATTCAAACGCTTAAACCGACCTACCGCTTGTTGATAGGCGTTCTAGGACGAAGTAATGCGTTTGAGATTTCCAGGCGCTTAGGTTTAAGAGAATCTGTGATTGAATCCGCAAAGGGTCATATTGGAGTAGATTCTCAAAGTGTTGAAAATATGATTGCTTCATTAGAGGAGTCGAAGCGGGGAGCAGAGCAGGATTATGAAGAAGCAGAACGATTGCTTGCAGAAGCGGAAGAGCTACGGAATGAATTGAAACAAAAATGGGACCAATTCGAAGATCAGCGTGAAAAGTTATATGAGAAGGCTGAACAAAAAGCAGAAAA
Organism: Halobacillus litoralis; assembly: GCF_020524085.2. Lineage (NCBI taxonomy): Bacteria > Bacillati > Bacillota > Bacilli > Caryophanales > Bacillaceae > Halobacillus > Halobacillus litoralis. The sequence goes on from NZ_CP129016.1 coordinate 2,122,979, forward strand.
AGCCATTCGACAGGCGAGAGAAGAAGCGGAAACAATCGTTGGCGAAATCCGGAACATGAAATCACAGGCACAAATGAAAGAGCATGAATGGATTGAAGCTCGCAAGATGTTTGATGAAGCACAGCCTGAACTGGCGAAGAAAAAAACGAAAGCATCTCCAGCACCTAAGAAAGAGTCGAAAGAATTGAACCCTGGAGATGAAGTGAAACTACTGACCCTCAACCAGCAAGGAACCATTGTGGAACAAACAGGGAAGAATGAATACCAAGTGCAGGTTGGGGTAATGAAAGTGAAAGCCAAACGCAAAGAAATTGAATTCGTTAAGGCCAAGCAACCATATAAGGAAAAGCCCATGGCGACAGTCAAAGGTAAGGACTTCCATGTGAAAACAGAACTCGATTTACGTGGCGAACGATATGAAGATGCGTTGAACCGTTTAGAGAAATATGTTGATGACGCTCTCTTAGCAGGCTACCCACGAGTATCTATCATTCACGGAAAGGGAACAGGCGCACTTCGGACAGCCGTTCAAAACTTTGCAAAAAACCACCGCAGCATCTCCAGTCAACGGGCAGGAGGCATGAATGAGGGTGGAAGTGGAGTGACCGTACTTGAGTTTCGATAATTCGTTAAAAAGGGAGCGGAGGAATGAGTAATTTTTGGGAATACACGTTAGTGGAAACCGCCGCTCGTTACAGTGTGGTTGTGCTGTGTTTAGTTCTTTTTATGGCGATTTTTGAAATCGTCACTTCTTATAATAACTGGGAAGAGATCAAAAAGGGCAACATTGCTGTAGCGATGGCTACCGGGGGAAAACTATTTGGAATTGCAAACATCTTTCGTTTTTCGATTGAACATAATGACTCACTCACCCAGACAATGGGATGGGGTTTGTATGGATTTGCTCTTCTCCTTTGCGGGTATTTCATTTTCGAATTTTTGACCCCATCTTTTAAGATTGATGAGGAAATTACAAATGATAACCGTGCTGTAGGATTTATTTCCTTAGTCATTTCTATCGGGCTTTCGTATGTAATTGGAGCGAATATCATTTAAGGAGAGAGACAGTGGAAACCTTAGCCAAAATTTTAATGGTCGTTGCCGCGGTATTTCTCATCGTAGGCATCCTGTTTTTTATCATATAAGTATAGGATTCATCATCAAACAAGAAGCTCGATAATAATCGGGCTTTTTGTTTTTTATGTTAATGTAGTAATAGTTATTAAAGTATATGGCAGGTTTCTTAAAGACTCAGTTTCGAGACTTTCCGGGGTTCGTTGCCCGAGTTGAGGGCTAGTCGTGTCTACCAGGGCGATTCCGCATTTGAACACTTTCCTGTGGGGGAGTGGCGAGCTATTCCCCGCAGCTCCCTTCCACTCAACAAAAGTCTCGAAACTGAGTCTTACAATCGGGAGCTTATGTGCAAGAATGGGGTTGGTTTTTAGGGTAATATTTTCAATTTTTTAAATAATAATTCAAATATGAGCCTTTAGTCGTTATAATAGGAGAGAAGACAATTATTAGGGAGGTCTGTCAAAATGAGTGATTTTCAACGTCCATGGCACAAGTTGTACCCACCAGAAGTCCCTGTCACCATTGATTACAAAGAGCAACCACTCCATGATTACCTTAAAGAAAGTGCTGAAGTTTACGGAGAAAAGAAAGCGCTTTATTTTATGGGCAAGGAGTTGGAATATAAAGAAATTTATGAACAGGCCCAAGCATTAGCAAGCTATTTACAGGACCTTGGGTTAGAAAAAGGCGATCGTGTTTCCATTATGTTGCCGAACTGTCCTCAATCCGTCATCTCCTATTATGGAGTCCTTATGGCTGGAGGAATCGTTGTGCAGACGAACCCGCTTTATATGGAAAGGGAATTGGAGTATCAAATGAAAGATTCTGGAGCTAAGATGATCATTTGTCTTGATATCCTTTATCCGAAGGCTGCCAATATCAAACCTGATACCCCTCTTGAACACATCATCGTGACAGGTATTAAAGATTACCTTCCTTTCCCAAAAAACAAAATCTATCCTTTTATCCAAAAACGCCAGTATCAAGTGCTCGTTAAACCGGAACAATCAACGGATACCCATCTGTGGACCCATATCTTGAAAAGCGCAAGTGGAAATGTTGAAGAAGTAGAGATTGATCCTAAAGAGGATCTTGCTTTATTACAATACACCGGGGGAACGACCGGATTTCCAAAAGGTGTGATGCTTACTCACTACAATCTGATTGTGAATACGCAGATGTCGAAAAAATGGTTGTACAAATGCAAAGATGGTGAAGAAACCGTTCTCGCTATTTTACCGTTCTTCCATGTATATGGAATGACTTCGGTTATGAACCTGTCTGTTATGATGGGGAACAAAATGATTCTCATGCCGAAGTTTGAACCCGAAGATGTTTTGAAAGTAATCGAAAAACAAAAACCGACATTATTCCCTGGAGCACCTACCATTTATATTGCATTATTGAACCACCCGAACTTGAAGAAATATGACCTTTCTTCTATTGAAGCGTGTATTAGCGGTTCGGCGCCATTGCCGGTCGAAGTACAAGAACGTTTCGAGGCAGTGACAGGTGGACGGCTTGTTGAAGGGTATGGGTTGACCGAAACCTCTCCAGTTACCCATTCCAACCTTGTGTGGGGACAGCGTATGAGTGGAAGTATCGGTGTACCATGGCCGGATACCGACGCGAAGATCTATAAGATGGATGCTGATGAAGAGGCTGAGAACGGAGAAATCGGAGAAATCGTGGTGAAAGGTCCTCAAGTGATGAGGGGTTACTGGAACAGACCAGAAGAAACCGCCCAAGTTCTCAGTGAAGATGGCTGGTTCCGAACAGGAGATATGGGGTATATGGACGATGCGGGTTACTTCTATATCGTCGATCGAAAAAAAGATATGATTATTGCAGGTGGGTATAACATCTATCCTCGAGAGGTGGAGGAAGTCCTTTATGAGCATTCGGAGATTCAAGAAGCTGTCGTTGTAGGAGTTCCAGATCCTTATCGGGGAGAAACCGTAAAAGCCTTCATCGTTAAAAAACAGGGAAGCGAAATTACAGAAGATGAACTGAATGAATATTGTCGTAAAAATATTGCTTCTTATAAAGTCCCAAGGTTGTATGAATTCAGAGATGAGCTACCAAAAACAGCAGTCGGTAAAATCTTAAGGAGGACTTTAATCGATGAAGAAAAACGTAAGTATGAGGAATCTGAGAGTATTCAATAAACTCAAAAAAGAAAGTTGACAGAATATTTCTTTGCTTGTAGAATAATAGATGAATGATGATTCATTCATTTTTCAGTTCGCAATAGCAAGGAGATATACCATTGAAGAAAAATAAACCGAAATTCAAACAAATCATTGATGCAGCTGTCGAAGTCATTGCTGAAAATGGCTACCACTCTTCACAAGTTTCCAAGATAGCAAAAAAAGCAGGAGTGGCAGATGGAACCATCTATCTTTATTTCAAAAACAAGGAAGATATCCTTGTATCATTGTTTCAAGAAAAAATGGGGCAATTCATAGAAAAAATTGAGCAGGAAACAACCTCTAAGCAGTCAGCGGAACAAAAACTTTTGACTTTAATTCAAACACATTTTGAACAGCTGGCTGCCGATCACCACCTGGCGATTGTGACACAGTTAGAATTGCGCCAATCCAATAAAGAGTTGAGGCAAAAAATCAACCATGTATTGAAGCGCTATTTGAATGTCATTGATCAAATTGTTGAAGAAGGTGTCGAGGAGGAGTTGTTCCGTAGTGGCCTGGATCGCCGTCTTGTACGTCAAATGATTTTTGGGACGATGGATGAGACGGTGACCAACTGGGTTATGAAAGAGCAACGGTATAACATAGAAGAACAGGCCAAAGAAGTCCATAGCTTAATTGTGAATGGATTAGCCCGTCATGATAAGTGAGAAAGGTGATGATGTTTTGTCGACTTTAACTTCACAGGTAAAAGGGAATGTAGCAGAAATCACGATTCAGAGCCCTCCTGCAAACGCACTGTCCAGCTCCATCCTTCAGGATCTTTCCAAGGAACTGGATCAGATTGAAAGCAATCCTTCCGTAAAAGCCATCCTTCTTAAAGGGGAAGGACGCTTCTTCTCTGCAGGAGCAGACATCAAAGAATTTACTTCTCTCCAAGGAGCGGATGATTATAAGGGGTTGGCAGCCAAGGGGCAGCAATTGTTTAGCAGAATTGAAAATTTCCACATCCCCGTGATTGCTGCTATTCATGGAGCAGCACTAGGGGGAGGTCTCGAGCTAGCCATGTCCTGCCACATCCGCTATGTAGCAGATGATGCAAAGTTAGGGTTGCCTGAATTGAATCTTGGAATTATCCCTGGCTTTGCAGGGACGCAAAGGTTGCCAAGGTACGTCGGCACAGCCAAAGCTTATGAAATGATATTGACAGGTGTGCCGATTAGTGGCGAAGAAGCTGCCCGATTAGGTCTAGCTAATCAAAGTTTTTCAAGTGAGGAACTTTTTGAGAAAGCAGAGCAACTGGCTCAAACGATTTCACAGAAAAGCGGGCCGACCATTCATCACATCATGAAGTTGATTCCGTTCGCCCATACTCCTCAGTTTGAAGCAGGGAACCATGCGGAAGCGGACGCCTTCGGAGAGGTGTTTGGGAATGAAGATGCTAAAGAAGGCATCCAAGCATTCATTGAAAAAAGAAAACCAGCATTCAAAAACCAATAGTCCAGGAGGTATATAAACATGAATATTTACGTTTTGTTGAAAAGAACGTTCGACACAGAGGAAAAAATCTCTGTAAGTAATGGAGTGATTGCTGACGATGGGGCAGAGTACATCATCAACCCATACGATGAATATGCGGTGGAAGAAGCGATTAATCTGCGTGACGAGCACGGCGGTGAAGTTACAGTCGTGACCATTGGAGAAGAGGAAGCAGAGAAACAGCTGCGGACAGCTCTGGCTATGGGCGCGGATAAAGCGGTTCTTATTAACACGGAAGATGATCTTGAAGAAGGTGACCAGTTTACAACGGTTAAAATTCTTGAAGCATTCTTTGAAGATAAAGAAGTCGACATTATTCTTGGAGGTAATGTAGCCATTGATGAAGCAAGTGGTCAAGTAGGTCCTCGTCTTGCCGAACGTCTGGATATGCCATGTGTAACGACAATCACGGATATTAAAATTGACGGCACGACAGTAAACATTGAGCGGGACGTCGAAGGGGATGTCGAAAAGGTAGAAACGACACTTCCTGTGTTGGTTACATGTCAGCAAGGCTTGAATGAGCCGAGATATCCGTCTTTGCTAGGAATTATGAAGGCGAAGAAGAAGCCGCTTGATGAGCTTGAAATCGATGATCTCGATCTGGATGAAGATGACGTAGAACCAAAAACAAAAACAACTGAAATTTACCTTCCACCTGAAAAAGAAGCAGGTAAAGTCCTCGAAGGAGAAGTCGATGACCAAGTAAAAGAACTTGTATCATTATTAAAAACAGAAGCGAAAGTACTGTAAATAGACAAGGGAAAGGAGAATCTTTATGAGTAAAAAAGTGTTGGTGATCGGGGAAGCTAGAGAAGGATCTCTTCGTAATGTTACATTTGAAGCCATTGCAGCAGCTAATATCGTCAGTGATGGGGGAGAAGTTGTTGGTGTCCTTTGTGGAGATGGCGATTTAAATGAAATGGGCTAGGAGATGGTTTACTATGGAGCTTCCAAAGTAATCACTGTTTCAAACCCAGAATTGAAAACGTATACATCTGATGGTTATGGTCAAGCGGTATATCAAGTGATCCAGGATGAATCACCAGAAGGAATTATCATGGGTCACACAGCGATTGGTAAAGATTTGACTCCTAAACTGGCCAGTAAGCTAGAATCCGGACTTATCTCAGACGCTACTGAAGTTGTGGCTGAGGGTGGAGATGTTGTTTTCACACGTCCGATCTACTCCGGAAAAGCTTTTGAAAAGAAAGTGGTTACTGAGGGATTGGTATTTGCTACTATTCGCCCAAATAACATTCCACCACTTACAAGAGATGAATCTTTAACAGGAAGCGTATCCGGAAAAGATGTGGAGATTTCAAATATCCGTACGATTATAAAGGATGTGCTTCGCAAGTCTTCGGATGGTGTCGATCTTTCGGAAGCAAAAGTGATCGTCGCCGGTGGTCGTGGCGTGAAGAGCGCGGAAGGTTTTGAACCACTTGAGAAACTTGCCGAAGTTCTTGGTGGTACAGTTGGCGCATCACGTGGAGCTTGTGATGCTGGATACTGTGACTACTCTTTGCAAATTGGTCAGACAGGTAAGGTTGTAACGCCAGACTTGTACATTGCATGTGGTATTTCTGGAGCTATTCAACACTTAGCTGGAATGTCGAACTCTAAAGTCATTGTGGCAATTAACAAGGATCCGGAAGCGAACATTTTCAATGTTGCTGATTACGGAATTGTCGGTGATTTGTTTGATGTTGTTCCTAAATTAATTGAAGAAATTAAAGAAATGAAAGTAAACGCCTAACCATAAAGCCGAAGCCAAATATTTGGCTTCGGCTTTATTACATGTTTAAATAAGGTATAAACAAATTGTTAGTCACTAAAAATAGATAGTGATATACTCTTAACAGACTATTAGGTCGAGGAGGAATTATAGAATGTCAATTGTAAAAGCAACTGATCAAAACTTTACAGAAGAAACAAGTCAGGGTCTTGTCCTAGCTGACTTCTGGGCACCATGGTGTGGACCTTGTAAGATGATTGCACCCGTATTAGAAGAATTGGATGCGGAAATGAGCGATCAAGTGAAAATCGTCAAGCTTGATGTTGACGAAAACCAAGAAACAGCAGGAAAATTCGGTGTCATGAGTATCCCGACACTGCTTCTATTTAAAGATGGTCAAGTGGTTGATCAGGTTATCGGCTTCCAACCGAAAGAAGCCCTGGCTGAACTGATTCAAAAACATTCTTAATGAATGAACTTACTAGGAAAGCCGCGTTGCCAAGCAGCGCGGCTTTCCTCATCTTCACAGGGTGTTCTCAGGTTCAAGATCTTAAGCAGCTTTTTGCGTGATATGAATGACTCGAGACGTTGCTTAAGTTGGTCCCGACGCATTGAACCTGCATACTTGTTCCATAGTTGTGGTATTTTTCAATATATATTCTACAAGTCATGGAGTGAACTTATATGAACTCAACAATTAAAGAAAAACTGGCTGTACTCCCGGACCAGCCTGGCTGTTATTTAATGAAGGATAAAAATGATACAGTCATTTATGTAGGAAAGTCTAAAGTGTTGAAAAACCGAGTCCGCTCCTATTTTACCGGGGCACATGATGGTAAAACGCAAAGACTTGTCCGTGAAATCGTCAACTTTGAATATATCGTGACTACTTCAGAGATTGAAGCTTTAATATTGGAAATGAATTTAATAAAAAAATACGATCCAAAATACAACGTATTATTAAAAGACGATAAAACGTACCCTTATTTGAAGGTAACAGCAGAGAGACATCCCCGGCTGATTGTCACAAGAAACGTGAAGAAAGATAAAGGGAAGTATTTCGGCCCCTATCCAAACGTCATTGCTGCAAGGGAAACGAAGAAGCTTCTGGATCGATTGTACCCGTTAAGAAAATGTAATACCATGCCCGACCGTGTTTGTCTTTATTACCACATGCATCAGTGTCTCGGGCCATGCGAGTATAAGGTCTCTAAAAAAACGAATGAAGAAATTGTTCAAAATATAACGTCCTTTCTAAATGGCGGCCATACGGAAATAAAGAAAGATTTGAAAAAGCGAATGCTTGAAGCATCAGAAGAGCTTGATTTTGAACGTGCGAAAGAGTTGAGAGATCAAATTGAACACATCGAGTCTGTCATGGAACAGCAGAAGATGACGATGAATGATCAAGTAGATAGAGACATATTCGGTTATTCCTATGACAAAGGATGGATGTGCGTACAGGTCTTTTTCGTCCGTCAGGGCAAACTCATCGAACGTGATGTTACGCTGTTTCCATTTTTTGATGATCCAGAAGAAACGTTCATCAGCTATATCGGCCGCTTTTACTTGCATCAAAACCACCCATATCCTAAACAGGTCCTCGTCCCGGTGGCGACGGATGTCGATGTGTTGGAGGGAGCATTAGATACGAAAGTTCACATTCCCATGCGTGGTCGGAAAAAAGAATTGGTTGAGCTTGCAATGAAGAACGCAAAAATTTCGTTAGAAGAAAAATTTGCTTTAATCGAACGAGATGAAGAGCGAACCATAAAAGCTGTGGAAGCACTTGGCAATCATCTCCATATTGAAACACCTCATCGAATTGAAGCTTTTGATAACTCAAATATACAAGGAGCAGATCCTGTCTCTGCGATGGTTGTTTTCATTGATGGAAAACCTCAGAAGAAAGAGTACAGGAAATACAAGATTAGGGATGTAGAGGGTCCAGATGATTATGAAACCATGAGAGAAGTGATTCGAAGAAGGTACAAGCGGGTGTTAAAAGAAGACCTGCCTCTGCCTGATTTAATTGTCGTCGATGGTGGGAAAGGTCAAATGACAGCCGCACTTGATGTCCTGGAGAATGAACTAGGTGTTGATGTTCCTTTATGTGGCTTAGCTAAAGATGATAAACACAAAACCAGTGAATTATTATACGGAGATCCCCCAACTCCTATCGACCTTGATCGTCAGTCGCAAGAATTTTATCTAGTCCAGAGGATTCAAGATGAAGTACACAGATTCGCTATTTCCTTTCACCGTCAGCTTCGTGGCAAGGGTGCCATCCAATCTGAACTGGATCGTATTCCAGGAGTTGGACAGAAACGTAGACGGTTATTGTTGAGGCACTTCAAGTCTGTAACGGAAATTAAGAATGCAGACATTGAAGATATTACAAAGTTAGGTGTTCCTGAACCTGTAGCTAATACCATTCTTATCCATCTCAACCAGGATAACGTAGAAGAACCAGCTGAAGAATAACAGCTGGTTCTTTCCTTTCTTCATTTATCCTTTTAGTGCTTTGATCTCAACAAAGTTTTCTTTGTGGTTTTTCTCTTCAAAACATTCATATGTATGATCACTAATTTGGGAGATGATTTCAGCCATGAACCCACACTCCATGCGGAAATCGACTTCGAACATCTTCTGGTTCAGCCGCTTCTCTATCATATGGCCACTCAATTGAAAAATCATTTCTTTTCTTTTTTCTTTGGTTAAGACAAGTTCTCCCCAGCCCATGTATTGGAAAAACTCATAGAGGTCGTCCAGGGTGCTGATCTCTGTCTGTCTAGCCATGTTTTTCCCCATATAATAAAGGAGGTAGGGGGCATCTTTCCCTAAAAAATCGGGGAGGGTGTAATAACGCATCAGATCAAAGCCTGCGCCTGTCCCTACAAGCGATGAAATGTTGCCGGTTGTTAGCTTCGTAGATTCTTTCAAAACGCTCAGTCCTTTCTCTCCTTATTATCACTCGAAACGAGATTCGGTGCAATAAAAATTGTCCCTTTTCATCGAAAGGAAATAAATGTGTATTTTTGAGCAAATTATGAACGTGCTTTCTTGACGCTCATACGGGATAGAAGTACAATAAACATGTCACAAATTGTACATTGGTCAGACAAGTTAGAAGGGAAGAGGGGCTTTTCCCATTATTTTTAACGCTTAATTAAAGCGCTTAACTGTCTGAAAAATGTCCACATTCAAACTGTTATCATCTTGAGGGGGGTAAATATGGCGGGAACACGCGGATACGTTAATCGAAGACTGCATTCACTTTTGGGAGTCGTCCCAATCGGGATCTTTTTGATCCAACACTTGACTGTGAACTATTTTGCAACACGTGGACCAGAAGCATTTAACGCTGCAGCTCATTTTATGGAGAGCTTGCCATATCGTTATGTACTGGAGACTTTAATTATCTTTTTACCACTGTTGTTTCACTCTATTTACGGGGTGTATATAGCATTCACAGCAAAAAGTAATTTATCCAACTTCGGTTATTTTAGGAACTGGATGTTCATCTTCCAACGAATCACTGGAATCATCACACTCATATTCATCGCATGGCATGTATGGGAAACGAGAATTGCTATTGGTTTCGGTTGGGCAGAATTGAACTATTCGTTGATGGAAGGCATTCTTACTGAACCGTTCTTCTTTTGGTTCTACATAGTAGGGGTCATTTCAACGACTTTCCACTTTTCTAATGGTCTTTGGTCGTTCTTTGTCAGCTGGGGAATCACCGTATCACCTCGCTCACAGAAGATTATGACCTATGCAAGCATCATCATTTTCCTTGCGATTTCTTATGTTGGTGTTCGAACACTGATTCAATTCGCATATGGCATATAAACAATGAAAATTTTAATCAAGAAGCGGTAGATTTTTAGTATTCAAGGGAGTGAGCTTCAATCATGACAAACCGTAATATTGTTGTTGTCGGTGGTGGTTTAGCCGGCCTAATGGCAACAATTAAAGCAGCAGAACAAGGGGTTCACGTGGACTTGCTTTCCATTGTTCCTGTTAAGCGTTCTCACTCTGTATGTGCCCAAGGTGGAATAAATGGGGCAGTTAATACGAAAGGGGAAGGCGATTCCCCATGGGAACACTTTGACGATACAGTTTATGGGGGCGATTTCTTAGCGAACCAGCCTCCAGTAAAAGCAATGTGTGATGCAGCACCGGGAATTATTCACTTGCTTGATCGTATGGGCGTTATGTTCAACCGTACTCCGGAGGGACTGCTTGATTTCCGTCGCTTCGGTGGAACACAACACCACCGTACAGCATTCGCCGGAGCAACGACTGGACAACAACTTCTTTACGCTCTGGATGAGCAAGTGCGTCGTCACGAAGTAAATGGTCTAGTAACAAAATATGAAAACTGGGAATTCCTATCCGCCATTGTCGACGACAATGGCGTAGGCCGAGGCATTATTGGTCAGAACCTTAGTGACCACGAAATTAAAGCCTTCCCAGCAGATGCTGTTATCATGGCAACAGGCGGACCTGGAATCATTTTCGGTAAATCAACAAACTCAGTCATCAACACGGGGTCTGCAGCAGGTTCCCTTTATCAGCAGGGTGTAAATTACGCAAATGGTGAATTTATACAAATTCACCCTACAGCGATTCATGGGGATGACAAACTACGTCTCATGAGTGAATCCGCTCGTGGTGAAGGTGGACGCGTATGGACATATAAAGATGGAGAACCTTGGTATTTCTTGGAAGAAAAATACCCGGCCTATGGAAACCTCGTTCCACGTGATATTGCGACACGGGAAATCTTTGATGTGTGTGTCAATCAAAAGCTTGGGATCAATGGTGAAAACATGGTTTATCTTGACCTTTCCCATAAAGATCCGAAAGAATTGGACGTTAAGCTTGGCGGAATCATTGAAATCTATGAAAAATTCGTAGGGGATGATCCGCGTAAAGTACCGATGAAGATTTTCCCTGCGGTTCACTATTCTATGGGTGGAATGTGGGTTGATTATGACCAAATGACCAATATCCCAGGAATTTTCGCTGCCGGAGAATGTGATTATACTCAACACGGCGGGAACAGACTTGGGGCCAACTCACTTCTTTCTTCCATTTTTGGTGGAATGGTAGCTGGACCGAATGCTGTTAAATATACTGATGGATTAGAAACACTGGCGGATGATATGACATCCAAGCTGTTCGAAGAGAAAGTAAAAGAAGAACAGGATAAATTCGAGGAAATTATGAAGATGGATGGCGATGAAAATGCATACCAAATTCATAAAGAGCTTGGAGAATGGATGACTGATAACGTAACAGTTGTTCGGGAAAACGAAAAGCTTCTTAAAACAGATGAAAAAATCGTGGAATTGATGGATCGTTACAAACGAATTAACATCAATGACACTTCTCGCTGGAGCAACTAGGGAGCGATGTTCACGCGTCAGCTTTGGAACATGCTTCAATTGGCTCGTGTTATTACTCAAGGTGCTTACAATCGTAATGAAAGCCGTGGCGCACACTATAAGCCTGAGTTCCCTGAACGTAATGACGAAGAGTGGCTGAAGACAACGGTTGCCAGCTTTGATAAGGAAAACAATAAGCCGGTATTCCGTTATGACGAAGTCGATACATCCTTAATCGAGCCTCGTAAACGTGATTACTCGAAAAGTAAATAAAGGAGGTAACGATCATGAGCGAAAATAAAACGATCACGATGATCATTACTCGTCAGGACCACCCTGATGAATCATCTTATGAAGAGAAATTCGAGATTCCGTATCGTGAAAATATGAACGTCATCTCTGCGCTTATGGAAATTCGTCGTAACCCTGTCAATGCAGATGGTGAACCGACGACTCCTGTTTATTGGGATATGGGTTGTCTTGAAGAAGTGTGTGGCGCTTGTTCCATGGTAATCAACGGGACACCTCGTCAATCTTGTACAGCACTTGTCGATCAACTCGAACAGCCAATTCGTTTGGCTCCTATGACGACATTCCCGGTCAACCGTGACCTGGCTGTTGACCGTAGCCGGATGTTCGATTCATTGAAGAAAGTAAAAGCCTGGATTCCAATTGATGGAACATATGATCTTGGCCCAGGACCTAAGATGCCGGAAAGTAAACGTCAGTGGGCATATGAGCTATCCAAATGTATGACATGTGGGGTATGCCTGGAAGCTTGCCCGAACGTCAACAGTAAGTCGGACTTCATCGGACCTGCTCCATTGTCTCAAGTTCGTCTATTCAACTCTCATCCTACAGGGGAAATGAATAAGAGCGAACGCTTGCAGACCATTATGGATGAAGAAGGACTTATGGGTTGCGGGAACGCGCAAAACTGTGTACAAGCGTGTCCAAAAGGAATTCCATTAACGACTTCCATTGCTGCACTTAACCGTGACACAGCTATTGAATCTTTCAAAAGCTTCTTCGGAAGTGACCAACGCGTCTAATCTACTACTAAAGAAGCCTCCATTCTATATGGAGGCTTCTTTTTTTGTCATAAACCTATCTCTTCCACAAACGCTCCCGATTGTGGAAGACTCAGTTTCGATACTTTTGTTGAGTGGATGGGGCTGCAGGGAATAGCTCGCTTTCCGCAGGAGCGCGGTGAGCCTCCTCGGACTGCGTCCTGCGGGAAGTGCGTGGTAGATGAGACCCCGCAGAGCATTAGCTCGAGGAGGCTCTTCACTCGCCCGCGGAAAGCGAACCTTTTCCCGGAGCCCCTAAACTCCAATAAAAGTCTCGAAATCAAGTCTTACACAATCCTGCCATATAGCTGAATAACCATAGTCTTTTGACTGGGCAAAAGACTATGGGTTGTAGGCTGTAAGTTCCATAGTATAATAGACATGGTTGAATAATGTACGAAGGTGGATTTATATGCTTAATTTCAAATGGTCACAGTGGCTGGTCCTATCCTTTTTCGTCCTATCTGCTTGTTATATGATCGTATTATCTGTCACACAGCCCTACCTTGGAATCGATGTGAAAGAAAGACAAGGAGAGTGGGTGGTGACCTCTGTCCATAATGGAAGTTGGGGAGACCGTCACAATGTTCCTCTAGGAGGCGAAGTCAATTCAATAAATGATGCCCCCCCAGAGGATCATCGTTCTATTTCTATGTTCAATGAATTGGAGGGGGCCCATTCATTTTCAATACAACATAATGGACAAGAAATTGTCTACAATGATATAGAAAATTCAAGTCCGATTCATTGGTTATTGTATATTGTTCTGCCTGCTCTTTTCTTTTTAGTTATTCTTGGAATATCCTATCTGGTCCATAAGCGGGTCCCGAAAAGGTATTCAGCGGAACAGTTAATTCTGTTTTTCATGGCGATTGCTACTGGATATTTAAGTAATGGTGGGGCAGTAAGGGATGACTTTTATGGCTTGTTTTTAAATACAGGGTTATTTTTGTTTGCGCCTGTGATTTTAATTCACTTCTTATTTAATTATTTCCAGGAACTGAATTTGTATTGGTTTTCTAAAAGAATCGTTCACCTGTTATACGTTACTGTAGGGGTTGTATCGTTACTTGAAGGATACTTTCTTATCAGTGAATCTTACCCAGCTTTTTTTGAACCGGTTCATGGCGGCTTGCTTTTGGTTTTGTATATTATTTCTTTCTATATCATTTACCGGGGACTGTTCATCCACAAAGATACAGCGGTCGGACCTATTTTCAAATATATGTCTATAGGAGTGACGGTTGCGTTCTTTCCTTACATTTTTCTTTATTTGATTCCAGCTTTGGCTTTTGGTGTGAAGGTGATTTCACTTGAGGTTGGAGCTATGTTTCTTATCGCTTTACCCATTACTTTCATGTATTTGGTAACGAGGGAAAGATTGATTGATATTGATTTTGTCATAACACGTGTGCGGTATTACATGATTCTGTCTGTGATCCCGAGTTTAGCTCTGATGTTTACAATTGGCTGGATTGTTGAGGAAGATTTATACGTTGTTAGTTACATTCAAATGTTTTTGTTGTTGCAATCTTCTTTAGTTATATTTTTATCCGTTAAAGAAGTATTGGATTTCAAACTACAGCGTTATTTGTTTTCCGCTCGTTACGGTTATCAGGAGAGCATGCACCGGATGGCTCAGGATATGAAGGACCAGTCCAACGCGGTGGACTTGATGAAGGTCATGCGTGATGAAGTGAAAAATGTACTGAATGTTCGAGATATATACATTTATTCCAAGCATAATAAACGAAATGTGTATTGTGTGTATGACCAGATTCCTGAGGACATCATCGACCATTTTGATGATCATCTGAATAGCCACCATTATGATATTGGGTCCGTGATTGAAACCGAGAAAGGGTTTGGAGTTATTGTAGGCTACTCGTTAGAAAAGCTGACCATGATGTGGTGTGAAGGGAAAAAAGATTACACTAACCTGAACCGTGATGAGAAGACCTATTTGCAGACCATCTCTCATAATGCAAATATCGCCATTCAAAACATGAACACGATTGAAGATTTATTAAAAGAACTTCGTAAGTTGCGAAGCGACCAAACACAAAAATATCCAACCTGGCTTTCAAGGTTATTGTTCACGATTGCTGAAAATCAAAGAAAACAGCTTTCCATTGATTTGCATGACACCGTGTTGCAGGAGCAGTTGTATCTTTATAGAAAGATGGATGATTTGATCAGACAAAGAAATGATTTAACTCCAAGTTTGCACGCAGAGTTGATGGTTTATAAAGAATCCCTCCTTGACAGTATTCACTTGATTCGCGAGACGTGTAATGAGCTGCGCCCGGCATTCATTGAGGAGATGGGACTTGTGCAATCATTAAAAAATTTGATTCATCAATATCAGCTCCGTTCGAACTTTACGGTTTATTTTACGAATGAACGTTTTGATGCAGAATTAGATCAAGAGCGGATCTTAGCTATCTTCAGGGTCGTTCAAGAGCTATTGACAAATGCCATGAAGCACTCTGATGCCAAAATTGTCAAACTGTCATTATCCAGCCAGGAAAATCACGTCATGCTCTTGTATTCCGATAATGGAAAAGGCATGGACTATTCTGTTCAACGTGATTTGTTCTCACATATTGGATTATCGGGTATTGAGCAACGGGTCAATGGTTTAAATGGACACTTGGAAATTGAAACCGCACCAGGCGAAGGCTTTAAGACGATCATTACGTTTCCGATTGAAATAAAAAGGGAGGTCCAAGTATGATGAATGTGTTAATTGTAGATGATCATCCTGCGGTAGGGGCAGGTACGAAATCAATGCTCGAGCAAGAAGGGGATATGCAAGTGGATGTCACTCATGAAAATGACAGTGTAGAACCCCTCTTAAGAGAAAAAAACTACGATATCGTTTTGTTAGATTTATATATGCCCGGAATGAACGGAATTGAATTGGCAAAGAAAATACGGAAGTCCTATCCTGATCTAAAGCTCCTTATTTATACAGGGTTTGACTTAAACACCCACTTCAATATGTTAGTGGAAGCGGACATTAATGGTTTTGTCAGCAAAACAGCGACTAGTGACCAACTGGTAACGGCTATTCGTTGTGCGTGCAGAGACGAGGTTGTCATTCCTTTGCATTTATTTAAACAATTGAGAAGGTCAGAAGCGAGTGTTAGCGCATCTTCTGAAACAGAAAAAGGTAATGGTTTTTCTTTGAATGAAAAAGAACAATCCATCTTACAGGAGGTGGCGTCGGGTTTTACGAATAGAGAAATTGCCCAAACCCTTCACATGTCGCAGCGAAGTGTGGAATACACATTGACCGGCATTTTTAATAAACTGAATGTTAGATCTCGTACAGAGGCGCTCTTCAAAGCCCAAGAACTCGGGCTTGTGTCTAAATCATGAAACCGTAGCACAGGGCGACCTTCCTGTTCATACGATACAGAGACTAAATAATTCCCCTCATATAAGCTCAGGGACAACAAGGAGGGGTACGCTTGTGAAGGAGGACGGCTATCGGCCAACACAAATTCTTACCAAGCGGGAGCGAGAAGTTTTCGAGCTTCTAGTACAGGATAAGACGACACGTGAGATCGCAAAAGAGCTCTTTATTTCAGAGAAAACTGTGCGGAATCACATCTCGAACGCAATGCAAAAGCTAGGGGTGAAAGGACGTTCTCAGGCAGTGGTAGAACTGCTGCGAATGGGAGAACTGGAATTGTGATCTCCATAGAACAGCAAACCATTGCTTTTGAGATGGAGGGGGTCCTTTCAGGTAAGGTCGCGTTTAACGCAGCCATACCTGAAAGGGTTTTTCTTATAATGAGAAGTTAGACCTTGAATTTTTCTGCTCAAACCATGAGAATGGGATTTATAAAGTATTTTCGTTAGGAGTGCTGAATGTGACCAAATCACAACAGACGTCCATGATGGCTGATGTAGAAAAAGAGTTGAGATACATAGCCGGGATTATTAAACAAAGAGGACGAGTTATCTTAAATCATTATCCAATTACAGCTCCACAATTCGTTGCTCTCCAGTGGCTTTTAGAAAAAGGAGACATGACAATCGGAGAGCTCTCAAACTATATCCACCTTGCTTGCAGCACAACGACAGACCTTGTAGATCGTATGGAAAAGAACGAGCTTGTAGAGAGAGTCCGCGATCCTAAAGACCGTCGTGTTGTTCGTATTCATGTCTTGGAAAAGGGAGAGAAGATCATCCATGAGGTGATTGAGAAACGACAGAATTATCTTGAAGAAGTCTTGAAGGGCGTACCTGATGAGGATGTAAAAACACTCAACCGCTTACTCCACGTTCTTCATGAAAACATGAAAGAGACAGATAAGGAATCAGACAACTAAGATAAAAAAGAGGGATGCGAATTGAAACAACCGATAGGAGTCATAGATTCAGGCGTGGGCGGTTTAACGGTGGCAAGAGAATTGATGCGCCAATTACCTAAAGAGACTTTTCTCTATCTAGGGGACACAAAAAGGTGTCCATATGGTCCCCGTTCTGAAGAAGAAGTTCGGGCATTCACTTGGCAAATGGTTAATTTTTTACTAGAGAAAAATATCAAGATGTTGGTGATTGCCTGTAATACAGCCACGGCCTATACGCTAACCGAACTTCAGGAAACGCTCGATATTCCTGTGATTGGTGTTATTGAACCTGGCGCCCGTGCAGCGATTAAATTCAGTCGTAATAAACGTATTGGTGTAATCGGTACGGAAGGAACAATTGAAAGCAAAGCGTATCCAAATGCACTTGTTGCCATTGACCAAAACATCCGAGTCAATGGCCTTGCATGCCCTCCTTTTGTACCGATGGTAGAAGACGGAATTCTATCCGGTCCGAAAGCAGAAGGAATCGTTTCCAATACTCTACAACCTCTGAAAGAGATGAATCATATTGACACCCTTATTCTAGGTTGCACCCATTATCCGTTGATTAAGGACCTCGTGCAAAAAGAGATGGGAAATCATATACAAGTGATTAGTTCTGGTGAAGAAACAGCAAGGGAAGCAAGTTTAATCCTTGCTTATCATAAGTTGTTAGTGAAAGATAATTCTTCACCTGTTCATGAATTTTATACGACGGGAGATCTCGAAAAGTTCCGCTTGGTTGCAAATAGCTGGTTTGACGAACCCGTACAAATTCTTAAATCCGTACAGATTGAACATGTTCCGAGCTCTGCTTATTAAAGCAGAGCTTTTTTTATTTGAAAGACCTGTGGAACTCTTTTCAATCACTGTCTCATTTTCATTCATAAAATCTTCTGGTCTAATCCTCCAAGGGGCTCGTATATATGGTAGTACAATCTATCTCAGGAGGGAAAACTATGAAGAAATACGGCTACAAACCCTTCATGCTCGCAGTTCTATTGCTGTTGAGTACAGGGTTACTTTCAGGCTGCCTTTTTGAAGGAGAGCAATCATTAGAGAAAATGGATACACCTGAAGAGGCGGTTACAACAACGCCAGATCCGAGTAGTGATGAACCTCAACCTGAAGGAGAAGGTGAAAATACAGAAGGGGAAGAAGGAGAAGGAACAGAAGATGCGCCTTCTTCAGCGACGGTCGCTCGTGAGGTGTATTTATTGGACGCGAACGGCATGGTTGCCCCGCAGACCTTAGAGTTGCCGGCATCAGAAGAGGTAGCCACACAGGCCCTTGAGTATATGGTGAAAGATGGACCTGTAACCAACTTGCTGCCAAATGGTTTTGAAGCGGTTCTTCCTGCTGGAACAGAAATTCTTGGAGTGAACGCCAAAGAGGATGGAACGCTTATTGTAGATGTATCGGAAGACTTTAAAAATTATGCGGCTGAAGATGAAGAGAAGATTTTACAAGCCATGACTTATACATTGACTCAGTTTGAAAATGTAAAACGAATTAAGCTTTGGATCAACGGTCATGAGCAGCAAGTAATGCCTGTCGACGGGACTCCAATTTCTAAAGGGGTCTCCCGTGCTGACGGGATCAACCACAGTGTCGGGAACAACACAGATATTATGAACAGTGAGGCGGTCACGGTTTATTTTCCGGCCCAAAATGGGGAACAAGTCTACCAAGTTCCAGTGACTACTCGTGTAGCTAAAGGAAGTGACGAATATACCGCTATGGTACAGGCGTTATTAGAAGGACCTGAACTTGGAAGTGCACTGATGAACCCATTCAATGAAGGAGCAGAGTTGGTCAATTCCAAGCTTGAAAATGGTGTCCTGACGGTTTCCTTTAATGAAAACATACTGACGAGTGTGGACGAGCAACCATCTTTATCTGATGCTGCGTTAGCAAGTCTTGTCATGAGCCTTACCGATCAAGCGGATATAGAATCAGTCGAAGTCCATGTAGATGGAACCGAACAAGTATTCAATGAAGCAGGAGAGCCATTGGCTGAGCCTGTTACAAGACAGGATATCAATGGAGCAGAAGCCATGTAATCACAAAATATTATCATGCATGAAGCGCTTCAAAAGTGAAAAGCTTTTGAGGCGCTTTTCCATTTGAGCTTTAACTACCTCACACATGTAATTTGTGTTAAGATGGGCAAGGATAATGGTGTAGGCAAAAGGAGGTCGTTACTGATGAGAAATGATCATCGGGAAGTCAACGAACTAAGAAAAGTAACAATCGAAACGGATTATGTAAAGCATCCAGAAGGGTCCGTGCTGATCAGCTTTGGAGATACGAAAGTAATTTGTAATGCCAGCGTAGAGGATCGTGTACCTCCTTTTTTACGTGGACAAGGAAAAGGTTGGATTACAGCTGAATATGCAATGCTGCCTCGTGCAACGGAACAAAGAAATATCCGTGAGTCGTCAAAAGGGAAAGTTTCTGGGCGCACGATGGAAATTCAACGTTTGATCGGACGTTCCCTAAGGGCCGTTGTCGATTTAGATAAAATCGGCGAGCGCACGATCTGGGTCGATTGTGATGTCATCCAGGCTGACGGAGGAACACGTACAGCTTCCATTACTGGAGCATTTGTCGCCGTCGTTATTGCTTTAGGCAAACTAGTGAACAAAAAAACCATTAAAGAGCTGCCGATTACAGATTTCTTGACTGCTATTTCTGTAGGTGTAATGCCTGGCGGGGATGAAGTTCTGGACCTTTGCTATGAAGAAGACAGCAAGGCACAGGTGGATATGAACGTCATCATGACTGGAAAAGGTGAATTTGTTGAATTGCAAGGTACTGGAGAAGAAGCAACATTTTCTATGCAGCAGCTGCAAAAGATGTTGTCCCTCGCTGAGGAAGGTGTTACAGATCTAATCAAACTCCAAGGAGAAGCCATTGGAGAATGGTCAGACGTCATTCGTACAAAAGCGGAGGCGACAAAGTAAAATGAAGGAACTGATAGTGGCGACGAAGAACCCAGGTAAAGTGGATGAGTTCCGCCAGATGTTTTCCAAATACAATATTTCTGTGAAATCCTTGTTAGATATTGACCGTTCCATTGACATAGAAGAAACAGGGGCGACATTTGAAGAAAATGCAGCCATTAAAGCAGAAGCTATGGCCGAGCATTTCGGAGTGCCTGTCGTGGCTGACGATTCAGGTTTGGAAGTCGATGCCTTAAACGGGGAACCAGGTGTTTATTCCGCCCGCTATGCAGGAATAGAGAAAGATGACGGGAAAAATACACAAAAACTCTTAAATGAGCTCCATGATGTACCTGAAGAAAAACGTACAGCTAGGTTTGTTTGTGCCGTAGCGGTGGCAAGACCTGGAGAGAATACTTTTGTTAAAAGAGGAACGTGTGAGGGCACGATCGCCAACGAACCTCAAGGTACAAATGGTTTCGGTTATGATCCTGTATTCATACCGGCGGGGTCTTCCCGTACGATGGCTGAACACTCCTCTGAAGAGAAGAACGCAATCAGTCACCGTCATCACGCCATACAAAAAATTGAAGAGTGGTTGAAAACTCAAAGCTAATCGAGGTGAGTCGTATGCCGAAAGTTCTAATTGTGAGTGATACACACGGTTTAAAAAATGAAGTGATCGATATTAAGGAAAGACACCAGGATGTCGATGCTATGATTCATTGTGGGGATTCTGAACTTGCTTATGATTCCAAAGAACTTGAAGGCTTCTCTTATGCAAAAGGGAACTGTGATTTCGAACCAGAAATGGAAGAAGAACAAACCCTGCAAGTAGGAGAAGTGATGTTTTTGGTGGTTCATGGACATTTGCATCAAATCAAATCAACGTTGATGCCCCTCTCTTACCGTGCAGAAGAAGTTGGTGCACAAGTTGCCTGCTTCGGCCATTCCCATATAGCAGGAGCAGAAAAAGTTGGCGACACTCTATTCATTAACCCAGGAAGTGCAAGGCTCCCGAGAGATCGTGAAGAGCCGACGTATGCAATTTTGGAGTGGGAAGATTTAAGTGAAGTCCACTTGCAATTTTATCATGTGAATGGCGACGCTATGCCTGACTTATACATGACAACAGCACTTGCAGCGAAGAATTAAATTCTTTGCTGCAACCTGTTGACATTTTTCCGTATCCTTAATATAATAGTTCTTGTCCGCTTCACAAGACAGCAACAAAACTTGTTTTCTTATAAGCTAACTTTTAACTACGCGGGTGTAGTTTAATGGTAAAACCTCAGCCTTCCAAGCTGATGACGAGGGTTCGATTCCCTTCACCCGCTCCATTACATATCTTAAACTTTAATAAGTATGTCCCAGTAGCTCAGCTGGATAGAGCAACAGCCTTCTAAGCTGTGGGTCGGGAGTTCGAATCTCTCCTGGGACGCTAAAAGAAAAAACTGTTTCTTTTGCTAAAGCAAAGGAAACAGTTTTTTTGTGCTCTACAAGCATCTGCATTCAAGAGGGAATGGTACCATTCCCTTTCAAAGCATTAAAACGGACATAGCGATGATAAACGGTTTTTGACACAGTCTTCTGAACTTATTAAGCATTGCGTCCAGTTCCTGAGATTTGATAAGTGCATTGGTATAATTTTGATCGATGAGATAGGCTTGGTACATTTCTCTTCTCTTAACTTCAATTTTATTTCTTAATCCTTCACAATCCATACAGTATCCCCTTTTTAAATTATTTTACCTTATATAGTTGACGAAGAGTGAAATTTTGAAACCGTTTAGAAAAAATGTCACAATTTAAAGATTATTTTCTGTTTAGGACGCATTAGAAGGAAGGGGATCGCGAGCAAATTCTTTATGCAGTACATCACTATCTTAATTCATTTTAATGATAGTAAAAAGAAGTATAAAAGTATTCATATAAACCTATGAAACTCATAAGTGTAATCCTGAGTTCATGAGAGGGATTGACTTGCGAAAATATCAAGGTTGCAGGAGTAAGAATATGAAGGAACTTTCTGAAGAACATGGCATCAATTATACGTGGGAGGATTGGAATAAGAAGTTCTTGCTTTGTGTAAATCCGTTAATGAGTTATAGGGATCGGTTTTAGGCAATAAAAGGAGCGCCCTTATTTAGGACGCTTCTTTTTGGTGGCAAGGAGTTTATAAAAAGCGCTTTTTGACTTCTGGTGAAGGCATTTGACAGGCTTCCTTTTTACCGAACCATTTGTAACGATTTTTAGACAAGAGGTTGTACGACCAATCCCTTATCCGCTTAGGAATAATAACCATAGCAAAACCGATTTTCCAAATCCCTTTCAAATTTCTACATACTCTCAACGCAGCCGAGGAGTGAAGGTAAGCCTTGGAACCTTCAATGAGGACTAGGCTGTCTACTTCTTTTGGAACTTCATATTTCCGCATGAACGATTCTCCAACTTCACTTTGTTGAGAAGCGAATTTGAAACGTCCTTCTGGATCTCTCTTAATAATGAACTGCACACTTTGATTGCAAAAATTACATTCTCCGTCAAACAGGATGATCCGTTCCATCTTCAATCACCTCTACAAACATTTTACCATGTTTAACGCCATACGTTGTTAAAAGGTTTGCTTGTGGTGGGGCACATGTCACGTATTCTTCATACGCTATGGTGTAGAGGAGTGATACGTTTGATAGCCTTCGCTTATATCCTGATTGGTATGTTTTTTTGTTTTCAACAAGAAGAACCTGTAAACCAGAGCAGAGAAGAGAAGTCCATATACATGTTCGTATTATTAGGTTGGATCATTCTTTGGCCGCTATTCTTAATCCGTTTGTTATTTAAAGGTAAATAAAGGATAGAGAAGATGGTTTTAACTCACATACTTGTCCCTTCTCAAGCACACAATAGGATTGGCTATTAGCCAAGCGATTTGAGGAGTGATCAGGATGGAGAAGAAGAATGTTCAGTGGTTGCCGATTGTCGCTTCTATCGGAATCGGTGCTGCCACCTACAGCATGATGACTGGTCAGGCAGGGCAGTTGCAAAACGTTATCCCGAGCATTGCTAAAATGTCCGGGCAACGTCAGAGCAACTCAACCTCTAATCAATAAAAAGAAAGGGTGTGCTTTCCAGCACACCCTTTCTAAATTCCTCTATAAAAACGTTCTCATTAGGGAGAGCGTTCGATGTCGATTCATGTAAGTTGGAGATTTCCTTCAGGCAATTCCATAGATCGTTTATCAATTTCTTTCGTCAATAAGTGGACGAATTCATCATCTAATTGAAGTTTCACGGATTCTATGTACGTTTCCAGCAATGTTTGATCATCTAGCAATGACAAAACGATACATCTCCTTAAAATTTAATAATTCGGTGAAATTTTATTCACATTCACTTATTTTAGCAAAAAAAACAAAATCATCATGAGCATAAAGTCCTGTTTTGTGCTAATATCAAACATTTTCAGATAACATAGGAGGATAAGGTTTTCGATTGATTGAAGGAATTGTCGCTCCTTGTCTTTACTTAACGGATCATGATGTACAGAAAACGGATTCCAGACCGAGAAGTGTATTCTTTGTGTTTATTGTGAATATACTTTAGTATATCCTAATAAGCTGAATGAATAGAGGTTTGAAAAACAAACGATAAGGATAAAATGAGGGAAGTATAAACTCTAGGGAAGGGTGTCTTATGGAAAATAAAAACGGGAACTTAGTGATGTTCCCAAAATGGAAAACCACTCTGCAACGAGTAGGACTGGAAGCATTAAAGGAAAAAAGGTATAAAGATGCTTCAGAAGCTTTGGAGCCACTAGTAGAGTATGGCGTTGCAAATGCGGATGTCATCACGGGACTTCTGATGAGTTGGATCGAACTTGGTCTGTTCGATGAAGCGGAAGAATTATGTCAAAAGCAAATGAAGGAAGATTACGAACAGTACTATCATTATTTACATATCTATATCACCATCTTATTCCAAAGTAATCAGTATGAAGAAATCATAAATCTTTTGGAAGAAGTGTTTGAATCAGAGGACATCCCTCATCAAAGTCGTACTCAACTCTGGCAGATGTTTGAGGTAAGCCGGAAACTTCTGGAGGATCGTCATAAAGAAGAAGGTACGAAATATTTTGATGAATTTAAACAGGCCTTGGATTCCGATGATATACATAAGCAATGGCAAGCGATAGACCAATTAAAAAAACAATCACCTGACCCTTTTGCGGTGGACTTCCAACGTGTATTAGTGAACGAAAAGGTCCACCCGATAATAAAATCGTCCATCTTAGAATGGTTTCGGGACACAGGTTGGAGTGAAGAGTTGACAATTAAGAAATTTGGGCAGGCATCCACCGTTGTCCCCTCGGAATTAACACAGCTTCATTCTGATTACATCATTAAACAGATTCAGATGAGACTTGGGCAAATTGAACAAAACAACCCGACGATGTACGAGATGATTAATCGCCTTTTATATCATTATTGCTATGTGCGTTATCCAATATTTCCTAATGAAAAGGAAGTCCCGATTCTTGTCGAAGCCCTTAAACAATTAGGGCATGATTATTTACAGCTTCCAATGCCTGAGAATGATGAATGGGAACAAGTGGAGAAATACAAATCTGAAATCGAACTATGTGAACAGCATTATGTATTGATCGTAGGGGAATAAATGAACAGCTCACGGCTTGAAAGGCTGTAGGATTATGTTATAATGTAGTGGTTGCAAACGAGATTCGTATGTAAAAAGAGTCATAGAATCATCAGATCATCGTCTTCGGACGAAAATGAATGAATAGATGTTGGAGGGAATTTTTTATGTCAGCAAAATGGGAAAAGCAAGAAGGCAATCAGGGGACTTTGACAGTAGAAGTACCTGCAAGTGAGTTCGACAAAGCACTTGACCAAGCCTTCAAAAAAGTAGTTCAACAGGTACAAGTACCTGGTTTCCGTAAAGGTAAAGTACCTCGTAAACTTTTCGAACAGCGCTTCGGAGTGGAGTCACTTTATCAGGATGCCCTTGATATTGTACTTCCACAAGCTTATACAGAAGCTGTTGAAGAGACAGGAATCGAACCTGTTGATCGTCCAGAAGTAGACGTGAAACAAATCGAAAAAGGTCAAGACCTTGTATTCACAGCTGAAGTTACTGTGAAGCCAGAAGTTAAGCTTGGCGACTACAAAGGCCTTGTTGTAGAAGAGCAGGATACTGAAGTATCAGATGAAGATGTTGAAAACGAACTGAAGCAGATGCAAGAGCGTCAAGCTGAGCTAGTTGTTAAAGAAGATGCAGCTGTTGAAAATGGCGACACAGTCGTTATGGATTTCGAAGGTTTCGTTGATGGCGAAGCATTCGAAGGTGGACAGGCAGACAACTACTCCCTTGAAGTTGGTTCTGGCTCCTTCATCCCAGGTTTTGAAGAACAGCTGGTTGGTAAAAAAGCAGGAGAAGAAACTGACGTTGAAGTGACTTTCCCTGAAGAATACCATGCGGAAGATCTAGCTGGTAAATCGGCTACTTTCAAAGTGAAAATTCATGAAGTAAAAGGAAAAGAACTTCCTGAGCTTGATGATGAGTTCGCGAAAGATGTCGACGAAGAGGTTGAGTCTCTTGAAGAACTGAAGACAAAAACTCGTGAGCGTCTAGAAGAGCAGAAGAAAACAGATGCTGAAAACAGCAAGCGTGACACGCTTGTAACGCAAGCTTCCGAAAATGCAGAAGTTGAAATTCCTGACGCTATGGTGGACACAGAGCTTGACCGTATGGTTCAAGAATTCGAACAACGTCTACAAATGCAAGGGATGACTAAAGACATGTACTTCCAATTCACTGGTCAAGATGAAGATGCCCTTCGTGAGCAAATGAAAGAAGATGCAGCGAAGCGTGTGAAGACGAACTTGACTCTTGAAGCGATTGCAGAGGCAGAAAATGTTGAAGCTTCTGAAGAAGATGTGAATGCTGAACTTGAGAACATGGCTTCCATGTATCAAACAGACGTTGCTCAACTGACGCAAATGCTTGGCGGGAACACTGACATGATCAAAGAAGATCTTAAAGTCCGCAAAGCCATTGACGTTCTAGTTGCAAATTCTAAAGCTGAATAATAAACTAAGAAGACAAGGTGCATGATCGTACCTTGTCTTCTCATATATTTCTATATTATAGAGTATAGAGGTAGAGATTAATGGGGAAGATAGTTGATACTTCTCCAACAGTTTACATACAATAGTACTGGTGCTCCATCGTTTGACTTATCTGCCGTTGAATTACATAATGAGGATGGTGCAGGAAAAGTTGCGCACACCTCTGAAAAGGTATTGCTTTTTTGTTTGAAGTTAATCTGATATGATGGGCAAAAGAAGTGAAGTGGAAACGTAAACGTCGTATCATGAAACTTCAGTCGCAACGATTGCGTCATTATAATAAGGGGTGAAACGAATGTTTAAATTTAACGATGAAAAAGGACAGTTGAAATGTTCTTTCTGCGGTAAAAGTCAGGAACAAGTCCGTAAACTCGTAGCAGGACCTGGCGTATATATATGTGATGAATGTATTGAACTTTGTACGGAAATCGTTGAAGAAGAGCTGGGTAATGAAGAAGAAGTGGAATTCAAAGAGGTACCGAAACCTCAAGAAATCCGCGAAATCCTCAGTGATTATGTTATTGGTCAGGATCAAGCTAAAAAGAACCTGTCCGTAGCGGTATATAACCACTACAAACGTATCAATGCAGGTGTTAAAAATGATGATGTAGAACTTGCGAAAAGTAACATCCTCATGCTTGGACCTACAGGTAGCGGTAAAACTCTACTTGCTCAAACATTGGCCCGTATTCTAAATGTGCCATTTGCAATTGCTGATGCTACTTCCTTAACAGAAGCCGGTTACGTTGGCGAAGACGTTGAAAACATTCTGTTGAAGTTGATTCAAGCAGCAGACTATGATGTGGAAAAAGCAGAAAAAGGAATCATTTATATCGATGAAATCGATAAAGTGGCTCGTAAATCAGAGAACCCTTCCATTACAAGAGATGTGTCTGGTGAAGGAGTGCAGCAAGCGCTTCTGAAAATCCTTGAAGGTACTCAGGCGAGTGTGCCTCCACAAGGTGGACGTAAACATCCTCATCAAGAGTTCATCCAAATCGATACAACCAATGTATTGTTTATCGTTGGGGGAGCCTTTGATGGAATCGACCAGATCATTAAGCGTCGTCTAGGACGTAAAGTGATCGGCTTCGGTTCTGAACAAGCAGCTGATGAAGCTGAGAAGAAAGAATTGCTTACAAAAGTGCTGCCAGAAGACTTGTTAAGCTATGGCTTGATTCCAGAATTCATCGGTCGTCTTCCAGTCATCGGCAGCCTCGAGCAGCTTGATGAAGATGCGCTTGTAGAAATCCTAACAAAACCGAAGAATGCGCTTGTGAAGCAGTATCAAAAACTATTCCAAATTGACCATGTTGAGTTGGAAATGGAAGAAGATGCGCTTCGGGAAATCGCACGCTTAGCTATAGAACGTAAGACAGGGGCTCGTGGATTGCGCTCGATCATTGAAGGAATCATGCTGGATGTCATGTATGAACTTCCTTCCCGTGATGACATTGAGAAATGTATCATTACGAAAGAGACAGTCACTGCTAAAAATGGACGTCCTAAGCTGGTTTTGACTGACGGCACTGTTGAAGATGATAACAAACAATCTCCTAAAGAGAGTGCGTAAACCTTAAGGAATAAATCCAAGAAGCCGTGCTACGAACATGATGTAGCACGGCTTCTGTTTTATAAAATTGACAAATGGCTACATAAGCATGAAAGGCTGGTTTCTGTTCATAATAAAGTATTAGAGGAGTGAGCCCCTTGACAGTAGATGGTTAGGGGATTTCGGTGATGGCATCATTTGGTGCCGTTTCGTTTACTTTCCAAGTACATTTATATATGATAAAAATACGTAGTTGCAATAATCGGAGGTGCAAGAAATGGCGGATAAACATAGAAAAAAGATACCTCTACTTCCTCTCAGAGGGTTGCTTGTGTACCCTTCAATGGTCCTCCACTTGGATGTGGGGCGTGAAAAGTCGGTACAAGCACTGGAGCAATCCATGATGGATGATAATGAAATTTTTCTCGTGTCACAAAAAGAAGTGAATATTGATGAACCTTCAAACGATGACCTTTATGAGATTGGAACGGTTGCAAGAGTTAAACAAATGGTTAAATTGCCGAACGGCACCAATCGAGTCCTTGTAGAAGGTTTATATAGAGCTCATGTTGAAGAATTAGTCGATGATGAGGACTTTTATCACGCGAACATCTCAAAAATTGAGGATGAGCATGTAGGAGAAAATGAGGAAGAAGCTCTCATGCGCACGCTTTTGGATCAATTCGAAAAGTTCGTCAAAGTTTCTAAAAAAGTAAGTCAGGAAACCTTTAATACCGTGTCCGACATCGATGAACCAAGCCATATGGCAGACATGATCGCTTCCCATTTGCCTGTGAAGCTAAAAGAAAAGCAGTCGATTCTGGAAACAGCGAATGTAAAAGAGCGGCTTCAAAAGCTTGTCGACATGATTGGGAATGAACGTGAAGTTCTGCAAATTGAACAAAAGATTGGAAAAAGGGTAAAAAAATCAATGGAAAAAACGCAAAAAGAATATTATTTGCGTGAACAGATGAAAGCGATCCAAAATGAACTTGGGGATAAAGATGGAAAATCAGGTGAGGTGGCTCAGCTTAAAGAAAAAATAGAGCAGGCCAATATGCCTGAACGAGTGGAAGAAATCGCTTATAAAGAGCTTGGAAGATATGAAAAAGTTCCACAAAGCTCAGCGGAAAGTTCCGTCATCCGTAATTACATTGAATGGCTCGTAGCCTTGCCATGGTCGAATGAGACGGAAGATAATCTGGATGTGAACCGTGCTGAGAAGATCTTAGACGAAGACCATTATGGTTTGGAGAAGGTCAAGGAGCGCGTTCTTGAATATTTAGCGGTTCAAAGACTGACTCAAACGATCAAGGGGCCTATATTGTGTCTGGCTGGACCTCCAGGAGTGGGAAAAACATCCCTTGCTAAGTCTATCGCTCGTTCCATTAATCGAAAATTTGTAAGAATCTCTTTGGGTGGTATTCGAGATGAAGCTGAAATCCGTGGCCATCGCAGAACTTATATTGGGGCTATGCCCGGACGTATTATTCAGGGAATGAAACGTGCAGAGACCGTGAACCCTGTATTTTTACTTGATGAAATTGATAAAATGGCAAGTGATTTCAGAGGAGATCCCTCTTCAGCTATGTTGGAAGTCCTTGACCCGGAACAAAACGGTACGTTCAGTGATCACTTCATTGAAGAGAACTACGATCTATCAAAGGTCATGTTTGTCGCTACAGCCAATAATATTTCAAACATACCGGGGCCATTGCGTGACAGAATGGAGATTATCACCATTGCTGGATATACGGAAGTTGAGAAAGTTCATATTGCTAAAGAGCATCTGCTTCCTAAGCAAGTCAAGGAAAATGGCTTGAAGAAAGGCCAGCTTCAATTACGTGATGATGCGCTCTTGAAATTGATCCGACGGTACACTAGAGAAGCGGGTGTACGGGGGTTGGAACGTGAATTAGCAAGCCTATGCAGAAAAGCTGCCAAGATCATCGTTTCTGGTGAAAAACAACGGGTGGTTGTGACGGAAAAACAACTGGAAGACCTTCTTGGCCGCCCGAAATTCCGTTATGGACGTGCTGAACTGGAAGATCAGATTGGGGCAGCTACAGGCCTTGCTTATACGACAGCAGGTGGAGATACATTATCAATTGAAGTTTCAATTTACCCTGTAAAAGGAAACCTCACATTAACAGGGAAATTAGGAGATGTGATGAAGGAATCTGCACAAGCGGCTTTCAGCTATATTCGTTCTAGAGCGAATGAACTGAACATCGACCCTGAGTTTGTGGAAAAGAACGATATCCATATTCACGTACCTGAAGGCGCAACACCAAAAGATGGCCCTTCTGCCGGCATCACGATGGCGACAGCCCTTGTATCGGCACTGACAGGCCGCCCTGTTCGTAAAGAAGTGGGCATGACTGGTGAAATTACTCTTCGAGGACGCGTTTTGCCTATCGGCGGTTTGAAAGAAAAATCCTTGAGTGCCCACCGTGCAGGATTAACAAAAATCATCATTCCAGATCAAAACGAAAAGGATTTGGAAGATATTCCTGACAGCATCAAGGAAGGTTTGACTTTTGTTCCTGTGAAGCATTTGGATGAAGTTTTAGAACAAGCATTAACGGAGGCAGTACATGAAAGTTAACTCGGCTGACATCGTCATCAGTGCGGCGAGCAAAAAGCAGTACCCAAAAACACCGATTCCTGAAATTGCACTGGCAGGAAGATCGAATGTTGGTAAATCTTCATTTATTAATCGGATGATCCAACGTAAAAATTTAGCAAGAACTTCATCAAAACCTGGGAAAACGCAAACATTAAATTTCTACATCATTAATGATAAATTCCACTTCGTCGATGTGCCTGGTTACGGGTATGCGAAAGTTTCTAAAAAGGAACGAGCGAAGTGGGGAGCGATGATGGAAGAATATTTTGCAGAGCGTGATCAGTTAAAAGCGACAGCTTTAATTATCGACATCCGTCATAAACCAACAGAAGATGATCAATTGATGTATGATTATTTGAAGCACTTTGATCTCCCTGTTATGGTGATCGCTACAAAGCTTGACAAAATCAAAAAGGGTCAACGAAAGAAACAACTGAAGATGATTTTTGATGTCTTGGAAATGGAAGAGGAAGATGCATTGATTCCCTTCTCATCCGAAACCGGTGAAGGTAAGGATGTGGCATGGAGAACCATGCTTTCCCATTTGAATTTATAATGACAGAACCACTTCTCTACACAGGGAAGTGGTTTTTTTAGTGTGTATGTATATTCATGCAAATTTATATTATATTAGAGCAAATTCATGCATTTATACGAAAAGTCTGGCATTTTGCAGGTCATGTCTATTAACAGCAGTATTTAGTAGATTTTGGACTATGTTTAATTTTGGGAATTGTTAGATAACTAGATATAATTTAAAGTGTCGCTATTATTACAGAGAAATGACAAATTGATGAAGGGGAGAATTTTGGTTATGAAAAAATATTTACTAATGATCACCCTAAGCATCTTCATGATTTTCACACTGGCTGCATGCGGTGGAAGTGAGGATGAAGGAGAAACTTCAGGGGATACAAACGAAAATGATTCTAGTAGTGAATCATCAGAAGAAACAGCATATGACCTTGTTGAGGATGGAAAGTTCACGTTTGCTGCTTCTGGTGAATTCCGACCATTCAGTATGACAGATGCAAGCGGGGAAATGACAGGTTTTGATATTGATGTGGCAAATGCCATTGCTGAGGAATTGGGCTTGGAACCAAACCCGCAAAAGCAGAAGTTCGCAAGTATCGTAGAAGGTGTGAAGACAGGCCGTTTTGACGCGGCAGTAGCAAGTCACACCATTACGGAAGAAAGACAAAAGGAAGTGGATTTCTCTACTCCTTACTATTATTCTGGAGCGCAAATTTTCACGCGTCCTGACAGTGATGTGGAAACATTAGAAGATTTAGAAGGAATGGAAATCGCCATTTCTAAAGGTTCTACTTATAGCACGTATGCGGAAGAAGTAACAGAGAATATCAAAACATATGACAGTGATGTTGTAGCATTACAATCGCTAGCAAAAGGTCGTCATGATGCTGTAATCACAGATTTCTTGACCGGGAAGGAAGCTTCAGGAGAAGGTCTTGAAATTGAAGCGAAAGAAATGATTGAGCGTAGTGAACAGGCGGTTGCTGTTGCAAAAGAAAACGAAGCCTTACTTGAAGAAATCAATGCAGCTCTAGAAACACTTCGTGAAGATGGAACACTTGCTGAAATCAGTAAAGAATACTTTGGTGAAGACATTACGACTCTGCCGGAGTAAACGCTCGTTTTTCAGTTGAAGACCGAAGTCAAAAAGAGTGCGCAATGAGCGTACTCTTTTTGACATTATAGAGGAGTTGAAGTCAATTGTATTTGTATTCTGCAAACTTTTGGACAGCACTTATAGATAGTCGAGGCATGTTTTTTGAAGCCGCTCAAATGACCTTGGCCCTTACTGCGGTCTCTATTTTAATTGCGATCGTCATCGGGTTAATGTTTGCTTTTATGAAGATATCCAAAATTAAGCCGTTGGAATGGATCGCGAATGTGTACATTTATGTGGTAAGGGGAACCCCTCTCATTGTTCAAATCTTCGTGTTCTATTATGGACTGACAGAAGTGTGGATGATTAGTGGGTTCTGGTCTGTAGCCCTTGGACTTGCCTTCCACAATGGCGCCTATATTGCAGAGATTTTCCGTGGATCCATTCAATCCATTGGTAAAGGTCAGACAGAAGCTGGTCGTTCACTTGGAATGAGCGGTACCTTGACGATGCGTCGGATCATCCTGCCGCAGGCTTTTAGACGTGCATTGCCTCCGCTTGGCAATCAGTTTATTATTGGTTTGAAGGATTCATCATTGGCAGCATTCATTGGTGTATCCGAAATATTTGCTGTAGCCACCACTCAAGGGGCCAATACATTCGACTATATGACCTGGTTGCTCGTAAGTGCCGTATGGTATTTGATTCTCGTATTCCTTCTGACACTCGTTGTCAGTGCAATTGAGAAGAAAATGGCTGCGAGTGACTAACAGAGGAGGAAAGACAATTGTCAGAGCAAATGATTCGAGTAAATAAATTGAATAAATCGTTTGGGGATCTGCATGTACTCAAGGACATTGATTTTCACGTGGAAGAAAGTGAAGTGGTTGTACTCATCGGGGCCAGCGGGTCCGGAAAAAGTACCATGCTGCGCTGTTTGAACTTTTTAGAAATGAAGAACAGTGGGGAGCTCTTTATTAAAGGCGAACAAATTGATCCTAAAAAAGATAATTTGAACAAAGTAAGACAACAAGTGGGGATGGTATTCCAACACTTTAACCTGTTCCCTCATATGACGGTATTAGGCAACGTTATTGAAGCGCCTACCCAAGTCAAAGGAATCTCTAAAAGTCAGGCGAAAAAAGAAGGCTAGGAGCTTTTAGATAAAGTTGGACTTGGTGATAAGGCCAATGATTACCCATCAAGACTATCAGGTGGTCAGAAACAACGAGTTGCGATCGCCAGGGCTCTTGCAATGAAACCAGAAATCATGCTGTTTGATGAGCCTACATCAGCACTCGACCCTGAACTGGTCGGAGAAGTTCTTGCTACTATGAAAGACCTTGCGAAAGAAGGAATGACAATGGTCGTGGTCACCCACGAAATGGGATTCGCAAGAGAAGTTGCCGACCGCGTTGTTTATATGCATGATGGAAAAATCGTAGAGTCAGGAACTCCGAAAGATTTGTTCGAAAATCCACAAGAAGAAAGAACCCAAGCGTTTCTAAGCTCCATTTTATAAGACGAAAAACAAACCCCAGAGCCTGTCTCTGGGGTTTGTTTTTCGTCTTATTCCTTTAAAGGTAGTTGTTAAAGCATTGTGGAAGACTCAGTTTTCAAGATGTTCTGGTTCGTTGCCCGGTTTTAGCGTCAGGGGTGGGTGAAAAATGAACCCCTCCTCGGCGACAGAATGACTTTCACTATTCTGATGTTAAGCATAACGCGCTCTATAACAAGCTTTCCACATGCAGAATAGCTTCCCTGGGAGTTGATTCCCCTTCCAATTACCATGTGGATCAAAGCAGCTTATTCTAGAAGGGATTTCGAGACACTTCAATGGCAAAAGGGAGGAGGGGAATGGCGAGACTCCTGCGGGAAAAAAAGTGCAGGGTGAGACCCCACAGGACGCAGTCCGAGGAGGCTCACCGCGCTCCCGCGGAAAGCGAGCTATTCCCCGCAGCCCCCATCCACTCAACAAAAGTCTCGGAACTGAGTCTTGTAAAATGTGGAGTTTTAACACAAGAATGGTTATTTCTTTTTTAATAGGTAAAATCCAAAAGCGATCAGGGCAAGTGGCCAGAAACGTTCGATCAATTGAAAAACGCCCTGAATCCATTGGAACCAAGTGGGACTGGTAGGGGCGAACGTGGCAAACAAACCGATGCCAAGAAATAGAAGTGCAGGAATCAACCCATTCTTCGTTTTTCTATAATGCAATAGAAAAGCTACGCCCACAATTATCAGATACATTCCCCAGTGATCGCGCCAGAAAGGGACATGATCAACGGCAATGAAATGCAAGCCGAACCCAGCCAAAATCACACCAGTGAACAAGGATGAATGATCTTTTGTCCAATAGCTATGTAATAGAAAGGCCATTCCTATGAATATTACTAAAGTGGGCCATGAGTAAAACAGGGTCAGTTCGGGAATATTGAGGTGACGAAGGAAATAGTAAACGCCCACCCCGATAAATAACAGTCCGATCAGTGAATTTTGCTTATTCAGCATGAACACATCCTTTTCTATCGTACAAAAATGTCGCATCCTTGCGATTATGCGAAGGTTTTGGTATATTACAATCGGATTATAATTTAAAGTTCTTCTAAACAAATCGTTATTATTTTCTATATTATCTAATTTCATCCTATCATAAGGGATTCAAAATCTGTTCATATTTCTAACGGAAATTCGTCCGGATTTTGTGCTATACTAGTGGATATGTGATAAGTCTTGAACGTTTAATGGGGGTAGATGAAATGCACATTTTAGCTATCGGTCTTAATTACAGAACAGCCCCTGTGGAAATTCGCGAGAAGCTCACATTTTCCGAGGATAAGCTCACAGAAGCCATGCAGCGCCTCAACACTCAAAAAAGTGTTTTGGAAAATGTGATTATTTCTACATGCAACCGAACGGAAATTTATGCGGTTGTGGATCAAATCCACACAGGCCGTTATTATATTAAGCAGTTTCTATCCGACTGGTTTGACATCGACAAAGAAGAGTTCTCTCCTTTTCTTTCCATTTATGAAACTGATGGTGCGATTGAGCACCTGCTGCGTGTCACGGCAGGTCTTGACTCCATGGTCCTTGGAGAAACTCAAATCCTCGGTCAAATGAAGCAGTCTTTCCTTCAGGCACAGGAAGCAGGGACAACAGGTACCATCTTCAATCAGTTGTTCCGTCAAGCGGTCACCATGGCGAAAAAGGGCCATAAAGAAACGGAAATCGGTGAGAATGCTGTATCTGTAAGCTATGCGGCGGTAGAGCTTGCTAAAAAGATTTTTGGTGATCTTGTCCACAAGCATATTGTCATCCTGGGTGCAGGGAAAATGGGGGAATTAGCTGCCAAGAACCTTCATGGTTCTGGTGTGCGAAAAGTTTCGGTGGTCAACCGCACGTTAGCAAAAGCTCAAAACGTAGCGGATCAATTCAACGGACATCCGCACACGATGGACGAGCTTGAGGGTGTGCTGGAGAATGCTGATATCGTCATCAGCTCAACAGGTGCAACAGATTATGTCATTACGAAGGAAAAGATGGAACCTATTCATAAGAAACGAAAAGGGAAGCCTCTCTTCTTTGTAGACATCGCTGTTCCACGAGATTTAGACCCGGCAATGGAAGCGCTGGAAAGTGTATTCTTGTATGATATTGATGACCTGCAAGGGATCGTGGATGCGAATCTCGCACTTCGAAAACAAGCGGCAGCAGAAATTGAAATCATGATTGAAGCGGAAATCGTAGAGTTTAAGCAGTGGTTACAAACGATAGGCGTTGTTCCTGTGATTTCAGCTCTTCGATCAAAAGCTTTGAATATCCAGGCAGAAACGATGAAGAGTATTGAAAGAAAAATGCCGGAGCTTACCGATCGTGAACGAAAAGTATTGAGTAAACACACGAAAAGTATTATCAATCAAATGTTGAAAGAACCGAT
Organism: Halobacillus litoralis; assembly: GCF_020524085.2. NCBI lineage: Bacteria > Bacillati > Bacillota > Bacilli > Caryophanales > Bacillaceae > Halobacillus > Halobacillus litoralis. Next base: position 2,159,152 of record NZ_CP129016.1, read on the forward strand.
CTCTCAAGCGAAAGAAATGGCAGCTCAGCCAGATTCAGAGGAAACCCTGCGTTTATTCACTCAGATTTTTGGTATAGAAGAGCAGGTGAAAAAAGAGGCGGAAGAACAAGAAAAAAAAGAACAGCGCGAAGGTGAAGAACGATACAGAGGCCAGTGATTCCATCTCCATCATCAGCCCTGTAGCCCATTCATAAGGTGGAAGTGAAATGCTTGAATTTAAATGGGTTTACGAACTTATCCTTTTTCTATATGGATTGAGTATCATTGGATACTTCATCGACTTTGTACAAAATAACCGGAAGGCGAATATTTCTGCCTTCTGGTTACTTAGTATGGTTTGGGTTTTGCAAACCTTCTTTCTGCTTTCGCAGGTTTTTGTAAAAGAAGATTTTCCGATCATGACCGTTTACGATGGGTTATATTTTTATTCGTGGATTCTAGTGACGTTCTCGCTCATCATTAACAGACTCTTCAAAGTGGATTTTCTCGTATTTTTCACCAATGTGGTTGGTTTTTTAATCATGATCATTCACATCTCCACGCGGGCTCAAAATGTCTTGGAAAACAGGGGAGTGGCTCTCGTCAATGAGCTGCTTGTCATCCATGTCAGTCTAGCGATTATATCTTATGGTTTCTTCACGTTATCTTTTATCTTTTCTGTTATGTATTTGTTGCAGTACCGTCTGTTGAAGAAAAAGAAATGGGATGCAAAATTATTCCGTCTTGGTGATTTAACTAAGCTGGATCACTTCTCTTATGTGTCCATCATATTAGGTGTTCCTCTGTTGTTGATCGCCATCATATTGGGGGTCGTTTGGGGATATGTCTCTACAGCTGTTTTCTACTGGTATGATTCTAAGACACTTGGGTCGTTACTGGTATTAGTCGTCTACATTGTTTATTTGACGCTGAGAGTCATCAAAGGTTATCAGGGACGGACGATCGCCATTTTTAACGCAGCAGCATTTCTATTTCTATTGATCAACTTCTTCTTATTTGGTTCACTATCTAACTTTCATTTTTAGTTTCGAGGAGGAAATGTTTTGAGAAAAATCGTTATCGGATCCCGCAAAAGTAATTTAGCGATCACACAAACAGAATGGGTGATCGAACAGTTGAAACAGATCGATCCATCCTATGAGTTTGAAATCAAACGAATTTCGACGAAAGGTGATCAAATCCTTGACGTCACCCTTTCGAAGGTTGGAGGCAAAGGGCTTTTCATTAAAGAGATCGAGCAGGCCATGTACGATGGAGAAATTGATATGGCTGTGCATAGTATGAAGGATATGCCTGCAGTTGTTGCAGAAGGGTTGATGGTGGCGGCTGTTCCGATTCGTGAAGACCACCGTGATGCTTTTGTTTCTAATGGAAACGTGGCTCTTAAAGATCTTCCCGCTGGAGCAATCGTTGGAACAAGCAGTTTGAGACGAGGATCTCAAATTAAGGCTGTCCGCCCGGACGTAGAGATTAAATGGATTCGTGGAAACATTGATACACGTCTCCGCAAGTGTAAAGAAGAGGACTACGATGCCATTGTCCTTGCAGCTGCAGGATTAAAACGCATGGGCTGGGATGATGATGTCGTAACCGAATATCTAGAGCCTGATGTATGTGTTCCGGCTGTTGGGCAGGGAGCGCTTGCGATTCAATGTCGTGAGAACGATTCTGAATTACGCGATTTCCTTAAAAAATTGAATCATGAATACACTGAAACCACGGTTGCAGCTGAGCGTAAATTCCTCCATGATTTGAATGGTGGATGTCAAGTTCCAATCGGTGGCTATGCCTACCGTAAAGGAGAGGAAATCGTTTTGACAGCGCTTGTCGGAACTCCTGATGGAAAGACCATCTTGCATGAAACGGTTTCAGGTAAAGATCCAATTGAAGTTGGAAAAGAAGCAGCAGATCGTTTGAAAGCTCAAGGGGCACAGGAAATTGTGGATCGTGCGAAAGAGGAGTATGACCAATAATGCAGCCACTGCAAGGGAAGAGAATTCTCGTTACTAGAGGACAGTCCCAAGCACGCTCATTTATTGAAAGAATAGAAGCAGAAGGTGGAGTGGTCTATCATACTCCCCTTCTCTCCTTCCAATTGAATGATTCTGAATCTCATCAAGAGGTTTTGACACGACTTCACGACTATTCATGGGTGTTTATCACAAGCGCGAATGGTGTGAAGTTTTTTTTCGATCTACTAAAAAAGTACAAAGTCGAGATTCCGCATCACCTTAAATTTGCCATCATTGGGTCAAAAACCGAGAAACATTTAAACGAACTTGGATTTCAGGCCGATTTCATCCCCTCAAAATATCATGCGTCTTCGATGGGGGAAGAGTTTTTAGCAAGAGAACCTCTGCCTGGTCACATTTTGTACATAAGAGGAAATCGTTCAAGAGACGCTCTGCCCCGCATGTTTGAGGACAAGGGTGTATTTTTCCATTCCATGACCGTATATGATACGCTACTAGTGGAAGATAAAAAGCCTGAACTCCATGCGTGGATTCAGGAACGAAAAATTGATGCACTGACCTTTACAAGTCCGTCGACTGTCCGTGCATTTGTGTCTATGGTCAGGAATAAAGGGGCGGAGATTCCTTGTTTCTGTATTGGTCCGACGACAGCCAAAGAAGCAGATAAATGTGGGTTTACCAACGTTCATGTCCCGGAGCAGTTCACCATCACCCACATGCTAAAAGAAATGACTTACTATTTTTCTAACGAAGGGAAAAGATAAATATGAATGATTTGCAGTTCAAACGCCACCGTCGCTTGCGCCGAACGGATTCTATGAGAGCGCTTGTGAGAGAGACTCACCTTCGGACGGAAGATTTAATCTATCCGATTTTTGTTGTAGAAGGAGAAGACATCAAAAATCCAGTTGCTTCTATGCCGGGAGTTCATCAAGTCTCCCTCGACCACTTGAACGAGGAAATGGACGAGCTGGTAAAGTTAGAGATTAAATCCGTCATCGTCTTTGGTGTTCCTGCGGAAAAAGATGAGGTAGGAAGTCAAGCCTATAACGATGAGGGGATTGTTCAACGTGCCATTCGTCAAATCAAAGAAGACTTTCCTTCCTTAACCGTGATTGCAGATACTTGCCTATGTCAATATACTGATCACGGTCATTGTGGAATTGTCCGTGATGGGGATATTGCTAATGATGAGTCCTTGACTTACATTACAAAAACGGCGATTACTCAAGCGGAAGCAGGTGCCGATATTATCGCCCCATCCAACATGATGGATGGTTTTGTTGCCGCTATTCGTCAGGGCCTTGATGAAGCTGGCTTCAGCCACATCCCTGTCATGTCTTACGCTGTTAAATATGCTTCTTCTTTTTATGGCCCGTTCCGTGATGCGGCTCACAGTTCCCCTCAATTTGGTGACCGTCGTGCTTACCAGATGGATCCAGCGAACCGCCTGGAAGCTTTAAGAGAGGCAGCATCGGATGTAGAGGAAGGCGCTGATTTCTTAATTGTTAAACCAGCTCTTTCTTATCTTGACATCATGCGTGAAGTGAAAGATCGTTTTAACTTGCCACTGGTCGCCTACAATGTCAGTGGGGAGTATTCCATGATCAAAGCAGCTGCCCAAAATGGCTGGGTCAACGAAGAAGAGATTGTCCTTGAAAAACTGACCTCCATGAAACGAGCAGGAGCGGACCTCATTATTACTTATTTCGCTAAAGATGCAGCTCGTTGGTTAAATCAATAACGCGGACAGAAAGGGTGTCGTATAAATGAAAACATTTGATCGTTCAAAACAAGCCTATACGAAAGCGGTAGAATTAATGCCGGGTGGAGTGAATTCCCCTGTACGCGCATTTAAATCTGTCCAGATGGACCCAATTTTTATGGAAAAAGGCGCAGGTTCTAAACTTTATGACCTCGATGGCAACGAATATATCGATTATGTATTAAGCTTTGGCCCCTTGATTTTAGGCCATGCCGATGAAAAGGTAACAGAAGCGTTAACCAAAGCGACAGCGAATGGGACGAGCTTCGGTGCTCCTACAGAAATGGAAAACAAATTGGCTTCCCTTGTGAGAGAACGCGTGCCTTCTATTGAAATGCTGCGGATGGTGAATTCAGGAACTGAAGCAACGATGAGCGCCCTTCGTGTTGCTCGTGGGTACACAGGTCGCGATAAAATTTTGAAGTTTGAAGGAAATTACCATGGCCATGGAGACTCCTTGCTGATCAAAGCGGGCTCTGGTGTAGCGACTCTTGGCCTGCCTGACTCTCCTGGTGTACCGGAATCTATTGCACAAAATACAATTACGGTCCCATATAATGATATAGAAAGCGTTCGATATGTCTTTGAAGAGTTTGGAGACGATCTAGCAGCTGTCATTATTGAGCCTGTCTCCGGAAATATGGGTGTCGTCCCACCAAACGAAGGTTTCCTGCAAGAGTTAAGAACAATGACGGAAGACAATGGAACGGTTCTGATCTTTGATGAAGTTATGACTGGCTTCCGTGTTGGATACCACAGTGCTCAAGGACACTTTGATGTGACACCTGACATGACATGCCTTGGAAAAGTGATTGGAGGCGGTCTTCCTGTAGGAGCCTATGGTGGAAAGCGGGAAATTATGGAGCGGGTCGCTCCTGTCGGTGACATCTACCAAGCAGGTACGCTTTCTGGAAACCCGCTCGCAATGACGGCAGGTTTTGAAACGATCTCTGCTATGACGGAAGAAGCGTATGCTTCCATCAATAAAAAAGTAGACCGTTTAATTGAAGGTTACCAGCAAGCCGCTGAAAAACACAACATTCCACTGACAGTGAACCGGGCTGGTTCCATGGTCGGTTTCTTCTTTACAAACGAACCTGTGACGAATTTTGAAACAGCCAACCAATCGGATTTGGACATGTTCACGAGTTATTTCCAAGGAATGATTGAAGAAGGGGTATATCTGCCGCCTTCCCAATTTGAAGGGTTGTTCTTGTCTGTCAAACATACGGATGAGGATATCGAGAAAACCATTCAAGCAGCGGAGAAAGTCTTTTCACAAATTAAATCTTAATGTTATAAGCGCATGGGGGTCCTCCATGCGCTTTCGTTATGTATATTACTCTAACTCTCGCATAAGGTGATAATAGAGAAAAGTGTTTATTACCTTAGGGAGGGGACCGAACTTTGCAAAACAAACAAAATGTATTTTCCTTTTATTTAGATGAATCCATATGGTTCAAGGAAGGACAGGGCGTTCGCGAGTTAATCGGTATATCATTAGAACCTGAAATTACTATTGAAGAGCTTGGAGATGAGGTCCGGTTGAAAGGGACCGTCGATCTTGCGGGTGAATACATTCCGACTGGAAGCCAGGATGCGCAGGATGAAAGTCCTCTTGCATCCTCTGTTCGAACCATGGACGTAGTCGAACCATTAGAAGAAGGCATTCATACATTCAACCACTCATTTCCAGTGGAAATTACGGTACCTTTAGAAAGGGTATCGAATTTAGAAGATGTGCTCATCGACATTGAAAGTTTTGATTACGAACTTCCCGCCAATCGTCAACTCAGGCTTCATGCCCATGTGAATATCAATGGACTGGAAGAAAGGCAACAAGAAGCATCGAATAAACCGAATTTTGATGAATCAGCGACTGTGGGTCCCGTCAATTTTCAAGAACAGAGTCAAAAAGAATCGCCTGTTCTGCCAGAGCGGGAAGCCCCTATTTTTCGGATTGATGAAAAAGATGAAAGTGAGCATACAGAAGAAGACGATGGACGATGGTTTTATAAGAAATCACAAAGCTTCCCAGAGTTCTTTGGTCATGCTCAGGAAAATACCCAATTAACTCCGGAAGAGCCATCCTATGATAGTGGGGATTGGGGAGAAGTCAGTATCGAAGAGTCCAGCAGTGAAGAATCAAGCAGCGAAGAGTCTGATCAAGAAAGTGCTCAAGCACCTGGAGGCATGGATGGGATCAAACAAATTTTCAAACACTTGTTCCCGAACAGAGAAGACACGTACACACAGATGAAAATGTATATTGCCCAGGAAGAAGAAACGTTATCTTCGATTGCGGAAAAGTATGACGTATCGGTAAAACAATTAGAACGAGTTAATGATTATAAAGACGACGTTTCTCCTGGGCAGATTGTGTATATTCCGAACTAAATCCATTTATATTTGAAAGCGAGATACAAACCGAGGACCAATCCGAGAAGGAAGATGTCGAAAGTAGTCGGGAAGATGATGGTTCGCAGGGCTTGGAAAATCACGATGGGCAGCAAAGATTTTTCAATGACAAACAGCCACGTTCTGCACCATGGAGGCAGACGATAACGATACAAACGACTCATAAAGAGCACCTCTTTTCATTGGAGGATAAAGGCTCCTGGGCAATCGGCTCAGGGGTTTTCGCCTTTTTCTTTGACGTAGTTGACTAAATGCCTCTTTTTTATATACAATATGTAGTATAGTCTTTATACGTGAAATGCTTAGATAGGGAAGAGTACATGAACAATTCCTTCAGAGAGGAAAACGATTGGTGAGAGTTTTCCAGGAACCCTGTTAATGGAAGGTCGCCCTTGATGCAGCTTCTTTGAACAATGAGTAGGAGAAGCCGGTTAGAAGCCGTTATTTTTATTTGAGTGTACAGGAATGACTTCCTGTAAATTAAAGGTGGTACCACGGAAATGAACCCTTTCGTCCTTTTTTAGGATGAAAGGGTTTTTTATTTTTATAAAGAGAATAAAAGGAGGAAGATCACATGGATCAACAAGATCTTTCAATGCCTACAAAGTATGATCCGGCCGCTGTTGAAAAGGACCGGTATCAGTACTGGGTAGATGGTAAATTTTTTGAAGCTACAGGAGATAAAAACAAGGAACCTTATACAATCGTCATTCCACCGCCGAACGTAACAGGGAAGCTGCACCTCGGTCATGCGTGGGACACGACATTACAGGATATCCTGACACGTGTGAAGCGGATGCAGGGCTATGATGTACTATGGCTGCCAGGTATGGACCATGCGGGGATTGCTACACAAGCAAAAGTGGACGCGAAACTTCGTGAAGAAGGTATCTCCCGGCATGACCTCGGCCGTGAAAAGTTTCTCGAAAAATCGTGGGAGTGGAAGCATGAGTATGCGAAATTCATTCGTGCCCAGTGGGAAAAACTAGGGCTTGGACTGGACTATTCTCGTGAACGTTTCACTCTTGATGAGGGTCTTTCTGAGGCTGTCAAAGAAGTTTTTGTAACACTTTACGAGAAAGGCCTGATCTACCGCGGAGAATATATTATCAACTGGGACCCTGCCACCCAAACAGCTTTGTCTGATATCGAAGTGGAGTATAAAGATGTGCAAGGTGCATTTTACCATATGCGCTACCCATTGAAAGATGAAGAAGGTACGATTGAGATTGCGACCACACGTCCGGAGACGATGCTTGGGGATACAGCCATTGCGGTACATCCGGAAGATGAGCGTTACAAGCACCTGATCGGTAAAAAAGCGGTCCTGCCGATTGTTGGCCGGGAAATTGAAATTGTTGCTGATGATTATGTAGATATGGAATTTGGATCCGGGGCTGTTAAGATTACTCCAGCGCACGACCCTAACGACTTCGAAATCGGTAACCGTCACAACCTGGAACGAATTCTTGTCATGAATGAAGACGGAACGATGAATGAAAATGCCGGCAAGTATAAGGGTATGGATCGATTCGAATGTCGTAAACAAATCGTTAAGGACCTTCAGGATCATGGTGTTCTTTTTGAAATTGAAGAACACATGCACTCGGTTGGTCATTCTGAGCGAAGCGGAGCGGTTGTTGAACCTTATCTTTCCACGCAGTGGTTCGTTGACATGAAGCCACTTGCTGATGCGTCGATCGACTTGCAAAAAGGGAGACGATCAAGTACAGTTTGTTCCTGATCGATTTGAAAAGCCATATCTACACTGGATGGAGAATACAAGAGACTGGTGTATTTCCAGACAATTATGGTGGGGTCACCGTATACCAGCCTGGTACCATAAAGAAACAGGCGAAGTATATGTTGGCAAAGAAGAACCGAAAGATCCAGAAAACTGGAAGCAGGAGGAAGATGTGCTTGATACGTGGTTCTCGTCCGCGCTTTGGCCTTTCTCGACGATGGGGTGGCCGGATGAAAACAGTGAAGATTATAAACGTTACTTCCCAACTAACGTACTCGTAACAGGGTATGACATCATTGGATTCTGGGTAAGCCGCATGATCTTCCAATCCCTTGAGTTCACAAATGAGCGTCCATTCAATGATGTTCTTATTCATGGTCTTGTTCGTGATGCTGAAGGTCGTAAGATGAGTAAATCGCTTGGGAATGGTGTCGATCCAATGGATGTCATCGATAAATATGGAGCCGATTCTCTTCGTTATTTCTTATCTACAGGATCATCTCCTGGTCAAGACCTGCGCTTCCATTGGGAGAAGGTAGAGTCTACGTGGAACTTCGCCAACAAGATTTGGAACGCTTCCCGTTTTGCCTTGATGAACATGGGCGATTTAAAATATGAAGACATTGATATCACTGGTGAAAAATCAGTAGCCGATCAATGGATCCTGACTCGTCTTAACCAGACGATTGAGCAAGTGACGATAAACATCGATAAATATGAATTCGGTGAAGCCGGCCGTCACCTTTACAACTTCATTTGGGATGACTTCTGTGATTGGTATATCGAAATGGCGAAGCTGCCATTGTATGGAGAAGACGAAGCGCGTATCCATACGACCCGTTCTATTCTCGCGTACACGCTCGATCAGACGATGCGTATGCTTCATCCATTCATGCCATTCATTACTGAAGAAATCTGGCAGCACCTTCCTCATGATGGAGAGTCCATCACACAGGCTTCATGGCCGGTGGTAAGAGAAGATTTCCATAATGAAGAAGCGGTGGAAGAAATGAATCGTCTGGTATCCATCATCCGTTCTGTTCGTAATATCCGTTCAGAAGTGGATACACCAATGTCTAAGGAAATCCAGTTGATGATTCAGGCGAAAGATGACGCCATTGTAAAAGAGCTTGAGAAGAACCGTGACTATTTAGAAAGGTTCTGTAACCCTAGTGAATTGACGATTGCCACAGACTTGCAGGCCCCTGACAAAGCGATGTCAGCCGTCATTACTGGAGCCGAATTGTACCTTCCATTAGCGGGCTTGATCAACATCGAAGATGAAATCAAGCGCCTTGAGAACGAATGGAAGAAATGGGATCAGGAAGTCACGCGTGTTCAAAAGAAACTTTCCAATGAAGGTTTCGTAAGTAAAGCCCCGGAACATGTCGTTGAAGAAGAACGCAAAAAAGAAACAGATTATCTTGATAAGCGTGCTAAAGTAGAAGCACGAATCAAAGAGTTAAAAGCATAAAGAAGACGGAGGGTATTCTACGGAGTACTCTCCTTTTTTGAAAAGAGGGAATAGAAATGGAGTATGAAGAAGCAATTGCTTGGATTCACTCTAGAGAGAAATTCAAAGTGAAGCCAGGGTTGAAGCGGATGGAATGGATGATGGAGAGGCTTGGTCATCCAGAGAAAAAATTCAGATCGGTCCATATTGCAGGAACGAACGGGAAAGGGTCCACGCTTTCTTTCCTGCGTCATATTCTTCAACAGCAGGGAATGTCTGTGGGAACCTTCACTTCTCCCTATATAGAGAGGTTCAATGAGCGGATTAGTGTTGATGGACAAGCCATTCAAGATGAAGTTTTAGCTGAGTTAGTGATTAGAATTAGACCGCTATCGGAAGAATTGAGACAAACGCCATTAGGAGAACCGACCGAGTTTGAAATTATAACAGCGATGGCCGTGCTTTACTTTTCCGAGGCTGCACTTGATATTGTATTAATGGAGACCGGTTTAGGAGGAAGGTTTGATTCTACCAACATCCTAACCCCTGTTCTATCTGTTATCACCAATATCGGACATGATCATATGAATGTTCTAGGTTCTACCATAGCAGAAATTGCAGAAGAGAAAGCAGGAATCATCAAACCTGAAATTCCTGTAGTTACGGGCGTCAAGCAGCAGGAAGCTATAAAAGTAATCACCAAAAAAGCGCAGTCATGTCATTCTAAGGTGTTCAAACTTTACCATGATTTTGATGTCACTCATCAATCCAGTAGTCATGAAGGTGAGAGTTTCGTCTTTTCAAATGAATCGTTCCATTCTGAAACCTATGTCAGTCAAATGAAAGGTCCTCATCAGGTGGAAAATGCGTCGTTGGCCATTCAGTCTGCAGAAGTTTTAAGATCCCTTGGAATTCAAATGGATCGCAGTCGTTATGAAAAAGGAATTGCATCCACACGTTGGCCTGCAAGGTTTGAGAAAGTGAAAGACGCTCCTTTGACGATTATAGATGGTGCCCATAATGAAGAAGGCACGAGCGCTCTTGTAGAAACAGTGAAACGTCATTACTCTGGTAAAAAGATTATCCTCGTCTATTCAGCATTAGAAGATAAGCCTGTTAAAAAAATGTTGAAACAATTGGAGAGTGTTGTCGATACAGCATATATGACAACTTTTGATTTTCCGAGAGCCTTGAAAGGTCATGAGCTTGCTGATTACTCGGGGATTACGAAAACCATCGCTATAGAAGATTATAAGCAAGCGATTCGTAAAGCCTCTTCCAATGTTGGAGAAGGTGACGTCCTGCTCATTACGGGATCGCTGTATTTCATCTCTCAGGTAAGGGAATATTTTGAAATTAAAGAAAATTTAAGGTAGGATAGTAATGATCTGAATATTCTTATGATAAAATGGTCATGTTCTAGTATAGGTCTTTAGGTTGGGGTGGTAGGATGACAAAGCAAAAGAAATATGCCGTTTGGTTTGTGTGGGCATCGATTTGGCCTGCTAGTTTAGTTTACTTGTATTTATGGTTATCCCCTGTCTTTGAAGGAAACAGGATAGAGATTGCTGCATTTATTATCCTTGCTTCGATCGTAGCATTATTTCCTCTACAAATTGGAGACCACCCTGTATTTTTTACGCATGGAATTGCCTTTGCCGTTTTTCTATATTATGGACTTTTCATAGAAATCATCGTTTCTCAAGTGGCCATTTTAGCATTGATGGCAAAAATGAGGCTTGGCAGAACAAACCTTCACCGGTTACCGATCAATTTGTTTATGTTTTTACTGATTTCAGTGGTGTCCGCAGGCATCTATTACGCACTTGGAGGCACACACGGCCCCTCAGCTGTGAATGATACAGGAGATGCCCTTCCAATCGTGAGTTATGCACTTTCGCAGATTGTCCTCAACCAATTTTCCATAAAATTTGTAGCCAAAGTACTTTACCATAAAGAGATTAAGTGGCTCGATAAAGGGTTTGTCTGGGAATTGCTAACAGCAAGCCTTGTCCTGCCCATCGGCTTTGTCCTTTATATGGTTTATTCAGAATTCGGAATGAGTGCGATCTTCTTTGTCGGCATTCCTTTTATCTTTATTTCAGGGATGTTAATGCTTTATCATAACAGCAATCAAGTGAATACATATTTAAAAAAGACAAGTATCATAGGCCATGAACTGACAGGAAAACTCGGAGTGAAAGAAGTGCTTGATATTTTCGTCGATCGCTTGAGCGAACTCCTTCCCGTGGATTATATCTATGTGTATGACGTTAGTAAAAACAAGCGGATGGAGCTGATCCGTTTCTTTGATCGATCAGGTGAAATCGATTTTCCACACATTCAACTTTCCAAGGGGCAAAGCATCAGCGGCAATACATGGCAGGAAGGAAAGAGTGTCTTTTATAGAAAGAAAACAGAATGGTCCCACTTGGAAAATCAATATACCCCTGACCGTGCTGAAACAGTCTTGTCTGTCCCTGTGGAGAGAAATGGAGAAATTGTTGGAGTCATTACCATCTACTCCAACAAAAAGCGAGCTTTCTTACAGTTTCAGTTTATGATTTTAAATATCCTGGGAAACTATTTAGGTGTGGCGATAGATAATGCCAGGCACTATGAGAAAACAAAAGCAGAAAGTGAGCATTGTGCTCTTACTGGCTTATACAATTATCGGTATTTTGAGGACCACATCGTGAATATCTTTGAAATATATCAAGGTCAAGAGAAAGTGGAACCTATTTCCCTCGTATTATTAGATATTGATCATTTTAAACGTGTGAATGACACTTATGGACATGAAAGTGGCAATACAGTCCTTGCTGCATTGGCGGAAAGACTTCAAGAAGTAGTTGCAGGGCGAGGGACACTTGCAAGGTATGGTGGAGAAGAATTTGTGCTCCTTTTGCCAGGGCATTCTCAAAGTGAGGCATTAGAAGTGGCTCGTTCCATTCGCAAGAAGATCATACAAAAACCTTTTAGTTCGAACCTGCACATTCATGAAACGCAAGGACCCGTCTCTATCTCAGTCACGGCAAGCATTGGTGTAGCTACGTCCCCGGATCATTGTGAAGGACCTTTTGATCTTATCCGTCAAGCGGATCGAGCGATGTACATTGGCGCAAAACAGAGAGGTAGAAATCGTGTGGCAAGTTACGAAGAACTAATTCAAACTGTTCAATGAAAAGAATTGAACAGTTTTTTGTTTGGTCAATGGGAAATTTGTCGAATGTCACAGGACAAAGTCCTATATTTACGATATAATTTTGATATTAAGTGCAAATTGGGGGAGAAGCAGGATGCCTTACCTTAGGGAGGAGAAAGCATTCTCACTTGTAGAAGTGATTGTTGCCATGGCTTTGCTTCTTGTCGTATTCATTGTTTCGACGCAAATCGTCATGAATACGCTGACACAATCGAATACGATTAATGAGGACTTTACAACTATGGAAATTGCTGATGGTGTGCTGAAAGCCTATCAATCTAAATCTCTTGAAGATTTGGACGATATAAAAGGCGAAGGGGAAATACTTGTGAACATCCCTGACCTGCTGGAATTGCCATCCGCCACAAGTGTCGAACAATATGAAGGTCGTGTGCTGGTGACAGACCCTGATGAGACTAGTTTGGAGAACTACTTAACGAAAATTGTTGTTACGGTCTCGTTAAACAATAAAGACACTCAACTAGAAGGGTATGTTGAGCGATGAACATCAAAAGTGAAAAAGGGATGACCTTAGTAGAGCTTCTAGCGGTTGTCAGTCTCTCGATGATTGTTATGGTGGCCGCTTATCATGCGTTTTACTTTGTCACAGGTGCCGTTGAAACGTCCTCGACAAAGACTGAAATTAGGAAAGAAGCGAACATCCTCATCTTAGCTTTAGAAGAAAACTTGATCAATGTGGATTCAATTGAAGTCCAGAACGATCATACAACTACCTTCCAAGCATTCACTGCAACTTCGACTCGTTTAGATGACATGGATGAAGAATCAACTTTTACTTACATAGATGAAACAACCGATGTCTCCATTCAGAATGGTCATTTACTTATAGGCGGCATTCAGCAAAATGCTGAAGGCATGGACTTATCTAATACATTATTCGAGTTGGATGGTAATAAGTTGACCGTCCATTTAGAAATATTTAAAAAAGATACAGATGAAACCTACAGCCTTGTAAAAATCTTTCGCTTGGGGACTGAGTGATTTTAATGAGAACTCTTTTGAAAAAAGAAGATGGCTATGTCTTAGTTACTGTTCTAATTATGTTTGTTATTTTTAGCATCTTAGGCTTGAGCTTAATGAGTTATACAATCGGTTCTCAGCAATTTTCTTCTGCAAATACCGATTTTATAGAAACGAAAGCGGATGCTGAAATGACAGTACAGGAAGCCCAGGCTTATATTATGAAAGGTGTCGATGAAATTAATGATGATCTAACTGAAGCGACCCCTGGTCTAGGAGGAGTGATCAGCAAGATTAATCGTGTGATTCATCAAGCAGAGCGGAACTTAGGTGAGAAAGGGGTCATTAAGAAAAAGATTTTAAAAGATGGAAAGACTGGTGTTTTTCTACAAAGGGTTGATATAGAGGTTGATGTAGAAGAGTCTGATAAAACGCTTGTCCGCACGTTTACGATTTCTACGATCGCAGATGTATTCAGGTATGGAGCTGTGACCCCGGGGAATATGAAATTGAATGGTGCGCCCTTTATTAAGGGAGATGTATTTGTTGGAAATGATTTAAGGTTACATAACAAAGCCTATTTCATTTCTGAATATGGTCGATGGGCGAATACCTCCTACCCATCCATCCAGGGGGATTTATCCGTAAAGGGAAGGTATGAGATTCATGGTTGGTTTTGGGACTGGAGAATATCAGAAGAGGAATTGAATTCTTACTTTGAGATAAAACCTAGGATAGTGGACGAAAATCCTGATGTTGCCCCGTTAGATGTGATCGAATACATCGCTGAAAAAAGAAATGACCCAATGGGCGACATCACTACAAGAGGATATTCCGGCAACATAGATGAAGTGGATGGTTATCAGGTTATTAAAAAAGGTTACGAAAGACAAGGAAAATCTCCAAAAGCTCCGGATCGGTTTTATGGAGATACCTATATACGTGGTGATCTTAAATTACAAGGGTCTAACTTGAAGGTGGATGGAAACTTAATTGTGGACGGTGAATTGATTATTGAATCCGAAGGAAACGTTGAATCCTCTCTCACCGTTGAAGGTTCCATTTATGTTCATGAGAATGCTGAATTAACTGGAACAATCATATTGCCAGAAGATAAATTTATGTATGTCAATGGATATCCCAAAAATGAGAATTGTAATGGAAACAACTCTCAAAACAATAAGTGCGGTATTTATATAAGTGACCTGACCTTTCAAGGAAGCCTATACACAAATCATGAAATTGATATAAGAGAAGATTTGAATATGAACGGGACACTTTACACGCGTTTGGGCGGTCGTATAGAAAACTTATCCAACGAAAGTGGTGGGACACTCGTTGTAGTAAGTGAAGGGGAATTAACGATCGCCAACAATAATTTGTATAACAATGAACCGAAAGTCATCCATGCATTCTTTTATACGAATAGCGATTTAGATATCTATGGTGTTGGCTCAAACTTAAAAATCCGTGGCGGCGTATATGGAAGAAATGTCACGTTGAATGCCGTTAAAGGGTCATCCAGCGATGATTATTTTCATGGTTCCACCAATTTTTCAAGTAGTCGTGACCCCTTGTATGTACAAAATAATCAAGAATCTATAAACCCTCAATTATCCAGGCTGACCATAGAGTACACTCAAGAGCTTATTTTAAATCCACCTGATGGCATACCTACGGTCGATAAAGTAACAGTGAAAGAAATTGATCAACACTTTTATAGTAAATAAAGAGAGGAGGCAACCACATGATAGATTTTGTTATATGGTTCGTAACAATTGCTATCGCTTTTCTCATTCTTCGATATATTCCAATAAACTTGACTGTGAAGGGCCGGGTTATCTTATGGCTCACAGGATCGTTGATTAGTTCATTAGCTCTGCTGGCAACCATTTCATATACTTTCTGGATGGGGATTCTTGCCTCGCTTGTCCTTGGAGTTGTATTTTCAATCCTATTGCAGGAAAAAGCTCCTCGAGTGTTTGCAGATGAAGCTGATATTACAGGCGAAACATCGGTTGAACCGAAGAGTCACCCTCATACAGGAGACTATGATGAGTGGCACCGTAACGGAAGTGTTGAAGAGCGCATTTTAGAAGATGAAGATTCGAAAGGATTTGTGAATATTCAGTCTGACGAAGGATCTGTCCAAAATGAAGATTTCCCACCCGAAAACCTTGAAAAGGAAGAAGAACAACAAGGAGTTCCTGCTATGGAAACAACGGTTGGGGAAAGAGAACGTTCACAATCATTGGACACTGAAGTTAACTTAAATGAATCTGAAGATTTCATTCATGAGACCGATGATTTGACTGAAGGTTCTTATGTAGAAGATAAACAAAAGCAGGGAGATAAAAGTAGTTTTACTGAGGATGATGAAGCATTTTTATTAGAAGAGGAGCTTGCCCAGCTAAGAATGGGAGAAGAAAGCGTAGGATATGGGGAAGAGCTTGAGGAACCCGAAGATGTTACAGAAGAAGAGTTAATGGCAGAAAGAAATCTTCAGTTAGATATTGAGGGAAATGATCTCGACCGTGATCCTGTAAAAAATGAGAAGTTTCCAAGTAATCTAGACGATACATACGACAGTATTGTCGAAGAAGAATTAGAATCTGAAGAAGAAATCATAAATGAAATCAACGAAACAACAGATTCTGACAAAGATATTACCCGGGAAATGAACATACAGGCAGAAGAGGTGCCTGTAGATAATCAGGAAAAAATCATATCCCCACTCCCTAATCATGATAAGGACCCGGATATTGAAGATAACGAGGACAGCCTAGCTCTTGAGGAAGATCAAGTTGAAGAATTGATAGCGGATGAAGCGTTAAGGAAAAAGCTGCTTGAGTTGATGATTGAAAAGATTGCATATATGGAAGAGCAAATGACAGGAGTCGAGTATGAGAAGTATATTAAAGCTCATCTATCTGAGAAACTACCGGATCTGGAATACTACTCCGTCTCCAAATATTTGATTAAGTATTACATCAAGTACGAAAGAACAGATGAGCTTGAACGGTTTGTAGGCGGGTTGATCGATAAGTTCGCATCCTACTCACTTCTTGTCGAAGAGTTGAGGTATGTGCTTCACCAACAAGTTCAATATACAAAAAAATGATGGGTGTGTAGAATGACTTGAAAAAAAGCCTAGAAGAGTTTTCACCAGGAGAAGTGGAAACTAGAGGATCGAAAGAAGCAAACTCACAAGTCGAACCAAAGAAGACATTTCATTTCTCTACCACCGCTAATCAGGAGCGTGTGAATGATCTTGATCGTAAGCAAGATGAATTGTTAGAAGGGAAACAAGCGACAAAAGACATCGTGAATTCCCAGGGTGAGACCGTTGTCACAGAAGGAGCGGTCTTAACTAAAGATGAAATTGATCAGTTGAAGCGGCACGGTCCTGGTGTCATGGTTGAATTAAGCATGAATGTGAAGTGATTCCGTATTATTCATTGGAGGTGTTCATAGTTGAGACAATCCTTAAACTTTAAGTTGATTTCTTTGGTGGTGGCTGTTGGCATGTCAATGTTTCTGTTTACAATGGGAAGTTCAGCGGCTATTCAATATGTCACCAATGGTGAACACCTCCCGGAGAATACCGTCATCGCTTCTGTTAATCTATCTAAGAAAAGTAAAGAAGAGGCGGTACAACTTCTTTCAGAAAAGGTGCAGAATTGGAAAGATAACCATTCGGTTGTAGTTAGATTGGACGGGAAAGAACTGACCGTTGACCCGGAGATGTTCCAGTTTGATGTAATTGGAACGGTTGAGCAAGCCATGAATACAAGCAAGCGAGATCTGCAGGTGACCATTGATGATTCGTATGTGACGGATTTGAGATCTCATATGAATGATTCACTGGCCACTGAGTTTTATCAGGAACAATTCATTGAAACTGTGAAAAGGGATGCAGCCCAGTTGATAGAATCACCTTTAGAGTACGTGGCATATGAATTTGTAAAAGGGAATACGGCTTCACTTTACGAAAGCATAGGTGAACACAAGGTCATCGTACCACACGAAACGAGCATGGATCGATCTGTGAAGTTATTTGATGGAGAAGAGCTTGAAAATGGGGCGGTCTTTTCATTTAATCGTTTGTTAAACAATGATGGAGTTTACGATGAAGTTTCCTTGGATGTGCTGGCTTCTGCGATCTATGGAGCTAGTTTGAACGCGGGGATGATCATTCAGGAAAGACATATCAGCCATCGATTGCCTGAGTACGCAAGGATTGGTATGGAAGCGAATGTGGACCTTAATCAAGGTCAGGACCTGAAAGTGTATAACCCATTTTCAGGAGATTATCAATTGTCGGTAAGTGTAGAAGAAGGAAGTGTTGATGTTCAATGGATTGGATACCCGACAACCTCTGACTTTCATGTTCAGGTGTTGGATCGTGAAGAAATACCTCCTAAAACGATCATCCAATACTCTTCCCTTGTTAATAAAGGGACATTCAATCTTTTACAAGAAGGCGTGAATGGTGAGGTTGTCTTGGTCTATCGTGTGGATAGATCTTTACCCGAAGGTGTGCAGGAGTTTATTTCTGAAGACTATTATCCACCGATAGCTAGAGTGGAGGAGCATCCTTCTGTTGACGACGAGAGCCCAACAGAGAATTCGGGATCCGATACTGGAGACAGGAGCTCTAATACTGGAAATGCAATAAATGATACGGATGAGTATGACACCGGAGGGAACTCCAGCGACCCTAAATCAATACATAGAGATGAAGACGGGATTTGGGAGGTCGTTCCTGAAGGAGAATCTAAGTGATGGACGAAAAGGGTGAGTCGGTCATGATCAAGAGAAAAAGATTAGGCGATTTGTTAAAAGATGCGGGGATTATCGAAGAGCACCAGATTCAAGAAGCTTTGGAAAGCAAAAAGACGGACCAGAAGCTTGGCGACGTTCTTGTGGAAAAGGGATATGTGACGGAAAAACAATTGATTGAGGTGTTGGAATTCCAACTTGGAATTCCGCATGTCTCTTTGTTTCACTTTCCTATTGATCCTAATGTGATCACCATTGTCAGTAAGGAATTTGCCCTTCGGAATCTACTTGTTCCTATCCAACGGAAAGGGGAAGAGTTGACAGTAGCTATGGCGGATCCAATGGATTATTTTTCTATCGATGATTTGAAAATATCTACGGGTTTCAAAATTTCTCCTGTCATTGCAACGAAGCATGAAATCCTTCAAGCTGTTAACCGACATTATAACTTGAATGATTCGAACCTGGATGAAAATGAAGAAGATACAGAGGAAGCCCCCGCCATTAAGTTAGTCGACCAGTTACTTCAAGCGGGTGTTCAACTGAAGTCGAGCGACATCCATATCGATCCTCAGGAATCGCGGGTTTTAATTCGCTATAGGATTGATGGTGTTTTAAGGACGGAACGTACGTTACCGAAGTCTTTTCAGAACAGTCTAATCGCCCGCGTAAAAATATTGGCTAATCTAAATATCACAGAAAATCGGCTGCCACAGGACGGGCGGATCAAAACGACCGTTGATCGTTCACCGGTTGATTTAAGGATATCCATCCTTCCTACAGTCTATGGAGAAAAGATTGTCATTAGGATTCTTGACCTTTCGAACGCGTTAAGTTCAATAGAAGACCTGGGTTTCAATAAAATCAATGCGCAAAAATATAAGCAATTGATTGAGCAACCTTCTGGTCTTATCCTCATTACAGGCCCTACAGGGTCGGGGAAATCATCCACTCTTTATGCATCCTTGAATCGTTTGAATACAGACGATGTCAACATTATCACAGTAGAGGATCCTGTGGAGTATCAAATCGAAGGACTAAACCAAGTCCAGGTGAACACATCCATTGGATTAACCTTCTCTAAAGGGCTCCGCTCGATCTTACGTCAGGACCCTAACATTGTCATGGTCGGTGAAATCAGGGATTCGGAAACAGCAGAGATTGCTATTCGCGCTTCTCTCACGGGGCACTTAGTCTTGAGCACGTTACATACGAACAGTGCCATTGCCACCATCCCCCGTTTATTTGATATGGATGTGGAACCCTACCTTGTCGTTTCTTCTCTATCAGGTGTTGTCGCTCAGCGCTTGGTCAGAAAAATATGCCGTGATTGCAGACACGCACATCCACTTACTGAGATGGAGAAAAAACACTTTCAAAAACGTGGAATGACGGCAGATACCATTTACAAAGGATCGGGTTGTGACAGTTGTCAAAATACAGGGTACCGTGGCCGTATGGCCATTCAAGAAGTGTTAGTCATTGATGATGAAATCCGGACCATGATGATGAACAATGGCAGCATGGACCAAGTCCGGCGTTACGCATTGAAGCAGGGAATGCTTTTTTTATTAGACGATGGTTTGTTGAAAGTGAAGCAGGGGCTTACGACGTTAGAAGAAGTGATTCGCGTCGCCAAAGTCGACTAGCGAGGTGGTAAGACATGAGAGAGAAATTTGATCAGCTCCTGACGGTTGCGAACGGATATGAGGCCTCTGACATTCATTTGACAGTAGGAGTGCCTCCGATATTCAGAATCCACGGTCAGTTAAGGAAGTATGGTAAAACTCCACTTAAACCAGTAGATACGGATGGGATGGCGAAAGCAATCTTATCTGATGATTTACACCAACAGTTGTTGAGTAACCGTGAAGTGGATGTATCCTACGGTATTGCAGGCGTTTCGAGGTTTCGTATTAATATTTACTATCAAAGAAATTGCCTTTCGATGGCGGTCAGGATTGTTCCCCGGGAAATCCCTTCAATTGAAGACCTTCATATGCCGCAAGTATTAAAGAAAATCAGCGGCTATGCCCAAGGTCTTGTTCTTGTCACAGGTCCTACAGGATCAGGGAAATCGACGACGCTCGCTTCAATGGTTGATTACATAAACCAATCCGCCCGCAAACATATCATCACCTTAGAGGATCCAATTGAGTACACCCATAACCATAAGAACTGCATTGTCGATCAGCGGGAAGTCGGGTTTGATACGAGGAATTTTGCAAATGGATTACGTTCTTGTCTTCGTCAGGATCCTGATGTCATTTTGGTTGGGGAGCTTCGGGACTTTGAAACAATTTCGACAGCACTGACGGCTGCAGAAACCGGTCATCTGGTATTTGGAACCTTACATACGACCAATGCACCAGATACGATTGACAGAATCATTGATGTATTTCCGCCCAATCAACAAGGGCAGGTAAGGGTACAGCTTGCAAACGTCTTACAGGCAATTGTCTCCCAGCGCTTATTCCGCCGTCTGGATAAACAGGGAAGAAGAGCTGCGGTTGAGGTTCTGTTGAATACACCAGCGGTCAAAAATCTGATTAGAAACGAAAAGATACATCAAATAGAAAATGTCATGCAAACGTCCGGGGCTCAGCACATGCAGACGTTGGAGATGTCGATCCAGGAATTGCTGAGAGAAAAAGTCATTGATGAACGTGATGCGGCTCCATATATGAAGGAAGGGGGCTTTTAGCATGCCCTATTATTCCTATCAAGGACGCAGCCTACTTGGCAAAGCTCAAAAGGGCAGGCTGCGTGCAAATTCTAGAAAAGAAGCGGTCATGTCATTAAAAGAGCGGGGTATTACCATTTCGGAAATTAAAGAAATCGATAGTATCTTCCTAAAAGATATTCAAATAGGAAACCCGGTAAAGCCTAAGGATTTTGTTATTTACTTGAGGCAATTTTCTACGCTCATGAGAGCCGGAATTTCTTTGCTTGAGTCGACAAAAATTCTTGCAAAACAATCAAATAGCCGGGCGTTAAGTGAAGCGCTCTATGATATCAGTGAGCAATTAGAAAGTGGGCGCTCTTTTTCTGAAGCAGCTGGTTCCCATTCGAAAATCTTTTCGAACCTATTCATCAATATGGTACGAGCGGGCGAAGTTGGAGGTAATCTTGACGACATCCTGGAACGTTTAGCTGTTTATTATGAAAAACAATACGATACAAGACAGAAAATCATATCCGCATTAACCTACCCACTTGTGGTTGGTCTGATAGCCATTGGCATCGTCATTTTTCTGTTAACCTTCGTAGTACCGAGGTTTGCAAGTATGTTCGACACAATGGGAGGAGAGCTTCCATGGATCACTCAATTGACGCTTAGTATGAGCCAGTTTTTCCAAAACTATTGGTATGCGGCCATCCTTATCCCGGCGCTGTTTATTGTCATATTTAAACTGCTCGTAGATAGAAATCCAAAGCTCCAATATACAGTGGATGTACTGAAGCTTAAAATTCCTGTTTTCGGTCCATTGATACAAAAAGCCGCCCTGGTACGCATGACAAGTACACTGAGTTCTTTAATGAATAGTTCCGTTCCTATATTAAAATCTCTACAAGTGACACAAAATGTCGTAGAAAATAAAGTAGTGGAACGAGCAATCATGAATAGTTACAAATCGTTGGAAAAAGGAAACAACCTCTCCGATCCATTACGGCAGTATCCGATTTTCCCACCATTAGTGATACAGATGATGGCTGTAGGGGAGGAAACAGGTTCTCTCGATTACATGCTTTCAAAGGTGGCTGAATTCTACGAATCTGAACTTGAATATACGACAGACCGATTAAAAACGTTGATTGAGCCATTAATGATCTTAGTCCTCGCACTTGTCGTCGGAGGTATAGTTGCGGCTATCGCTGTGCCGATGTTTTCGATTTTCGACACGATCAATTAAGTTTTTGTAAGAATGTGCAAAAATGCTAGTTTGCAAACTTTTTATCCTTTATAATGAACATAGGACATTTTGCTAATGAAAAAAGTAGTACATATCCGTTAGCAGAAAATCGAAAGTACTACAAAAGGGGAGAGAAAATGAAGAAGTTAAGAGAAATGTTAAAGAATGAGAAAGGTTTCACGTTGATTGAGCTTTTGGCTGTTATTGTTATTTTGGGGATTATTGCTGCGATTGCTATTCCGGCGATCGGAGGGATTATAAATAATACAGAAGCTGATGCACATGATGCTAATGGCTTGTCTCTCATTGAGTCTGCAAGATTAGCTGAAGCAAGTGGTTTAGCAATGGATGATGTGGGTGACGGAACAGATAACGGATACACTATGGATACTCTAGTAACTAACACTTTCTTAGATGCAGTTCCACAAGATCCTGAAGGTGATGGAGGTTATGATAGTGGCTTTGTAGAAATAGCAACGGGTGATGATGGAGTCACTTATACTGTTACCCTAGTTGGATCTGATGGAACTACTAACAGAGTTAATGCTCAAACTAAAACCCAATTATCGAATTAGATCTGTATGATTATAAGAGGAGGACATAATAACCAAGTCCTCCTCATTTACTTAAGGGGAAAATAAATCAAATGCTCAATATATATATGTTTATTACCGGTACCATACTTGGCTCTTTTTTCAACGTCGTCGGCCTACGCTTACCAAAAAACATCCCATTCACAACCTCACGCTCTGCTTGCCCTCACTGTTCCACACCTCTGCAAGCGAGAGACTTAATTCCGCTCTTCTCTTACCTCATAGCTAAAGGTAAATGTAGACACTGTCAGCATTCGATTTCCGTTACATACCCACTCGTTGAACTGATCACAGGGTTCCTTTTTTTAGTTGCATATTTGTATCTAGGCTTATCATGGGAATTCGCAGGGGCTAGTCTGCTAATTTCTCTGGCGGTTATAGTGACAGTGAGTGATTTCCACTACATGTTGATCCCGAATAAACTGTTACTTTTCTTTGCGGCAACCTTTGTTATTTACCGAACTATTAGTCCATTGCAGCCATGGTATGACTCAATTTTTGGTGCACTAGCCGGATTTGTCATCATCTTTCTAATTATTCTAGTGAGCAGAGGTGGCATGGGAGCGGGGGATATGAAACTGTTAGGAACGTTAGGAATTCTGTTGGGTTTTAAATTAACGTTGCTTACTTTATTTTTAGCCACTTTAATTGGGACGGTTGTCAGTCTGACTTTATTGGCCTTCAAAGTGATTGGAAGGAAAGATCCCTTTCCATTTGGACCATCCATTGTGCTCGCTGCGGTCATTAGTTATCTTTACGGCTTTGACCTCTTGCGATTTTATTATGATACGTTTTTCTTATAGGAGGAGAGTCTTTTGTTTCGTTTTTTTAAATCAAGCGGCCGGGTGAACTTCGTTATAAAAAACCACTGCATTCGATATGTGTTTTCAAAATCAGAGAATGCATGGGAGATCGATGACACTGGTGAAATCGTTCTCCCTCCTCATATTATGGAGGACGGGAAAATCAAAGACTCCAGGGGAGCTTATGAGAATTGTTGATAGCTTCATTGAAAATAAAGGGTGGAGCAACAAACGACTCTATTTCACTGTACCGGATCACTCGGTTGTAGTTCGACCTTATGAAGTGCCCGTTCACTTGAAGAATGATGAGATCAAAGGTTACTTATATATGCAATTGGGGGAAACCCTGCATCTTCCTTTTGATGACCCTGCATTCGATTATAGTGTCCTCAGTGAAAATGAGGAAAAGAAAAAGCTGCTTCTCTTCGCTTTTCCAGAAGAACAGATTCGAGTGCTGGACCAGGTATTCAGAGGTGCCAAGCTGAAAACGAAAGCGGCTGATATTAGTGCGCTGTCTATTTATCGTTTATACGAGTATTTGGATTTAACCGTAGACGGAGAACATTTACTGTTGATCGATTGGAATTTGGATGGTTGTGTGCTGACGGTCTTTAACGAACACTTGCCGGCATTTATCAACCATACAAGAAGTCCGCTTCCTATGACGTTATGGAAAAGAGAAAACGGCTGCTACCTATGGCAAGGGGATGAAGAAGGTCCAACCGAATTTACTTATGATCAGGTAAATGAAGTAGAAAGAATTATGGATTTTTATAAATTCTCTGTAATGAATGGTGAAGCCTCGGTATCCAAAGTGCTTCTTACAGGAGATTGGCCGGAGAATGAACGGGTAAGGGAGTTGCTTGAAGAAAGAGGGATCCAGGTCGCTGCTTTGAAAGATGCAGACGTATTCTTGGATGCAGACCAATCTTCAAGCGTTGAATATATGGATGCGATTGGATTATCCATCAAGCCTTAAAGGATGGAGGGGATGAGAGAATGGTAGTAGAAATTAATTTACTGGAACAAAAAGAAAAGAGAAATATCCTCCCGTATCTAGTTGTCGCTTTCTTTGCTCTCCTTTTATTAATTATGTCAATCGTATTCAATGCTCAAAAGTCAACCCTGGTCGAAGAATCTTATCATTTGGATGAGCAGATCTCACAGGTACAGATTGAACAGGAAAGCTTTGCAGCGACATCTGGAGGAGAAGGGACCGAAAGAGAACAGTTGAAGAATTCTCTTGAGCAGCTGAAGGGTACGGTTATTCCTACGATCCCTGTGCTCGAGGGTCTTGTATCTTTGCTCCCGGAGCGAGGATTCTTTGAATCGTTCGCTTTAACAGGAGCGTCTGAAATAACCGTGAATGTAAGGTTTGACACTATCCAGGAAGCGGCTAAATACATGGATATCCTTCTTCAACAATCATTTATCTCTGACGTTGAATTAGCAGGGGTAGATACAGAAGTTGTGGATGATACAGAGGACCTATACGATTATCAACCCCGTTATATTGCGAGTTATTATATCGTTCTTGAGGAATCTATGCTCGCTACTGAGGGGGTGTCTACCCAATGAAAGTCGAATGGAATCGTTCGAGATTATGGGGCATCATTGCTGGAGTTGTCCTTATCATAGCGTTTTACATACTAGGTCAAAGAGTCATTTTGGATCCATACCAGGAGCGGGTGGCAGAAAAGGAAGCGACCTTAGCTCAAGAGCAAAAAATCCTCTCTGCCATAGAGAATAACCAGGAAGAAAGTGATCGAGAACAAATTCTCAGTTCCCGTACAATTCAGCAGCAATTGCCAGTCATTCCTCTCATCGACCAAATGTTGATCGGTCTGGACCGGGCAGAGAATGCTTCTACAAGTTTGATCACCAGTATAGGTATTGCTGATTCTGAGTCATCCGTATCTATTTTACAACAAGAAGATGAATTGAAAATGAATGGTGAAAATGATGAAAGTGAAGAGGTTGTAGATCTACAGAGTGATGAGCCCGTGGAAGATGAGGCTGGGCAAAGGATTGAAGGGCTGCATACCCTTCAGTTCAATGTAGATGTGACTTCTGAAAACTATGATGAAATGGTTTCATTTATGAAAGAGATTCAATCGTTATCACGGGTCATACAAATCGAGTCGATCCAGTTTGATGCACCGGAGAGCGAGAATGAACTTGGCTATTCCATCGTTATGAATAGTTATTATCAGCCATTATATGCCAATCTTGCTAATGAAGCGCCACAATACCATTATGGTGGAAGTTCGAACAAGGTGGACCCTTTTGCTATCGAACAGTGGGATAATCTGAAACCATCTGCATCTACAAGAACTGAGGAAACAGATCAAGAAGAGTCTTTGGATGAAGAAGGTCGTGATCGAGTAGAAGAAAACGAGGAAGAATCCTCCGGTTCAGAAGCTGAAAGTCAATTGTAAGCCGAAATTGTCGAAGGACTACTGACAAATTTCAGCGTCGTTTTCAAAACTGCTGTGATAGGGTTGGAACAAACCTTGCAGGAGTGATCAAACCATGGATTCCAAAAATAAGATCTCCATCTCATTTAGGAACGAACATCAGCAGGAAACAAAACATGAAGTTGTTCGGACACAAAAGGAACAGGCCGCTGCCATAGAGGAAGATAAGGAAGATGAACGTCCCGCTACACGGGTGTACCACATTCCTTTTAAAAAGAAACGCTTTTCTTCAACACCGGTGAGGCCGATAATCACTACCGCTCTAACCGCACTATTTGTTAGTCTTGGTCTTGGTTTCTTGCTACTTCGAATGTTTGTATCTTTAACGGATTCATCCACTACAGATTCAGAAACCGCTCCGGTGTCGGGGGAAACAAATGCAGAAACGGAAGTGGTCACTTCTCAAGAGGCGCCTATGTCTGAGCTTCCAAGTGGTCCTACGCAAACGTTTGATACATATATCGTTCAAGCGGGGGCCTTTTCAACGGAGGGAAAGGCGAATGAATGGCAGAGTAAGTTGACAGCTCTTCTTGTACCTTCACTGGTTTGGCAAAGGGATGGTCAATATTTCTTGTTTGTTGGGAGTGCACCGAATAAACAGGAAGCGGATCAAATTGCTGATCGACTTGCAGGAAAGAGCATTGAGACTTATGTAAAGCCATTTGTTGTTACGGTCGATAAAGAAATACCTCAAGAGTTGACCACCGCAATAGATACCCATGAAATGGGGAGTTTGTCAGAGAATGAAAGAATGAAGCTTATGGATGAAGTGGGTAAGAATACATCACTTGGACAAGCGTTGAATGAATGGGAATCCCAGGATGATACGAATATTAATTGGCTAAAAGTTGCTCAATCATTAGAATAAGGAAAACAACACGTGATATTCTATAAAAAAAGAGTTTTCTAATTAGAAAACTCTTTTTTTATATTATTTTCTTGAAGAAAAAGATTCTTTCTATAATCCTCGGTTTTATGGAAATCTTGTAGAATAGAAAAAGCCCCATGTTTAGAAAGGATGATATTAGAATGAAGCGCTTAGTTTTAGGGTCCCAGTCTCCCAGAAGGAAGGAACTGCTCGAGCTTGCAGGATATCAGTTTGATGTCCGTCCTTCCTATGCTGATGAAGTAATTGAGGAAGGGATGTCACCTGAGGAAGCCGTCCTTCACTTAACGAGGTTAAAGGCTGAAAACGTAAAGGTGGGGGAGAGTGAAGTGCTCCTCACTTCTGATACTGTCGTCGTTTACAATGGTGAAATCCTGGGGAAACCAAAGGATAATCAAGATGCAAGGAAGTATCTAAGAACTTTAAGTGATACGACACACGAGGTTTATACAGGGGTTTGTTTAAAGACAGATCAAACAGTGGATATGTTTCATGTTAAGACAGAAGTGACCTTTTACATGTTGTCAGAGGATGAGATCGATGCCTATATCAGGACCGGGGAGGCCTGGGATAAGGCTGGTGGATACGGCATCCAAGGCAAAGGATCTTTGTTTGTAGAAAAAATTCATGGAGACTATTACAGTGTAGTCGGTCTGCCGCTGTCAAGAGTGGCACGTGAACTTAAGAGGTTAGGCATTTTCCCTGAGTAACTCCTTCTAGCATGGGGACTTAGAAGGAAAGGATGCGGATCATTGACCCAGACGAGTGTTATGATTAAGGATGTTCCGAGGCAAGACCGCCCAAGGGAGCGGCTGATTGAACTCGGAGCTTCTCATTTATCGAATCAGGAATTGTTTGCCATTTTGTTAGGAAGCGGGACGAAACGTGAGTCCGTCATGGAGCTCTCCAACCGGCTTCTAGTCCATTTTGAAGGGATCATGCTTCTTAAAGATGCAACCATTGAAGAGCTGACTGCTATTCGCGGGATTGGATCAGCAAAAGCTGTTTTGCTTCTGGCAGCAATTGAATTAGGAAAACGCATGCAAAAAATGAAGCCTGTGGAACGTTATATGATCAGAAGTCCAGAAGATGGGGCAGACTTTATCATGGAAGAAATGAGAGATTTGAAGCAGGAGCACTTCATCTGTTTGTTTTTAAACACGAAAAATCAGGTCCTCCATCGACAAACCATCTTTATCGGCAGCTTGAATGCTTCGATTGTCCATCCTAGAGAGGTGTTCAAAGAAGCGGTGAAAAGGTCTGCCGCCTCTATTATTTGCGCTCACAACCATCCTTCTGGAGACCCAACTCCATCACAAGAAGATATCCAAGTGACACGCAGGTTAAAAGAATGCGGAAAGATGATTGGCATCGAATTGCTGGATCATCTTGTCATTGGTGATCGCAAATTCATTAGTCTTAAAGAAAAAGGCTATTTGTAACACTATCTATTTTTGTGGATTTTTCGTATAATTGAATAGATGAAAAAGAAAAAGCGCCATTTATAGGATCTCCTTATAAATAGGCGCTTCTTCTAATCATGATTCTATATAGATGCCTAACCCCCGTTGATAGGAAAACGGGTTTTAGAAAGGAAGATATTATTGGGGATTTTTGGATTCTCTCAAGATTTAGGAATTGATTTGGGCACTGCAAATACTCTTGTCTTTTTGAAAGGTAAAGGAGTCATTGTTCGAGAGCCTTCAGTTGTTGCCAAAAATACACAAACTGGTGAAATTGAAGCTGTCGGAAATGATGCACGAAACATGATCGGGCGAACGCCAGGTTACATAAATGTTATCCGACCGATGAAGGATGGCGTAATTGCCGATTATGATACCACTGCTCAAATGATGAAATATTATATAAAAAAGGCGTTAAAAACGCGTTCCTCTTTTGCAAGTAAACCAAATGTCATGGTTTGTGTACCCTCCGGCATTACGATGGTTGAAGAGCGTGCGGTCATTGATGCAACGAAACAGGCGGGAGCAAAAGAAGCCTATCCGATTGCGGAGCCATTTGCGGCCGCCATTGGTGCAGGACTTCCTGTATGGGAACCGACCGGAAGCATGGTTGTTGATATTGGTGGAGGCACAACAGAGGTGGCGATCATCTCTCTTGGTGGAATCGTTACAAGCCAGTCCATCCGTATTGCAGGAGATGAGATGGATGACAATATCATTCAACATGTGCGCAAAAAGTACAACTTGATGATTGGTGAGCGTACGGCTGAAGAAGTGAAAATGGAATTGGGTGGAGCAGGAGAAGTCTCTGAAGTTGACGAAATGGACATTAGGGGACGGGATTTGCTCAGCGGCCTGCCGAAAACCATTACAATCCAAAGCGACGAAATTGTAAGTGCTATGAAAGATACGATTGATTCAATTATAGAAACGGTCAAAAATACGTTAGAAAAAACCCCTCCAGAACTAGCGGCGGATATCATGGAGCGCGGGATTGTCCTTACCGGGGGAGGCGCCTTGCTAAGGAACATCGATACAGTCATCAGTGAAGAAACGAACATGCCCGTATTTATTGCCGACAATCCTCTTGATTGTGTGGCGGTTGGAACAGGAAAGTCTTTGGAGTACATCCATCATTTCCGTTCTCAGCCGAATGTAGCAAGCCGGGCGAAAATGGAGTAATATAACCCGTTATGCCCTCGTTATTTCGTAGAAAAAGACTGATGATTGTATTAGTAGGATTTATCGTACTCGTAGCATTAATCGGCTTTTCGATCCGTGACCGTGATTCGTTAAGCACACCAGAGAAATTTCTACAAGATTCGGTCGGTTGGATGCAAACCGTCTTCCATAAACCGGTCAGTCTTGTGGACAATACCATTGAAAATATTCAAGACATGTTTGGTGTATATGAACAGAACGAAGTATTGAAGGCGAGGCTTTCTGAATATAAGGGTGTCATTCAGGAAAATCAAAGACTTCGTAGTGAAATTGGTGAACTCCAGCAAACGTTGGATAAGTCAGATAGTTTGAGTGAGTATTCCCCTGTGCAGGCAACAGTCATTGCCAGAAGTTCAGACCGTTGGTTTGAGCAGATGACGATCAATAAAGGGGAAGAGCACGGCGTTGAAAAAGATATGGCTGTTATGACAAGTGACGGTCTGATTGGGAAAATCAAGTCTGTTGGTGCTTTTCATTCAACGGTTCAACTCTTAAGTGGGTTCGATCGTTCGAACAAAATTTCAGCTTGGGTCGTTCGGGAGGATCAGGATGAAGCCTTCGGCCTGATTGAAGGCTATGATGATGAAACCGGACGCCTATTACTAGAGGAAATCAAGTTAGATGAAGAGCTTAAGCCTGGGGACAATGTGATCTCATCTGGCTTAGGAGGAGTTTTTCCGAGCAACTTGAGAATCGGAACGGTCGAAGAAGTCGTCAATGACCAGTTTGGGTTGACGCAGACCGCCTATGTAGAACCGTTTGCCGATTTGTTTGATATCAATCATGTAATGGTTGTGGATCGTACAGCAGAAACGGTGGATCCGGAAGCTGAACAGGAGGAAGAAGCATCATGAGTCGATACTTCATTGCACTCCTATGTTTGTTTTTCTTGATCATGCAGGGGATGGCCATGAGTATGCTGCCGGCTAATCTTGTTTACTCTGATTTACTTATGACCCCCCATTGGATTTTGATCTTCCTTTTGATTATTGCCATTTTCTATGACAAGGACGATACGTACAACGCTGTGTGGTATGGCCTGCCTTTCGGCTTATTGATTGATGTCGTCTACACAGGCGTTCTCGGGGTATATATGATTACATATACTTTGATCATTTATACCGTGCATGGTCTAAACAAATGGCTGCATGCCAACTTTTTTTGCGGCTTCCTTATTGGCGGTCGTCGGTGTGGCTTTAGCTGATACGATGTTGTATATCATTTATTCATTCGTACAAATTACATCCATGACTTGGGGAGATTATGCTCTATTGAGACTGCTGCCGACCTTGGCAGCAAATATGATTTTCTTCATCCTCCTCTATCCACTTGTGAAGGAAAAAGTGTATGCCTGGGGAGAAGAAGTGAGCAATATCTAATCTGATGGAAATGTTTGAGGTTTGAGGTGAAAGAGCCTATGGCTGCTAATGTACAGAAGGTGATGATTAAAGGAACAAGAGACGGTCTGACATTGCATTTGGATGATCAATGTTCCTTCTCATCCCTTTTAAAAGAATTGCAAAACCAATTGTCAATGAACGGACTGACAGATGAACATCCGATGATCCGTGTGACGATCAAGCTTGGCAACAGGTATTTGACTGAAGAACAAAAAGAAAAGCTCACAGAGGTTGTACGGGAAAAGCAGAAACTCGTCGTTGAAAAAATCGAGTCGGATGTTTTGACGAAAAAGGAAGCCCTTGAGTGGAAAGAGAATACGGAAATCACCCCTGTCGCTAAAACCGTCCGGTCCGGACAGTTGGTTGAAGTCAAGGGAGATCTACTTTTGATTGGTGATGTGAATCCGGGTGGCCAAATCAAAGCCACGGGTAACATTTTTGTCATGGGAAGTTTGCGCGGAATTGCGCATGCAGGATTTGAAGGGGATACGAATGCGGTGATTGCATCCTCTTACATGCAGCCGAGCCAACTAAGGATTGCCGATCAATTAAGTCGTTCACCAGACTATGAATCTGAGGGTGTGTATATGGAATGTGGATTCATCGATGAGTCCATGGAGAAAATTCGTATCGATCGCATACAAGAGGTTGTAAAAAAGAGACCGGATCTGGTTAGTTTTGAAAGGAGAATGATCAATGGGTGAAGCGATAGTCATTACCTCTGGAAAGGGAGGGGTCGGAAAAACGACAACTACTGCGAACCTGGGGACCGCTTTGGCCTTGCAGAAAAAGAAGGTGTGTCTCGTTGATACTGATATCGGTCTCAGAAATTTGGATGTCGTGATGGGACTTGAAAACCGCATCATCTATGACATTGTCGATGTCGTAAACGAACGCTGCAAAACGAAACAGGCCTTAATTACGGATAAGCGCTTTGATTGCCTTCATTTGCTTCCAGCGGCCCAGACATCAGATAAATCTGAAGTGACTCCGGAAGCGGTCAAAGCCATTGTTCAGGAATTGAAGCAGGAGTATGATTATGTCGTCATCGATTGTCCGGCAGGGATAGAGCAAGGGTATAAAAATGCGGTCGCAGGTGCGGATAAGGCGATTGTAGTCACGACTCCTGAAAAATCAAGCGTCCGTGATGCAGACCGGATTATTGGATTATTAGAGCAAGAAGAAATGGAATCTCCGAAGCTTGTGATCAACCGTATCCGGAATCATATGATGAAGAACGGGGACATGCTTGACGTTGATGAAATCGTCAATGTCCTGTCTATTGATCTATTGGGCATCGTTATTGATGATGACGCAGTTATTAAAGCATCCAATAGTGGAGAGCCTGTGGCCATGAAGCCCAATTCCAAAGCTTCTCTTGCTTATCGAAACATTGCAAGAAGAATTCTAGGGGAAACGGTACCCCTTATGAAGCTTGATGAAGAACGAGGCGTTCTTGCGAAAGTGAAGAAATTCTTCGGCATGCGCACATAACGATCGTTGTTTCACCTGTCACACCTTGTGGCAGGTTTTTTTATTTTGAATTAATAAACCTTCTCCTTGTCCCATAGACTGATAGAAAAAGACGTAGAGAGGGGTTTGGTTGTGAAAAAGAACATCCGCGATGTACGCAAGAATATAGCCGATCGTAAAAAGAGAAAAATGCATAGTCAGGGGACAAGCCCGCCGGGACGTTTCTCTCCACCACAGGATGAAGAAATGCATGGCTATCCCCCACTGGTTAATACCTATGGCCATAAACCGGTGAAGAAGGAAGATCAGTCAAGTGCTACGTCTCGTTTAGGCCTACAGGTGTTATTCGCTGTTTTACTTTTTGCCGTCGTAGCCGTAGGGAAAAATACGGATCTCGCTGTTGTGAAAGTGCCGGGCGATTGGGCAGTTAGTCAAATGCAGGAAGAATTCCCTTTTGCCAAAGTAACGGCCTGGTACAGCGACCGTTTCGGCGATCCATTACAAGTCATCCAGCCGGATGATGATGCGGATCAAGAACCTCTTGCCATGCCTGTAAATGGAACCGTGACGACTCCCTTTCAAAATGATGGGAAGGGGATTATTTTAACAACGGAAAATGGATCTCAAGTAAAAGCGGTGCGAGAAGGAACTGTCATTTTTGCAGGCAATGACCCGGAGTCAGGAAAGACGGTGGTTTTACAGCATGAAGATGGAACGAAAACCACGTACGGGTATCTATCCGCTATCGATGTCCATTTATATGAACATGTCCAATCGCAAAAGGATTTGGGATCCGTGAAAGCGGAAGAGGGGCAGGCAGCTGAATTTTTCTTCGCTATTGAAAAAGACAATACATTTCTAGATCCAGTACAGGTGATCAAAGTGAATGAAAGTCCTTAAATTTCACGACTATATCCATGTTCACCCCCTCTTCTTTTTGCTCGCTCTTTCTGCTTTGTTGACAGGGGCGATTTATGAATTTATCGTTTTATTTTCTATCGTGTTTGTTCATGAACTGGCCCATTTCCTTATGGCCAAACGGTTTAAATGGCGTGTGGAAAAAATGGAAATCTGGCTGTTCGGTGGGGCTGTAGTGAGCGAAGAGCACAACACAAGGCCCTTCCGGGAGCAGATGTTTGTAGTCATGGCTGGTCCTTTTCAGCATTTGTGGATCTTTGTCTTACTTATGACCATTCAATCCATGATAGGCGTTCACCCTTTATTAGATGCCGCCTTTTTTTATAATGGGGTAATTTTTATTTTTAATATGCTCCCGGTTTGGCCGTTAGATGGGGGTAAATTGCTCTTTTACTTATTGAATCGTTTCTTTGCATTCAGAGTTAGTCTTGCTCTAGCTCTCAGCCTATCACTTCTATTCATGACAGTTGCTGGATTTTGGATGTTTATGGAAGGACGCTGGACGTTAGCTGCTATCCTTCTCACCGCTTTTTTAGTTATTGAGAACATCCTGGAATGGAAACGGAAGACTTACACGATGATGCGTTATCTCCTTTATTGCACGTATCAAGACAGGGAAACATTGAAAACCAAATACGTAAACGTGCATCAAGAAACGCTCGTCCGTGATGTGCTGAAGAACATCCACTCCAATCGGCGCCACAAGTATGTATTGAAACATACGAATCCTTTCTATATAGTAGATGAACAAGAGTGTCTCCGCGCTTTTTTTGAACAAAAAAAACCGCATTTAAAAGTCCGGGACATTGCTGAAATCGCTATATGATGAGGGATGACATGAGAAAACTAGTATTACATACAAAGGCAGCTGAAAAATCGGGAGTGGTCATTGAAAATGGGGAAATCCATGAATATGTTATCGACCGGCCCGGTGCTGAAAAGCTCACGGGCTCTATTTTTTTAGGTAAAGTAGAACGGGTGGATCAAGGTTTGGATGCCGCCTTTATTGACATAGGAGCGGATCGATCAGGTTTTCTAAGGAAGGATATGGTTCCATGGTGCGAAGGGAACTTATCAACTGCATTGAATGAAGGGCAGAGAGTTGCTGTACAAGCGATAAAGGAACCTGTGGGGAACAAAGGTGCTGCACTGACCGCTAACGTGACTTTGCCTGGGTTGTACACCGTCTATCAACCTTTTGCTCAAGGGAAACTTTCGATTTCACGAAAGCTGGAAGTCGAGAAAAGAGCTGAGCTGGAATCATGGTTAGAGCAGGAATTGGAAAGTCCTGAAGGTTGTATCATACGAACGGCAGCTGGAGACGTTGCTCCCGAGACCGTTATCGAAGAGCTAAGAGGCCTCCGGGCTGAGTGGAAAACGATGGTACAAAATAACCTTAATCAACCTTGCTGTTTATGGAGTGAGGCGAGCATTCCTGATGCATTCCTTCGTAAATTTCCAGTGACGACCATTCAAGAAGTGCTCATTGATGAAGCGAGCACATCTAAGCGTTTAAAGGAAAAGTTTCCTTCTTTGGCAGAACGCATCCGCTGGGAAAGTGATGTGGAAAAAAAATATGCCTGTATCCTTGGCGCGTCTCCAGGAGCAACTCATCAATCCTCTTGTTGAATTGAATAATGGGATTAGCTTAGTCATTGAAGAAACGGAAGCGATGACAGTGATCGATGTCAATAGCCATAAGATGAAAGGGCGTTCTTTTTCAAACTCCCAGGCTCTTGATGTCAATAGGGCAGCAGCAAAAGAAATTCAAAAGCAGATTCGTTTAAGAAATTTATCCGGCATCATTCTTATTGATTTCATTTCAATGAAAAATGAGAATAAAGAGAAACAGATCGTCTCAGAAATGAGAGATCTTGTGAAAAAGGATCCTACGAAGACGAACGTGTTCGGAATGACTAAGTTGGGACTTTTAGAATTGACCCGGAAAAAGGAAAATGCCAGCCTCCCTTCGTTATTAACCAACCCTAGGGAAGTGAATTTCACGGATGAGACGGCTGTTTATCGTTTAGAAAGAGAGCTTCTTCGGAAGAGAGAAGCGGAGGCCTTGATGATCGCTGTGCATCCGAAGTTCATGGATTGCAAAAAACGATTGCTTTCTGAGCCGATTTCTAGTAAAATTCCACAGGAGCTGTTTGTTAGGCAGGATGCTGACATCTGTGGCTATCAAATAGAGCTTGAAGGGTCTTTGGACATGATCCGGGAAGCTGTTCAGCGTCGCGGATATCATGTTGACAACTTGTTTTGATCTGTGGTAACATTGTTTTGTTATTCTAGTAGCACTCCGTTGCTACAACCGCACAGAACAGGTTTTAAAACCGATTTCCGGTACCTGAATGGCGAGTCTGAGTATATTGAGGAGGTGCAAGTATGTACGCAATTATTGAAACTGGTGGTAAGCAGGTAAAAGTAGAAAAAGGCCAGGAGATCTATGTTGAAAAAATGGACGTAGAAGCTGGTGAGTCTATCACTTTTGACAAAGTTCTTTTCGTAGGTGGAGATAACACGAAAGTTGGTGCTCCATACGTTGACGGTGCTTCTGTAACAGCTAAAGTTGAAAAACAAGGCCTTCAGAAGAAATTGACTGTCTTCAAATACAAGCCTAAAAAGAACTACAAGCGCAAACAAGGTCATCGTCAGCCGTACACGAAACTTGTCGTTGAAGAGATCAACGCGTAAGGTTCGTAACGGATGATACAAGTATCGATGTTTCGCACACAAGGAGAAATTACAGGCTTTGAAATTTCCGGACATGCGGAGAGTGGCCCTTATGGTCATGATCTCGTTTGTGCAGCCGTATCGGCTGTTTCGTTCGGTGCTGTCAATGCCGTTATAAGTCTTTGTGGATTCGAACCTGATGTCGAACAAGGTGGTGAAGGTGGTTATTTAAAAATCACTCTTCCTGAAGATTTGGATGAATCCATTCATTCAAAAGCTCAAACCTTATTAGAAGGCATGCAGGTGTCCTTGGAAACGATTGAACAAGAATACGATCAATATATGAAAATATCCCAACGATAAGGAGGTGAAGACTCATGCTACGTCTTGATTTGCAGTTTTTCGCCCAGAAGAAGGGTGTAGGTAGTACAAAAAACGGTCGTGACTCTGAGTCCAAACGTCTTGGAGCTAAACGTGCAGACGGACAACAAGCAACTGCTGGTTCCATCCTTTACCGTCAACGCGGTACAAAGGTGTACCCTGGTGCGAACGTTGGCCGTGGTGGAGACGACACATTGTTCGCGAAAGTGGACGGTGTTGTTAAATTCGAACGTTACGGACGTAACCGTAAAAAAGTCAGCGTTTATCCTGTAGCACAGGAAGCGTAAGCGAATAGTCCATCAGCAAAAAAGCCGCGCTTTGCTTTTCGCATAAGCGCGGCTTTTTTTATATCTTCAACTTCATTTTTCTATTTAGCAGGTTTGACAGGGATTTTTACTCGTTCGTGTGGGGGGAGATTCTCTAGTCCAATTTAACCCATCCATGTTCAATGGGTTTGTTCTTCCTTCCACTCACCCGCACATAAGTAACGGAACCTACACGCTGAGGTTTTTTGTTTCCTTGAATTTTTGCTATACTTTTTATTATTATGGGTTGAACGAGGGAGCTGAAAGGATGGAAGAAAAAGAAATTATTGCGTTGCTCAGACATAAGCGTCATGACTGGATGAATCAAATTCAATTGCTTCAAGGATACGCTACCCTTGGAAAGCAGGACCGTTTGCTTTCACAAATGGAAGAAATTAAAGAAGAGGCGGAAGAAGAACGGAAATTATTGAACAGTGATGCTCTGAAATTTCCTTTATGGTTGTTATCTTTTAATTGGGTACATAAGACCTACCGACTGCGCTATTTCATAAGGGGAGAAGTTGATTTATCCCGTCATGATCATACATTGTTGGCTTATGGAAAACGGATGATTGAAATCATGGATGGACATATTGGGAATGAAGAACTTTATGAAGGTACATGTACCATCTATGTAGGTGGGCAGGACACGCTTGGATTGAGCTGGGAATGGGAAGGTCTATTTCATGAGCCGGACCGTTTGAAAGAGACGCTCAATGGAGAAGGATTTATTGCAACGATTTTTGACAGTAAAGAACTTTCTATTGAAATGACAATAGAATGAAGAGGTGAATAGACATGTTTGTCGATCAGGTGAAAGTATTTGTAAAAGGTGGAGACGGTGGAAATGGTCTTGTAGCTTATCGCCGTGAAAAATTTGTACCACGAGGCGGACCCGCAGGTGGCGATGGTGGAAATGGTGGAGATGTCATTTTTGAAGTCGATGAAGGTCTCAACACGTTGATGGACTTCAGATATCAACACCATTTTAAAGCGGCTAAAGGTGAAAACGGAATGAACCAGAAGCAGCATGGGAAGAACGCTGATCCATTGGTTGTCAGTGTTCCTCCGGGTACGACAGTGAAAGATGCGGAGACAGATAAAGTCATCGCAGATTTGACGGACCATAAACAAAGAGCGGTCATCGCTAAAGGTGGGCGCGGAGGCCGTGGAAACGCGCGTTTCGCTACAGCAAGGAA
Organism: Halobacillus litoralis; assembly: GCF_020524085.2. Lineage (NCBI taxonomy): Bacteria > Bacillati > Bacillota > Bacilli > Caryophanales > Bacillaceae > Halobacillus > Halobacillus litoralis. The sequence goes on from NZ_CP129016.1 coordinate 2,197,182, forward strand.
TCCCGCTCCTGAAATCGCTGAAAATGGAGAGCCAGGCGAAGAGCTTGATGTCGTCGTCGAATTGAAACTGTTGGCCGATGTCGGATTGGTCGGTTTTCCGAGTGTCGGTAAATCAACATTCCTATCCGTCGTAACCGCAGCAAAACCGAAAATTGCGGATTATCATTTCACTACTCTTTCTCCAAACCTTGGGGTGGTTGAAAGTCAGGACCATCGTAGTTTTGTGATGGCCGATCTTCCCGGGCTTATCGAAGGAGCGCATGAAGGAGTCGGTCTTGGTCATCAATTCCTGCGCCATGTAGAGCGGACGCGTTTGCTGCTGCATGTCATTGATATGTCTGGAATGGAAGGCCGCGATCCATATGAGGATTATGTAACGATCAATAATGAATTATCATCTTATGATCAACGGTTAGAAAACCGTCCTCAAATCATTGTCGCGAATAAAATGGATATTCCAGATGCTAAAGAAAATTTAGAACTGTTCAAGGAGCAGCTGGGGAATGATGACATTCCCATTTATTCCATCTCTACCGTTACACGGGACGGATTGGATGAATTGTTATATGCCGTAGCGGATAAACTGGATGAAATTCCGAAACAGGAAGAACAGGTCGAAGAAGTGGACGAGCGAGTCATCTACAAATATGAAAAAGAAGAAGCGCCATTTAAGATTACGCGTGATGATGATGGTGCCTATGTCCTTTATGGAGAAAAGATTGAATCCCTGTTCAAGAGAACAGACTTTTCCCATGACCAATCCATCAACAGGTTTGCACGTCAGATGCGGAGTATGGGTGTGGATGATGCACTCAGAAAACGTGGCGCGAAAGATGGCGACACGGTCAGATTAATGGATTATGAATTTGAGTTTGTCGATTAAAGGGGAGGATTTTTCATGGCGGATTACAATGAGAAATTTTATTTAGTCCGTAGCGACATTCTTCCTGAAGCTATGATGAAAACCATAGAAGCGAAAGAATTATTAGAGCGGGGGAAAGTAGAGTCCATTTTTGAGGCTGTCCAGCAAGTGGGCTTGTCCCGGAGTGCTTTTTATAAATATAGAGATGCTGTTTTTCCTTTTCAGGCAATGGTCAAGGAGCAAATGATTACATTGTTCTTTCACCTTGAAGATCGAAAAGGAACGTTGTCGAATTTGTTAATGACGGTTGCTAAGTCGGGTTGTAATGTTTTGACCATTCATCAGACAATTCCTCTTCAAGGAAAAGCGAATGTGACGCTCTCTTTGAATACTTCCGGAATGGAAGACAGCATAGAAAAACTGTTGCAGCAGCTGCACAAGTTAGATTTTGTAGATCGTGTAGAGATCTTAAGTACGGGAGCTTAATTGGAGGGGAAATCATGACGGAACAACGGATTGGATATTTAGGACCAAAGGGTACGTTTACAAAAATGGCAGTGGATGCTTTGTTTGAAGGTGGAGAGTTCATCGGTTACGAGAACATTCCTGCTTGTCTGGACGCGGTAGAAGCAGGGGAGATTAGTACAGCCGTTGTCCCGATTGAAAATGCGATCGAAGGTTCCGTACACTTGACGGTCGATTACCTCGTGCATCACGTCAACCAATCGATTATTGCAGAGTTAACAGTCCCGATCAAACAACACCTCCTCGTCCATCCGGATCATGAAGGGGAAATTAAAAAAGTTTATTCTCACAGCCATGCCATTGCCCAGTGTCACCAATACTTGCACACAAAGTACCCAAACGCTGAAGTTGAATACACAGCTTCGACAGGGAAAGCCGCTGAAATTGTAGCAAGCGAAGGCCCGGGTGTCGCTGCGATTGCCAATCATTTAGCGGCAGAGCAAAACGGTTTGACATTTATGGATACAGATATCCATGATTATGACAATAACCATACACGGTTTGCGGTCGTTCAGAAGGTCCCGACCACTTTGAAAGTAAAGGATCATCCTATAACAAAACATAAAACGACAGTAATGGTCACACTGCCGAAGGATTATGTCGGCGCCCTGCATCAAGTACTCGCAGCCTTTGCATGGAGAAAAATGAACTTATCTAAAATTGAATCAAGGCCGCTGAAGACTGGTCTTGGTAACTACTTTTTCTTGATAGATGTCGATCAACCATACGATCACGTGCTGTTTCCCGGCGTGCAGGCAGAACTTGAAGCGTTAGGATGTCAGTTGAAGGTGCTCGGAACTTATCCGAGTTACCAAGTCGATGTACCGACCCCTGTGAAATAAGCGTGACCCTCATAACCCCTGAATCCCTTTGTTAATAGGGATTCAGGGGTTTGTTTATATTTTCTTTCAAATTATTATAGGCTTTTTCATCAATGTTTTGGCTTGTGTTGCATAGAGTGTTATGAAGCTATTATTGCCTTATTGTTTTTACAGAATTACAGGAAGGGAGTTGCAGATGTGAGAATTCACATTGTACAAAAAGGAGATACACTCTGGAACATAGCCAAGAAATACGGGGTCGACTTTGAACAGTTGAAATCCATGAATACCCAGCTTTCCAATCCTGATATGATTATGCCGGGTATGAAAATCAAAGTCCCTCAAGGTACAAAGCAAGTGAAAAAAGAGGCTCCTAAAAAAGAAGCCCCTAAACAACAAGCACCCGCACCTAAGAAGGAAATGCCTTCACAACCACCATATAAAGATACGTCACCAAAACCGATTCCGAAGATTAAAGAAGATGAGAAGAAGCCAGTAGCTAAAGGTGTTATGGAAAAACCGATGAAACCGATGCAGCCCATCAATATGAATATGCCGATTACCATGCCGAGTATTGATCAGCAGATGCAGAATTATTATACAACTTTCCACCTTCCACAAATGCCGATGCCGCAGCCTAAAGAAGAATCACCTAAAGAGGCTCTGAAAGAAGAGGTAAAAGGAGAAAAGATGGAAGATGTGAAGGGGATGCAGTCTCCGGAACAAGCTCCAATGCCTCAGCAGCCGTATTATCAACCCATGCAGCAACCTATGCAGCAACCTATGCAGCCGCAGGCGATGCAGCCACAGTTGGTTCACACAGACTTTTACTGCTGCCCACCGTATCCTGTTATGATGCCGATGCACATGCCTATGCATCAACAGCCGATGCCAATGCAGCAGCCCATGCACATGACGGGGGACGAATCAAGCGATGATATGGTCCAAGGCGTGCAAGCAGGTGGAGACTGTGGGTGTGGTGGCGGACAGGGGCAGCAACCATATGGACCAATGATGGGACCGTGGGGTCAGTCTCCTTACGGCGCTCAGCAGCCATGGGAGCAAGCGCCATATGGGGGGGATGCAGCACCCAATGGGTTATGGACCGCAGCAACCTCCTCACATGGGATGGGGTCAGCCACAGCAAGGTTGGGGTCAACCGTATCCACAACAAATGGGGCAGTGGGATCCCCAACAGATGGGCCAAGGATATCAACAGCCTTGGAGGGAAGATGATGTAGATGAAAGCTGAACATCGAATGGGCGATTCATACACGGATCGCCTTTTTCAATGGATGCAAACAGAGGAAAAGCTTCCGATTGAATATGAACAGACCATCAAACCGAAGGTGTACAAAATCCAGTATGACGGGCAGCCATTTATTTTAAAGGGATACCGCCGGTTTCATGTGATTGAAAAACAAGTGGAGTTTTTCGAACATTGGAATTATGCGTATAAAATAGCTGCAAGACCGTACCCTTTCTATGATCGAGTTTTTACCATCAGTAAACTTGGTTGTGACTGGGCTTTATTTGAATGCGTGGAAGGAAGGCATGCAGACTTCAGCCGGCATATGGACAGAAAACAAGCGGTCCGTATTCTCCATCACTTTCATCGAACAACCAAAGGAATTGGAGTATTGTCGGTTCCTAAAGATCCACTATATGTTAAATGGGAAAGGCGCTTAGAACAATTTGAAGAAACGAAAGATCTATTCACAGAGTTACGGAAGCGGGAAATGTACCAGGAACTGCATGCTTGCATGAGCAAGCGTTTGGAAGATTTTACGAATCATCCCTTGGGGGAAGTTGAGGAGAGAGCCTGGGATCGTAATGAATGGCTTCATGGAGACGTGGCTCATCATAACTTCATTGTCGGTTCCGATAAGAATATAAAAATGATTGATTTTGACCTTTTGCATACAGGTCCTCGTTTATATGATCACATTCAATTGGCTCAGCGTTTTTTACCATACGTGGAGCTTAGGAAATCTACATTGTTGCCGTACTTTCCACATGTTAATGATAAGGAGATCTGGTGGAAAGGGGTCCTCGTCCCGGCTGATCTTTTAAGGGAATGGCTATATGGGTACCGCTTAAGCCTGAGAGAAGAAGCATCAATGCCGCGCCATATGAGAAAATTGGAAAAAGCATGGGAAAACCGGAAGAAGTTTGTCCGATATGCTGAGCATATGCTATGATTAGATATCATATGTGTGAAAGGATGAACAATCCGGTGGAACAGAAAGTTGAAAAAATCGTATCCTGGCTACAGGAAAAAGTCAAAGAGGCACATGTAGAAGGGTTAGTCGTCGGGGTCAGTGGTGGAATCGATTCCGCTGTCGTTGCCAACCTGATAAAGAGAGCATTCCCCGATAATTCTTTGGGTGTAATCATGCCATGTAAAAGTCAATCCGATGACCAAGTTCATGCAAAAAGCGTTGTGGAAGCATGTGACCTTCCAATAATGACCGTTGATTTAACGGAAACACACAACGTCATGTTCCGAACGATCAAACAGCAATTGAATGATGCTGGATCTTTCAATGAAGAACAAGAAAAGTTAGCTGATGCTAATTTGAGAGCCCGCCTACGAATGAGTACCCTCTATACAATTGCAACCAACCATAAATACTTAGTGGTTGGTACAGATAATGCAGCCGAATGGTACACCGGGTACTTCACGAAGTTTGGGGATGGAGGCGTGGATCTCGTTCCTATTTCCAACCTCACTAAAGGTGAAGTACGAGAAATGGCTAAATATTTGGGTGTACCTGATGAAGTGATCCATAAACAACCAAGTGCAGGATTGTGGGAAGGGCAGACAGATGAGAACGAAATGGGCACGAGTTATGATATGATTGATCGTCATTTGAAAGGGGAAGAAATCCCTGAAGAAGATCGAAATATTATTGAAGCGATGCACAAGCGCTCTGCGCACAAACGTCAAATGCCACCTGCGCCTCCGAAATAAGCTTGGCGAATATTGACAGACTAAAACATTCTTCTTGAACCCATAGTAAGGGTAAAAGGAGAATGTTTTTATGTGGAAAATTGTTAGTATTCTTATGTTGACCTCGTTATTCATGTTCGCATGTCAGGCGGATGAAACCGCGGAACCGAAAGAAGAAGAATCTTCCCCTTATCAACCTCTTGGTTATGCACAAGATGGAGCCATTGAAAGACGGGGGCAGATTCCTACAGGGAAAGACAGTTATTTCAAACGTACAGCAGAGGAAGAGTTCAGAAATGCGAAGTATGGCGAAACCAATCGTTCCCACGACAATGATTTTAATAACGAAGATGCCATGGCAGTTGTGGAGAAAGTCAATGAACTAAAAGAAATTACGATGACTCAAGCCTATTCGACCGATGAACGTATGTACGTGGCGGTCATGATTAACCCGTATGATCTCAGAGATAAGTCGATCCCGGAGAAAATAGAAGCCAAGGTAAAGCAAGTGACAGATAAAGACTTGATTGTCTATACGAATAACAATAGCTGGGATGAAATGAAAAACTTCAATGCAAGAGAATCGGAAGCACCTGATAAAATTAGACAGAGATTTCGTAACTTTTTCAATCAACAATAGGGGCAAAGGGTTTGCTTTCAAGAAAAATGGGGATTGTGATATATTAGAGAATAGAGTCCAATGCGTAAGTGAGCTTACGTAAAGATACATGGAACTATAAGATTTGTCTGGGAGAGGAGAATGTCCAATGGCTGGCCATTCAAAATGGAGTAATATCAAGCATCGAAAAGGTGCTCAAGATGCGAAACGCGGAAAACTCTTCATGAAGCTTGCTCGCGAAATTTTCATGGCGGCGAAACAAGGAGGCGGCGATCAAGAAACCAATCCTGCCCTGCGTATAGCTGTAGATAAAGCAAGATCAAACAATATGCCGAAAGATAACATCGATCGCGCCATTAAGAAAGCGACCGGAGATCTCGAAGGTGTCAATTATGAGGAATATACGTATGAAGGATACGGTCCTGGCGGGGTAGCGGTCATGGTTAAAGTGTTGACAGATAATAAAAACCGTACGGCAGCAGACGTCAGACACGCTTTCAATAAAAATGATGGCAACTTAGGGGAAAACGGCTGCGTGTCCTTCATGTTCAACCGCTCAGGCTATCTCGTCATCGACCGGGAAGCAACAGAGGCCGATGAAGAAGAAATGATGCTTGAAGTCATAGAAGCCGGTGCAGAGGAAATGGAAACAACAGAAGAACAATTTGAGATCTACACAGATCCGGAATCTTTTTCTGATGTAAAACAGGCCTTGGAGTCTAGTGGATATGTGTTTACCACAAGTGAAGTGACCATGATTCCTGAAACCTATACGGAACTAGGTGAAGAAGGCGTGGAAAAAATGTTGAAACTGATTGATATGCTCGAGGATAATGACGACGTTCAAGAAGTCTATCACAACCTTGATGCAGATGAGGCGATTCTGGAAAAATTATCGTGATCTCCCATTGCTATGATAATAACTTCTGTTTCTGGACACACTAGAAACAGAAGTTATTTTTATTTAGGGGGGATCCTGTCATGAAACGATGGGCCTTAATTGTTGGGTTAGCCATAGGCGTTGCTGTATTGAGTTGGTCGATCATTGATCAAACTCCACCGAAAACCTTTAAAGATAACACGCCACAAAGAGTCATCCAGGGCAAGGAGGAGCAATCAGAGTCAGTGGAAACATTGGTTAAGCCTGAACCTTTGAAATTGACAGTCATTCTGAAGGAGCATTATATAGATGGTGTGACAGAAACCACAAAGAAAGAAGAAACCATCTGGTCTATGATGGATTTTTGGGCTTCCTATGAGGGATGGACGGTTGAAGAACAGGAATTGGATCAAGTAGTTTTTCAAAGAGAAGTTGATGATATTTCTCCTTTGACAAAACAGACAGGGTATTTTGGTTTGACAGAGGATGGGGAATTAGCCGTCTTTCAAGGTCTTCCTGATCAAGGGAAGGTCATTGAGTCCTTTAAACCTATCCCCATTAAGCCGCTTGAAAGTAAAAGAGAGCATGAGTTGAAACAGGGGATTAAAATCAAGGACCACCGGCATTTTGAGCAAGTCGTTCGTCAATTTTCCAAAGAAGAGGAAGTATAAGAGACGTGAAACAGCCACCATTAGTTGTGGCTGTTTTGTTCCGTTTTAAGGGCGATTCACGGCTTTTATTCATGGGCGAACATGTGCTTGTATGTTACAATAGGAAGGATAGCAATAAAGGGTAGAGAGGGAATTTTACAATGATTAGTTACGTGAAAGGTCAATTGACGACACTCGATGAAGGGTCGTTGACAATAGAAACAGGCGGCATAGGATATGAAGTGCTATGCGCAAATCCATATCATTTTCAAGATTCGATGAACAAGGAAGTCAAAGTACATACGTACCATTATATAAGAGAAGATAATCAATCGCTTTTTGGATTCAAGAAAAAAGAAGACAAACAACTATTCGCTCAATTACTGAACGTTTCCGGGATTGGACCTAAAGGAGCTCTTGCTATTCTTGGAACCGTCAGCGTACCAGAATTCGTATCGGCCATTGAGCAGGAAGACGATAAATACTTAACGAAATTTCCGGGAGTAGGAAAGAAGACAGCTCGTCAGATGATCCTTGACTTGAAAGGGAAACTTATTGTCTGGCTTCCTGATGAAGATAATGAGGACACCCTTTTCTATCAGGAAGATTTAACATCGAAAGAGAAAAGGGCTGTAGTGGACGACGCAATTGAAGCGTTGAAGGCTTTAGGTTATACAGAAAAAGAAGTGAAGTTTGTCCGTACAGAACTTGAAAAAGCCAAACATGGCAGCGTGGATGATTATGTCAGACAAGGGCTGCAACTATTGATGAAATCTTAAGGTGAGGAGGGATGAATCTTGGAGGATCGCATGATATCTGGAGAACAACAGGATACCGATCAGGAGATTGAGCTTAGTTTACGACCAGAAACTCTGAAGCAGTATATTGGTCAGGATCAGGTGAAAAATAATCTAAGCATCTTCATTGAAGCAGCAAAAATGCGAAACGAGCCGCTTGATCATGCGCTGTTGTATGGACCACCTGGGTTAGGTAAAACCACACTTGCTTCGATCATTGCTAATGAGATGGGCGTTCAGTTTAGAACAACAGCTGGTCCAGCGATTGAGAGGGCTGGGGATTTGGCCGCGATATTATCATCTTTGGAACCAGGGGATGTCCTCTTCATCGATGAAATCCATCGCCTTCCACGTTCTGTAGAAGAAGTCCTCTATCCTGCAATGGAGGATTTCTGTCTTGATATCGTCGTAGGTACGGGGCCAAGTGCCCGTTCTGTAAGGCTCGATCTTCCCCCTTTCACATTGGTCGGTGCCACCACTCGAGCCGGGTTGCTTTCCGCACCTCTCAGAGATCGGTTCGGGGTGCACAGCCGTCTGGAATATTACGATACCAAAGCGCTTTGTTCCATCGTAGAACGGACAGCAGAAATATTTTCTGTTGAAATCGATGGTGCGGCAGCTGTTGAAGTCGCGCGTCGTTCCAGAGGAACCCCAAGGATTGCCAACCGCTTGTTAAAGCGTGTCCGCGATATTGCTCAAGTAAAAGGTGAGACAGTCATTAGCAAGGAAACGACAAAGGAAGCGTTGAACATGCTGCAAGTAGATGCAGAAGGTCTTGATTTTATCGATCACAAGTTGCTGAAAGGGATCATGGATAGCTTCCAGGGAGGGCCTGTAGGCTTGGATACGATTGCCGCAACGATTGGAGAGGAGCCTCAGACGATTGAAGATGTATATGAGCCCTTCTTGCTGCAAATCGGTTATATCCAACGGACACCAAGAGGCCGTGTGGTCACACCTAAAGCCTACGCTCATTTCAACAGGGAGGTGCCTGGCTCTTGACGGGCTTTGGTAAAATCTTTATTGTAATAGGGATTGTGTTCATATTGATCGGTATACTATGGAGTATATTTGGAAAATTACCAGGGGACCTTAGCTTTAAAAAAGGAAACGTTACGTTCTATTTTCCCATTATGACTTCCATTATTGTGAGCATTGTCCTTTCGTTAATTTTCTATTTCATAAGAAAATTTTGATACATTAAACATAAGAATAGGGGATTCACATGGATATCAAGCAATACGATTTTGATTTGCCGGAGGAGCTGATCGCTCAGGTTCCATTAGAAGATCGGACTGCTTCCCGGCTTATGGTTTGTGATCGTACAGAACAAACCATTGAACATCGGCATTTTTCTCAAATCACTGATTACTTAGAAAAAGGTGACTGCCTTGTATTGAATGACACGAAGGTGTTACCTGCTCGGCTATACGGTGCTAAAGAGGGGACCGGTGGAAAAGTAGAGGTCCTTCTTCTTCACCAGACTGAAGATGATGAGTGGGACGTGCTTGTCAAACCCGCGAAAAAGGTAAAAGTAGGCACCAAGATTGTCTTCGGAGAAGGGAAACTTGTAGCCGAGTGTACGGAATTGCAAGAGCATGGAGGACGCAAGGTCAAATTCAGCTACGAAGGCATTTTCCTTGAGGTATTGGAATCTCTAGGAGAGATGCCTTTACCTCCATATATCAAAGAGCAGTTGTCTGATAGAGATCGATATCAGACCGTCTATGCGAAAGAAGAAGGTTCAGCAGCTGCTCCTACAGCCGGACTGCACTTTACAAAAGAACTGTTAGAGGATTTGCAGGCAAAGGGGATCGAACTTGCGTATTTGACACTTCACGTAGGGCTCGGCACCTTCCGACCCGTCAGTGTAGATCAAGTGGAGGAACATGATATGCATGCCGAATTCTATCAGTTGAGTGGAGAAACAGCCAATCAGTTGAATACGGTCAAAGAAAAAGGCGGAAGAATTATATCTGTTGGTACAACCTCAACCAGAACGCTCGAGACGATCATCCGTGATCACGGAACATTCAAAGAGGCAAGCGGTTGGACGGATATCTTCATTTATCCTCCTCAAAAGCTGAAAGCCATCGATGGATTGATTACAAACTTCCATTTGCCGAAGTCCACATTAATTATGCTGGTCAGCGCCTTTGCCGGTCGCGACTTTATTTTAGAAGCCTATAAACAGGCAGTAGAAGAAAGGTATCGTTTCTTCAGTTTTGGAGATGCGATGTTCATAAAATGATCTTATGGATCAAGAGTGAGAAAGGGTAGAAATCATGGCAATCACATATGAATTGATTAAAACATGTAAGCAGACAGGCGCACGTTTAGGAAAGGTCCATACTCCACACGGATCTTTTGAAACACCAATGTTTATGCCTGTTGGTACACTAGCAACCGTTAAGACAATGAGTCCGGAAGAGTTGGAGCGCATGGGCGCACAAATCATCCTCTCGAATACGTATCACTTGTGGCTGCGCCCCGGGGAAGACATCGTTGAAGAGGCGGGTGGCCTTCACAAGTTCATGAATTGGAACGGTTCCATTCTAACGGACTCCGGCGGATTCCAAGTCTTCAGTTTGAGTGATCTTAGAAAAATTGAAGAAGAGGGTGTCCATTTCCGTAACCATATTAGTGGGGAAAAGCTCTTCTTATCTCCAGAAAAAGCGATGCACATTCAAAACGCCCTTGGACCGGATATTATGATGGCCTTTGATGAGTGTCCCCCATATCCTGCCGAGCATAAGTACATGAAAGATTCTGTAGAGCGTACGAGCCGCTGGGCTGAGCGCTGCTTGGAAGCACACAAACGTCCGCATGATCAAGGCTTATTCGGGATCATTCAGGGTGGAGAGTATGAAGATTTACGCCGTCAAAGTGCTCGTGACCTGACGTCTATGGACTTTCCGGGTTACGCCATCGGTGGTTTGTCTGTTGGTGAGCCGAAAGACGTTATGAACCGTGTTCTTGAATTCACCACTCCTCTGATGCCGGATCAAAAGCCCCGTTATCTGATGGGTGTCGGTTCTCCTGATTCACTTATCGATGGAAGCATCCGCGGAATCGATATGTTTGACTGTGTACTCCCAACACGAATTGCAAGGAATGGTACGCTGATGACTTCTGAGGGAAGACTTGTTGTGAGAAATGCGAAATACGCACGTGATTTCCGTCCCATTGATGAGAATTGTGATTGCCACACATGCCGGAATTACAGCCGGGCTTATATCCGCCACTTAGTCAAAGCTAATGAAACATTCGGTTTCAGACTTACGACTTATCATAATCTTTATTTTCTGTTAAACTTAATGAGGCAAGTGCGTGAAGCCATTAGAGAAGATCGACTCGGTGACTTTAGAGAAGAATTCTTTGAAATGTATGGTTTCAACAAACCAAACGCAAAGAACTTTTAGAAAGGGGGAAAATAAATGGATACATTAGTAGGTTTACTTCCTATAATCCTAATGTTTGTCATTTTCTATTTCCTATTGATTCGACCGCAGCAAAAGAAACAGAAGAAAGTACAACAAATGCAGTCGGACCTCCAAAAAGGCGATAGAGTTATAACAATCGGAGGACTTCACGGAACGATTCATGCGATTGATGAAGGTACGCTTGTGATTTCTGTACAAGATGGTACTCAACTTAAATTCGATCGTTCATCCGTACGTGAAAAATTGAGCTAATCAAATGCAATCCCGCTACATATTCTTGTAGCGGGATTTTACGTTTTATCACCTTTTTACGGTTTTCCTTGGCAGGTTGACCCCTATCATGCCTCCAAGCCAGGCAGCAAGAACCAGGCCTCCAAAATAACTCAACTGAGGCAGGGACACCCATGAGTTTTCAAAAATGACCTGAAATAGAACCATGGCACTGACGAAGATCAGCCCTGTCATCCCTCCAGAGAGCCATCCCTTCTGTTCTCCCTTATAAGCAGCCAGCATGCCACCTATGGCTAATATGCTAATACCGGCGACTAAAGCCAATTGATTGAGTGTCTCATATTCCATCCCAGTAAACCTTAGTAAAAGTGCTAACACTCCAGCAAATACAATCATCAAAATGAAAATAGAGCCGACTCCATACCCCAGGACCCCTGACAATAACTTTTTCATCCCATCCCCCCTTGATATGCTTGTCACTTTTATCTATATGCATGAAAACTCTATAGATAGAAGCAGATATTTTCTTCTGGACTTGAATAAGTATTAGTAAAGTCCGTCCAAAAAGGGGAAGATCTATGTCAACTGTACTCGCAATCCTTATCTTTGTAGCTAGCTATGTACTGATTATGACGGAGAAGTTAAACCGTGCACTGGTAGCTGTAGCAGGTGGCGTTCTTCTTTTAATGACAAAGATTTATGAGTGGGAACAAGCTTTTGGTTTTATAGACTGGAATACCGTTGCCCTCCTTTTTTCTATGATGGTTTTGGTTTCTATCACGAAAAAAACAGGGATTTTCACTTTTTTAGCTATTTGGTTAGCTCAGCTTGTAAAAGGAAGACCTGTTCCGCTTTTGCTAGTAACAGCTCTGTTTACAGCGGTAGGGTCTGCTTTTTTAGATAATGTTACGACGGTCCTCTTGTTTGTACCTGTATTATTAACCCTCGTAGATCGTTTGAAATTACCGGCGTTCCCTTATCTGATCATGACGATTTTCAGCTCTAATATTGGGGGTACGGCTACACTTATCGGTGATCCTCCGAACATTATGATCGGACAGGCGGTGGACCATTTTAGCTTTGTATCCTTTCTTTATCATCTAGGACCTGTGGTATTGATTATCTTTATCCTCGTAACGATTGGCGTCATCTTGTTATTCCGCAAAGGACTCACGTATGATCGGGCATTAGCTGAAGATTTAATGAAAGTAGAGGCGAAAGAACATTTGAAAATGTCTCCTTTGCTCTTTCAATCCGTTTCCGTAATGCTGCTGACTATCATCGGTTTTATGATGCATCCGTTTATCCATATGGATATTACGACTATTGCTGTCAGTGGAGCCCTCTTGTTATTGTTTTTGTCAGAGAAAGAGCTTGATGTGGAACATGTCTTTCAAGAAGTCGAATGGGTGACGTTATTCTTCTTCATGGGCTTGTTTATGCTTGTTGGGGGATTAGAGACGGTGGGCGTGATTGATGAGTTAGCTAGGGGAATGGTATGGATCTCTGGTGGAGATATGCCGGTCACTTCAATGGTGATGCTTTGGAGTGCAGGAATTCTTTCGGGTGTGGTCGACAATATTCCGTTCGTGGCCGCTATGATCCCTGTAGTGCAGGAGCTTCAGGGATATGGAATGATGAACGTCGATCCGGTCTGGTGGTCTTTAGCTTTAGGGGCATGTCTTGGAGGGAACGGCACCCTTGTCGGAGCATCTGCCAATGTGGTTGTTGCCGGTTTAGCAGCCAGCCAGAATAAACCGATCCCTTTTATTAAATTCTCACTCTACGGCCTTCCGGTTTTAATACTCTCCTTAATCGTTTCATCCATTTACGTTTGGTTCCGATATTTGCTGCCATTTCTTTAATAAAACAGGAAAAATAGGTGATGTTAACTAAAGGGAAACCTTTAGGAAAGGTTGTGCTCGGGTTGGTAGTCAGCATTATCATTCGCACACTTATCACCTATTTGATTATCCTTCTTGTTTTCCGCTTCATGGGAAAAAGGGAAATTGGTGAACTTAGTGTTATGGATCTGGTCGTATTTATTATGCTCGCTGAAATTGCCGTCTTCCTTATAGAAAATCCAGATGAGGCTATTTGGAAAGCCATTGTACCGATGGCCGTTCTCCTTGCCATCCAAATTGGTAGTGCATGGATTTCATTGAAAAACCAGCGGTTCAGAAATTGGTTCGATGGAAAGCCTTCCATTATTATTAAACATGGAAAAGTAGATGAGAAAGAGATGAAGCGGCAGCGTTATAATTTCAATGATTTATTGTTACAATTGCGAGAACACGGCATTCAACAAGTCGGTGACGTCGCTTATGCGATCCTGGAACCATCTGGGAAGCTCTCAGTATTCGAAAAGAAAGATGACGGCAGCTCTGATTATGCCGTTGTTTTAATTGCTGATGGTGAAGTGCAATATAGTGGTCTTCAAACAATCCGAAAAAATAAACAATGGCTCGTAAATGAAGTACGAAAGCAAGGGTTTCATTCTTTCAAGGAAATTTCATTATGTACGATTAACGATCAGGGAGAAGTCCAAATCGACCAAAACAACGAATTCCAATAATCCATCTCTTTCTTCGAGAAAGATATCTAAGTTATTCAACAAACTGGCAGGTTTCTTGAAGACTTGATTTCGAGGCTTTTGTTGAGTGGGTGGGGGCTGCGGGGAATCACTCGCTTTCCGCGGGAGCGCGATGAGCCTCCTCAGGCTGACGCCTTCCGGGGTCTCACCTAGCACTCTTTTCCCGCAGGAGTCTCGCCATTCCCCTACGCCCTTTTGCTATATCAGTGTCTCGAAACCACTTCTGGAAAAATCAGCTTGTATGATTGTGGGAAGTGGATAATATTAACTCTCCCAAGTGGACATTCAGAACGTAAAAGTTTAAAACAGAGGGCTTTATGCCTGCTTAGGAGTAAGAATGGGGGACACTTTCTCTCAGTGTAGGGGTTCGTTTCTTCCTTACATGGAATGGGGAGGTTGGGAAGCTGCGAGACTCCCGTGGGAGAAAGGAGATAGGTGAGATCCCGCAGGGCGTTAGCCCGAGGAAGCTCGCCACTCCCCCCACAGGAAAGCGAGTAGCTTCCCAGCCACCCCTGACGCTTAAGTCGGGCAACGAACCCCAAGAACATCTTGAAACTGAGTCTTCAAGAAAAGGGATCTTTAGTGAACGAAGTGAAATTAACAAAGAGGACAAAAAAATAACCGCTTCCAGGCGGTTATTTTTTGTGGAAGAGGCGGTTCCACCAGGGGATCATTTTCACTTCTTCCATTCGGATTAGACGAAAAACGAACAATAGTACAAGGTATAAAACAGTAAGTCCCATCCCCATCGTTAACAACTGCGAAAGAGGTTTACTCTCAAGAAGCCACCAGTGTTTCCATTGAAACCCTACGACCCCGATGATACCGATAACGAGGCCGAATCGAATGAACATCTGTAAAGGAAAGGAAATGACCTTATATTTCATAAGTACAGCTAAGTGCAGCAGTGTAACAACAACGACACCGACTACGATGGCAAGGGCAACTCCATGAATACCGAACTCAGGACGAGAGCTTAACCCGACAAGGACAATAAACTTGATTATGGCTCCAATTAATGTATTCCACATGGCAGGGCGGGCAAGGTCCAATGCTTGCAAGGTTGCTTGAAGAGGTGTCTGGATATAATGAAGTAGAAAGAATGGTGCCATAAACTGAAGCATGAAAGAAGCCTGGCTCGTACCATACACAGTCGTCAAGATGACTGCTGGAAAGATCATAAACACAATTGTGATCAGACCTCCGGATGCAATGGATAATCGGATCGACTGCATGATTCGGTAAGCAATCGTTTCGTTTTTTCCTTGGGCTGCAGCTTCACTAATTGACGGTACGAGTGAAATTGACAGAGCGTGAGTCAGAAAAGTTGGTAAAAACAGCAAGGGCAGCACATAGCCCGTGAGCTCACCATATTGTTTGGTAGATTCTATAGCGGTGATTCCAGCAATAGCCAAACTTTGTGCGACGAGGATCGGTTCAAAAAAATACGTTAAGGAACCAATAAAGCGGCTTCCTGTCGTTGGAAGAGCAATAGTCATCAGTTCATTAAGCGTCTTCTTGCCCTCATGGATATGCTTTTTCCACGATTTACGCAGCCGAAAACTTTTGTGGATATTGAATTGTCTCAACATGTACATCAGGGAAACGAATTCGCCTATGACTGCTGAAACCATAGCTCCAGCGGCTGCATATTGGACGCCGTACGGATAAAGCATTTTTGTGAGGACCACAACTGAACCGATCCGGACGATTTGTTCAATCACTTGAGAAATCGCCTGTGGTTTCATGTTTTGTCTTCCCTGAAAATATCCTCGAATGACAGATGATATGGCGATGATAGGGATGATGGGAGTGACGGCTAGCAAGGGATATAAAGCTCGTGAATCTGTAAGGAAATAATTGGCTACTACGGGGGCTAACAGGAAGAGTCCGATCGTAAACAAAATGCTCAAGGACCCCGTAATTGCAATAGATACCAATAGGATGCGTTTGATTTTACTTTCGTTCCGCGTCGCTTCTGCTTCTGATACTCTCTTTGAAATGGCCACAGGAAGACCGAACTGGGTGATGGTAATAGCTAAAATCAAAGTAGGTAGAGCCATCATGTAGAGCCCCACACCTTCAGGTCCCATTACGCGGGCAACGACGATCCTGTTAATGAAACCGAGTAAACGGGTGATCAGTCCAGCAGCAACCAGAATCAGTGCACCATGTAAAAAAGATTGTTTTGACATATGATTGATCCGCCTTCTCAAAGAAATGAAATTCCGCTACAATGAAGTATATGCGTAAGGATGGACAAGGCATGACACCCGTTTACGAAAACCTTAGAGTGAGGAGTAACCTAATGGATCAGAAAAAAGTGGTCACAAGCTGGAGAAATGAATTGAAAATAGTTTTGCAAAGCAAGGTAGAAGAGTTTCACTTATTAGGTTATAAACGTGCGACCGAAGAAGATGTGTGGGATTGTTTGATAAAAAAAGTTTGGAATGGTGAACCTGAAAAGAGGCTGCACCAAATAGTCCAGGATATCTTGCATTTGCAGACCCATACATACACGAGTTATCTGACAACAGAGGCTTATCAGAATGACGATCTGCTCGCCTCCATTGAAGCATTGAAGGGGCCTTCGGAATATGAATGAGGCGTGATTTCTTTATGGTGATCAGCCTAAACTTTTTCCTATTGTTGCGAAAGTTTGAAAAAGTAGTAGAATAGGTACGGGGATTATCAAATATTGTCTATTAAGCATTTATACATATAGTCGATGGATCATCGCATGTGTTCGTACATAAAGGAGGAACAGGACAGTATGGTGAAACGAGGGCGGATCGTAGCCTTTTTTATCGTGGTTTTATTACTGGCGGCTACGATTGGGACGACCATAACAGGTGTTACAAAAGATATTAAGTTAGGATTAGATTTGCAGGGTGGTTTTGAAATCTTATACGATGTCGAGCCGTTAGATGAGGACCAGGAAGTCAATGATCAGGTTCTTGAGGCTACGGCACGTTCATTGACGGAACGTGTGGATACCCTTGGTATAAGTGAAACGAACATCACTATTGAAGATGGGGGAAGAATCCGAGTACAGCTTGCTGGTGTGGAAGATCAGCAGACAGCAAGAGAACTGCTCTCGACAACCGCTGAACTTTCTTTCCGCGGCACGGATGGGAAGTTGTATATGGATGGTTCAGATCTTGTTGAGGGAAGTGCTCAGCAGTCCTATCATCCAGATACGAATGAACCCATCGTAACGCTGAAGGTTAAAAGTGCTTCAAAATTCTATGATGTTTCAGAGGAAATTTACAACACTCCGAACGATCCAAATACACCATATCCGGACAATCTTTTAGTGATATGGTTGGATTATACTGAAGAGACTTCCTTCGCTGAAGAGTGGGGGAAAGAAGATCCTGCTTATATTTCTGCACCAGGATTTTCAGACGGTCCCGTTCGTAGTAATTCTGTAATGATCAGTGGAGATTTCACGCAGGAATCGGCTAAACAATTGGCAGATATTCTGAATGCTGGATCACTACCAGTAAATCTTGAAGAAACCTATTCAACATCTGTTGGAGCTCAATTCGGGGAGCAAGCCATGAATAAAACAATCCTGGCAGGCTTTATCGGAATTGCAGCGATCTTTTTGTTCATGATTGCTTATTACCGTTTTCATGGGGTCATTGCAACACTTACTTTAAGTGTGTACATCTATTTGATTCTCGTGGTCTTCGAGTTGATGAATGGTGTCTTGACATTGCCTGGAATTGCAGCCTTGATTCTTGGGGTCGGTATGGCAGTAGACGCCAATATTATTACGTATGAACGGATTAAGGAAGAATTGAAATCAGGTAAATCTCTTCTATCAGCATATAAGGCAGGAAACAAACGTTCCTTAGCTACTATTCTTGATGCGAACATTACCACGTTGATTGCAGCGACTGTTCTATTCATTTTCGGAACTAGTTCTGTCAAAGGTTTTGCGACGATGTTGATCGTAAGTATTCTCGTCAGTTTCATAACAGCTGTATATGGTACTCGTTTATTCATGAGTTTATGGGTGAAGAGCCGCTTCTTGAATAAGCGACCGAAGTGGTTTGGAGTGAAACCAGAGGATATCCATGATATTGCTGAAGGAGAAGAAGTAGAAGCGACCTTCATGAAGCGGAAATTCGATTTCGTAGGGCTGAGAAAACGCTTCTTCACGATTTCTATCGTCCTCGTCCTGGCGGGAATCCTGACCCTTGCTTTCTTCCGATTGAATCTAGGAATTGATTTTACAAGTGGCTCTAGAGTGTCGATTTTGTCTGATGGTAACATCACTTCAGAACAAGTGGAACAAACCATGCAAGAAGAATTTGATGTCAGTCCGAAACAGGTCATTATATCCGGGGACAACAGTGAAATTGCAGTTGCTCGGTTCGATGATGAGTTGAGCAAAGGCAAAATTGGCGAAATTCAAAGCTACTATGAAGAAGAGTTCGGTAATACTCCGAACGTCAGCACGGTATCACCGATTGTTGGTCAAGAGCTTGCTAAAAACGCAGCCCTGGCTGTGTTATATGCATCGATCGGAATCATCATCTACGTGACGATCCGATTTGAGATCTTCTTTGCTCTAACTGCCATTATCGCCTTGCTGCATGATGCCTTCTTCATCGTTGCGTTCTTCAGTCTTACAAGATTGGAATTCGATATTACCATCATTGCAGCCATTCTTACCATTGTCGGTTATTCGGTGAACGATACGATTGTCACGTTCGACCGGATCCGGGAAAACTTGAGGATGAAGAAAAAAGTCAAATCCTTTAAAGAGCTTGCTAAAGTCGTCAATGACAGTTTGATGCAGACGCTTGCCCGTAGTTTCAACACGGTCCTTACCGTCATTTTCGCGGCTGTAATGTTGTTATTCTTCGGTGCCTCATCCATTACGAACTTCTCGTTCGCTCTAGTCATCGGACTATTGGCAGGAACGTATTCGTCTCTGTTTATTGCGTCTCAGCTATGGCTCATATGGCGTGGTCGCAATATTAAAGATAACCCGATCAATTATGTGAAAAAGAAAAAAACAGACGGCCCTCAAGTGTAAGACTAGAGGTTCCACATAAAAAAGACCATCCTCGGTGAGGATGGTCTTTTTTGGTTATTACAGCCTCGTTAAGGGTATATGAATAATATAAAGTGAACCTTTATCTATGAAGGAGCGTGTAAGTTATGAAAGGACAAAGCTATCTCATTTTGGCTTTCATTTTTGCATTAGTAATTGCTATTTTTGCCGTCATTAATGTAGATCCTGTTCAGGTCAATTACTTGTTTGGGTCAGGTGAAGCACCACTGATTCTTGTTATTCTAATATCTGTTTTATTAGGTGGGTTAGCCACAGCATCTGTCGGGGCATTACGTTATTACAAATTAAAGAGAGAAAACAGCAGATTGAAATCAGAAGCTGCTTCCTCCCCTGACCGTTTTACAGAAGAAAATGTGAACGTTTCAGGTGAAAAGGAAGCGGCTCCTGAAGAGGAAAGTTCTTCTTCGAAAGTCACATAATTGCGTTTGCTACCCCTGGTTCCCTCTTGTATAATAGATGGGTCAGGGGTGAACTTATGATACAAAGCAAGATGAAATGGAAATTTACATATAGAAATCCGGAAGAAAGTTCTGCAGATCTTCCAGGCGTTACTCCGCTTACTCAGCAGCTTTTAGAAAAAAGAGGGGTGCTTAGTGCGGAAGCGGCGGATCGGTTTTTAAAGCCTTCAATTGATCAGCTTCACGATCCTATGCTCATGGAGGGGATGGATCGTGCCGTGGCTCGTGTGAAAGAAGCCATCGCTTCTGATCAGTCTATTCTTGTTTTTGGTGACTACGATGCAGACGGTGTGACCTCTACATCTGTCATGGTGGAAGCACTCAGAAAAGCGGGAGCGGACTGTGACTTCTATATTCCCAACCGTTTTACAGAAGGGTATGGTCCAAATAAAGAAGCTTTTCAATTTGCCTATGATTCCGGTTATGCTCTGATCATAACTGTGGATACAGGTATCGCTGCTATGGAAGAGGCAACATTCGCGAAAGATTTGGGTATCGATTTGATTATCACCGATCACCACGAAGTACAGGAGGTCCTTCCTGATGCTTATGCCATTATCCACCCGAAGACTTCAGCGGATTATCCATTCCAGTAATTAGCGGGTGTCGGTGTTGCTTTTAAATTCGCCCATGCTTTATTAGGCCGGTTTCCAAAAGAGTTTCTTGACCTTGTTGTGATCGGTACGATTGCCGACCTTGTCCCACTAAAAGGGGAAAACAGGGTGCTTGCTTCCATTGGTCTACAGGCAATCTCCCACTCCTCCCGTCCTGCAATCCAGGCTTTGAGGAAAGTGTGCAGCATTGAGGGGGATATGAATGAAGAGACGATCGGTTTTACAATCGGCCCCCGGCTCAATGCGGTAGGGCGACTGCAAGATGCAACTCCTGCGGTTGATTTATTGCTTTCGGAGCATTCAGAAGAAGCGGAACAAATTGCAACTTTCATTAACCAGTTGAACCAGGAAAGGCAGAAAATTGTCGCTGCTATCGCAAAGGAAGCCGAAGAAATGGTTTCTGTAGAAAATGGGGAAGCTGAGAATGTCATTGTGGTTGCTAAAGAGGGGTGGAACCCAGGCGTTCTTGGAATCGTCGCCTCTAAACTCGTCCGCCAATTTGACCGCCCGGCGATTGTCCTGGCCATTGATGAAGAAAAAGGGGAAGCCAAAGGTTCAGCACGAAGTATTGATGCTTTCGATTTATTCTCAAACTGTATGGAAATTCGCCATCGCTTTATACACTTCGGAGGGCATGCTCAAGCTGCAGGTATGACACTTGCCCTTGATCAAATCGATGATTTGCGAAGCGATTTAATTTCCTTAGCTGAGGAAAAACTATCGGATGACGATTATCAACAAGTCCTTGATATTGAAACAACGGTTGAGTTGGAAGACATATCGCTGAAACAAATTGAGGAAGTCGACCAGCTCCGTCCATTTGGAATGGGCAACCCGAAACCTTTGTTTCATCTTAAGCATACCCCGAAAGAAGTACGATTGATCGGCAGTAAAAAAAATCATCTGAAATTCCAATTCCAAAGCCAGCAGTCTCGCTTGGATGGTATAGCATTCGGAATGGGAGATCTTTATCAGCAAATATCCCCTCAAGCAGCGTTGGATGTTGTAGGAGAACTTGGAATCAATGAATGGAACGGCAGGAAAAACTTACAAGTGATGATCAAGGATCTCCGTGTGAGCGAATGGCAGCTTTTTGATCACAGAGGATCGAAGCATATAGAGAAGAATTTGATTATTCCACCAGATCAAAAGTATGCAGCTGTCAGCTTCCAAGGGGAAGAACAAGCTCCATGCGACGTTCCTGTCATTCAGGCAGAGACAGTAGAACATGGTGATTCCTATGATGGCCTTCTGATTATCGATCTTCCTAAAAGGATGTCGGATTTGACTGAACTTTTATCTAAACTGGAAACTCGTAAAGTTTTTGCCTGCTATCACATACAGGAGAGTACTTTTCTAAAAACATGGCCTTCAAGGGACCACTTCAAATGGTTTTATGGTATGCTATTGAAGCGTGGTCGGTTCAACCTTCATGAAGAAGCAGATTTACTTGCCAATCGTAAGGGATGGGACAAGTCCATGGTGGAATTTATTTCTGAGGTGTTTTTTGAACTCGACTTTGTTAAAATAAAAGACGGGATTATTACAGCAGAATCCGAACCTTCTCAAAAAGATTTACGCGAATCTTCGCTTTATCGTCAACGGGAAGAACAGCTTCAAATCGAACGTACCTTGTATTATTCCACATATAAAGAATTGAAGAGTTGGTTTGACCAATATATGAACCAGCGTTTTAAGCAAGTCAAGGAGGAAGTAACGAATGGATTATAAAGAGCATATTGCGATCGTTGAAGATTGGCCGAAAGAAGGTGTCCAATTTAAGGACATCACTCCATTGATGGACAATGGCCCGGCATTTAAAGCAGCGGTTGATGAAATTGTAGAATACGCAAAAGACAAAGAAATCGATATTGTAGTAGGACCGGAAGCACGTGGATTCATCGTCGGATGCCCTGTCTCTTACGCGTTGGAAATCGGGTTTGCACCTGTGCGTAAAGAAGGAAAGCTTCCACGTGAAACAATTAAAGTGGATTATGGCCTGGAATACGGAAAAGACGTATTGACGATTCATAAAGACGCAATTAAGCCAGGTCAACGAGTACTGATTGTCGACGACCTTCTTGCGACTGGTGGTACAATTGAAGCGACCATCGACCTTGTCGAGCAGTTGGGCGGGGAAGTAGCTGGGTGTGCGTTTTTGATCGAACTCACATACTTAGACGGCCGTAGCAAATTGGACGGACATGACGTCCTTACTTTAATGCAATATTAATGGAAAGAGTGCCCTTATTAGGGGCGCTCTTTGTTTTACAATTGATCATCGGGCTTTTCCCTTTACAAGAAGAGTCCTTTTTTTGATAATGTTAATCAAATATATTTTGAAAGTTCTAAAGAAACTAGGGTGATTGAATGGCGAAAGATACAGTTCTAACTGCGGAAGAAGTCATAGAACAAGCGAGTCAGTATTTGAACGAGTCAGATCTGGCGTTTATTCGTCGTGCTTATGAATTTGCTGAAAAGGCCCATAGCAACCAGTTCCGGAAGTCGGGAGAACCTTACATCATCCATCCCATTCAAGTAGCAGGTATTCTTGTGAATTTAGAGATGGATCCTGAAACAATCGCAGGCGGTTTTCTTCATGATGTCGTAGAGGATACGGATGTCTCTCTGAAAGAAATTGAAGAAGCCTTCAATGAAGAAGTTTCTATGCTGGTTGATGGGGTTACGAAACTGGGTAAAATTAAATATAAATCCAAAGAAGCTCAGCAAGCGGAAAACCATCGAAAAATGTTTGTCGCTATGGCAAAAGATATGCGCGTCATTTTAATTAAGCTTGCCGACAGACTTCACAATATGCGTACATTGAAACACCTTCCAGCTGAAAAACAACGCCGGATTTCAAATGAAACGCTGGAGATTTTTGCCCCTTTGGCTCATAGACTTGGTATTTCCACCATCAAATGGGAGCTGGAAGATACAGCTCTTCGATACTTGAATCCTCAGCAATATTATAGGATCGTTCATTTGATGAAGCAGAAGAGGAATGAACGGGAGCATTATATCGAGGAAGTCATTGATGAAATCCGAGCTCAATTGCAGGAAGTTAACATTGATGCGGATTTATTTGGAAGACCAAAGCACCTTTACAGTATCTACAGGAAGATGGTTCTTCAGAATAAACAGTTCAACGAAATTTATGACTTGTTAGCCGTTAGAATTACAGTCAACAGTATCAAAGATTGTTATGCCGTACTCGGCATCATACACACATGTTGGAAACCAATGCCGGGCCGCTTTAAAGATTATATAGCTATGCCGAAACCTAATCTATATCAATCTCTGCATACGACAGTGATCGGACCAAAAGGAGATCCTCTTGAAGTCCAGATCCGTACACACGAAATGCATGAAATTGCGGAGTATGGAATCGCTGCTCACTGGGCTTATAAAGAAGGGAAGCAAACATCTTCAGAACAATCGTTTGAAGAGAAGCTTACATGGTTCCGTGAGATTCTAGAATGGCAAAGTGAAACACATGATGCTGAAGAGTTCATGGAATCTCTTAAAGTGGATTTGTTTTCTGACATGGTTTACGTCTTCACACCAAAAGGAGACGTTATAGAGCTTCCATCTGGTTCAGTACCTGTGGATTTCGCCTATCGCATTCATACGGAAGTTGGAAATCAAACGATTGGTGCAAAAGTGAATGGCAAGATGGAACCCCTGGATTACGAGTTGAAAACCGGGGACATCGTCGACATCATGACTTCTAAGCATGCGTATGGACCTTCCAAGGATTGGATAAAGCTTGCTCAAACATCACAGGCAAAAAATAAGATCAAGCAATTCTTCAAGAAACAGCAAAAAGACGAGAACATTTCCAAAGGGAAAGAGCTTGTCGAGCGTGAAATTCGCAATTTCGGTATTCAACCTAAAGATGTGTACACAACAGATAATTTGAATCGTGTGTCTGAAAAGTTCAATTTCACAAATGAGGAAGATATGTTTGCCGCTGTTGGATACCAGGGGATTACCGCCGCTCAAATTGCTACTCGGTTAACAGAGAAAATCAGGAAACAGAAGCAGCAGGAGCAAGACCTGGAGCAGACACTTGCTGATGTGAATACAACAGAAATCAAAACACCTGCAAAAACAGGGAAGAAGGATTCCGGAGTACGAGTGGAAGGCGTAGACAATCTTCTTGTACGTCTATCCAAATGCTGTAATCCAGTACCTGGTGATGAGATCGTCGGTTATATTACAAAAGGGCGAGGAGTATCTGTCCACAGAAGCGACTGCCCTAATGTCCATACAGAAGAAGCGCAAACACGTCTATTGCCTGTTAAATGGGAGACTTCAGTTACAGATTCCAAGCAGTATCATGTGGATCTTGAGATTTGGGGATATGATCGACGTGGTTTGCTTAACGAAGTGCTTCAAGCTGTCAATGAAACGAAAACGAATATCACAGCGGTCTCAGGGAAGTCAGATCGTAATAAGATGGCAACCATTCATATAACCATCTTAATACAGAATACGAGCCATTTACGGAAGATTGTTGAGCGAATCAAACAGATTCAGGAAGTGTACACGGTTCGTCGTGTCATGCAATAGAAGTAAAAGGGGAATCTACGATGAAAGCAGTGGTTCAAAGGGCTGTAAACGCCTCAGTCACCGTTGAGGATAAAGCCGTAGGTACCATAGATCGGGGCCTGGTTGTTTTATTAGGTGTAACTCATGAGGATACAGAAGAAGATGCACGGTATTTAGCAAAAAAGATTCCATATTTGCGGATTTTTGAAGATAAAGATGGAAAAATGAATCATTCACTGGTTGATTTAGGCGGACAACTGCTGTCTATTTCTCAATTCACTTTATACGGCGACTGTCGGAAAGGTCGCCGTCCCAACTTCATGCAAGCAGCGAAACCTGACCAAGCTGAAGAGTTGTATGAATCCTTTAATCAGATGGTGGGGCATGAAGGTGTTAAAGTGGAAACAGGACAATTTGGTGCAATGATGGACGTTCAATTGACCAATTCAGGACCAGTGACATTAATCATCGACAGTAAGGAACGATAAGAAAAGCTGTACTCATTCGAGTACAGCTTTTTTGTAGGTATTGTTGAAATTTTAAATGTTCATATTGCTAGTTGAAGTAATTGATCAAACCTTCGGTGATTCCTTGACTGGCTTTCATTTGGTAAGATCGCGTTTTTACTGTTTGTTCTTCTCGTGCATCAGATAAGAAGCCAAGTTCTAATAGAACAGACGGCTTATTGTTCTCTCTGATAACATGGAAATTGCCTTTTTTCGTACCTCGATCTCTAAGCCTTGTCTGTGAAACTAGGGATGTCTGCAAGGCATCCGCAAGTGCTTTGTCATTAGGAGAGTAATAGTAACTATTAAGTCCTCTGGCAATGATATTCAATGGTGCTGCATTGTAATGCAGACTAATGAAAGCATCAGCATTGGAACGGTTCGACTGGAATGAACGGATGGAAAGAGAAATGTATTGATCATTCGTCCTGGTCATCAGTACTTTGGCTCCTTTGCTTTCCAACTGGCTTTTAAGAAGAAAAGCAGTATCCAGAGTTAATGTCTTTTCGAAGCTTCCACTTCTTCCAACTGCTCCGGGGTCGCGTCCACCGTGTCCAGCATCAATCATGATGGTTTTCCCTTTAAGGGAGTTTGAAGTTGCCGGGGCTGTGGAGGCACTTTCTTGATTAACCTCTTCTACAATCCATCCAGCCACATAAGCTGTTTTACTGTTATATGAAATCTTGTACCATTGCCCTTCTTTACTTAAGACTTCAAATCGATCGCCTTTGTGCCCGCGACCGACAATTTTGTAATTAGTAGATGGGCCTGATCTTAAGTTCGTGCCGTTATAGTTTAGGGATACATAGGTGTTTTTCGAAGCAGGGGTGTTCGTTTGATCGTTGTCTGTTTCATTTACAAGCCAACCGGCTACCCAACCTGTATTTCCGCTGCTGTATTTAATTTGATACCAGCGGTCTTTCTTCGCTATGTATTCATAGGTTTCACCTTTACGTATAATTGTAAGGATTCGCCCTCTTGTAGAGTTTTCACTTCTGACATTAAGAACGGCTGTTCCAACTTTCACTTTTCCTTTGACGGTTGATGACGGCCCTTCATCTGCTTCCTTTTCTTTTGGAGGTTCATGAGTTTCACTATTTTGTTTCGTCAGATAGTCCCCATGTACCCAGCCTTTCGTACTTCCTTTTTGTACATAAACCCATTTCCCGTCTTTTTTCTTTGGCTCTACTACATCGCCTTTCATCAAATAGCCTTCAATTTTCCCATCTAAATTCGGAGCCGATCGAATCCTTAGGTAGTCATACTTGGAATAATGGCGCTCGGCTGTGACTTGATCCGCTTTTACTTTTGTCAGCCATTTGGCGACCCATCCGTCCTTGCCGCTTCGCTGAATTTTTAACCAATCGTCTTTCTTATCTAAAATCATGTACGTTTCCCTTGTATGAACTTTGCCAATACGGTCGTAATTCGTTCCGGGTCCGGTCCTTACGTTCAAGTGATCGACCTGGATGACCGCTTTGTCTGCATACACGGATGGAGTCTCATAAAAGCTAAGAACTCCTAAAATAAAAATGAAGAAAATAATTCCTTTTTTCAAAAAATATCCCACCTCCTCTATAGTCTCCTTTCACTATTCGACAAATGCGACCAATATCCTGCTCCATAGGAAAAAGATTGATCTCATTAATTTGTGGTCATAAACTTGACATAAGGTTAAGGAAGATTATATGATTATAATCAATTCTAAAATGATTCGAACAAAACCATTGAGGAAAAAAGTAGTCAGTTTCCATGCGGACAGAGAACGAATGCCTTAGGCTGAAAGCATTCGAACGTTATAATCTGATGAAAGACGTTTCTTAGGTTCTACATCGAAATGACAGTAGGTGTGGACGTACACAGGCGTTAACTGTTTTGAGTGGAGGCTCTCAAGCCTCAAATCAGGGTGGCAACGCGGGTAATCCCGTCCCTTTTTCGCGAGCGCGGAAAAGGGACGGGATTTTTTGTGGTAAAAAATGGTTTATTTCGTTAGGAGGAGTTAGAAATGAGTATGAATGCCCCTCGTGGTACGCAGGATATTCTGCCTGGTACATCTGAAAAATGGCAGTACGTGGAAGAACAATTAGCTGACCTATGCCGTCGCTATCATTATAAAGAAATCAGAACACCTATTTTTGAACATACCGAACTTTTCCAACGTGGTGTCGGGGACAGCACAGACATCGTCCAAAAAGAAATGTACACGTTTGAAGATCGAGGAGGAAGAAGCATTACCTTGAGACCTGAGGGAACAGCTTCTGTCGT
Source organism: Halobacillus litoralis (assembly GCF_020524085.2). Taxonomy (NCBI): domain Bacteria; kingdom Bacillati; phylum Bacillota; class Bacilli; order Caryophanales; family Bacillaceae; genus Halobacillus; species Halobacillus litoralis. Next base: position 2,225,045 of record NZ_CP129016.1, read on the forward strand.
TCGTTCCTACGTACAGAATAAAGTTTACGGTTTACCGAACCAGCCGACCAAATACTTCTACATGGGTCCTATGTTCCGCTACGAACGACCACAACAAGGAAGAATGAGGCAGTTTGTGCAGTTTGGTATCGAAGCCTTGGGCAGTGACGATCCGGCCATTGATGCAGAGGTGCTTTCCCTTGCTTTGAACTCATACAGAGAGCTAGGGCTGAAATCATTGAAACTAGTGGTCAACAGTCTCGGTGACAAAGAAAGCAGAGAGGCGCATCGAGCAGCTCTGGTCCGTCACTTTGATCCACACCGGGAGGAACTTTGCGCGGATTGTCAAGTGCGGCTTGATCAAAATCCACTTAGAGTTCTGGATTGTAAAAAGGACCGTGAACATCCGGCGATGAAAACAGCACCATCCATTCTTGAATACTTGAATGATTATTCCAAAGATTATTTTGAACAAGTCAAACAATATTTGGATGTAATGGACATCGATTATGTCGTCGATCCAAACCTCGTTCGCGGACTGGATTATTACAATCACACCGCTTTTGAAATTATGAGTGAAGCTGAAGGTTTTGGTGCTATTACTACACTGAGCGGTGGTGGTCGTTATACAGGTTTAGTTCAAGAAGTGGGCGGTCCTGAAACCTCTGGAATCGGTTTTGCCATGAGTATTGAACGCTTGTTGATGGCATTAGAAGCAGAAAACGTGGAACTCCCTACGGATGAAGGCTTAGATGTGTTCTTTGTTTCACTTGGCGATGAGGCGAATCGTACAGCTGTCAAGTTAACAGATGAATTACGTCGTGCTGGTGTACAAGTGGACAAGGATTACTTAGGGAAAAAAATGAAAGCCCAGTTTAAAGCAGCTGATCGTCTTGGCAGTAAATTTGTACTTGTCCTCGGAGATCAGGAACTTGAAAATGGGGTCATTAATGTAAAAAACATGACATCAGGAGAGCAGCAAGAGGTGGCTCTTGATGGCATCATCGACCATATGAAGAAAGAACTGACAGGAGGCAAATAAGATGGAAAGAACAAAATGTGGATCTATACGCAGAGAACATCTGGAACAAGAGGTCACACTTAATGGATGGGTACAAAAACGCCGTGATTTAGGTGGTTTAATTTTCATCGATTTAAGAGACCGTTCAGGCTTAGTACAGGTCGTTTTCAATCCTGAGACTTCAGGGGAAGCTTTAGAGAAGGCTGAGAATGTTCGCAGCGAATATGTCCTTGAAGTTAAAGGGACGGTTGTTGCACGAGACGCTCAAACCGTTAACAGCAATCTAGGCACGGGAGAGATTGAAGTCGCTGCAAAGGAATTGACGATCCTTAACAAAGCGAAGACGCCTCCGTTCATGATTGAAGATCAGTCAGAGGTATCTGAAGATCTTCGTCTTAAATACCGCTACTTGGACCTGAGAAGAAAGGAAATGCAGGAGACGTTTAAAATGCGTCATCAAACGACTCAGTCGATCCGTAATTTCTTGAACGAAGAAGAATTTCTGGATATGGAAACACCGATGTTGACGAAGAGTACACCAGAAGGAGCACGTGACTATCTTGTTCCGAGTCGGGTTCATGAAGGTGAATTCTATGCATTGCCTCAATCTCCTCAGCTTTTCAAGCAGCTGTTGATGATGTCTGGGTTCGAGAAGTATTATCAGATCGTCCGTTGTTTCCGTGATGAAGACTTGCGTGCTGACCGTCAGCCTGAATTCACACAAGTGGATATTGAGACTTCATTCATGACAACAGAAGATATCATGGCCCTGACTGAACGTATGATGAAGCGCGTCATGAAAGAAGTGAAAGGCCAGGAAATCGAAACCCCGTTCCTTCGTATGCCTTATGATGAGGCGATGGAACGGTACGGTTCTGACAAGCCCGATACTCGCTTCGGTCTTGAATTAGTGAATTTGTCTGACGATGTGAAGGATTCCGGTTTTAAAGTCTTTAGCGGAGCGGTGGCTTCCGGGGGCCAAGTAAGCGCCATTAATGTGGAAGGAAAAGCCGATGAGTTTTCCCGAAAAGATATTGATAAAATGACAGAGGATGTCAAAGTATATGGAGCCAAAGGATTGGCATGGTTGAAAGTGAAAGACGGGGAGTTCAATGGGCCGATTGCGAAATTCTTCTCTGAAGAAGAGACGGCATCGATCAAAGAAAAATTGGCTGCAAAAGATGGGGACCTTCTTCTCTTTGTAGCGGATCAGACTTCCGTTGTTCATGACAGTCTAGGAGCTTTACGTCAAAAGCTTGCCCGTCGATTAGACTTGATTGATGAGACCAAGTTCAATTTCCTTTGGGTGACGGACTGGCCGCTATTTGAGTATGATGAAGATGAAGGCCGATATCATGCGGCGCACCACCCGTTTACGATGCCAGCAGGCGGCCGTATGGATGAACTGAAGAAAAATCCAAAAGACGTCCGAGCAGAAGCCTATGACATCGTCCTAAATGGTTACGAACTTGGTGGAGGTTCCCTGCGTATTTTTGAAAAAGAAATGCAGCAGGAAATGTTCGAGGTGCTTGGTTTCAGTCAGGAAGAAGCGAACGAACAGTTTGGGTTCCTTCTTGAAGCATTAGAATACGGTACGCCGCCGCACGGGGGGATTGCCTTTGGACTGGACAGGCTCGTCATGCTACTAGCTGGCCGTACGAACTTGCGTGACACCATCTTGTTCCCGAAAACGGCGTCAGCCCAAGATCCAATGACAAACGCTCCGGGCCCTGTAAGTGAAGCACAGCTGGATGAACTTCACCTGCAGTTGAAGTTATCTAGTCAGTCTGACTCAGATGAATAAATGTGCTGGTTAATTGTTGATTCTGTTTAGGTTATATGCTAAGATTACATTACAAAATTAAAGAGACCAATCCTGATGTGTACGTTGTTCGAATGTACGTTTTGACCGAACATTTTTGAAACGGGAGCCTGGTGTTTCCATATGGAATGCATGCCTCTTAACCATCATTGATGGGAGGACGCAAGAAATGTGGAACAGGGCACCCACCTGCCTAGAGCGGGTTCAAAACTCATGATACGACGGCACAATTGGGATTGGTTTTTTTAATTGATCTGAAATGAAGAAGAGTGAATAATGGTTGAGCAAAAAAAGCGTTTCCCTGTCAGGGAAACGCTTTTATTAATGGTATTTCAAATGATAAAAAACACCTGTCTACCTATTTACTTATGAAAGAGACATACATCTCCAGCGTTTAGACGCTCAGTTTTTTACTGGTTAACGTGCAAGATTCTCTAGATTCCCGTTTTTCTCCATACGAAATTGAGGTTTATAAGCATGCTCAGAGTCATCAAACATGACCATTTTTCTAGCACGATCCATAATTTGAATCAAGGCCTGGTAATCTTCGGTCATAGCTTCAAGTTGGCCATTTAATTGCTGGTTTTGTTCTACTAACTCTTTATTTTGACGCTCTAGTTCTGAAAGGCGGTTTTGAAGAGAACCAGATTGTTTACTGTCTTGCGTAAGGTTTGTTAAAAATGCAATCACGTCTTCTAAATCAAATTCATGAGAAGACGTTTTCTCTTCATGATTTTCCGAGGTAGCGGGCTCAGGAAGTAGGTAGTCATCTTCCTCTATTTCTGCTTGATACAAAACAGGGGCCTGTGGTCTTTGATAGACGGGTTGCTGCTTCGCTTCTTTCCGCTTCTTCTCTTTTCGTTGCTTCTTCGCAAGCTCAACGGCCTGTTCATATTTTTGTCTGACTTCTGCATTCCATCTGAACCCACAGGCTGCGGAAGTTCGATTCAAAATATCGCCGACTTCATCAAAAGCTTTTAATTGTGTGCTTCCTTCGCGTATGTGTCTCAGGACGGTTTCTGCTAATAAAAGATCATCTTCATGAGACCAAGCATCTTGTCTTACTTTAGGCATATTCACCACTCCTAATTTTACCTTTTAAGATAATAGTTTGTCAGATTTAGTAGTAGTGTAGCCAAGAAGAAATGGAAATATACTCAGGTAGACTTTTGCTTTTTTATTTTACTATAAACTTGCTCAAGAGCTTGTTCGAATTTACCCGTCCGTTTTGGTTCATAGTACTGACGTGTTCTTATGGAATCTGGAAGATATTGCTGATTCACCCATGCATTCTCATAATTATGAGGATACTTGTAATCAATCCCTCTTCCTAGCTTTTCTGCTCCTTTATAATGAGAGTCTTTTAAATGTTGAGGAACCTCTCCGCTTTTTCCATTCCTAATATCAGCAAGCGCCGCATCAAGTGCTTTGTATGCACTGTTGGATTTCGGGGAGAGAGCAAGCTCAGTTACAGCTACCGCTAATGGGATGCGTGCTTCAGGAAACCCGATTCTCTCTGCTGCTTCCACGGCAGACAGGGCTCTAGGCCCTGCCTGGGGGTTGGCGAGACCAATATCTTCGTATGCAATGACTACTAATCTTCTAGCGATACTATCAAGGTCTCCAGCTTCGATTAATCGGCCTAAATAATGAAGGGAAGCATCGACATCACTGCCCCGAATCGATTTTTGAAAGGCTGAGAGGACATCATAGTGAGCATCTCCATCTTTATCGTGTGAGAAACTTTTCTTCTGCATACATTCTTCGGCAACCTCTAAGTTGATCTTTACAAACCCATTTTCATCAGCAGGTGTAGAAAAAGCGGCCAGTTCCAACCCATTCAGAGCGGCGCGCAGATCGCCATTGGAAGATTGAGCAAAGTGGTTAAGAGCTTCGTCCGTAATTTGGATGTTCATGTGACCAAGCCCCTTTTCACGATCCTCGAGCGCCCTGTAAATGGCTTGTTTGATATGATCACTATCTAATCGAAACAGTTCAAATAAATGACAACGGCTTCGAATCGCGGGATTAATGGAATGATAGGGATTGCTTGTTGTACAACCGATCATGGTCAAGCGATTGCTTTCCAGGTGAGGCAGAAGGAAATCCTGCTTTGCTTTATCCAGGCGGTGGACCTCATCAAGTATTAAGACGAGTTGCCCGTGCATCTTCGCTTCTTCAACAGCGATCTCCATATCTTTTTTCTTATCGGTTACCGCATTCAACGTTTTATGAGGGATATTTAAGCTTTTGGCAAGTGCGGTCGCCATCGAAGTTTTCCCTGTCCCAGGTGGCCCGAATAAAATCATTGATGCCAAGCGATCAGCCTTGATCATACGGTTGATGGTTTTTCCTTCGGCGACGAGGTGGGACTGTCCGATAATTTCATCTATATTAGCTGGTCGCAATCGAAAAGCAAGTGGTTGCTGACTCATAGAACATTCTCCTTTTGACAGTTATGATTGTAAGCGTAGAATGATTCTTAGGAAAATGCAAGGGACTTGCCATTCATGCTATAATAGCGTTTGGTATGATAGAGAGAGGAAGATGGCCATGACTTATTTACAAAGGAAAAAGCGCGAAAACTTCATTCGCTGGAGCTTTTTCTTTATTGGTTTAGTCATCCTGGGCCTTGGCATTTCGATGACAATGCAGGTGAAAGAGTTTGGAATTGGACCATGGGATGTCTTTCATTATGGTCTATTTCTTCAACTGGGTCTTACCGTAGGGACCTGGTCGATTATCGCAGGATTGCTGATCGTTCTGACTAGTTCGGTTTTACAAAAAAAGTGGCCGCAGGTAGGGACAATCTTGAATATGATCCTCATCGGTGTTTTTATTGATTTCTTTAATTGGCTATTGCCAGAACCTGAAACATTGATTATGCAATTGTTTATTTTTATATCTGGAACGTTTGTCATTGCTCTAGGAATTGGTGTGTATGTTGCACCTGAAATTGGAGCAGGACCCCCGAGATAGTCTTATGTTACTGATTACAAAGGCAACAGGATGGAAAGTGTCGAGTGTTAGAAATGGAATTGAAATCATCGTAGCCGTTTTAGGCTTTGCCCTTGGAGGGCCGGTTGGAGCAGGAACAGTATTTATTGCTCTGTTTCTAGGTACATTCGTTGAATATACCTTACCACAGGCGAAAACATGGCTACAGTTTTTAATAATGAAGGGTGACATGTATGAAGATATCTACCAAAGGCCGTTACGGGCTAACCATCATGATTGAATTGGCAAGGAAATATGGAGACGGTCCTATTTCTTTGAAACAGATTGCAAGAGACAATGACTTATCCGAACATTATCTGGAGCAGTTGATCGCTCCATTGCGAAACGCAAGTCTTGTGAAAAGTGTTCGTGGTGCCTATGGAGGATATATGCTCACGAAGGCTCCTCATGAGATTACAGCAGGAGATGTGATTCGTGTCCTGGAAGGACCGATCACCCCTGTCGAAGGTATTGAAAATGAAGAGCCTGCCAAGCAAGCCTTGTGGAAGAGGGTCAGAGATGCAGTGAAAGATGTACTTGATACTACGACTCTTGAAGACTTGAAAGATCATGTCGATGATCAGACTCAGGATGCTTATATGTTTTATATTTAATGGTCGGAGGTGAAAAGATGAAGTCAATTTATTTGGACCATGCGGCGACTTCACCAGTCCATCCCAAAGTGATCGAAGAAATGATGCCTGTTTACAAAGAAGTATTTGGTAATCCGTCTAGTGTTCATCAGTTTGGAAGGAAAGCCCGTCGGATTTTGGACGAAGGGCGTAGAAGAATTGCCCATGGCCTCGGTGCGAATGAGAAGGAAATTGTTTTTACAAGCGGAGGAACCGAAGCGGACAATTTAGCGATCATCGGGACGGCAAGAGCCAATCGATCCAAAGGCAAGCATATCATTACCACTTCGATTGAACATCATGCTACATTACATGCAGTCGAATACTTGGAGTCTCATGACTTTGAAGTGACCTATCTGCCTGTGGATGAGCATGGGATCGTAAAAGTGGATGATGTAAAAGATGCGCTTCGTGAAGATACCATTCTTGTCTCCATCATGATGGTCAATAATGAAACGGGAGCCATTCAGCCGGTTGATGAAATAGCCGCTGAGTTAAAGGAACACCAGGCTTATTTTCATTCTGATATCGTACAGGCATACGGTCTGATGGATATTGATGTTTCACAACTTGGCGTTGACTTGATGGCGGTGTCCGGTCATAAGATCAATGGCCCGAAAGGTATCGGATTTTTGTATATCCGTGAAGGCACAGTGATTGAATCGCTTCAATATGGTGGAGAACAAGAACGGAAAAGACGAGCAGGTACAGAAAACATCCCCGCCGTTCAAGGGTTGAAGACAGCTGTAGAGATTATGAAAGCTGAGCGTTCGACGTATAAAGAAAAATACCTTCATTATAAGCAGCTCTTTCTTCAAACACTGAAGGAAGAGAACATTTCATTCGAAGTGAACGGGTCTCATGAGAAAACAATAGAATCAATCGTAAACATCAGTTTTCCGGGAATGAATGTGGAAACACTGCTCACGAACTTTGATTTATCAGGGATCGCTGCCTCTAGTGGAAGTGCCTGTACAGCAGGGTCTGTAGAGCCTTCTCACGTTCTTTCAGCAATGTTTGGTTCCGACCATCCGAAAACGACAAATTCGATTCGGTTCAGTTTTGGACTAGCAAATAATGAAGATGATATAACAGAATCAGCAAGAAGAGTCAGTCAAATTATCAAACGTCTGGCTTGATAAAGGAAGGTGTAAGAAATGAAAGATCCTAAGGATACACGTGTAGTCGTTGGTATGAGTGGCGGGGTCGATTCTTCCGTTGCAGCTCTACTATTGAAAGAACAAGGCTATGACGTCGTCGGTATTTTCATGAAGAACTGGGATGATACGGATGAGAATGGTGTCTGTACAGCTACGGAAGATTATGAAGATGTCATCCGCGTCTGCAACCAGTTGGATATTCCGTATTTTGCAGTGAATTTCGAGAAACAGTATTGGGATAAAGTGTTCACGTATTTCCTTGATGAATATAAAAAAGGTCGAACACCGAATCCAGATGTCATGTGTAACAAAGAGATCAAATTCAAAGCGTTCATGGATCACGCGATGTCTCTTGGTGCAGATTATTTGGCGACAGGCCACTATGCGCAAGTCCGTGAAAACGACGGCACGTATGAAATGCTTCGTGGAGTCGATCACAATAAAGATCAAACGTACTTCTTGAACCAGCTATCACAGGAAGTGCTCTCTAAAGTAATGTTTCCACTAGGCCATCTTGAGAAAAAAGATGTGCGTGTGATTGCTGAAGAGCATGGTCTAGCCACAGCTAAAAAGAAGGATTCCACAGGGATTTGCTTTATCGGCGAGCGTAACTTCAAGGAGTTCCTAAGTGAATATTTACCGGCACAGCCAGGTAATATGGAAACTCTTGATGGTGAAGTGAAAGGGAAGCATGATGGTTTGATGTACTACACATTAGGTCAGCGTCAAGGGTTAGGCATTGGAGGAGCTGGAGATCCATGGTTCGTTGTAGGTAAGAATGTTGCAGATAATATTCTCTACGTTGGGCAAGGGTTCCATCATGATGCACTTTACTCTGACGGTCTCATCGCTTCTGAAGCGAGTTGGACAAAAGGAGATGTACCGACTGAATCATTCAAATGCACCGCTAAATTCCGTTACCGCCAAGAAGATAGTGGAGTGACGGTGTACCCTATGGAAGATGGAACGTGGAAAGTCATGTTTGACGAACCAGAACGTGCCATCACCCCAGGGCAGGCGGTCGTCTTCTACGATGGAGAAGTTTGCTTAGGTGGAGCGACAATCGATGTCGTGCTCAAACAAGATGAAGCGATCACTTATGTAGGATAGAATGAAAAAGTCATGTCCGTATCTTTTGGACATGACTTTTTTATGAGGATAAGGAAAAAGTGAGATAACACTGTTAGTAATGTGTTAGGTGGCATGAAAATGTCGATCAAGGAGAATATGGGAAGGAGAATTTTGAGAATGGATAAACTAAAGCAAGGAATTGAACAGATGCAAAACCATAATTATGAGGAGGCAGCGAAGCTGTTTACGGAGGCCATTGATGAGAATCCAAAAGAGCCTGTTGGGTATATCAACTTCGGTAATTTGCTGACACATATGAATGATCATGAAAGAGGAGAGCGCTTCTTTCTCCGTGCCATCGAATTGGATGAGACGGCCGCAACCGCCTACTATGGTCTAGGTAACGTGTACTATGAGCAGGAGAAGTACACAAAAGCGCAGGAACAGTTCATCCAGGCGATTCAGCATGGGCTGGATGAAGCGGATGTCCACTTCATGTTAGGAATGACATTCATCCATCAAGAATACGTAAAACTTGCTCTGCCTTATCTTCTTAGAGCCTCAGAACTCGCCCCGGAAGACGTTGATGTCCAATTCCAATACGGCTTGTGCCTGGCTCAAAATGGACAGATTGATCAGGCTGAACAAGTGATGAACCATGTGCTACAATTAGAAGAACAACACAGTGATGCGCATTATAACCTTGGTGTCGTTGCTCTTCATAAGGAGAATGCCAAGAAAGCTTTGGAGCATTTTTCTAAAGCTTTGGAAATTAATCCTGAGCATATGCTGGCAGCACATGCTAAGGGGCAAGTTGAACAAGCGTTAAACGAGTAGAGGAGTTCGATGGTCATGACTCAACAATCGCTCTTTCAAGATTCGAATGAAGAACGTCCGTACGTCAAAGGGGAATTGAGTCGGATGATTTTTCATAATGAATCCGAGCACTTTTCGATCGCTTCCATTAATGTTAAGGAAACAAATGAAGTTTTCGAGGAAAAGTCCCTTGTGATCAAAGGGCATTTTTCTCCTTTGGAAGAAGGCGAAACGTATATGTTTTATGGAGAATTCAAAAACCATAAGAAATTCGGGCTGCAATATGAGGTCGACATGTACAATCGTGTCCTGCCTGAAACGAAAGATGGAATCGTCCTTTACTTGTCCAGCGACCTTTTTCACGGCATCGGAAAAAAAACGGCCGAACGAATCGTAGATGAGTTAGGAGAACAAGCGATATCGAGGATACTGGAAAACCGTGATGTGCTGGACACTGTTCCAAAGCTCCCTAAAGAAAAAGCGGATCAACTATATGAAGCCTTAAAAGAGCATCAAGGGTTCGAGCACGTCATGATTCATTTGTCCCAATATGGATTTGGTTTGAAGCTTGCTCAGAAAATTTATGAAGCCTTTAAGGATCAAACGATGGCCATCATTGAAGAGGACCCTTATCAGCTCGTCTTCCATGTGGATGGTTTTGGTTTTCATCGAGCGGATGAAATGGCGAAGATGCAGAACCTTTCCCATGATCATCCCACAAGGATTCGGGCGGCGTGTTTGTATATGATGCAAAAAAGTATGAGTGCGGGTCATGTTTATTTACCTACAGAAGAGTGTCTCGTCCAGGTTGAACAGCTTTTGAATCAGGGTTCCGATCCGGCCATTACTTTTGAACAGCTATCTGAGCAAATGATCCACCTTGGTGAGGAACGTTTTGTGTATATTGAAGAGGAACGTATCTACCTTCCGACACTATATTTTGCCGAAAATGGCTTTTGTGGTCATGTGGATCGTATTCAAGAAAAAGAGGTTGATGCAGCCCATACACAGGCAGATTTGATGAAAATCATCGGGGATCTGGAAGAAGAGGAAGCGATGAGCTATGGGGAAGATCAGTTCACTGCCATCGAAAAAGCTCTTCATTCCAAATTGATGATTTTAACAGGTGGACCGGGAACGGGGAAAACTACAGTTATTAAAGGAATCATCCATACGTATGCAGAATTGAACGATCTTTCTATTGATCCCGGAGATTATGATAGTGACAAGCCATTTCCATTCGTTCTTGCAGCACCTACAGGGAGAGCGGCAAAAAGGATGACAGAATCGACGGGGCTTCCGGCAAGCACTATCCACCGTTTGCTTGGGTGGGATGGGCATGACTCCTTTGAACGCAATCAGAACAACCCACTGGAAGGGAGTGTATTGATCATCGATGAGTTTTCGATGGTCGATATTTGGCTTGCTAACCAGTTGTTCCGTGCCATTCCTGATGATATGCAGGTCTTGCTAGTGGGAGACGAAGACCAACTGCCTTCGGTAGGGCCTGGCCAGGTGCTTGCTGACCTCCTGGCTTCTCACACGCTTCCTTCTGTGAAGTTAACAGAAGTCTATCGTCAAAAGGAAGGTTCGAAAATCATCCAGCTTGCTCATGAAATAAAAAAGGATGCTTGTACTTCTGCCTCTCTTGAAAAGGATCATGATTTCAACTTTATCCCAGCAAGAGAACACCAGTTAAGTGATCTCGTGACAAACATTGTTCAAAAAGCGTTGGACAAGGGGAATGACTTGAAAGATATTCAAGTACTTGCGCCGATGTACCGTACAGACGTGGGGATTCATAAGTTAAATGAAAGCATCCAGCAGACGGTCAATCCGAAAAGTAAACAAAAACGCGACTTGAGGCACTTCGATGTGACCTATCGAAAAGGGGATAAGGTCATCCAATTGGTAAATCAGCCGGAAGATGGTGTTTACAATGGAGATATCGGTGAGATTGTAGCGATTTTCCGAGCGGAAGAAAACGTCGATGGCGTTGAGCAGGTAGTCGTCGATTTTGAAGGAAAAGAAGTAGTTTATCCAAAAAAAGACTTGAACAGTATTATGCACGCCTATTGTACATCCATCCATAAATCACAAGGTAGTGAGTTTTCCATCGTTATTCTGCCAATCGTAAGAAGTTACCGTAGAATGTTGAGAAAGAATCTAATTTATACGGCTATTACAAGATCCAAACAGTCTCTCATCATTTGCGGCGACCCTGCCGCTTTTCTTGACGGTGTGGGAACGACCGATACAAATACGAGATATACCAGGTTGAAAGAGAAACTCCAGGAAGAATCAGCGCCTGAAGTGGACACAGAAGAAGAGGAAGAGCAGTTGTCACCATATGATTTTATGTAGGAGGGAACGTTTTGGCTCATTCTATTGGGTTGTCTGGAAGTACCATCTTGTCCCATCGTGACCGGTTTCCAGAGCTGTTTGATAAAGGATTGCCTCATGTGGAAATAGGAGAGTTTGGGGACAGAGATTCCTACCTCTCCTTTTTGAGTTTAGCCAGAGAGAACAAAGTTAGTTTTGGTATTCATGTTCCTCACTTCAGAGAAAACAGCAAGTATGACCTTTTAGAAGAAGTGAAAATGGAACCGTCCCATGCGAGGAAATTGTTTGTAAAGGAAGTGCAGGAAGCGGCTCGATCAGGGGCTTCCTATGTCCTTGTTCATTTTCCTTACTTCAAAGCTGAGGCGGAGTTTACGCACGAAAAGATAGAGGAAGGATTGCAGTTTTTACATCACTTACAGGAATTGTATGGAATTCCGATTGTGTGTGAACCAAAACTCGGCCAAAATAAATCACCTGCAGGCATTCAGTACTTGTATGATTTTCCTATGAAACTCTGGGAAAAATACGGGCTGAGTATTTGTATCGATATCGGAGATTATAGGATTGCAGTGGGAGACAAGTGGAGAGAGTATATCGAACCGCTTCTTCCATTTACAAAAGTCGTACATATGCATAACGTCCGTTTCACTGATGAAGGGTATATTTGGAGACCCATTCACCCGAATTTTGAAAAACAAGGCACGGCCTTTGATATGGCGCCTTGTATAGAGCTTCTGGCTAAGGGCAGGGACAAATATTTCATACTCGAGCACACCCCGCACACAAATCCTTCTGAAGAAGATGTCGATGAAGGGATCGAATGGGTTACCCAACAACTCAAGTAATGTATGAATCTCATTATCGTGGACATACTATTTGGTAAAAAAAAGGAGTATGTCCGATGAGATGTCCGAACTGCAATAATAAGAACCTTGGGAAAATCGGTAACGAACAATACTATTGTTGGAATTGTTGCCTGGAACTAACGATTGAAGATGGGAAAATGAATATCAACCAAATTGAGGAAGATGGCAGTTTAAGTTCTTTGAATGATATTTTTTATCAGCAAGGATCTTGATGATTCATGAGTGATCGCTCCTCTAAATGGTTGCGGAGATTCACCATCTTTTTTATTATCTTACTTTCTCTCTTATTGCTAGCCTGGTTGTTTCCATATTATGACGGTGTCCTCATCGTCATGGGTAAAGTACTCTTGCCATTTTTGCTCGCTCTCGTTTTGTCTCTTTTGCTGCATCCACTCGTCCACGCGATTGAGGATCTTGGCCTATCCCGTACGGTCAGCATACTTGTGATTTTTGTGCTGTTCTTTTCGTTGACGGCCTTTGGACTGTATAAAGGGATTCCACGTTTGCTTGATCAATTGAAACTTCTGAATGAGCATTTGCCTTATTTGGTTGAGTCCTATCAAAATTGGACAAAGCAGCTTTATGCCCAAACAGAAAAGTTACCGGATGGTCTGCATCATGAAGTGGATGCCCGTTTTGCAAGCTTTGAAGAATGGGTGAGCGGAAGAGTGCTAGCCCTACTAGCTGGTCTTAGCGGGATTTTTAACATGATTGTTCTTCTGGCTGTTGTGCCTGTGATGACCTTTTATTTTCTGAAGGACTATAAGAGCATAGGAAAAACTCTAGTTTTTTTACTTCCTTCTAAATGGCACGAGGAGTCCAAGCGATTGGTTAGAGAGTTGAATCATTCTCTAGGAGGCTATATTCGAGGGCAGCTATTGATCAGTTTATTTGTTGGTGTATTAGCTACCGCGGGTTTTTGGTTGATTGATCTACCTTACCCCTTGGTTTTAGGTTTAATTGCCGGCCTGACCAATATCATTCCCTATTTTGGTCCTCTTCTTGGAGCGGGGCCTGCCGTTATTGTTGCTCTTACTGTCAGTGTGAATACACTCCTTCTTACATTAGCTGTCGTTCTGATCATTCAATTGGTTGAAGGAAATCTCCTTTCTCCGTATATCATGGGTAAGAGTATCCATATCCACCCCTTGTTCATCATCCTGGCCTTACTAGTGGGCGGAGAGGTGGCCGGGATCCCCGGACTGATTTTGGCGGTTCCTGTATTGACTTGTTTGAAAGTAGTGGCGTCTGAAATCCGTACAGGAAGGTTAAATATTGACAGATGAACAACAGTTATCTATAATTACGCTTAGCAAAGACTCTAAGGACGATAGAATACGATGAAGGAAAAAAGTAGGCAATTTGTTCATGAGCAGAGAGGTGCGTTCCAGGCTGAAAAACGCACTGCATGGAGGTTGTTGAAAGCTATTCCGGAGTGCGGTTAATTCCCGCCGGGTTCATGCCCCGTTACAGGCATTCAAGCTGATAGACGTGAATTGTCTATAACCAGGGTGGTACCGCGGAAACAAAACCCCGTCCCTGCCGATACTAAAGGCAGGGACGGGGTTTTTTTGTTCCTTCGTCGTCCGGAACGGTCTCTATATTAACGATGAAACTGAGGAGGTTATTGAAAATGAAATCATTAACATCAGCAGAAGTCCGTCAATTGTTTCTTGACTTCTTTAAAGAGAAGGGACACAGCGTAGAACCAAGTGCGTCACTCGTCCCCCACGAAGACCCTACACTTCTATGGATTAATAGTGGTGTAGCAACATTGAAAAAATACTTCGATGGTCGAGTCATTCCTGAAAACCCGCGTATCGTAAATGCACAAAAATCGATCCGTACGAATGATATTGAAAATGTAGGCTTCACGGCCAGACACCACACCTTCTTTGAGATGCTCGGTAATTTTTCAATTGGAGATTATTTTAAGGAAGAAGCCATGGAATGGGCCTGGGAATTCCTTACGAGTGAACAATGGATTGGGTTTGATCCAGAAAGGCTATCTGTAACCGTACACCCGGAAGATGATGAAGCTTACCAAATTTGGAAAGACAAGATCGGACTAGATGAAGAGCGCATCATCCGCATTGAAGAAAATTTCTGGGATATCGGAGAAGGACCTAGTGGCCCTAACACAGAGATCTTTTATGACCGTGGAGAAAAATACGGAAATGATGCAAATGATCCAGAACTTTACCCTGGTGGAGAAAATGAACGCTATTTGGAAATTTGGAATCTGGTTTTCTCTCAGTTCAACCACAACCCTGATGATACTTATACACCACTTCCTAAGAAAAACATTGATACAGGAATGGGTCTTGAGCGTATTGTTTGTGTTATTCAAGAAACGGAAACGAATTTTGAAACAGATTTATTCCTTCCGATTATTGAAGCGACGGAAAAAATGGCTGACAAAAACTATGGAGACAGCTTCGATACAGATGCTTCCTTCAAAGTGATTGCAGACCATATGAGAACCGTGACATTCGCTGTCAGTGATGGAGCTCTGCCTTCGAATGAAGGGCGCGGATACGTGTTGCGTCGTCTGCTGCGTAGAGCTGTACGGTTTGCAAAGCAGATCGGGATCGACAAACCGTTCATGTATAAACTAGTTCCTGAAGTCTCTAAAATCATGGTCGACTTTTACCCTGAAGTGAAGGAAAAAGAAACCTTTATTCAAAACGTCATTCAAACAGAAGAAGCGCGTTTCCATGAAACATTGAATGATGGGTTGCAAATTCTTTCCACCATCATCAAACAAGAGACAGAAAAAGGAAGCAACGTGTTCCCTGGAACGGAGGTCTTCCGTTTATATGATACGTATGGCTTCCCGAAAGAGCTGACAGAAGAGTATGTAGCAGAAGCTGGCTTCACGATTGATGAAGAAGGTTTCCAAAGCGAAATGCAAAAGCAGCGGGAGCGCGCACGGAGTGCTCGTCAAAAGACCGATTCCATGCAAGTACAGGATGGAGTTCTTGGTGACGTTCACGTCGAAAGTGAATTCATCGGATATGACACCCTTCAAGTCGAAACGGAAATTGTAGAATTGATTAAAGGCAAAGAGTTCAGTGGATATGCAGAAGAGGGCGACACCATTTACCTTTTCCTATCCAAAACTCCTTTCTACGCGGAGAGTGGTGGCCAGATCGCCGATCGCGGTTTCCTGAGAACTGAATCTGCAGTAGTCGAAGTTACCAATGTCCAAAAAGCGCCGAATGGTCAGCATATGCATGAAGCGGTCGTTAAACAAGGTTCTGTAGAAAAAGGAGCCACAGTCAAAGCAGAAGTGGATCAAAGTGGACGTTCCTTTATTGTAAAAAACCATACCGCAACACACCTTCTGCATCAAGCATTGAAAGATGTACTCGGCGAGCATGTCAATCAAGCTGGTTCCCTTGTAGCTCCAGATCGCCTGCGTTTTGACTTTTCACATTTTGGTTCTGTAACGAACGAAGAAATGGAGAAAATTGAGGCCATCGTCAATGAAAAAGTATGGCAGTCTATTCCGGTCTCCATTGAGCTCAATTCCATTGAAGAAGCTAAAGCTAAAGGCGCGATGGCCTTGTTCGGTGAGAAATACGGCGACACGGTTAGAGTCGTTCAGGTTGGCGATTACAGCCTTGAGCTTTGCGGCGGTTGTCATGTCATGAACACAGCGGAAATTGGCTTGTTCAAGATTATTTCAGAATCCGGAATTGGTGCTGGCACCAGAAGAATTGAAGCTGTCACAGCTAAGGATGCCTATTTGTATATGAATGGCAAAGAAGCATTGCTGAAAAAAGCCGGACAGCAGTTGAAAACGAAGCCTGAGCAGGTGCCGGAACGAATTGAAGCTCTTCACAAAGAAATGAAAGATCTTCAAAAAGAAAATGAATCGCTAAGTGCCAAATTATCAAACATGGAGGCCTCCAATATTCTGGATGAAGTGGAGGAAGTCAATGGTGTGAAGGTTCTTGCTAAGCAAGTAGATGTGAAAGATATGAATGCTCTCAGAACCATGGTTGATGATCTGAAACAGAAACTGGACTCTGGAATGATCCTTTTAGCTGCTCCGAATGGAGATAAAGTTCAATTGATTGCAGGAGTATCGAAGGACTTAGTAGAAAAAGGATATCATGCAGGTCAATTGATTAAAGAAGCAGCTACCCGATGTGGTGGCGGCGGTGGAGGCCGTCCAGACATGGCCCAAGCAGGTGGTAAAGACGCTTCTAAAATTCCAGAAGCACTACAATATGCCAAGGAATATGCAAGTCAAAACGCCTAGTTTTTCCTATCGAAGAATTAGGTATATAATAGAGTAAATACTACAAAGTGCGAGGTGACTGTAATGAGTTCAATGGATAAAACGATGAGGTTCAACTTCTCTGAAGAACCGTTTGATCAAGATGTCCAATCCGTACTACTATCTGTTTACGGAGCATTACAAGAGAAAGGGTACAATCCGATCAACCAGATTGTCGGATATTTGCTTTCAGGCGACCCTGCATACATTCCTCGTCATCAGGATGCCAGAAACTTGATCCGCAAAATTGAGCGTGATGAGTTGATTGAAGAACTGGTTAAATCTTACATCAAAGAGAATAAAGAGGGCATTGAATGAAAAAAATAGGATTGGATGTGGGCGAAAAAACGATTGGCATCGCCATATCGGATGCTTTGGGCTGGACGGCCCAAGGCCTCACCACACTCCGTTGGGACGAGCAGGACTATAATACGGCTAAAGAGCCGTTAAGAGAAGTCATACGTGACCATGACGTGACGGAAGCGGTTGTAGGGTTTCCGAAGAATATGAATGGTACGGTCGGCCCTCGCGGAGAAGCGAGCCAGACTTTCGCCTCATGGCTAGAAGAAGAATTTCATCTCCAAACACATCTTTGGGATGAACGTTTAACAACAATGGCAGCCGAACGCGTGCTGCTGGATGCAGATGTCAGCAGGAAAAAACGGAAAAAGGTCATTGATAAAATGGCTGCGGTCATGATTTTACAGAGTTATTTGGATTCGAAACAATAAGGAGGACGTTTATATGGCACTAGAAAAAGAAGAACGCATCATCATTCCTGATGAAAATGGGGAAGAGCATTTATTTGAGGTCTTGTTCACATTTGATGTTGAACAAACAGGACATTCTTATATTGCAGTGGTCCCTGCTGAACAAAAGGATGGGGAAGAAGTAGAAGTCTTTGCCTTCCGTTACGAAGAAAAAGGGAACGAAGAGGATGACCTTGCTCTATTCCAAATCGAATCCGATGATGAATGGGAAATGGTTGAAGAAATGTTGAACACGTTGACAGATGAAGATTTAACATAATTCCTACCGCCTGCAGCGATCAGCTGCAGGCTTTTCTTATACTCTGAGGTAGAATACGCCTCCATACACCCTCTAATTCCATGGAATGAAACATAAAGAGTCTCTTCCCATTGTAGAAAATTAAGGGAATATGTAGAAAGATTCTTTCACTTTATAGTATAATGAACCGGATGAAAGGGGGAAGTCCGTTGTCTAATTCTGACTTTAAAAATCAATATAAAAAAAGATTGAAAAATAGAATAGAGGAAGCGAGTACGGTGAGAAAAATAGTGTCAATCATTCTCACGGTCTTGGTTCTTGCTCTTTTGATCGGCGGGGTTTCCGGCTATTTTTATGTGAAATCTGCTTTAGAGCCTGTAGAGCCGGAGAATGATAAACAGATCAATGTCGAAATACCTTTGGGATCTTCAACATCTTCGATAGCAAGTATTCTTGAAGAGAATGAAATCATTAAAAACGATTTAATTTTCCGCTTTTATACTAAATTCAAAAACGAATCCGGTTTCCAAGCGGGAAATTATCAATTTACATCTTCCATGACGCTGAATGAAATTATTGAGACGTTAAAAACAGGGAAGCTTGTCAAAGAATCTGTGTACAAAGTGACCGTGCCCGAAGGACGTAACCTTGAACAGATCGCAGAAGTTTATGCGGAAGATTTACCATTTACTAAAGAAGAATTCATGGAAAAAGTGGATGATGAGGCCTATATTAAAGAAAAGATGTCTGAATATCCTCAGCTATTGACAGAGGATATATTGAACGAAGAAATCCGCCACCCTTTAGAAGGGTATTTGTTTGCTGCTACCTATGACGTCTATGTTGAGGATCCAACCATTGATCAGATTGTAAAGAAAATGCTGGATCAGACCCAGGCGGTTGTCCTTCCTTATGTCAATCAGATGGGAGACCTTGAAGGGATTGAAAATGTCCACGATCTCGTCACGATGGCATCCCTTCTGGAAAACGAAGCTCGAACAGCAGAAAGTCGTAAAATGATTTCCGGTGTGTTCCAGAACCGTCTGGATAAAGATATGAAGCTTCAAACAGACCCGACCGTGCTTTACGCTCATGGAGAGCATAAAGACCGTGTCTTGTATGAAGATCTTGAAATCGAATCCCCATACAATACTTACTATATCACCGGACTGCCTGTCGGACCGATTTCAAACTTCAATGAGAACTCTTTACAGGCAGCTGCTAAACCGAAGGATCATGATTATTTTTATTTCCTAGCTGATAGTAGTGGAGAAATTCATTACGCCAGTTCACTAGAGGAACATAACCAACTGAAAAATGAGTATATTAATTAACATGTTTTTTGAAGGAATGCAAAAAGATACTCGCATTCCTTCTTTTTTTTATGTTAAAATAGTGGGGTTGTAAATCGGATGTAAAAATGATGGGAAGGGTGAAAACCGGTGAATCAAGAAGAATATTTGCAGTCATTGCTTTCAAAGCCTTCCACAGCTGTAAAGAAAATGGAATCCGATGCAGAAGAAAAGCGAGTGCCAATCATGGAACCATTAGGAATTGATTTTCTCATGCAGCTTCTCAGGATCCAACAACCAAAAAAAATCCTGGAGATCGGTACAGCCATTGGGTATTCAGCGCTACGGATGCTGGAAGCTTGTCCAGGTAGTCAAATAACAACGGTAGAACGTGATGAACAGCGTTACGAGGATGCTTTAAAAAATATTAAGGCTATGAATGCCGAGGAACAGATCCATGTTATAAAAGGAGATGCCCTAGAGGTAGCATCTACCATTGAAGAAGAAGGTCCGTTTGATTTATTATTTATTGATGCAGCCAAAGGGAAGTATGAAGAATTTTTCCACTTGTATTCCCCCATGGTATCCGACAAAGGCGTCATTCTTTCTGACAATGTACTATTTAAAGGTTTTGTTGCTGACGATTCAGAAGCAAATCCAAGAATGGCGAAAATCGCTAATAAGATCAGGAAATTTAATGAGTGGCTTGTCCAACACCCTGATTATTATACAACCATTGTCCCTATCGGAGACGGGGTTGCCATTACTAAAAAGAAAGAAACATAAGAGAAATTATAGATAAGAATGGAATGGATGAAAGGAGCACCCAGGAGCATGAGTGATAAACCAGTAGTGATTGGAGTAGCGGGAGGATCAGGATCAGGAAAAACGAGTGTGACTCGTTCGATCATCCAGCGCTTTACAGATAAGACGTTATTAATGCTAGAACAAGATTATTATTATAAGGATCAAAGTGATGTTCCGTTCGAGGAAAGGTTACAAACAAACTATGATCATCCTCTAGCTTTCGATAATGATCTTCTCATTGAGCATTTGGAACAATTGCTTGAGCAAAAGCCTGTAGAAAAACCGGTCTATGATTATAAGATGCATACCCGCTCAGATGAAACCATTCATGTCGAACCAAAAGAAGTGATCATCGTTGAAGGGATTCTTGTCCTTGAAGATGAACGCCTCAGAGATCTTATGGATATTAAAGTTTTTGTAGATACAGATGCAGATGTAAGAATTATCCGTAGATTAATGAGAGATATTAATGAGAGAGGCCGGTCACTTGACTCTGTCATTGAACAATATATCAACGTGGTTCGTCCTATGCACTTGCAATTCGTAGAACCTACCAAGCGATATGCGGATATCATCATCCCAGAAGGTGGACAAAACCACGTGGCGATTGATCTTATGGCAACGAAAATTCAAACGGTTCTATACGAAAAAGGACAATCAGTGACGAAAGAAAATAGTTGAAATACTACCAAAAATCTGGCATAGTTTTCACTAGTAGTTCTAAAACATAATGTCCTCGGGTAAAGTATAGTAAATCATCTTTAATGAGCGTACAGTCGTACTGCTCATTTCCTATATTAAGGACATCATTTTTTCTTGTATTTAAAGGAGTGTATTTGGACCATGGCAGAAGAAAAAAGTTATTATATGACGGAAGAAGGTAAACAAAAGTTAGAAGAAGAATTGCATCACTTAAAAACAGAGCGACGTAAAGAAGTAGTAGAACGGATTAAAATTGCTCGCGGTTTCGGAGATCTATCAGAGAACTCTGAGTACGATGCAGCAAAAGATGAACAAGCATTTGTAGAAGCACGAATTACACAAGTAGAAAACATGATTCGAAATGCAGTCATTATCGAAAATGATAATGAAAACCCTGACACTGTGACCATGGGTAAATCTGTAACGTTCCAAGAGCTTCCAGATGGAGACGAAGAGACGTACACGATTGTCGGAAGTGCAGAAGCTGACCCATTTGAAGGTAAAATCTCAAATGACTCTCCAATGGCTCAAAGCTTAATTGGACATGTTGTTGGTGACAAGGTCAAAGTCGCGACACCAGGTGGAGAAATCGACGTAAAAATCATTACAGTCGAATAATAAAGAAGGCAGGGGATTCCCCCTGTCTTTTTTTATGCCTACATACGGATCATCTTAAAGAATATGGCAGGTTTGTGGAAGACTTGATTTCGAGACTTTTGATGAGTGGGTGGGGCTGCGGGGAATAGTTCGCTTTCTGCGGGAGCGCGGTGAGCCTCCTCGGACTGTGTCCTGAGGGGTCTCACCCTGCACTTTTTTTCCCGCAGGAGTCTCGCCATTCCCCTCCGCCCCACTACTAAGGAAGATTCTCGAAACCACTTCTGGGAAAATAAGATTATATGATTGTGGGAAGTGGATGATATTAACTCTCGCCGACGAGAATAGTGGGAGATCTCCTTCTTAGTACAGGGGTTCGTTTCTCACCTATATCGAATGGGGTGGTTGGGAAGCTGCGAGACTCCCGTGGGAGAAGGAGATAGGCGAGATCCCGCAGGACGTAGTCCGAGGAAGCTCGGCGCTCCCCCACAGGAAAGCGAGTAGCTTCCCAGCCACCCCTGAATCCCAATATGGCAAACGAAGCCCGAAAACATCTCGAAACTGAGTCTTCAAGTAAAGGGAGCGATAATGTGGTTTGGAATATAGCCCGGGAAATGAGATAGGAAAAAGAAAGCATTGGTAACAATCAAAACTTCATGTATAATAAACGGCGAGTAAAAAGGAGGCAGGAAATCATGTCAAACAAACAATCCCCGTATTCCCGCTCAGGTCGTTATGAGAAAAAGCGTCGTGGTACGAAGATGTTGACTTGGCTTGTAGGGGCAGGCAGTGTTTTCATGGTGTTACTCTTCGGGTTGATGGTCTTCGGTGGAGAGGACCAAAAAGGGCAAGCAAAGGATACAGAAAGTGAAGAGGTCACAAAGGAAGAGCAAGGTTCAAAGGAAGATTCTCAAGCGGAAGCCGGCGAGACCAGTGACAAAAATGACAAAGAAGAAAAAGATAAACAAGAGGAAGATACTGAGGAAAAATCAGATAAGCAACAGGTTTCCATTGAAGAATTCGAAGAGCTGAAGCCGATTGAAGACGAAAAAGGTTTGAAAATTGAAAAAAGTGATGACCCTAATGTCGAGCGTGTCATCACAAAAGATTGGCCGGTTATTCCTACAGAAATGGAGACGAACGGTGAACATCGGATTACTTATCAATCAGGTTCCCAGGACTACAAAGAGTTACAAAAGGCAATCAGAAGCGCTGTAGGACTTTCTGAAGACAATATCATCTATTGGGATGTAAGTAATAGAGGTCACCATCAAAAAGCTAAGGCAACGGTCTCTGACAAAAATAAGACAGGATACCTCAGGGTACAGATTGACTGGATTGAAGGACAAGGATATAAACCAGTCAAACTTGAGATTTTAAAAAATAAAAACGGTTGAGAGAGGAAGTTCAGTTATGGCAATTGGAATCATTGGAGCAATGGATGAAGAAGTTGAATTATTAAAAGCGAATATGGATGTAGCCTCAGAGAAAGAGGTGGCGGGTAGTCTTTTTGTTGATGGCCTTTTGCATGGAAAAGAAGTCGTTCTATTAAAATCTGGCATTGGTAAAGTCAATGCTGCTATGGCTACGACTATTCTTCATGAACAATACAACATTGATGCTGTCATCAATACAGGATCAGCTGGAGGTTTTGCAAAAGACCTTGAAGTCGGAGATGTGGTCATTTCTTCTTTAGTGACACACCATGATGTGGATGTGACAGCTTTTGAGTATAAATATGGTCAAGTTCCAGGCATGCCTGACATGTTTACTGCGGATGAAAACCTTGTAAAACAAGCAATGGATGCTGTTGAGAAAACGGATGCTAAAGCAGCGAAAGGCATCATCGCTACAGGTGATTCCTTTATGCAAGATCAAGCCAGAGTAGATTTTGTTCGTGGTAAGTTCCCAGAGATGATTGCAGCAGAGATGGAAGCCGCTGCGATCGCCCAGGTTTGTTATAAGTATGGAACACCATTTGTTGTCATTCGAGCGTTGTCCGATATCGCTGGTAAAGAATCGTCCATTTCTTTTGATCAATTCTTACCGAAAGCCGCTGAAAATGCAGCCGTCATGATTATGGAAATGGTTAAGAATTACGAATGACAATCATTTCCACCGACACTATGATTCTCATATGTTAGGATTTTCATAGTAGGAGGTGGGCCGTTTTGAATACTTCCCAATGGTTAAAGAAGAAAGTAATGGATTACAAGCGGTTCGTAATGACACTTTTAATTATGAGCACGTATTTATATATAGGTACACTGATTAGCCTTTATGAATACGGTACAAAGGCTTACTTGTTTTTGTATCCTGTCATTGGTATAGCTCTTTTGACAGCATTTATCATGACTCTGAAAATAAGAAAATGGAAACGTCAACTCATAGAGGACTGAATGAAACAGCCACTCCATTCTCATAAGATGGTAGTGGCTGTTTTTTATCCATTCTTCCCTTGTTTACTCTGCTTGTAGAACTCATGAAAGATCTTCATTAATGCCCGCTTTTCAATCCTTGAGACATAACTCCTCGATATACCAAGCTCTTTGGCAATTTCACGCTGAGTTTTCTCTTCTGTTTGATTCAGTCCATATCGAAAAATAATGACTTCTTTTTCCCGCTCATCTAATACAGTGATGAAATCTTTGATCTTTTCTAATTCCATATGAAGTTGGATTTCCTCCACAATATCCGTGACATCTGCCTGTAAAATATCAAGAAGATTTAATTCGTTTCCTTCTTTATCATGGCCGATAGGATCTTGCAGCGATATGTCCTTACTCATTTTTTTCGTCGACCTGAGGTGCATAAGAATTTCGTTCTCAATGCAACGTGCGGCATAAGTGGCAAGTTTCGTCCCTTTTCCTGTCGAATAACTCTCAATTCCTTTGATTAAACCGATGGTACCGATAGAAATAAGGTC
This sequence comes from Halobacillus litoralis, assembly GCF_020524085.2. Taxonomy (NCBI): domain Bacteria; kingdom Bacillati; phylum Bacillota; class Bacilli; order Caryophanales; family Bacillaceae; genus Halobacillus; species Halobacillus litoralis. The sequence goes on from NZ_CP129016.1 coordinate 2,249,369, forward strand.
TTCAAAGTCTTCTTTCGTGTTTTCAAACTTTTTGACAATGTGCGCAACTAGCCGTAAATTGTGTTCAATTAGTTTGTTCCTGGCATCATGACTTCCTTCTGCCATCAATTGGAGCTGTTTAGCTTCTTCTTCTGGAGGCAGGGGGTTCGGAAAAGCCTGATTTTTTACATAAGACATGAAGAAGAGAGACTCTTTGAAAAAATAAAGGATGGAAGCGATGAGACTGCTCATAGGACGCACCTCCTCAAGGATTAGGCGAATGCCTACAACATACTTATGTCCTTGAGAAGTTGTCTGTGCTTGTCTATGGTTAAAAATAATGTTCATAAAGGGAAAAAAATGCCCCCATTAGAATGGGGGCATGTCGTATTATGTGTCTGGTGCTTGTCGCTTCTGCTCATCTTTGAGAACTTCTGCGTATTCATCCTTTACACTCTTTTCCCAAAGAGGAACGCCGGCGCGGTAGGCAGCTCTCGAAATCATATGTCCGGAGACAGGAGCAGTCAACAGGACGAAGAATATTCCTAGAAGCAGCTTACCACTTACAATGTCATGTTCTACGTAGTGGAATAGAAATGCACCGATCATAATTCCCGCCACTCCCAGGGTCGAACTTTTTGTCGCCGCATGAAGTCGTGTGTACACATCAGGAAAACGTAAAATCCCAATGGAACCAGAAATAAGGAAAAAGGCACCAATCAATAGCGACAGACATATGGTGATGTCGAAAATTAAATTAATCCATGTCCCGCTCAATGATAACACCCTTTTCTAAGAATTTCGCCAGTGCGACCGTACCGATGAATAGAAGAATACCAATCAGCAGGACGACATCATTAAACCTTGTTGTTACGAGCAGGACGGCGATTAGTCCTGCTAAGGCCATTAAATTGATTCCAATGATATCAAGGGCAACCGCCCGGTCAGGATTCGTAGGGCCGAGGATCGCCCGATACAAAAGGAGGATCACGGAGATTGCTACAGTTACAACAGCGATGGTAGCTGATATTTGGATCCATGTTTGTGTCATATCAAGGATATCTTCCATTTAACGGGTCACCTCCATGATACGCTTTTCAAATGAATTTTTAATTTCGCTGACAGATTCTTGAACATCCGGCATATCCATCGCATGAATAAAGATTTTTGTATGATCTTCACTTACGACGACCGACAATGTTCCCGGGGTCAAAGAAATCAAGTTGGCAAGAAGAGTGATTTCAAAGTTTGTTTTCACATCGATTGGTAATGCGAATATCCCTGGCTGCATATCCATTTTTGGCTTATAGACATGCTTCACAATGTCGATGTTGGATAGGACAAGCTCCCGTATAAACAAGAGAATTAGAAGGAAAAACTTCCACGCCCGTTTCATATAGAATGAATCTGGTACAAAACGCTGCAGGACGAAGAGGAGTATGATTCCTAAGATATAACCGACAAAGAACGTTGTGAAATTGTATGTTTCACTCAGGAACATCCACATCATAGCGATGATGATGTTCAGTACGATTTGTAAAGGCATCAGCTTCTACTCCTTTAACACAGAATCAATATAGAGTTCTGGATCCATCATGTATTGAGCAATGATTTCTATTGTCGGGAAAAACCATTCAGCACCTACACCGAGGAGAATGGAAACCGTAAGCAGCCCAGCAGCAGGAAGAGCCATCCGTTTTCCTTTCTTTTTCCGTTCAGGAACAGGAATGTCCATTTTTTCTCCCCAATACCCACTGATGAAAATCCTGATCATCGAGAATAGAATCAATAGACTTGAAATGAGAGCGATAATGACGATGAAAATTTCCTCTTCGCCTAGTCCGCCTCGCAACAATAATAGTTTCCCAATGAAACCACTGAATGGTGGTATACCAGCCAAAACTAATGATGCTAGAAACATAAGCCATCCGAGGACAGGGTAGTGATGGATCAAGCCCCCCATTTTACGAAGATCAGATGTGCCCGCTACATAAGCAGTGGCTCCCACCAGGATGAAGAGTGCTCCTTTGATCACCATATCATGAACAAGGTAATAGATAGTCCCGGTTATGGAAACCTCTGTAAAGATCCCTATACCCATAAGCATAAAGCCTACGGCTGGTATAATATTATACGCGACAATCAGCTTGATATTGTTTGTTGACAGAGCACCAACGACTCCAAAAATCATAGTCAAAGCGGCTAAGTAAATGAACAATGTGTGTGTCAATTCAACCTCTTGATTGAAGATCAGGGTGAACGTCCGCAAGATAGAGTAAACCCCTACTTTCGTTAACAGAGCTCCGAACAAAGCGGATACGACCGGATTTGGAGATATATAAGGCCGTGGCAGCCAATAATAAAGAGGGAAGACCGCCGCTTTTGTTGCAAATACAAAGAAGAACAAAATAGCAATTGTTGTCAAAATCCCTTGCTGTTCCACTTCATGGACACGCTGAGCGGCTTGAGCCATGTTGACTGTTCCTACAACCGAATAAAGAAAGGCGATGGTCGTGACGAACAACATGGAAGAAAATAAGTTGATCAACACATATTTAATCGATTCCCTAAGTTGTGCCTTCCCATTCCCTAGTACGATCAATCCATAGGAAGCCATCAAAAGGACTTCAAAAAACACGAAAAGGTTGAATAAATCTCCGGTTAAAAATGCACCACTTACTCCTGAAATCAACATGAAGAAGAAAGTGTAGAAGTAAAAGGACTCTTCTTTTTCTGATAAGGATTGAGGTGCAAAGAAAACACTAGCTACAGCAATGATGTTTGTCGTAAAAACTAATGTCATTGCAAGTAGATCAGCGACAAGGACGATGCCGAAGGGAGCATCCCAGCTACCCATTTCAAGGACGATGTTCCCGTTGTTTCTCACTTGCATGAAAATCACCCCGGCAACGAGGAGATTAATAATCGCGAAAGCTTTGGATAAAATGCGAACTAATTTTGTTTTTTTGTGTATGAAAGCTAAGAAGATGCCTGCTAATAAAGGCAGCAGAATAGGCAATACAGCTAAATTACTCATAATCGTTACCCCTTAATTGCTCCATATTATCGGTGCCGTTAATTTTCGCAGCACGATAAGCTAATACAAGTAGTAGGCTTGTAACACCGAAACTGATGACGATTGAAGTCAAGATCAACGCCTGCGGGAGCGGATCCGTGTAATTTTCTACTCCTTCAGTCAGTACTGGTGGTGCTCCTGTTTTCAACTCTCCCATTGTCAGGATGAACAGGTGGGCCCCATGAGAAATGAGGCCTGTTCCTATGATAATACGTAACAATTGTTTTTGAAGGAGGTTGTAGACACCCATTGTGAAGAGAATGCCGGCAAGAATGGCCATAATAATTTCCATGTATTATTCCTCCTCCTTGTTCTTTCTTAAACGGATTAATCCGTAGATTGCCATAGCGGCAATCCCTAATACAACAATTTCAAACAATGTATCTAATCCACGAAAGTCTACGAGGATGACGTTTACGATGTTGTCCCCGCCGCCAAGCTTGTATGAATTGTCTGTAAAGTAATCAGAAATAGACTCAAAGAACTTACTGCTGTGAGAAGAAATGGCTACCATTGTCATTAGTGCACCAAAGCCGATAGAAATGACGAGATTGAGTACCTTCGTGCTTGCTGGTTCATCTTTTTTACGAAGCTTTGGTAAATGATAAAAAACAAGCAAGAATAAAGCGACGGTTACCGTTTCAACAATCAACTGAGTAAGAGCTAGGTCGGGTGCTCGGTATAGAACGAATAACATGGACAATCCATAACCTACGACACCTAAAATAAGGATTGCGGCAATTCGGTTATTGGTAAGAGCGGTTCCTATGGCTGCGATGACCATCGTAATGGCGACAAATATTTCAGGAGCCGTAATTTCCGCTACATTAGATGTATCCAATGTAAATCCACCCGTCATCGCCATAAAGGCAAATGAAATGACGATGATGGCTGCTAGAATCAGTCGGACATATCGTCCTAGAGAACCATTCATGTATCCTTTTGTGATCGTAGTAGAGTATCGTTCTACTCGATCAACGGTACCATCGTAAACTTTGTTCATGCTTAATACTCCGGGTACGACATTGTACACGGGTGCCCATACTTTTCTGGAAAGGGCCAAAATACTACCAAAGACGAGTACTGTAAGGGACATAATGAATGGGGGGATGAATCCGTGCCAGAAATATATGTGTTTCTCTTCTAACGCGGCCCCTTTGACAGCTTCAGCAGCATGGGCAATGAATGGCTCATTGATGAAACTCGGGAACAAGCCAATGACAACAACACCTGCGACTAGAACAATCGGTGATATGAGCATACCAATGGGTGCCTCATGCGGTTTCTTAGGCAGTTCATTCAAGTGAGATTGACCACGGAAAGTACCGAAGAAAAAGTACATGGAATAGACGAACGTAAATATACTACCGAAAACAGCTAAGTAAGGTATACTCGTTTGTAAAATTCCAGCAATCCCGGTACTCGCTGCTTCCAAATGCAGCGAAGATTCAAAGAACATTTCTTTACTATAGAACCCGTTTAAGAATGGAAGGGGTACCCCGGCCATTGAGAAAGAAGCAAATAATGCAAGAGTGGCTGTCATAGGCATAAATGTCATTAATCCGCCTAGTTTACGGATGTCTCTAGTTCCTGCCTCATGGTCCACAATACCGGCTACCATAAATAGACTACCTTTGAACGTAGCATGGTTAAGAATATGGAAAACAGCCCCAAAGATCGCGGCTTTTGTACCGAAACCAAGCATAGCCATAATCATTCCAAGCTGACTGATTGTGGAAAAAGCTAGAATTCCTTTCAAGTCTGTTTGTCTTACAGCCATATAAGAACCCCAGCATAATGTGACTATCCCTGCAATGGATACAATGATAAAGAACCACTCATTAGCGGAAAGCATGGGGGAATACCGGGCAACCAGATAGATGCCGGCTTTTACCATTGTTGCCGAGTGTAAATAAGCACTGACCGGAGTGGGAGCTTCCATAGCATCTGGCAGCCAGATGTGGAACGGAAACTGAGCGGACTTTGTAAAAGCACCAAGCAGTAATAGAATCAAAATCAATGGGAAATATTCACTGTTAAGGATCAACTGTTGCTGATCGATCATTCCTCTTATGCTAGACGTGTTCGTTAATACACTCATGAAGATTAGAGCACCCAAAAGACTTAACCCACCAAAAACAGTGATGAGCATCGATTTTAATGCACCGTATCTTGATTCTTTCTTATAGTTCCAAAACCCGATCAATAAGAAAGATGATAGGGAAGTGAATTCCCAAAAACTGTACAGGGCAAATACGTTATCAGATAATACAACTCCCAGCATAGAGCCCATAAATATGAGGAAGTACACATAAAAATGTCCCAGTTGCTCCGATTTATGTAGGTAAAAAACCGAATAGAAGGCAACTAGGGCGCCAATTCCGCTGATTAATAAAACAAATAGTAAGCTCAGTCCATCCAGATGAAAGACCATATTCATATCCAGGGATGGTATCCAGGAGTACTTTTGGACGACCGGTTCAAAACCAGTACCTAAAAAGCGGGCAAAATAAATAAAAATCAACACAGGTACAATCGTAACGAAGAATCCTGTGTGTACTTTTTCTTTCCATTTACTTAAAAATGGGATGAAAATTGCAATAATAAAGGGCAATAATACAGCCACCAACATGTGGTATGTTCCTCCTTTGACGTAACTTTCCTCTATTTTTAATTGGATTTTGGATGATCGTAACGATGTGTTCACTCAATTGTAATCAAAAAAAGGTTCATTATTCAACTGTAGCATACCGGGGATATGCGCCGATAGGCCTTATTTAGTTTGTCCTTATAAATAAGAAGAAAGACATCATTTAACTAAATAAAAAAAGTCATAAAAAAAACTCGTCCTCTGCTGGATGGACGAGTATTCTCCGAATGGAAAGCTATTATTTGTCATTTAGTGTAAAATTTATCCTACATGTGAGATATGCTTATCTAATAGGTGCTGGATGGAACGCAAGTTAATTTCCCGTCTGATTTGTTCAATAAACTCATCTGAAAGATTGAGTTCAATGGCTTTGTGGTAAGATTGTATTAGTAGGGAATCCGATAATTGCTTCATGCCGCTGTCACACATGTGACAGTCACCTCCCGCTTAAATTGGATCACTGAACGTTCGAATTTTTAATGTATTCTTACCTTATCACGACCCTTATTTCGCCACAATATGGAAGTTATCTACATAAAATTGTAGATAACTTTTTGAAAAAAGTGGTTTAGGTGAGTGATAACAAAGAAGTTACTGTGTGGAATATGTGAATAAACTTATCCACAACCTATGATTGTCGGGATTTGTCGAACGATTTTTGTTCTTATCGTAAGTCTTTTTGAAACATGCTTCGATTTTGTATATGATGGTGAAGGAGATTTTGCGGTTGTATGAGGAGATGAACTGTATTGATGTTTAAAAACTTTTTACCAGATGAACATGTACCGAGTGTTTTTGATATCGACCCTGACCATTTAAAAGTAAAAGGGATTAAAGGTGTCATTACCGATTTAGATAATACTCTCGTCGCCTGGGATGAACCGGATGCAACAGAAGACATCAAAGCATGGTTCGATAAAATGAGCAAGCACGGCATCCAGGTTACAATTGCTTCTAACAATAATGAAACGCGAGTAAAGCTATTTTCTGAGCAGCTTGACACTAGGTTTATCCATAGTGCCAGAAAGCCATTATCGAAGGCTTTCAAGAAGGCTCAGAAGCAGATGAAGCTCAAGAAGGATGAAGTAGCTGTTATTGGAGATCAACTGCTCACCGATGTCCTGGGCGGGAATTCTGCTGGTTTCCATACAATCTTAGTTGTTCCTATCGTTGAAACGGACGGTTTTTTTACGAAGTTCAACAGAAAGATTGAAAGACGGATATTAAATTGGATGCGAAGAAAAGGGAAGATTACATGGCAGAGGAGAGATCAGTGATGGCTGAAATACAATGTCAAGGATGCGGAGCCGTCATTCAAACGACAAACCCAGAAGAAGCAGGCTATGCACCTGCTTCAGCACTAGAAAGGGAAGACATCATTTGTAAGAGATGCTTCCGCTTAAAACATTATAATGAAGTGCAGGACGTTCCATTTCAAGATGATGACTTCATGGAGATGTTGAACCAAATCAGTGATACAAAAGGGCTGGTAGTGCAGCTTGTAGATATCTTCGATTTCAATGGAAGTTTTATTTCAGGATTGAAGCGTTTGACTGGAAACAATCCTGTTATTCTTGTAGGGAACAAGATGGACGTCCTTCCAAAGTCAGTGAACCACGGGAAAGTCAAACATTGGTTAAAACGCTCAGCTAAAGAGAATGGCTTAGAGGTTGAGGATGTGTACTTAATCTCAGCAGAGAAAAACCAAGGGATTCAGCAATTATCACAAGCCATCGATCATTACCGTGAAGGTGGAGATGTTTATGTGGTAGGTACGACAAATGTTGGGAAATCAACATTTATCAATACCCTTATTTCCAATACATCTGGTGTTAAGGATGCTATTACAACATCGTATTTTCCGGGGACAACTTTAGGATTTATCGATATTCCTTTGGATGAAAACAGCTCCCTATTCGATACACCTGGAGTCATCCAACGTCATCAGATGGCTCACTACGTATCTGATAAGGATTTAAAGCTAATTACACCACGTAAAGAAGTAAAGCCGAAAGTGTATCAGTTGAATGAAGAGCAGACGCTTTTTATAGGCGGGCTCGCTAGGCTGGACTTTGAGACAGGCGAACGTAGCTCTTTTGTATGTCACTTCTCTAATGAATTGAATATTCATCGAACTAAAATGGAAAAAGCAGATGAACTGTATGAAAATCATTTGGGAGAACTATTATCACCACCAGACCAAGATACAATGACAAAACTTCCTCCGTTAAAAGGACATACGTTAAAAATTAAAGAAAACAAAATGGATATCGTCTTTTCTGGACTCGGATGGGTGACTGTTCCAGAAGGTGGCATTACGGTTACAGCACATGTGCCTGAGGGAGTGAAAGTGTCCTTGAGAGAGTCACTCATATAGGAGGGGATCACTTGTACAAACTAGGATTGATCGGCCACCCGATTGGTCATTCCATGTCTCCATGGATTCATGAGAAGCTTATGGAACAGCAGGGGATTGAAGGAAAGTATGAACTGCTGGAAATCCAGCCGGATGAGTTTGGTGAAAAAGTCAATTTATTGAAAGGAAAAGGGCTGGATGGTTTCAATGTAACCGTGCCTTATAAAGAGAAAATTATCCCTTACCTTGACGGCCTGGACGAAAGCGCACGGCACTTGGGCGCAGTGAACACTGTTCATCACACCGATCAAGGTTGGATCGGATATAACACCGACGGCAGGGGATTTGTCCATTCTTTGAAGAATCGTTTCCCGGATATTTTTCACAAAGATGCAAAAGCCTTGTTGTTAGGAAGCGGAGGGGCAGCAAGAGGGATATTTGAAGCTCTTACGAGAACTGAAATGTCTCGTGTAGATATAGCGAATCGTACGATAAAGAGAGCCGAAGACCTTATTCAGGATATTCCTTCAAAGGGGTATGCTGGTGCTTTGACGCTTGAACAGGCAAAAAATACTCTCATGGATTATGACTTAATCGTTCAAACGACGACGGTCGGGATGAACCCTGATCATGACCAAATGATCGTATCATTGGATCACTTGACAAAAGGCACCGTTGTAAGCGATATTGTTTACCGTCCTATGAAAACGAAATTCTTAAACGAAGCGGAAAAAAGAGGAGCGCGTCTCCATTTTGGACATGAAATGCTGTTACAGCAAGCCGTTTATGCCTTTCAAATATGGACAAACACCGAGCCAGAGTCCTCGCTTTTGCTCACTGAATTCGAACAGAAATTGAAAGGGGTATAGAATGTTAACAAGTAAACAAAAGAAGCACTTACGAGCAGCTTCCCATAATATACAGCCGATTTTTCAAGTAGGAAAAGCTGGCGTGAATGAAAATATGACGAAACAAATTGATGAAGCCCTTGAAAAAAGGGAACTGATAAAAGTGAGCATTTTACAAAATTGCTTTGAAGATAATCATGTTGTGGCTAATGAAATTGTGGAAGCCACAGATGCTCATATTGTTCAGGTGATTGGAAATACAATTATCCTTTATAAAGAGTCCAAAGAAAATAAACAAATCGAATTACCATAAAGGGGAAGATCAATGAAAAAAGTTGGAATTCTTGGTGGTACGTTTGACCCTCTTCATCAAGGTCATTTAATAATGGCTGAGTTTTCCCGTGAAGCCATGACCCTTGATGAAGTATGGTTTATGCCTTCCTATATCCCCCCCCATAAGCAGGAGTCTACAACTAAGCCGGAAACAAGACTTGCCATGGTACAGACAGCAATCGCGAAACATCCGCACTTCCGTATTTGTGATGTTGAATTAGTCCGGAAAGGAACCTCGTTCACGGTTGATACCATGACTGATTTGGTCGAGAGGTTTCCTGACTATCAGTTCTTCTTCATCATTGGAGGGGACATGGTGGAGCATTTACCAAAATGGCACCGGGTCGAAGACCTCTCGAAACTGGTCCAATTTATTGGGGTTGAGAGGCCTGGATATGGGTGGAATAATGAAATTCCAGTCCATTTTGTTGATATTCCATCGGTCGATGTATCCTCGACAATGATACGCGAACGTATTGCACAAGGGAAAAGTGTTCGGTACTTATTGCCGGAAGTTGTTGATTCTTTTATAAAGGAGCATCATCTGTATGAAAATTAGTCGTGAAGAGGCACTTGAATTTGTGCGCCCTGCCTTAAAAACGGCCAGATATGAACACACAGTGAGGGTGACAGACCAGGCGGTTGAACTTGCTGAGAGGTTTCAAGTAAATGTTAAAAAGGCAGAACTGGCAGCTGCCTTTCATGATTATGCGAAATATAAACCTATAGAGCTCATGGAACGTTGGATTGAGAATGACCGCCGACTGCCTAAGGATCTCTTGGATTATCATCATGAGCTGTGGCATGGACCCGTAGGGGCTTTAATGCTCGAGCAAGAGGTAGGGCTTACGGATGCTGAAGTCATTTCTGCTATCAGCTGCCACACGACCGGAAAAAAACATATGTCCACGTTAGATAAAGTTGTGTTTTTAGCCGATTATATAGAACCTGGGCGTGAATTCCCGGGAGTGGATCAAGTTCGGAGGAAAGCAGAAGAAAATTTGGATGAAGCATGTGCCTTAGCTTTGAAAAATACGATCATTTTTCTTATTGGTAAGGAAAGGACCGTTTATCCGGACACGTTTCATGCATATAATGATTTAATATGATCTTTGGATCATGGAAAAGATAGAGATGAAATAGGGAGGAAACTCATGGAAAGTAAAGAACTAGTAAATTTAGCAGCACAAGCGTGCGATGAAAAAAGAGCGCAGGATATTGTTGTTTTAGATATGTCCGAAGTTTCATTAATCGCAGACTATTTCTTAATTTGCGAAGGGTCGAATGAACGCCAAGTGCAGGCTATCGCAAGGGAATTGAAAAATCAAGCGGAAGAAAACGGGATAGAAGTGAAACGAATGGAAGGATTTGAGCAAGCACGCTGGGTCCTTGTCGATCTTAATGACATCGTTTGTCACATTTTCCATAAAGATGAACGCCATTACTACAACCTGGAAAGACTATGGGGCGACGCAGATACGGTCGCTGTAGAAGGGCTAGAAAACTAAAATGAGCTACGGGGATATGGCGCGCGTATATGATCTCCTTATGCAGGATGCACCATATGAACAATGGGTGAATTTTACGAAGCAAATGCTTCAACAATATCATGCCAAAGGTCAAAAAATTCTTGATGTAGGTTGTGGTACAGGGGAGATCACCCATCGTCTCCATGATGAGGGGTACCAAATGACGGGTATCGATTTGTCTTCTGATATGTTGACCGTTGCGCAACAGAAAAACCCTCGAGCTGCAATTGAGTGGATTCAACAGGATATGGCTTCATTAGAAGGATTGTCAGGTTATGATTGTGTCATTAGTTATTGTGATGTCGTCAACTATTTAACCGATGAACAGAAGGTGCAGCAAGCTTTCCGATCTATTTACCAAACCCTTACCCAAGGGGGAGTATTTATATTTGATGTGCACTCTATAGATCATATTCGTAATGATCTCAGTGGTGCAACATTTGCTGAAGTCCGTGATGATCTATCGTTCATCTGGTTTTGTGACCCTGGGGAACTAGAGAATAGCCTTGTACACGATTTGACATTCTTCGTTGAGAGTGATGGAAAATATCAGCGTTTTGATGAAATTCACCAACAGCGAGGGTATGATCATACGGTTTTGCAGTCCTGACTCGCTCAATCAGGCTTTAAGGTGCAAGGAACATTTTCTGATTTTAGTGAAACTCCATCCATCGACGGAGAACGCTGGTTCTTTGTTTGTACGAAGGAATAAAAATTGTGAAAGAGTCCGTAAATGACGGACTCTTTTTTTACGGTCTTTATTATTGAAAAAGGTCCCAAGGTTATTTTTTGCAGGAATTTAGGAACTCATGTCGAATATAAGGGTTATAAATCAATGTGTTTTTTATCCTCTTTATGTTTATTTTGAGTAGCCTCAAACATTTTTTGGAACAAAGGTCCAATGTGATCTTCTAAAGCTTGCAATCCCTCACCTGTAACTCCGCCTTTCACAGTAACCTTTTCCATCAATTCCTCTAACGTCATAACTTTTTGTGCGAGAAGTTCTCCCAGTCCAACCATCATATTTTCCGTTAACGAGGTAGCTTTATCTTTGGGAAGACCAGCAACATCACCAGCAGCTTCAATCCATTGGCTGAGTAAATAACTAATGAAAGCAGGCCCGCAAGAGACGATGTCAGACGCTACACGAATGTGTTCTTCTTTGACTTCGATGGGAGTAGAGATATGCTGGAAAGTCTGCTTTAGTAACTCTCGATTTTCGTTCTTTATTTTCGATCCAAAGGTAAATAAACTTACACCTGACCACGCATGATTTGTAATAGATGGAACAATTCTCGCAACCTGACAAGGAGTTACTTTTTCTAACTGCTCGACAGCGACAGGGCTCGTGATGGAAACAAGACATTGGTTTTCAGACCATTTTCCCTCCAGTGCATCAATGATGTTTTTGTAGTGATGCGGTTTTACACAGATGAAAATGATATCGCTGTTATTTTGTAGTGCGGCTAAATCCTTCGCTACTTGTAGGTTTGGAAATTCTTCTTGGATTTTTACCGCTTTTTCTAGTGTTCGATTGTAAATCGTCAACTTCTCAGCAGGTACGGCCCCGCTTTTAATAAGCGTTGAGATGAGCATACTTCCCATATTCCCTGTGCCGATGATTCCCCATTTCATTGGAATCCCTCCTTAATGATTACCTATATATCCTTATTCCAAAAATTTATATTTATGAAAGAAGGTCAGAACATGAGCGTATTAAAAAAGATACGTGTGGATCATTATTGTCCTTGCGGTCATTGCCTTCCTTTATCTTTCCAATCCATCTAATGAAGGAGAGGTCCAGCTGACGGAGGTGGAGGAAGTGACTATTCAGGACACAGTAAAGAAGAATGCTTCTTCAGGGAGTGTGAAGGTTGACGTGAAAGGAGAAGTGCATAACCCAGGTGTTTATACAATGACAGAGGAAACAAGAGTGGATGATGCCATTAAAAAAGCAGGGGGGAATGACAGAATGGGCAGATCTCACCAGTGTGAATCTGGCGCAAAGAATACAAGATGAAATGGTTATTTTCGTAGCCTCTGACCAATCATCCTCTATTGACTCAGATGAAGTTGCATCACCGACTGGAGAAAAAGTAAGCATCAATCGTGCTTCAGCAAGTGAGATGGAAGCCTTAAATGGAATTGGACCATCAAAAGCTGCTAGTATTATTAAATATAGAGAAGAGAATGGCCCATTTTCCTCTGTGGAAGATCTTGTGAATGTGCCAGGCATTGGTGATAAGACATTAGAAAGTTTAAAGGAACTGATTACTGTTCCCTAGTTTGACGGAATTTAAAGGTCAGAGTAAACTTGATGAAAAAAGTGGGGGTTACATAATGGAGCGGATTACTTGGAATCAATATTTTATGTCTCAAAGCTATTTATTAAAATCACGCAGTACGTGTCAGAGGTTAGCGGTCGGTGCAGTCATTGTAAGAGATAAGCGTATGATTGCCGGAGGGTACAATGGAAGTGTCTCCGGGGGTGTTCATTGTATCGACGAAGGGTGTTATGTGGTGGATGGGCACTGTGTCCGTACCATTCATGCTGAAATGAATGCACTTCTCCAATGTTCAAAATTCGGTGTGGCTACAGAAGGGGCAGAGATCTACGTGACTCATTTTCCTTGTGTGCACTGTACGAAGGCAATTATTCAAGCAGGGGTGAAAGCTGTTTATTACAGCGAAGATTATAAAAATGATCCGTATGCAATTGAATTGTTGCAACAGTCGGGGGTACGTATGCAAAAGGTTCCCGTTGAAAAGGAACCGCTTCAACAGGAACAGCACCTGCTTATACGCCAAATGCTGGAGAAGCTTGAGTCGAATGATGACCCTGAGTCAGAGCAACTCGTACAAGAAGCAGCTCAACTGCTAAGATTGGACAACCGGTGATATTCTTAAGAGGATCTTGGCACATTCCCGTCATAGCCTTTGTGCTTGGCGGGGTGTTATCTATCCAGGAAGGTTTTACGTTTTATGTCGTTGGATGTATGTTTCTTACCTTGTTGTATAGTCAGCGCCAACATCTTCTGTTCCTCTTGATTCTCCTCCTATTCGGGATAGGTGGGTATATCCATCTTCCACTCGATTCCTCTCCTCTTCCTCCTCAACTCCTCTATAATGAATCCATAGAAGGTAAAATCGTATCTGATTTGACAGAAAGTGATCAATCCATTTCCGTCATATTAAAAGGGGAAGGTGGTAAAGTACTCGTTCGCTATTTGAAAGAGAAAGGAAATGAGCCTCCTCTTCCTGAAAGTTTGAAACATGGAGCTTTTTGTAGGGTCCAAGGAGAGATGGAGCCTTTTGAGGGTGCGAGGAATCCAGGACAATTTGATTATCGTACATATATGGCAGGCAAAGGAATTCATTCTCAAATTACTATAGAAGAGGAAGCGGCTCTTCAGTGTGAAGGGGAATCGTGGATCAGCCATTTGTACGACACAAGAAGACATCTGAAAGCGACTGTTAAGGACCGTGTGCACCCAAGCACTTATGTATGGATGGAAGCTCTAATATTTGGGGATACAGATCTTATCGCTTCATCGACGGTGGAATGGTTTAGAGAATTTAATTTATCCCATATTCTTGCTATCTCAGGGTTGCACGTGGGCCTTATACTTGGAGGGACCTATTTCCTTTTATACCGGACAGGTATAGCTACAAAAAAGCAATCCAAGCTCTTCTTACTTGGACTACTGCCTTTTTATATGTTTATTTCAGGTGGTGCTCCATCTGTCATGCGCGCAGGATTAATGGGCGTGCTTCTTATTTTCTCAGGTTCAATCCAGAAGAAGATCCCTATCATTGACCTCTTATCCCTCACCTGTTTTCTCTTATTAATTTCTTCTCCTTCTTATTTTTACCATCTAGGTTTTCAGTTTTCGTTTTTAGTCACCTTCAGTTTGTTGCTTACGATTCCGATTTTGAAACAATATGAAAGTAAATGGATTCAGTCTGCAATTATAGGGTTGGTCAGTCAGCTTTCCCTACTTGCCTTACAGGTCCATTATTTTTATGAATTTCAGCCTTTTTCTTTATGGATCAATATGATTGCTGTTCCATACTTTTCATTCTTCGTCATCCCCATATTGATGATTATTTTCCTCCTTTCCTTTTTAATACCGTCTATAAGCTTCTTTCTTTCCTATTCATTTTCCGTCGTTCATGAACTGGTTTTATCCATCTTTATCACCCAATCGGAATCCCTTGATTACCCCTGGGTGATTGGTGAGCTTCCCTCTTTCTACATCGTTTTGTATGCCGTCCTTTTCGTAATCATGATGGAAAAATGGGAACAGGAGCAGAAGGTGAAAACATTCCTTGCATCTATAGCGGTTGTTTTTGTATTTGTATTTTATAGTTCGCTTCCGTATTTCTCTGAAAGAGGAGTTGTAACCATGTTAGATGTTGGTCAAGGGGATTCGTTTGTTATCGAGCTGCCACATAGGAAGGGCGTCGTTATGATTGATGCCGCAGGGCCGCCGGTTTTTACTATGAATAAAGAAAAGACTGCGAATGAGGTGATTTTACCTTTTTTAAAGTCAAGGGGTATCCATCGTATTGATGCTTTATTCATTACTCACGAAGATTCTGATCACAGTGGAAGTGTTCCTTTCATCCTTCAGGAAATGAAAGTGGATCGAATTTATGTGAGTCCTTTCCATACAGAAAAATACGAAACTGAAGTTAAGGTAGAGAAAATAAGCGCGGGGCAGAGCATTTGGCTTGCTGGAAATGAAATTCACGTCGTACATCCTGTGAGCGATAAAAATCATGGAGACCCAAATGACAATTCGCTTGTATTGGATGGTCTGTTTGGAGGAGAGCGTTGGCTCTTTACTGGAGATATCTCTTCTGCAATTGAAGAGGACATCGTAGAAAGGAATTCGACATTACAGGCAGATATATTAAAAGTGGCTCACCACGGAAGCCATACATCCACCTCAGATGAATTATTGATAAAGCTGAACCCAAAAATCGGCTTAATTTCAGCGGGAGTGGATAATCGTTACGGCCATCCGCATGAAGAGGTGATGAAAAGGTTAACTGACCATGGGATCGTCTCGCTTCAGACGAACCAATATGGTGCTGTCCAATACTTTTTTTCTGGGCAAAGTGGAACGTTTTCAACGTTTTTTCCGTATAATGCGAGCAGAGAATAAAAAAAGACTGCCAAAACAGCAGCCTTCCGGTTTTGCATCTCATTACTGTCCAAGAAAAGAAAACAAAACTCCGATGAAGAAGATGACGAAGAAGAAAACAAATGAAAATACAAACCCTAACCCAGAGTCGATCACATCATTAGTTTTGGATTGAATATCGTTTTTAAACTCGTTCACTGTTACCCCTCCTATATCAATTACTAAGTATAGTCCATTTTTAACCAAAAATCTACATTTACCGGGCATGAAAACGAATTTTATTGATGATTCATACCTTTCCCACTCCTAGCAAGACTTGTCACAGATAATTCTTACTTAAGCGGTCAAACTAAACGCAAGAGAGGAACAACATCGTCCTCTTCAAGAGCTTCCGGGGCTCTTGGAATGGCGTTTATATAGATGGTTCATACGGCGATATCAGCACACCATTTTGACAGAAATTCCAAAGAAACATAAAATGGTGACACTGAGTTCCCCATTTTGGGGCGCCGTACTCTTTTTTTATAAAGGAAGGACAACCACTTTATGGTCAATGTAAAACAATCACAAGTGTACTTATTATATGGAGAAGAATCCTATTTAATCCAAGAACATAAAAATAAAATCATTGAAAAGACGTTAAAGAAAGAAGACCGGGAGTTTAACATCTCCCAGTATGACTTAGAGGAGACACCCATTGAGGATGTCATTACAGATGCAGAAACCTTTCCATTTCTTGGTGAAGGGAAAGTTGTCATTGCCAATCATCCCGTCTTTTTAAAGGCTAAACCGGATAAGCTTCCATTCGAACATGACACGGACGCACTACTGGAATATCTTCAAAATCCTGCTGAATACACAGTACTGATTTTAGTTGCTCCTTATGAAAAGCTTGATGAGCGTAAAAAGGCGTTCAAACAATTAAAGAAGAACGGAGAAGTGATCAGTTGCCAACCGGTTAAAGAATGGGACGTTGACAAATGGATTCAAACATTAGCAAACGATTTACATATTAACGTTCCTCATGAAATTCATGAACTGTTTACTCAAGAAATTGGTGCGAATCTCATGGCACTGAGAAAAGAAATGGAAAAATTAGCTTTGTATGTAGGAGAGGGCGGCGTGGTAACGAGAGAAATCGCAGAGCAGCTCCTCTCACACAGTGCTGAAGCTTCAGGTTTAAAACTTGTCGATGCTGTTATGGAAAAAGATTTGGGGAGAGCTATTCGGATTTATAAGGACCTGGAAAAACTGAATGAAGAGCCGATCGCTCTAACTGCTCTTCTGGCTTCTCAATTTAGGATAATTAGTCAAGCGAAGGTACTCAAGCAGAAAGGGTACGGCCAAAACCAAATGAAAAGTTATATAAAGGCCCATCCGTATGTCATTAAAATGGCGCTTAAAAGGGAGCGTGCCTTCTCCCAACAGGAATTGAATCAAATTATGAATCAGCTTGCAGAAACTGATCACAACCTGAAGCAGGGAAAAATGGAGAAAGCATTAGCTTTTGAAATGCTTCTCTATCGCTTAATCAATATCAAACAAAATACTCCAGTCTCTCCATAAATTCTTTTATTTTGATGTATGGGGAGGCCTGGTGAGCCTTAGGTATAGGGAAAAAATATAACGAAGCCCTCCGATAAATCGGAGGGCTTCGTTCATGTAAAAACGACCCATTCAATAAAGAAGGATCGTCTGTTGGTCATAAATTACGAATGAATTATAATGCGTTGACTAGTTTTGTTAGGCGGGATTTTTTACGGTTCCCTGTGTTCTGGTGAAGGGCACCACGTTGAACAGCTTTGTCGATTTTCTTAACAGCTGTAGGAAGTGCTTCTTTCGCGTTCTCTACATCCTTGCTTTCAACAAGCTTTTCTACACGTTTAACCGCTGTACGCATGTCAGATTTGAAAGCTGCATTCAAAGAACGAGCGTCATCATTCGTACGTACACGTTTTTTCGCTGATTTAATATTAGGCATAGTTTCACCTCCTAGGTAAAAACAAAAGACTCATTCATATCGAACAAGAGACATTTTACCAGAGCGGTGTGCTGTTTTCAATACTTATCTCAATACCAATCCCTTCATTTGCATAGTTTTTATCTGCTTGGGAGAAGATTTTCTTAAGGAGGTTGAAGTGAATGGAGGAAAATTTCGACTATACGTTGAGAACGGACCTGGCGCTTGAAGCCCCAGGAGATGAATGTAAAAGATGAACCGGGATCCTCAGACACTGATGGGGTCGAGGTTCATGAGAATGAAAAGAATGATATTAAAATTACGTATGTAACGGTGGATGAAGAAGGTGCTGAAAGAATAGGGAAAAAAGCGGGGCATTATGTCACGTTGGAATCACTCGCTATTCGTAAACAGGATCATCAATTACAAGTGAACTTAGCAAAGACATTATCCGGACAGTTAAGGAAATTAATGAATGAATGTGGAATAAAAGAAATGGACCGGGGTTTAATCGTCGGGCTTGGTAATCATAATGTGACGCCAGACGCTCTGGGGCCGTTAGTAACTGAAGAAGTCTATGTTACAAGCCACTTATTTGAGCTTCATCCAGAAACCGTATCTGATGGTTACCGGCCTATTTCTGCATTCACACCTGGGGTTATGGGTGTGACTGGGATTGAAACCAGTGATATGGTCCATGGGATCATTGAACAGACGAAGCCGGATTTTGTTTTGGTCATCGATGCCCTTGCTTCACGTTCGATCAATCGTATCAATGCAACCATACAACTTTCTGATACAGGGATTCATCCAGGGTCCGGGGTAGGTAACAAGCGGAAAGAAATCAGCAGAGAGACATACGGCATCCCTGTGATCTCCATTGGAGTACCAACAGTAGTAGATGCCGTAACAATTACAAGTGATGCCATTGATTATGTGTTAAAACATTTTGGCAGAGAGTGGCGTGAAAAAGATCGTCCTTCTAATGCATTGTCGCCCGCCATGAACCCGTTTGAAAGAAAGACGCTGACGGATGAAGACCATCCGAATGAAGAGCAAAGCAAAGCGGTTATGGGCATGTTCGGCCAATTAGAAGAAGTGGAAAAGAAACAACTGATTAAAGAAGTGCTGACCCCACTTGGCCACAATTTGATGGTTACACCTAAAGAGGTGGACAGCTTCATTCAGGATATGGCGCATGTCATCGCGAAGGGGATCAATGGGGCGCTGCATCCAGGGATAGAAGATGGCGAAGCACAATCTAATTTTTAATAATGATTTAATAGAGAGGTTCTATTAAATTCCTCTCTCTCATACCATTTACTAGATAGTGGATGAGGGGGAGGATTTTTCATGTCTCGTTACCCGATCATGAAGAAAAATAAGAAAAGCTATATGAAGCAGGGGACAAGATGGACCATCATCGCAGTCACCGTTTTGCTTTTATTGTTTATTGGAATCGGTATCCTTACAGGAGCAAAAACAACGTATCGTATTTATTCAAGTACGATACAAGAATGGACAACTAAGCTTGAAGGTAGTGCTTTTTTATATCTATTTGAAATGGAAAACCGCGCCTTTAAAGACGCCCATCCGGAAGGGAATCGAATTCCGAGTTTGACGACATTGTCTTTTCAATTACTCACGAGCCTAACACCCAATGATCCGCGAAGCCTGCTGGGGAGAGAAATACCGGGATTATCTTCTTACAACAGTCAAATTATCATTGCTGGTAAAGGGACAGACTACTCCACGCTCCCTATTGAATCAGAACCTCCTATGATTGTAGATAACCGCGGGGAGGAAGGGGATGTGGAAGAAAATAAAGAGGACAAGGGCGAGACAGAAGATAGGCCGGTGGGGGAAGAAAGGGTTTACATTTACCATACCCACAACACAGAATCTTTCTATCCGCATTTACCGGATGAGTCCACGGACCATGATGGAAAAGTAAATATTACTCTTATCGGAGAGCGTCTTGGCGAAGGGTTAGAAAAAAGAGGCATTGGAGCAATTGTTGATACAACAGATGTAGCTGCATTAAGAAACGAAAAAGGCATGGAATATTATCAATCTTACGATGCGATGAGGCCTGTGGTGGAAGAAGCTATCAGTCAAAACGAAGGCATTCAGTATCTGTTTGACCTTCACAGGGATTCTCTATCCAAGGAGCACACCACAACCACAATAAACGGAAAAGATTACGCACGCTTTGCTTTTGTCATAGGTGCTGAACACCCTCAATATGAACAAAACTTACAACTCGCATCCAAAATTCATCAGCTCTTGGAGGAGAAATATCCAGGGATCAGCCGAGGTGTTATAACGAAGAAGGGTTCAGGGGTTGATGGCGTCTATAATCAGGACTTAAATCCGAATGCCATACTCATTGAGTTTGGCGGTGTTTATAATCATTTAGATGAATTGTACCGTTCGGCTGATGTTATGGCTGAAGTTTTCAGTGATTATTACTTTGAAGATGAAAAAGTATCCACGGAGTAATGGAGGAGGGGCGCAATGAAATGGTTGGCGGGGGGACTCATCGTTGTCATTGTTTTTGTGACGGGAGCTTTTTATGGCATTGATAAAACGAATGAAAAGCTGGATGACCGCCCTATTGTGGAGGCGCCTGAAAAATCAGAGCAAGAATTGGATCATAGGGTGGAAGAGCAAACATCCACATCACCGGATTCTGATGATTTCTGCGCTCCTCTTAAAATAGACTCTGATGCGCCCTGGATCTCCCGGCTTGCCGGAGGATTGGGGAAAGGAGTAGCCTCGAGCTTCAATGGAGTCATAGTCGTTTTGTCTGAAATCATTCAGGCAGGAGAATAAGATTGAGATGTTGTTGGGGTTTACATTGAATAATGCTTCCCGTATTGCTATAATCAACCTAGATATTTGTGTCGAATTCAGTAGGAGTGATTTAAGTTGACAGCACAATCTAAACAAGAAAGGGTCCGCAATTTTTCGATTATTGCCCATATCGACCATGGGAAATCGACACTTGCTGACCGTATTCTGGAAAAAACAAAAGCACTAACCCAAAGAGAAATGAAGGAACAATTCCTTGATGCCATGGATCTTGAACGTGAACGGGGAATCACGATTAAATTAAATGCCGTTCAATTGTCATATGAAGCGAACGATGGACAGGATTATACGTTCCACTTAATCGATACCCCAGGCCACGTCGACTTTACATATGAGGTCTCTCGTAGTTTGGCGGCCTGTGAAGGTGCGATCCTGGTTGTAGATGCTGCCCCAGGGAATAGAAGCACAAACATTAGCCAATGTTTATCTAGCATTAGAAAACGATTTAGAAATCATCCCGGTCATTAATAAAATTGACCTACCTGGTGCAGACCCTGATCGTATCAAACAAGAAATTGAAGATGTCATCGGAATCGATGCTTCTGACGCCATTCTTGCTTCTGCTAAAGAAGGAGTTGGGATTGATGAGATTTTAGAGCGGATCGTAAGCGATATTCCGGCTCCTGAGGGCGATGTGAAAGACCCGACGAAGGCTCTGATTTTTGACTCCTTGTACGATTCTTACAGAGGTGTCGTTGCCTATACGTGTGTTCGTGAAGGCTCTATCAAACTTGGCGATAAAATTAAAATGATGGCCACGGGCAAAGAATTCGAAGTGAATGAGCTGGGCGTATTCCGTCCGACTCCGACCCCATTGAAAGAGTTGAATGTTGGGGATGTCGGTTATTTAACGGCATCAATCAAGAATATTGGCGATAGCCGTGTGGGGGATACCATTACACTTGCCAATAATCCTGCTGCCGAACCGCTGCCTGGGTATAAAAAGATGAATCCGATGGTGTTCTGTGGTATGTATCCGGTTGATGCGAGCAAATATAACGACCTTAGAGATGCTCTTGAACGATTGGAACTCAATGATTCCTCCCTTCAGTTTGAACCGGAAACTTCCCAAGCACTTGGGTTTGGGTTCCGTTGTGGTTTCTTGGGAATGCTTCATATGGAAATCATTCAAGAACGTATCGAAAGGGAATATAAGATCGATCTTATTACGACCGCACCAAGTGTTATTTATCAGGTGACCCTTACAGATGGATCCGTCTTCAATGTCGATAACCCTTCCATGATGCCGGATAACCAGAAACTTGAAGAAGTTCAGGAACCTTTTGTTAAAGCAACGGTCATGGTCCCTAACGATTATGTCGGTCCAGTCATGGAAATCTGTCAGCGTAAACGCGGCAATTTTATAGATATGCAGTATCTGGATGACAATAGGGTCAATATCGTTTATGAGATTCCATTGTCTGAAATTGTTTATGATTTCTTTGATTCCTTGAAGTCCCAAACAAAAGGGTATGCATCTTTTGATTACGAGTTGATTGGGTACCGTGTCTCCAACCTCGTGAAAATGGATATCTTGTTGAATGGGGATACCATTGATGCATTGTCCTTCATCGTACACCGTGACTTTGCGTACGAACGTGGAAAGCTCATAGCTGAAAAGCTCAAGGAATTAATTCCGAGACAGCAATTCGAAGTCCCTGTCCAAGCTGCCATCGGAAATAAGATCGTTGCTCGGACCACAATCAAAGCAATGCGTAAAAACGTTCTTTCCAAATGTTACGGCGGAGACATTTCCCGTAAGCGTAAATTGCTTGAAAAGCAAAAAGAAGGTAAAAAGCGCATGAAGATGGTCGGTTCTGTTGAGGTCCCTCAAGAGGCCTTCATGTCCGTCCTTGACCTGAACGAAGATTAAAGCTAAAGGAAGACAGTTGAAACCGCAGGAGATTCTTCTCTTGCGGTTTTCCTTATGAAAGGTGGTAACATCCATGAAAATCCCATCCGCATATATACACATCCCTTTCTGTCAGCAGATTTGTCACTATTGTGATTTTACGAAGTTTTTCTATAATGAGCGTCTGGCAGACGACTATTTGGAGGCCCTTGAAAAAGAAATACACACGTATATCCCGGGAGAAAAAGCGGACGTGCGAACTATTTTTGTCGGAGGCGGAACCCCGACAGCTGTAAACCACAAGCAGTTAGAAAAGCTTCTGAAAATGATTGATGATCATTTTGATATTTCTGGCTGTGAAGAGTACACCTTTGAAGCGAATCCGGGAGATTTAGATGTTGAAAAAGTACGTTTGTTGAAGGCATATGGCGTCGATCGCATATCACTCGGCGTTCAAGTTTTCGATGATGACATGCTTGAAAAAATTGGTCGTGTACACAAAGTGAAAGATGTTTATACGAATATCGATCGTCTCGTTCAAGCGGGATTGACGAATGTGAGTATAGATCTTATGTATGCTCTCCCTGGGCAAACGGTTGAAGACTTTGAAAAAACCATTGATGAAGCGATGCAATTCGGTTTGCCGCATTACTCTTCCTACTCTCTTCAAATTGAACCGAAAACCGTGTTTTATCAACGGTACAAAAAGGGTAAGCTCTCCAAGGCTAAAGAAGATGATGAAGCAGAAATGTACGAACTACTTCAGCGTAAATTAGCTGATGCTGGAGCCGTGCAATATGAAATCAGTAACTTCGCAAAGCCCGGGTTTGAAAGTAAACACAACCTGACATACTGGAATAATGAATATTATTATGGCATTGGAGCGGGCGCGCATGGGTACCTGCCGGGAAAACGAACGATCAACATCCGCCCACTGCCTGCCTATGTGAAGAAAGCCACGGAAGATGGAATGCCCGTTCTCCATAAGGAACCTATTGGTCTGAAAGAGCAGTTGGAGGAAGAAATGTTTCTCGGCTTGAGAAAGACAAAAGGAGTATCGAAAGAACTTTTTCAACAAAAGTATGGAAAAACACTTGTCGATGTCTTCGGAAACAAGCTTACTGAATTGAAAGAGCGCTCATTAATAGCAGAAGACACCGGCCATATCCGTCTTACATCCAAGGGTCGTATTCTTGGTAATGAAGTATTCCAGTAATTCTTATTAGATGAATAATCATAAGAACGTGCTTTATCATAAAAAGATCGGTTGAGGGGGGAGTGAGGGAAACGGTGAGACTCCCGTGAAGTTAGCCCTATGCAATGTCCATGGAAAACTTTTTCTATGGATATTTAGAGGTTGCTTAGTGATCATTGATCCATTTCTCTCTCTACCTTGAACTTTTATTACGACGCTTGATAGGGACACATGTTCTAAATGTGAACAAGGACTTGGAGGAATGAGCAAAAAAAAGAGTTTTATCCGTTGACATCCCTCAACCCTTTTGATAATTTATTATTAGATTTAGCACTCACTGCAAACGAGTGCTAACAGAGGTGATCATCGATGTTAACAGATAGACAATTGCTCATTTTGCAAGTCATTATTGATGATTTCATTCTGACCGCACAACCTGTAGGTTCTCGGTCAATAGCCAAGAAAGATGCTGTAACATTCAGTTCAGCAACGATAAGGAATGAAATGGCTGATTTAGAGGAATTGGGTTTTATTGAAAAAACCCATTCATCTTCAGGAAGGGTCCCTTCTGAGAAAGGGTATCGCTTCTATGTCGACCATCTTCTATCTCCATTGCGCCTTTCCAGTCAAGAAATAGTGACCATTCGGGAAGCATTCGATGATAAAATGATGGAGTTTGAACGTGTGGTTCAGAAGTCAGCCGGTATTCTTTCCGATTTGACGAACTACACATCCATTGTTCTCGGACCTGAAGTATTTGAAACAAAACTAAAACAACTGCAGATCGTTCCATTATCTGATCAGTCTGCTATTGCGATTTTAGTTACGGATACTGGTCATGTGGAGCATCGTGCTTTCAACGTTCCGGTTGAGATTAAGGGTGCAGATCTGGAAAAGATGGTGAACATTTTGAACAGCCGGCTCCAAGGAGTCCCGTTGGTGAAATTGCATGAAGTACTCTATTCTGAGATTAATGATCTATTGAAAACACATACCGATCATCACGAAGAAGCTTTTCAGTATTTGCGTGCAGCTCTCGTGGATGAGCATCCGACGAAACTGTACATTGGTGGAAAGACAAACATTCTCATGCAACCTGAATTCAGGGACCTTGATAAAGTCAGGTCTTTATATGCCACCATCGAACGGGAAAGTGAGATGGCTGATTTGCTGCGGACCGGTAAGGAAGGGATTCAAGTCCGAATTGGACAAGAAAACCCTTTTGATGCTATGCAAAACTGCAGTTTGATTACAGCAAGTTATCAGCTAGGGAATAATCAAGTGGGAACGATTGCCCTCTTGGGCCCTACTCGCATGGAGTACAACCGAATGTTTTCATTGATGAATGTCTTATCCAAGCATATGACAGATACGTTCCGTGGCTGGTATTAGTACGGAAGAAAAGAAGAGGGGTATGCGCCCTATCGCTTCTTTATGTCTCATACTTTTTCAGGATAAGGATTCATGTTATAGTCAGTAACGGTGTAATGGAAAGTAGGAGGTGGAAGTCGTGGAAGAGAATAAACAAGAGATCATTGATGAAAAAGATGAAGCTCAAAATGAGGAACCTGAACAAACGGTAGTCGAAGAGACGGATGAGGCGGAAAAGCTTCGTCAGGAAAAAGAAGAGCTTAATAATCGACTGCTTCGTTTGCAAGCGGATTATGATAATTTCCGCCGTCGTACTCAGAAAGAGAAAGAGGCGGACAGGAAATATAGATCCCAGAGCCTTGTAGAGGAATTAATACCGGCTCTGGATAACTTTGAAAGAGCTCTCCAAGTGGAAGTGGATGGCGATGCAGCCAAAAACTTCGCAAATGGAATGAAAATGGTTTATGACCAATTCAAAGCAGCTCTGGAAAAAGAAGGCGTCGAAGAAATCCCTGCCAAAGGGGAAGAATTCGATCCTCATATGCACCAGGCGATCATGCAAGTCGAAGACGAAAATTATGAAAGTAATATTGTCGTCGAAGAGTTGCAAAAAGGTTACCGCCTGAAAGATCGGGTCATTCGCCCG
This sequence comes from Halobacillus litoralis, assembly GCF_020524085.2. NCBI lineage: Bacteria > Bacillati > Bacillota > Bacilli > Caryophanales > Bacillaceae > Halobacillus > Halobacillus litoralis. The sequence continues at coordinate 2,275,188 of NZ_CP129016.1, forward strand.
TCAATGGTAAAAGTAAACCAGTAAAAATTATCTTATGAACGAGTACGTAAAGGAGGACATTTAACCATGGGTAAAATCATTGGTATTGACTTAGGTACAACAAACTCTTGTGTAGCAGTAATGGAGGGTGGAGAAGCGAAAGTAATTCCTAACCCTGAAGGGAACCGTACAACTCCATCTGCTGTTGCATTTAAGAATGGTGAACGTCAAGTAGGGGAGGTCGCTAAACGTCAGGCGATCACAAACCCAAACACGATTCTTTCCATCAAACGTCATATGGGAACAGACTACAAAGTAGAAGTTGAAGGTAAAGAGTACACGCCTCAAGAAGTTTCTGCTATCATCCTTCAGTATATCAAGAGCTATGCAGAAGACTATCTTGGAGAGACAGTAGATAAAGCGATCGTTACAGTCCCAGCTTACTTCAACGACGCAGAGCGTCAGGCTACAAAAGATGCTGGTAAAATTGCTGGTCTTGAAGTTGAGCGTATCATCAATGAGCCGACAGCTGCTGCACTCGCATACGGCATCGATAAAGAAGATCAGGATCAAACGATTCTTGTTTATGACCTTGGTGGCGGTACATTTGACGTATCCATTCTTGAAATTGGAGATGGAACATTTGAAGTTATTTCTACAGCCGGTGACAACCGTCTAGGTGGAGATGATTTCGACCAAGTCATTATTGATCACATGGTAGCTGAATTCAAAAAAGAAAACGGCATTGATTTGTCCCAGGATAAAATGGCAAAACAGCGCCTGAAAGACGCGGCTGAGAAAGCGAAGAAAGACCTTTCCGGCGTTGCTCAGACACAAATTTCTCTTCCATTCATCACTGCAGGAGAAGCGGGACCGCTTCACCTTGAGATGAACTTGACTCGTGCTAAATTCGAAGAGCTTGCATCTGACCTTGTTGAGCGTTCTATGAAACCGACACGTCAAGCGCTTAAAGATGCAGACATGAGTGCAAGCGACATCCACAAAGTTATTCTTGTAGGTGGATCTACTCGTATCCCAGCTGTACAAGAAGCCATTAAGAAAGAAATCGGAAAAGAACCATCTAAAGGTGTAAACCCTGATGAAGTTGTAGCTCTTGGTGCATCCATCCAAGGTGGCGTACTTCAAGGTGATGTGAAGGACGTTGTGCTTCTTGACGTTACTCCACTTTCCCTTGGAATCGAAACAATGGGTGGCGTAACAACGAAATTGATCGAGCGTAACACGACAATTCCGACAAGCCACTCTCAAGTGTTCTCAACTGCTGCTGACAACCAGACAGCTGTTGATATCCACGTCTTGCAGGGTGAGCGTGAAATGGCTCAAGATAACAAGACACTTGGCCGTTTCCAGTTGACAGATATTCCACCAGCACCACGCGGTGTGCCTCAAATCGAAGTAAGCTTCGACATTGATGCCAACGGAATCGTTAACGTACGTGCGAAAGACATGGGTACAAACAAAGAACAATCCATCACGATCAAGTCTTCTTCCGGCCTTTCTGACGAGGAAGTTGAAGAAATGGTTCGTCAGGCGGAAGAAAACGCTGAAGAAGACAAGAAGAAACGTGAAGCGATTGAATTGCGTAACGAAGCAGACCAGCTGATCTTCACAACAGACAAGACCATCAAGGATCTTGGCGAACAAGTAAGTGAAGAAGAAAAACAAAAAGCTGAATCTGCGAAAGAAGAACTTCAGACTGCCCTTGAAGGCGAAGATCTAGAAGCGATTAAAGAGAAGAAAGAGGCTCTTCAAGAACAAGTGCAAGCTCTTTCTGTGAAGCTTTATGAGCAAGCCCAAGCACAAGCTGAAGCTGCTCAAGGCCAAGAAGGCGGCGGAGCTGACGATGATGTCGTTGATGCGGATTATGAAGAAGTTAACGACGATGAGAACAAGAAGTAAGAAAAGGTAGAAAAAAAGTCAAAGTCAGGTTCTTCTTGACTTTGACTTTTTTCATGAATAGGCAAACAGGTGACGTTTGCCTGCCTAGATTTTCAATGTTAATATAAACCTTATGTAATAGCGTCCGGGAGAGTGATCGACAAGTGAGTAAACGTGATTATTATGAAGTCCTTGGCGTGTCCAAGGATGCTTCCAAAGATGAAATAAAGAAAGCCTACCGTAAACTGGCGCGTAAGTATCACCCTGACGTCAGTGAGGAAGAAAATGCTTCTGAAAAGTTCAAAGAAGCGAAAGAAGCTTACGAAACATTGAGCGACCAGCAAAAACGTGCCCAATATGACCAATTCGGTCATGCCGGTCCGAATCAGGGCGGCTTTGGCGGTTTCGGTGGAGGCGCAGAAGATTTCGGCGGCTTCGGCGATATTTTCGACATGTTCTTTGGTGGCGGTGGCCGCCGCCGTGACCCGAACGCCCCACGGAAAGGTGCAGATCTTCAATATACGATGACCCTCCAGTTTGAAGAGTCTATTTTTGGTAAGTCTACCGATATCGAAATTCCAATGGAGGAAGACTGTGACACTTGTGATGGTTCCGGTGCTAAGCTAGGAACATCACCTGAAACTTGCTCCCACTGTCAAGGTTCTGGACAAGTTAATCAAGAACAGAACACACCGTTCGGTCGCGTCGTTAACCGTCGTGTTTGTCACCACTGCCAAGGCACAGGGAAAATCATTAAAGACAAATGTAACACTTGTGGCGGCGATGGCCGTGTGCAAAAACGCAAGAAAATTCATCTCGATATCCCAGCAGGTATTGATGATGGTCAACAAATTCGTGTGCAAGGTAAAGGAGAAGAAGGGGTCAATGGAGGGCCGGCTGGAGACTTGTTTGTAGTCATCCGCGTCCAGCCTCATGAATTCTTCCAACGCGAAGGCGATCACATTTTCTGTGAGATTCCTCTTACCTTTGCACAAGCAGCACTTGGCGATGAAATTGAAGTCCCTACCGTACACGGGAATGTGAAGTTGAAAGTGCCTGCAGGAACGCAAACTGGAAAGACATTCCGTCTGAAAGAAAAAGGTGCACCGAACGTCCACGGCCGTGGCCAGGGTGACCAGCATGTGAAGATGAAAGTCATCACTCCTAAGAATTTGACGGAAAGACAGAAAGAATTGCTGCGTGAATTTAATGATATTAGTGGCAATGATGCAACAGATGAGCAACATGGGAACTTTTTCGAACGTATGAAACGTGCGTTTAAAGGAGACAGCTAAAGCTTAAAAGGAAGGTGTCTGTACGATTGGTTGATGGGTAGTTCATGTAATTTCCCGTTCTCTCGTGCAGGCACTTTTTATCTTGAGAGTCTGGTTAACTATCCATTAGTACTTAGAAAAAATATTGAAGAGGGTGGATCATCAATGAAATGGTCTGAAGTATGTGTCCATACGACAACAGAAGCAATTGAACCGGTATCGAATATTCTCCATGAGTCTGGAGCGAGTGGCGTCGTCATCGAAGACCCGTCAGATATGAAAAGAAAGAAAACGAAACTGGGAGAAATTTATGAATTGAATCCAGACGATTATCCGGCAGAAGGGGTGTATGTTAAGGCCTACCTGCCCATGAATAGTTTTCTTGGTGAAACCGTTGATGGAATTAAGAAAACCGTATCCAACCTGACAGAATTCGGCATTGATATTGGGCATAATCATGTGACGATCAGTGAAATTCATGAAGAAGATTGGGCAACCGCATGGAAAAAATATTATAAACCAGTCAAAATTTCTGAAAAAATCACGATCATCCCGACATGGGAAGACTACACGCCGGTATCCAGTGATGAAATCATTATTGAAATGGACCCTGGAATGGCCTTTGGAACCGGTACGCACCCGACAACAGTTCTTAGCATACAAGCCTTGGAGCAGTACTTAGAAAAAGGAGATAAAGTACTGGATATCGGTGCAGGATCTGGAATACTAAGCGTAGCTTCTGTCCTTTTGGGTGCCGAGCATGCTTATGCTTATGATCTTGATGATGTAGCCGTTTCGAGTACAAAGAACAACGCTGCTTTAAATGGTGTGGAAGATAGAGTGACGTCTAAACTTAATGACCTTCTTGAGGGAGTAGACTGGGAAGCAGATTTAATCGTGTCGAATATTTTGGCGGAGATTATCATCAAATTCACAGATGATGCCTACCGTGTCGTCAAGCCTGGAGGATATTTCATTACGTGCGGGATTATTTCTGGTCGTAAGGAAATGGTTCGAGAGCAGTTGATCCAATCAGGTTTTGAGATTGTCGAGACGAACAAAATGGAAGACTGGGTCAGCATCATTGCTAAAAAACCGGAGTGATTGAATGCAACGTTATTTTGTTGATCAAGAATGTTGGAACGGGGACACTGTTTATGTGAATGGGGAAGATACTCATCATATTGTTAGAGTGATGAGAATGAAGGAAGGGGACAACCTAGTAGCTATCCACCCAGAAAGAGGCCCCGCTTTATGCGAAATCACGAAAGTGGCAGAGGACGTTGTTCATTGTAATGTTGTTACATGGATGGAGGAAGACCGGGAGCTTCCTGTCCATGTGACAATTGTAGCGAGCCTTGGTAAAGGGGATAAGCTGGAGCAAATTGTCCAAAAAGGGACAGAGCTTGGTGCTTCTGCCTTCATCCCCTATCAAGCCGATCGTTCCGTTGCCAAATGGGATAATAAAAAAGCTGATAAAAAGATCCAGAGATTACAGAAAATATCTAAAGAAGCGAGTGAACAGTCTGAACGAAACATCGTTCCAGAGATTCAATCTGTTCATACTCTTCATCAGCTTTTGGAAATAAAAAAGAACTATGACCATTGTTTGTTTGGATATGCAGAAAGTGCGAGGCAGGAAAATCCCCATTTGTTAAGTGAAGCTTTCGAATCATTAAAGCGGGAGGAAACTGTTTTAGTGGTATTCGGACCTGAAGGTGGATTTTCTGAAAATGAAGTGGGAAAACTATTACACCAAGGGTTCAAATCGATTCGATTAGGCCCGCGAATTTTACGAATGGAAACAGCTCCTCTTTATTTCCTATCCAGTCTCTCTTATAAATTGGAAGAAGTTTGAAATATCAGGGTGAGCTCGCATTTTAATCGCTTTCATGCTAAGATAGAAGAGATGTACGAACAACTTAAACTTGAAAGGACGATCTACAAATGGAACAAAATCTAGCTAAAATGATTGATCATACACAGCTTAAACCAGATACACCGAAAGATAAAATTACACAGATTTGCAAGGAAGCTAAAGAACAAAATTTTGCTTCCGTATGTGTCAACCCTCACTGGGTATCATACTGCGCAGAGCAACTAGAAGGAACAGATGTGAAGGTTTGTACAGTCATTGGTTTTCCACTAGGGGCGACAACGAAAGAAACGAAAGCCTTTGAAACAAAGCAAGCGATCGAAAAAGGCGCAACTGAAGTTGATATGGTGATCAATATCGGTGAGTTGAAATCAGGGAACAAAGAACTTGTTCAACAAGATATCGAAGCAGTCGTTCGTGAAGCGGAAGGGAAAGCTATTGTTAAGGTAATCATTGAGACTTCCCTACTTACGGAAGATGAGAAAGTTACAGCATCTGAACTGGCAAAAGCTGCAGGGGCAGATTTTGTTAAAACATCTACTGGTTTCTCTGGTGGAGGCGCAACGGTTGAGGATATCAGCCTAATGCGTAAAACAGTTGGACCAGACATGGGTGTGAAAGCTTCCGGCGGAGTGCGTGATTACGAAGGTGCAAAAGCAATGATCGAAGCTGGCGCTACTCGAATCGGTGCAAGCTCAGGAATCGCTATCGTAAACCACGAACAAGGAACTTCTGATTATTAATTAACTGAAAGAAGCCATCTCCAGAAGGAGATGGCTTCTTTTTATTAGTTTCCGCCTTTATTAAAGAATAAGGCAGGATCGTGGAAAACTTAGTTTGGAGATGTTTGTGTGCTTTTAGGGGCACCGGGAAACAGTTCACTTGCCTGATGTAGTGCGCTTTGTACAAAAGGCGTAGTGATTGTGGAAGACAATCCTGCGCGGTAGAGGGGTTCGTTTCGCTCTTACATCAAATGGGGGTGGTTAGGAAGCTGCGAGACTCCCGCGGGAATGGATGGGCTGGAGAGGCCCTGAAGTGCTATTACTCGAAGAGGGCGACCATGAATGGGTAACCGGTGAGATTAAGGGTTGTCACTACAAAGAAGAAAAATTTCTTGAAAATGGGTTGCCGAACTCTAAAGATTTGAACATTCCGCTCTACCTCAGGCGTTCAAGTTACATGAAGCTAAATGACAATGTAGAGATTAGTAAAGTTAACGACCCTTTATCTTTCAAAAAAAGTTGACCATATGACATGCATATAATATAATTGTCAAAGGTATGGGGGGTTCCCATACAAGAGAAACAGTTTTGTTTGCTTCGGAGGGAGGGAAATTAGCATGTCAAAAACAACTCGCGTTCGTAAAAACGAGTCTCTTGAAGATGCTCTTCGTCGCTTTAAGCGTGATGTATCAAAAAGTGGTACATTAGCGGAATATCGTAAGCGTGAATATTACGATAAGCCTAGCGTACGCCGTAAGAAAAAGTCTGAGGCGGCTAGAAAGCGTAAGTAATTAAAGAGGGTGTTGAAGAGATGACAATTACAGACCGTCTCACCCAGGATATGAAAACAGCCATGAAAGCCCGCGATAAGGAAAGATTATCGACGATTCGCATGGTGAAAGCTTCTATGCAGAATGAAGCCATAAAACTGGGAAAAGACTCATTATCTGAAGAAGAAGAATTGACTGTTTTATCTCGTGAGGTAAAGCAGAGAAATGATTCCCTCCATGAATTCAAAGAAGCTGGACGTGAAGATCTTGTAGAAGGACTCGAACGTGAAATTGAGATTTTACAAGTATATATGCCGAAACAGCTGACAGATGAAGAACTCAAGCAAGTCGTTGATGAGACGATTCAGGAAGTAGGAGCTACTTCTAAGAGTGACATGGGTAAAGTCATGAGTGCCGTCATGCCTAAAGTCAAGGGCAAGGCCGACGGAACCAAGGTCAATAAGCTCGTTCTTCAGCAACTATCGTAAATATAAAAGGCCTCTCTTCGTTAAGAGAGGCCTTTTTACATATGCTAAACATCTCTTGGACGCGTTTATGAAAGTCTTAAACTTTTTGAAACCAACGATGGTTTTGATTCGTAAACGTATTATATGGTGGGAAGGCTACCTGTAAAGGAGGTGAAAATGAATGAAGCGGTCTTTACGAATAGGTGTTTGGGGCATGCTCCTTGTTTTAGGAAGCGTTTTATCATTCTTGCATCTACAATCATCGGTTCAAGCAGATGGAGAAGGTCAGACGGTGTACGTCATTCCTGTAAAAGATACGGTGGAACGAGGGATGGCTGCGTTTCTTAACCGTACGACAGAAGAAGCTCGTGAAAATGGTGTGGATCATATCATATTTGAAATCGATACACCCGGGGGACGCGTAGATGCAGCGGGAGATATCGGAGAAATCTTTCAAGATTTGGACGTTCCTAATAGTGCATTTGTGACGAACAGGGCATATTCGGCAGGCTCATACATTGCTTTAAACGCAGATTCGATCTACATGAAGCAGACAGCGACCATGGGTGCTTCCGGGGTTATTAATTCTGATGGAACAGCTGCTGATAAGAAAGCACAATCCGCCTGGATATCAGCTATGGTAGCCGCGGCTGAATCTACAGGACGTGACCCTTTATATGCGCGTGCTATGGCCGATGCATCCGTCGATTTGAAGGATTACGGGGCTCCTGAGGGAGAATTTTTAACATTAGGTGCAACGGATGCGGAAGAGGTAGGCTATGCTGAAGGAATTGTAGACGACCGTAATGAGCTTCTCAGTGTTCTTGGTTTGTCTGATGCAACCGTCATAGAGGAGAACCCTACCCTTTCTGAGAATATTGCCAGATTCCTGACAGATCCTGTTGTTATACCGATCTTATTATCCATAGCAAGTATTGGTCTTGTTGTTGAGTTGTATTCGCCTGGTTTCGGCCTACCAGGAACAATGGGAGCGCTCGCGCTTGTCCTGTTTTTTTATGGTCACATTGTTGCTGGCCTTGCCGGGTATGAAGCAATTATTCTATTGGTCCTCGGAATCGGGTTAGTGATAGCTGAATTCTTTTTACCAGGGGGCATTGCAGGAATAGCGGGGGTCGTTGCTATTGTATCCTCATTGATGCTTTCATCAGCGGATATGGGCCATATGGCTATGAGTATAGGAATTGCTCTATTGGTGACGATTGTTGTATCCATTGTATTATTTAAGTTTGTTGGTTTGGAAAGAGGCTTCTTTCGTCATATCATTTTGAATGATTCTGCTTCATCTGAAAAGGGATATGTATCTTCACAAAATCGTTTGGATTTGATTGGGATGGAAGGGGAGACGATTACACCGCTTCGCCCTTCCGGCACAGCTGATTTTGATGGTGAACGTTTAGATGTCGTGACTGAAGGTGGTTTCATTCCTGCCCTTCAAGCAGTGAAAATCATGAAAACAGAAGGCTCACGGATTGTGGTGCGTGAGATTAAAAAAAACGAACATGAGGAGGAAACAAAGTGACACTTGAACAATTAATGCCAATCATTATTATTGGTATCATTATTATCGTAATAGCGGTGTTGTTTACGTTTATTCCTGTCATGCTATGGATTAGTGCTCTAGCTGCAGGTGTAAAAATTAGTATTTTCACATTAGTAGGAATGCGACTGAGAAGGGTTATTCCTTCCCGTGTGATTAATCCTTTGATCAAGGCTCATAAAGCTGGAGTGAATGTAAATACAAACCAACTGGAGAGTCACTACCTAGCAGGTGGTAATGTGGACCGTGTAGTGAATGCTCTTATTGCAGCACAGAGAGCAAATATTGAACTTAGCTTTGAACGTTGTGCAGCCATTGATCTCGCTGGGCGAGATGTGCTGGAAGCCGTTCAAATGAGTGTTAATCCAAAAGTTATTGAAACGCCGTTCATCGCAGGTGTAGCAATGGATGGAATTGAAGTGAAAGCAAAAGCGCGTATTACTGTAAGGGCGAATATTGATCGACTTGTCGGTGGTGCCGGCGAAGATACAGTCATTGCTCGTGTTGGTGAAGGAATCGTATCAACGATCGGGTCAAGTGAAAATCACAACAAAGTACTTGAGAATCCGGATAGGATTTCCCAGAATGTATTAGGTAAAGGATTAGATGCTGGAACGGCCTTCGAAATTCTTTCTATCGATATTGCGGACATTGATATCGGGAAGAACATCGGTGCTATTTTGCAAACAGATCAAGCAGAAGCCGATAAGAATATCGCACAGGCGAAAGCGGAAGAACGTCGTGCCATGGCGATTGCTCAAGAGCAAGAGATGCGTGCACGTGTACAAGAAATGCAGGCGAAAGTGGTCGAAGCAGAAGCTCAAGTCCCTCAGGCGCTTGCCGAGGCTTTGCGTTCCGGTAAGATGGGTGTTATGGATTACATGAACTATCAAAACATTAACGCGGATACGGATATGAGAAACACGCTTGGTAAAATGTCCGATGAAGAAGAAGAAGAAAAATAATCCTTGATTAACTTAAAGGAGAATTTGTATGGGAGATCTGATTGAACTCATTTTCAGCAATTTCCTTATTCTTGCCGCTATAATTGGCGGAATTATCAGCTGGTTTAGCGGGATGACCAAAGAAAATGAGAATAAACATAAGCCTGAAAAGAAAACATCTCCAATTCCTCCTGCCTACCCAAGTGGTCCTTCTCGGGATTTACAAGAAACAGAAACGAAGGATAAGTCTGGGGAAGAAAGGTTAAGGGATTACTACGAGACCAAACAGAAGAAGCTTGCTGAAGCCGAAACGGCACATGCTGAAGATCGTCAAAGAGAAGATGAAGAGATGCACCCTCATATGGCGCCGTCAAGAAAAAAGCAAAAAGTGTCTTCTGAGTTGAATTTAAATGGTCCACTCATTGAAAAAACTAGAAAGTGGGATAGAAAGCGGTTAGCTGAAGGGATTTTAATGGCTGAAGTACTCGGTCCACCCCGTGCTCGCAAGCCTCACAGCTCTCACCCACGAAAAAGATAAGCAGAACGCACGAATTGTAGTGATACAATTCGTGCGTTTTTCGTATAAATGAAAAGAGGGGAGGGCGTCGCATGTCAAAATGGCAGCAGCAAATACGGACTTGGATCAGTCGTTACTTTGATTTACCATCGGATGTCATGTTGGATCTTCCTAGAATAACGACAATCGGGTCCATTCATGTGTACATAGAAAATCACACAGGCCTCCTTCATTTTTCTGATGAAGAAGTTAGGATTCAATACAAAAAAGGTCAGGTTCGTATATTGGGAAAAGACCTTGGTGTGAAAATGATGCTGAAGGAAGAGTTATTACTGGAAGGTGAACTCAAGTCCGTAGAATTTTTGCCGGAATCCAAAGGGGGGTGAGACGATGAAGAACCAGCATGATTTCTTTCAGGGAATCATGACGGTACAAGTAGAGGGACCGTTGATTGAGCCTTTTTTACAAGCATGTACGAAACGTGGGTGCCAAATTACAAATATGAGAAGATTAGATGCTTCTCTAGTTATTTTAACGATTCGGCTGAAGGATTGGAAAACCCTAAGGCAATTGAGGAAGAAGTACCGTTGTAAAATATCCATCAAAGGTGGAAAAGGGCTTCCGTTTCTTATACAGCATATGATTGGGAGGCTGTCGGTTCTTCTCGCCTTCATCGCAGCGGTTGTTATCATTTTTGTTCTCGCGAATACGTTGTGGTCCATCAAGGTGGATGGTCTTTCGCCGGAGCTTGAAGCCGATGTAGAAAGTAAATTGAATAGTTATGGTGTCTCTCCTGGAAAACTAACGATAGGGATGAAGGACCCCATTGAAATACAACAGCAGTTGTTGGAAGATATCCCGGACCTGTTATGGATTGGTGTAAAAAAACAAGGGACGAGCTATCATTTGTATGGTGTGGAAAAAACGAGATACGACACAGAAATGAACACTCGACCTTCGAACCTTGTAGCAGCAAAAAAGGGGATGATTATTGAGACCTTTATTAAAAAGGGGCGCCCTATGGTCTCGGTCTACGACGTAGTACAAAAAGGACAAATCCTTGCCACAGGTCAGTTGGTGGAAGAAGAGGATCTATTTATACATTCTGAAGGAGATGTCATTGCAGAAACATGGTACCGTGTCGCTCAAAATCTTCCTATGAAACAAGTGCTTTCCTTAACGGATGGTTCTGTGGAAAGTGAATACCACTTGAAATTCGGGAAGCTTTCTATTCCTATTTGGGGCTTCTGGCGTGGTGAAAAAGGAGACTTCAGGGAAGAATCGCATACCTCAGACTGGAGTGTCTTGGGGTACCAAATTCCTGTGAACATGAAGACAATTGATTACTATTCTATTGACCGAAAAGCTTATGAATCGTCCCGGAAGAATATTGAGAAAATAGGGATGACATCAGCAAGGAGTAACCTTCAGCAAGAACTAGATCCGGATGCAGAAATTAAGGATGAAAAAGTTTTGCACCTCAGTGAGGAGAATGGTAAAGTAAAATTAATCCTAATGTACAAAGTTTATGAAAATATTGCAGTGACCAAGTATGTAAGTCAAGGAGATTGAGTATGCCAGAAGATTTAAAAACAATGGACATTCAATTAGATAATACAACAGAAGCATTAGCCCTTTTTGGTACAGAAGACCGTAACCTCAAGCAAATTGAGGAACAGCTGAAAGTCACGATCATTTCACGTGGGGAACAAGTCAGGGTATCCGGCCAAGCAGAACATGTTCAGCTTGTTGAAGAAATACTCAACAGTGTTCTTGCAATTATTCGTAAAGGTTTGACTGTGACGGAACGGGATGTCGTTTACGCTGTAGAGCTCGCTAAAAAAGGGAAAATTAATCAATTCGAAGCATTGTTCGAAGATGAAATCACGAAAAACTCAAAAGGGAAATCAATCAGGGTGAAAACCCTTGGTCAAAGAAATTATATCGCAGCGATCAAGAAGAATGACCTTGTCTTTGGTATTGGCCCTGCTGGTACAGGTAAGACCTACCTTGCTGTAATTATGGCAGTCAACGCTTTGAAAAATGGTGATGTGAAGAGGATTATCCTGACTCGTCCTGCAGTGGAAGCAGGAGAAAGTTTAGGTTTTCTTCATGGTGATTTAAAAGAGAAGGTCGATCCTTACTTAAGACCGCTTTATGATTCTTTGCACGATGTATTTGGCGCAGAACATACGGCACGCTTGATCGATAGAGGAACGATTGAGATTGCTCCGCTGGCTTATATGAGAGGGCGGACGTTGGATGATGCATTCGCAATTTTGGATGAAGCTCAAAATACGACACCTGAACAAATGAAGATGTTTCTGACTCGTTTAGGATTCGGTTCGAAAATGATTATCACTGGAGATATCACGCAAGTGGATCTACCTAAAGGTGTGAAGTCCGGTTTGCGAGTCGCTGAGGAGCGGTTAGCTAAAGTCAAAGGGTCTGCCTTCATTCATTTGGATCAATCCGACGTTGTCAGGCACCCACTTGTACAGCGGATTATCGATGCATATGAAGAGGAAAGTAAATAAGACCCAGCCACTGGGTCTTATTTAATGTCTTTACTTGGAATAAAATGGGAAGGGGTGGGGTGATTTGAAGGCGCGATTCCTTCATCAGCTCCAAAAACTTAACATGAACAAGTCAAAGCTGTTGTTTGCATTACCCGCGTTAACTGTTGCTGTTTTCTTTTTTGCGCTTGCCATTCCAAATGTCTACACGCAAACGTATGAGCTTGAGAAATACAGCACGGCCCCTGAAACGATTCGTTCCCCTATCACCATAGAGAACAAGCAAAAGACAGAGCAGCAGCTGAGAGCAGTTACTCAGGCCGTTGAAGATCAATATACGATTTCTGAAGATATTGCGGAAGAACGTCTGAGTATGATAAGCGAGATTTATGATGTCGTAGAAGAAACGAAGAGCCAGGGAGAAAATCTAACTAATGAAGAACAAGTAACTATGATTGAATCGCTCTTGACGGATGAACTTTCTGAGGGGCTTCCCACAGAAGTTTTTCTTCCGTTGCTCAGGGCGGATCAACCTTCGTTGAATGAGAGCCAGCGGATGCTTGAAACCCTTTTACATAACTATTATAAAGAAGGGGTCCAAGTATCAGAAGTTGAAGATCTGGAACGAAGGATTGATCTGGAAGTTCAATATTCAAAAACGCCTTTGCCTTTGAAACCAGTCATTTCGGACATAGGGGCTTATGCCCTTGTCGAGAACTCCTTGTTCGATCCTGAAAAAACAGATAGAGCCATAAAAAAAGCGGCTGCTACTGTCGAGCCAGTCATGATTAGAGCTGGAGAAGTGATTGTTTCAGAAGGGTCTACGATCACAGGGGATATCTATGATGATCTTTTATTGACCGGACTGCTCGATCAACAGCGTAATATACTTCCTTCCATTGGACTGGCCATGTTTGCCCTTCTATTAGGCGCTATTTTGTATGTAGAATGCAGAAAGGCCGTTAAAAAGGACAACTGGACTGTACGTCATATTTTTATATCCACGTTGGTATCCTTATTAATGATTACGCTCATGAAAGTGTTCAGTTTATTTGGATCCATGGAACAACCTGTCTACTATCTTTTCCCAGCCGTCACAGGTGTCATGATTATCAAGATTCTCTGTTCTGAGCGGTTTGCGATTGTAATGGCGGTGGTCTATTCTTTAATGGCGTGCTTGTTGTTCAACGGACAATTAGCTGGAGCTCTTCATGCAACCGCAGGAATGTATTTACTTCTATCTCAGCTGGCAGGGATCTTCTTCCTTACCCAAAGTAAAGATAGGTTATCCATTGTGCGTGCAAGTGCAGGTGTTGCTTTTACCAATATATGTGCAATCCTGTTCTTTCTATTCATTTCTTTTGAAAAATACTCATGGTCGGAAGTGCTTTTGTATAGTGGGTATGGGGTCAGTGGCGCCTTTCTTTCCACAGTTTTGACGCTTGGCTTTCTTCCTTTCATAGAGACCGGTTTCGGAGTTCTTTCTGATCAGAAATTGCTGACACTTGCCAGCCCTAACCACCCTCTTTTACGTAAAATACTAGTGGAAGCACCAGGTACGTATCATCACAGTGTCATGGTAGCTAATTTAAGTGAAGCGGCGTGTGAATCAATTGGAGCTCATGGTCTTCTTGCACGTGTGGCATCCTATTACCATGACCTCGGAAAAACCGTCCATCCCCATTATTTTATTGAGAATCAAATGGGGATGAGAAATCCACATGATTTTCTGGAACCTGAACAAAGCGCTGAAATGATCATTAACCACCCCTATGAGGGTGCGAGGATGCTGAAGAAGAGTAAAATTCCAGACGAAATCATTGATATCGCTGAACAACATCATGGGACGACGCTTTTAAAGTATTTTTATTATCAGGCTAAGGAAATGAACGAAGATACCAAAGAATGTGATTACAGGTATCCAGGTCCGAAGCCTCAAAGTAAGGAAGCGGCAATCGTTTGTATTTGCGATTCGGTGGAAGCGGCGGTACGCTCATTAAATCACCCGACAGAAGAAAAAATCCATAAAATCGTGAAGTCTATTTTGGAAGACCGCATGCTCGATGGTCAACTGGATGACAGTAATTTAACGTTTAATGAGTTGAAGACAATGGAAACAGCCATATGTGAAACGATGCATGGCTTCTTTCACTCAAGAATCGAATACCCGGAAAACAAACCATTAGTCAAGGAGGCAAAATAATATGATTACCATTGATTTTCAAGACGAAACCAATTCAGTAGATGAAGCATTTGTCGATATGATTCAGCGTATCATCCGTTTTGCAGGAGAAAAAGAAGGGGTTACAGGAGATGCGGAAGTTTCTGTCAGCTTTGTGGATAACAAAGAAATACAGGAAATCAACCGTAATTACCGTCAAAAAGATGAACCCACAGATGTCATTTCTTTTGCCATGCAAGAACTTGGGGAAGATGAAATGAATGTGTTGGATGAGAACATGCCGCTCATGCTGGGTGATATAATCATTTCTGTCGATAAGGCGAAAGAGCAAGCCGAAGACTATAACCATTCTCTTGAACGAGAATTTGGCTTCATGGCGTTGCATGGGTTCTTGCATCTGCTTGGTTATGATCACATGAATGAAGAAGATGAGAAGAAGATGTTCGGCAGACAAGAGGAAATTTTACATGAGTTCGGACTTCAAAGATCGTAAACAGAAGACAAGGATCGGTTTCCGTTTCGCTTGGAATGGAATAAAAGAAGTGTATCAGTCGGAGCGGAATTTTCGGATACATCTCTCTGTAGCTTTATTAGTCTTCATAGCAGCCTTTGTATTCGGTTTATCTAAAGGGGAGTGGATGACCATCTTCCTCATTGTGGTCATCGTCCTCAGCCTGCAAATGGTTAATACAGCTGTGGAAAGACTGCTTGATTTTTACCATCCGGAACAACACCCCGTCATTGGCTCCATTAAAGATATTACAGCCGGGGCGGTCCTTGTAGCGAGTATTGGATCGGTCATCATAGGACTCATTATTTTCATCCCTAAGCTTTTCATGATATGAGAATAGGAATGAACCTGAGAAGATGATATAGTAAAATGGAGCAGAACGACTGCGTGAACATTTATTGGAGGAACATTTATGACAGAGAATTTCAAATCAGGTTTTGTTACAATCGTTGGTCGTCCCAATGTAGGAAAATCAACGTTTATGAATCGTGTAATCGGTGAAAAGATTGCCATTATGAGTGACAAGCCCCAAACCACTAGAAACAAAATCCAGGGAGTAATGACAGATAAAGAGTCGCAAATCATTTTTATTGATACTCCCGGAATCCATAAACCAAAGCACAAGCTTGGAGACTATATGGTGAACGTTGCAGAAAATACATTGAACGAAGTGGATGCCGTTCTTTTTATGATCAATGCAGAAGAAGGATACGGTAGAGGAGACCAATTCATTTTGGACCGTCTGCAACGTGTCGACCAGCCTGTATTTTTAATCATTAATAAAATTGACAGGGTTCATCCAGATGACTTACTGCCTTTAATTGATCAGTACAAAGAGAAGCTTGATTTTGAAGAAATCATTCCAATCTCAGCGCTTGAAGGGAACAACGTCAACCATTTGTTGGACGTCCTAAAACAGCATCTGCCTGAAGGGCCGCAGTTTTATCCGGAAGACCAAATCACGGACCATCCGGAACGCTTTGTGATCAGCGAATTTATTAGAGAAAAAGTGTTACATTTGACTCGTGAGGAAATCCCTCATTCCATTGCTGTTGTCATTGAAGCAATTGAGCCTAGGAATGAACATGATAAAGTACAAATTCAAGCGGCTATCATCGTGGAACGAAAGTCTCAAAAAGGCATAATTATCGGTAAGCAAGGCAGTATGTTAAAAGAAATCGGTAAGAGAGCCAGAAGAGACATCGAGTCACTTTTAGGGAGCAAAGTGTATTTGGAACTTTGGGTCAAAGTACAGAAAGACTGGAGAAACAAACAAATCCAACTTAGTGATTTCGGCTATCGCGAAGACGAATATTGAGGGTTGGAAAATATTAAGCCTTATGTTTTCAGTCAGGGGAAGCATTCTAGTAATGTACACTCGTTTAGCGATGATAAGAAAGGCGGTGTTTCTTGTGCGCGACAAGCTTTCATGGAACGTTTTCAGTCAAACAGGTAGTGTGGAAACTTATTTACTGATGAAAGAATTGGAGTCTCAAGATCAGCAGTCTCAAGAACAGCTCGCTTCCCCTACTGAACCAATATCTACGGATGATCTTCATTCGTAAACGGAGCAGGTGAGCCATTTGATGGACAAGGTGGAAGGAGTCGTCATCCGGACGAATAATTACGGTGAAACACATAAAATCGTCACGATGATGACACGAGAAAAAGGGAAAATTGGTGTAATGGCTCGTGGGGCTAAAAAACCAAAGAGCCGGATGTCCTCAATCACCCAACCATTCATCCACGGCACATTTTTAATTCAAACAGGGTCCGGCTTAGGATCAATGAGTCAGGGGGAGATGTTATCTTCCCTCAGGTCTATTCGCGAGGATATTGTAAAAACGGCTTATGCTTCTTACATCGCAGAATTGACAGATAAACTCATTGAAGAAAAGCAGCCGGATCCTTTTCTTTATGAACAGTTGCTTCAAACCTTCCAATGGATGAATGAAGGGAAGGATCCAAACATTCTGACATTGATGTATGAGTTGAAAATGTACAAAAAAGCGGGATTCGCTCCTGTCGTCGATCACTGCATCCAATGCGGCAGTCAGGAAGGACCTTTTGCATTTTCTATGATAGAGGGCGGCCTATTATGCTTTCGTTGTAAGCAGCGGGACCCGCAAGCCTATGGTTTGCCAGATCCTTTACCTAAACTGCTGAGAGTCTTCTTACATATGGATGTGAAGCGGCTTGGTCAGATTACGATGAAAGAAGAGAATAAAAAATTGTTGCGTCACATTATGGATGAGTACTATGATCGATATGGTGGATATTTCATTAAATCCAAGAAATTTTTAAAACAGCTGGATTTGTTTTCAGACTGAGGTTTGACAATTTTGCTGAAATTAGAGTATGATTCTATTACTAAATAACGTGTTGCTGTGAAGGAGAGTAGTAACCGGTCCTTCTGTTTCCAAAAGCGAGCTTGTGGTGGTGAGAGACAAGCGGAAACCAACTGGTGAAGGCGTTCTGGAGCAATGATTAAAGTGGCTTCCTATCAGTGGAAGCAATTAGGGTGGAACCGCGGAGACCCCGTCCCTATGTCTGGATGCAGACGTAGGAACGGGGTCTCTTTTCATTTGAGTAAGTCATTTTTAGGAGGGTACGTATGAATATTCAAGACATGATCTTAACATTGCAAAATCATTGGTCGAAACAAGGTTGTCTGCTTATGCAAGCTTACGATACAGAAAAAGGGGCAGGGACGATGTCTCCCATGACGCTTTTACGAAGCCTCGGACCTGAACCTTGGAACGTTGCCTATGTAGAGCCGTCCCGTCGTCCTGCTGACGGACGATATGGCCAAAACCCGAACCGTTTATATCAACACCATCAGTTTCAGGTCATTATGAAACCTTCTCCGGATAATATTCAGGAATTGTACTTAGAATCACTCGAAGCTCTTGGGATTGATCCGAAGAAACACGACATCCGATTCGTAGAAGATAACTGGGAAAACCCAACCCTCGGTGCCGCAGGTCTTGGGTGGGAAGTGTGGCTTGATGGTATGGAAATCACGCAATTTACGTATTTTCAACAAATCGGTGGCCTTGAAGCTAAGCCGGTCTCTGCTGAAATTACGTACGGCCTGGAACGACTAGCCTCTTACATTCAAGATAAAGAAAATGTTTTTGAATTAGAATGGACCAATGGAGTAACAGTAGGAGATATTTTCACTCAGCCGGAATATGAACATTCGGTTTATACATTCGAAGCTTCTGATGAGGATATGTTGTTCAATCTCTTCTCAACTTATGAAAAGGAAGCACAGCGTATCATGGAACAAGGGCTTGTTTTCCCAGCTTATGATTATGTGTTGAAATGTTCCCATACATTTAATTTGCTGGATGCGAAAGGGGTCATTAGTGTAACCGAAAGAACGGGTTACATCTCCCGTGTAAGAAATCTGGCGCGGAAAATTGCTAAAACCTATGTAGAAGAAAGGGAGCGTCTTGGCTTCCCAATGTTGAAGAAGGAGGAGGGGCATCATGAGTAATACCGTATTATTTGAACTAGGTGTGGAAGAGCTTCCTGCTCGTTTTATTAATGATGCATTAGATCAGCTGCAAGAAAAGACTGCTCAATGGTTTAAGGATAACCGAATTCCTTATGGAGACATCACCGGCTTTGCAACCCCGAGAAGGTTGGCTGTTAAAATTACAAACGTTGAAGAAAAGCAGCCGGATATTGAAGAGGAAGCGAAAGGACCAGCCAAGAAAATTGCTCTTGATGAAGAAGGAAACTGGACGAAGGCGGCCATCGGTTTTTCCAAGGGGCAAGGCAAAGATGTAGAGGATATTTATTTTAAAGAAATCAAAGGCACTGAATATGTTCATGTCAATAAGTTCATTGAAGGAGAAGCAACCACCAAACTCCTTCAAAACTTCCGGGATGTTTTCTTATCGCTTACTTTCCCTAAAAACATGAGGTGGGGAAATCGTGAACTTCGTTATGCACGTCCAATCCGTTGGATGATCGGTCTTTTCGGTGAAAAAGTCATTCCTTTTTCAATCGAAGGTGTGGAAACAGGTAATAAGACATTCGGGCATCGTTTCTTAGGATCCGAAACGACAGTAACTGAAGCGGATGCTTATGAACAAACGTTGAAAGAACAGTATGTCATGGCTTCCGTCGAGGAAAGAAAAGCTGAGATTGTCGATCAGCTGAAGAAGCTTGAAAGTGAAAATGAGTGGAAGCTGATGATTGATGAAGATTTATTGAACGAAGTGACGCACTTAGTTGAATATCCAACCGTTTTCAGTGGCACTTTCTCTGATGAATTCCTTGAAGTTCCCGAAGAAGCACTGGTTACTTCAATGAAGGAGCATCAGCGTTATTTTCCGGTTCGTGCTCTTAATGGAGAATTGAAACCTCATTTCGTTGGGGTCCGCAATGGGGATGACCAACATCTTGAGACAGTTTCAAGAGGGAACGAAAAGGTATTGAAGGCACGTCTTAAGGATGCTCAGTTCTTTTATGAAGAAGATCAAAAGGGAAGCATTGATGAAAAAATGCAGAAGCTTTCTCGCATGGTCTACCAGTAAGAGCTTGGCACGTTAGCAGATAAAGTCCAACGGATCGTAGCCATTACCGGCAAACTCGGAGAATGGATCGGTCTTGAAGAAGCTCAACTGCAAAAAGCGAAACGGGCAGCAGAAATTTGTAAATTTGACCTTGTGACCCAGATGGTCGATGAATTTACAGAACTGCAAGGAACGATGGGCGAAAAGTACGCGCGAATCTTCGGTGAGGATGAAGAGGTAGCTGTAGCCATTAATGAACATTACATGCCTCGTCAAGCAAATGGAGACGTACCTTCGTCAACCATTGGTTCACTTGTCAGCATTGCAGATAAGCTGGATACAATCGTTGGTAGTATTTCCATCGGTATTATTCCGACTGGTTCACAGGACCCTTACGGATTAAGGCGCCAGGCTTTAGGGATTCTGCAAACCTTAACGGCTCATGGATGGTCCATTCCAGTTGAGCAATTGATCGATCTCGTACATCAATTTTATTATGAACTGGAGCTCCCGACTCGTGAGGAAACAGAAGTCCATAACGATTTACATGAATTCTTCCGCGTACGTGCGGCTTATTTAATGAGAGAGGAAGGAGTCGCACCCGATGTTGTGGAAGCTGTTTTGGCAAATGGAATCGGCGTCTATCCAACAACGAAGGAAAAAGCGGTTCTTTTAGTAGAAAAACGCCAGGACCCTTCATTCAAAACTGTGCATGAAGCACTAGGTCGTGTGTTGAACTTGGCTAAGAAGACAGATGCGGCAAATGTCGATCCTACATTGTTTGAAAATGACCAAGAGCGAAAGTTGTATGATGTTTATCAGCAAGTACAGGAAGATTATCGACACGCATTGCGTGAGACTCACCTGGGTCTTGCTCTTGATCAGTTATCCAAGCTTGCAAACCCAATCCATTCCTTCTTTGATGCAACGATGGTAATGGCAGAAGACGAAAGCATCCGCCGTAACCGCTTAGGTCTATTGAAACAGATTTCTAAGGACGTCTATGCATTCGCCGACTTGAATGCCATTGAATGGAAACAACAGTTCTAATCAGCTTTCTTTTACCGATAATTAAAATGAGCTATAATTAAGAAATAGTATGTCACAGTTAGTGATCGGGGTGAAGAAAGATTGGAACTATCAAACCGGCAAGAACAAATTATTCAAATCGTTAAAGAGAACGGGCCGATTACAGGTGAGAATATAGCGGATCAGCTGAACTTAACAAGAGCGACGCTTCGTCCAGACCTAGCCATTCTTACAATGGCGGGTTTCTTGGACGCCCGCCCGCGTGTCGGTTATTTCTTTACAGGGAAAACAGGGTCTGAGCTTTTTACGGAAAAGCTTAAGAAGTTCAAAGTGGATGAATATCAATCTCGCCCGATTGTTGTGGAAGAAGATGTATCGGTTTACGATGCTATTTGTGCTATGTTCTTAGAAGACGTAGGGACACTTTTCGTAACAGATCAACACTCCATTTTAACAGGAGTCTTATCAAGGAAAGATCTGCTGAGAGCGAGTATCGGTAATCAGGATCTTACTTCCGTTCCTGTCCATATCATTATGACGAGGATGCCGAATATTACGGTTTGTGAACCTGAAGATTTGTTGTTAGATGCCGCTCAGAAGTTAATTGAAAAACAAATTGATGGTCTGCCTGTAGTCCAACCTACTGAAGAAGGGTTGAAAGTGGTCGGGCGACTGACAAAAACAAATATCACGAAAGCACTTGTGGAATTGGCTAGGGACCAACACTTGTAATTTTATAGGGGAAGAGGGATAGTATGGAAAAGCCCTTAATTTATGTTTTATCTGATTCAGTAGGTGAGACGGCGGAACTGGTCGTGAAAGCGTGTCTCAGCCAGTTTGATGACGGGCCTTTTGACTTGCAGCGAATCCCTTATGTGGAAGACAAAGGGACGATCAATGAGGCGGTGCAGCAGGCGAAAGAACATAATGCGATGATCGGTTTTACACTAGTGATTCCAGAGTTCAGACAACATCTGAAGCAGGAAGCTGAAAAGCACGGCATTCAGTGCGTCGATATTATGGGTCCGATGATGGAGGTCATGGAAGATCATCTGCAAATCAAACCTCGCCTTGAACCGGGACTTGTTCATAAGTTAGATGAAGATTACTTTAAGAGAGTAGAGGCTATCGAATTCGCTGTCCGGTACGATGACGGTCGAGATCCACGTGGCATTTCCAAAGCCGATATTGTCCTGATTGGCGTTTCAAGAACATCGAAGACTCCATTGTCTCAGTATTTGGCTCACAAACGCCTGAAGGTAGCGAATGTCCCGATTGTACCGGAAGTGCAGCCGCCATCGGAATTGTTCCGTGTCGATCCCGATAAATGCATAGGCTTGAGTATCAGTGCAGAAAAGCTAAATGATATTAGAAAAGAAAGATTAAAGTCATTAGGGCTTGGGGATCAAGCAAGTTATGCGAATATGAATCGCATTCAGCAGGAAATCGACCACTTCAATCGGATTGTGGATCGGATCGGTTGTCCGGTGATTGATGTTTCGAACAAAGCCGTAGAAGAGACAGCCAATGTCATTATGAACAAATTACGTCAGAATGCCCAAGAATAGTACAAATAACGGAAGTCGCGCTTTGATTAAGCGCGACTTTTGTTGGGAAGAATGAAATTAGGTACAATTAGACATAGCGTAAATGATAGGAATGTATTATAATATCTATTTGTGGTAAAAATCCTTATAAAGAAGGGATGTCCATTCCTACGAAGTTTTTCTGAAACGGAGTCGGAAAAAGCACATACTTTTCAGAAAAATAAAACATTCACTTTTAAGGAGGATTCTACCGCTTATTGTAGAAATATTGATACTATGCCAAATTTAAATGTTCATATTTATGTTGATGCAGATAGCTGTCCAGTACAAGAAGAAATCATCGATGTGTGTATGCAGTATGATCTCCATCCTTATTTCATCGCAACCGTCAATCACTATAGTCGGGAGAAAGCAGAAGCTGGATGGATGTTCGTCGATGACGGATCGCAATCTGTCGATCTGTATATCCTTAATCAAGTGGACGAAGGTGATGTCGTTATAACCCAGGATCTATCTCTGGCTGTATTATTGACTTCCAAAGGGGTTTATGTCCTTACTCCAAGAGGTAAACTGGTTAGAGAAAATGATGCAGACAACATCATGAATCAAAAATTTATAAGGCAGCAGACAATGAAGCAGAGAAAGAAATGGAAGGGCCCATCGGCATTCACAGCGCAGGATCGCGAAAAGTTCCGATCTGTTTTCCAAAAATTGTTGTCAGAACATGAAGGATTTTAAGCATTGAACGAGAATAATTGAGTAGTATGGTGATCTTATGGCTGGACATATTCCAGAAGAAAAAGTTGATGAAATCAGAAGGTCAACGGATATTGTAGAAGTGATCGGTAATTATGTCGATTTGAAAAAACAAGGCAGGAACCATTTCGGCCTTTGTCCTTTCCATGGTGAGAACACTCCTTCCTTTTCCGTTTCTCAAGATAAGCAGATCTTTCATTGCTTTGGTTGTGGAAAGGGAGGGAATGTCTATACCTTCCTGATGGAGATTGAAGGGTTTAGTTTTATCCAGGCATTGAAACAACTGGCTGAGCAGACAAGTATTGATCTGCCTGATCAATTATCTGAAGAAGCCCCGTCAGAAAAGAGCCAAGAGTCCCAGGCGATGCTTGAGGCACACCAATGGTTGACTAAATTATACCATCATTTGTTAAAGAATTCCAAAGATGGTCGGGAAGCTTACCAATATTTAATCGACCGTGGCTTTACGGATGAAACGATCCAGAAATATCAAATTGGATATTCACCGGATTCCAAGGACTTTGTTGTTACGTTCCTTGAAAAGAAAGGATATCATCCACAGACGATGGTCAAAGCAGGATTGCTCAGTACCAATGATCATGGAGAATATGCGGACAGGTTCCGTGGGAGAGTGATTTTTCCACTTAGGAATCATTTAGGAAAGACGGTGGCTTTTGCGGGAAGATCTCTTGGGCAGCAGGAACCAAAATATTTAAACAGCCCTGAGACAGAACTTTTTCATAAAGGACGTCTACTTTATAACTTCGACCTTGCCCGCTCCGCT
The DNA here is from genome assembly GCF_020524085.2 of Halobacillus litoralis. Classification (NCBI taxonomy): domain Bacteria; kingdom Bacillati; phylum Bacillota; class Bacilli; order Caryophanales; family Bacillaceae; genus Halobacillus; species Halobacillus litoralis. The sequence goes on from NZ_CP129016.1 coordinate 2,299,048, forward strand.
ATTCGAAAAGAAAAAACGGTCATTCTGTTTGAAGGTTTTGGAGATGTCATATCTGCAGACCAGGCAGACATTCACAATGCCGTGGGTACGATGGGTACTTCGCTATCAAGCATGCAGGCAAACCTTTTGAAGAAATACGCCGAGCAGATCATCATTTGTTATGATGGTGACCGCGCAGGTATTGAAGCGGCTGTCAAGGCAGCGAAGCTATTAAAAAGTGTGGGCTGTCAAACATACGTTGCTCGTGTCCCAGATGAACTTGACCCGGATGATTTCATCCAAAAGTATGGAGGGGACCGATTCAAACGTGAAATTATCGATACTAGTGATACGTACATTTCCTTTATGATGAATTACTTGCGTAGAGATTATAATCTGCAAGTAGAAGGAGATCGCATTACTTATATCGAAAAGGTATTACAAGAGATCGCAGGGCTTGATCGTGCGGTCGAACGAGAGCATTACCTTAATGAGATCGCTACAGAATTTCAGCTCTCCGTAGAAACTCTGAAAGAAGAAATTCAGCGTATTCGATCACAAAGCGGTGTAAAGGATAAGGAGCCTAAGAATCGATATACTAATGATACAAGGCAGCCAACGGTTCAAAAAAAACTTTTACCCGCTTTTCATAATGCTGAAAGAAAGCTAATTGCGTATATGTTGAGAGATCCATATATCGCTGATAAAGTTCAAGAGGAAATCGGAGGAGCTTTCAATATTGAAGACCATCAGGTCATTGTCACCCATCTTTATGCATATTATGAAGACGGCAATGAATCGGATATCAGTCAGTTCGTCGAGATGATTGAAGATGCTTCCATCAAGAATTTAGCGATCGAGCTAGCAATGGCCCCTGTCAGCGAAGAAGTTTCTGATCAGGAAATCCATGATTACATCACAAGGATTCGGTCAGAACAATGGGATCGAACGGATATTAGAAACCTTGAATCTGAGTTGAAAAAGGCTGAACAACAAAATGAGCCGATCAAAGCAGCAGAAATTGCGATGGAAATCATCAAACGCAAGAAAGAGTTAAAACATCACTAGGTAGAGTTTGTATAGATTGTTGGAAGGAGGGGGACTTATGGCAGATAAGCAACAGCAGCCATCACGTTCTAAAGAAAATGAGAATCAAACAGAATTGACACTTGAGCAAGCGAAAGAGCAAGTGGTAGAGTTAGGGAAAAAACGAGGGATCCTCGCATATGAAGAGGTCGCGGAAAAACTATCGAGCTTCGAATTGGATTCTGATCAAATGGACGAATTCTATGAACATCTGAATGAGCAGGGTGTAGAAGTAATCGGAGATTCGGAATCAGATCCAAGTATGAAGCAATTGAATAAAGAGGAAGAGTTCGATCTTAATGACTTGAGTGTACCACCTGGGGTCAAAATCAATGACCCTGTGCGTATGTACCTTAAAGAAATCGGCCGTGTGAACCTGCTATCTGCGAAAGATGAAATCAGCCTTGCTCAACGCATTGAGAATGGCGACGAAGAAGCGAAACGTGACCTAGCGGAAGCCAACTTACGACTTGTCGTAAGTATCGCTAAAAGATACGTAGGCCGAGGTATGCTTTTCCTTGACTTGATCCAAGAAGGTAACATGGGTCTGATCAAAGCGGTAGAAAAATTTGATTATCGTAAAGGTTATAAATTCAGTACCTATGCTACATGGTGGATTCGCCAAGCGATTACACGAGCAATCGCTGACCAAGCTCGTACCATCCGTATCCCTGTCCACATGGTGGAGACAATTAACAAACTGATTCGTGTCCAGCGTCAGCTTCTTCAGGATCTTGGTCGTGAACCAACGCCGGAAGAAATTGCACAGGATATGGACCTTACTCCAGATAAAGTCCGTGAAATTCTAAAGATTGCTCAAGAACCGGTATCTTTAGAAACACCGATCGGGGAGGAAGATGATTCTCATTTAGGTGACTTCATTGAAGACCAGGAAGCGACATCTCCTTCAGATCATGCGGCCTATGAACTGTTGAAAGAACAGCTTGAGGATGTCCTTGATACATTGACAGATCGAGAAGAAAATGTACTCAGACTCCGATTCGGTTTGGATGATGGACGTACAAGAACACTTGAAGAAGTAGGAAAAGTGTTCGGGGTAACTCGAGAGAGAATCCGTCAAATCGAAGCGAAGGCTCTGCGTAAACTCCGCCACCCAAGCCGGAGTAAACGTTTGAAGGACTTCATGGAATAAAGATTCTCCGACTCAGGGGTGCTTTCGCCAATGGATGCGAGAGGGCTCCTGAGTTATCTTTTCTTTTGGAGGCTGCTATGAAACATGATAGGACAAAAATTATCATTGATGAAATTAGGCACTGGAAACAAAGTCACTTGCTTCCAGATGAATATTGCAACTTCTTGTTAGCGCTTTACACTCAAGGTGAAAGCCAGGAAAACGAAGAGAGCACGGAAGGTTCACAAACACTCGCCTTTTATATGCTCATGGCAATGAATGTTTTTTTGTTAGCCCTTTCATTTCTTGTCATTTATTTTACTGAAATGGGAATCATAATGCAAACAGTGGTTTTGTCGAGTTTTGTAATCGGGGTATGGATTCATATCCGTTGGTTACAATATAAAAAGTCGGACTGGCTTTTTGTTCCGCTACTGAATGGAGCTTTAATTTTTCTGCTTCTGACCGTTCACCTTAATCAATATATGATGGGTTTTGGGTTACCCTTTTACATAACACTTGCTTCAAATTTGATTTTTTGGCTTTTTCTTGGCTGGTTATGGAAGGTGAAAACGCTTTTCTATTCAGGTGTCATTGGCTTCATTTTTTTAATTATTTACATTGTTTCACAAGTTTTCACATGATATCTCTTTAATAAGTAACGGTTTTCAAGTAAAATAAATATAGTCGAATAGACACGAAAATTCTATTTTAGGGAATACATAAGGAGGTTGCAACAAATGAGAAAGAACCCTGTGATTCCATTCGCAATTATCGCTGTGCTGGGGATTGTGGTCATGATTATTGTATCTGCAGCGGGGATTAATCAACGCGAAGCTATTCAGAATGAAGAAGAAGGTGGCGGTGAGAAGCACGAAGAAACCGCAAGTGCGAATCCTGAAGAATTGTTTCAGAACCAATGCGCAAGCTGCCATGGAGGAGACCTTGGCGGGGGAGCAGGCCCTAACCTTCAAGAAGTAGGAAGCCGCTATTCAGCTGAAGAAATCAATGACATCATCGTAAATGGTAAAGGTTCTGCCATGCCTGCTGGTCTATACACAGGAGAGCAAGCAACTAAATTGGCCGAATGGCTAGCTGAAAAGAAATAACAATAAGAAGAAGAACGAAAAGCTTTCTGGCTAATCAGAAAGCTTTTCTTTTATGAGAGGAAAGAGTCTATGAATGTAAATCAATTATCTAAACGTTTAGCACTGGTTGCCGGCTATCTACCGAAGGGAGCCCATTTTGCAGACATCGGTTCTGATCACGCCTATCTTCCGTGCTTTGTATGTATGAAAGACCCGGAAGCAAGAGCAGTGGCAGGTGAAGTGAATCAAGGACCATATGATAGTGCCAAAAGTGAAGTGGAAAAACATAAGCTTGAGGAACACATTGATGTCCGCCTTGGTGACGGGCTTGCTGTTGTCGCTCCTGGAGAAATAAAACAGGTGGTCATTGCTGGAATGGGCGGACCTTTAATCCGTGATATTCTTGAGGGAGGTAAAGAGAAGCTTACAAACGTCAATCGAATTATCGTCCAGCCCAATATCGACTCAAGGTCTCTTAGAAGGTGGTTCTTCCAGCATGGCTATACACTTGTCGATGAAACGATTGTAGAGGAAGGCGGCCACATTTATGAAATTCTTGTTGCGGAAAAGGGAGACCCATCCTCCTCTTACAATCAACAAACGATAGACAAAGAAATGTGGCTTGGACCGTTTTTATTAGAGAAAAGACCAGAGGCGTTTATTAAGAAATGTAAAGAGGAATGGAAGAAGAAACAATATATTGTGAAACAGATGAAACAAGCAGCTTCTCCTGATGAAGACAAACTGAAACAACAACAAAAAGAAATGGAATGGTTAGAGGAGGTATTGCAATCATGAATCGAACATACGCAGCCCAGGACATCATCCGTGAATTTGAAAAATGGTCACCCAAGGGGCTGGCATTTGATTGGGATAATGTGGGCCTCCAAGTCGGCACACTCAATAAACCGGTGAAAAATATCATGGTTACCCTCGATGTGTTGGAGAATGTTGTAGACGAAGCAATTGAAAAAGAAGTGGATTTAATTATTGCCCATCATCCCCTGCTTTTTGTCAAATTGAATCAAATCAATTTAGATACACCAAAAGGAAGAATCGTCCAAAAACTGATTAAACATGACATTACGGTCTATGCCGCTCACACGAACCTTGATATTGCCAAAGGCGGTGTGAACGATGTCATGGCTGAACTGATTGGAGTAACGAATAGCCGTCCGCTGATTGAAACAGGCAGCGATTCTCTCGTAAAGCTCACTGTTTTCGTCCCTGAAAGTCACGCAGATGAATTACGTAATGCCATCAGTGAGGCAGGAGCAGGGCATATCGGTCATTATAGTCATTGTACGTATCAACTTTCCGGACAAGGAACATTCAAACCGGAAGAGGGTACCGATCCGTATCTCGGTGAACAAGGAAAACTTGAGGTCGTTGATGAAAAACGAATCGAGACGATTGTTCCAAAGTCACGCTTATCCGGAGTATTGAAAGCGATGGAAGAGGCTCATCCATATGAGGAAGTCGCATATGATGTTTATCCATTATTAAATGAAGGTGAACCAATGGGAGCGGGGCGTGTAGGAGAACTTGAAAATCCATTGCCTTTGCATGAGCTTGTTGAGCTGGTTAAGAGGCAATATAAAGTTCCGCATCTGCGTGTATCTGGAAAAATGGATAAAAGAGTAAGGAAAGTTGCCCTTCTTGGAGGCAGCGGAGAAAAGTATATTCATAATGCTAAGAGAAGCGGTGCGGATGTTTATATTACAGGAGACATGACTTTTCATATGACCCAAGATGCCATGGAAATGGGGCTTTCCATCATTGACCCTGGGCATCACGTTGAAAAAGTCGTTTGTCCCAAAGTAAAAGAATATCTTGAAGCGAAGTGTAATAAAGAAAGAGATTTGAACATTTTCGTGTCGGAAGCGGATACGGAGCCATTTACAGTAGTATAAGAAAAGGATGAAAGCTGAGGCTTTCATCCTTCTTTATTATCTCTTTACTTTTTTTCTAGCGCGGACAGGAGGTAAAATCTTTTTCTGCTCCACTTTTGACTCGCGGACCCACGTGCTTTCATCATTGTGATCGAACTGCTCGATGAATTTGATGACTTCTTTCGTTATAGGAGTTGGAGTTGAAGCACCCGCTGTAACAGCTACTTTCTTGACACCTTCCAACCACTCTAATTGGATTTCTGTCACATCAGCAATACGATAAGCTGTTGTACCTGCTTTTTCCATAGAGACTTGGGCAAGTCGATTGGAGTTGTTACTCATCGGATCACCAACAACCAGTGTCAAATCAGCTTCGCCCGCCTGTTCGGAAACGGCTTCTTGACGAACCTGGGTCGCCATGCAAATCTCTTGCTGCTTTTCGAGTTGCGGGTACTTTTCCTTTGCTTTTTCCATGACATCATAGACGTCCCATTGACTCATCGTCGTTTGGTTGGTGATCATCAATTTGTCATGATCAAGGTTTTAATTCTTCAACATCTTCTTCCGTTTGGACGAGATGGACTTTACCTGGTGCTACTCCCATTGCGCCTTCTGGTTCCGGATGTCCTTTTTTACCTACGTAAATGACTTCAAAACCTTCAGCTACTTTTTTTTCTAATTAAGTTGTGGGTATTCGTCACATCAGGACATGTGGCATCTAATACGGTGAGCCCTTTCGCTTTTGCGCGTTCCTTCACTTGAGGTGAAACACCGTGAGCGGTAAAAATAACCGTGCCATCATGAATGCCTTCCAGCATGTCACTTCGATTCTTTCCATCTACAGTAATGATCCCTTCTTCCTTAAAGGCATCGGTTACGTGTGTGTTGTGGACAATCATACCTAATATATATATAGGACGTGGCAGATTCGGGTCTTTAGCTGCGTTTCGAGCAATGACCATTGCATCTACTACACCATAACAATAACCGCGAGGGGCGATTTTAATGACTTCCATTGATTAACGTCCTCCTCTATAAATCCAATCCAATAACTTTAAAGATACCATTATCATTATAAAGGGTAAAGGGAAAGATGACAAAGAAAGACGTTCTAAGACAAGGTTATCGTGCAATTTGTCTTCTGCTCTATTATAATAAGGAAGGAACATTTTACATTAAAGGAGAACGGTTATGAGTAAGCATACATTTGATCAATATGCCATTACTTCTACAGTCAGTCGAATTGTAGAGGGATTAGGCTTTAAGAAACCCACCCCCATTCAAAAGCAGGTGCTGCCTGCAGCTTTGAGAGGCGAGAGTCTCATCGGACAGTCCCATACAGGTTCAGGTAAGACACATGCCTACTTACTTCCACTGTTCAATCAGATGGATGATGAGGCAGAACATGTGCAGTTTGTGGTTACAGCACCTACAAGAGAATTAGCCATTCAAATTCAAGATGAAGTAAAAAAAAGCCATTCAAATGGCTGGAAAAGAAGAGATTTGGCGTTCAAAGCTCCTCATAGGTGGTACGGATAAGCAAAAAATGGTCGGAAAACTATCTTCCAGACCTCCTCACATTGTGGTCGGCACACCAGGCCGTATTTTAGACATGGTTAAAGAAGAAGCGATTGACCTTTATCAAGCCAAAGCATTTGTGCTGGATGAAGCAGACCTGATGCTGGATTTAGGCTTCATTGAAGAGGTCGACCAAATTCTTGTGCGGATGGACCAGGATGTACAGATGCTCGTCTTTTCAGCTACGATTCCTGAACGTCTGCAACCATTCTTAAAGAAGTATTTGACGAACCCTACACACATTCAGATTGAAGATGACAAACCATCACCGGAAACGATGGAGCATCGACTAGTCCCGCTAAGACATAAGGATCCAGCTGATGTCATTGTGGAAATATCAAAGGCCATCCAACCTTATTTGGCCATCATTTTTACAAATGGAAAAAATCACGCTGATGAGCTTGCTGATGAGTTGATGAAGCGAGGTCTTGAAACAGGAATTCTTCACGGAGGTCTTTCACCAAGAGAAAGAAAAAGAATGCTTAAAGAGTTGCAAAACTTGCGCTATCAGTATATTGTAGCCACAGATCTTGCTTCAAGAGGCATCGATATTCAAGGTGTCAGTCATGTGATCAATGCACAGATGCCGAAAGAGGAAGAATTCTACATTCACAGAGTCGGACGAACAGCTCGAGCTGGATTGCAAGGAACGGCTATTAACTTGTATAAGGAAGCTGACCTGCCGCTCATTCAAAAACTTGAGAAAAAAGGTCTTACATTTGAATTTTATGAAGTGAAAAACGGAGAATGGAAAGAAACAAATGCCTACAACGAGAGGCAGAACCGTGAACGACATGCCTCGGATTTAGAAAAAAGCAAAGCAGATGGTTCGAAAACCAAAGAAAGTGAAGCCTGGTTATAAGAAAAAAATGAAGCAGCAAACCGATAAAAACATGAGAAAGCTGAAACAGAGTCGTTTCAAGAAGAAATAAGAAAGGGTAGATCGTATGTTGAAGATTGGATCGCACGTATCTATGAAAGGGAAAAAAATGCTGCTGGGCGCTAGTGAAGAAGCCGCGTCCTATGGTGCAAGCACATTTATGATCTATACAGGTGCCCCGCAGAACACAAGACGCCGCCCCATTGAAGAACTGAACATTGAAGCTGGAACGGAGCACATGAAAGCGAATGGCATCGGCGACATCGTGGTACATGCTCCTTATATCATCAATATCGGAAACACCACCAAACCGGAAACATTCCAGTTAGGTGTTGATTTTCTAAGAAATGAAATCGAACGTACTGAAGCACTCGGAGCAAGGCAAATCGTACTTCACCCAGGGTCTCATGTTGGACAAGGGTTAGAAAAAGGGTTACCTAAGATCATTGAAGGATTGAACGAGGTCCTTCATAAAGATCAAAAGGTTCAAATCGCTCTTGAGACGATGGCAGGGAAAGGTTCTGAAATCGGTAGGAACTTCGATGAATTGGCACAAATTATTGATGGCGTGACCCACAACGAGAAATTATCAGTCTGTATGGATACGTGTCACATTCATGACGCAGGCTACAATGTCGTGGAGGATTTTGATGGAGTATTGGATGAGTTTGATAAAATCGTCGGCATCGATCGTCTGAAAGTGATTCATGTGAATGATAGTAAAAACATTCAGGGAGCAGCCAAGGACCGCCACGAAAATATCGGATTCGGTCATATCGGGTTTGATGCTCTTCATAAGGTGATTCATCACCCGACACTCAAAGAGCTTCCTAAAATTCTTGAAACGCCTTATGTAGGGGAAGATAAGAAGAATAAAAAGCCTCCATATCGTTTTGAAATTGATATGGTCAAAGAAGGCATATTTGATGAAGGTTTAAAAGATAAAATCATGCAACAATAAAGAAGGAGCCCTTGTGCTCCTTCTTTTTTTCGTTAGTTATTAAAGTAAATGGCAGGATTGTTGAAGTCTCAGTTTCAAGATGTTTCCGGGGTTTGTTGCTATGTTGGGCGTTAGGGGTGGTCGGAAAGCGAGCTATTCCCCGCAGCCCTCATCCACTCATCAAAAGTCTCGAAACTGAGTCTTCATTGGTTAGTGTTTTTTATTTTAGCCAATGCTCTACCCCGTATTCTTTTGCCATTTTCATGAGCAGTTTATTTACAGATCTCGCGGTATCTTTCGAAGTTATTTTGGCGAGTCTGCTTAACATTCGTTTCCGTCCATCCGGGTCGAAGGGGTTATCCTTGTTAGTCTTCAATGCTTTGACAATAGCAGCAGCTTCATCCTTTGTTATCGGGATTTGGTATTTCTGACTATAAAAAAGTAGTTCTTTTCCGGTTAACTGCTTCAATTTCTGGGTAATTAACTGTTGTGCCACATTCTTCATAGGCTTATACTCCCTCTCTCCTTATTTACTACACCATATGAATGTTGAGAAGGATTTGTGTTTTTAAATAATTATGTCTATAAGTATTTCAATTGAATTACATATTTCATTCGGTTAGTATAAGCCAATGGGTTTAGTGGGGAACTGGTCAAAAGTACCAGTGTGCATAAAGTGAAGGAGTGAAACATATATGAAGGAACAAAAACCTCTTTGGACAATGGGTGTGTTGATGCTGCTCGTTGTGGCGACATTCTTTACTATAAACCAATGGAACCAAAAGCAGGAAAAAGCCTTGGCTGACCAAAAACAGGAATTAAAAAATAAAAATGAAAAGCTATCTCTGGAAATTGAGCGGTTACAATCCACGAATGAATATTTAAAGGATCAGCCGTCAGCAGAACAAGAAAAAAATGGGTATCATACATGGCCGGAAATCGAAAAAAATGCAGAAATCCTTGTAAGTGAAAGTGATGGGAATTTCAAAAAATCGTGGGCAATGTACCTCGTTAAGGAAGCGCAGCGCTATGAGATCAACCCCTTCCTTGTTTATGAACTACTGAAGGTGGAAACAGGGGGAACCTTTGACCCTAAGCTCGTGGGACCTGAAACAAAATATGGACATGCTTATGGGATGTCACAATTTATGAAAAACACGGCCCCTTGGATTGCCGATATGGCTGGTTTACCTTATGAAGAAGAGTTGCTTTTCGATCCTTATTATTCCATGCAATTATCCTTAGTTTATTTAGATTTCTTACAAAACAAATATGATGATTGGGATGAAGCACTTACGGCGTATCACCGGGGGATGGGCGGTTTAAAGGAATATAAAAAAGAAAATGGACATGCCGAAAGCTGGTATGCAAAAGAAATTCAAAAGAAGGCAGAAAACCATACGGCCGTCGTATTAGCGAATTGATTAGAAGCGTCTGACGTTAAGTCAGGCGCTTTTTTACCATCAAATCCCTCATGTAATTTCTTGTACTCTCCATATAATAATCATGATTCTTCAAACAGAAAGTGAGGGTATTCTAATGCATGATCCGAAAGATACTGTTGAGAATCAGCATAAAACGCAAAAAGCCCCAGAACATGGCGATGAATTAGAGCAAGTTCATGAAGAGGCTGTGGACGAGCATGATGAGCCGTCGACAGAACAAGTACTGAATGAAGCTTTTGAAGAAATACAAGACCAGGATTTAAGGCAGGAAGCTGGTTATAAAGAAGCTAGAGCTTCTGACTTTGATGACGTTGTAGCGGTCGATGATCATGGCCGTGGGTCAGATCAGCCTGTTTATGGGGATAGTTATGAGGAAGAGTTCGCTCAGGAAGCGGCTGTAGGCCCTATAGATGAGCCGATGAATAACGAGGAAAAGGAAACAACAATGAAAGAAGAGGAAGATGTAAAAGTGGGGATGGGCTGGTTGGGGTTATCCGCCGCAATCCTTTCTTTCTTTTTTGCTCCATTAATTCTTGGTGCTGCCGGGATTGTTCTCGGTATCATTGGTAAGCGACGCGGAGCCGATACACTAGGGAATATGGCGATTATTGTCAGTGTTGTTTCCATCGCATTTTCATTATTCTTCGCCCCGATATACAACTTGATATAAAAAAAAGGTGACCCTGATCAGGGTCACCTTTTTTAGGATTGTTCTTGCTCTTGTTTTAATTTTTCTTTTTCCTGACGCTCTTTTTCGTAGTGTTCCTCAGCCAATTTATCGACTTCTTTCTTCAATTCATCCACCATGATGTCTTCCGGTACTTTACGGATGATTTCCCCGTGACGGAAGAGTAAACCTTCTCCTCGGGCACCGGCAATACCGATGTCTGCTTCTCTAGCTTCACCTGGACCATTGACAGCGCAGCCGAGTACGGCTACTTTAATTGGTGCTTTAATCGTCTGGATATATTCTTCAACCTCATTGGCAATAGAAATCAAGTCGATTTCAATCCGTCCACAAGTCGGACAGGAAATTAGAGTCGCGGCGTTCGATGCAAGACCGAATGATTTGAGAAGCTCTTTCGCTACTTTTACTTCTTCAACAGGGTCAGCACTCAAGCTGATCCGTACGGTACTTCCAATTCCTTTACTCAAGATGGCTCCAAGTCCTGCAGCACTTTTCACTGTACCTGCGAAAAGGGTTCCTGATTCAGTGATTCCCAAGTGTATCGGATAGTTGAAAGCTGCCGCAGCTTTTTCATAAGCTTCGATAGCCAATTTCACATCAGAAGCTTTAAGGGATACGATGATATCGTGGAAATCAAGGTCCTCAAGAATCTTAATGTGATGCAAGGCACTCTCAACCATCCCGTCTGCGGTCGGATAACCGTATTTCTCAAGGATATGGCGCTCAAGTGAACCTGCATTAACTCCGATTCGGATTGGAATGCCTTTTGCTTTTGCCGCTTTCACAACTTCTTCAACTTTTTCGCGTTTGCCGATGTTCCCAGGGTTGATACGAATCTTGTCTGCTCCACCTTCAATGGCTTTCAATGCTTTTTTATAATCGAAGTGGATATCAACGACCAATGGGATGTTGATGCGTTTTTTAATTTCAGGAATTGCGTCAGCAGCTCTGTCATCAGGGCACGCCACTCGGACGATCTGACAGCCGGCTTCCTCCAGGCGCTTGATTTCAGCGACTGTTGCTTCTACATCGTGTGTTTTGGTGGTAGTCATGGATTGGATCACAACCTCATCAGATCCACCTATCGTAACGTCACCGACTCTTACGGGACGAGTATCTTTTCTGTGCGTAATTGCCATTAATATCGCTCCTTTGTATATTCACAAAAAGGTATGCAAGATGAATTCCAATCTTCATTATAAGGGCTATTTTTGTAAATGAGAAGTCTGGACCCTTAAATATGAACATTTGTGAGTTAAATTTGTGTAAACCCATAAATGCTGACATCATTATATCATGGGGATAATAAAGAAAAAATAATTGTAACTTTGAAACAAAAGAAGCTTTTCAAACGTACATATAGTAATTAAGGAGAGGATGTGAACCATCATGTTTACTTATGATTGGATCGCTTTATTTATTACTTTTCTCGGCACGATGTTTTTAATTGGTGAATTACTCGTCAACATGCGCGGTGTATTCGCTATTATTGGCTTCGGCTTTATAACCGTTTATTTCTCGGGTTATCTTGAAACTGAAATGTTCATAGTCATGATGCTCGTATATTTTCTCGGAATTATTCTTATGATCATTGATGGTAAACTCCTGAATGATGGGACACTTGCGACAATCGGCGCTGTAACGATGATTATTGCCGTGGGCTTCAGTGCGCCTAATTGGGTGGCTGGTTTATACAGTGTGATAGGGGTCATTTTAGGAGGTGCGGCTTCCTTACTGTTCTTGAAAGTTTTCAAGCATAGAAAGATGTGGTCCAAAATGGCTCTCAATGATCAAATGTCCTCAGAAATGGGGTACAACTCAATGAATGAAAAGTACCAGTATTTACTTGAACAACAAGGAGAAGCTCTGACAGATATGAGACCTGTAGGGACGGTGAAAATTGAGGAAGAAGAATATAGTGCCGTTTCAAATGGTCAATGGATTACTCGCGGCGATCATATTAAAGTTGTTAAAGTAGATGGTACAAAAATCCTGGTCAAGAAGTTGTGAAATTACTAAACCTTAAAAGATCATTAACAATTCCTTAACACTCTGTCGTCATACTTTGTTTGTGCAATCAATCAAAGAGATGGAGTGTTTATTTATGAAAAAAAGGATTCGACTCAAACCGATGGCACCAAAATTGGGATGGCCGCAAATCAACTTGCAGATAAGGTTAACAGCCATCGTTTGTGCCCTTGTGCTTATTTCAGTTTCTATGATTGGTTTCTTTTCTTATACAAAAGCTAAGGAAAATCAAATGAATTTGGTCCAGGATCGTCTGGAACGGGAGTTGTTGATGGCTCAGGATGTGGCAGAACAACTGATGTATGCCTTCGTTGGCGACCAAGAAGAATTCACAAAACGCATGGAAGGATATTCAAATACTCAACAGGCGCAACTCCAACAAGATGGCTTATCCTCTGCAGCTTATATCATTAATAACGAAGGAGTCTATTCTTATCCGACAATGGATCAAGCATCTCTTCCTGATTCACTTGGGAAGCAATTCCTGAGTAGAGAGAATGGCACAGAAACCATACAGTTGAACGGGGAAAGCTACGTACTATCTTATTCTCCGGTCCAAGAACTGCAAGGAATCTATGTTCTTGGAGTGCCAGAGAAGGATTTTATGAGTGGCGTGCGCCAAATGGCTATGTACACAGTGTTATTAGGAATAATAACCGTACTAGCAGTTGGCGTGGTTGTTTATTTTGTTGTTGGGAAAATTGTTCATCCTGTAAAACAGATGCAGCGTGTCATGAAACAAGCAAGAAATGGGGTCTTATGTGAGGCGAGTTCCATTAAAACGAGTCTCCCTGAAATCCAATCGTTAAGAAAAAGCTATGAAGAACTGATACATAAAATTGCGGATATCCTGTCTTCCCTTCAAGGGGCTGTTGATCAACTTGAAAAGGGTGGTGAACAAATGGATGATTCCTCCAGGGAGTTAAAACTTGTCCATCAAGATCTCAGCAAAAGTGTGAATCAAGTCCAAGACGAAAGTGATCGAACTTCAGAATACATGGATAGTCAAAAAGAAGTTTTCGATGAATTGAACAAGGTGTTCGGTCAGTTACATGAAACATTGGAAACCCTATTTGGTGAACAGGGGCGAATGAACGATGCTGTTCACTCAGGAAATGGCGGGGTGGAGCAGGTCGAACAATCTTTCCATAGCTTTAGAAAAGAACTTCAGGGGATGACATCAAGAATCGAATCTTTCCAAGATTACATGTTGAACATTCAGGATTCGGGCACCAAAATACAAGATATTGCAGAGCAGACGAGAATGCTTGCATTGAATGCCTCCATTGAAGCTGCCCGTGCTGGCGAACATGGAAAGGGGTTTGCCGTGGTCGCACAGGAAGTCAGAAAACTTGCCGACCGATCCAGAACAGCAGCTGTGGATATTGACCAGCGGATGAAGCAGGTCATGTCGCTCGGAGGAGATCTTTCCGCACAATTTGATCAAATGGAAAAAGAGATACAGGAAAGACAACTTCAAATGAATGTATCAAAGAAAGCTTTCAGAAACCTTTCTGAAGGAATGAGCTCGTTTAATCTCCAATTAGAGTCCACGAAAGACCAATTGAAAAATGGCAATGAGGTTATGCCGCGTATGGAAAATGTTATGGCAGGTATGAAGAAAGTTATATTAAATCAAGCTCGTTCCACTGAACGATTAGTAAAAACTTCTGACCGACAACAAATTACGATGAAAACGTTCGATGCATTTACCTATGACTTAATTGCACTTACTCAAGAGCTTTCCAGTATTATTGCTTCCAATCAATTTGAAAATGATGAAATGGTAGAGGAACAATCCCAGTTAACTTTAAGAGAAGAACTTGAAGAAGACACTATAATAGAAGAGAAGGTTTCATAAAGGGTCCTATGAGGGCCTTTTTTTTATCGGAAAATTCGAATATCATACAACAGTTGTGTCAGTATTATACGAATGTAAATTTAATGTTAAGATTCATGAATTATCTTTACAAAAGCTTTTTCCATGGTTAATATGAGTGAGGTTGTTTTAAAAAGAGAAAAATGATGAAACTTGGATGAAGAAAGGGTGGAGAACATGGAAATCGATGTGCAACAGATGATATTTGAATTCATCGGTGGACTCGGTATCTTTCTATTTGGATTGAAGTATATGGCGGACGGGTTGCAACGTTCTGCCGGGGACCGTTTGAGGGAACTTTTGGACCGATTTACAAGCAATCCTTTTATGGGTGTTATTGCAGGTACAGTCGTTACAATCTTGGTGCAAAGTAGTAGTACAACTACCGTATTGACTGTAGGACTTGTTAATGCGGGTTTCATGACCTTTAGACAAGCGATTGGTGTTATTATGGGGGCCAACATTGGTACAACCATGACAGCATTTATCATAGGTATAGATATTAAGGATTATGGATTGCCAATCCTTGCTGTGGGTGCATTCTTACTATTCTTCTTCAAAAGTAAGAAAGTGGTGAGCTTTGGACAGACTGTCTTCGGTTTAGGATCTCTGTTCTTTGGACTTGAAGTGATGAGCGGAGGGGTAAAGCCACTTCGATCATTACAGGCTTTCCAAGATTTGACGGTGAATATGAGTGATAACCCGATTCTGGGTGTTATTGTAGGTACCTTATTTACAGTTATCGTGCAAAGTTCCAGTGCAACAATTGGGATCTTGCAAACGTTGTTGGGAGAAGGGCTTGTCGATTTACAAGCAGCAATTCCTGTATTGTTTGGTGATAATATCGGGACCACGATTACCGCTGTTCTTGCATCCATCGGTGCAAGTGTAGGGGCGAAGCGAGCTGCATTTGCTCACGTCATATTCAACGTGTTAGGTGCTACCGTATTTTTGATATTACTCGTTCCATTCGAGAGGTATGTGAACTGGTTACAAACATCGATGGATCTTGAACCTGAAATGACCATTGCATTTGCACATGGTTCATTTAACATCGCTAATACAATTGTTCAATTCCCGTTTATTGCAGTCCTCGCATGGATTGTCATTAAATTGGTGCCAGGTAAGGATTCAGAAATTGACCATAAACCACAGCATTTGGATCCGATCTTTATTGAACAATCTCCATCCCTTGCTTTAGACCAAGCAAAAGAAGAAGTAGTTCGTATGGGTGAATATGCTTATAAAGGTCTTGAAGAAACAAGCCTTTATTTGAACAATAAACAACAAAAGCACTCTGAACTTGCTATGCAAATTGAAGATGCTTTGAACAATCTTGACCGTAAAATTACTGATTATCTTGTTGATCTTTCTCAAGCATCTCTTTCAGATGAGGAAAGTCATAAGCATTCCGCACTAATGGATTCTGTCAGAGACTTAGAACGGATTGGTGACCACTTCGAGAATATTATTGAGTTGATTGACTATAAGAACTCAAATAAAGTAAACCTTACTCCTCAGGCGATCGAGGATTTGAATACAATGTTTGACCTTACGTTAATGACTGTTAAGCAGGCAACAAGATCTCTTGAAACAATGAGCCGTGAAGAAGCATTGGCTGTTGTCCAAAAAGAGAATGAATTGGATCGTATGGAACGGAGTTATCGTAAGAAACATATCATCCGTTTGAACGAGGGTGTATGTACAGGACAAGCAGGAATTGTATTCGTAGACATGATCAGCAACTTAGAGCGTATCGGTGACCATGCCGTGAATATTGCTGAGGAAGTTTTGGGAGAAAAAGAAAGTTTATAAAGTAAAAAGGCGGCTGACAAAGCCGTCTTTTTTTTGGATAAGCACCACAAAGAATTTTTTGAAAAAGAGTAAAGAGTGAATGGGGAAGGTTTAATATCAAGATCATATGTTGATTTATCCACTCTCTATAAAGAAATGAAATAGTTATTCCAGTAGTAGATAAAGCTACGTCTATGCTAAAGGGGTAGATGGACGGTGAGACTCTTAAAGGATGTTCAGAGAGCTATCTCTTCCGTAGTAAGAATACAAGGATGTTTTTTAAGTTCTTGTTCAAAGGAAAGCGAACCGAGAACCTTTCCTGCTGTCCTTAAAGCACACAAATTTCATGGGAATGTTATTACCCCTTCAAGGAACTAATGTGATGGAATATTCAATACATTATTTTTTCTTCAAAAAACCCTTGAAAGGAAAAGGAGGGCGTGATATATTATTTTTGTCGCTGATTTGAGAGAGAAAAAACAGTTGACGTCATGAGATTGAAATGGTATATTAATTAAGTCGCTCATAAGCGATATTAAATGGCGGTGTAGCTCAGCTGGCTAGAGCGTACGGTTCATACCCGTGAGGTCGTGGGTTCGATTCCCTCCACCGCCACCAAATATACATAATTAAAAAACGTGGCGGTTGTGGCGAAGTGGTTAACGCACCGGATTGTGGTTCCGGCATTCGTGGGTTCGATTCCCATCAACCGCCCCATGTGGACCCTTAGCTCAGCTGGTTAGAGCTATCGGCTCATAACCGATCGGTCGCAGGTTCGAGTCCTGCAGGGTCCACCATAACATCTTACGGAGGAGTACCCAAGTTTGGCTGAAGGGAGCGGTCTTGAAAACCGCCAGAGGCTTTACGGCCCGCGGGGGTTCGAATCCCTCCTCCTCCGCCATCATACATACTCAACGAAATAACATGATAGCACAGAACATCTTTGAAATAAGATGTAGCAAAAGTAGAAAAAATTTCTTATCTCACATGGCTCGGTAGCTCAGTCGGTAGAGCAACGGACTGAAAATCCGTGTGTCGGCGGTTCGATTCCGTCCCGAGCCACTCTTTCTAAACAATCAAGTGATACTTGGTTGTTTTTTTATGTTTTAAAATTTTCTTTCAGGGAATTCTTAATATCGTGATGCAAAACATTTGCTAATCAAAATTCCGTTTGATAATGTAAAATGTGAAGCGTAATGCTTCGGTTTTACATATTAATTTAAAGGAGGAGTTACATTATGGCTAAATTTGAACTACCAGAACTACCTTATGCTTATGATGCGCTAGAACCTACTATTGATAAGGAAACAATGAACATCCACCATACGAAGCACCACAACGGATATGTGACAAAGCTTAACAATGCACTTGAAGGACACGCAGATCTTCAAGATAAATCTTTGGAAGAGCTTCTTTCCAATAATCTTTCTGTTGTACCTGAGGATATTCGCACAGCAGTGCGCCGAAACGGTGGCGGCCACTCAAACCACAGCCTTTTCTGGACAATCATGTCTCCGAATGGCGGCGGTGAACCAACGGGCGATCTTTCTACAAAAATTAACGATACGTTCGGCGGTTTCGACCAGTTCAAAGAGAAGTTTGAAGAAACGGCAAAAGGCCGCTTCGGATCTGGTTGGGCTTGGTTAGTAGTCAATAATGGTGATCTTGAAGTAATCGATACTCTTAACCAAGATTCTCCGATTATGGAAGGTAAAACTCCAATCTTAGGTCTTGATGTTTGGGAGCATGCGTATTACCTGAACTATCAAAACCGTCGTCCTGATTATGTTTCAGCATTCTGGAACGTTGTAAATTGGGAAGTTGCTAAGCGTTTTGACGCTGCTAAATAATTGAAAATTACGGAGAGGCATGGATATTAATCCATGCCTCTCTTTTTTGTATATCTCCTTTTGTTCTGAAAACACTAAAGGTGAACACAAAGGAGACATGGATATGGTGAGTAAGCTGCGTGTGTGGCTCAGCCACGAAAATGTATCAAAAGATTTATTGCTGTTACTTCTCATTGGAGGCTTATATTCTCTCGGTATTTTCTTATCCAGTACATTTGTGAATATATACTTATGGAAACAATCCAATAGCTATATTGACATAGCTCTATATAATTTAGCCATTTATGTCTTACAACCCTTAACTTTCATAATAGCGGGAAAGTGTGCGAAGCGAATAGATCGGGTGATCGTATTGAGAACCGGCGTGACCGTACTTTCTTTGTTTTTTTTAACCGTTTTACTTGTCGGAGAGCGGGCTGCCACATTCAATATTATGCTTGGTTCATTATTAGGGGTAGGGTATGGTTTTTACTGGCTTGCTTACAATGTATTGACCTTTGAAATCACCGAACCCGATACTAGGGATTTTTTCAATGGATTTCTTGGTGTGCTGCAATCTCTTGGAGGAATGACCGGTCCGTTACTTGCTGGTTATATCATTTCTAGACTGAACAATTTTACTGGATATACCGTAATTTTCACGATTTCCTTCGGCTTGTTCATCATTGCTGTCCTTGTGAGTTTCGGTATATCGAGAAGAAAGGCTAAAGGGAATTTTTCGTTTCGGCGTATTGTATCAGAGAGAAAGAATAACTCAAATTGGAGACGCATTTTAAATGCTCATGTTTCGCAGGGCTTTAGGGAAGGGACTTTCTTATTTGCAGTCTCTATCTGGATCTTTTTAATGACTGAAGATGAGCTGTCTTTGGGTGTTTTTAATTTGGTCTATTCTGGTTTTTCTTTTCTATTTTACTTTCTTGTCAGTCGTTGGGTTAAACCCAGGCGTAGAAAAAAGGCGATCCTCATATCAGGATTGGCTTTATATTTAAGTGTATTGATTTTACTGTTCAGTGATACCATGGCTCTATTGCTCATCTATGCGGGTATTGCAGGAATATTTTTCCCGTTGCTATATGTGCCTTATATATCTTTGACCTATGATGTTATAGGTAAATCCTGGAATGCTGCTGAAATGAGAATCGAATATATTGTCGTAAGGGAAGTTTTCTTGAATTTTGGCAGGGTTTTGTCCATTGTGATTTTTCTTTTAGCCATTACTCTAATTCCACCAGAAACTGGAATACCATATATCCTGTTAATTGTTGGAGGTGGTCATTTCTTCATCTACTTCTTCGTAAAAGGTATTGACACACAGTGCAAGGAATCGACACATAATTGAAACCAATAACCCATGAGCTTCGTCTATTCTATGATGCATAAAAAATGCTATAATAAATGAAGCATGATAGAGAAGGAGAGGAGTTCATGGGAAAGAAGCATAAAAACAAAACGAAACACAAGTCACACCTTTCTTTCCGATTGAACGTGGTGTTTTTTGTTGTATTCCTTATATTTGCTGGAATTATACTACAGCTTGGGGTCGTTCAAATTCTTAACGGGGAAGAGGCCCAGGAAGAAATTGACCGTACAGAAAACACAACGACCAGCATACCAGTCCCGAGGGGAGAAATGTATGATCGGTATGGCCGTGTAGTGGTTGATAACCAGCCTTTGTATTCGATTACTTACACACCCCCAAAAGGTGTGCAGCCCACAGACAAGCTGCAATTAGCTGGAGAAATATCTAAGTATATCGATATGGAATACGAAGGGAAGTTAACGGATAGAGATCTTAAGGAGTATTTCTTTCTTCAAAATCAGGAAAAGGTTACGGCCCGTATTGAAAATGAAGATACCTCCGAATTGGATAATGGTGAAGTTTATCAACTTCAACTAGACAGCATTAGAGATGATGAAATTGCTGGCTACGACAATCAAACGAAGGAAATCATAGCCGTTAAGAAGGAATTAGATAAAGCCTATGCGCTTGCACCTCACGTTTTGAAAAACACGGATATTTCTGAAAGGGAGTATTCTGTCGTTGCTGAGCATTTAGCTGAGTTGCCGGGGATAAACGTGACATCAGATTGGGAGCGTACATATCCGTATGATTCTGTTTTCCGCAGTTATATTGGTAGCATCACATCGAAAGAACAAGGGGTTCCGAGAGATCAACTGGATTATTTCATGTCGCTGGATTACAGTCGTAATGACCGTGTGGGAACAAGTGGGCTTGAGCAAGAGTATGAGGATGTCTTAAGAGGCACAAAAGAAAAGGTGCAATACGAAACGGACAAGAACAATAATGTGATTAATTCCAAGGTGATACGAGAGGGAGAGAAAGGCAAAGACCTCGTGCTCACGATTGATATGGATTTGCAGGAAAGAGTCAACAAGATTGTTCAGGAAGAGCTGGAAACAGCAATTCGCAAAGCCCCAGGGCCAAACAGACACCTGGAGAATGCGGTGGCAGTCGTTTCTGATCCGAACACAGGTGAGATTTTGGCAATTACAGGTCAAACCTATAATAGAACTCCTGAAGATGGAGAATCTAGATTCACTGACACCTCACACCAGGCGCTCTATAATTCCTATATGCCTGGGTCCATAGTAAAAGGAGCTACTGTTCTAACGGGGTTACATGAAGGGGCGGTTACACCTAACACATGGATTAATGATAGACCAGTTAACATAGGCAGAAGTCAGAAAAGCTCGTATACTTCCAATATAGGAACAGTCAATGATATTGCGGCTCTTCAACAGTCTTCAAACGTTTATATGTATTTTCTCGCTATGTACTTAGGTGGAGAGTACAGTAACAATTATGATATGAACTATCTGTCTCTAAAGAGTGGAACATTTGACAACTTTATTTTTAATTTTAATCAGTTTGGTCTTGGCGTAAAAACAGGTATAGATTTCCCTTATGAAGGTTTGGGGGTTACTGGTGATCCTGGAGGGCCCGGACACATCCTGGACTTTTCCATCGGCCAATTCAGTACCTATACACCCATGCAGTTAAACCAATACGTATCCACCATAGCAAACGGCGGTGACCGGATGCGGCCAAGATTGGTAAAAAGTGTTCATGAGCCGTCGCTGGAAGATGGGTTAGGTCCATTGTACAAAGATTATAGTCCAGAAGTTTTAAACCAACTTGAAATGGACGAATCTTATATCGAAAGAGTACAGGAAGGGTTCAGGCAGGTGGCTCAAACGAATCAGGGAACAGCCAGTCATGTTTTTTCTAAAGAACCTTTTGCCCAATATAATATGGCTGTAAAAACAGGAACAGCCCAATCATTCAAGGCAGTGTTTGATGAAAATGGTGAGAGAACAACCTACAAAAATCTATTAAATAAAACCTTGGTTGGATATGCACCTTCGAATGATCCGGAAATTGCTTTTTCTATTGTCTCCCCTTATTTAGGAGAAGAGGCCTCGAGTACATTTAATATAAGTAATAATATAGGCGCCCGGATCGGACAAGCGTACTTTGAACTAAAAGAGGAACGTAAAGAGAACGGAATAACTACGAATAATTCAACTGAAGAAGCAGAAACTGAGGAGTGATACGACTTGTATCACTCCATTTTTTTATATTAACAGAAGAATCGGGTGTATTATCTAACCATAAAGGGGGGTTATTCAACAAAAAACGCCAATTTACAAAACCTTTACGTTTGGTTCATATGTCATTAAAACTCTCTCGTTAATATATAAAATGTGAGTTGGCCAAGCCGTCAAACACAAAACCTAATTATAGAAAATAGGGGGAGAAAGAAATGAAAAACTTTAAAAGTTTGGCACTAATGCTTATGTTCATCTTAGTGCTAGGAGTACTAGCAGCTTGTGGAGGATCCGAAGAAGAGCCTACAGCTGAAGAAGGCAACACATCAGAAGAAGGTTCTGAAGGAGTTTCCGGACCAATCGCTATTGATGGTTCTTCTACAGTATTCCCGATCATGGAAAACTTGACTTACACTTACAATCAGAAAAATCCTGATGTGAATGTAACTGTGAACGCTTCTGGTTCCGGCGGTGGATTCAAAAAATCTACAGTAGGTGAGATTGATCTAAGTAACGCTTCTCGCCCTATTAAAGAAGAAGAAAAGGCAACTGCTGAAGAAAACGGCATTGAATTAAAAGAGCTAGAATTAGCTTACGATGGTCTTTCTGTTGTTGTAAGTCAACAAAATGATTTCGTTGAAGAATTGACAATTGATCAATTGAAACAAATCTTCCTAGAATCTTCAGACGCTACTAAGTGGTCTGATATCAACCCAGAATGGCCTGAAGAAGAAATCAAAATCTTCAGCCCTGGACATGATTCCGGTACATTCGACTACTTCAACGAAGTAATTCTTGAAGAAGAGCCGATGAAAGAAGGCTCAAATACTACACTTTCTGAAGATGACAACGTGCTAGTTCGCGGTATTGAAAACGACCCTAACGCTATCGGATTCTTCGGCTATGCTTACTATGCTGAAAACAAAGACTCATTGAAAGTACTAGGAATTTCTGAAGGCGGAAACGAAGCTGTAAAACCAGGTCCTGAAACAATTCAAGATGGTTCTTACACTCCACTTTCCCGACCACTATTCACTTATGTAAACGTGAATGCTTTTAAAGAGAAAGCACAAGTTCGTGATTTCGTTGAGTACACTTTGAACAACGCTGGAAAAGCTGCTGAAGAAGTAGGATATGTAGCTCTTCCTGAAGACAAGTATCAAGAGCAACTTGAAACAGCAAAAAGCTGGGCAGAGTAATTGATTTGAAAACCTAACAAGGAAGGTGAGACTTAATTTGGGGTCTCACCTTGCCTTATGGATGAGAGGAGTTTTTAACATGGACAAGGGGTTACAATCAGAGGGAAAAATGATTGACGTCCAACAAATGATTGAAAGGAATAAGAACAAGAAAAGTTTCGGGGAAAGAATAGAGAAAATCATTCCTTTTTTCTTGCTTCTTTGTGCTGCAGTTAGTGTCTTAACAACTGTAGGGATATTGTTTACTTTGTTGAGAGAGTCTATTGGCTTCTTTTCCAATGTGTCTTTAATTGATTTTTATACAGGAACAAGTTGGTCACCATGGTCTGGTGAGTATGGAGTCGCTCCATTGATAGGTGGTACGTTACTCATCACTTTGATTGCCACACTTGTAGCTGTACCTTTGGGACTTATGTCAGCCATATTTTTGAGTGAATATGCAAATGATAAAGTAAGACGCGTCATCAAACCTGTTCTTGAAGTATTAGCAGGAATCCCGACGGTCGTTTATGGTTATTTCGCTTTAACGTTCATTACACCAATGTTTCAAGCTTTCATTCCTGATTTAGGAATTTTCAACGCCTTGAGTGGTGGTTTTGTAGTCGGTATTATGATTATTCCTATGGTCGCATCCCTTTCGGAAGATGCAATGAACTCTGTTCCTAACGCTTTAAGGGAAGGAGCTTACGGGTTAGGTGCTACAAAATTAGAAGTTGTATTTAAGGTTGTCCTACCTGCCGCACTATCTGGAATCATTGCATCCATCGTTCTTGCAATTTCAAGAGCTATCGGAGAAACAATGATTGTAACGATTGCAGCAGGAGCAACACCTAATCTGACGTTCGATCCGTCAGAATCAATCCAAACCATGACTGCTTTCATTGTGCAGGCAGCCACAGGGGATACCACTTTCGGATCTACCATTTACTACAGTTTGTATGCAGTAGGAATGACATTGTTTGTTTTTACGCTTGTCATGAACCTTATTGCTCAGTACATTTCTCGTAAGTTCAGGGAGGAATATTGATGCTTGGTCAAAATGAACAAAATATCAAAAAACGTATGGAAGGGAGAGTAGCCATCAACAAAGTCCTTATGGTTCTGTTTGGTCTGGCTACTACAGTAGGGTTAGTCTTCCTAGTCTTGCTTTTTTATCGTGTATTGACTCAAGGAATTGGTTATCTGAGTCTTGATTATATTTTAAACTTTCCAGCACCATATCCAGAAGAAGCTGGTATTTACGCCGGATTAATTGGATCCATCTTCTTAATGGTTATCGTGGCAATTTTCGCCGTCATTATTGGGGTTGCGACCGCGATTTACTTGGAAGAATACGCACCTAAAAATAAGTTCACGGATTTTATCAGAGTAAACATTCAAAACTTAGCTGGTGTGCCATCCATTGTATTCGGTCTATTAGGATTAACTTTCTTTGTTTATATGTTTAATTTCGGGTATACACTTATTGCGGGGGGATTGACGATGGCTTTGTTGATTCTTCCAGTTATTGTAGTAGCTGCTCAAGAAGCTGTCCGTTCAGTTCCAGCCGAGATCAAGGAGGCATCCTATGGCATGGGAGCGTCTAAATGGCAAACTATTGCACGCGTTATTCTTCCAGCTGCAATTCCGGGAATTCTTACCGGTGCCATTATCGCATTGTCCCGTGCAATTGGTGAGACAGCCCCATTAATTATCGTAGGTGCAGCAACGGCCATCTATACTTTACCGGATTCATTACTGGCTAAATACACTGTCATGCCGATTCAGATCTATAACTGGACGGGTAGACCACAGGAAGAATGGCAGTTTGTTGCAGGAGCAGGAATAATTGTTCTCTTAGCTGTGTTGCTACTCATGAATTCGATTGCTGTTTTAATCAGAAACAAATATCAACGTCGTCTTTAATTAGGATGAGGAGGGTTTCAATATGAATAAAGTAATGGAAGAGAAAACAAATAATAAGGTAAACCAGGGAACAACGAAGCCTGAGGTTAAAAAAGAGGGAATTAAAAAAGAGAAAGCGAATAGCATTATCGAAGTGAATGACTTGAATTTATGGTATGGTTCGGACCAAGCTCTATACGAGGTGAACATGGAGGTTCCAGAAAAACAAGTAACGGCCATTATCGGACCTTCTGGTTGTGGAAAATCTACGTTCTTGAAGACTTTAAACCGCATGGTTGAGATGGTTCCGATTGTAAAGACTTCCGGTTCTATCAAATATCGTGATCAGGAAATCTTCAGCAGCAAGTATAAAGAAGAATACTTGCGTACGAAGGTAGGAATGGTTTTCCAAAAACCAAACCCGTTTCCAAAGAGTGTATATGATAACGTAGCCTATGGACCTAGAATCCACGGCATTAAAAAGAAAGAAGTGTTAGATCAGATCGTTGAGAAAAGTTTAAAAGGTGCAGCGATTTGGGATGAGTTGAAAGATCGTTTAAATGAAAATGCCTATGGTCTTTCTGGTGGTCAGCAGCAGCGTGTATGTATCGCTCGTGCTTTAGCGGTTGAACCGGATGTTATCTTAATGGACGAGCCGACTTCAGCGTTAGACCCTATTTCTACAGCAAAAGTAGAAGAGCTTGTTCAAGAGTTGAAAGAAAAATACAGCATCATTATTGTTACACACAATATGCAGCAGGCCGCGCGTATTTCTGATAAAACAGCCTTCTTCTTAAATGGAGAATTAATTGAGTTCGCTGACACCGATGACTTGTTCCAAAACCCTAACGACAAGCGAACAGAAGACTATATTACTGGACGCTTCGGCTAATTATTCAGGGGGGATTATCCATGTCAATCCGTGTTCATTTCGAAGAAGAACTCGAAGACTTAAAGAAACAAATTAAAGAGTTAGCTCATGATGCGAAAGATTCACTTGACCGAGCGATTTATGTCCTATATCAAGGGGACGTAGAGGCTGCCAAAAAAATCTTGGAAGATGATGCAGCCATCGATCGTAAGGAAGAAAAGATAAACGATGATGCCATTTTGATGCTGGCGAAGCAACAGCCTGTAGCAAGGGATTTGAGAAGGATTATCATTGCTATCAAAATTTCTAGCGATTTGGAACGTATGGCTGATCATTCGACCAATATTGCGAAGGCAACCATTCACTTGGGTGAAAATCATGGGATTGAAGTAGATCCTGAGTTGCGTGAAATGGCTATCCTAGCTATGGATATGGTGGACCTGGCAATTAAATCTTTTGAGTATGAAGATATTTCGTTAGCGAAGAAGCTTGCTGAAATGGATGATGTTGTAGATAAAAAGTATGGCTCGATTGTAAAAGAAATGTTGGAATTCACCGCGATTAATCCACAACAGATCCAGCACATCATGCAGATGGCTTATGTAGCCAGATATATTGAGAGGTTTGCTGATCATATTACGAACATCGGCGAAAGTATTTTCTATCTGGTAAAAGGAAGAACCTACGATTTGAATAAATAACACAGAAGACATGAATCGATTGTTTCGATTCATGTCTTCTTAATTTTGAAGTATTTCACGCTCTATCGTTATTAGGTAGTGTATATTTGGTTTCATGTATGGAAATTTATGATGTGACATGATTTTCCTTATAGAAGTTAAAGCGGATTTGTAGTTACGTTAATTAAAGGAGAAAATAAAAAAAGCCGCTAAAGTGCAGCTTTTTTACTTAGATGTAATAGCTTCAGCAATTTCTTGAAGCGACATTTCTGAATTTAGTGTAGCTTGGCCAATCTGAATATAGCGGCTGTAGTCATTTTCTTTCATGAAGGATTCAAACTCGGCAGCATCTTCTATGATATTGGCCTGGATCAGTTTAGCACTTATATCATCTGTAGTAGTACCTGAGACGACGTCTATGGAGAAAGTAGTTATTGGCTTCTCAACAGGTGTGGGAGTCTGTGACTGCCTATGATCGTTTTCCTTGAGTGTTTTCCACTCGTCCATAGTTAGTGCTTGATATCCTTTGCTTTCAAGCTGTTCAATCAATTCTTCTGTACTGTACTCCATTTCAACGACCGTCGAGGAAGTGGTCTCTGTATTCCAGTAGACTATGGCAAGCACTATCACTGCTGTAAGTAAGCCCAGGGCATAGGAGCGTATCCATTGTTTCATGTTCGAACACCGCCACTTTTTTGTTGTTGGATCATTGAATGGACATCATACTCACTTAAATTCGTCTGTTTTGCTATGTAATGGGTTTTGTAACCCTTCTGATACATGGATAGAACAGTATCGAGTAAAGAGAGGCTTTGGGGGGCTTCTTTTTTCTTTGGTGGCTGTTTCATGATTTCTTGAGATAAATCTTCAGCCAAAAGTTCTTCTTCCAAAATTTTCATTTTCTTTTTTAGCTGGTAATTGCTTTGCATCATTGTCATATTGACTTGTTCGACTTGGTTTTCAAGTTCTTTCATGCGGTCATTCATGAAGTATGAAAGAATAAAAAGACCAAGGGCAACGGCAGTCAATGTACCAAATACATAAATCAAGCTGTATCACTCCTTTAGTTTTCCACATTTATTTATATCATAGAAATAGAAGCGTGGCTATGGGATATTTCACCGTTTTTAGCTGAATAACTACTTGAAAGGTTCCATCGTTTTTGGTATTATGTATTAGTCTGATAATGTGAATGAGACAGTGAATAGCTTTTATGATTAGGAGGAATAATAATGCGCGTAAACATTACACTTGCATGCACCGAAACTGGTGACCGCAATTATATTAGCACAAAAAACAAGCGTAAAAACCCAGAGCGTCTAGAGCTTATGAAATACAGCCCACGCGTAGGGAAGCACACGCTTCACCGTGAAACAAAGTAAGCAGTAGGATTATTTCCTACTGTTTTTTTTATATCCAAAGCTATGCTAAGTACTGGAAGCTCAGTTATTGAACAAGATGGCAGGATTGTGTAAGACTCAGTTTCGAGATGTTCTCGGGGTTCGTTACCCGGGTTGAGCGTCAGGGGTGGCTGGGAAGCTACTCGCTTTCCTGTGGGGGAGTGCCGAGCTTCCTCGGGCGTTATGCCGCACTAAGGGATCTCGCCTTTCTCCTTTCTCCACGGGAGTCTCGCAGCATCCCAATCACCCCATTCTATGAAGGTGAGCAACGAACACCATTATGTGGGAGGATGCCTTCCACTATCCTGCTGTTATAAGAATAAACGTTCTAAAACAAGCTTTTCGCATGCAGAATTGCTTCTTTAAGAGCTCTTTTTCTCCAGTTATTATGTGTATTAAAGCAGCTTATTCCCAATGTGGTGTTGAGATACTTATATGGCAAAGGGGCGGAGGGGAATGGCGAGACTCCTGCGGGAAAAAGTGCATGGTGAGACCCCACAGGACGCAGTCCGAAGAAAGCGAGCTATTCTCTGCAGCAGCCCCCATCCACTCAACAAAAGTCTCGAAACTGAGTCTGCAAGTAAAGGAAGCTTTTGTGAAATTAATCTAAAGAGTAGCAAAGGAGGTATGGGAATGGAAAAGAACGAACTTAGGTTCAAAGGAAAGAAGATTCTTCAGGACATAAGTGTGAAAGAGCGACTCCAAATTGAAGCAAAAATGCAAGAGAGTTTGTTCAAGAGTGAAATATGGAAGAGTGCCCATGTCGTGGGTGTCACTTTATCACAAACTCATGAATGGTCTACAGAACCTATTATTGAGGAAGGGTGGAGGACCGACAAGAAGGTGGTCGTACCCAAGTGTATTCCAGAGAGTAGAGAGATGGAGTTTTACCACCTGGAGAAGTATGATCAGTTAGAGAGAGTCTATTTTGGTTTAAGAGAACCGAAGCCTGAGAGTTCAGCCTTGGTGAAGAAAGATGATATTGACCTTCTTCTTGTACCAGGACTATTGTTTGACGATAAAGGGTACAGAATAGGATATGGCGGAGGTTATTTTGATCGATTCATTGAAGGGTTTCGGGGGAAAACATTAATGATTGCTTCTGAACGACAAAGATACACACCACTTCCTTTTGAAGAATATGACCAGAGGGTGGAATATGTTCTTACCGAAAGTGGGATTCATTCTACATACCATTTTTAGTTCTGAAGATGTCACAAAACATTCATTCATTGTGAAATGTTGAGCAAACTTTTAAGTTATAATAAGGTTAGATTAATTGAGGAGGGGTTAGATTGGAACATGTAAATCGAGTGGCATTGATCGGTACAGGTGCGGTGGGTTCTAGTTATGCGTTTGCTTTATTAAACCAGGGAGTAGCAGATGAACTGGTAATGATTGATTTAAATAAAGAGAAGTCGGAAGGCGATGCGATGGATCTGAATCACGGCCTCGCGTTTGCTCCTGCAAACAAGAAGATATGGTTTGGGGATTATGCCGATTGTGAAAGCGCTGATCTTGTCGTCATTACTGCAGGGGCCAATCAGAAACCAGGCGAAACAAGGTTGGATTTGCTTGAGAAAAACACGGCCATATTTAAGTCCATTGTGGATTCCGTTATGGAAAGTGGATTTGATGGGATCTTCCTTGTAGCAACAAACCCTGTTGATATCTTAACCTATATGACTTGGAAGTTTTCTGGTCTTCCTGCTGAACGTGTGATTGGATCTGGAACGATCCTGGATACAGCTCGGTTACGTTTCAAACTAAGTGAATATTTCAATATTGATACACGTAATGTCCATGCGTATATTATGGGTGAGCACGGAGACTCTGAGCTCCCGGTGTGGAGCCACGCGAATGTCGCTGGACGCTCTGTGTTTGACCGTATCAAAGATCATCCCGATCTGTATGATGAAAATGACCTTAAAGGTATTTTTGAACAAGTCAGGGACGCGGCGTATCACATTATCGCACGCAAAGGAGCCACTCATTATGGAATCGCAATGGGACTTGTCCGTTTAACAAAAGCGATTCTGCATAATGAACATGCGGTTTTAACTGTCTCAGGTTATCTGCAAGGGCAGTATGATATGGATGACCTTTATATAGGAGTCCCAGCGATTGTAAATCGCAAAGGCATTCAAGAAATCATCGAATTGAACCTTGACCAAGACGAAATGAGAAAGTTTCATGCATCTGCTTCATTATTAAAAGAAACGATGGAACCAGTCATTCATAACTATGTGAATAAGGATGACATCTCAAGTGAAAAATAAGTTCACCTAATAAAAAAGAGGTGGATGAGATGCGTCAATTTTTCAGATGGGTTATGATCATCGGCTCGGTTACAGCAACGGTTTATAAATATAGGTATAAAGCGTTGGACGTTGTTACGAAAATTCCTTTTCTTCGTAAGCTCCTTGTTCGTTTGTCCATGAACATCCCTTGGATTCGGCAAAAATTTCTTTCACAAATGTTTCGTGGGCTATGAATATAATAAGCTGTCGGGGTATGTTCCTGGCGGCTTTTTTAATGCTTTCAGTTAGCTCCTTAACAAAGGGGCATGATATGATGAAGGTGTGATCGAGGGGGGTGCAACGTGTTTATTGAACAAGAGTATTATTTATGGAAACTTACTTATGACCTGGTTGTAGCACATGATTTTCAAGTGCTTAACATGAGTACAGAAAAAAGGGGAAGTATGGCTTGAGAAGGAACAGGATTGGCAAACGCATGTCATCCGCTTAACTCAAAAACAAATCAATTGGAGAAATGAGCTGCGGAGGGACCTGGAAAAATCATATCGACAGTTGTCTCAAAATAAAAAATTATTCCGGGGCGGAAAAGTTCAATTCCACGTATTGTATGTTTCGGAATATCCACCTGTGGAAGATTGGGAGAATGTTGAAAAAGACATCTCGTCACAAAAAAATCCAATCTGGCTTTACTATATGGATGACGAAAACAAAGAAATAGAAAAGAAAAAGTTTTACAGTGCCTTTCAAATAGAAGAACCTCTCATGGATCAGCAGGTTAGTGAAACCGAAATGGAGGCTATGCTTCCATACTTGAAACATCAACTTGTCAAGAAACAACAAGATCAAAGAAGACAAGTCATGTCGATTTTCGATTATGGCAAACCCCGAATGACCTACTTTTTACTCGCTATCAATGTATTGATTTTTCTTTATATTGAATGGGTGGGTGACAGTACTTCAGTTGAAACACTCATACAGTACGGAGCAAAATTCAATCCAGCAATTATGGATGGGGAATGGTGGCGGATCGCCACTTCTATGTTTCTGCACATAGGGATTCTCCATCTATTTATGAACATGTTCGCCCTTTATTACTTAGGTACGGCGGTTGAAAAACTGTATGGAACCTGGCGTTTTGCATGGATCTATTTACTTTCAGGATTGTTTGGGGGTGTGGCGAGTTTTATGTTGAATCCCCATGTGGCAGCTGGAGCATCAGGCGCCATTTTCGGATTGTTTGGAGCGCTCTTGTTTTTTGGTGTCCAGCATAAACAGTTGTTTTTCCGAACAATGGGTTGGAATCTCATTTTTATCGTCATCCTCAACATTTCATTCGGACTGCTCGTTCCTCAAATTGATAATGGAGCACATATCGGAGGGATGATTGGTGGTTTTATCGCCACTGCTGTCGTGCGGTTACCTAAACAAATGAATAGGTCCAAACAGCTTGCTGCTCTTGTTGTCTTTTTATTACTTATTTCAAGTATGGCGATTACTGGTTATATGGGATTATTCAATGATGCGAAAGGTTTTAGCGAGGTCCAAGAGACACAGGAGCTAAATCAATCGGGAGCCTATGACGAAGTGATTGAAATCACGAGCGAAGCCTTGGATAATCCTGGTCAATATGAAGCTGCCCTACGTTTCAACAGGTCATTTGCGTTCTTACAAAAAGGCGAAACCAGTGCAGCGAGGAAAGACTTGCTCCGTGTCCTTGAACTTTCTCCTGAGATGGCAGAAGCGCATTATAATTTAGCGCTATTATACCAACAAGTCGGAGAAAAAGAGAAAGCGGCTGACCATGCAAAACGAGCCGCTGACCTTAATCCCGATCAAAAGGATTTTAAAGAACTATACAACAACCTCCGTTAATAAGACTGGATGAGGCGATGTTTTTTTCCAGTATCATCCTCATAAAGGACAATCAAATGTTTCCCTTTTTTATCAAAAAGAATGAGCGGAATATAGCTTTGAATGGGGTGGGAAGATTTTGTATCACTAATGCCCAGCACATAGTTTTTATACAAACCTTCCCATAGTTGTCCTTTTATTCGCTCAGAGTCATCTTCATTCGTTCCAGGTAGCGGCTTGTCTTCATAGTCTGCGAGGTCAGTCAAAGGGACAAGCGTGTAGTCTTCTTTATTTATGCCGTAGTACGTAAGCAATTCTTCCCATTGGACTTCCAGCTGCTGCTGAATGGAGTGGTTGAGTCTCTTTTTCCATTCTTCCTCCTCTTGATTTGCTGGTTCTTTGAATGCCGTTCGCTTCGAGTGAGGCGAATCAATGACGTAAAGCTCGTCCTTTGAGCTTGCCTGAATGCTTTTAATCGGACCACTATCCTCATGTATTTCCCCATGGTGGAAAGAGATGGCCTGATACTTTTGACTATCTTCCCCGTGTAAAGACGTTTCTTTATTTATTTCTGATGCGTTTTCCTCCCACTTACTGACAACACCTTTTAGTCGTCCATTTACATATAAAAGGGAGACGTCTTGTCTCAAGTACATGGCTTTATCACTTTCAGAAAACATATTCCATAGGATTTCATATTCGTCCTCATCTTCTTCGGAAGCAAAATTCAAAGAAGTTCCATATGATTGAAAGTCACTCCTGTCATCTAATGGGAAATACTTGATGACCGCTTCATCATTAAAGTATTGAGTATAGATTGCGATAAATATAGCTAAGGCCAAAGGACCAAGTACCCAATGTACCCACACTTTTCTCAAACCATCATCTCCTCATACATCCTCTCTGCATAGGTGATCTATAGTTCAGGATATGTTCCATTTTCCATGGACATGCGTATAATCCTCCCCCTTGCTTCTGTGTATGAATAATTGGATTTAGAAGAAACTATGCCAAGAAGGTTAAGAGGAGGATGCGTTTTGGAAGAACAACGTTTATTTGATAGTTATGAAAAAAATGTATCGTATCTCAAAGATCGGCTTGGCGTGGAAGAAAGTTTTGATATGGTTCATCTCGATCTTGTCTACGCTGGTAGGGGTATGTCCTTATTCCTTGTAGACGGTTTTGTAAAAGATGATATTCTTCACTACTTAATGAAGCTCCTCTCAAGATTGGACCCGGATCAACTGGACCCGGATCCACTTGAGAAGTTACTAAAAACCCATCTTCCTTATGTGGAATTAGAGAAGAAAAAAGATTTGAATGCAGCAGCGGATTGGGTGCTGGCCGGCCCAACAGCGTTAGTCGTCGAAGGCGTCGATGAAATCATTATGATTGATGCGCGTACTTATCCTGTCCGTGGACTGCAAGAGCCAGATCTTGAAAGAGTTGTAAGAGGATCGAGAGATGGGTTCGTTGAGACCATTATATTCAACACGGCTTTGACTAGAAGAAGGATCAGAGACCGTTCTTTAAGAATGGAATATTTGCAAGTCGGCCGGAGGTCATTAACGGATGTGTGTATTTGCTATGTTAAAGACATTGCAGACTCCGACCGGGTCGAAGAATTGAAGAAAGTTTTACAGGATATTGATACGGATGCGCTCCCAATGGCAGAAAAGACCATTGATGAATATATCAGCGGTCGTTATTGGAACCCCTATCCAGTTATCCGGTACACAGAACGTCCTGATACGGCAGCTGCCCACCTTTATGAAGGGCATATTCTTGTCATAATTGATGGGTCACCGAGTGTCATGATTACTCCATCAACCTTTTGGCATCATCTACAACATGCAGAAGAATACCGTCAAAAACCGTTAGTCGGTGCATATTTACGTGCTGTGCGATTTTTTGGTTTCTTTGCATCGATCTTTATTCTGCCTCTGTATTTTCTTTTTTCGAAGAGGCCGGATTTGCTTCCTGAAGCTCTAGCATTCATTGGACCTACGGACACCGGCACCTTGCCGCTCATCGTCCAGTTTTTGATCGCCGAAATAGGTATAGACATGCTGCGGATGGCAGCGATCCATACTCCATCTACGCTTGGGACCGCTCTCGGTTTAGTAGCTGCCATATTAATTGGCCAAGTGGCTGTAGAGGTTGGCATGTTTTCGAGTGAAGTGGTTTTGTATTTAGCCCTTGCTGCTATTGGTACGTTTGCTACACCTAGTTACGAATTAGGGCTGGCCGATCGAATAACAAGACTTGTGCTGCTTCTCGTTACGGGCTTATTCGGATTGAAAGGATATGTACTGGGAGTGACCCTCTGGCTCCTTTATATTTCCAGCATGAAGTCTTTCAAAACACCGTACATGTGGCCATTTCTACCTTTTTCATGGAAACCGTTAAGAGATGTTTTACTTCGTTCGCCGATTCCTTTAAAAAACCGGAGACCGGCATTTCTACACCCGGATGACCCTGATCGTTGATCGATCGGGGTTTTTGCGTTTTCAAGTCTTAAAGGTATTGGTATAATGAATGGTGGTGATGCAGAATGAAAACTATTTATGATATTCAGCAATATTTGAAAAAATTTGGAACGATCATTTACATAGGTAACAGGTTGGCCGATTTAGAAATGATGGAAGATGAAGTAAGGGAGTTGTACAAAGCCCAATGCATGCCTTCAGAAGACTATCAAATGGCTATCCTGCTTTTAAGGAGTGAAATCGCTAAACAAAAGGATCGTCAAATAAGGGAGGAAAGATGATGAGTCATTATTATATCGGTGCAGATATCGGTGGCACCACAGTAAAATTGGCTATTATTGAGGAAACGGGAACAATCAAAAGAAAATGGGAGATCCCAACTAATACAGCTAATCAGGGAGAAACCATCCCTTCTGATATTGCCGATTCCATCAAAGAAACTTTGAAAGAAGTGGCGATTGACACGTCGATGGTTGTAGGGATTGGTGCAGGCGCTCCGGGGTTTGTTGATACGACTACAGGTTATATTCATGAAGCTGTGAACATCGGGTGGAAAGATTTTGACTTCGGTAACCTTCTCAAAGAATTGACGGGAATGACTGTGTTGGTAGATAACGATGCTAATTTAGCTGCTTTAGGTGAGAATTGGCTTGGTGCCGGAGAAGGGTGCACAGAACTGATTGCGGTTACCCTCGGTACGGGTGTAGGTGGTGGCATTATTGCCAACGGCCAGATTCTTAATGGGGCCAATGGTACAGCAGCCGAACTTGGCCATGTCACAGTGGTACCTAATGGAGGAGCTCCTTGTAACTGTGGAAAAACCGGGTGTCTTGAGACCGTTTCTTCAGCTACAGGTATTGTTAGAAAAGCAAAAGAAGCAGCAGAAAAACACCCAGAATCTAAATTAAATGAGTTTATAAATGATTCGACGTTGACATCTAAGGATGTATTTGATGCATCCAAGGATGGCGATGAAGCAGCAAATGGTGTGATTGCGGAGATTACAGATGTCCTTGGAATGGCGATTGCTAACATGGCTATTGCTATTAACCCTGAAAAAATCGTGATTGGTGGCGGAGTCTCCAAAGCAGGAGATTTGCTGCTGGAGCCGCTTGAAAAAGCGTATAGGAAATATGCTTTACCAAGAACAGCAGAAGCATCGAGTTTTGGAATAGCTGAATTAGGGAACGACGCGGGTGTCATTGGAGGAGCTTTCTTAGTTAAAAAGAATAAATAAAAAGTTGGAGCCTCAAGGCTCCAACTTTTTTATGTTTTATTCGTATAAAATTTGTAAATAAATTTTAATCGTTAGGACTTCTTTTTATTATGTTTTTGTCTTATGATAAGAAAAGCTCCACCCTATTATTTTGAAAATGATGGAAAATGTGAATTTCATGAAACTTTATTGGGACCATTTACGTCATATATGAAGAAAGAGTTTAATATGGATTATAAGTGGAAATTGTTAAAGAAGATAAGGAACCTGGTTAATTTTTGTTAAAATGGACCAGTATCGTACTAGAGGAGGAACCATGATGCAATGGAGAATGAAGAACATGCCATTATTTATCATTGCGACATTGTTATTTGGTCTGAAGACATATGTCGTGTATAGATTCATGTTCGATTTATCGATTGAGAATCCAATGCAAGAATTCATACTTTTATTTAATCCGATTGCCAGTGCCTATTTGATTTTTGCAATTAGTGTATGGATGAAACCAAAAAATCAAATGAAATATTTACGCTGGACAACGTTGATCGGTTCATTGGTCTTATTCTTAAACTTGATTTTCTACAGGAACTTTACAGACTTTATTACCATCCCCGTGCTTTTTCAGGGGAACAATGCTGCAGATCTCACAGGAAGTTTTTTGACACTGCTTCACATCGAAGACATTTTCATCTTCGCTGATGTAGCACTTGTATGGTATTTGAGCCGCAAAAAATTTGACCTTACTGTAAAACTACCCAAACGCGGGAAAATTGCAGCCACAGCTGTTACATTTTTGCTTCTGGCTGGGAATGTGGTGCTTGCAGAGATTGAGCGCCCAATGCTTTTCGTACGGGCCTTTGACCGCGAATACTTGGTGAAGAATATTGGGATATACAACTACCATCTTTATGATGCAAGCATGCAGACGAAAACAAAAGCTCAGCGTGTATTTGCAGACGGCAGTGAAATCAGTGAAATAGAAACGTATTTGAAAGAAACATCTCCTGATCAATCAAACAAAGATTCGGAGTTGTATGGGATTGCAGAAGATAAAAACGTTATTTTTGTGAGTGTGGAGTCGTTCCAGAACTTTCTGCTCGACTCAGAAGTTAATGGTACAGAAACGACGCCATTCCTTAATGATTTGAAAAAAAGTAAGGACACCATAACTTTTGAAAACTTCTACCATCAAACAGCACAAGGGAAGACCTCCGATTCGGAGTTTATTGTTGAAAATTCCCTTTACCCATTAGGAAGAGGTTCTGTGTACTTTACACATGCAGGAAATGAGTACAATGCTCTCCCGGAAATATTGAATGAAGAAGGTTATGAAACATCTGTCTTCCATGCCAATAACGCAAGTTTTTGGAACAGGGACGTCATGTATGACAATGTAGGATATAATCAGTTTTATGATGAGAAATCGTTCGAAGTGACCCCTGAAAATTCTTTTGGTTGGGGACTGGAAGACAAAGCGTTTTTCGAACAATCCATTAAATATTTGCAATCACAGGAAAAACCATTCTATAGTAAATTTATTACTTTGACTCACCATTTTCCATTTGAACTTCCTGAAGAAAAAGCAAATATCGATAAATACGATTCCAATTCAAAAACATTGAATTCTTATTTTCAAACCGCACGCTACACAGATGAAGCATTGGAACAGTTTTTTCAGCAGTTGAAAGACGCGGGTATTTATGATGATTCCATTATTGTTCTGATGGGTGATCATTATGGGATTAGTGATTTTCACAATAAAGCCATGGGGCAATTCATGGGAGAAGAAGTGGACCCTTATGTGCAAACACAACTTCAACGAGTGCCATTTATGATCCACATTCCAGGTTACGAAGATGGGGGAGTTCAGGATAAGGTTGTCGGACAGATTGATGTCAAACCTACATTACTCCACCTCCTTGGTATTGAAGAGAATGGAGATTTGACCTTCGGTGACAACATGTTTTCCGAAAAGAATAAAGACTTCGTTGCTTTAAGAGATGGCAGCTTCATTACAGAAGATTATTTATATTCCAATGAAACGTGCTATGATCGCTCTTCAGGAGAACCTCTTCCTGAAGAAAATGCACAAGCATGCCAACCCATTAAAGAAAAAGTAAGCAAAGAAATGAATTATTCGGATAATATCATTTATGGTGACCTGTTTAGGTTTTACGATTTCGAACAATCCGATAAATAGGTGAAAGCCGCTGGGACTTAGTCTTAGCGGCTTTATTTTTGCTGGTGTAAGAAATGAACTTCGATAAAAAATGGGAGGCTCAAGCGGCAACTGGAGCGAATCCAGAGTGATTTCCGGCCTGCAATTTAGAAAGCTTTATAAAAAACTGATAAGCTTTGTAAATGAGGACAAAGGATATTAGGGTATCGATGCGATGGAGTGAAGGGTCGAAACTCTTTCTTCTACAGGGATTTATGTAAGAGCGAGAATAGGCAGCCATAATAGAAGCAAACGCAGCTTTTCGTTTGCTGTTCACATAAATTCGTACATATAAGGGTAATGATATTTACAAACAATGTTTTATGGAGAGAGGGAATGGTATGTTTCGTTTTGAGCATGTGTACCAAGGGGTGCTTCAAGATATTAATTTTACAATGGAAAAGCAGGATAAAGTCATCCTCTTTGGACCGTCAGGGGCTGGGAAGAGTACTTTACTATTCTTATTAAACCGTCTGAATGATCCGGAGCAGGGGAACATTTATTTTAACGGGGAACCGATTGAACAACATTCCATCACTGACTTGAGAAAACAAGTGGGACTTGTTCTCCAGGCGCCTAATCTATTTCCGGGAACCGTATTGGATAACATTAAATATGGACCTTCCTTGTTTGGTGAGTGGGAAGAACAACAAGGGAAAAAATTATTGGATTACGTACAACTCCCCTCCGATTATTTGGAACGTGACGTAGATCAACTCTCAGGTGGGGAGAAGCAACGTGTCTCTCTAGCAAGGACATTGGCCAATTCACCCGAAGTTTTGTTACTCGATGAGCCGACCAGTGCCTTGGATTATCGCACGGCAGAAGAAATTGAAGAGGTACTAGAGGGTTTAATGGAAGAACATAAGCTCACTATGCTCATGGTTACCCATAATTTGAATCAAGCACGGAGGCTGGGGAACCGGGGTTTGTTTATTAGTGATGGACAGATCGTAGAAGACGGAAAAATACCAGATATGTTTGATGATCCGAAATCAGAAGAACTTGCGAAGTTTTTAGAGCAGTAGGGAGGAAGAAGGTTTGGAACCAGAAATATCGAATCAGTCGCTATTCTTTTTAATTATATTTGTCATCGTTCCTTTAGCATTGTCTTATTATTACCAGCTGGGTGTGAGCAAAAATGTTATTTGGTCTACGGTTAGAGGAACGGTCCAGTTGTTTGCCATCGGTTACATATTAACATTCCTTTTTGATCTACCCGCTCGTTACGGGATCCCATTTATGTTGACAGTCATGATCATCATTGCAACTTTTCATGCCAGGCAAAAAGGGAAGGACTTGCCTTATGTAGGTTTTATACTTTTTGGGGGGACTTTTGGCCATTGAAGTAGGGGTGTTGAGTTTGTGGCTCTTATTTGACATGATCCAGTTCAAACCTTCTGAAGTTATCCCCATGAGTGGAATGGTCATTGGTAACAGTATGACCGCAATGGGGCTTGCTCTTGAACGAATGAAAAATGAGTTTAAAGAAAACAACGGCCGGTTGCTCGCTTCCTTATCCTTAGGAGCGGAACCTAAACAGGCGTCACATCTGATTGTTCAAAATACGTTGCATGCATCCTTAATACCTAACGTCGATCGACTAAAAACGATCGGTCTTGTCCAGCTTCCGGGAATGATGACTGGTTTGATTCTTGGTGGTGTTTCACCTGTCATGGCCATCAAGTATCAGTTAGTCATCTCTCTTAGTATTTTTTCTTCTGTATCATTGAGTGCCATGTTCATTACATTATGTATGTACAGGTACTTCTTCAACAAAAATAAACAGCTATTGCAAACGGATGAGGAGATTAGAAGTTCTCGTTCCTGATATGATCAGCAAGAAAAGCAAGCAGACCTGATAGGCCTGCTTGCTTTCATTGTTTAACCGAATAAGTTGTACCAGATGGTCATGACTGAGAACCATCCGAAAATCAATGCTGATGCACCTGCAAAAAGAACGGCAAAGAAGTTTTTTGTTTTAAGTTCACGGAAGATTGCCCAAACACATAAGATTGTTACGAGTAAAAGAAGAATAGCTGTTACCAAATTCAGCACCCCCCTAAGTCTCTTTTCATTATTATCATCCAGAAAGGATAGATGTTATACTATATGTAGTTATTGGTACTTATCTATTTTATAGTATAAACAAAAAATTGTCGAGTTATCTACATCTTTTTTACACATTGTACGATCAAGCCGATAATTTTATAAGGAAATAAATGAGGTGTGAAGAATGAAGAAAATTACTAGGTTACCGCTTGGTCCTATAGCAACGAATGCTTATATTATCCATGAAAACAATAAAGCGTTGGTCATTGATCCAGGTGGGGATTTTGAAAAGTTACAGAACTATTTACAGGAAAGAAAACTTGAGGTTATTGCTGTCCTACTCACCCATGCACACTTCGATCATATTGGAGCTGTTGATGCAGTAAGGGATGCTTATGGAGCTCCGGTTTACATACATGAAAGTGAAGCAGAATGGCTGGGGGACCCAGAAAAGAACGGATCCGCATTATTCGGGTTAGGTGAAATTACTGCTAGGCCAGCGGATTACTACTTTGAAACAGGTCAAATGCAAATAGGAGATTTCCCATTTGAAGTCCGTCATACCCCGGGACATTCACCAGGAAGTGTTTCCTTTGTTTTTAGGAACCAGCGACTTACCATTGCTGGAGATACTTTATTCCAAAGAGGCATCGGACGTACAGATTTGCCGGGAGGAAGTCGCGAAGTTCTTGAGAAAAGCATTAGGGAACAATTATTCCCATTACGTAATGATATGCGAATCTTTCCTGGCCACGGTCAGCCGACAACAGTAGGCGAAGAGCGGGAAGAAAATCCTTTCCTTAATTAAAATGAAGACTAAAAAAGAACCTGTCACCCTTTAAAAGGATGACAGGTTCTTTTTTTAGTGTCCACCAAATCCTGGTACTAAGATAAAGGAACAATAATACGTGAATCCAATCATAAAGACTGTCAAGTATGAGAAGAATATGTACACATACATACGTTCTGACAGCTTAAGGTAACCAATAGTAAGGAAAAAAGCCGTTTGAACTAGTGATAATAAGGAAGCTTCCATCATATCGCCTGTATAGAACATGACAGCGAAGATACCTGTCCAAAAGGCCAGTACTCGAAACATTCGATCCATGCTTTTTCCCCCTCCTTTTCTATCGTTAAACTATCATTCATATTATAAACGACCCGGATACAATTGTAAATAAAACGTATTCATCTTTCATTCTTCAGTATTTGTATTCCCACTTGTCCTTATTC
This sequence comes from Halobacillus litoralis, assembly GCF_020524085.2. Classification (NCBI taxonomy): domain Bacteria; kingdom Bacillati; phylum Bacillota; class Bacilli; order Caryophanales; family Bacillaceae; genus Halobacillus; species Halobacillus litoralis. The sequence goes on from NZ_CP129016.1 coordinate 2,340,231, forward strand.
TTTAACCCGCCAAGTTGTGAAAATAATTTGTCTAATAGAAAAAAGGAGTTTAAAATATTGTACAAAGGTTATACAATCAATATACAATATAGCTATACAAAAAAGCGAGGAGCGTTAAACATGGAAAAGTTAAAATTCTACACATACCCAAGTTGTACATCCTGTCGGCGCACGAAATCATGGTTAAAGAGTCAAGGGGTGGATTTTAACGAACAGCACCTGTTTCGTGAGACTCCTACCGCTGATGAATTAAGAAGGATCCTATCACTGACCACCCATGGGATTGATGAAATTTTAGCGAAAAGAAGCAAAGAATTTAAAACACTTGAACTTGATGTTGAGGACCTAACCTTGAATGAATTTCTAGAGTTGGTTATTGAGAAGCCTAAGCTTTTGAGACGTCCGATCCTGACAAATGGCGATAAATTAGTTATTGGGTATGATTTAGATGGGCTTCGTGGGATTACAGATAAACGGATGGAATATAAGCAAAATATCTCATAAAAGCATCGTCCCTCAGTGAGGGGCGATTTTTTTATGGGATTTGAAAAGTTCTAACCTGGGATTGATTGTTGTTTACGACTATATTCCAAAGGCAATCCCAATGACTTTCTTCACGTTTGCAGTCAACTACACTTTCACCATCAGGAGTATGAAAGGCAGAAGAGTATTGCATTTGCTCTATGGGAAGTGTTTCTAATTTTACATTTAATCTCATTCGTGAAGTGTCGAGGATGTGTTGTTTTCTAACCGAAGATTGATGACTTTTGACAAGGAGAAGATGATTATTATATTGGTTGATGGTTGATAAAGTGACAATGAGAAGTAAAAAGCAAAGAATGAGCACCCAAGGGAAAACAATTCCTTGAGCATTATGGAAGATGGACTTTTCTGGTGTAAGTTTGGTCATGAATTTTCACCTCCATACGAATTGAAGGAGATTCATGTTCAAAAGAAATAGTATCTACATTTTGAATGAGGGTTTCATGTCCAGATCCGTCGACGGTTCTCCTGAAAATTTTTCCATAATGCTCCATTACAATGTGACGATTCTGCTTATCAATCAATGAGATAGAATGATCGGAAACGTTATAGGAACGGCACTGGTTGATTTCCCATTGTATGACTGCACCGAGCTGATCAATTGATAACTCAGAGTAATAGTCAAATCCTTTCAGTAAAGAAAATAATGGAACCGAAATCGTTAATAGGATCATGGTCACCATTAGGCTGATCAATACTTCTGCTAATGTGAATGCTTTTTCACTTGACCTATTCCCTTTTCTCATACAAGCAGAACTCCTTGTTTTCATTTCTCAGGTTTTCCCATAATATGCACCCTACGACCCATTCTTCCTCGGTCTGAATGGTCAGAGTAATTTCAGTAGGTAAGGAATGTTGTGATGTATAAGGGAGTGGACCACTCCTCATCCTGTGTTCAAAAAATTCGTCATGAAGCAGCGTGATGGCTTCTCTTTCTATTTGAAGGTCCTTCTGCGCGCTCCTTATTTCAGTGAGCAAAGGAATTGTGAATAGTGCGATGACCATTAGAAGGGTAAAAGCACTCATGGTCTCCAGTACCGTGAAACCCTCAGATCTCTTCAATGCGTAACCTGCTCGAACCGAAAGGAAAAACGATTTTGTAAGTTTTATTTGGTGCATACAGGTACATCGTTCCTGCTCTTTGAATGATTCCCTTCTGATTGAACCGCACCGTTGGCTGAAGAGTAGTCAAAAGCATGACCCATTTTTCAGGGAGTTTTCGAGTGAATATGGTTTTTCTTTCTTTCGTGTCATATAAAACATAGCCTCCCGCTTCTTCGTCGAAATTCAGTGTATAGTAAACATGTTCGTTCATGGAAAGGTGTTGAGTAAGGAGAAGATCTTCCTTTAATTGTTGAAGGATAAGGTTTGCTTCAAGTTCTTGGAAGGTACGGTATTGCAAAGGAATGAAACAGGAGAGAAGTATGGACCAGCACAATAAAACGATGACCATTTCTGTAAAAGTGTAGCCGTTACGTTCCTTCTGTTGACACTTTTTCACTTACATCTCCCTCTGAGCTTATAACCAATTCTTTACCATTTGGACATTTAGCCTGAGATATATAATTTTCATCCACCAATATTTGAATAGAAGCGGGGGGAGTACCTGTTTCTATAAAGTATGCTTGTACTTGAGCCTCTACGGTTTTTTTGAGTGCTTCACACCCTTTTGTCTTTACGGAGTCAGTGTTTTTGGCCATGTTAGGGATTGTGATGATGAGCAATACAGATATAACTAGCAGAACAATGAGCATCTCAATTAATGTAAATCCTTTTTCGTTTTTTACCATGAGTGGTCCTCCTTGTTTAAATTTGGTTCATCCACTGGTACAGGGGCAGCATGATGGATGCGTAAATCAAGATGATAACGATGGCGATGATGATAAAGAAAGCAGGCTGTATGATGTGGAGCCATGTGGAAATCCTTTGGCTTAGGTATTCCATTAAGAATTCGGCAAGAAGTTCAAGTTCATCCTTTAAAGCTTCGATGTCGTTGGTATGATGAAAAATATTGGTGAGTTCCGGCCTGAATAACGGACAGCTGTAAATCGCCTGAGCAAAAGTTTTGCCGTTGGACAGTTCTTGCAACAATTCATTGCAATAATGAGAGAGCAATTCATAATTTTTATTCCCGTTGATCATTTCTATTGCATCCTTTAGTGGAAGGCCTGCCTGGAGTAAAGAGTGGAGGTGGGTTGTAAATAGAAAGGAGACGGAGTAGGAATGGTATAGCTTTAAGAGAGAGACTTTTTCATATAACGACAGCTTTTTTTTTAATGACATCCGCGGTAAGATAATTATAATGGTCAAAATGAGAAAAGCAGTCAGAAGGATGAGGATGCCCGTTCCATTCATGACATGCATAATGATGACCATCAGCCGAAAAGTTCCATCTTTCTCACCTTCAAATAGATGTAAAAAATTCGGGATCACTGTTCTTTGTAAGATTGTGCAAGCAATAATAAGGAAAACAAATAAAAATACGGGGTACCGGATAACTTTTACGAATTTCTCTTTGTAATCCTTTTTCAATTGCAACATGTCCTTACACTGCATAAAACTTCTGGACAAGTTATGGTGAACCTGACTGAAGTAAAGGAAGTTGGTAACGGAAAGGGAGAAGCGGGCTTTCTTAAAAGCTTCATGGATGGGATCGCCAGCGCTAAGGTGTCGTGTCAAGGTATCACAAGTGGATTTCAGTTTTGTATCCCAGCTAGTCATTTGCAAAGCGTCGAGAAGGGGATAGCCTTTGTCTAGAATATGACTGCACCTTTTGAAAAACAGGATCTGTTGACTGACAGGCAAAGGCGGGTCACGAAAACGAGTCCACTTCGGTTTTTGCAACGAAACCAAGTGCATAGGCTTTCCTCCTTAAGTGTCTGAACGATTGAAAGTTCTGATGGTGTTTGGCCTGCCCTTCAATCGCTTTTTTTAATTGAGGTCCTTCCAATAGTTCAAGAATTGCCGCTCTTTTAGGTAAATGCTTGGCTCCTTCAAGAGATACGAGTTGTTGAGAGGCGATGGCAATCATGGTTTGGTCGATATCCGTTTGTTTGATACTCATTTCTCTAAGCCGATGTATGGTGCCGTGTGCATCTCGGGCATGGATGGTGCTAATGACTAGGTGTCCGCTTAAAGCAGCGCGAAATGCGAACTGTGCGGTTGACTTGTCACGAATTTCTCCGACCATTAAGAGGTCTGGATCATGTCTTAAGGCTGCTTTTAACCCCGTATCATAAGTCACTCCTGCACGCTCGTTCACTTGTACTTGAATGATGTTGTTTAAATTCTTTTCAATTGGGTCTTCAAGGGTGATGGCCTGAAAAGAGCTTGTGGAGGTAAGGGATTGGAGCAAAGCATATAAGGTGGTGGTTTTCCCGCTTCCCGTCGGTCCTGTGAAGAGGATCATGCCACTGCGGTTATTCATCCAACGCTGGATTTTTTTTAGTTGGTAAGGAAAGAGGAAAAGTTGCTCAAGCGGGGTATGATCCATCGGTCTTAGAATTCGGATGGCCAAACTTTCGGTGCCAGTTATGGGAAGCGTTGATAGACGTAAGTCGAATGTGTTCTGATTGGAGCGGTGTTGAATCGTACCGTTCTGAGGACGTTTGTGTTCTCCTATATCCATTCCTGAAGTGAACTTGAAGTAGGAAAGTAGTTTCTTGTACAAAGGGAGTGGAGCTGTCGAGTGGAAAATCCTTTTGCCATGAATGCGGAAATGAATGGAGGCTGTTTCTTCAAAAGGGGAAAAGTGGATGTCTGTAGCGGTTTGCTGGATAGCAGAAACGATTAGCTCGTGGGCATATTGAGCGATGGATTTCAATCATTTACCACCTCTTTCGTATTATTTGGCCTTTTATAATATTCGACATAAAGAGCGTCATTCCTGCAACGATTTTTTAAAGGGGGAATATTGAGTGATATTTTTAACAGGGTTCATGGGAAGTGGCAAATCTACAATAGCAAAAATGGTAAGTGAAAAAATGAAATATCCATACATAGAAATGGATGAGGCCATAGAAGAAGCGGAAGGAATGAAGATCCGGGATATGTTTGCTTTAAAAGGAGAGAATTACTTCCGAAATAAGGAAACAGAATTCTTGAGCAACTTAAAGGAAGAAGTTGTCGTATCTACAGGGGGAGGAGTCATCCTCCGGGAAGAAAATCGAACGCTCATGCAAGAGGGGACCGTTGTGTACTTAAAAGCAGAATGGGAAACGATTGTGGAGAGGTTGACAGGTGATACTGACCGCCCATTATGGAAAGGAGATGACTCCGAAAAGAAAAAACGGTTTGATGAACGTCTGAATTTATATGAACAAGCGGCAGATGTTGTTATTAACGTGGATCAGAAAACCCCTGAAGAAATCACCGAAGAAGTGGTGGCACGTCTAAAATAGCAGGGTTTGGAGCATACTAAAGGTAACAATGGAAAAAAAGAGGGGTTCTCATGAATCAGAATGATTATGTAAAGTTTTTGACAGAAGAAGTTGTCAAGTATATGCACATGTCTAAGGATGAGAAGCAGCAACGAAAAGAATCCAAGCCCTCCAAAAAATCTTCCTTTTACTGGTTCGGATTGCTTCCTTTAGCTTTGAAAATGTTCAAAAGGAAACGAATCAACAATCATTGAAAAAGTAAGAAAAGCCGCTGAAACTCTCAGCGGCTTTTTTCGTCTTTTTAAACTTTGCATTCACGCAGGTACATGGCAGAGTTATTCGCGGCATGTTCCCGTGCTAGGCTGTCATCAGCTGTCTGTACCTGTTAATTCTAAACTCTTGGAATGTCTCCAGCTTCGTTTTGCATCCAAGTCTTACTGGTTTCCTGTGAAATATAAAACAGTCCCCCGTTGATGACTTCCATTTCTATATATGGCTTGTATCGATTGTCGAGTTGCTCCCGTTCTTTTGTGAAAGAATCCAAATCGATGTCTTCAGACTCATAAAAGGATTCAAGCAATTGAGTTTCTTTTTCAAGATGATGCAAAGAATCCTTCGCCCATTGATGATCGAGCGATCCTACATACGTTTCAATATGTCGTTCCATGCGTTTATAAGCATGAGATAAAGAAATGACCGGCCTCATCGGAAATGTATAATCCGAAACGGTTGTTTCAAAATTCATATCCATCATTTTGTCCATCATTCCAAGCATCATCGTTCCATGAATCAAGTTGATTCCTATGGAAACGGCTTCATCCCTAGTGTGCTTTCCACGAAAGTGCAAAAGCCCGTTAACAACCAGCCATGGACTCATGGCCCTGTTTTGTCCGGTCGTCTGATGGACCACTTCATAAAGTCTAGCTGTCCGTGCTTTAGAAATGGCTGTATTGTACAAGCGGTGAAGTTTAGGGGTTCCTGCATGAAGATAAATGCCGCCCGTCTGTTTCTGATCTGTATCGCTGAAGGTCAGCTTCATAGGAACGCCTTCTCGATTCATTTTCTTCATGTAATGCCAGTAGAAAGGTCGATTCATGATTTCCTCATCCATCTCATTTGTAAGCTGTACTGTGAATTGGGAGGGGGCATCATTTATAATTGTACAGCCCTGTGATGAAAAGAACTGCTTGACGAATGATTTGTATGGGTTTGGTGCATTCAACTCGATTCTCTCCTTTCATTCACCGTATGCTCGACATAACTGACCAAGTTGTTGAGTTTGATGTCGACCTCACCTTGACTTTCCGACTGTTTGAGAATGGACTGGATTTGATGTTCGAACGAGCCACTAGGAATTTGTTCAAGAATATGATCCAGATCACCGACCGCATTTTTGAACATTTCGATTTTCTCATACAGCATTTTCATGATGTGATCTTCGATCGTATCTTTGATTGCAAAGTTAAAGATTTTAACGTCGTGCTCCTGTCCGAAGCGGTGGATTCGCCCGATCCTCTGTTCGAGACGCATTGGATTCCAAGGAAGATCGTAGTTAATCATGTGATGACAAAACTGGAGGTTGATTCCTTCTCCGCCAGCTTCTGTTGCCACCATTACCTGGGCTTTGGTCTTGAACAATTGTTTCATCCAATCCCGCTTGCTCTTATTGAATTTTCCACTGAATGGAACGGAGGTGATTCCATTCTGCTGGAGATACCACTGCAAATAAAATTGGGTGGCACGGTATTCAGTAAATACAATGAATTTTTCGCCTGTATTTTCAATGAGTTCCGTCATCCGTTTAGCTTTCACATGATGAGGAACCTGACCAATCGCTTCAATGTACTCATCATATACGCCTGCTTTTTCTTCAGGAGCTTTTTTCTTCAATTGGTTCAGGGACATGTAACAAGCTTCTCTAGACGAACATAGTTCTTTTGCTAGTGTCAGCCAAGTAAAGGAGGGGTGATTCGCTTTCAGAGCTTCTAGTTTTCTGTACATGTTCATTTCTTCCTCAGAGAACGAGAGCCTCTCATTGACGACTTTACGCTTGGATGAATCGAGTCCGGTATCTTTTCTCCGATTCCGGATCATTAAGTGTCCGACGAGGGAATGAATGTGTTGGATATTATCCTCATCATCCGCGTTTTCTTTATACTTTTTCTTGAAATCAGTCAGGTTTCCAAGATAACCGGGTTTAAGAATGGAAACTAAATTAAACAAATCACTCAGTTTGTTTTGAATGGGTGTGGCTGTTAATAATAGACAATAAGTTTTTTTCAAAGATTGTACGAACTGATAATTTTTTGTTTGGTGGTTCTTTAGCTTATGTGCTTCGTCAATAATGATGAGGTCATAGTCGATATCCAAGATGACTTCTCTGTGTTTATCACGTTTAGCCATATCTATGGAAGTTACGGTCACATCCCATTCATTCCAGGAGGCGTGTTTTTTCCGGGGGGATGCAGCCTGAATATAAAACTTTTCATTTAACTCCTGGATCCACTGGTTTACAAGTGAAGCCGGAGTCAAAATAAGGATTTTTTTAGCTCTTCCCCTGATCATATACTCTTTTAATATCAGTCCTGCTTCTAATGTCTTTCCAAGCCCGACTTCATCAGCTAGAATGGCCCGTCCATTCATCTGATGAACGGCTGTTTCTGCTGCTTCAATCTGGTGTTCCATAAAATCTACATGGGGAAGGTGTTCAAGAGCAAGGAGGCCGTCGAATCTTGGTACGGTTTTAAATTGAGCAGCTTGATAAGCGAGCTTAAAACCATCCCATGTTGTAAGTTTATCGGGATGTTCAAGGTTCTCGCTCAATAATCCAATAAATGACTGGTCTGGATGTATTTCGATCATATTAGTAGCCCTCCATCAATAGGAATGATAAAAGATTGCGAATTATTGTAGAATTATCATGTCTTTTGTGAAAGACGCGTGATATAATGATGCTGAAAATATACACAACATTGTGTGAACGTTACACAACATTGTGTGAACGTTACACAATAGTATGCCCGGTAAAATCTAGAAAAATACGAAAGCGAATGACTGTAGAGGGAGAGACCACGACCGTGGCGCCGAAGGAGCAAGCATTCATTTGTGAATCTCTCAGGCAAAAAGACCTCTATAGGACGCAACTCTGGAGAGTGTTTGCATTTTGTGTGCAAACCACCCAAGAAGCAAGCATCAGGTCTTCCTGTTGTGAAACTTTCTGGTGAAACGGACAGAGACTCCCGTGCAAGCGGTGAAGTCTCTTTTTTTTTTATGGGCGAAATCAGTGACAAGGAGTGGTTCTAATGGCAGATTTGAAACGAACACCGTTATACGCTGAATACAAGAAACTAGGAGCGAAAACCATCGATTTTGGTGGGTGGGATTTACCCGTACAGTTCTCTAGTATCAAAGAGGAGCACCAGGCCACACGAACAGCAGCAGGATTGTTCGATGTCTCTCATATGGCAGAAGTGATGGTAGAAGGACCGGATAGTCTTCCTTTCCTGCAAAAAATGCTCACCAACGACGTGTCTAAGCTTGAGCCAGGGAAAGCCCAATACACGATTATGTGCTATGAAGACGGAGGAACGGTTGATGACTTGATCGTCTACCATCTTGATCAAGATAAATATCTCCTTGTCGTCAATGCAGCGAACCGTCATAAGGACTATGAGTGGTTGAAAGAACATCAAGAAGGCGATGTAATCGTGGAAGACGTCTCTGATGAATATGTACAGCTCGCGGTCCAGGGACCGAAAGCGGAAGAAGCGCTTCAAACCATTACGGACACGGAACTCTCCAACATCAAGTTTTTCCGTTTTGAACAAGGTGTGACATTGAAGGGCGTCGATGGAGAGGCTCTTGTGTCCCGCACAGGATATACGGGTGAAGACGGGTTTGAAATTTATCTGCATGCAGATTCGGGTGCCCAGCTGTGGCAAGCCATCCTTGAGGCTGGTGAACCGTTTGGGTTGAAGCCAGTTGGACTGGGAGCACGTGACACACTTCGATTTGAAGCGAACCTTGCGTTGTATGGCCAAGAGCTTAGTAAAGAGATTACTCCCATTGAAGCTGGATTGAACTTTGCTGTGAAAGTGAATAAAGAAGCAGACTTCATTGGTAAAGAAGTTTTGAAGAGGCAAAAGGAAGAGGGACCTGGTCGAAAGCTTGTCGGAATTGAGATGATCGACAAGGGGATTCCGCGTACCCATTACGACGTTCTGGATGGAGAAGAAGTTATCGGTTTTGTTACGACAGGGACCCAGTCACCGACCCTTGGGAAAAACGTCGGTTTGGCACTTCTCAACAGCGAATATACGGCCGAAGGGACAGAAGTAACGGTACAAGTCCGTAAACGGAAATTAAAAGCGAAAGTCGTAAAAACACCTTTTTATAAAAGATAAACCGAGGGGGATGGAAGCATGGAGTTTCGTTATTTGCCCATGACAGAAACAGATAAAAAAGAAATGCTGGATGTAATCGGTGTCGAACATTCCGACGAACTTTTCTCAGATATACCGGAAAATATTCGTTTTAAAGGCGAGCTGGAAATTAAAGAACCTAAAAATGAATTCCAACTCATGAAAGAATTGACGGAACTTGCAGGGAAGAACGTCAATTTGAAGTCTCATATCTCTTTTCTTGGTGCAGGTGTCTATGATCATTACATTCCTTCTATTGTAGATCATGTGATTTCAAGATCAGAGTTCTACACAGCCTATACTCCTTATCAACCTGAAATCTCTCAAGGAGAGCTGCAGGCAATCTTTGAATTTCAAACGATGATTTGTGAATTGACAGGGATGGATGTGGCGAACTCCTCGATGTACGATGGTGGAACAGCTCTAGCTGAAGCGGTCAACTTGTCTGCAGGACAAACGAAGAAAAAGAAAGTACTCGTGTCGAAAGCCATTCATCCTGAGTCCTTAGCTGTTATCCATTCTTATGTTAAAGGACCAGGCGTTGAAGTGGTGGAGATTGATCACAAGGACGGTAGAACAGACCTTGAGCAGTTAGAAAGAGAAATAGATGAAGACACGGCAAGTGTTGTTATTCAGTATCCGAACTTCTTCGGTCAAATCGAACCGCTGGACCAGGTTAGATCTATTGTAGATACACAGAAAAAAGCGATGATGATTACATCAAGCAACCCCCCTCGCTCTAGGATACTTAACGCCTCCAGGCGAATTTGGAGCTGATATCGTTGTCGGAGATGCTCAAGTGTTCGGAATACCAGCACAATATGGCGGCCCGCACTGTGGATATTTTGCGACGACGAAGAAATTGATGAGAAAAGTACCAGGGAGACTCGTTGGACAGACGGTGGATGAGGAAGGTCGTCGTGGTTTCGTGTTGACTTTGCAGGCGAGAGAGCAGCACATCCGTCGTGATAAAGCCACTTCAAACATTTGTTCCAATCAGGCTTTGAATGCTCTCGCTTCATCCGTAGCGATGTCTTCCCTTGGTAAACAGGGACTGAAAAAGATGTCCTGGATGAACATTCAAAAAGCAGCCTATATGAAGAAACAACTCCAGGAAAAAGGTATAGAGGTTGTTTTTGATGGAGCATTTTTCAACGAAATTGTAGTCAAATTAGACAGAGACGTAAAAGAGTTCAACCACAAGCTGCTTGATCGCGGTATCATTGGAGGATATGACCTGGGTGAGGCAGACGAAAAACTGAAGAACTGTATGCTAGTAGCCGTAACAGAAATCCGGACAAAAGAAGAAATTGATACGTTTGTCAAGGAAGTGGGGGATCTTCATGTCTAATCAGGACTTTCCATTGATATTTGAATTGAGCCAAGAAAGTCGTACCGGCTATAGTTTGCCAGAGTTTGATGTGCCGGAAACGAATGTTGATGATGTAATCGGAGAAGCCTATGTTAGAAAAAGTGAACCGGACCTTCCGGAGGTGAGTGAACTGCAGATTATGCGTCACTACACCGCTCTTTCTAAAAGAAACCACGGGGTTGACTCAGGGTTTTACCCTCTTGGATCTTGTACGATGAAATACAACCCGAAAATGAATGAAGATGTAGCTCGGCTGACTGGTTTCAGTCATATCCACCCTTACCAACCGGTGGAAAGTGTACAGGGAGCTCTACATCTAATGTATGATTTGCAAGAATCCCTGGCTGCGATCACTGGAATGGATACCGTTACTTTACAGCCAGCTGCAGGCGCACACGGGGAATGGACGGGATTAATGATGATCCGTGCTTATCACGAAGCAAAAGGAGAAACGAACCGTACGAAAGTGATTGTTCCAGACTCGGCTCATGGTACGAACCCTGCCTCAGCAACAGTCGCAGGTTTTGAAGCGGTTACGGTCAAGTCAGATGAGCGAGGTCTTGTGGACTTGGAAGACTTGAAGCGTGTCGTAAATGATCAAACGGCAGCGTTAATGCTCACCAACCCGAATACCCTCGGTTTGTTTGAAGAGGATATCGAAGAAATGGCAGCCATCGTGCATGAAGCTGGCGGTAAGCTCTATTATGATGGAGCGAACCTTAACGCCATTCTTGGCTATGCGCGCCCAGGAGACATGGGTTTTGATGTCGTTCACTTGAACCTTCATAAAACATTCACAGGTCCTCATGGTGGCGGAGGTCCGGGGTCAGGTCCAGTAGGAGTAACGGCAGAATTTGCTGAATACCTACCAGCACCGATTTTGACGAAGAAAAATGATCTATATGTGTTTGACTATGATCGTCCTAAATCCATCGGGAGAGTGAAACCGTATTATGGGAACTTCGGAATCAATGTACGTGCCTATACGTATATCCGTACGATGGGACCAGAAGGGCTGAAAAAAGTGAGTGAGTACGCCGTCATCAATGCAAATTACATGATGCGACGTCTTCAAGAGGAATTCGATCTTCCATTCGACCGTCATTGTAAACACGAATTCATTTTGTCAGGGAAGCGGCAGAAAAAACTTGGGGTCCGCACATTGGATATGGCGAAGCGTCTCCTAGACTTCGGCTATCACCCGCCAACGATCTACTTTCCGATCAATGTGGAAGAGGCACTCATGATCGAACCCACGGAAACGGAATCAAAAGAAACCCTGGACGATTTCATTGACCGTATGATTCAAATCGCACACGAAGCGGAAAATGATCCTGAAAAAGTACAGGAGGCTCCTCATACAACGATTGTGAGCCGTATGGATGAAACTCAGGCAGCGCGTAAACCTGTTTTAAGATACCAAAAAGAGCAATAACAAAAACCCGGCGTCCGTCTAGATATGGACGCCGGGTTTTATCTCTTAAACAATATGGCAGGATACTTGAATAGCCAGTTTCCAGACTTTTATTGAGTGGTTGGGGCTACGGGGAATAGCTCGCTTTCCGCGGGAGCGATAGTTTAATGGGAAGAAAATAAAATCCCGGTTCTTAGGGGAACCGGGAGGGTTGATTATTTTTTCGTTTTGACCTTACCATTCCACTTTTTGAAGCCACCTTCAAGCATATTGAGGTCTTCATATCCTTGTTTGTGGAGCATCATTGCGGCACGCGCGGACCGGGCGCCGCTTTGGCAGTATAGATAAACAGGTTTGTCTTTGCGGATTTCAATAAGGCGGTTCTTCATTTGAGACAATGGAATATTTCTTGCCCCTAAGATGTGACCGCCATCAAATTCCTTCGGTTCACGAACGTCAATTAACTGGGCTTTTCTGTAGCCCTCGCGGAACTTGTCTTCCGGTAATGTGGTCATGATTTTTCTTGCTTTGAAGAATCTATACAAACCGAAAGCGATAACCACTAGGATCGCTGCGATTAAGATCCATAAATCCATCTTTCCATCCCCCTCATTTCTCTATTCCTCTATCTATTATAGGAGGGAATGATGAGTATTTCAAAAAAATTTTTCCGAAACTTGCGGGGAATTGTTATTTTGTCGAGGATTGTAGAAGGTGTTTGGATGCAAATGATGAAAAAGCTGATACAAACAATAGGGAGCAGGTTTTTCTTTCAATCTCTGGTATATCCGTTTAATATCTCAAGATTTTTCGATTGACAAGTTTCTACATATTCGTTCAACAGCACAATATATGGTGACTGAAAATTATCACAACACAATATATTGATTATCTTTTTGTAGATGTGGTATGTTACTTATATCAAATGAAAATTACTTAGTTTTTAGTTTAAAGGGAGAGATGCAAAATGCAGACGACCACCTCCACAGATGTACACACGAAAATTGACGTGGACCGCCTCAATGCGGATATAAGGCAATTTCCACAGGTCCATGAGATTACTGAATCCATGACAATTACGCACAAAGGTGTATCAAGACTTGTGATGCTAGACAGGTATGCGTTTAAAGATACAGAAAAGTTGACTCTTGCAGAGGGAGATTTCGTTGTTCTTACAGTTAAGGACGACCCTAAGTTTCCTGCTCGAGGATTTGGATTTATTCATTCCATTGACTGGCAGTCCCATCAAGCCATTGTGAAAGTGGAGAATGAATTCTTAAATGTTCTTGAACATGAAGAGGAACGAAGAACGGGATTGATCAAGCGCAACCTTGATACCATTGATAAACCTCTGGAAGTCTATTATGAGCAGATTGCACTTCGAAATGCGTCAGGTCTCTCAGAAGTAGAAACAGACACAGAAAAGAAACAGCAGAGCTTCCATGACTTTTATGAAGAGTTATCGGAGTTGAATTTCATTCCAGCTGGACGTGTATTGTATGGCGCAGGTTCACAAACCGACGTTACGTATTTTAATTGTTATGTCATGCCATACATTCAAGACTCCCGCGAGGGTATATCGGACCATCGTAAGCAGGTGATGGAAATCATGTCCCGTGGAGGTGGAGTTGGAACAAACGGATCGACGTTACGCCCACGTAATACGCTGGCTCGAGGAGTGAATGGTAAATCTTCAGGTTCGGTTTCCAGGCTCGATGATATCGCGAAGCTTACACATCTTGTGGAACAAGGCGGTTCGAGACGAGGGGCGCAAATGATCATGTTATCCGACTGGCACCCCGACATCTTGGAGTTTATTATCTCTAAAATGCAAAATACGAGAATTCTTCGATTCCTCATTGAGAATACCGAAGATGAAACGATCAAGCAGTTGGCTAAAGATAAATTGAAGTTTACCCCTCTCACGGAAACGGAGAAAGACTTGTACCAGAGTGTTGTCAATTATAAGCACATTCAGGGACAAGGAGGGTTTACGGACCAAAGCATTCAAGAAGCGGAAGAAAAGCTGCACTTGGGTGGAAACTATACCGTTCATAATTCTGAATTCCTGACAGGTGCCAACATTTCAGTTTGTATCACCAATGAATTCATGGAAGCAGTGGAAAATGATGCTGATTATGAGCTGCGTTTCCCGGATGTAGAAAATTACTCAGCGGAAGAAATGGAAAGATACAATGAAGAATGGCATCAAAGTGGAGATGTTCGTGAATGGGAAGCTCGCGGATTTGGTGTACGCACGTATCGTACTGTGAAAGCTAGCGAACTATGGAACCTCATCAATATTTGTGCTACGTATTCGGCTGAGCCGGGGATATTCTTTATTGATAATGCCAATGAGAAGACAAATGCAACAGCCTATGGACAGAAGGTCGTTGCTACGAACCCTTGTGGGGAACAGCCGCTTGCCCCTTATTCTGTTTGTAATTTGGCTGCTGTTAATTTGGCAAATCTTGCAGATAAAGATCGTAAGCAGGTCGACTTTGAAAAGCTTAAGAAAACGGTACGCCGTGGTGTGCGTTTGCAGGACAATGTAATTGATGCAACTCCATATTTCTTAGAGGAAAATAAAGTACAGGCCCTTGGAGAACGAAGAATTGGACTTGGTGTCATGGGACTGCATGACTTGTTGATTTATTGTGAAACAACATATGGATCAGAAGAAGGGAATCAACTGGTCGATGAAATTTTTGAAGCTATCGCAACTACGGCATACCGTGAGTCCGTTGAACTTGCGAAAGAAAAAGGAAGCTTCCCATTCTTAACAGGAAAAACGGATGCAGAGACGAAAGAGCTGCGAGAACGTTTTATTCAAACCGGTTATATGAAGGAAATGCCGGAAGATATACGCCAGGATGTATTGACTTATGGTATTAGAAACTCCCATCTCTTAACTGTTGCACCTACAGGAAGTACAGGTACAATGGTAGGCGTAAGTACGGGTCTTGAGCCTTACTTTTCATTCTCCTATTATAGAAGCGGTCGATTAGGTAAATTTATCGAGGTTAAAGCAGATATTCTTCAGGAATATTTGGATGCTCATCCGGAACAAGATCCAAATGAGCTGCCGGATTGGTTCATCACCGCAATGACTATGACACCGGAGGCACACGCGGATACACAGTGTATTATACAGCGCTGGGTGGATAGCAGTATATCCAAGACAGTCAATGCTCCGAAAGGATACACAGTTGAAGAAGTGGAACGAGTGTACCAACGACTATACCGTGGAGGTGCCAAAGGCGGTACGGTGTATGTTGATGGAAGTCGAGATAGTCAAGTACTATCTTTGAAAGCAGAAGAAAATGACTTCGAGGGAGAACAGACGGAACTGTTTGAATCTGAAGACAAAAAACCCCATGTTGTTCTTATGGATACCATTCATGAACTCGACAAGACTAACGTTACGATTGGATCTGAAGTAGGAGATACTTGTCCAGTCTGCCGCCAAGGTACGGTTGAAGATATCGGTGGTTGTAATACTTGCACAAATTGTAATGCCCAACTGAAGTGTGGATTGTAAAGAAAAATAACCGGTCGTTTTTAACGACCGGTTCATTTTTTATTGCGATTTATTACATTCTTGCTCTAACCATCTTGGTTTTAGAGCTTCCCGAATTCAAATGCACAAAAATTCAGAAGTACAGCCCTCGCTTGTCACTGGTAGGAATCTGGTGTATCATTTTATTGTGCAAACATATGCTATAAAAACCGTCCGTCATATTATGTATGGCGTGTACATAAGACAGGGTATTGGGGGTTCAACATGCCGACACCTAGCATGGAAGATTATATTGAACAAATATATATATTGATTGAAGATAAAGGGTATGCACGTGTTTCTGATATTGCTGAAAATCTGCAGGTGCATCCGTCATCCGTGACGAAGATGGTTCAAAAACTTGACCGAGACCAATACTTGAACTATGAAAAATATCGCGGGTTGATCCTAACACCAAAAGGAAAGAAAGTTGGGAAACGGCTTGTATATCGTCATGAACTTTTGGAGCAGTTCTTAGAGATTATCGGTGTCGATCAGGAGAACATCTATGATGATGTTGAGGGTATTGAGCACCACATGAGTTGGAATTCCATCGACCGTATAGGAGATCTCGTTCAATATTTTGATGAGAACCCGGAGCGAGTGGATTCTTTGAGAGAAGTCCAGAAAAAGAATGAAGAACAGAATGATGAGTAAGTAGACGCATGGGATCCCATGCGTCTTTTATTTGCTGATAAACTTGTGCTCCTAAACGACAGGGGCAGCTCTCTTAAAGATATATTGGATATGTTTTGGGATCTGCAGGGTCGTCTGATCCTTTTCACCAATCTTTTCTCACCAGAAGGTCCAGCCCCTAATTAGCTAAGGTAAGGAAGCTACTAAGTGTCAGCGAAAGACATGATTTAGCAGTATGAATAACCTTACATTTCAATTCGGCTGCTTTCGTTCTAATTTGCCAAACGCGTGTTTATAATGAAGTAAAGTGGGGTGAAGCAGGATGAAAGTGGACGGAGTTTTTTCCGGTGGCGGTGTGAAGGCCCTTGCTTTCATTGGGGCACTTGAAGAACTGGAAGAGCAAGGATACACATTCAAACGAATGGCCGGAACATCCGCTGGTGCCATTTTAGCGAGTTTGACAGCTGCCGGCTACACGGCTAAAGAACTGAAGGAAAGACTCAATAATCTTTCGTTTCTTAGTCTAGTAGACGTTCCATTGACAGATCGCCTGTTTCCATTTATGAAATGGCTTCTTTTGTATTACCGGATGGGGCTTTATAAAGGGAATCAGTTGGAAAATGTTCTTGAAGAGTGGCTTGGTGAAAAAGGTGTTCGTACGTTTGCCGACTTACCGCCTGGGTCTTTAAAGGTGATATGTTCTGATCTAACACAGGGGAGAATCGTTGTCATACCTGATGATTTGAAGAAAGTTTACGGCATTGATCCGGCTACCTTTTCTGTAGCAAAAGCAGTAAGGATGAGCTCGGGACTCCCCTACTTTTTCATTCCCGTTAAAATACATGGGAAACGCGGAAGATCCATTATTGTAGATGGAGGAGTGTTGAGTAACTTTCCTCTGTGGATTTGGGAAAAACAGGACGGATGCCGTACTAGACCTATCATTGGAATGAAGTTAAGTGATGAACCAGATAAACTACCCGAACAGAAAATTAAAAATGCGATTCAAATGTTCCACGCCCTTTTTAAAACGATGCAGCAGGCTCATGATGCAAGGTACATTTCCAAGGCTCTAAGTAAGGATATTATCTTCATTCCGGTCAGTGGAGTGGAAACGACGGATTTTGATATGAGCAAAGAAGAAAAAGAAACATTGATGGAATTAGGTCGAGAACATGCGGGGAAATTTTTAAAAAGGTGGAGCCGATAATACTAAAATATGAAATGAAAAATCGAGCCATCAGAAGGTGGCTCGATTTTTTCCTTTGCTTTTATTGCCTTCAATAACACGAAGCTGTGGACCGTTCATACGTTTGCGGTTTTTTCGACCTAATGAAGAGGCCTTGGTCTGTGCTTTGGCTACAGGGCTTTTCTTAATTGCGGGGGTTGGTTGCTTGTATTTTTGTTTAGATTGCTTGACCGCTTGCTTATATTTTTTCATTTCATTTCGGTTTCCACCTGCCGCTCCTCCAAAGCCGCGTTTGCGGAGGAAGAAGAAGTAGATGGCTCCATAAATGAGAGCGGCGATTCCGATCATCGTGACGATCGAAGTGAGAAAGCCAGTCGTGTTTGTAAACAGCTGGATGCCAACAAAGAAGATGGCTAAACCGATCAACGTGTAAATGACAGGAGTCATCCAATTACGCATGATATTTTCCTCCCTTCTCGTAGTGGTCGACTATGAATATCTGGTTATTGAACTATACCCTTATTTCAACACTATTCATCATCAGATGCGGCGGATGGTAGGCTGTTATGTGCTATTTAAGATTGTTTCCTTTATAGAGTAAAATATGCAGCCCCATCTTAATTTTTGAATGGTGGAAGAGTACATTTTAGTAAACTCTTACCTTCAAGCGGGCTGTTTAAACAATAGAATATTAAAATTGGTTGGACTTCTATTTTACCTTAAATCTCCATGAATCACTAGCCCAACAATTGAAAAGAGCATGAAAAAATTGGGGTTGGTTAAAATGAGAATAGAGGTGATGAAGATGGCTGAAAAACAAAAAGACCAAAAACAAGACCAAAGACAACAAGAACCACAGCAAAGTGTCATATCAAAAGCATTAGTCACAGGTTTTACCGCCGGAGTTTTATGGAGTGGTTTAGGGACAATCGCTTATTATTTTAATTTCACAGAGGTGTCTCCTGCCTCCTTCATATTTCGCTCATTTTGGCAGACGGAATGGACCGGAACATGGCTTGCTGAAGTGTTAGCCGTTCTTATTGTCGGTATTTTATCTTTAGGAACGGCTCGTTTACTACCTTCTCTTGAAAAAAAGGAATGGAATCTGGCCTGGGAGTCTTTTATGGAATCGGGCTATGGGCGATTGTTTATTTTCTATTGACTCCGATCTTTCCGGCAATCCCGACTTTCATGGAACTCAATAGTGATACATGGGTTACAACCGGCTGTTTATTTATTTTATACGGTGTTTTTATCGGGTATTCCATTTCCTATGAATACAGGGAGTTCAATGAGACAGTGAATTCTTATTCAAATCAAGGGAGAGTATGATAAACTTAAAGTGTATGACAATTTTGGAAATGGTGGGATTGTTGAATGGGGAAGAAGCGGCTGTTTTTAATCAATGGGCCGAATTTGAATATGTTAGGCAAGAGAGAACCGGCTACCTATGGGAAAAAGTCTCTTGAACATGTTGAGACATTGGTCAAAGAAGTGGCTGCTGAGCAAGGGTTTGAAGTCACTTCTTTTCAATCCAACCATGAGGGGGAGCTCGTAGACTGGATCCAGCGAGCGGAAGAAGAAGCTGAAGGAATCATCATTAATCCAGCAGCTTATACACACACAAGCATCGCTTTACGGGATGCTGTCAGTTCCATCTCAAAACCTGTGGTAGAGATTCATATATCAAATGTCCATGAACGGGAATCTTTCCGCCATACTTCGATGTTAGCACCGGTATGCTCAGGACAAGTGGTCGGATTTGGAATTGATGGCTACCGATTAGCGACATTGGGGCTGATCCAAAAGATAGAAAGTGAAGGGAGAAATCATTCGTGAGTAAACTTTCAAATTTAAGAAAATCGATGGCTTCAAAAGAATTAGACGGTCTTTTAATTATGAGTCCGAAAAACAGAAGGTATATATCAGGTTTTGTAGGCTCTTCTGGAGCTCTTTTAGTGACAAGCGATGAAGCTGTTTTAATTACAGATTTCCGCTATACAGAACAAGCGGCAGAGCAAGCCAAGGAGTTTGAGATTCTTGAACATAAAACGCCTATGCCGAAAACGGTAGCTGAAAAAGCGAAAGAACTAGGTTTGAAACGAATCGGGTTTGAAAAAGATCATGTCACCTACACCCTTTTTGAACAATATAAAGAAGCATTAGACGCAGAGCTCGTCCCTACATCAGGCATTGTGGAAAAATTACGCTTGATTAAGACGGATGAGGAGATTAGTATATTAAAGGATGCCGTTAAGATTGCTGATGATGCTTTCGAACACATTCTTGGTTACATAAAGCCTGGTGTGAAGGAAATTGATGTATCGAATGAACTTGAGTTTTTCATGCGTAAGCAAGGGGCGACCTCCTCAAGTTTTGATATTATTGTTGCATCAGGCTACCGTTCAGCTTTGCCACATGGAGTGGCCTCCGAGAAGGAAATCCAATCCGGAGAGCTTGTAACGCTTGATTTTGGTGCCCTTTACAAAGGGTATTGTTCTGATATTACAAGAACTGTAGCTGTGGGCGAAATCAATGATCAGTTAAAAGAAATCTATGATACCGTTTTACAGGCTCAGTTAAAAGGTATGGAAGGAATAAAAGAAGGCATCACCGGCAAAGAAGCGGATGCATTGACACGTGATTACATTAAAGAAAAAGGGTATGGCGAGTATTTCGGTCATTCCACGGGCCATGGAATCGGCCTGGATGTCCATGAAGGTCCTGGCCTATCCTTCCGTTCCGATGTCACGCTTGAAGAAGGTATGGTCGTTACAGTCGAGCCGGGCATTTATGTTCCGAACGTCGGCGGCTGCCGGATTGAAGATGATACAATCGTTACGAAAACAGGAAATGAACGATTGAGCAAGTCTACCAAAGAATTAATCACGTTGTAATTAAAAGGAGGAAGGTCAAATGATTTCAGTAAACGATTTTCGTACAGGTCTGACAATTGAAGTTGATGGGGGTATCTGGCAAGTAATGGATTTCCAACACGTGAAGCCAGGAAAAGGAGCGGCTTTTGTTCGTTCAAAACTCCGTAACCTACGTAATGGAAATATTCAGGAAAAAACATTCCGCGGCGGTGAAAAAGTAGAGCGCGCTCACATTGAAAACCGTAAGATGCAATATCTTTATGCGAATGGTGATATGCACGCGTTCATGGATATGGAGACATACGAGCAAGTAGAAATCCCTACGGCTACCATCCAGGACCAATTAAACTACCTAAAAAGAGAACATGGAAGTTCAAATCCAGTCTTATGAAAGTGAAACAATCGGTGTTGAACTGCCGAAAAACGTTGAGCTGGAAGTTACAGAAACGGAACCTGGCATCAAAGGCGATACAGCAAGCGGGGGTACAAAACCTGCTACGCTTGAAACGGGCCTTACTGTCCAAGTGCCATTCTTCATCAATGAAGGTGAAGTATTGGTCATCAGTACTACAGATGGAAAATACGTATCCCCGTGCCTAATATGTTTTCTCGAAGAACTTGTCCGAACCGGGCAAGTTCTTTTTTGTGAAAACATTTCTGTATTCCAAGGTGAGCAATCATAACTCTTCCATACTTTCTTCCTATAGAATCCATTTCATTATCCATGTGTTAGAAAAGGATGGGGGGAAAGCGAACCTATTCCCGTAGCCACTAAACTCAAACAACCCCCTCGGAATTAAATGTTCACTAAGTCTGCTTTATTGTGGTATGCAGCTTAGGAATAAGGTGGACACATACGGACATATATTGATTAAGGCTTGTCTTCGCAGTGTCTATCAATCGCTCTATTACCTCTCTATTACCTCTCTTAAAATCTTCTAGTTTTATACTATTTCACAGTCATAAGCTCTCAGTAAGCACATACATATGAAGTAAACCAAATAAAGGAGTAGGAGAGGATGAAGGAGATTATACGTTTGTTTCCACCCTCTATCCAACATCTCTTAAAAAGTGAGGTCCAATGGAAGAGTGTGCAGGAGATCCGTTTAAGGATTGGTCGTCCGATAGAGATTCTTGAAAATAATCGTCATGAATCCATTGAGAATGCAGTGATGACCGTTGAGCATCTCTCTTTCGTCCTAAATCAGATCAGTCAGTTCTCACTCTACCGTTTCAAGGAAGAGTTGAAAGAGGGGTTTATTACCATTGAGGGTGGCCATAGGGTAGGTTTGGCTGGTAAGACGAACACTCATCAAGATCATGTAGAAACGTTAAAGCACATATCCTTTATGAACATCAGGGTTGCTAGAGCTACTTCCGGGAATATTGAACCTCTCATTCCACACCTTTATGAATCTGGGCGTTGGATGAGTACACTGGTCATCGGACCTCCACAATCAGGGAAAACCACACTCCTGCGGGAATTGGCGCGTTACATTGGATCTGATCAACAAGGGTATCGCGCGGCGAAGGTCGCAATTGTGGACGAGCGTTCCGAAATTGCAGCAAGTATGAGGGGGGTTCCTCAGCTGGATGTCGGGTTCCGTACAGATGTGATGGATGCTTGCCCTAAAGCAGAAGGCATGATGATGATGATCCGTTCCATGTCACCTGAGGTGTTAATTGTAGACGAAATTGGTGGACAAAAAGACGCGGAAGCGGTCCGAGAGGCGACTTACACAGGTGTCGAAGTCATTTGCAGTATTCATGGTCAAAGTTTTTCAGGTGTAAAGAAACGCCCATCAGCCAAACAATTGATGGATGAGAAAGTGTTTCAACGCTACCTTGTCTTGGACCGAATGTCACCTCATAGAGAAAGAAATTGGACAGTACTCGATCAATCGGGAGACCTATTGATTCAGGGCAAGGGGAGGGGAGCGAATGCAATGGATTGGGGCCGTCATCGTATTGACCGTTACGACCTGGGCAGGGTTTGATATGGCTTCCCGTTTCAAGAAGCGTCCGGGACACATTAGGCAATGGAAAAATGCTTTACAGATGATAGAGGCAGAGATGGTTTATGGACAATCTTCGCTGCTGGAAGTTTGTGAGAATCTATCTACACATTTACCGAGACCCATTAATCAGTTCTTTGAAGGGATTCTGAACGAAAATGGAGTTTGGGATGACTTTTATTCCTTATGGTCCAAACAGTTAAAGAAACACTGGTCGTTGAACGCGTTGTCGAAAAACGAATATGAAATTTTGATGCAGTTTGGAAGGACGCTTGGTCAGCACGATCTGGAGCAGCAGCAAAAACAGATTCAACTCACCATCCATCACCTTGACCGCGAACTGCATGATGCCCTGGAAGTCGGTGATCAATACCAAAAGATGGCGAAAGGGATGGGGATATTAAGCGGGCTGCTCGTCATCATTCTAATCATGTAGATGGCTTAGCATGGTTTATATGGATTTTACAAAAGGGGGAAGAGGCATTGTGCTCCAAGATGCAACGATATTATTCCAAATAGCTGGTGTCGGTATAATTGTCGCGATGATCCATAGCATCCTTAAACAGATGGGAAAAGAAGAGATTGCACAGGCTGTGACCTTGACAGGTTTCATCATTGTATTATTTATCGTCCTTCACAGGCTCGCCGATCTGTTTCAACAAATCAAGTCTGTTTTTCTCTACCAGGGGTAACTCATGGATATCATTCAAATTGTTTCTTTAGGATTAGTGGCGGCCCTGTTGATTTTACTTTTAAAGGAACACAAATCTTCGGTCGCTTTTCTTCTCCTTTTATTCACAGTCATCATCTTGTTCTTAACCATCCTTGATCAGGTCAGGCATATCTTTTCCCTGTTGTCTTACATGGCAGAAAAGGCTCAGGTCGAACCTGTGTACTTCAAGACCATTTTGAAAATTATTGGCATCGCCTATATTGCTGAATTTGGTGCTCAACTTATTCGAGATGCCGGTCTAAATTCCTTGGCTTCTAAAGTGGAACTCGCAGGGAAATTGTTCATCTTAATGCTTGCCATACCGATTGTGACAGCTGTGATTGAGACCATATTGAATTTCATTCCAGGGGCATAGGAATTTCGGGAGGGATGCCATGAAACGGATCGTGTTGTGTTGTCTGATCATAATCGGTTGCTTGAACTCTCCAATCATCGTTGCCGCGTCTCCCTCCCCAGCCCCTGCAGATGCTGATATATCTATGCTCGACCAGGTATCTACAGAAGAGTTGGAGGAAAGTTGGAATCAATTGAATCAACAGTATGGAGATTACCTGCCTAGCTTTCATACGAATAATTTCCGTGAATTTATTCAAAGTGAAAGTTCCGTTGAATCATCCGATTGGTTTTCGGGTATTCTGGAATTCTTTTTCCATGAACTTCTCCTCAACGGAAAATTGCTAGCTTCACTACTGTTTTTGACACTGTTCAGTACTTTGCTTCATTCGGTGCAGTCCGCATTCGAAAATTCTGTGGTAAGTAAGATTGCTTACATGGTGGTTTACCTTGTTTTATTAACACTTGCTCTCGAGAGTTTTCGGCAAGTCATTGAATATACACTAGGGGCCATCGAACGGATGAGCAGCTTCATGATCGGGTTGATTCCCCTTCTTCTTGGAATCATGGCTTCCTTCAGTCACTTGATGTCCATTTCCTTTTTTTCACCCTATTATTATTGCCCTGGTCCCAATCCAGCGGCCTGCTAGTCAAATACTTGCTCATCCCATTGTTTGCATCCTCCGCTCTTTTGCTGATTGTGGGAAGCTTGAATGAGACATATAAAGTGGACCAATTGGCTGAACTTCTTAGGAAAACCGGCATGGCTATCATGGGTGTGTTTTTAACCATTTTTCTTGGAGTGATATCTGTCCAGGGGACTGTGACTGCGGTACAGGATGGAATTACGATGAAAACAGCTCGATTTGTCACAGGAAATTTTGTCCCCGTGGTCGGGAGACTGTTTACGGATGCCACCGATACAATCCTAGGGGCTTCCCTTGTACTAAAAAACACACTAGGAATTGCTGGTGTCGTCATATTACTTGGAATCGCTGTGTTCCCGGCTATTAAAGTGCTGGCCATTGCGCTAATTTATAAAATCGCGGCTGCTCTCCTTCAGCCTCTGGGGGATGGGCCGATCATCCAGGCGATGGATGTCGTCAGCAGGCACATCTTCTATATTTTCGCAGCACTCTTAATGGTCTCCATGATGTTCTTCCTTGTAATCGTCATCATGGTGGCGGCTAGTAACATTACGATGATGGTCAGATAGGATGGTGAATATGGAGTATCTGATTGAGTGGATCACAAAGATTGTACTTTTTCTTTTATTAGCAATGGTAGCAGACGCCCTTCTGCCGTCCGGCGTCATGAAGAATTATGCACGTCTTGTCATGTCTATTTTGTTAGTACTGATTTTTATGGGGCCGCTTTTACAAATATTAAATATCGACCCTGAAAGCCTTGTCCAACGTGCAGATCAGACCATGCAGCAACAATTGGATGCAGAAGTTTTTGAGGAAAAAGTAGAATCAAAGAAAAATGAAATACTCGCCGGACAAGATGCATATAAATTAGAACAAGTTACTCAGGCTCTTGCAGCTGAAATTGAAACACCATTAAAAGAAGAACAAAACTTGGTTCTCGTCGATGTTCAAATGAGCTTCCATCAACAGCCCTACAGTTTGGAAACGTTGGACAAGCTGACCCTCACGCTTTCTCGTGATGAACTGACCCAGTCGGTCGAAGATGTAGAGATCTCTATCATGGATGAAGGGGATACAGAAGAAGAAAAGCAAGATCCAGGATTATTAAAATGGGTCGCTGACTATCTTGATTTGAACAAAGAACAAATCATTATCCGCTGGGAGGATGAGGATGAATAAATGGTGGAACAAACTGACGGAACCTCTATCAAACAAAGAGGGGAGAAAGTTGAATAAAACGAAGTATTTGATCGCCATTGGCATTATCGGAGTTTTGATTATTCTAACAAGTAATTGGTTTCAGCCGAACGATCCTCCTTCAACGGCTCTTGATGAAGGAAATGTCCAAAGTCAATCCGGAGAGGGTGCATCTGCTGCTCAAACTCCAGAAATGACGGACTCTATTTCACAGTTGGAAAAAGAGTATGAAAAACAGCTCAAGCCACTTCTCGAAAACATTCAAGGAGTGAGTGCTGTGGACATAATGATCAATCTGTCATCGACACATAAAAAAGTGTACGATAAAAATTTAATCGTCGGAAAACAAACCACCAAGGAAAATGATAAGAACGGAGGGGAACGTGAAATTGAGGATTATTCGAGAGAACAGCAGCTAGTTCTCGTCCGCCAAGGCGATCGGGAAGTTCCGCTGTTAACACAAACATCTAAACCAGACGTAAGCGGGGTTTTCGTAACAGCCGAGGGGGTCGATCAAATGCAGGTGAAAGCGTGGGTGGTGGAAGCTGTCTCTAGAGTTTTGGATGTCCCGACCCACAGGATTTCTGTTTTGCCTAAACAATAAGGAGGGGTTACTTTGGTTAAAAAACAAACGGTTTGGTTGTTGACAATGTTGAGTCTCTTGATTGTACTAAGCGTATATTACATGACATCCCCGGACAATGGTGAAATGGCTTTTATACAGGAAGATGAATGGGCAGAAATTACAGAAGACGCTGCCGGAGAAGAAGGCGTAGAAACCACAGGGGATGGCACTGTCATCTCGCAAATTTCTACAGATGAACTTTTCTCAGCTATCCGCCTAGATATGCAAAATCAACGGGATCAAATGCAGGAACAATTATCCGAAATCGTTGCTTCCAGTGACTTTAGTACAGAAGAAAAGAATGAAGCTTTAGAAAAAATGGAGACCATTAAAGCAAACCAATCCAAAGAATCCATTATCGAAAATACAATCCGTGCAAGTGCTTCCTACGATGATGTATTAGTAAGAGCAGAAGATGAGGTCGTGCACGTAACAGTAAAAGCAGATGAGTTATCGAAAACAGAAACGAACAACATCATACAAATGGTCTCTGACGAATTCGGGCAGAAAGAAGTCCAAGTACAATTCCAGCCAGCAGGATAAAAACAAAACAAAAGCCTCACTCCTTCAAAAAAGGAGTGAGGCTTTTTTATCTTTTCTCTTCATTTATTATCCAGGTATTCTTGAACAATTTGGCGGGATTTTGGAAGACTTGATTTAGAGACTAATATTGAGTGGATGGGGGGCTGCGGGGAATAACTCGCTTTCCGAGGAAGCTCACCACTCCCCCACAGGTAAGCGTGTGGCTTCCCAACCACGCCTGATGCTCAACCTAGGCAACGAATCCCGAATACATCTTTAAACGGAGTCTTCAAGTAAAGGGAGCTAATATGAATAAAGGTGGGGGGATGTGATAGTTGTCAGAATATTACTGAGGGTTATTCTTGTCGCGAGTTGCAGGGAGGTGGTAATGTATAATAGAATATGAAGAGGTATTAGTACCAGTTTATAAAAAGTAACTTTACATAAGAGGGGTGCCAAAAATGCTAAAGGTACAAGAAATCAGAGAAATCATTAAGTTGATTGATCAATCCAATATCGATGAGTTTTCCTATGAAGCAAACGGAACTAAAGTTCACATGAAAAAGCCACAGGGAGAGGTTGTTACTGAACCTGTACAAGTCAAACAAGCAGTACAAGCTCCACCAAAACCAGAGCCTAAACAAGAAGCTGTTGAAGAAGCACCTAAACAAGAGGTGAAAGAAGAATCAGCTGAGAAAGAAGCTCCTAAAGCTCAAGGGAATGCCGATTACGATGCAGAGGTGAAATCACCGATGGTCGGAACTTTCTACGCATCTCCTTCGCCTGAAGAGGATGTATATGTGAAAGTTGGAGACACAGTCAAAGAAGATTCCGTCGTCTGTATCGTTGAAGCGATGAAGTTATTTAATGAGATTGAAGCGGAAGTATCTGGGGAGATTGTTGAGATTCTCGTTAAAGACGGTGAATTAGTGGAATATGGACAGCCGTTGTTCCGCGTGAAGTCCAAGTAAACGGGGGTTTGAGACGTTGATTAAAAAAGTTCTGATAGCAAACAGAGGAGAAATCGCTGTCCGTGTCATCCGCGCTTGTAAAGAGATGGGGATTGAAACGGTCGCGGTATATTCCGAAGCTGATAAAGAAGCATTGCACGTCCAGATGGCTGACGAAGCGTATTGTGTCGGTCCGACGCTGAGTAAAGATAGTTATTTGAATTACACGAACATTATGAGTGTAGCCACATTAACGGGGACAGATGCGATCCATCCAGGATACGGATTTCTTTCCGAAAATGCAGAGTTTGCTGAGATGTGTGAAGAGTGTAACATCACTTTCATTGGACCTTCCTCTTATGCCATCCAAAAGATGGGAACGAAGGACGTCGCTCGTGAAACGATGAGAGATGCAGGAGTGCCTGTTGTTCCTGACTCAGCGGGCATTATTAAAGATGAAGAAGATGGAATGAAAGTCGCTGAAGAGATTGGATACCCGGTTATTATCAAGGCGACAGCAGGCGGGGGAGGAAAAGGGATCCGTGTTGCCCGCAACGAGGAAGACTTGAAAAAAGGAATTCGTATGACCCAGCAGGAAGCAGAAACTGCCTTCGGAAATCCTGGTGTCTATATTGAAAAATTCATTGAAGATTTCCGCCATGTTGAAATACAAGTCCTTGCCGACAACCACGGAAACGCCGTTCACCTTGGTGAAAGGGATTGTACCATTCAACGCCGCCTTCAAAAGCTGATTGAAGAAACACCTTCTCCAGCTATTTCTGAAGCTATGCGTGCCAAAATGGGAGATGCAGCAGTAAAAGCTGCTCTTGCCGTCAACTATTCAGGTGCGGGTACCGTTGAGTTTATCTACGACAAAGAAGATGATTCTTTCTACTTTATGGAAATGAATACAAGAATACAAGTTGAACACCCCGTTACAGAAATGGTTACAGGTGTAGACTTGATTAAAGAGATGTTGTTGATTGCGGAAAACAAGGAACTTTCCTTCAAGCAAGAAGAAATCGAATTCGAAGGTTGGTCCATTGAATGCAGAATCAATGCAGAGAATCCTCACAAAAACTTTATGCCTTCCGCTGGGAAAATTGATATGTACCTCCCTCCAGGTGGACTCGGTGTAAGGGTTGATTCAGCAGCATATCCTGGCTACATGATTCCGCCTTATTATGATTCTATGGTCGCTAAATTGATTACTTATGGTCGTGATAGAGATGAAGCGATTCGCAGGATGAAGCGTGCCCTTGATGAGTTTGTCATTGAAGGTGTTCATACGACGATTCCGTTCCACCAACGGATGATGGACCATGAAGTATTTGTTGGCGGAGACTTTAACACAAAGTTTTTAGAGAAATATACTATAATGAAGGATGAATCATAAAAAGGAGTGGTCATTGTGAGTGATAAGCAATTGTTGAATGTGACAGATGGATCGACATTAGGCAACATCGAGATTGCTCCTGAAGTCATTGAAGTGATCGCTGGAATCGCTGTTTCTGAAGTGGCTGGAGTTGCATCGATGAGAGGCAATTTCGCCTCTGGTGTGGCTGAACGCCTTGGTAAGAAGAACCACGGAAAAGGCGTTAAGGTGGAGCTCACTGAGAGTGGCATTTTAATTGATGCCTATGTAGTCATGGATTATGGGATTTCCATTCCTGACACGGCACAAAAAATTCAGGACAACACAAGGCAAGCGCTTAAAAACATGACAGCACTTGATATTAATGAGATCAATGTCCACGTTGTTGGCGTGCAAATGGAATCAGGGAAAGAGGAAGAAGTAGAAGTAGAAGAATTGTGAGATTAATCAGAAAGGGGGGCCGCTCCCTTTCTGATTTTTTTGTTTTACTCTTAACCCTTTCGTTTGAAAAGAGGCAAATTTTGCGATCACCTGATTACAATGGCTTTTATCAAGCTAAAATGTTATTATTCTAACGGATATTACCTTAAAGGAGAATGAAAATGAAACGACGCACAGCACGTGAAAAAGCTTTCCAGGCGCTTTTTCAAACGATTACGAGTGATATTGAAACCGATGAGGCCATTGCTCATGTAGTCGAAGGCCAGGAAGTGGACGAGTTTTTATATGACCTCGTACATGGAGTCATGAATAATCGAGAAGAGTTGGATCAATGGATTTCTGACAATCTCGATCATTGGACGTTTCCACGGGTTAGCCAAAGTTGAGAAGACCGTCCTTCGAATGGCTGCCTATGAAATGAAATACAAAGAAGACGTCCCTGCACAAGTAGCCATTAATGAGGCGATTGAGCTAGCGAAAATTTTCGGAGAAGATGATTCAGGGAAGTTTGTAAACGGCGTATTATCAAAAATGGTATAAACAAATAAGGGGGAAATGGGACATGTCAGCAGAAGTGATCTATGGAAAACAACTGGCAGAAGATCTACGACAAGAAATGAAAGAAGAAGTGAGTGCACTGCATACAAAAGATATTCGTCCGAAGTTGGTCGTCGTCATATTGGGTGAAGATCCTGCTTCGATGTCTTATGTAAAAGGAAAGCAGCGCGCTTCTGAGAAAATCGGTATGGATTCTGATCTCATTGAATTACCTGTAGAAACTTCAGAACAGGAACTGCTGGATTTGATTGACAAACTGAACCAGGATCCTACTGTTCATGGGATTCTTGTTCAATTACCTGTGCCTGACCATATTTCTGACCAAAAAATCATTGAAGCCATTCATCCAGATAAGGATGTGGATGGTTTTCATCCCGCAAATGTCGGCAAGATGATGACCGGCTAGGACACCTTTTTCCCATGTACACCTTATGGAATACTCGTCATGCTTAAACGTGCAGACATTACGCTTGAAGGAAAGCATGTGGTGATCATCGGCCGTAGTAACCTTGTAGGAAAACCTGTAGGCCAGTTGCTGCTCAACGAAAATGCAACAGTTACCCATTGTCACTCCCGTACAAAACATCTGCAGTCGCATACGAAGCAGGCAGATATTCTTATCGTTGCTGCAGGTAAACCTTCCTTAATTTCGGGTGAAGATATTAAAGAAGGTGCTGTGGTGATCGATGTTGGAGTCAACCGTGTGGATGGTAAGCTGACAGGTGATGTGGATTTTGAGTCTGCGAAAGAAGTAGCTTCCCATATCACTCCAGTCCCTAAAGGTGTAGGTCCAATGACAATCACCATGCTCCTCCATAACACGATTAAAGCGGCAAAGCGAATTCATAATCAGTAAGGAGGATGGGCATGCAGGATCAGTACTTGAGCGTTACGGCGTTAACGAAGTACATTAAGCGTAAACTTTCAGGGGATCCGCACTTGAAAACGGTTTGGTTAAGAGGAGAAATTTCGAATTTCAAACACCATAGTCGAGGTCATATGTACCTTTCCTTGAAAGATGACCAAGCCAGAATACAGGCCGTCATGTTTGCCGGGAATAATCGTTCCCTGAAGTTTATGCCTGAGAATGGAATGAACGTCCTCGTCAAAGGGGAAATCAACGTATACGAACCTATGGGTCAATATCAGCTGTATATTAAAGAGATGCAACCAGATGGAATTGGAGCTCTTTACTATGCTTTTGAGCAGTTGAAGGAAAAATTAGAAAAAGAGGGCTTATTCTCTCTTGAACGTAAAAAGCCTCTTCCTACATACCCAAAACATATTGGTGTCATCACTTCTCCTACCGGGGCAGCTGTAAGAGATATAATGACAACGATAAAAAGGCGTTACCCTATTGTGCCAGTCACTGTCCTGCCTGTACTCGTCCAGGGGGAGCGGGCAGCTTCTTCTGTCGTTAATGCCATCCAATACGCGAACGAAAAAATGGATGTAGATGTGTTAATTGTGGGTAGGGGCGGCGGTTCTATTGAGGATTTATGGGGATTTAACGAAGAGGTGGTTGCCAGAGCGATTGCAGAATCCGAAATCCCCGTCATCTCAGCCGTTGGTCATGAGACGGATACCACCATCAGTGATTTTGTGGCAGATGTAAGAGCAGCGACACCAACGGGAGCTGCTGAAGTCGCTGTACCATCCATTGTAGAGTTGCGTGATCAGGTTAACGCGTTGGACCACCGCCTTCATAGGGCTATGGAAGTGAAGAAGACAGAGGCGAAGCAGCAATTGGAGCGTTTAAAAAAATCATATGCTTTCAAGTATCCTGAACAGATGATGAAGCAAAAAGAGCAGGACTTGGATCGGGTCATGGAACGTATGGCGATACAAATGAAGCACATTCATCAAAAAAGTTTCGTAAATTGGGGCAACATGGCACGAAGGTTACGACAGCAGGGGCCGGAGTTGAAAATCAGAGAAGGCGCGGAGTCTCTAGAGCGCCAGACGAACCAGCTGCAGAAGCGGTTTCAGGCTCTTCTCCAGCAAAAGAAAGAACGCTTCTATACAAATGTCGATAAACTGACCTTAGTCAATCCTTTAGACATTATGAAGCGAGGCTTTGCTGTACCTTTTGATTCTGAGGGAGACGTTATAAAAAGTACTTCTGACATTACAAAAGGCCAATCCCTCTCCTTGAAAATGCAAGACGGAATCGTTGATTGTCACGTAACGGATGTAAAGGAGGATGAAAATGACAGATAAGCAGGAAACCATCAGTTTTGAAGAAGCGATGAAGCAGCTCGAAGAGATTGTCGAGAAATTGGAAACAGGAGAAGTCCCCTTGGAAAAAGCGATCCAGTATTACCAAGAAGGCATGAAACTTTCCAAGCTTTGCAGTGAAAAGCTGGGGAATGTGGAGACTCAAATGCAGCAAATCATGAATGAACACGGAGAGTTGGAACCGTTCTCTGTCCAGGAGGAAGACTGAGCAGTGCATTTAGCTGAATATCTTACAGAAAAAAGACAACGAATCAATCAGCAGCTTGAAATGCTTGTT
This sequence comes from Halobacillus litoralis, assembly GCF_020524085.2. Classification (NCBI taxonomy): domain Bacteria; kingdom Bacillati; phylum Bacillota; class Bacilli; order Caryophanales; family Bacillaceae; genus Halobacillus; species Halobacillus litoralis. The sequence goes on from NZ_CP129016.1 coordinate 2,372,534, forward strand.
CGCGACTATACGGTTTCAGGACGACTTCAAGATTCCATGTTATATTCCATTCATGCTGGGGGTAAACGGTTGCGTCCCATTCTATTGATGGCTACTGCTCAAGCTTTTCGAGTTCCTGAAGAGAGAGTGATGGGAGTCGCCTCAGCTCTCGAAATGGTCCATACTTATTCCTTAATCCATGACGATCTCCCTGCTATGGACGATGATGATTTAAGACGAGGGAAACCAACGAATCACAAGCGTTTCGATGAAGCAACCGCCATCCTTGCAGGCGATGCATTATTGACGCTGAGTTCCCAGGTTATTTCGGAAGATGAAGGATTAAGTGATTCTGACCGCGTCTATTTAGTCCGTGAATTGACCAAAGCCAGCGGTGCGAGAGGCATGGTCGAAGGCCAGATGCAGGACATGCTGAGTGAAGGAGCTGAAATCTCCTTAGAAGCCCTTGAAAACATTCACAGGAATAAAACAGGGCAATTGCTGAGGTTCTCTATCCTTGCTGGAGCGTATTTAGGCGGAGCTTCAGAAGAAGTCCTCGAAGAAATGACTGAGATGGCTGAAGCACTTGGACTTTTATTTCAAATTCAAGATGACATCCTGGACGTCACAGGAGACTCTGAGGTTATCGGTAAGCCAGCCGGAAGTGATGAAGGTAACCATAAAAGTACTTACCCGCAGCTTTTAGGACTAGATGGAGCTATAGCGCAAAAAGACAAATACGTTCAAAAGGCTCAACAGGCTCTTAAAAATGCAGGGGTTGAGGGGACCACTCTTTCTGAACTTATTCATTACTTGAGCACCCGTGATCATTGAGGTAAATGATTTCGATTGAGCCACGTGACAAAATGTGATATATTATGATTACAAAAGGAATGGTGCAGTATTCTAGTCGGCCCTCCGTTCCTGAAGGCGGGCCTAAAAATCCGCCGAAGGGCACATCGATGAAGTTCCTTGTGTTGGCTTGAGGCGCCCAGCCTTGGGTCGATGCTGGGAGTTAAGGTCGCAGGGCGATCCACAAAGGCATGTGGGCGTTGACCCTGCTTCCGCGGAGGCCCATTATTGTAATGGTATCTGAGCCAGATACTGTTATGAAATGGGGTATGAACCTGCAGCATATGGAGTAACATCTATATGCGCAGCGTAGCCTGCCTTGAGTGGTTCTTGAGGGGATTATAGTCAGTGAACATCAAGCAGCTTCAGATGGCCACTGAGGTGCTGATGCAGAAACTATATGAAATCAGAACTGCAAAAGAGGCTAAGGAACGGCTAAAGGCTGTCGGGGAAATCCCCTAGACTGTTCTATGGACATGATTTAGGAATTATAGTGCGGACTAAGTGGCAATCTAGTCCAGCTGCCGGAGACGGGGCTGAGTCGAGTTTAAAGGGGAACCGCCAGAATGGTGACATTCGGTACTCGACTGGGAAAACCTACTAGACCTAAGCCGCAATTTTTACTTGAATCATGACCATTCCTTTCCTTACATAGGACACATCAATTTAGTGATATAGAGGGTATATATGGATAACAAATTAAAAAAATCTTTAAAATTCAGTCTGAGTATCGCCGTTATCACATTCGTGTTAGCGGCTATTTTTTCAGTTATATCTTCTTCCGTTTTAAGTGGAGTCGTATGGATCATCGGCCTCGTCCTTGTATTCATTATCGTCTTTACGGGTGTCGTATTTGACATGCTGGGTATCGCAGCCACTGCTGCTCAAGAACAGCCTTTCCATGCGATGGCGTCTGAAAAGGTGAACGGAGCAAAAGAAGCGATTGCCATTGTCAGAAACGCTGATCGATTCGCAAGTTTCTGTAATGACGTTATAGGGGATATATCTGGTATAGTTAGTGGTACGGCGTCTGCAGTTGTGGTCATCCAACTGGCCAACAACTTCGGCTATAGTGATGGATCAACAGTCCAGATTGTAATATCAGTGATCCTGACAAGTATTGTAGCTGCACTTACCGTCGGTGGAAAAGCCCTTGGTAAATTTTTTGCCATCAATAAGTCCACGGACATCATTTTCTTCGCTGCAAAGGTCATTTCATGGTTAGAAAAGCGGCTGAAAGTAAGAATAGTAACAAGTGCACCGTCGTCCACTAAAAAATCAAGATAAATACAAGGGGGTCCTTCAATGGATCTGTGTAAAATTAAAGACCCTTCAATTCTAAAGGGTATGAATACAAACCAATTAGAACAACTGGCAGATGAAACGAGGCAGTTCCTCATTGAAAACCTGGCTACGACAGGAGGTCACCTGGGGGCGAATCTGGGGGTCGTTGAGCTTACCCTCGCTCTTCATAAGGTATATAAAAGCCCGGAAGACCGCTTTCTTTGGGATGTCGGTCATCAATCTTATATCCATAAAATACTGACGGGTCGTGGTGGACAATTCGAAACGCTCCGACAATATAAAGGGCTGTGCGGCTTCCCTAAACGTGACGAAAGTGAACATGATGTCTGGGAGACAGGACACAGTTCCACATCATTATCTGCAGCGATGGGAATGGCCATTGCAAGAGACCTGAATAACGAAAAGCATTCGATTTTACCAATCATAGGTGATGGAGCTCTTACAGGGGGAATGGCATTAGAGGCCTTGAACCACATCGGACACGAGAAGAAGAATGTAACCGTTATCCTTAATGACAACGAAATGTCGATCGCTAAAAATGTCGGGGCTCTTCACGGTGCGCTAGGCAGGATGAGAAGTGCCGGGAAATACCATCGCGTAAAAGATGACCTTGAGTGGGTATTAAAAAAAATTCCTGCGGTTGGCGGAAAAATTGCGCAGGCTGCTGAAAGACTAAAGGACAGCATGAAATACTTTGTTGTACCTGGTATGTTCTTTGAAGAACTTGGCTTTACGTATTATGGTCCAGTAGACGGGCATGATTTCAACGATCTTATCGAGAACTTGAATTATGCTAAAAAGACGGATGGTCCTGTTATTGTCCATGTGATGACACAAAAAGGAAAAGGTTATCATCCTGCAGAGACCGACGTGAAAGACAAATGGCATGGTGTGGGACCCTATAAAATTGAGTCGGGTGAGAAAATTAAACCCGTGGATGCTCCTCCTGCTTGGAGTTCGGTCATCAGTGAAGCCTTGCGCAAAGAAGCAAAGAAGGATGACCGTATCGTTGCCGTAACACCAGCGATGATTCTTGGGTCTAAACTAGAGAAATTTGGGGAAGAGTTTCCGGATCGTCTCTTTGATGTAGGGATCGCTGAACAGCATGCAACCACGATGTCAGCAGGCCTGGCTACTCAGGGAATGAAACCGTTTTTGGCTATCTATTCTACCTTTTTGCAGAGGGGATATGATCAGGTTGTCCATGATGTGGCAAGGCAGAAATTAAACGTTATTTTTGGTATCGATCGCGCTGGATTGGTAGGGGCTGATGGCGAGACCCACCAGGGAGTATTCGATATTGCCTTCCTGCGGTCTGTTCCGAACTTTGTGATTTCCATGCCTAAGGATGAAAATGAAGCGCAACACCTTGTTCATACCGCCACACACTACGATGATGGCCCTTTTGCTATTCGTTATCCAAGAGGTAATGCGAAAGGTGTACAAACAGATGAACAGCCTGAAATCATACCGATTGGAAGCTGGGAAGTGTTAAAAGAAGGAACGGATGCCGTCATCCTTACTTTTGGTACAACCATTGATATGGCTCTTGAAGCTAGTGAAAAGATGGAAAAGGATGGCCGATCAGTAAAAGTCGTGAATGCTCGTTTCATTAAACCATTAGACGATGCAATGCTTCATGACATAATGAAAGCGGGTATGCCGATTCTTACTGTAGAAGAAGGCGTTCTACAAGGTGGATTCGGTTCAAGCGTGTTAGAGTTTGCAGAGGAAAATGAATACTCCTCCCAATGGGTCAAGCGTATGGGGGTACCGGACCGCTTCATTGAACATGGCAGTGTTCATAAGCTTTGGGAAGAAATCGGGTTAACAACTGATCACATTGTACAAAATTTGAAACATATGATACCGAATAAACAGCAAAGGGCTTAATGATATGGGAAGAAAAGTAAGGCTAGATGTTTTATTAGTAGAAAAAGGGTACGTGGAAACACGTGAAAAGGCGAAGAGAACCATAATGGCAGGGCTTGTTTTTCACAATCAAGTCCGCCTGGATAAGCCTGGTCAAAAAATAGAGGAAGCAACAGAGCTTACCGTCAAAGGCAAAGCGATTCCTTATGTAAGTAGGGGGGGGCCTGAAATTAGAAAAGGCCTTAAAGGTTTTTGACCTTTCAGTGAAGGATAAAGTGATGATTGATATCGGTTCGTCAACCGGAGGTTTCACAGATTGCGGTTTGCAAAATGGAGTGAAGCTTAGCTATGCCATCGATGTCGGTTATAATCAGTTGGACTGGGGCCTTCGTAATCATGAACAGGTTGTTGTCATGGAGAGGACGAATTTCAGATACGTGACAAAAGATGATTTGAAGGAAGGACAGCCACAGTTTGCTTCCATTGATGTTTCCTTTATTTCTTTAAGAATCATCCTTCCGGTACTAGCAACGCTTTTGGACAAAGAAGGCGATGTTGTTGCATTGATTAAACCTCAATTTGAAGCTGGTCGTGAGCAGGTAGGGAAAAAAGGAATTGTCAAAGACCCGTCCATACATAGACAGGTGATTGAAAATATTCTTGATTTTGCAACTCAACACAGCTATTCTGTACATGGACTCACTTTTTCTCCGATTACAGGTGGAGACGGGAATATCGAATTCCTTGTCCATTTGCGCTTGAATGAGGTAGGACAAGGCGGAATTTCTGAAGAAATCAATATTGAGGCGGTCGTTGAAGAGGCGCATGAAGCGCACCGCAAAAACGCATAATGAACATAAAAGGGCTTATGAAAAGCCCTTTTCTTATGGAAGGACTGGAAACGGAGGATGGTCATGAACAAAGGACAACGTCATATCAAAATCAGGGAATTGATTACGAATGACGATATTGAAACCCCAGGATGAGTTAGTCGATCGATTAAAGGGTATGGGCTATAATGTTACTCAAGCTACCGTTTCAAGGGATATCAAAGAATTGCACCTTGTCAAGGTACCTATGATGGATGGGCGTTATAAGTACAGCCTGCCGGCGGATCAGCGTTTTAATCCTTTTGAAAAGTTAAAACGTTTGATGATGGATGCGTTTGTAAGCATCGATCGCGCTGGTCATTTCATCATATTAAAAACTCTTCCAGGAAACGCGAATGCGGTAGGGGCACTTGTTGATAATTTGGAATGGGATGAAATTATGGGCACGATTTGTGGAGATGATACATGTCTAATCATCTGTCGCAGTGCAGAACAAACAGAAACGATAAGTGAGCAGCTGCTCAATATGTTATAACTGAGGTGAAAGTTTCATGCTAACAGAATTGTCTATTCGTGATTTTGCAATTATTGATCGAATTTCAATTACGTTCAAAGAAGGTCTCACCGTACTCACAGGAGAAACAGGTGCGGGTAAATCGATCATCATCGATGCCATTCAACTGCTATCGGGTGGACGAGGGTCCGTCGAGTTCGTGCGTCATGGAACAAAAAAAGCCGAAATTGAAGGATTGTTTACCATTGGAAGTAATCACCCTATTCATAAAGTGGGGGAAGAATTTGGCGTTGATATTGATGATGATGGAATGGTCGTTCTGCAAAGGACCATTACGCATCAAGGGAAGAGCATTTGCCGGGTGAACGGGAAACTAGTCACACTTGGAATTATGAAAGAATTCGGTCATTCTTTAATCGATATCCATAGCCAGCATGAAACACAATCACTAATGGACCCAGAACGTCATATTGAACTCTTGGATATTTTTTCGGGTGACGATATGAAGTCCTCCTTGGATGAATATCAACGGGTATATGATAAATACCGTGTACTGAAAAAACGTTACAAGGAACTGAGCGAAAATGAGCAGGAAATGGCTCAACGGTTGGATTTGCTTGAGTTTCAGCTCAGAGAACTGCAAGAGGCTGAAATGCAGCCCCTTGAGGATGAGGAACTTTCAGAAGAGCGAAAAAAGCTTATGAATTACGAAAAAATATATCAAGGAATCCATGATGCTTATTATTCCTTATATGGCGAACAAAAAGGCCTGGACTGGTTGAGTCATGCTATGACATCCTTGGAAAGTACGGCAGACGTAGATGAGGAATTGGCCAAACTTTCAGAAGAAATGTCGAACTCTTACTATATTATTGAAGAACTGACCTTCCAATTGAGCAATCAAATGGCAGCACTTGAATTTGATCCTGAACGTTTAAATCAGATTGAATCACGGTTAAACGAGTTGAATCGACTGAAGAAGAAGTATGGGGCAACGGTCGATGATATGCTACAATACGCTTCGAAAATCGAAGAAGAGATTGACGAGATTAAAAATAAGGATTCTCATTTGAGTAAAATGGATAGCGAAATTCATGAACTGGGTCAGGATGCTGTAATGGAGGCGAAAGCTCTTCATGACATTAGGACGAGTTCAGCAACGACCTTATCTGAGTATATCCATGAAGAGTTAAGGGATTTATATTTAGAAAAAGCGTCTTTTGCAGTCGATATCAACTTGAAAGAAGGCCGGGAATCTGATCCTGAACTTGAAGGCCATCCCGTACAATTGCTCCCCAATGGAATAGACATCGTTAAATTTCTAATTACCACAAATCCAGGGGAACCATTAAAAGAATTACATAAAGTTGCATCAGGAGGAGAAATGTCGCGTATTATGCTTGCTTTGAAGCGCATCTTTTCACGACACCAAGGCGTTACGAGTGTGATTTTCGATGAGGTAGATACGGGTGTAAGCGGTCGAGTAGCTCAAGCGATTGCTGAAAAAATCTACGGGATATCGGAAGGTTCACAAGTCTTGTGTATTTCACACCTTCCACAAGTAGCTGCTATGGCCGATACTCACGTAAGAATTGAAAAAAGAGTGGATAATGATCGAACTCATACAGCAGCAAAAGAATTGACATATGATGAGAAAGCAGATGAAATTTCCAGAATGATTACAGGCGCAGAACTTACAGAAACAACGGTTGAACATGCGCGTGAACTGCTACTCATGGCAGATAAACATAAGAAACGGTGAAAGAACAAACGATAAGCGTATGGATTTACAATCCATACGCTTTTTTATCTATCCTGTATTCTCTGCAAAATTTGATTCTATATTCCAATCTTTACATATACGTTGGAGAATGTTTCTACACAAGGGAAAGGGTACTATAATTACTGTGATTATGCTCGTTTAAAAATGCTTGTGGAAGACCACATTATAAGTAAGCCATTTAGTTGGTACTGGAGTGATAAGGAGTGTGAACCCGTGAAAGATCAACAGACATTTAAATATATATGTGGTTCCGTTCTCCTGCTGTTCATGCTCATTTTACCTTTGATAGCCCCTGTTCATGATTATCTGTCCATCCCTACCGATGTAAAAATCAGTGCATCCAATGATTCGGAATCCTTTTCTGAATTAGAAGATACAGAAGCGTTAACTGCATTTTCATCCACGGATGACCACCAAGTCTTTTATGAGTTCGCTGGAGTCCCGCTTAAGAAAACAGATGTAACTCAAATGCGTGACATTCGTTTGATTCCTGGCGGTCAGTCCGTCGGGGTTGAATTGCATACAAAAGGAGTACTGGTGGTCGGTCACCATTTAGTCCATGGAGAAAGGGAGACGAAGAAATCACCAGGTGAGGAAGCGAATGTCCTCGTTGGTGACATTCTCCTTGAAGGGAACGGCCAAGAACTCAATAGTATGGAAGAACTGTCAACCATCGTTAAAGAGTCCGGCGAAGCGGAGAAACCCATTGAACTTAAAATCAAGCGAGGAAAAGAGATGATCTCCACCTCTTTAACCCCTGTCTTTAACGCCCAGGAGAAGGAATATCAAATAGGTCTCTACATCCGTGATTCAGCTGCGGGTATCGGGACAATGACGTTTTATGATCCAGAGACGAAGAAATATGGAGCACTTGGACATGTGATTTCCGATATGGATACGAAGAAACCAATTGAAATCCATGAAGGAACGATTGTTCGTTCCCACGTAACCTCTATTGAAAGGAAGCCAGGGAATTCCTGGTGAGAAAAAAGCGAAATTTTCATTACGCGATGATCGCTTAGGAACAATTACAAAAAAACACACCATTCGGCATCTTCGGAGAATTAGACGGAGACATGAAGAATGATACGTATCCTAAAGGTGTCCCTGTTGGATTTGCAGAAGAAGTTGAAGAAGGACCTGCGCAAATTATGACTGTCTTAGATGGTGAGGAAATGCAGACCTTTGATGTGGAAATCGTCAGTAACATGCCGAAAAAATCGGCGGTTACAAAAGGAATGATTGTTAAAATTACAGACCCTGAACTTCTTGATAAAACAGGTGGTATTGTTCAGGGAATGAGTGGAAGCCCGATTATTCAAAATGGAAAAATCATTGGTGCAGTCACTCATGTGTTCGTCAATGACCCGACAAGTGGCTATGGTGTACACATTGAATGGATGCTACAAGAAGCCGGAATAGAATTATACGAAGATAATATCAATAAGCAGAAAGCAAGTTAGAAGAGCCTTCCTAAGGGCTCTTCTTTTTTTATTGAATTCAATAAATATTCATTCGACAAATTTCGACAAAAGGTAAATGAGGTTGTCGAATATGTGCGAATTCATGAGTATTTTAAAGCTTTTTCAAGATAATCTCAAATATTGAAATTTTTTTGTTATAATAAAAGAGGGTTAAATTCCTGGGTGTCGAATATGTGTATTACGGAAAAAAGAAGGACTATTTTGTAAGGAGGAAAAATAAATGGAAAAGATTCGAGTCTGTCTTGCTGATGATAACCGTGAGCTTGTAAAGCTACTTGAGGAATATTTTGATGATGCGTCGGATATTGATGTCGTAGGTACGTCTTATAATGGTAAAGATTGTCTTCAAATGGTTGAGGAGAAGAAACCCGATGTATTAATTTTGGATATCATTATGCCGCATTTAGATGGTCTTGCTGTGTTGAACAAGTTAAAAGACATGGACAAGCATCCAGAAGTTATCATGTTGACGGCGTTCGGTCAAGAAGAAGTCACAAAGAAAGCGGTGGAACTTGGAGCCGCTTACTTTATGATGAAACCATTCGACCTTGACCATCTCGGGGAGCAAGTTCGTCAGATAAAACATGCAGGCGACCCCATCAATCGTGCATTGGGGAACAGTTACACATCAACCAAATCGAAAAAACCTGACCTTGATACAAGTATCACTCACATTATCCATGAAGTGGGAGTACCTGCACACATTAAGGGTTATCAATATTTAAGGGAAGCCATTACGATGGTTTACCATGATCTTGAACTTCTAGGCTCAATTACAAAAGTCCTTTATCCGGATATTGCCACGAAATATAACACGACGGCATCCCGAGTGGAGCGTGCCATTCGGCATGCGATTGAAGTAGCCTGGAATCGAGGAAACATCGATGCCATTTCTTCTCTTTTCGGCTATACAATCTCCAATACAAAAGCAAAACCGACAAACAGTGAGTTTATCGCCATGGTGGCGGATCGCTTACGTTTAGAGCATAAAGCGAGTTAAGGAAAAAGCACGAGAGATGTACAAACATCTTTCGTGCTTTTATTTTTGTGTTGTCATCAGTTCAGTGATTTCTTTGGCTAGGTGCACATTTTCATATATACCTGCATCAATGTCTTCAATTTCGTTGTGTAAGAAATCAAAAAGCTCTTCCTCTAATAAAAATAATCCATCTCTGTTAATTAGCCGGTAACTGAAAGGGAGGTCCAAGTATTGAATGATGACAAAGGTGTGCCCTTGATCCTCGTATGTACATAGTATGGTTAATTCACTATCTTCGGGATAATACCTGAATCCACCAAATCCATCCCTTTTTAAAACCATAGAACCACCCTTCCTCTTATCATCCATCATATCTAAAAATACCAAAAGATGTAACAAATTTATAGAATAAATGTAAAAATTCCCATGTTTCCGTCAAATTTCGCAGTTCGTTTGTTTTTTTCTAATTTTTTGTTCAATTGTGCACCTTTTTTGTGATACAATTCTTAATTATTAATTACTTTCGTTCTCTAATGGGGTGTTGCATAAATGAAGGTTGTAAAATTCGGAGGCAGTTCTCTAGCTGATGCCGGACAAATTAAAAAGGTAAAAAAAATCATGGATTTAGATGAAGATCGACGCGTAGTTGTTGTGTCAGCTCCAGGAAAACGTCATAGTGAAGACGAAAAAGTGACGGATCTCCTAATTGCTTTAGGTACATCCATACAAATGCACCAAATGGATGAGACCGTTTATAAAAAAATCATCGATCGCTTTCAATCGATGACCGAAGAGCTCGAGCTCTCCTTCCATGTGGTGGAACAAGTGAAGGATAAAATTGATGAAGCGATCCAACTGGTGAAAGATGGATCTGAGCATGCGCTTGATGCTTTGAAAGCTTGTGGAGAGGATGGATCTGCACATATAGTGAGTGCATATTTACAGAAGACGGGGGCTGAAGCTTCTTATGTAAATCCTAAAGAAGCAGGAATTCTCGTCCGAGATCAACCTGGTGGAGCGTTGGTTTTAGAAGAAAGCTTTGAAAAATTGTATAGCTTGAGGCATCGTAATGAAATTCTTGTTATTCCAGGGTTTTTTGGCTATACGCCAGAAGGTGAATTGGTGACGTTCTCCCGCGGTGGATCTGATATTACCGGGTCCATTGTAGCAGCCGGTTTAAAAGCAGATTTATATGAAAACTTTACGGATGTGGATTCCGTTTATTGTGTGAATCCCATGTTCGTCGACCAGCCAAAAGAGTTGACCTCATTAACTTATCGAGAAATGCGAGAGCTTTCCTATGCAGGTTTTTCAGTCTTTCATGACGAAGCACTTATCCCTGCATTCAAAGAAAAAATTCCTGTATGCATTAAAAATACGAATAACCCTGCGGCACCTGGAACGATGATTGTAGCAGAACTACCAGAAAGGGAAAGTCATGTCGTGGGTATTGCAAGCGATGACGGATTTTTGAACTTATATGTGAGTAAATACTTAATGAACCGGGAAATCGGCTTTGGTCGCAGGTTGCTACAAATTTTAGAAGATGAAGAAGTATCTTTCGAACATGCTCCTTCTGGAATCGATGACATGTCCGTCGTCATTCGTGAACATCATCTTCCACCTGAAAAAGAGGAAAAGGTTATAAAGCGGATTAAGGAAGAACTTGAAGTAGACACCGTCTTGATTGAAAGAGAAATGGCTATGATTATGATCGTAGGGGAAGGTATGAATCAGACAATTGGTATCGCCAGCCGTGCAGCAGCAGCTTTCCGTGAGGCAGAGGTCAATATTGAGATGATTAACCAAGGGTCATCTGAAGTATCAATGATGTTCGGTGTCAAGTCCTCAGGTTTAGGCAAAGCGGTCCAATCTCTATATCGCACGTTTTTTGAATAGGCCACTTTACTTTCCGTGCTGAGGGAAGTTATTAAAGGATATGCCAGGATTGTGGAAGACTTAATTTCGAGGCTTTTGTTGAGTGGTTAGGGCTACGGGGGATGACTCGCTTTCCGCGTTGCCCCACACGAGGTGGGGGCGTTCGATGTTGGCGCAGGACGTGCCGAACTTAATCGAACTTCCTCTATTCTTTTGAGCCTCCTCAGAGGACTGAAGATTAATACTCCCATACCCAGGTATTTGAACCCTGAAAGCTTGATACAGAGCGTTTTATGCTTGTAACAATCGGGGTAGCGGAAGACAACTCATCTTGGTAAAGGGGTTCGTTTCTCACCGATATTGAATGGGGGATTGGGAAGCTGCGAGACTCCCGTGGGAGAAAGGAGATAGGCGAGATCCCGCAGGGCTTTAGTCCGAGGAATCTCGCCACTCCCCCACAGGAAAGCGAGTTGCTTCCCAGCCACCCCTGACGATCAACCAGGCAACGAACCCCGGGATCATCTGGAAACTGAGTCTTCAATAATCAGGAGTTTATGTGTAAAAGGTAGAAAAACGAAGCAGTGATTTTCACTGCTTCGTTTTTTTCTGTTGAGCCAAAACTTCATTCAATTGTCCCAATGTGTGAACGTCATAATCAATCGTTTCTGAAAGCAAATACCGAAATAATTCTGCCGTCATAATAGCATCATTCAATGCATGGTGTCGCTCCCTTTTATCAATGCCCACGTACTTTAGCAAGGGGTCAAGCTGATGCTTTACGTTCGGCAGAAGCCATTGCGCCATAAGTTGGGAGTCGATTACATGTGGTTCATAATCAGGAAGCTTCCACCTTTTTAACATAGCCTTTAAGAATCGCATATCAAATTTAGCTGGATGGGCGACAAGAACAGACCCTTCACTGAAATCCATGAAGTTCCGGAAACCTTCAATGAAAGGACTGGCATTATCGAGGCGGTCCCGAGATAGTCCTGTTAAACGCAACGTTTGTTTATTAACAGGACGAATCGGCCGGATTACCTGATGGAACTTCTCCATTCGGCAAGCATGCAGTCCTTGAAGCCTGATTGCCCCTATCGATATGATCTCATGTCCGATTTCTGGTAAGAACCCGGTGGTTTCAAGGTCAAAGATGGTATAGTCCAAATCCTTTAATGGCTTTTTGTGAAAATGTTCCTTTTTATTGAATACATGCAGCTGTTTTTCTAATTCATGGTATGTGTGCCATTTCAGGTAAGGTTTGATCTTGAAATAGTACATCGGTTTTTCAAAAAGCAGGTACTTTATTATTTGTAAGTCAACTGGAAGCATCATACCACCCGATTTCGGTTATAGCTCAATTCCAGCACCTGCTGCAGGCGTTTGGCGATAATGAGAGCTTCTCTGAGTGATCGACGTTCTTCTTTTTTCATAGGTCCGAGTTTTAAATCATTGCTTAATGGTTCTTCGTCGTCCAACTGTTGAAGATTAGCTTTCAAACGAAACAACATAAGACGGTGCAAGGCTGTTTTCGCATTTTCCACATCACGCGGGTGGAAACGTTCCTGTTCAGCTAAAGCTTCAAGCCTGTTTACGGTATTAATTTCTTCAATTCCATATTTCATACTGTAAATACGGATGGCATTGACAATTTGCATAATCGCTGATTTTTTCAAGTTGAGCGTCCGCTTTTTACCAATTCCTGAAATTCTTCCAAATGGTTGGACAGGGACCCGGAAACGAAGCGTATCTTTCATAAGCAATTGATGTAGGTTTAAGGATTTTTGAACGCGTTTCGTTACATATTTCTTCAAATCATAAGCAAGAGAATAATCGCCGGTAATTGGACGGAAATCCATGAAGATGGTGAAATCCCGAATTTCTTCTGCGTCCATTTTGTTGATCCACTGGTCGATACTTCCTTGCCAATCGCTCATTTGCTGACGCCACTTCGGTTCCTTTGCCATAATACCACCTGTACAGTAAGGAAAGCCGCATTCATTCAACATATCATTGATTTTAAGGGTGAAAATTTCGAAGTATTTTTCGATTTTCGCTTTATGCTTACTCTTGTCATAGTCGGCAAGAATAATGGCGTTATCCTGATCCGTGGAGAAAGCCTGTTCTTTCCGTCCTTCACTGCCCATAACCAGAAAACAGTAATTGACCGGCGGAGCTCCATGACCTTCACGAATCATTTCGTCTTCTGCGATCTGCACCACTTGTTTGTGAATCCGATCGTTATAGTTCGTCATCAACTCCGCTATGTCATAAGCGAACGTGTGTTCTTTAATCAAGCTCGCAATGAATTTTTGGAAACGTTCATTATGAATCGGTGACAGCGGTTTGATTTCTTCGATAGTCGTAGCGTTTGAAATTTTATAGGTCAGATCGAAGTACACGGAATTTTTAATCGTGAAAAACGAGGACTGCCTCAAAATTCCGACAACCTTGTCCTTATGAAGAACAGGGATGATTTCTGTAGGATGATGCTTCAAATAACTCAATGCATCATAGATGAATTCTTGCTCATTGATCTCATAAGCTTCTTCAGACATATAAGCTTTGACAGGGTTCTTGTGATCGTTCTCAAAGTAAGCCTTCAATATTTCACCATATCCAATCATGCCAAGCATGGATTGCTGGTCATCACTGACAATCAGTGCTTCTATCTTCTGCTGTTGCAGCATGCGGGCAGCTTTCTCGATTGAGGCTTCTGGATGTATAAAAGTAGGGGGCTCCATATAAGCGTCTGCACGCTTCTTGTACAGTTCGCGATCATCCTGTTCATCTGTTGTAGAGCTTTTATATTTTACTTCATCATATAAGCTTTTCATCAAGTGGCTGATGCCATCCATCACAACTTTTGAAAAGTGGTTGTTGTTTGACATCACTTTCAAGAAGGATTCACGTTCAAAGCAAATGGTTTTGATCGGTTCTAATGCCTGAACAGAAAATCGCATTTCCCCACTTGTGAGGAGAATCATTACACCTACCAGGTCTCCCGGGTAATAGAATCTCACTGATAATTGGCGGCCGTTCGACCGGTGCATGATATTTTTAGCAAGTCCGGAGACCATGAAGTGGATATCGATCGTGTCATCTTCATGGTCTTCATGGATGATGAATTCGTTTTTTGAAAATTCTCTGACCATGGCTTTCCCAAATACTTCTTCAAATTCTTCCTCAGAAAGCAAATCGAAAGGGTATTGCTTTCTAAACATTTCAAACTCTGTCACAGAGCAAAACTCCTTCTTCGCAGGTGTTATTTTCACTATGTCCTAATCCTTTTATTTGAACCGCCCTTTGGTCAAGTTGCGCTTTCTGTCTCTGTGAAGGATAAACCCCCCAATGAAGGCCATTCCGCCAACAACAAAGAGAATTCCAACAAGTCCTTGAATGGCAATGTGAAAAAAGATGGAGTGAAATTCGCCAAAAAGGGCATCTCGAATCAATTTTATCCCATAAACGGCGATCAAACCTGGGGTGACTAATAAAAGTAAAGCAATTAATCGCATACTCATAACTCCTTTAATTCAATCCATGAATAAGTATATCAAATGGCAGGGCAGGTTGGAACTATAGACACACTTGCTAAAATGTGCAGATTAAGGTACGATAAAGTTACGCAAAAAGTTGCAGGGTGTGGTGAAATGAAACGTGTGTTGATAGTCGGAGCGGGGAAAGGTGGAACCGCCCTGTTGAAATTGTTGAAGAAAATGGATCGTATGTTAGTGGTTGCAGTAACTGACATCGACCCGAATGCACCGGGGATAGCGCTTGCTGAGAGTTACGGAATTTCTACAGACCGCCAGTGGCAGGATTGGATACATAGAGAGATTGATATCGTGATCGAAGCCACAGGGGATGAACATGTTTTCAATGAAATTCGTGAAACCAGAAAACGCTCAACGGTTGTCATCCCGGGATCGGTCGCTTATGTGACCGCAGAATTACTGGAAGAAAAGGAAACGCTCGTGCAAAAATTGAAGCAGCAGACGGAAAATCAACACCTGATCTTGAACAGCATTCATGATGGAATGATTGTGATAGATGAGGAAGGAAAGGTTTCATTTATCAACCGAAGCGCGGAGCGCATTGTAGGTATGGGGCGTTCATCTATGATTGGAGAACCCATCAATGAAATCATTCCGGATTCGAGGCTTCCTCAAGTCCTGGCCTCCCGTGAAGAAGAAGTAAATCAGAAGCTTGCCTTAGGAAACGGAAAGACGGTCGTGACTACAAGAATTCCGATGATCGGGCAGAATCAAAGAGTGATCGGTGCTTTTGCTGTTTTCAAAGATATTACAGAAGTTGTCTATCTCGCTGAGGAAATCACAGACCTTAAAGAAGTGAAAACGATGCTTGAGGCCATCATTCATTCTTCGGAAGAGGCGATTTCGGTTGTCGACGAAAATGGAAGCGGTTTAATGATTAACCCTGCATACACGAGGATTACAGGACTTTCTGAAGGGGAAATTGTAGGAAAGCCGGCAACGGTTGATATATCTGAAGGAGAAAGTATGCACATGAAAGTCCTTCGTACGAGAAGACCTGTCCGGGGAGTGCGTATGAAGGTTGGACCTTCGAAAAAGGACGTTCTCGTTAATGTCGCCCCTGTGATCGTTGATGGAAAGCTTAAAGGGAGTGTGGGGGTTCTTCACGACGTTTCGGAAATTCAAGCGTTGACGAGTGAACTTAAAAGAGCGCGACAAATCATACGCAGTTTGGAAGCAAAGTACACGTTTGATGATATTATCGGAGACTCTCAGGAAATGACCCTGGCTCTTGAACAAGCGAAAGTCGGTGCGCGTACGCCAGCTTCCGTCTTGTTGAGAGGGGAGTCGGGGACGGGAAAAGAACTTTTCGCCCATGCGATTCATAACGAGAGCAAGCGGCGCCATAATAAGTTTATCCGTGTCAATTGTGCGGCCATAGCAGAATCCTTACTCGAAAGTGAATTGTTCGGCTACGAAGATGGTGCTTTCTCAGGTGCGAAACGAGGCGGTAAAAAAGGGTTGTTCGAGGAAGCGAACCACGGAAGTATTTTTCTTGATGAAATTGGTGAATTGACTTTGCCGATGCAGGCAAAATTGCTGCGGGTGCTGCAAGAGAATGAAATCATCCGGGTCGGTGGTACGAAGCCTGTCCATGTAGATGTCCGTGTCATTGCTGCCACGAATGTGAATTTGGAAAAAGCGATTATGAACAAGAATTTCCGTGAAGATCTTTATTATCGTCTAAACAGGCTTCCGATTTACATTCCTCCCCTTCGTGAAAGAATCGGAGATGTTCAGCTTTTGACGCACCATTTGATCCAAAAGCTGAATGAAGACTATGGAAGGCATGTAACCTCAGTCGATGAGGAGGCATTTAGGATATTGAAAGACTACGATTGGCCGGGAAATGTAAGAGAGTTAGAAAACATTATCGGCCGGGCGATGATTTATATGGAGAATATGGAAGATACGATCAAAGTGGAACACCTTCCTCGGCTGAAAAAGGCAACAACGGAATCAGGCGGTACTACGGAAAATGCGCCATGGCTGGGAGAGACCTTGCAAGAAGCTGTAGATGAATATGAAAAGAGTTTGCTTGCTGATGCTTACCGGTCTCATGATTTTAATAAAACGAAAACAGCCAAAGCTCTAGGGATTTCCATTCGGAATTTATATTATAAATTAGAAAAATATCAACTGGACAAAAAAAGCATGCAAAATTTTTCGTAATGCAAACTTTTGCAGGACAATAAACCTCCAGGTGAACCTATTTTGGTGTTTACAGGAGTTGGCATGAATATTGCATGTATAGAAGAGGGGAAGAGGTGACGCATGAAAAAGTTAGATGAACTAGTCGATCAAATTGACCGTCGCTCACCGAAAACGGTCGCTGTTGCTCAAGCAGCAGATCATGAAGTATTGAAGGCAGTTAAAATGGCCCGGGCATCCAACCTGGCTGAGTTCTTTCTTGTAGGAGATCAATCAGAGATTGAAGACAAGTCAAAAGCTGTTGATTTGGATTTATCACAGGAAGGCATTGAAGTCATTCATGCAAGTGAGAAGGATAGTGCACAAGTCGCTGTGAAAGCTGTACACTCCGGCGAAGCTCATGTTGTCATGAAAGGCCATATCGATACAAAATCTCTGTTGAAAGCCGTCCTGGATAAAGAGTACGGACTCAGGAAAGGTTCGGTACTGTCTCACGTCGCGTTGTTTGAAATTCCAGGCCGGGATAAACTGATTTACCTTACAGATGCAGCGATGAATATCGCGCCAAGTCTGGAGGAAAAAGCACAAATCATCAACAATGCGGTGGAAGTAGCTACACGGGCTGGTTGGGAGAACCCGAAGGTAGCTCCACTAGCTGCAGTAGAAGTAGTGAATCCTTCCATGACAGCCACTCAAGATGCTGCGATGCTCACGCAAATGAACAGGCGCGGGCAACTGAAAAACTGTATCGTTGATGGTCCCCTTGCCTTTGACAATGCTGTCGATCCAAAAGCGGCAGAACAAAAAGGGATCGTATCAGAAGTAGCGGGGCAGGCGGATATCCTCGTCGTTCCATCCATTGAAGTGGCCAATGCCTTATATAAGTCATTCATATATTTCGCCAAAGGAAAAGTGGCGGGTGTGATCAGTGGGGCTAAAGCTCCGATCGTATTGACGTCGCGAGCGGATGATGCTCAAAGTAAAATTTATTCACTGGCTTTAGCTTTACAAGCCAGTCAACAATAGGAGGAATTAAAATGAAAATTTTCAGCTATATGCAAGAGTACGATTACGAGCAATTGCTATTTTGTCAAGATGAACAATCAGGTCTAAAAGCAATCATTGCCATCCACGATACAACACTTGGGCCTGCTCTTGGTGGTACACGTATGTGGACATACGCTTCTGAAGATGATGCAGTGGAGGATGCCCTTCGTTTGGCGAAAGGGATGACATACAAGAATGCTGCAGCAGGACTAAATCTCGGTGGAGGGAAAACGGTCATCATCGGAGACCCTAAAACAGAGAAAAATGAAGAGATGTTCCGTGCCTTCGGTCGTTATATCCAAGGGCTGAATGGTCGCTACATCACAGCAGAAGATGTGGGAACAACCGTTCAGGATATGGATCTAATTCATGAGGAAACGGATTATGTGACAGGGATTTCTCCAGCTTTCGGATCTTCCGGAAACCCGTCACCAGTAACAGCTTATGGCGTATATCGTGGAATGAAAGCAGCAGCGAAGGAAGGGTTCGGTACGGATTCCTTAGAGGGAAAAACAGTGGCTGTTCAGGGTGTTGGAAATGTAGCCTTTACCTTATGCCGTCATCTCCACGAAGAAGGGGCAAATCTTGTAGTAACAGATATTAACAAAGAAGCGGTTCAGCGTGCAGTTGAAGAATTTGGTGCAAAAGCGGTTGATCCTGACGATATTTACAGCGTGGATTGTGACATTTATGCACCTTGTGCTCTTGGAGCAACGATAAACGATGAAACGATTCCTCAACTAAAAGCAAAAGTCATTGCTGGTGCAGCAAATAACCAGTTGAAGGAAACAAAACACGGCGATATTTTGCATGAAAAAGGCATCGTTTATACGCCGGACTATGTAATCAATGCGGGCGGCGTCATCAACGTAGCAGATGAGCTTCACGGATATAATAAAGATCGTGCGATGAAGCGGGTGGAAACGATTTATGACAACGTATCCCGCGTATTTGAAATTTCACGCCGCGATAACATTCCAACATATGCAGCTGCAGACCGTATGGCGGAAGAACGGATTGAGCGTATGCGCAGGTCCCGCAGTCAGTTCCTTCAAAATGGTCAACACATCTTAAGCAGAAGACAGAACGGTTAACGGGGGTTTAGGAATTGCAAACACATCGTATTCTGGTCATCAACCCAGGTTCCACATCTACGAAGATCGGAGTCTTTGATGATCAGGAAGTCGTTTTTGAAAAAACCATCCGTCACACGGCGGAGGATATCAGTTCATACAAGAGAATCATTGATCAATATGAATTCCGTAAACGCGTCATTCTCGACGAACTTGACCGTGAAGGCATCAACATCAGCAAATTGAGTGCCGTGTGCGGGAGAGGCGGATTGCTGCGTCCCATTGAAGGTGGGACGTATGAGGTCAATGACGCGATGCTTGAAGATTTAAAAAATGGATACAATGGAGAACACGCGTCTAATCTTGGTGGGATCATTGCCAATGAAATTGCACAAGGGTTGAACATTGGAGCTTATATCGTCGACCCGGTCGTGGTGGATGAACTCCATGAATTAGCCCGTGTTTCTGGTGTGCCTGAAATACCAAGAAAAAGTATCTTTCATGCCTTGAATCAGAAAGCTGTCGCGAGAAGAGCGGCAGCTGATCTTGGTCTGTCCTATAAGGATGCCCGCCTGATCGTCACTCATATGGGTGGAGGAATCACGGTAGGTGCCCATGTTGGAGGCCGAGTGATTGATGTCAACAATGGTTTACATGGAGATGGACCTTTCTCCCCTGAACGGGCAGGGACCGTTCCTGCTGGTGACCTTGTTTCCCTATGCTTCTCCGGCCAATATTATCGCGATGAAGTAATGAAGAAGCTGGTCGGGCAAGGCGGGCTTATGGCGTACTTGGACACAAACGATGCCCGTGAAGTTGAAGAGATGGTCGCCAATGGAGACAAAAAAGCGAAAGTTGTCTTTGACGCCATGGCTTACCAAATTGCCAAAGAAATCGGAAGCATGAGTGCTGTGATGGAAGGTAAAGTGGATGCGATTGCGCTCACGGGCGGACTTGCCTACGGGAAAGCGTTCGTTGAAGAGATATCAAAACGTGTGCATTGGATTGCAGATGTTCTTGTGTATCCGGGTGAAAATGAGCTGGAAGCGTTGAATGAGGGGACGTTGCGTGTGCTTAATAAAGAAGAAGTTCCAAAACAATATCCTAACTTTCAAGAATAGGAAGGAGAATCCAAGGTGGCACAAGAATACGATTTGGTCATTCTCGGAGGTGGCACAGGCGGTTACGTCGCCGCCATCCGAGCTTCAAAATTAGGCCTGAAAACGGCGATTGTAGAAAAAAGAGAACTTGGTGGGACATGCTTACACAGAGGGTGCATCCCTTCAAAAGCATTGCTTCGAAGTGCTGAAGTATTCAAACAGACGAAAGAAGCTGACCGGTATGGGGTTTCAACAGAAAACACAACCTTGAATTTCACAAAAGTCCAAGAACGGAAACAATCGATTGTAGACACACTACATAAAGGTGTTCAAGGATTGATGAAAAAAGGAAAGATCGATATCTATGAAGGCTTTGGCCGTATCTTAGGTCCTTCTATTTTTTCACCGACAGCAGGAACGATTTCTGTGGAGATGAACAATGGGGAAGAAAACGAAATGTTGATTCCTAAAAATGTGTTGGTGGCGACAGGTTCACGTCCTAAATCATTGCCGGGACTTGAAATCGATGGTGAAGTTGTCATGAGTTCTGATGAAGCTCTTCATATGAAAGAACTTCCAGAATCGATCATCATCGTCGGTGGAGGGGTCATCGGAATTGAGTGGGCCTCTATGCTTGCGGACTTCGGTGTTAAAGTGACCGTTCTTGAGTATTTGCCACACATCCTTCCTACCGAAGATGAAGATATTTCCAGGGAAATGTTGAAGCAGATGAAAAAGAAAGGCGTCGACATTGTTACAAGCGCTAAAGTCCTTCCTGATACGATCGAGAAAGACACTGGTGTAAAAGTTGATGCAGAAGTGGACGGCGAAACGGTTACGTATGAAGCGGAACGCATGTTGGTTTCTGTCGGTAGAGCAGCAAATGTTGACAATATCGGTCTTGAAAACACGGATATTCAAGTTGAAAACGGGACCATTCAAACGAATAATGTCTACCAAACGAAAGAAAGCCACATATACGCGATCGGAGATGTCATTGGAGGCATGCAGCTTGCTCACGTAGCTTCTCATGAAGGAATGATTGCTGTTGAACATATGGCAGACCAAAACCCACATCCGATGAACCCGGAGCAAGTGCCAACCTGTATCTACTCCAATCCTGAAGTTTCAAGTGTTGGTTTGACGGAAAAAGCGGCAAAAGAGAAAGGGTTCGATGTGAAAGTAGGAAAGTTTCCGTTCCAAGCGATCGGGAAAGCGCTCGTACACGGAGAAACCGATGGCTTTGTCAAAATCGTAGCTGACAAAGAAACTGAAGACCTATTAGGTGTGCATATGATCGGTCCTCACGTAACGGACATGATTTCAGAAGCAGCCTTGGCTCAAGTTCTTGATGCCACCCCTTGGGAAATCGCTGAAACGATTCACCCCCACCCAACGCTCTCTGAAGCAATCGGGGAAGCGGCTATGGCCGTTGACGGCAACCAAATCCATGGATAAATATGAAGGAGGGATCCTCATGGCTGAAAATCGCCATAAAGCTTTAGGCTTAAGTGATGATCAAGTGTTGGACATGTTTCGCACGATGTTGTTAGCAAGAAGAATCGATGAACGGATGTGGTTATTAAACCGCGCCGGTAAAATCCCATTCGTCATTTCCTGTCAAGGTCAGGAAGCTGCCCAAGTAGGGGCGTCCTACGCTCTTGATCGTGAAAAAGATTATGCTCTGCCTTACTACCGTGACATGGGTGTTGTTCTGTCATTCGGTATGACCGCTCAAGATCTGATGCTCTCTGGTTTTGCAAAAGCAGAAGATCCAAACTCAGGTGGCCGCCAAATGCCAGGTCACTTCGGCCAAAAGAAAAACCGGATCGTTACCGGTTCTTCACCAGTTACTACGCAAGTTCCGCATGCAGTAGGGATTGCTCTGGCAGGGAAGATGGAGAAGAAAGACTTTGTTTCTCTCGTAACATTCGGTGAAGGTTCTTCCAACCAGGGGAGATTTCCACGAAGGTGCGAACTTTGCAGGGGTACACAAGCTTCCTGTTATCTTTATGGTTGAAAACAATAAATATGCCATTTCTGTTCCAGTATCCAAGCAGCTTGCCTGTGAAAAAGTTTCTGACCGCGCCATCGGTTATGGTATGCCAGGTTTCACAGTAGACGGCAATGACCCTCTAGCTGTTTATGAAGCGGTAAAAGCAGCGGCTGATCGTGGCCGTAATGGAGAAGGACCGACACTAATTGAGACTGTATCCTACCGCCTCACCCCGCACTCCAGTGATGACGATGACCGTACGTACCGAGAGCGTGAAGAAGTGGATGAAGCGAAGAAAAAGGATTCGATCGTCACTTTCGCCCAGTACTTGCGTGACACAGGTGTCCTGACGGATGAGAAGGAAAAAGAAATGAATGACGAAATCAGTGAAATCGTCAATGAAGCGACTGACTATGCCGAGAATGCGGCGTATGCGGAAGCAGAATCAGCAATGAAATATGTGTACGAAGAGTAAGGAGGGGGAGCAATAATGGCAGTTATATCTTATATTCAAGCCGTCACTCAAGCTTTAAAAGAAGAAATGAAGCGGGATGAAAAAGTGTTCGTCCTTGGTGAAGATGTTGGAAAACGCGGGGGCGTATTCCGCGCGACAGATGGTCTTTACGATGAATTTGGTGAAGACAGAGTTCTTGATACCCCACTAGCTGAATCCGCAATTGCAGGAGTTGGAATCGGTGCAGCTATGTACGGCATGCGTCCGGTAGCTGAGATGCAGTTCGCTGATTTTATCATGCCGGCGGTTAACCAGATTATTTCAGAAGCGGCTAAAATCCGATACCGTTCCAATAACGATTGGAGTGCTCCAATTACTATCCGTGCCCCTTATGGTGGCGGTGTCCACGGGGCTTTGTACCATTCCCAATCCGTTGAAGCGGTTTTCGCAAATCAGCCGGGATTGAAAATTGTGATGCCATCGACTCCTTATGATGTCAAAGGTTTGTTAAAAGCGTCGATCCGCGACAATGATCCGGTTCTTTTCTTTGAACATAAACGAGCGTACCGCTTAATCAAAGGTGAAGTACCTGATGAAGACTATACACTTCCCATCGGAAAAGCAGATGTGAAGCGCGAAGGTTCTGATATTACAGTCATTACGTACGGCCTTTGTGTCCATTTTGCTCTACAAGCTGCAGAGAAACTCGCAGAAGAGGGCATTGATGCACATATCCTTGACTTACGTACAGTGTATCCACTGGATAAAGAAGGAATCATCGAAGCGGCATCTAAAACGGGTAAAGTCCTGCTTGTAACCGAGGACAATTTAGAAGGTGGAATCATCTCAGAGGTATCCGCAATCATCAGTGAGAATTGCCTGTTCGACCTGGACGCTCCCGTGAAGCGCCTGGCCGGTCCGGACGTGCCATCCATGCCTTATGCTCCTACGATGGAGAAGCACTTTATGATGAATCCAGATAAAGTAGAAAAAGCGATGAGAGATCTCGCGGAATTTTAATTGAAGGAGGAGGTTTCCTGTGGGTTTAGAAAAAATCAATATGCCTCAGCTTGGTGAAAGTGTCACAGAAGGAACGATCAGTACATGGCTTGTCCAGCCTGGAGATCAGGTGAATAAATACGATCCCATTGCAGAAGTCATGACAGATAAAGTGAACGCAGAAGTCCCATCTTCTTTTTCCGGAGAGATCAAAGAGCTTGTCGCATCTGAAGGAGATACCATTGAAGTCGGGGAACTCATGTGCTACATCGAAGTAGAAGGTGCGGGGTCTGCCGAAGCACCTGAAAAAGAAGAGAATAAGCATGCGCCTGCACAGGAAACGCCGGTGGCTGAAGAAAAATCAGCAGCTTCCAGTAAACCTGAGAAAAAACAGGACAAAGGCAATAAAAAGCGGTATTCTCCAGCCGTAATGACGCTAGCACAGGAACATGATATTGACTTGAATCAAGTCGATGGTTCCGGTCGTGGTGGACGTATTACGCGTAAAGATATCGAGAAAATCATTGCAAGCGGAGATATTCCTAAAGAAGAGGAAGCTAAAGCAGCTGCGCCAGTCGAGCAACCTGCACAAGCGGAGCAAAAGGCAGCACCATCTCCAGCCCCTTCACAACAGACACCGAATGTACAAGCAGGTGAAGGAGACATCGAGGTCCCTGTCACTGGTGTCCGTAAAGCCATTGCAGCAAACATGGTGAAGTCGAAGACGGAAATCCCTCATGCCTGGATGATGGTTGAAGTGGATGTCACGAATTTGGTTGAACTTCGCAATGCAAAGAAAAACCAATTCAAACAACAGGAAGGTTTCAGCCTGACTTATTTCGCTTTCTTTGTGAAAGCCGTCGCTCAAGCATTGAAGGAATATCCACAATTGAACAGTATGTGGGCAGGCGACAAGATCATTCAGCGCAAAGCGATCAACTTGAACATCGCCGTGGCAAAGGATGACCAGTTGTTCGTTCCTGTTATCAAAGATGCTGATGAAAAGAGCATCAAAGGAATTGCAAAAGACATTACAGACCTTGCGAACAAAGCTCGTCAAGGCAAGCTGACATCGAAAGATATGGAAGGTGGTACATTCACCGTCAATAACACAGGTTCTTTCGGTTCCGTCCAGTCTATGGGTGTGATCAACCACCCTCAGGCTGCTATTTTGCAAGTGGAATCCATTGTGAAAAAGCCGGTTTACCAAAATGGTATGTTCGGAGCACGTGACATGGTCAACCTATGCCTATCGTTAGACCACCGGGTTCTTGACGGCCTCGTTGCCGGCAACTTCCTTGCTCGCGTGAAAGAGATCTTAGAAAAAATGTCAGAAGACAACACATCGGTATATTAAGTAAAAAGAAAAAAGCTATCCTCCACTTGTGAGGGTAGCTTTTTTGAGATATATATTCTGGTTAAGATCATTGGTAATAAAAAGTGAGGCAAGCTTAATGGTGGATAGAAACACTTTTTTCAAAAGCCATTCCCAGATAGTTATAATGTATAATCACTTCATTTATTTCTTTATTGTTAATGATGCTTAAACCGTAGCTATTATCTTTTTTTAGTAGCGGTACCATTATTCACCTTATCTAACTGTGATGATGGAGAAGTATTTGGCTTAATGACCACGTCCTGAATATCGGTCAGCCCATACTCTACCGCCTCCCCATCAAAGCTGTCTGCTACGATAAAACCTTTGAGTGGATCGCTTACTTGAACTTTTTTATCCAAAGGTTCTTCATTCGTATTTATTCGCACATCCTCAATTTTTATATTACTGAATCCTTTATTTCCGATACTAATAACTACGGACTGTTTATCTGCCGAAGAACCAATCGCCCCGTTTACTAATGGTGTATGAAATTTAATAAAAGAAAAAAGTCCAATGAAACATGAGGAAATGATCAGAACGATTATGACACTTACTTTTTTCAAGTCTCCTCCCCCTTTTGTCAGCTCGCTTCCTTATTTTTATAAAGTATGATGTTTAGACCGCGCCTTCAGATAACATAAGCGTACCATACGTTTCTGATGCTTAAGAAGTCATACTAGTGTAATCCTTGGGTTTCTGTCTCTTAACTATACAATTCAATTGAAAGATGTCAGATATCTTGGTAAAATGTTCATAGCATTTCTATAAAGGGGCCATGTCAAATGGATTTTAATATTTTTATGAACGACGTTGTTTCAAAAGCACGTGAAGAAATTACACAAGCAGGATATACGGAACTGACGACACCTGAAGAAGTCGATCAGGCTCTAAATAAAGAAGGTACAACACTTGTGATGATCAACTCTGTATGTGGGTGTGCAGGAGGAATTGCCCGTCCAGCAGCAGCTCATGCGATTCACTACGATAAGCGCCCGGATCACCTTGTTACTGTTTTTGCTGGGCAGGACCGTGAAGCGACAGATCGTGCTCGTGAATATTTTGAAGGTTATCCGCCTTCCTCTCCATCTTTTGCGCTTTTGAAGGATGGCAAAATCCAGACAATGGTCGAGCGTCACGACATTGAAGGTTTTGAACCGATGGAAGTCATCGGAAAGCTTCAGCGCAGTTTTGAAGAGTATTGCGAAGAAGTATAAGAATACAATAAGCGTAGGATCTTTGTTTATAAAGCAAAGATCCTTTTTTACGTAAAACCCGGCCCTTACATAATAGTCCGCTCGATCTTTTTAGATCAGCGAGATAATGAAAGAACAGAGGTGAACACAGGATTGAAGATAGGATATCGGACTATAAAGACGGCATTGGGAACACCGTTTGCCATCTGGATTGCTCAGATGCTTCAGCTGGAGAATTTCGCATCAGCAGGAATCTTGACCATTCTCTGTATTCAAATAACGAGAAAACGTTCCTTTTTAAGTGCGTGGCATCGCTTTTCTGCTTGTTTATTAGCGATGGGGTTTTCATTCGCCTTTTTTGAACTATTGGGATACAACCCCATTGCGATTGGATTAATGTTGTTTGCCTTTATTCCGGCGACGGTGTGGTTCAAAATCACACCTGGAATCGTAACCAGCTCAGTCATCATCCTTCATCTCTACGGTTCAGGTGATATCGGCTGGAGTGTTATTTGGAATGAAGTGTTGTTAATTACCGTGGGGATTGGAACCGCCTTGCTTCTGAATTTATATATGCCTAGTCTGGAGAAGAAGTTGAATCAGTATCGAAATCAGGTGGAAAACAACTTTTCCATTATTTTGAGAGAAATTGCTCAATTTTTACGTAATGGAGATAATGATTGGTCTGGCAGGGAGTTAACGGAGACTGCTAACCTTCTTGAGAAGGCCAAATCTCTCTCCTATCGGGACGTAGAAAATCATTTGCTTCGCTCCCACAATCATTTTTATCACTATTTTCATATGCGAACCAAACAGTTTGAACTTCTGGAACGTATGCTGCCACTCGTATCCCGGATATCGACATCTGATGCACATGGCATTCGAATGGCCGAATTTTTCGATGATTTAGCTGATGCTGTCCATCCCGGGAATACAGCCCTTATCTATTTAAGGATGCTGAAAGAGATGAAAGAGGACTTCCGGGAAGACCGGCTGCCGGAGACGCGGGAAGAGTTTGAAGTAAGAGCCAGTCTATTCCATTTATTAAATGAAATAGAGGACTATCTGATCATAAAAAGATCATTCAAAAAGAGTGATGTATAGGGGGAAACCGTGAGGGGAAACTCTTAGTAAAAGAGGATGATTGCGTTGTACAGCTTTCTTTTACTTTTCAGTTTATTAAACCCTCTACTTCCTCCTCACACGCCGGCTGACCCCGTTATTATTGTAAACAAAGCGACCCATGAGGTTGTCCTCTACCAAAACAACCAGGTTCTATTCAAGGCTCCTGCGGCCATAGGAAAGACGAAGGACTTGACGCCGGAAGGACAGTTCAATGTTAAAGTGAAAGCTAAAGATCCATACTATCGGAAAAAAGACATCCCAGGCGGTGATCCTAAGAATCCACTAGGGAGCAGGTGGATCGGGTTTGATGCAAGAGGAACAGATGGTAGAATTTATGGAATTCATGGAACAAATCAGCCGGATTCTATCGGCAAATCAGTATCGGCTGGTTGTATCCGCATGAATAACAAAGATGTCGAAGCTTTATTTGACATGGTTCCCGCTGAAGCAGATGTATGGATTGTAGACAGCGAAAAGGAAATGTCTGATTTATATCGCCACTGGGAAGAAAATAACCTACAAAAACAACTCTAGAAACTAAGAAAGCCGAACAGATGGTCATTCCATCTGTTCGGCTTTTTTCATTCATTTATTATAAGAAGAAACTCGCGCCAGCCAATGCACTAGATAGAAGCATAGACAAAATCATGACATAGATCACGACTTTCATACGGCGTTCGCGTTTTGAACGTTTTTTTGTAGCCAAGGTGTGTAACCTCCTTCTCAGTCAATCCTACTGACATTCTACATAAAAAAGAGAAATTGGACAAGGGCGTGAAATCATTTACAATAAAATTGTGAATGATAGTAATTTTTAGATAGGTAAGCGCTTCATTTCTGGTATGCTAGTAGTGTGAATGGACTGAATAAGGAGGCCTTTCTTATGAACAGATCATCAAGTGACCAACACCCGAAGCAAAAATGGGAAAAAGATGTAGAAAAAACGACGGAGCGTTTTCCTGAAAGGAAAGAGGCGTTTCATACGAGTTCCGATATTCCGGTAGAGCGATTATACACTCCGGAACAGATGGATGAGGATTACATAGAGGAGATCGGCTTTCCAGGCCAATATCCTTATACGAGAGGGATTCAGCCGACCATGTATCGAAGCCGCTATTGGACGATGCGTCAATATGCAGGATTTGGATCGGCAGAAGAAACAAATGAGAGATTCCGATATTTATTGAAGCAAGGTCAGACCGGCTTATCGGTCGCCTTCGATCTGCCGACACAGATCGGCTATGATTCTGATGACCCTATGGCTGATGGGGAAGTAGGGAAAGTCGGCGTCGCCATCGATTCATTAAAGGACATGGAGCAGTTATTCGATCAAATTCCACTCGATAAAGTAAGTACGTCGATGACAATTAACGCACCCGCCAGCATTCTGCTTGCGATGTACATCGCTGTTGGAGAAAAGCAGGGGGTAGCTCCTGAAAAACTGACAGGGACGATTCAGAACGACATTTTGAAAGAATATATTGCTCGAGGTACGTATATCTATCCACCTAAACCTTCCATGAGGCTCATCACAGACATATTCGGGTATTGCCAGGAACATTTACCGAAATTCAACACGATCAGCATCTCCGGCTATCATATCCGGGAAGCAGGGTCCACGGCCGTGCAGGAAGTCGCCTTTACGATTGCGAACGGCATGGCTTATGTGGATGCGGCGATCGAGGCTGGACTCGAAGTCGACCAGTTTGCGCCAAGGCTTGCCTTCTTCTTCAATGCTCACAATCAATTTTTTGAGGAAGCGGCCAAGTTCCGGGCAGCCCGCCGCATGTGGGCAAAGATCATGAAAGAACATTATGGAGCAGAGAATCCGAAAAGTTGGAAGCTACGTTTCCATACACAAACAGGAGGAAGTACACTAACGGCTCAGCAGCCGGATAACAATATTGTACGTGTCACATTACAAGCACTCGCTGCTGTTATGGGAGGAACACAGAGCCTGCATACCAACTCAAGGGATGAAGCTCTTGCCCTTCCGACAGAAGATTCCGCAAGAATTGCGTTACGCACACAGCAGATCATTGCTAATGAGAGCGGTGTAGCAGACACGATTGACCCTCTCGCTGGTTCCTACTTCGTGGAGTCCCTTACAGACCAAATCGAAAAAGAAGCTCATGCATACCTTGACCGTATTAAAGAATTCGGTGGAGCGGTCCAGGCGGTAGAAGAAGGGTATATGCAGCGTGAAATTCATAAAGCTGCCTACGATGCACAAAAACGGATCGAATCGAATGAGGACATCGTCGTCGGAATGAACGAATTCAAACTTGAAGAAGAGATACATGCAGACTTGTTACGCGTGGATGAAGCACTGGAACAAGCACAAATCAAGAAAACACAGGAAGTGAGATCTTCCCGCGATCAGGACTCCGTGGAGACAAGCCTTAAGTCACTAAGAGAAGCTGCAAAAGGGGCAGAGAATGTCATGCCGCATATCGTGAAAGCGGTAAAAGCGTATGCCACCGTCGGGGAAATTGCGAACGTTTTACGAGAGGAATTTGGAGAATACACGGGAATGTAGGAAGGGATGATGAGGATGAAACCAATACGTGTACTTATAGCGAAACCAGGGTTAGATGGACATGACAGAGGAGCTTTAATTATCGCCCAGGCACTCAGAGACCATGGGATGGAAGTCATTTACACAGGTCTCCGGCAATCAGCCTTACAAATCGCAAGAGCCGCCATTCAGGAAGATGTGGATGTGGTCGGGCTATCCTCTCTCTCCGGTGCTCACAAGTCATTGTTTCCTAAAGTGGTCCAGGCGCTGGAAGAGCAGGGAGCATCTGATATTCCTGTCATCGGGGGCGGTGTCATACCTGCAGAAGATATTCCTTTTCTTGAAGAAAAAGGAGTGAACAAAATCTTTACAAGCGGGTCACCGACAGATGCAATCGCTATTTACATTAAACAGCTTCTTAACAAGGAAACCATCCATGCACCGAAACAAATTGCCCATATCGGTATTGCTGTCGAAAGCATCGATGCAGCCTTGCCGTTCTACCAGCATAACCTTAGCTTAGAGCTTGAGGCTGTTGAAATTGTGGAATCAGAACAAGTGCGTGTCGCTTTTCTTAGAATCGGAGAAACGATGTTTGAATTGTTGGAGCCTTTGAGTGATGACTCCCCGATCCAATCGTTTTTGACGAAAAAAGGAGAAGGTGTCCACCATATTGCCTTGGAAGTGGACGATCTTACGAAACGTTTGGAGCAGTACAAAGAGCAAGGGGTCCGTCTTATTCACGAACAGCCGAAACAGGGCGCTCATGACAGCCAGATCGCCTTTTTGCATCCGAAAGCAGCGAATGGTGTATTGTTTGAACTATGCCAGCATGGAGAGGAGGAGTAACCGTGGATATTTTTGATAAAATCAATGAATTATACGATAAGCGTCGCCAAGTTGAATTAGGAGGCGGAGATGAGCGGATTGACAAACAGCACGATAAGGGGAAATGGACAGCGAGAGAACGCATTGAACACCTGTTGGATGAGGACTCTTTCATTGAGTTGAACCCATTTATTGAACATCGGCATGATGCCTTCGGGATGGATGGGAAATCAGCACCGGGTGAAGGGGTGGTGACAGGGTTTGGTAAAATTCATGGACGTGATGTGTATCTGTTCGCTCAGGACTTCACGGTTTACGGTGGAGCCTTAGGAGAAATGCATGCGAAAAAAATTGCCGCTGTCATGGACCTTGCTGCGAAAAATGGCACCCCATTTATTGGCTTGAACGATTCTGGAGGAGCACGAATCCAGGAAGGCGTTTCTTCCTTGGATGGGTATGGCCAAGTCTTTTATCGGAACTCGATCTATTCCGGAGTCATTCCGCAAATATCGGTCATTATGGGGCCGTGTGCTGGAGGAGCTGTTTATTCTCCCGCAATCACTGATTTCGTCATCATGGTGGAAAAAACATCGCAAATGTTTATTACCGGTCCGAAAGTCATCGAAACAGTAACCGGCGAGCAAATTTCCGCAGAAGATCTCGGCGGTGCTGGCGTCCATAATTCTTTGAGTGGGAATGCCCACTTGAAAACCTCTGATGAAGCTTCGGCGCTGGATGCTGTTCGTGATCTCGTCAGTTATCTGCCACAGAACAATGAAGAACTAACCCCTGAAGTCGAAGTGGAAGCTGATGAAAACTTCAGACCTGACATCACAGATAAAATACCTTTTGACCCGATCCGACCTTATGATGTGCGTATCGTTATCGATGAATTTGTTGACGAAGATTCCTTCTTCGAAATCCATAAGGACTTCGCCAAAAACATCGTCGTCGGATTTGCACGTCTGCAAGGGAAGACTGTAGGACTTGTATGTAATCAGCCGAAATACATGGCTGGAGGACTTGATATCGACTCTAGCGATAAAGCTGCCCGTTTTATCCGTACGTGTGATTCTTTCAATATCCCTCTCATCACATTTGAAGATGTGACCGGCTTCTTCCCGGGCATTAAGCAGGAACATGGGGGAATCATCCGCCACGGAGCCAAAATTTTGTACGCTTATTCTGAAGCCACCGTTCCTAAACTGACAGTTATTACGAGAAAAGCTTATGGTGGAGCGTATGTCGCGTTGAACAGTAAATCGATCGGGGCGGACCTTGTCTATGCCTGGCCAAACGCGGAAATTGCTGTAATGGGTCCTGAAGGGGCGGCGAATATCATTTTCGCAAAAGAAATCAGAGAAAGCGAAACCCCAGAGGAAACGCGACAAAATAAAATCAATGAATACAGGGAACGATTCGCAAACCCTTACGTGGCAGCAGGACTTGGGATGATTGATGATGTCATCGACCCAAGAGAAACACGTTCCACACTGATTAAAGCCCTGGATATGCTGAAGAATAAACACGAAGAACGCCCATATAAAAAGCATGGCAACATCCCTCTATAATTGACACAGTCCTTTCATTCCGCTAACGTACTAAGAGGAATGTGTTTACATATGAAGGAGGCAGACATAGATGGTAGCCATTAATAAAGAACGCTTACTGAAGGAATTTCTAGAGTTGGTTCAAATTGACTCAGAAACGACACAGGAAGCAGAAATCGCTAAAGTATTGAAAAAGAAATTCCAGGACTTAGGTTTGGAAGTCATGGAAGATGATGCAGCCTCGATCACAGGTCATGGGGCAAACAACCTTATTTGTAATTTAGAAGGATCTAAAAAGGACGCAGAGCCGATTTACTTCACTTCTCACATGGATACGGTGGTTCCAGGTAACGGTGTGAACCCTTCTGTTGAAGATGGTTATATCGTGACCGATGGTACAACGATCCTTGGAGCCGATGACAAAGCGGGTGTTGCTGCGATTCTCGAAGCGATCCGTTCTCTTCAAGAACAAAATGTCGAGCATGGATACCTGCAGTTCGTCATCACTGTAGGAGAAGAAAGCGGCCTTGTTGGCGCGAAGGCTCTTGATGCTTCCATGCTCAAAGCGAAATACGGGTATGCGCTCGATAGTGATGGTCAAGTTGGAAACATTATCGTAGCTGCTCCTACACAGGCGAAAATCAACGCCGTTGTTAAAGGGAAGACAGCTCATGCAGGGGTTGCTCCTGAAAAAGGGATTTCAGCAATTACACTGGCTTCACGTGCGATTGCTAAAATGCCGCTGGGGCGGATTGATGATGAAACAACAGCGAACATCGGTCGTTTTGAAGGTGGTCAAAAAACGAATATCGTTTGTGACCACGTAGAAGTATTAGCCGAAGCCCGTTCTTTAGACCCTGAAAAAATGGAAGCGCAAGTAGAGAAGATGAAACGAGCGTTCCAAGAAACAGCCGAAGAAATGGGTGGCGAAGTCGAACTTGATGTCGAAGTCATGTACCCTGGCTTTAAACAACAAGCCGGAGACCAAGTCGTAGAAGTCGCACGTTCTGCTGCGAAACGCATTGGTCGTGAAAGTGAACTGTTAACAAGTGGCGGCGGAAGTGATGCCAACGTCATCGCAGGCCACGGCGTCCCTACAGTCAATTTGAGTGTAGGATACGAAGAAATTCATACAACCAACGAGCGCATGCCTGTCAGTGAGCTTGAAAAAATTACAGAGTTCGTAACGGCGATCGTTGAAGAAGTAGCACAATAACTTGCTACCCCGATACTCCCTGAATCTTCAGGGAGTATTTTTTATGATCTATATTACACTCTTCCACATAAGCTCCCGTTTGTAAAAGACTCAGTTTCGAGACAATGGGTTGGGTCTAGGGGCTCCGGGAAAAGGTTCGCTTTCCATGGGGCGGGCGCTGAGCCTCCTCAGGCTACGCCTTCCGGGGTCTCATCTGTCCCACACGTCGCATAGGAGTCTCACCGTTTCCCTCCGCCCCTTTACCATATAAGTGTCTCGAAACCACTTCTAAAAGAGTCAGCGTGTATGGTTGAGGGAAATGAATAATTAAAACACCTCCAAAGTACGTAAAAGCTTGATCCAGTGCGCTTCACACCTCAAATGTTTGATAGTTGAAGACCTTCCAACTTGGTACAGGGGTTCGTTTCTCACCTTAATCGTACGGGGTGGTTGGGAAGCTGCGAGACTCCCGCGGGAATGGATGGACTGGCATGACCCCACAGTGCGAAGCACGAGGAGGCTTGCCGTCATCCCCGCAGGAAAGCGAGTAGCTTCCCAGCCACCTGACGCCAACAACGTAACGAACCCCGGAAACATCTCGAAACCGTGTCTTAAAGAAACCTGCACGTTAGTTCAATAATGCGATTATGAGTTTTATGTATTGGACAAACAATAAATAAAGCGTTGTTGAACATGAACGAAGCATGACATGATATAATAGAGAACAAATGTTCCAATGGAGGAAGAACGTTATGCAGTCCAGATGGTATCCAAAAAAAGGACGCGTCATTTTTCATGTTGATATGAATAGTTTCTATGCATCTGTGGAAGCAGCTTTTGATCCATCCTTAAAAGGAAAGCCGCTTGCTATTGCAGGGAACCCTGAAGAAAGACGTGGAATCATTGTCACAAGTAGCTATGAAGCCCGCAACTACGGAGTTAAAACGACGATGCCTTTAGGAGAGGCTAGACGGTTGTGCCCTGAACTTATTGTTATGGGACCAACGTTTGAACGGTACCGTACAGCGTCCAAAGAAATGTTTAAAATTCTAGCTGATGTGACACCGCTCGTTCAGCCGGTTTCCATAGACGAGGGGTATATGGATATTACCGGCTGTGTGGACCAAGGCTCACCTCCGGAAATAGCCAAGCGTATTCAGCAGCGTATCAATGACGAGCTCGATCTTCCTTGTAGTATTGGGATAGCTCCAAATAAATTTTTGGCAAAGATGGCTTCCGATATGAAAAAGCCTATGGGAATTACGATCTTACGGAAAAGAGATCTTGAAACAAAATTATGGCCATTGGCGATAGAAGAAATGTATGGAGTCGGTTCAAAAACAGCAGAGAAACTAAGAAAAATCGGCATTGAAACCATTGGAGGATTAGCTGAACACCCTGTCCTTGAATTGAAGGGTGTTCTTGGAATCAATGGAGAGCGATTGAAAAATAGAGCGAATGGAATCGATGATCGGCCTGTCGATCCTGATGCTGTTCATGAATTTAAAAGTATCGGCACATCAACAACGCTTCCCGAAGATACGACGGATGACACAGAGGTACAAACCGTCATTCGGAGGCTTTCCAATAAAGTAGAAGGTCGGATGAAGAATAAGAAGGTTCTTGCAAGAAATGTGCAGTTGACGATTCGTTATCATGATCGAAAAACAGTGACACGAAGTCGGCAGCTGCAGGAATTCATCCACTCGTCGGAGGACCTTTTTCAAGTGGCGATGCAGTTATTCGATGATCACTGGAATCAGCAGCCTGTTCGACTGCTTGGCGTTACAGCGAGCGACTGGCGGAGAAATCAGAGGTCAGTCAACAACTTGATCTTTTTAATTTTGAACAATATGCCAGCAAGGAAAAATTATATAAGACGATTGATGATCTGACTGAGAAATACGGCAAAAACCCTTTCCGTGATCTCAGTAATCCGACAAATCCTCAGGTGAATACGAGCTTTCAAAAGGATTTTCTCGATGATTTCAAAAAATGATTCCCAGGCATATCCTCCATCTTCTTTTCCATACTAAGAGAGAAGGGAGGCGTTTTAGAATGGGTAGAGATCGACAGGAGAAAAAGTTGAAAACATCCGGCAGAGTGGAGTCCGATCGTGATCAGCGCTTAAGTTATCCCGGTGCGACCGCGATGGAGGGGCCAGAAGCAGCTCGTAAACGCAGATAATCAAGGAGGCGGATTTTATGGGTAGACGCACATGGGACCAAAACAGCAAGAACAACCAAACTTACCTCTAGGGCCGAAACAAGCATACGGGGAACCGGCTCAAGGATCTCATAAAGTGAAAAACAGACAGCATTCGCGTCAAAAACAAAAATCTTCTCACGATATGTAAGGTGAAAAGGCAGCCACTTGGCTGCCTTTTTATTTTTCTAACCATCCAATAATCCCCAACGGATTGAATGGCATATGATCTCAGTTCTTGGACAAAATAATTATTGAGGAGGTTGAGAATGATGCCAGAACAAATTGTCGCCGTTAGAAAAAACGGGCAAGGTAGCATTGTTGAAATGCAACTGTCGTCAGGACAAGTGATCGATTATAAACGAGCACATGAAATGGCGCGCAGTGGTGAACTGGAACACGTGAACCTCATTAGAGGTAAAGATGGAGAAGACCATCTGCGCAGTGAACCAGATGGCATTCAATCCAACAACTTGGACAACCTTCCATCTTTTTAATAGAGAACCCAGGCAAAGCCTAGCGCTTGCCTGGGTTTTCTTTATTCCACTAAAGCTCCCGTTTGTTGAAGACTCAGTTTCGAGACGTTTGTGTGATTCTAGGGGCTACGGGAAAAGGTTCGCTTTCCATGGGGCGGGCGGTGAGCCTCCTCAGGCTACGCCTTCCGGGGTCTCACCTGTCCCACACGTCCCATAGGAGTCTCACCGTTTCCCTCCGCCCCTTTGCCAAGGAAGATTCTCGAAACCACTCCTGAAAAGGCAGATCGTATGATTATGGTAAGTAGATGACTAGAACGCCTCAACAGTACGTTAAAGCATGATCCACAGCGCTTTACACCTCTAACAGTTGGATAGTGGAAGAACCACCTAACTTGGTACAAGGGTTCGTTTCTCCCTAACACCCAACAAGGCAACGAACCCCGGACACATCTCGAAACTGAGTCTTACACAATCCTGCCATTATCTGCAATAAAAAATAGTGAGCGGGATGATAAATAATGAAATATATACATATAAATATTTCAAAAAGTTATTGACTTCTTTTTTTATTGAGGTACACTAAAAATGAAATAATTGATGTATTTCATTACAAAATTTTTAATTGGAGATGATGAAATGGCAATCTTCGCAAATCAAGTCAATAAAACGTATCAGAGCGGAGAAGTGACAGTTCAGGCGCTGCGCCAGGCGTCATTGGAAGTACCAGATAAAAAAATCGTAACGATTCTTGGACCTTCAGGGTCAGGGAAATCAACACTACTTAATGTCATTGGGGGGATCGATCGTTACGATTCAGGATCAATCAAAGTAGGAGACACGATCCTGGATCAATTAAAGGATCGTCAACTTACGGATTACCGCCGGAGATTCGTAGGGTTCATTTTTCAACAGTATAATTTAATTCCAACGCTGACCGTCGAAGAAAATGTTGAAGTCGGGCGGGAATTGAGTCAGCAACCGCTTACTATGAAAGATATTTTAGAAAAAGTAGGAATGTGGGATAAGAAAGATAAATTTCCTTCTCAACTAAGTGGGGGTGAACAGCAACGTGTCGCAATTGCGAGAGCGCTAATAAAGAACCCGCAGATTTTACTCTGTGATGAACCTACAGGGGCCCTGGATGAAGAAACAGGGAAGAATATCCTGAAGTTGTTGAAGTTCGTAAATGAGCAGTATGGAACGACGGTCTTAATCATCACTCACAACCAGGGGATCGGCGAGATGGCTCATTCCGTTATCCGAATGAAAAGCGGTGAAATTGTAGATTCCTATGAAAACGAAAACCCGGTCCAGCCAGAGAAGGTGACATGGTCATGATCCTAAAGAAATCTGTGTACAGGACTTTAAAAGAAAAGAAATTCCAATATGCCGGGGTGGCTGTTCTTCTTTTACTCGCAGTTATGCTTTATGTGTCCTTATCCATGGCCATCACGACACTGGAATCAAGAAATGAAACATTTTCAGAGGACTATAAACAGGAAAGCTTTCATTTTGTAGCTGGGGGGGAAGTTACAGATGACCAGCTCTCCCTATGGGGAGATGAGTATAATGCCACTTTAGAAAAACGGAAGTATGCAGATTTTGAGGTCGATGATTCGACATTGCGCGCATTTACGATTACTGATTCTGTTAATATCCCTTACATTGCTGAAGGGAACGCACCATCGAGCGATCAAGAGCTGGCTATTTCCAAAGTGTATGCGGAAAAACATCAATACGAACTGGGCGACATCATCACACTCGACGACCAAAAGTTTGAAATCACAGGATTTGTATACTTACCTGATTATATTTATATGGTCGAACAAATGACTGATTTGTTAGCGGATGCTGAAAAATTTGGTGTAGCAGTCGTTTCCGGTTCAGATTTTTCCGTAAATGCTCAAACGGAAATTCTAGGCTGGACGGAGAATGAAGACGTTCCTGATGGGTTTAGGGAAGCGGTAAGTGAAGAAACATCTCTTTTGCAATTCGTGAACTCAGAAGATAACCCGCGCATAGGTTTTGTGGAAACAGAGATCGAAGGTGCTAAGGGAATGACGACGACATTACCCCTGTTCATTCTTGCCCTCTCCATCGCTATGGTTTTGATGCTGATGAAGCGACGTATGGAAATGCAGAGAAAAGAAATCGGCACGCTGATGGCGCTTGGGTACCGGAAGAAAGAATTAGTCCGTCATTACTTAGGCTATGCCTGGGTCATTGGATTGGCAGGAACAGTCGGTGGTTTAACTGCGGGTGCTGGTCTGTCTGTACCGCTTTCGAATCTGTACGCGAACTACTTTAACTTACCAGCTCTTTCCATGTTTGACTGGGATCCTTTTGTTCTTGTCATAGGATTTGTCATTCCTTTAATACTTTTGATCTTGCTAACGACTTTCGTCATCAGTCGGACGTTACGAACAGAACCACTGACGCTCCTGAGGCCTAAAGAGATGTCCAGTGGGAAAAAATCCTGGCTTGAAAAACTTCCACTTTTGCAAAAAGGAAGTTTTATCCGCAGGTTCCGTTTGAGGTTACTGGTGAGAAACAAAGCGAGAAGCTTCTATATTTTTATCGGGGTCATGTTCTCAACCGTTTTATTATTGTTTGGATTGATTACGTTCAATAGCATGGATCAGCTCGTAGAAACGACGTATAAGGAAATTTTGAAATACGACTATGCTGTCCACTATCAATCGTTAATGACAGAAGAAACGGATGAAGAACAAAGTCCTTTTATAATGAACGAACTTGGTGTCGTGGATGAAGACGTGAAAATTACAGCATATGGAATGGAAAAAGATAACGAGTTTA
Source organism: Halobacillus litoralis (assembly GCF_020524085.2). Taxonomy (NCBI): domain Bacteria; kingdom Bacillati; phylum Bacillota; class Bacilli; order Caryophanales; family Bacillaceae; genus Halobacillus; species Halobacillus litoralis. The sequence goes on from NZ_CP129016.1 coordinate 2,411,669, forward strand.
TTCAATTGAGTGCTGAAGGAGAAAGCTTGCAATCCAAATTATCAGAAGGGGTGATTATCAGTGCTCCTCTAGCCGCGGTTCTTGGGGTAGGGGAAGGGGATGAAATCCACCTCGAAAATTCATTGAACTCGGATACGATACAGGTAGAGGTTGCTGCAGTGGCCGATCTTTATATTGGTAATAACCTGTATCTTCCTCGCGAGGAATTGAACGATTTCCTTGGTTTCCCTGAAGAGGCCTATACAGGTACATGGCAGAAGCAGCCCCCTGAGAATAGTGGAAATGTTTATATGGTAGAAGATAAGCAGAAGGCGATCGACAGTTTTGAATCGACGACAGGAGCAACTAGAGCGTCGGTTGCAGGGATGGCCGTTTTCGCTGTATTAATTGGAGTGATTGTTCTTACTTTGCTCACCAATTTGATCGTTGAGGAAAATACGCCTTCCATTTCGTTGTTTAAAGTGATGGGCTATCATGATAAAGAAGTTTCTAAACTTGTTTTGAGTGTGTACACCCCGATTGTACTCATCGCTTACTTTGTTTCAATTCCGCTCGCGAGTTTAAGCTTGGAGCAAACGATGAACACGCTGGTTCAGGAGACCGGTTTTCTTATGCCGACTGATGTAGCGTGGTGGATGGTCGTGATTGGATTCATTGTCATCCTGCTTACGTATTGGCTCTCTCTTGGACTATCCAAACGAAAGTTGAAGAATGTATCGTTGCAGGAAGCATTGAAAAAGCAACAAGACTAGAGCAAAAGGACAGCGGCCCGGCCGCTGTCCTTTTTCGCGCGCAAGAAGCCAGGAACGCGCAAAAAAAGCGAGCGCAATGCTCGCTTTTTACTATCCAAAGAATTTCTTCAGCACTGTCATACCTAGTTGAGACCCGGGATAGCGGAAGTTCTGATCGAATCGTGTTGTTTGTTTTGTGATGCTTTTTTCGTGCGTGAACGTATCAAAACTTCGCTTGCCGTGATAGCTGCCCATGCCGCTCTCGCCGACACCTCCAAATGGAAGGTGTGGATTGATGATATGGTAAAGGGCGTCGTTAATGCATCCGCCGCCGAAAGAAATCGAGTTGAGGATACGCTGCTGTTCGACTTCGTTTTCGCCGAAGTAATACAGAGCAAGCGGCTTAGGACGGCTGTTGATTTTATCAATTACTTCATCTAATTCATGATAAGTCAATACAGGGAGCACGGGCCCGAAGATCTCGTCTTTCATGACCTGATCCTCCCAGGACACCTGGTCGAGAATGGTAGGCGCGATTTTGTGTTTAGATTCATCCAAAGAACCGCCTACAACGACCGTTCCGGAATCGAGATACGAAGAAACGCGTTCAAAATGCGTTTGGTTAACGATCTTGGTGTACTCTTCATTGTCCAAAGGATTTTCTCCGTAAAACTGCTGGATGTACTTCTTCATGGTACGGATTAAGTCCGCTTTCACTTCATGGTGGACATAAAGGTAATCAGGCGCAATACACGTTTGCCCTGCATTGGTGAATTTGCCCCAGACGATCCGCTTGGCGGCAAGATCGATGTTTGCGTCTTTGTGAACGATCGTCGGGCTCTTTCCTCCGAGTTCCAGCGTGACAGGAATGAGCTGTTTGCTCGCTTTCTCCATAATGATTTTCCCGACGGGGACACTTCCGGTGAAGAAAATATAATCAAGCGGTTGTTCAAGCAGCTCCTGGGTCACCTCTTTACCGCCTTCAATCACGGCAATAAAGTGAGGAGGAAAATATTGTTCAATCATTTTTTTCAACACCCATGAAACGGTTGGTGTTAGTTCAGACGGTTTAATGATGACCGTATTCCCTGCTGCAATCGCACCGATCACCGGAGCGAGGGCAAGTTGGACAGGATAGTTCCACGGAGCGATGACCAGTACAGTGCCATAGGGTTCTTTTCGAATAAAGTTTTTTGAACCTGTATGGGTAAGTGGGGTCTTCACTTTAGTGGGCTGCATCCATGTTTTTAACTGTTTCACATGGTGATCGATTTCACTTTTCAAAAAGGCGATTTCTGATGCGTACGCTTCATATTCCGATTTGTTCATGTCGAATTTCAAAGCATTGAGGATCGGTTTTTCAAAGGTCGTCAGCATCTTTTTCATTATTAACAGCTGTTCTTTTCGGAAAGCATAACTCTTCGTATGTCCTTCTTGGAACCATGATTTTTGTTGCTTGACCGTTGCGTGCATACAGCTCCTCCTTTGTTAAGTCCGTGTAATAGGATGTTGATAAAAATCGTATGCAATTGTCGTATTCGGGAATATCTGCTGTGCTTCTTCCAGGAGCTCCTCCACGGAATCACCCTGATATCTGGAAGAGACGTGATTAAGGATCAGTTCCCCAACATTTGCTTTCTTTGCAAGGGTGGCGGCTTGTTTGACGGTGGAATGAAAATAATCATGAGCCATCTTTACTTCATCTCCAGCGAAAGTTGCCTCATGGACGAGGACATCGCTGTCTTTCAAAATCACTTCAAGGTGTGGAAGGTAGCGGGTGTCACCCAAAATGGCAACTTTACGCCCCTTTTTTGGCGGTCCTATCACATCTTCGCGACGGATGATTCTTCCATCTTCAAGGACCGTCCTTGGCTGATTTTTAATCTTTTGATAAATGGGGCCGGGTTTGACACCCAGCATTTTCAGCTTGTCCGGCTGTAGTTCACCAAGTTGGTCTTTTTCCTTCAGGATATATCCATAGCTTTCAAGTCCATGTTCCAGTTTGACGGCTTCTACAACAAACTGTTCGTCTTCGAAAAGCTCACCTTCCTCCACTTCCTCTATGTAAAGGGGATAACGAAGGTGCGTTCCGCTTAATTCGAGACTGATATCAATGTAATCTTTTAACCCGCGCGGACCGTAAACGGTTACAGGTGTTTCTCCACCTTGGAAAGAACGGCTGCTCAATAATCCAGGCAGTCCGTATATATGATCCCCGTGAAGGTGGGTGATAAAAATCACTTCAATTCGTCGCGGACGTATGTTTGTATTCAATATTTGCTGTTGTGTGCCTTCTCCACAATCAAAGACCCATGTCGTTCCCCGCTCTTCAAGAAGGCGGAGGACAAGGGAGGAGACATTTCTTTCTTTTGATGGGACACCAGATCCCGTACCTAAAAAAAATAGTTCCATTGCCAACACTCTCCTACACTTATCATGATACCACCAGAAGGGGGAGAACACACTTGAAAAGCCATAAAAAAACTGCCGGATGTGTATCCGGCAGTTCACAGGTGTTTACCAAGCGCGAGTGTATTGTCTTGGTCCTTCTAATTGGTAGCCGAGTTCATCAGCTGCTTCTTTCGGCCAATACGGGTTTCTTAAGAGAGCACGGGCTAGGAAAATCAGGTCGGCTCGTTCATTTTGCAAGATTTCTTCTGCCTGGTTGCCACTTGTAATCAGGCCGACGGCCCCCGTGTCGATGCCAGCTCCCTGTTTGATTTGTTCTGCATACGTGACCTGGTATCCTGGGTAAGGGTCGATCGCAGCAGGAACGACACCACCGGAGCTGACGTCGATGAGGTCAACACCTTGAGACTTCATCTCACGGGCAAAATAGATAAAATCGTCCATGTTGTTTCCATTATCATGATATTCTTCTCCAGAGATTCGGACGAACAGTGGTCCATCCCATTCTTGCTTGACCGCTTCAATCGTCTCACGCAAGAAACGATATCGGTTTTCACGGGTGCCTCCATATTCATCGTCCCGCTTGTTTGTAAGAGGGGAGAGGAATTGGTTGATCAAATACCCGTGGGCTCCGTGAAGTTCAATGACATCAAAGCCCGCTTTTTCAGATCGGGCAGCCCCCACACGGAAGGCTTCCACTGTTCGCTCGATGTCTTCTTTTGTCATTTCTGTCGGGACCTTCATGGATGCACTGAAAGCTTCAGCACTCGGGGCGAAAATTTCATCCCTTAAGTTGGCTTTTCGTCCGGCGTGAGCCAGCTGAATGCCTGCTTTAGCTCCATGGCGATGGATGCCTTCATTGATTTTTTGTAAACCTTCAATATGCTCGTCACTCCAGATGCCAAGGTCTTCATGTGAAATACGGCCTTCAGGTAAAACAGCTGTCGCTTCTGTAATGATCAGTCCAACTTGTCCAGCCGCGCGGCTTTCGTAATGGGTAAGGTGAAAAGGCTGTGCATAGCCGTCCTGATTGTCTGAAGAATACATACACATCGGAGACATAACGATACGATTTTTTAACGTGATGTTTTTTATTGTATAAGGTTCAAATAATTTATGTTTCAACGGTGATCCTCCTCCGAGTTACGGAAAAATTGTTTTAGTTCTTTGATGGAATACCGGTTCCCGCGCCATTCAATTCCTCCACGAACCCATGTCAGGATAAGTGCTCTGCCTAGCATAAAAACAAACAAAAGAGCAAAAATCGGCAGACCGAAAATCATCCCTAATGGATAGTTTGTGAAAGAACGGGTCGTTAAACCATATAAACAAAATAACAAAAGGATGTTGATTGCGCTAATGATTTGAACGGAAGGATCACCGGAAAAGACGAAAATGAACGGAAACACCTGCGAAAACAGGACACCGAAAAGAGCAAACAAGGAGAGGGAAATAGAATAATTCAATCCAGCAAACGCATTCTTTTCGAAACCTTGAAGAGCGGACTTGAAGTCAGGGTACCATTCGACAGAAAGAAGCTGCTTGGCCGTTACGAGTTTTTGTCTGAAGCCAGCCGCCTTGATCCTCTGCCCGAGGGCAAGGTCATCATCAGGTCGGAAACGCACCGCTTCATGGGTTCCGGTCTTTTGATAACAGGAATTTGTCATTAATTGGAAAGCTCCGATCCCCATACCCCCTCTAGTTTTCTTCTGGTTCGCCGTCCATGGTCGTTTTAAATAACCAAAACCAAACAAAAAGTAGGAGATCAAGCCTCGTAACGCAAAAGAACGGGCCTTTAGATCCGGTGCTGCTGTGAGGTGATCGAGCTCTTCAACTTTCATGGCTGTCATCGCTTTAGAGAGGGTCTGTTCGTCAAATTGAATGTCCGCATCTGTAAAAAGCAAATAAGCGCCAGCGGCAAGCTCGGCGCCTTTTTTCAGAGCATGATTTTTCCCCAGCCACCCTTCTGGCAGGTGGTTAATATGAACCGCTCGAATGGTAGAGTATAACGCAGCTGTTTTGTCGATGAACTCACCTGTTCGATCACTGGAGCGGTCGTTCACAGCGATGATTTCACACCTCACGTTTTTTTGATGCGCAAGGGTATGCAGCGTTTCACGAATGGAGTCTTCTTCGTCTTTCGCCGCAATGATAACAGAAACGAGCTCATCCGTTTGCGAAGGAACGGTATCTTCAAGCCTTGGAATTTTCCTGATTCCTAGAAGGAAGTCCACAAGGAGAATCATCCATACAAACAGAAGTCCAAAAAACACCCAGAACATATTATCGATTTCTCCGTTTTCGATAAAGATCTCGATATTCAATAGCCTGATGAGGAACATCTGTGAAAATTCCATTCACACCCAGGCTGTAACACTTTTTCATCATGGCAGGACGATTTACTGTATAGATGCGAAGGTCGAGATTTTCCTTGTGGCAGCGTTTTACAAGCTTTTTATCCAGCAGTCGGTGTTTTACATGCAAAGCGTCACACCCTTCGGACTTCGCGTATTGAGGGAGGTTCCGCATTTTGGTCGATGTTAAGAATGCTGTCTGAATCGATGGATTGATTTCTTTCATGCGTGTGAGGGATTCAGCATTGAAACTTGAAATAACGGTCCGTTCCAGAACGTGATACCTTTTTAGAGATTCATAGACAAGCCGCTCGATGTTTTTATATGCAATGACGTTGGTTTTCAGTTCGACATTTAAAAACATGGGCTGGTCCCGAAACCAGCGAAGAAACTCGTCCAGTGTTACAATATAAGTGTCAGAAAATTTAGGAGAAAACCAGCTTCCTGCATCAAGCAGGCGGAGCTGAGCATATGTATAATCTTGTACGAACCCTGTTCCGTTGGTGGTGCGTCTCAGGTTTTCATCATGGATGAGGACGGGGATTTGGTCTTTCGTAAGCTGCACATCGGTCTCGATTCCATCAGCTCCGGCTGCACGTGCCAGTTCAAAGGCGGGCATCGTATTTTCCGGCGCCAGCTTACTCGCTCCTCGATGAGCGTAAATAAGGGTTTTCATCGTGACGTTCACCTCTTCCAAGTAGCTTATGAGTTTGATTGTGTTTGATAATCCAGGAAAAGTCAATAAGGAGTGTGACCCCATGACAGTTTGGCAGACGAAAGAGCAGTTGACGGATCTACTATGTTCTCTTGTTGAGTACCCTAGTATAACGAACAGCAATGAGGAAATCGCAATCATCGAATACTTATATTATATTTTAGAAGATCGCGATTATTATAAAAAACGGCCCAGCCACCTCAACTTGCACCCGCTGGACGATGGGCGTCAATTACTGACAGCCTTAGTGAAAAAAGATGAGGCCAAGGAGACGCTTGTGTTGATTTCCCACGTCGATGTCGTAGGGATTGAAGATTACGGCTCCTACCAGAACCTTGCATTCTACCCGCGTGAGCTCACTCAAGAGCTACATAAGAATATCGAAGATCTGCCAAAAGAGGCGGCCCGCGATTTGGAGTCCGGAAATTGGCTTTTCGGACGTGGAACGATGGATATGAAAGCAGGCCTTACCGTCCACCTATCCCTTTTGGAAAAAGCGATGGCCGGGGGCTTTGACGGCAATCTACTTCTCGTAGCTGTCCCTGATGAAGAAGTGAACTCCGAAGGCATGCTGGCTGCTCTTCCTGCCCTCGCGGAGATTCGGGATAAGGAAGACCTCGTCTATAAAGCGGCTTTGAACGGGGAGCCGATGTTCAGCAAATATCCAGGCGATCCAGCTTATTATTTGTACACAGGTTCCATAGGAAAGACACTGCCGGGTTTTTTATGTTACGGAAAAGAAACGCATGCGGGTGAACCGTTCGGAGGATTGAATGCCAATCTGATGGTCAGCTATTTAGCACAGGAAATGGAATTGAATGAAGCCTTTATCGAAAAGGTCGGAGGAGAACGGACGCCGCCCCCGCTCAGTCTGATGCAGCGTGACTTGAAATTTGAATATTCGGTGCAGACTCCCCAGGCAGCGGTCGCCATGTATAATGTCCTCTATATGAAGCAGTCGATAGCAGAACTGAATGAAAAACTTTTACAGGCAGCGCAACGGGCGAAAGCTAAAATCATTAATCATTATCATCATCAGGCATCTTTTTATCTGGAAGGAACACAAACGTCCGCTTTCCATCCTGATATCACCATTCTGACATATGATCAGTTGTACAAAGAAGCGGTCGCACGGTATGGAAAAACGGAGGTCGACCGCCGGCAGAATCGGTTAGTTAACTTAAGGGACTAGGGCGATCGTGATTTCTCTACGACTCTTGTCCAAAGTCTGGCGTCCATATGTAAAGATATCAGCCCGATGATTGTCCTTTTCTACAGTCCACCTTTTTATCCGGCGGTGTCGTCGAACGATGATCCTTTCATCCAGCATGGGGCCAAAACGGCCATCGATTATGCCAGGGAGAAGTTCGGAGAAGAGCTTGAAGTGGTAGAGTATTTTACAGGTTTGAGCGATTTGAGTTTTATCGGACCCACATCCTCTACGTCTTCATTATCGGATTTGACGAAACAGATGCCAATTCACGGCAATGGTTTTGAGTGGCCGACAGAAGTGATGGAATCGATCACAATGCCAATTATCAACATCGGACCATTAGGAAGGGATCCGCATCAATGGACGGAACGTCTGGAATTATCATACAGTTTTGAAAAGCTGCCGAAGATTTTGACGCAGGTCATTCATGAGTTCTTTAAGAAGGACCGGGGATGAAAGGATCTTTGAGCAAACTTCTCTAAAAGGTCGGTGGTAGAGTGGGAGTTATTTTTGTGACAGGGTTATCTGGTGTCGGTAAAACAAGTGTACTGCAAAGGTTGGAAAATGAAGGGTACCATGTGGTGGATACCGATAATCACGGCTACACAAAGAAAGTCACTACAGGAGAAGGGGAGGAAATCGTGTGGGATGAAGAAAAAATCTCCCATCTCATCGAAAGAAAAAGGCACACTCATTTAATCCTGTCAGGGTGTTATTCAAACCAAGGGAAGTTTTATAAATCTTTTGATTACGTTGTTCTCCTCGAGGCTGCCTTGGATGTTATGCTTGATCGTGTGAATCAAAGAGAAACAAATCCTTATGGAAAGTCTCCAAAGGAGAGGAAGGAAATCATTGAAAGTTTCACTCATGTGCTGCCAAAACTAAGGGCCGGCGCAGATGTGGTGATTGATACTTCAAAGGTGGGCATCTCTGACGCGACCGATTGTTTGAAAAGTTTAATGATCCTGTCCCATCAGGTAAGGATATAGGATAAAAAAAGCGTCCGGAAATGAAATCCGGACGCTTTCGTTTATGATGGATTATCCATTGTATTCGAATCCTGCTCCAGGACCGATTGGCAACCCGGTCAGCATCCAAATCAACAGCATCAATGTCCAAATGACAAAGAATGCAATGGAATAAGGAAGCATGGTAGAAATCAATGTACCAATACCGACCTTCTTATCATACTTTTGGGCAAACGCAATGACGATTGCGAAGTATGGCATCAATGGTGAAATGATGTTCGTCGTAGAGTCGGCAATCCGGTAAGCAAGTGTCGTAAGCTCCGGAGAGTAGCCGAGCTGCATCATCAACGGAACGAATACGGGAGCCATAATCGCCCACTTCGCTGACGAGCTTCCGATGAACAGGTTGATGAAACCAGCTACGAACATGAATGCAATGATTAGACCAATGCCTGTGAAACCGATGGAATCCAAGAACTCAGCACCGCTGACAGCAATGACTTTTCCGAGATTCGTATGGTTGAAATAGGCAACGAATTGACCAGCCGTGAAGGCAAGGACAATGTAAATTCCCATGCTTGCCATCGTATCAGACATTTGATTGGCTACGTCCTTATCATTCTTGATCTCGTCTGTAATCTTCCCGTAAACATAACTAGGAACGAAGAACATGATCAGAATGACAGGCACTAAGCTATGGAAAAATGGAGATGCTAAGAAATCATCAGGGTTACGCAATGGTCCCCAGGATGGTACGACGAGCAGGGATAGCAGCCCGATCGTCACGATGAACGCGATCAGAGCACCAATCATACCTTTTTTCTCGAGTGGAGAAAGGTAGTTGACTTCTTCTTCCACGCCACCCTTGTAATCTCCCAGACGTGGCTCGACGATTTTGTCTGTTACAAGTGTACCGACAATCGTAAGAACAAAAACAGATGCAATCATGAAGAAATAGTTCATCGTATAAAGGATCGTATCCGCATACGCAGGATCAATGGTCGCTGCCGCTTGAATCGTCAAATCACCAAGCAGTGGATCCAATGATGTGAGGAGCAAGTTGGCACTGAAACCAGCGGAAACACCCGCAAATGCTGCAGCAAGACCTGCAAGTGGGTGACGTCCAAGACCAGCAAATAGAACTGCTCCGAGTGGTGTCAAAACAACGTAACCGGCATCAGCTGCCATACTGGACATGATACCACCGAATACGAGCGCTGCTGTCATCAGTGAACGTGGTACGGATGTAACGAGTCCACGAAGCATAGCACTGATCAGCCCTGAACGCTCGGCGATTCCGATACCAAGCATCGTAACGAGGACGGTACCTAGCGGCGCGAAGCCTACGAAGTTTTCTACCATGCTTTCAAACATGTATTGAATGCCGTCACTGGAAAGCAAGTTGACGACTTGTAACGTTTCGCCGGTTGCTGGGTCTTCAACTTCCACGTTCATCGTGGAGAAGATCCAGGAAGCGACGACAACCATGAGTGCAAATATTGCGAACAATGTGACAGGGTGTGGCAATTTGTTCCCGACGCGCTCAATCCAGTCGAGTATGCGCATTGTCAACCCTTTCTTTTCTTGTTGTTCCATGATCTTCCTCCTTATTGACCTTTACATTTCTTTAAAATTTACAATGACGCGTTAAAGTATAATGGTATGTAATTTTTATTTGAAGTCTTTTGGAAAAAGTCCCACTAGAAAAAGAATTATGAATAATAAGACGCTCGTAATCTTTGTCATATAGGAGGAAAAGATCTGGCAATCATGCTACAATGTAGAAAAGTGAATGATCATTCAGTATGGAGGAAGTGTTATGAAAACATTGAAGGATACTATTATACAGTTCACATTGCCGACCCCGTATGCGGTGGGGGATGTTCATGTTTATCTAGTAAAAGGTGACCGGCTCTCCCTTATCGATGCAGGTGTGAAGACAGAAGAGTGCTGGAAAGTCTTGGTCGAACAGTTAAAGGAAGCGGGATACGAACCGGAAGATATCGAACAGGTGATTTTGACTCATCACCATCCCGATCATATGGGGCTTATCGAACGACTGCCAAACGTGAGAACCATCGCCGGCCACCCCATATTGAAGCCTTGGCTTGAGCGGGAAGAAGCATACTTTTCTCATTATGAGGAATTTTTCAAAGGCATGTACAAGGAATCTGGAGTTCCTGAGCGCTTTTTCCCATTGTTAAAGGGATTGAGGAAGACATTGAAATGGACGTCAGAAGGAAAGCTCACGCATGAGTTGACCGAAGGCGATCGGTTACCAGGTCATGAAGAATGGGTCACGATTGAAACTCCCGGCCATGCCCAAAGCCATTTGTCCTTTTATAGAGAAGGCGACGGGGCTTTGATTGGTGGAGATCATCTACTTTCCCATATTTCTTCAAACCCTTTACTTGAGCCACCTCACAATAAAGGAGAGGCACGGCCAAGGCCATTGCTTGATTATCGCGATTCTATGGAAAAGTTGTTACAGTGGGAGATTGGTATGGTCTATCCAGGGCACGGGAAAATTTTCGATCAAGCGCACGACCTGATTCTAGAACGATTGAAGAAGCAGGAACAGAGGGCGGAAAAGGTGCTTCGGATGTTTAGCGAGGGGCCATTACGTGCATATGACGTATGCAAGCGTCTCTTTCCGAAACACATCGAAAATCAATTCGGTTTGACGATGTCAGAAACAATCGGACAACTGGACTACTTAGAAAGCGTGGAGAAACTTAAGGTTTCTTACGTAGACGGAGAAAAATTCTATCAAGCAAATAGGTGATCGAATGAATGAACGAGTAAAAGGAAAAAAAGTGCTGATTACTGGGGCCTCGAGTGGAATTGGCGAATTTCTCGCGATTCACGTTGCACAGCAAGGCGGGACTCCGATCCTTGTTGCACGGACCGCACACAAATTAGAAATTATCGCAGAGAAGATTGAAGAAGCCTTTGGTGTTAATAGTCCCTGGTACCCTGCAGATTTATCCAATGATGCCGAGTGGAAAGATACGATTGATCGGATTTGTTATGAACATGGATCCATTGATGGGCTGATTAACAATGCAGGGATCGCCGTGTTTGATCCAGTGGCCGAATCGAATTGGCAGGATATCGAGCGTATGCTTTCTGTTAACGTGAAGTCGTTGTTTCGTGCCACACATCAGCTGTTGCCTCATTTGGTGCAGCATGGAGAAGGACACATCATCAATATAGCGTCGCAGGCAGGCAAAATCGCCACACCGAAATCAGCGGTTTATGCAGCGACTAAGCACGCGGTCATAGGGTTCACAAATGCGTTAAGGATGGAAGTAGAGCCTTTAGGCATCTATGTCACTTCCGTCAACCTCGGACCTGTGAGAACGAATTTCTTTCAACAGGCGGACCCGAGCGGGAAGTATGAGAAGTCTGTCGATAAGATCATGCTTGACCCGAACCACGTAGCAAGGACTGTCGTCGACCATTTATTTACGAAACAGCGGGAGATCAATATGCCTTCCTGGATGGATTCCGGAAGCAAAGTCTACTCTCTCGCACCAGTCGCAATGGAAAAACTCATGCAAAAACAATTCAACAAAAAATGATTCAAAACAAACCTCTTTCCTCATAAGGAAGAGGTTTTTGTATGGGATCCAGTGGAAAAATATGTATGACCTGGTACACCAATATTTGTAAGGACCTGGTCAAACAGGAAAGGGTAGAAGGAATTGGTACTTGCAAATGCGAACATATATTCGCATAATGAGGATATACTAGGTAAAGGAGGTGGAGGCGGCATGGGACATCCGAGCATTGATTATGGAAGGTACCCGGACAGGGGAATTTTGTGTGTGGATATGAAGAGTTTCTATGCAAGCTGCGCGGCCATTGACCGGGGACTCGATCCGCTCACGGTTCCGCTTGCTGTCGTGGCGGATACGAACCGGAAAGGTAGTGTCGTACTGGCTGCGACTCCGGCGATGAAAAAGAAATACGGCATCCGTACAGGAAGCCGTCTGTTCGAAATTCCTTCCGCGCCGGAAATCGTCATCGTCTCCGCACAAATGAGGAAGTACTTAGAAGTGTCCACTCAAGTGACGAACCTTTTTCATAAATTCGTTCCAAAAGAAAAGATCCATACGTACAGCGTCGACGAAAGCTTTTTAGAAGTAGGGGACAACAAAGGAAAATTCGGCGTCCCGGAGGAGACGGCTCAAATGATCGTGGATGAATTAAAAGAAACGTTCCATTTGGATGCTGCAATCGGCATTGGTCCGAACATGCTGCTTTCCAAACTCTGTCTTGATCTTGAAGCAAAAAAGAAAGGCATCGCTCGCTGGACGTATGATGACTTTCAAGAGAAGTTGTGGTCGGTCGCTCCTCTGTCAGAAATGTGGGGGATTGGACCACGACTTGAGCACCGTCTGAATCGTATGGGCATCTGGTCTGTTGGTCAACTGGCAAAATTCCCACTCGATCGCCTCGAGAAAACGTTCGGTGTGATGGGAAACCAGCTTTACTACCACGCGAATGGCATCGACTTGTCCGATCCCGGTGCTCCCATCATTCACGGTCAGGTAAGCTATGGAAAAAGTCAGATTCTCCTTCGTGATTACCAAGATCCGGAAGAGGTGAAGTACGTCATTCTCGAAATGTGTGAGGAAGTCGCCCGTCGTGCCCGGAAAAAAGGCCACGCAGGGAGAACGATTTCCCTTGGGATCGGTTATAGCAAAAGTGAAGGTGCGGGTGGCTTTCACCGGTCGGTATCCATTGAGCATCCGACGAGCATTACCATGGACATCTATCACGCCTGCCTCACCCTGTTCCACCGCTTTTATAACGGCGGAGTCGTCCGCCGCATTTCCGTTACCCTCGGAAACATTACGGAAGATGCGAATGTTCAACTCGACTTGTTTGATGACGGGCGCGATAAAAAAAGGGACCTCGGTTATGTGATGGATGAAATTCGCGAGCGTTACGGACAGGATATGCTTCTCCGCGCGGTTTCATGGACAAATGCAGGGACCGCACGCCACCGCAGTCGCCTTGTCGGCGGACACTACGCAGAATAAAGCAGAACCGTTGCCTCCGAAGCTCTGTTTTCTTACAATAGAAGAAACAGGAGGGATGAACGATGAAATTACGCATCACTGAAGAAGCGAAGCAGCAGCTAGAACAAATCCATGATCCCAAGCGTCCGATCATCCGGCTTTTCTATGACACTGAAGGATGTGGCTGTGGCGTGAATGGACTGCCAACCATTCGTCTGGAGAAAGAGGAGCGCTCTACCGATCGAAAAGTAGAAAATGATGATTATGCCGTCATTATTGATGATCAGCAGGCGACCTTTTTCAAAAAGGATATGAAGCTCGACTTTATGAAGGGCACGTTCCGCCTTTCCAGCCCGGACGGGATCCTGAATCCGATCATCCCGATCAAAGACGTGAAAGAAGGAGCGACCGTATGAGTAAGAAAAAGCCACAATCTGGATCACTCGGAGACCAGCTGAATGCCGATGTTCTTTCCAAACTGAAATCAAAAAAGACGGAACTGAAACAGCAGGCCGTCGAGCGGGAAGAACAGGAAAAGCAACGCCGCATTGAAGAGCGCAAGCGCGCAGAAGCGAACAAAAGCTTTGAAGAATTGCTGAACGAAAGTGAGCTTGATTGGAAATCCTACAAAAAATAAGCACTCCGCAGGGGGTGCTTATTTTTTGTGATTTTTTAAGTTCAGTCAACTATGAATTAGAGTTGGGGCGCTACTTCCTCTTGGTAGGGCGCTATTGCGCTCTATCAGATGAATATTCGTTTCAAGACGGTCGTTATTCCTTTTGCTTAGGTTGCTATTCATTTAATTTTTTGGAAAAATTGAAACATTCGGATCCTATCGACCGTATAGAAAGGCAGGAGGGAACAAAATGATCGATTTTTTCCTTGTATTCTTCATTGGAACGATAGGAGTGACGCTCGCTGTCATCGGGTGTTTTCTTGGGGTTGTCCGTAACATTCGATCAACAGGCGAGGCGGAGCGGATTCAACGTTTGGAAAAAGAAGTGGAAGCATTAAAGGAGAGTGAACGGAGTGAGATGTAAGGCATGTGGCCGCAGTTGGACATTTGGAAAAGCGCTGCTTTCATCGATAAAAGTCACCGGAAGGAAAGAATGCCCGCATTGTGGAGCGGAACATTTCTCTACGAGACGATCTTATCATCGTTCAGGGATATTAGCAGTTTCGGCATTTTTAGTGTTTATGTTTTTAATAGAAACGTTCCAAATGCGCCTGCCGTCAGCCCTGTTTTTCGCTGTCTTCCTTTTAGTAATCGTCCTATTCGTCCAACCGCTGGTGATCCACTTGTCTGATGAGGAAGTCTTGCATAAGGAGTGAGGGTTTTGTTTGGGATATTCAAAAGATTTCAACAAAATCCAAGACCTTAGTTTTCCACTCATCCGTATCATTCTGGGAGAATCCGAAGAAACTTGAATCAGTCTTTTCATAGTCCACTAGGGAGATCAGTTTAGCAGAAAGAGGTTGAAGAAGGTGATATCTTGAATTATAAATATAGCAACACAGAACGATGGAGAAAAAAAGCGTGGGGGTCTTTGTTTAACGTTTTCACAGGTATATTACCGCTAGGACTTTCTCTGTATTTGCACGGACGTGTTGAATCGTTTATCGTTTTCGGATCAGGTGTAATCTTTCTATTAGGGCTTTGGCAAATGATTCATTATTACAAAATGCCTGAACGTAATTATGTGTGTTTAGAGGATGATGTTCTCGACATACGGGTTGGAATCGCTGATCCAAATACGCGTCTGACAGATGAAGAAGTTCATCGTATTCAGAAAATGGATGATGTGATTTCCATAAAATTAGACAAAGGTGAGGAAGAGAACATTTACTTAGAAAACTTATCCGATGAGGATGCAGTATCTCTTATAGACGAGCTTAAATACCAATATGGAAACCGTATGCACACCAGTGGCCATTCAGCTTGAACTTCTATCATTTAAAGAGGGAAGCAAAAACTTACGGATTGAAAAAAGAGGGGAAGAGAGAGATGAGCCAAACGACAGAACATAACAGTAAAGCATGGGACAAAAAAGTGGAAGACGGGGTACGTTACACCCAAAGCGTCACGCATGAAACAATCGAAAAAGCTCGTAGCGGGGAGTGGTCGATCGGTGTGACCGCCGATCGACAGGTGCCGAGAAGCTGGTTCCCCGAACCGTTGAAAGGGATGAAAATCCTCTGCCTCGCATCCGGAGGCGGCCAGCAGGGCCCTGTTCTTGCTGCTGCAGGTGCTGACGTCACCGTTTTTGATTTATCGGAAAAGCAGCTTCAACAAGACGAAAGGGTAGCTGAACAAGAAGCGCTGGAATTGAAAACGGTTAAAGGTGACATGACCGATTTATCCGCATTCGCAGATGAGACGTTCGATCTGATTGTCCACCCTGTCGCTAACGTATTCATCGAGAATGTACGACCGGTTTGGGAGGAAGCGGCCCGTGTTTTGAAGGATAAAGGAACGCTCATTTCTGGCTTTATGAATCCTGTCCTTTATTTGTTTGATGCAGATAAAGAGGACGAAGGCAAGTTGGAAGTGGCTCATACGATTCCTTACTCCGCACTTGAAGAAGAAGAAGTGATTGAAGGCGAAACGCTTGAGTTCGGTCACACACTGGAAGACCAACTACAAGGCCAGACGGATGCAGGCTTCGTCATTGCAGGAATCTATGAGGATGACTTCGGCGGTGGAAGAACGATTGATCACCATATAAAAACAATGCTTGCCACAAGAGCCGTTAAATTAAAAGTGTAAGGAGCGGTTTATGGTTTCCACAATCATTACAGTGCTGTTTTCCTGCTTGATTGTTTCCGTTGTCCTGCGCACCGCTTATCGTATGTTTGTGAAAAAGCAGTACCCGGACAACTCCTATACACCGTTCGATTACGTGAGCGGACAAGCAGAAACGCCTTTTCATGAAGAAGAAAGGGAAGAGGAAGAAGAAAATGACAGAAAAGGGCAGCGTTATAACTAACGCCTGCCCTTTTTCTTTTTCCTGAGTCATTAAAGAATATGGCAGGTTTCTTGAAGAATCAGTTTCGAGAATTTTGTTGAGAGGATGGGGGCTGCGGGGAATAGCTCGCTTTCCGCGGGAGCGCGGTGAGCCTCCTCGGACTTCGTCCTGTGGGGTCTCACCCTGCACTTTTTTCCCGCAGGAGTCTCGCCATCCCCCTCCGCCCCTTTTCAATATCAGTGTCTCGAAACCACTTCCCGAATAATCAGCTATTCGGTTTGAGCGGAGTATAAGGTTAAAACTCCCATGCCCAGGTATTTGAACCCTGAAAGATTGATACAGAGCGTTTTATGCTTTTAACATTGTAATAGCGGAAGACAATCCAACTTGGTAAAGGGGGGCGTTTCTCGTATATAACAAATGGGGTGGTTGGGAAGCTGCGAGACTCCCGTGGGAGAAAGGAGATAGGTGAGATCCCGCAGGGCTTTAGCCTGAGGAAGCTCACCACTCCCCCACAGGAAAGCGAGTAGCTTCCCAGCCACCCCTGACGCTCAACCTGGGTAACGAACCCCGAAAACATCTCGACACTGAGTCTTCTACAAACGGGAGCTTTTATTTCATTAGAAATCTATGGTGATGGAAGGAGTTTCAAGGGTTTGGTGGAATACATATATCGATAGGAGGACGACGAATCATGAACCATTCATTAATCCGAGTAGGGACCATTTATTTACCTGTTAAAGAAGTGGATAAATCCGCAATCTGGTATCAAGAAAAGCTTGGAGCTGACATCAATTATCAAGATAACCAGAAAGCCATCATAGGTTTAGCAGGCCTCAGTATATTCTTAGTGAAATCATCGCCGGAACAAACATCCAACTTCATGGATGTGGGCGGAAGCTCTTGTTTTGCGATTACATTCGAAGTGAATGGAGTAGAAGCTTTGAGGGCTTTACATAAAGAATTAAAAGGCAAAGGAGTCTCGGTCGGCGAAATCGAAGACAGGGGCCATCCTGGTTTGAATTTTGTATTTGAGGATCTGCAGGGGAACCGGTTGGATGTCTGGAGTGAGTTAAGTCCTTCTTATGAAGTTTGATGGTGAGTTTTGGTCTGTGACGGGTGATAGTTCTCCTGGAAATGATAAATATAGTTTTTTACATGAGTGATCGTAATGATCCAACTATTTGTTTCTATTAGCAGGATTGGACATCGGAGGAGGGTGTTTGATTTGGCTATCCATCCGTTAAGGAAGCAGAAAGTCGGACGTAACGAGTGGAATGAAGAATCTAGACAGGCATTGAACTATGTTGGCTATCGCCCGAAAAGCTTCCTTGCGGCGTATGAAGAAGATCAATCCGCCAAAAAATAGTGGAGGGATTATGAAGGAAACCCTGTCTATCCAACCTTCTCTGCGTCACTGTCATCAGCGCGAATCATCCTTCCGAACATTGGCAGGAGTACCAGCAGTTGTTAGCAGAACTCACCCCAAGCACAGAGCAAGTTTTTGCTGATACCGGCGATTCTGTTCATCTGGAAATTCCGGACTTATCGTTTGTAAGGTTCTCGAACGGATCCAACAAACATCTCAAGGAAACCAGTTACATAGCTAAGGACGGTCTCCGGATCGTCCTTCTGTGTTTTGAAAGAAGGCATGTTTCGTTTGGGAGGCGAACTCGATTTCTTCCAACGTCCGGCAGTACAACGATTCAATATCTCCACTGAATTCCTTTGCATTTTTTTTCATCAATTCGAGGATATTTACACTTTTGAACCAATCACCTGTCTCCGCCTCTGCATGGACCCAGTCCTCCCATACAATCTCCAACCGGGGACTGTAGATTTTTGGCCCGTTCTGATTTCGTTTGCATGGGTTCACGGTCATTTCATGGACATGACCTGGAGGTGTTTCATTGACATCGTTGAAAAGTTGCGGCCAGTAATCTTTACGCGAGCCCGTGTGAGCATGAGCGGAGCACCATTGGACGATTTGATCCAAGCGGGATCGCACACCATAAAGAAGCTCGTAAAGGGATCTTCCGAGCAGAATGCGTTCATCCACGGCCGAAAAGTGGTGAACGGTTCCACCGACGAGTTTTATCTTTTGCTGGATCGGGGTCATATAAGGGAAGAGGATATGATTCATAGAAAGCACATCTTGAAGTTTGAACATTACTTTGTCCATGACTGTCGCCATATAGAGGTGGTTTCTTACCACACGATTTTCAATATAATGCTGTTCATTAACGATCAGTGCTTTGGTCAGTTCTTCACTATTTCCATTTTCCCAAAAGCGTTCCCAAAAAGGCTTCATGAATTTAGATACGTTCAACGCATCCAACAGATGGTAGAGGGGGCGGCCATGCTTCAAACTGGCATCATACAATAATAGTTGTGGATAGGCATCCTGAAAAATGAGCCAATTTCCCCGTTCTAAGAAAACGAAAAAGTCTGTTCCTTCTTTTCCTGTCAGCAACTTTGGTAGATATTCACCCTTCAGGTCAGTCATGTTCCAGCCGGCGTTTCTGGATACGAGATGGGCGAGCAGTGCCCAGTGAATTTCAGGATGCTTCTCAAAAAAATGAAAATACGCCATCGTTCGTGTCGCGTTGTTTCGGTTCTTTTCCTGAGTGATCTTCCTCATTTCCTTCACTAGCATGTCTTCCTCTGCGGTCAATGAGACTGGAGTCGATTTCAATGCGGCCTTCAACTCTTTTTTCAGCATGCGCCATTTGGATGAAAACATATCGTCCTCACCTCCTACTACGAATATATTTCTGAAACGAAGGCATCATGATTAACTTAGTATTTGTCCTTCATCATTCTCTATGTAAAAAAAGGAAGGAATTTCAATTCAGGTAGCGAATTTTAAGAGAAGGAGGAGCGAGATGGTATTCCCTTTGAAAAAAAGATAACCATTGACGAGTACTGCCAATTCAAATTGTAGCAGTAACCGTATAACAAACAGCTTCCACAAGCACCCGAACAAAAGCGTGAAAGCAGTGAGGGATGCGGCCAGCTAGAAAGAGTTTGGAACTGTATGACAGAGGTTGATCTTTTTCAGATGGAGAGGAGGAGTTTTGGCACGTAGGGGGGCCTTCCGCGTCATGACGTTCATTCATCCCGCCTTACTTCTACGATGTTTTGCAGAAAATGGAGGGTGCAGGATGGTTCAGTTCCGAGCGATTGATTTGGAAGAAGACCGGCAGTCCATCATCGATTTCCGTAAAGATTCGTTTAAGGTGAGCTTCGGAAACACCGAAGACTTTAATGCACAGGTTTACTTATTCTATGTGCTTGAAAAAGTAGAGCAGTACCCTGATGGTTTCGTTATGGCAGAGGTGGGCGGAGAAGTCATTGGTCAGCTCGAGTTATCCGTGAAAATATATAAGGGCCGGAAGATCGGATACATTCACTTGTTTTACCTGATTCCATGCAAGCGCGGGAAAGGCATGGGGAAAGTTCTTCATAACTATGCGGTCGATTTTTTCAAAAAACGTAACCTGGAGGAATATCATTTGCGAGTGGCCCCTGATAATCTTCGGGCGCGTCGGTTTTATGAGAAGACAGGGATGAATTCGATCGGTTCTGAACTTGATGGCAAAGTCATTCGGATGAAAGGGTCTGTCACAAAATCCATTTAGGAGGGAATCATATGGAGCAACGTGTGATTTGGAATCACCTGGAGTCTGCTGGGGCAGAGCATTTAACTTTGAAAAAGTTAACGAATCATATGGAGGTACGAGGGACGGTTTTGCTTGTGGATCAGGGAGTGCCACATCATCTTACTTATGATTTGAAGCTCGGACTAGATTGGAAAACAAAAAAAGTGAAGATTTATCAAGAAAAAGAGACCGAGCCTTTTGTAGTCCAGGCGGAAAATCAGGATAAGTGGTGGGTCAATGGAAGATACGATGAGAATCTGGACGGTGCGACAAACATCGATTTGACGATCACCCCTTTTTCCAACACATTGCCGATCAATCGTGTGACCTGGCATATAGGAGAACGACGAACGTTCAAAATGGTTTTTATCGATGTATTAAAGAAAGAAGTATTTCCCCTGCTTCAAGTGTATACGTATTTAGGTGACAACGACGGTTATAGGATCTTCCAATATCGCTGCAGGGATTATGAGACCGCTCTAGTCATTGATGAAGAAGGTTGGGTCGTTGAGTATCCTGGAGCTTTTGAACGCAGAGCCCTGTTGACAACGGGTGACCGTCCGATCGGAAAACAACCACAGCCTCTTCTGGCCAATGCACCATCATCACCTGGTGGGTTTTATTAAAAGCTGGAAAGGTTATGACGACGGTCTAAGAGAATCATGTGAAAGTTCCTACCTTCGAAGTGTGATGAAGAGAAATTCTTCATCACACTTTTTTTGCTTTGGAACCCTTTATAAAATTTCTTCATATCGCACATTTCATTGAAGGATAAATGATTCAAGATATTCGACTTGCACACAAAATCGCCCAGTTTTTCATAGGATAGGTTGATGACTTCTAAAAGGAGGGTGGATTTATTGTATCGGAATCAGTATGGATATACATTCAACCCATATGGTTATGATGGTTATTTTCGTATCCAAAATGATCAGTCCCTCGTAAAAGACGTGGAGAAAGCCATTAACGGGGAGTACGGTGCGATTGCTTGTTACAATAAGTTGGCTGATTTAGCCCCTACACAGCAGGCAAGACAGCAAATTTATGAGATTCGGCAGGATGAAATTCGTCATTATGAGGCTTTCACCAATATTTATAAGCAACTGACAGGGAAGCAACCAACCCCGAAAATCACTGAGCCATGTCCCGATCAATATAGGGATGGAATAGAAGCGGCGTTTGTCGATGAACAAAAGACGACTGACTTTTATTATGAAATCGAGCGTAAAGCACAGGATCTCTCCATCAAAGAAACGTTCCGTCAGGCTGCGGCTGATGAACAGAACCATGCCGTTTGGTTTCTTTATTTTCATTCATTTCCCCAAAGGGATCGTTCTGAGATAAGGCAGCAGGAATATGGAGCAACGGGTGCCTTGAGCGCTTCTTCATTAACTCTTTCAGACATGTTGACATATGCCATCCAGGATGAATACCTTGCACAAGCCCGCTATGACGATATTAGGAGGGTATTTGGTGATATCCAGACATTCGTCCGTATCCAGGAAGCAGAGAAACGGCACATATCTGCTCTGAATACACTTTTCACAAGGTATCAAGTTCCTATACCATCCGATGATGCGAGTCAGTATGTAAGCACTCCTGACAGTGTGAAAGCAGCGTATGCTGCTGGTGTCCAGGGGGAAATTGAGAACATATCCATGTATGAAAAGTTCTTATTGTACGACTTGCCAGAAGATGTGAGAACTGTTTTTACACAGTTAAGGAACGCCTCACTGAACCACCTCGCAGCCTTCCGTCGCGGCCTTGCCCGTTTTGAAGAGTCCTAAGAGCTGCCTGACAGCTCTCTTTACATAAACCCCTGTAACCTTCAGCAGTAAATGATGTAGTGTGAGTGATTAAACTATAGGGCAGAATTGTGTAAGCCTCAATTTTGAGATGTTTTCTGGGTTCGTTGCCCAGGTTGAGCGTCAAGGGTGGTTGGGAAGCTACTCGCTTTCCACCGCCCCATTCGATATAGGAGAGAAATGCCCCCCTATACTGTGGGGGGAGCCTTCCACTATTCATGTAGTATAAGCAGAAAGCGCTCTATATCATGCTCTCACGCTAGGAATGAGCGAATATAGAGGTTTCCATTTAGTTCATTACCTTAAGCACACATGCTGGTTATAGTTCAAATGGTTTCGAGACACTTATTAGTAAAGGGGCGGAGGGAAACGGTGAGACTCCTGTGGGACGTGTGGGACAGGTGAGACCCCGGAAGGCGTAGCCTGAGGAGGCTCACCGCCCGCCCCACGGAAAGCGAACCGTTTCCCGTAGCCCCGAAACTCACACAAACATCTCGAAACTGAGTCTTCAAATAAAGGGAGCTTATATGAAACATGTAAAGCAGAAGTGGATCGTGATTTTTCTGATGACTTATGGTATTCTTTATCTAAATGTTAACCTTTAATTTTAAAGGTTAACTAAATGAGGCATCAGAAAGGGGAATCTGTATGTGGAGTCGTCTAGCGGAGAAATCGTTGAATGGAGAAGAAATTACAGATCAGGAAGCGTACGATGTGTTGAACTGTCCAGATGATGAACTTCTAAACTTATTACACCAAGCTTATCAAGTTAGGAAAACGTATTATGGAAACAAAGTGAAACTGAATATGATTGTCAATACGAAGTCCGGGTTCTGTCCGGAAAACTGTGGGTATTGCTCACAGTCCAGAGATTCGAGTGCGCCCATTCAGAAATATCGTATGATGGATAAGGATACGATTGTAAAAGGTGCCGAAAAGGCGTCTAGAATGGGATCGGGGACTTACTGTATCGTGGCGAGTGGCCGGGGCCCTTCCAAGCGGGAGCTTGATGTCGTCACATCAGCAGTCAAAGAGATCAAAGAAGCGTATGATATGAGAGTTTGTGCGTGTCTAGGTTTATTAAAAGCCGAACAGGCGGAGCAATTGAAAGAAGCAGGGGTGGACCGCTACAACCATAATATAAACACTTCAGAAAATCATCATGATGAAATAACAACGAGCCATACATACCATGACCGGGTCGGGACGGTCAACTATGCCAAACAGGCCGGTATTTCGCCTTGCTCAGGGGTCATCGTAGGGATGAAAGAGACGAAGCAGGACGTCATTGATATGGCGCGTGCTTTGAAAGCGCTTGACGCTGACTCCATCCCCGTGAATTTTTTGCATGCCATTGATGGAACAGCTTTAGAGGGGACAAATGAACTGACTCCTTCTTATTGCTTGAAAGTACTTTGCTTGTTTCGTTTGATCAACCCAACGAAAGAAATCCGCGTCTCTGGAGGACGTGAAGTGAATTTAAGGAGCCTTCAGCCTTTCAGCTTGTATGCAGCGAATTCTATTTTCATCGGCGATTACCTAACGACGGATGGCTAGGAGAGTACGAAGGATCATCAAATGATAGAAGACCTTGGGTTTGAAATCGACGTAGTAAATGAAGACAAAGTGATGATGTGAAAAAACTGCTTAACGGCAGTTTTTTCTTTTGCCTGAAATTATCTGTTTGGGTACACAATATCCATTCATCTATTGATATAGTACAGGTTTGCAATTAGAATAATATGTAAGCGCTTAATAAAATTGCTAAAGGGAGAGGGTATCCGATGCATGTTCCATTGATATTGACAGAATTTCTTGACAGGGCGGTACAGTTATATGGGGAAAAACCGGCCATCATTGATGAGGAGTGGACACTGACGTACCGCGAGTTAAACGCTCGGGTCAATCAGTTATCAAGAGGGCTTGAATCCTTAGGTGTAAAGAAAGGGGACAAGGTCGCATACCTTGCTCCAAATTCCACGGAAATGCTTGAGGGATTCTACGGTGTCTTTCAATTGGGGGCCGTAATGACTCCGTTAAATACAAGGTTGAAACCGACGGACTACCGATTCATTTTAGAGCACAGTGAAAGTAAAGTACTTCTCGTCGATCATACGCTTCTGCCGTTAGTGCAAGAAGTTGTGCAAGACCTTCCTTCCATTGAAAAAGTAATTGTCCATGGAGATCCCTCCAGTGAAGGGTATGAGTCGTGGCTGTCCCAGTTTTCAGCCGACCGTTTTGAACGGGAGAATGTAGAGGAGACAGACATCGCGTCTTTACTTTATACGAGCGGAACGACGGGAAATCCTAAGGGGGTATTGTTGAGTCATCGATCTAATTACCTCCATGCTTTGTCATCTATGCATCACCTAAAGGTTTCGGATCAGGATACGCTCCTTCATGTCCTGCCAATGTTCCATGTGAACGGATGGGGATCTCCTTTTTATTATACGGCAAATGGTGCTACACAAGTGATGCTTCGCAAGACAGATCCGCAATTGATCTTAGATAAAGTAGAGGAACATAAAGTATCCGTGCTACATATGGCGCCGACCGTGTTGAACATGGTCATAGGGGCGTACGAAGAGAAGCAGCCATCCATCGACCATGATGTCAGAGTAGTGATCGCAGGTTCTGCCCCGCCACCGGCGTTCGTCCGTAAAGTGGAAGAAGACTTGAAGTGGAAATTCGTTCAGGTGTACGGCATGACAGAAATCTCACCATTGATCACTACGTCGGAACTTCGATCTATGGATGTCGATCGACCAGCGGAAGAACGTTACCGATTAAAAGCGAAAGCTGGTTACAGTATGATCGGCAGTCAGGTAATGGTCGTGGATGAGTTGGGAGACGAAGTTCCGAACGATGGAACATCCATTGGGGAAATCGTGACAAAATCAAACAACGTGATGGAAGGTTATTATAAAAATGTGGAAGCGACTAATGAAGCTATAAGAGATGGATGGCTTCATACGGGAGATATGGCAGTGGTTGATGATGGAGGAAATATTGAAATTGTCGATCGTAAAAAAGATGTTATCATCAGTGGGGGAGAAAACATATCTTCGATTGAGGTAGAGGCGGCCTTATATGAACACCCGTCCATACTGGAAGCGGCTGTAGTTGCTGTTCCAGATGAAAAGTGGGGGGAGGTACCCCATGCGGTAGTGGTAGTGAAAGAAGGAGAAACCCTTTCAGAAGAAGAGGTGATCCTGTTTTGCCGGGAGAAACTGGCTCATTTCAAAGCACCAAAAAGTGTATCTTTCATTGAAGAATTACCAAAAACTGCGTCAGGAAAAATCCAAAAAGTCGTCATTAGGAAAAAGTTTTGGAAAGACCAAAATCGAATGGTCAATTAAGGAGATTCATTAGCCTAAAGCCTAAGCTTTAGGCTTTTTCTTATCCGGCGAAGGTGGTAGAGAGGGTTCCGATTATCATCGGAGAGTGAATAATTAAGCCACAAGCCCTTATTCTGGAAAATAGGCTCAATCTCTGCTTAAATATTCCTTGGAAACAAGAACTTTCATTGTTGACACATATACCTTGTAGGGTATAAAATGTTTTTAGTTCAAGACAAAAGGAGGAACATCATGTCATTACTAATGATTGTAACGTTGATTGTTGGATCAGGGCTTTTTATCCTTCATCGTTATCTCCCGGTTTCTCATGTGAAAAAGATGGACATGTCCGAAATAGCTGCTAAGAATGATGGCATGGTTGTTCCTGTGGATACGAGGGATTATCAAACATCATCTCAAGATAAAATGGATCATGCCATTTGTCTGCCACTGGCTTATTTAGAAAGACATCATCAAGATATACCGCAGCGTCCGATTGTTTTGGTTTGTTCAGATGAAGTTGAAAAGAATTTGGCAGCGAGACTTCTGAAAAGGAAAGGGTACGAAGTGGTCGGTTATACCATTCCTGCAAAGCACCAGGAGTGCCGAGCGATGCCTTGTATGATTGAAAAATAAGGAGTGAAACAAATGGAAGCTATCCTTCCTTTGGGAATTGGCCTGTTGATAGGTTGGTTTATTATTAAAAAGCTTTTACCAGTAAAAGGTGTTCAAAATATATCGGTTCAGGAATTACAGAATCGATTGAAAGAAAAAAATGTGCAATGGATTGATGTCCGCACCCCCGGTGAATATCGAGCGAATCATAAAAAGCCATTTAAAAATCTGCCTCTCTCCAATCTTCCAAAGCGGACGAGTGAATTGGACAGAGATAAAGAAGTCGTTATCATTTGCCAAAGCGGGATGAGAAGCATGAATGCAGCCAAAGTTTTGAAAAAGCAGGGTTTTTCAAAAATCACAAATGTAAAAGGCGGAATGAGTGCTTGGAGTTGAAGGAGCTTTCGTTGAAAAGATCAGAAAAATCTGGTCTTTTTTTATTTTTCTGAAACCTCATCCTCAGTTGCTTCGTAATCGTAGGTAGTAGTGGGGTGATGATATGTTTTGGATGTATATAATACTTGGTGCCGCCGTTGGTATCGGCATGTTTTTATTTTTCAACTGGTTGATGGGTTACCGGAAGGGTCATATCCAAATTGATTTTGATGAACGTTATATGGATCACCAAGAGTACGTACAAGCGATAAGTAAAGAATTGAGAGAAAGAGGATATAAAGAAGTACACTATAAAGGGGATTATATTTTTATAGTGGACGGAAAACCGTATGTTTTTTTTGAAAGGAATGTTCCCATGGGTGGTGTTCCTTTGCAGAGGACAATATTGAAACCACAAAAACAATGACTGTGAAACCAGTTCCTAAAGGGAACTGGTTTTTTGTTTGGAGAGACTTTCCGTTTTTTAGTCGGGATAAGCGAGCTTATTACCCACAAACTAATTAAAAAGGAAAGGGGTGCTTCACTTGAAAAAATCCACCCTGTATCTTTTAATACTAGTCATTGGTTTTCACATGAACATTGTAAGCGTTTACGGGAATGATCATCCTAGAAATTATTATGAGGAGCAAGGGAAGGCGATTTGGGACGTACCCATTTCATCAAAGTATATAGCTATCACTTTTGATGATGGTCCAAGCTCAGAGTACACGCCGGAAATTTTGGATATTTTACAAGAGTATAACGCGAAAGCCACTTTTTTCGTAGTAGGGTCAAGAGCTCAGGAGAATCCGTCCATCATCAAGTCTATGGTGAAAAGTGGTCACGAGCTTGCCAACCACAGTTTTCACCACCCTGACTTTACAGGTATTACGAAAGAAGAGCTGATCCATGAGATGGACAACACCTCAGAAGTTCTTGAAAGCTTGACTGGAGCTCCGCCGAGGTTATTCCGTCCTCCTGGAGGCGTCTATAACGATATTATCGTCAATACGGCCAATGAAGAAGGTTATATGGTGGTCATGTGGTCCTGGCATCAAGATACGAGAGACTGGAAAAGTCCCGGCGTCCATAATATCGTAAAAACTGTTTTAAATAATACGAGGAATGGGGATATTGTTCTTTTTCACGACTTTGGAGGCGATCGTTCACAGACAGTTGAAGCATTGAAACAGATTCTCCCTAAACTGAAAAAGGAAGGCTATCAATTCGTTACCGTCTCGGAACTACTTCAAAAGCATACAAAATATAACCTCCTTCATGGAGTCAATGGCGTAGAATGACTCTAGATCCCAAACGACTGGGATCTTTTTTTTATTTTAAAATGTAAAAAAAGACTGTCGTGGAGGCTTTATTAGCAACTTAGGAATTTTTATTCATATCCTATGTTAAGAAACCTGACATTTATAGTTGTGTAAATATTGCGACTTTGATACAATGCTTAATAACATAAAATGTAATAAAATCTAACATAAGGGGAGTTAAGAGAATGGACGCTACTTTTTTAATGAATAATCTTTGGATCATCGTCTGTACGATCCTGGTTTTATTGATGCAAGGGGGCTTCATACTACTAGAAGCTGGTTCGACACGAATGAAAAACGCAGGCCATATTGCAGGGAAGACGGTTTTCACTGTCGGTATTGTTTCCATGGTATTCTGGGCATTAGGATATGGACTGATTTATGGTGAGG
Source organism: Halobacillus litoralis (assembly GCF_020524085.2). Classification (NCBI taxonomy): domain Bacteria; kingdom Bacillati; phylum Bacillota; class Bacilli; order Caryophanales; family Bacillaceae; genus Halobacillus; species Halobacillus litoralis. The sequence goes on from NZ_CP129016.1 coordinate 2,439,562, forward strand.
GTAATGGATTTATTGGCTTTTCTAATTTCTTTTACGGGGATGCAACGACAATGGGGGAAGGCTTAGCTGGTTCCACAGACTTTTTGTTCCAGCTGGCTTTTGCAGCTATTGCAATGACGATTGCCTTCGGTGGCTTTGCTGAGAGGGCAAAACTTGTCGCTTACGTGATTTTCGCCATTTTATTCTCTATTCTTGTTTATCCTGTTATTGCTCACTGGATCTGGGGCGGCGGCTGGTTAGGTGAACACGGGAAACAGGACTTCGCTGGTTCAACAGTTGTCCACTTGACAGGTGCCATGGCTGCTTTAGCGGCCACAATTATTTTGAAGCCTCGTATTGGAAAATATAACAAAGATGGTTCTTCTAATGAAATTGCCGGACATAACCAGGTCTTTACAGCACTAGGTGTCCTCCTCTTGTGGGTTGGTTGGTTCGGATTTAATGCAGGAAGTACCTTTGGGGTAGCGGATGCATTCTTTGGTTACGTAGCCCTGAACACCCAGTTGGCAGCTGGTGCTGGTGCGATCGGCGCGATGCTGATGGTGTGGGCAGTGACTGGGAAAGCAGATGTACCGACAACATTGAATGGTGCTCTTGCAGGGCTTGTTGCGATTACAGCTTCTTGTGCTTTCGTTGAACCATGGGCAGCCGTTTTGATTGGCTTGATTGGTGGTGGAATCGTATTCTTCAGTATGCGTTTCTTTGATAAAAGGAGAATTGATGATCCCATTTTCGCTCTCTCTGTCCATGGTGTCGTAGGAGTGTGGGGAACGTTATCCAATGGACTGTTTGCAACACCAGAACTTGCTTCTGTGGGGCGCCCCGGTTTGTTTTACGGTGGTGGATTGGAGCAGCTATGGGTGCAGACGCTCGGAGTAGTTAGTAGTGGGTTGTATGCGTTCATCGTTTCATTCATCATTTTGAAAATCATGGATAAAGCAATGGGTGGTCTTCGTGTATCTGAAGAGGAAGAAATCATGGGTCTTGACTTAAGTGAACACGGCGGTTATGGATACCCGGAAAATTTAACGCCTCCACAAAAGAAAAAATCAGGGGCGTAAAGACGTAATCATAAAGGATGGAATGAATGTTTAAGACATATGAGGAAATCAGAGTATGGCGGGAAGAAATGATTGAATCAGTAAGCAAAGATCATTTCCAGTTGAACGCTTTTCATGACCAATTAATCCATCACACTTTCCATCTGGCAAAAGCAAAGGTTGAACGTGAGCAGGGGCCGCCTCCTGCTCCTTTTGCATTTTTTCTAATGGGGAGTGCCGGAAGATATGAGCAGTCATTATGGAGTGATCAAGATCACGGAATTTTGTTTGATGGGAATGAGGAGCATCAGGACTATTACTTATCACTGGGGGAAGAGATTAGAGAAGGAATGGCCATTGTTGGTTACGAACGGTGTGAGGGGAATGTGATGGCTTCCAACCCTTTGTGGTGTCAATCCGTGGAAATGTTCACGCTGCAAATCTCAAAGTGGTTGAAAGAAGCCGAGTGGCAGTCACTGCGGCATTTTCTTATTTTTTTCGACTCCAGAGTATTGGTGGGCGAATCAGAACTATTACTTAACGTCAAAGAAACTTCTTTTGCAGTGATTAATGAAGAACCTGAGCTTTTGACGAGGTTGATGGATAATGTCAATTACGTAAAAAAGGGCGTGGGGGTTTTCGGTCAATTGCTTCCAGATTACAGTGGAGAGAAAAAAGGTCATTTCAATCTGAAACAAACGGTCTATTTTCCATACATTAATGCTTTGAGGATCCTGTCTCTTTTTCAGCATGTCGCAAGTTCTTCAACGTTATCAAGATTTGAAGAGCTACGTTCACTCTATCCTTCTCTTTCTGAATATGAGAAGGGGTTCCGGCAATTTCTTCAGCAGCGGTTAGAACTGAAAAAAAATGCTGAAAATTATCAACATGTCCACGTCATTAAAGTGGAACAGTTATCGAAAGAGGAAAAACAGCAATTGAAAAAGCAAGTCAAAAGGGCTCAAAAACTACATCAAATGGCGAAAACCATCATTAAAGAGGGTCGAACATGAACCCTTTTGTACAATTTGTGAAGGATTTGTCCGGAAAGCTCGGTGGTGGACTTTCTTCATTGAATCAGAATGATCCATCGAATATGGCCTATTTAAGGAATCTGGAAAGAGAGATGAAGAATGAGAACACTCTGGATCTTCCTTTTGAGGACTTGAGTATTACGGTTTTCGATTTGGAAACGACCGGCTTTTACCCATACAGTGGAGACCAGATTTTATCCATAGGTGCTGTGAAGGTTAAAGGCGATCAAATTGTCGATACCCAAACATTTTATACGTTGGTCGGAACAGATGCTGTGCCATCCAATGAGGTTGCAGCCTTAACGGGGATTACGAAGGAAATGATTGAAGAGGCACCACCCCTTCGCGATGCTTTGAAAAGCTTTTACAATTATGTAAAAGCGGATGTGCTTGTCGCGCATCATGCGAATCATGAAAAACAGTTCATGAATCATGCGACATGGATCGCTTTGAGAAAAAGGTTCCAGCATAGAATTGTGGATACAGCCTTTTTAACGAGGATTCTTCAAAATGAGCAAGCGCTCACGACGTTAGACGAATGTTGTGAGCATTATGGGATTGATATAAAAAAACGTCACCATGCGCTTTATGATAGTTTGGCAACCGCTGAATTATGGGTGGCCTGTATAAATGAATTAAAGAAAGAGGGAATAACAAACTTGAGCGAGATTTATGCACGAATTGCTACGATGGAGTGATGGTCCATCCCCTTTCATGTATTTCAATTTTTCAGCATAAAATGATAGGACACCATGAAGGGGGATGGCAGCGTCATGTATCCATACGGACCTTATCATTATGGTTATGGGGGACCGCCGGATTCTTATGGGAATAGGGGTTACCCTATGGAAGGTAATGCCCTTTATCCATACGTACCTTATCCGCAGGGCTACTACGGGCAACCAGCTTACCAAGCTTATCCTTATCAGGGCAATCGGGCATTTTATCAATGGAGGGACAACTGGAAGAGATGGGAAGACCTCGGATCACCGCCAAGAGGATTTAGAGGATCACCATGTGTGTCCTCATGGCAGGCGAATCGGTTGGATTGCTTTGTCAGAGGAAGTGATAACCGTCTCTGGCACAAATGGTGGGATGGCTCAACATGGCGGGACTGGGAAGACTTAGGTGCCCCGCGTGGAGGGGTAAGAAGTTCACCTGGGACTGTTTCTTGGGGACCGAACCGAATTGATTGTTTCGTTAGAGGGACGAATGACCGAATGTGGCATAAATGGTGGGACGGTTCCAGATGGAGGGAGTGGGAAGATCTAGGTTCGCCACCTCCTGGGTTTGATGGATCTCCAGCTGTATCCTCCTGGGAGAGGAATCGCTTGGACTGTTTCGTCCAAGGAGACGACAACAATCTTTGGCATAAATGGTGGGACGGTGCCCGGTGGCGAGAGTGGGAAAACCTCGGTGCGCCAAGAGGGGGTGTCCGGAGTTCTCCGGCAGCTGTATCCTGGGGGCCGAATCGGATTGATTGCTTTGTCCGTGGAAGAAATGATGGCATGTGGCACAAGTGGTGGAACGGAACGCGCTGGAGTGAGTGGGAGGATTTGGGATCACCAAGAGGTGGATTTGATGGTGCCCCTGGTGTTTCCTCCTGGGCGCAAAACCGGCTGGATTGTTTTGTCAGAGGTGATAATAATCAGCTCTGGCATAAATGGTGGGACGGTCGGCGTTGGAGAAATTGGGAGAACCTTGGCGCACCAAGAGGTGGCGTACGTTCCTCGCCGTCTGCTGTATCATGGGGAAGAAACCGGATTGATTGCTTCGTGCGCGGGGCGAATGATCATATGTGGCACAAGTGGTATTCATAATAAATCAAGCAAAAACCTGAGGAACATTCCTCAGGTTTTTCCTGTTTATTCATTCGCTCCAGGTCCTTGTTTGGGGCGGTTCTTATTGGTGCGGTGACCGACTTCTTCTTCAATCGGCAGGCTTTCTTTCGGTGTTTTATTATTCGTTTTCGCTGCGTTCATTTGAGACGTTCTTTTTCCCATCAACATCTACCTCCTCTTATGGGCATAGTTTGTATATAATGAAGAGAGGTAAAACGAGGAAATTTTTTCATCCATGAAACCTTCGATCGCTAAGAACCGTAGGATAAATTAGGAGGTGGCCCGATTGAGGCAATGGTTGAAAAGTAAGAAGCAGGTGTTGAAACGGCGGAGGCAAGCCACTGAGAAATGGAGTGTTTTTGAGGTATTGTTTGAACTAGTGCTTTGGTTACCTGAGCTGATCATTTTCCCGATTCGAGCGGCCATTTGGTTATTGAAAGGGATAGGAAGGTTAATCAACCTCATATCCGATATCAATTAATCTCCCTCCGTAAAAGATGTTAATCATCAGTTATTAAAGTATGAAGGCTCAGTTTCCAGATGTTTAATGACTGGATGAAGCTGCGTGGGATGATTCGCTCACCGCGCTCCCGCGGAAATCGAGTCATCCCCCGTAACCCAAACCCCCTGCATAAACATCTCGAAACTGAGTCTTCCACAATCGGGAGCTTATACAAAATAAACAGAAAAAATGAAAAGGGGGAAGGTCATGCGTACGATTACATTAGCGAATGGAGACACGGTGGAAGTAGACTGCCTCAGTTGTGCTTTGACCAGCGGCAAAATCGAACCTGAAGGGGGAGTTATTGCAGAAACAGCGCATTTCCACGCCCATCAGGATGTCGCTTATCCAATCAGAGGGCTGGTCATTGTAGCTTCCAAAAGGCACATCAAAGGACTTGATGAGTTGACGGAAGAAGAACAACACGATTACATCACATTCATCACGAAGATCAGAAAGGCGCAAAGGGCAGTGTTAGGGATTGAGAATGTGTATTATTTCTATAATGAGGACACGACCCACCACTTCCATTTATGGATGGTGCCCCGTTACGACTGGATGTATGAATTTGGGCGTTCGGTGGAATCGGTCCGTCCCGTTTTGCTTCATGCTAGGAATAACGTCACAGATCATGTAGAAGTGTTGGAAGGCATTCACTTGTTAACGAAGGTGCTGAATGAATAGGGTCATTCTCCTGTTCTTTTGTGGTCTTCTTTTTTTAAACATAACGGCTCAAGCGTCCAGCCCATTTGTCATTAGCGAAGAGGGGGCAGCCGGTTATTATTATCAAGTTACTAAAAATGAAGATACATACACATGGTTGATTGAAGGGAAGGGCAGAATGCTGACCGTCATAGAAACCGAAGAAAATGAACAAGACTTAGAGTCCTTCCGATTTGGTGTGGAAAATGTATCCAGCCATTTGTCTGCCCTCTGGATGACGGGTTTGTTTTTTGTCATTGCCTCTACTCTTACCCTTTATTTAGGGAATAAGCAAAGGCGTGTGGTTAAGGAGTCGTTACCTGTCATCATCCTAGCGTTGTGTGTACCTATTTATATCTTGGTCTCGGCTTCCGTCGATTTGAATCATGCGCTGCATAAAACGGAGTTATACTTTCAATTGCTTTTAAAATAGGAAGATATCGATATGTACAGTATCTCAATGGTGTTCTTTGCTTTTGTCATCTGTTTTGGGATCAGTGCAGTCCTGAATATATTATTGAAAACTACGAAAAAAAGAGATTGGGCAGTATCGGCTCTTTTGAGTATGGCATTAGACCTGTTTCTTGGAGGTTTTATGGGAGGTTGAAAGGAACATGGAATGGAGAAGTGAGGCAGGGCCACGTCTACGAATTTTAAACATCCTACGATTTATTTTTGGCGGGTTTGTATTAAGTTTAAGCGGTTATGGTTTATGGACAGAGGATTTTCGGGTTTTGCCATTCATGATGCTGATGTTAGGTTGTTTGATGTTTGTTACAGGAATGGTTGAAATCGAAAAGGGCAAAGAAGCTTATTCGATTCCTCATTTCCTAACCGCTACAGGCATCTTTGTCTTTCTTATTTATACATATGTCATATAATAGGAAGTCCCTCTGGATTACAGAGGGACTTTTTTCATTCACAATCATTCATTTATTAACTCAGAAATGATTTCATAAGAGCGTAAACGTGCGCTGTGGTCGTAGATTTGTGAAATGACCATCAGTTCGTCAGCCTCTGTTTCCGCCTGGAATTTCTTCAGTTTTTCTCTCACCGTCTCTTTACTTCCAATAACGGAAGCGCCAAGTTGCTGTCTAAGGGCAGCTTTCTCTTGTGCTGTCCATACTTCATCCATGTCATCAACCGGTGGCTGGAGCAAATGATTCGTATTTCGTACGAGATTCAGGAATTGTTGCTGCAGGGACGTCGCCAATCTTTCAGCTTCTTCATCCGTATCTGCTGCTATAACATTGACACCGACCATCACGTAAGGTTCATCAAGCACCTCCGAAGGCTGGAAACTGGAACGATACAAATTCAAAGCACCACGCGTATTGTTCGGTGAAAAGTGGCTGGCAAATGAAAACGGCAGTCCGAGTTGGCCTGCAAGTTGTGCGCTGAATCCACTAGAACCGAGAAGCCAAACTGGAATGTCCATGCCTTCTCCTGCAATTGCGCGAATATGGTGGTCTCCGTCAAAATAGCCTCTTAACTCATCTAACATCGCGGGAAACTCATTAGGATCAGAGTCCAAGTTTCTCCTTAAAGCCCGAGCTGTCATTCCGTCCGTTCCTGGAGCACGCCCAAGACCTAGATCCACACGTCCGGGAAACAGAGTTTCTAGTGTGCCGAATTGTTCTGCGACCACAAGTGGAGCGTGATTTGGAAGCATCACTCCGCCTGAGCCGACTCGGATGGAGTCCGTATGGTGCAACACATGACTGATGGCAACAGATGTTGCGGAACTTGCGATAAAAGGCATGTTATGGTGTTCGGCCATCCAGTATCTTGTGAATCCCCATTTTTCTACATGTTGAGCAAGGTCCACCGTATTTCGGAAAGAATCCGCCGGTGTTCCACCCTCAATCACAGGGGCAAGGTCGAGGACCGAGAATTTAGTATTTGCTAATCCTTTTACAGACATAGGATAACCTCTTTTCTATTTGACTTTATAATAGACGGGCATGATCTGATTACCCTTCCCTTCTATAACAACACTTATCATATCAGCTGTATTTCGTGTCTCAAAATAATTTGTTTGCAACTTATTCTAAATGTAGACGTCTATTTTCAAAAGGAGGGAGACGATGCGGGTATTGGTTACACTCTGTTGTTTACTTTTCCCATTTTTCTATTTATCTACAACGGCTTCAGCCACATCATGGGTCTACCCTTTCGTCGTCTATGATGGTTTCATTTATGTGGTTGAAGAAGAAGCGACAGAAGTGAAAGTGGAAGAGAGAATTGGCGAAGTAACCGCTTATTCAGATATGCACCAGTATGAAGGGAATTTCTCCAATGTTTTTGAAAAAGGAACAGACTATTATAAAATTGCCGGCCATCCCACCACACAAGTGATTGCTGTTGAGGTACGTGAGGGCGTGTTTAGAAAAGCAGAACGAGAAGCTGCTTACACCTACGTGAGTGAAGGGCAGGAAGCGACAGGCTCTTTTCAGGAAAAAGGGAAGCCTGTGGAGAGGAAAGACCTCATCTTTGGTACGGGTGTGTTTGTGAGCTTTCTCGCCTTCGTCGCTGGTACGCTCTATCTTTTTCAACGTAAAGGGACGTGAGCATGTGAAACCGGCATTTAGTTATGCTGAACCCGGTGAAGGAGGGTAACTTTGCTGAATAATTTGAAGAACATATTTTCACGAAAATCTTGTGCCATCTGTAAGAAAAAGCCCGTGGATCCGAAGCATTACATCAATGACGAGGGTGCTCCAGTGCTCGTTTGCAGGTCATGTGTTCCTTATGCTGAACGTAGGGCTATGAGAAAAAGGTGAGTCTATTGATCTTTATCATGATTGCATGTTTTTGATGATATAATGAATACAGAAAAACTTTTTAGAAACGGAACATCTATAGACAAGCTCCTCAACTTTTTCCTAGGAGGCTTTAGATGGACAATATTAAAGAGACGTTTCTTGAAGTCGTCCTCTCCATTCTCCCCATCACGATTGTCATTACCATCCTTCAATTCACTTTAGTCTGGCTTCCGTTAGACATGTTTTTGCAATTCATCATCGGCGTAGGAATGGTTGGGGCAGGTTTAGTGTTGTTTTTGCTCGGAGTCAATATCGGGTTGTTACCTATAGGGGAAATGATCGGTTCTGCCTTGTCTAAAACGAAGAGAGTCTGGCTGATTATTTTTTTCGGTTTCCTCCTGGGTCTTGTAGTGACCATAGCAGAACCTGATGTCCGTGTACTTTCCTCTCAGGTGGATCAGGTCTCTGGTGGACAGATTCCGATGGATATTCTAATCCTTTCCGTTGCGATAGGGGTAGGCGTGTTTGTTGCCCTGGCTATGTTCCGGATCATCTTCAGTATCAACATCGTTTACTTGCTTGCAGGAGGATACGCGCTGGTCTTTCTTCTGGCAGCCTTCACACCGAATGTTTTCGTCCCGATCTCCTTTGATGCCGGTGGAGTAACTACAGGGCCACTGACAGTGCCGTTCATCCTTTCACTCGGTGTTGGTGTGGCCGCGGTTATGCGTGGAAAGACGTCATCGGGTGATGGCTTTGGACTTGTGGCCCTGGCATCGATCGGCCCGATTTTATCGGTTCTCCTTTTAGGGGTGATTTATGGGTGAACATTAAAATTTTCGATGGTTTCTGGCACGTCCTGTTTGATGTCGCGACAGCACTCATTCCACTATTCTTCTTATTCCTTCTCTTTCAACTTGCCTTTCTAAAGCTCCCATGGAAAAAGTTACAGGACATCCTTGTTGGTTTCTTTTTGACTTATGCAGGACTGTCATTGTTTTTGCAGGGGGTTCATATCGGTTTCTTGCCCGTCGGTAGCATGATGGGGGGAGAAACTGGGAACGATTGAACACACGTGGCTGCTTGTACCCATCGGTTTTGTCCTCGGTTTTGTGGCCATTTACGCAGAGCCTGCGGTCAGTGTGTTGACCCATCAGGTTGAAAAAGTCTCCGGTGGATATATCCCGCATAAATTATTACTCTATACACTTTCGTTTGGCGTCGGCCTTTCCATCGCTCTGTCCATGGTGCGTATTTTAATCGGAATCCCTATTTGGTATTTAGTGGTGCCTGGTTATCTGTTCGCCTTGATCATCGTTCGGTTTTCCAATAAAACATTCACATCGGTCGCCTTTGACTCTGGTGGAGTAGCCACAGGTCCGATGACCGCCACTTTTTTTACTGAGTCTATTTGTAGGCATTGCCTCTGTCACAGAAGGACGTGATCCGCTCCTGGACGGGTTTGGAATGGTGGCTCTCGTCGCTTTGGCCCCGATTATTTCTGTCCTTACACTAGGAGTGATCTACAGGAGAAAGGAGCAGGAACAGTATGACAAAGAACAAATCCGGACAAAAGCTCATAGTAACGATCGTTAAAAAAGAAAAAGCAAAAAAAGTCGTACATGCCTCTACTCTTGCAGGTGCCCAAGGAGGAACGACTCTTTTTGGGAAAGGCTTCAGAATGGATGAAAAGAAGCGTTTTCTTGGCATACCTGTAGAAAGGGAGCGGGAAGTCATTTTAACTCTCGTATCCCATTCTATTTATGAGTCGGTCATGGAAGCAATCATCCAAGCAGCAAAACTGAACCGCCCGAGGCAGGGCATAGGATTTGTCATCGACACGAAAAATATCAGCGGGATTAATCATATGATCGGGCTTGGACTTGAACCAGAACCAGAACAAAACGCAGATGAGGATGTGATGCAGGTGGAGAAGCAGAAACTGGACTATGACCTAATTGTGACAATCGTCAATAAAGGGGATGCAGAAAAAGTCGTAGATGCCTCTAAAGAAGCGGGAGCAGAGGGAGGTACCATCGTCACAGGTCGGGGGACAGGAATACACGAGAAGGCGAAGCTTTTCAACATACTCATTGAACCTGAAAAAGAAGTTGTGCTGACATTGATCGTGAAAGAAAAGTGTGAGGGAGTCCTGCGTGCGATTGAACGAGGAGCAAGACTCGATGAGCCGGGACGTGGGATTGCCTTTGTATTAGATGTTGAACGGACGGTAGGGATCAATCATTTATTGAATCAACAATGGAGTGAAGAAATGAAGGAGTAAGAGCAACTATATGGAACAGAGAGGAAAGGGAGTACGGAGAATGAGAAGTCACCTTTTCGAATGATTCATAGAGTTTATGGCATAAGGGGGAGAAATGTTGAGGAAGCTTTTCATTTTTATGTTTGGAGTGTTTGTCCTTCTTGCTGGATGCAGTTCAGAAAAAGCGAAGTTGATGGATGAAATAACCTCAGGGGTGGAAGGACGCTATAGTGTTCTAGCCTTTAAAAGTGAAAAGGATTCTGTAGAAACGTTCCAAAACGCAATCAATGAAATGTTCAGTGACCCCGAAGTCTGGGAGACCAGGCTCTACTCATTTAACGTTTTAAAAAGCGTACCGGATCAACCCTATGATTATAAGAAGCTTTTGAATATCGAGGAACTGCCCCAATTCATCGTTTTAGATACGAAGGCGATTGTTTTCAGAACTCCCCATATTGAGGAATTAGAAAGGTTTCTTCTGGGGGAGGGTGACCATTCATCTCAGGAGCATTAAAAACGGAAGCTGAAAAGCCTCCGTTTTTTGTGCCTTTAAAAAGGTTTCGTATGTTTTGGGTCGGCTGCTTTTTTGGCAGCACCTTGGTTATAATACATTTCTTCGTAGGCTTCTTTGTTTTCATTAGCCATATTGACATGAGGCTGTGCTTTTCTTTTTCGGGCGAAGTAGATAGAGAGAGCAATCAATGCGATTGGGATCAACAGTAAGAGCCATAACATGTTTCGTCCCTCCTCAATGTTTTTGGCTTTCAGTAATCCCTATTCCCTTTTTATCCGCTTTCATGTTGTTTATGACAAGAAATCCATCTAAGGAACTGCTCCCTGTAATAAACGAAATAAATCCTTCATATGAAATATAAGGAAACCGGTTTACTAAAAAACGAGTATAATTGTGAAAAAATTTAAAAAAACCATTGAAAACGGATACATTTGTCGATATAATCAAGCTAACCTAATAAATCAATTGATTTTTTTTAAACATTAACGAAACCGGTTTCGTTGATGAGGGGGAAGAGAAATTGGGCAGGAATACGAAAGGAATGGTGAATGTGAAAAAGAATTTATTTGTCGTTATGTTGTTGGTCTTATCAATGTTCCTTTATGCATGTAGTAGTGGCGATGAAGAATCAGCATCAGGTGAAGGCAAAGTCACTCTTGATTTCTGGGTTTTCGGTGCTACCAACTATGAAGATTTAGCGAAAGAGTATGAAAAAGAAAATCCAAATGTCAAAATCAATATCAAAAACTCAGAGCTTGGCGATCATCATGATAGTTTGTTCACATCGATTTCAGCTGGAACAGGCGCTCCGGATTTGACGATGATCGAGGTTGACCAGTTGGACCGATACCGCGAAGCGCAGGATCGCTTTGTTAACTTGTACGACTTAGGTGCAGATGAGATTCAGGATCAATACTTAGATTGGAAATGGAAAATGGCTGAAAATGGTGAAGGAGATTTCTTGTTCGGTTTACCGACAGACATAGGTCCGAAAGCGATGTACTTCCACACAGAAGTATTCGAAGAAGCTGGCCTGCCGACAGATCCTGATAAAGTTAGTGAAATGATTTCAACTCCTGAACATTTTACAGATGCAGCGACAACAGTTTTAGATAAAACAGGTAAGCCAATGGTGGACAGTATGGAAATGGCGTTCCGTGCAAACATGGATGCTCTTGAAGTCAGCTACTTCAACCGTGATGGTGAACTATTGATCGGTGAAGCTGACAATGGAGTAAAAGAAGCTTATGACTACGCGGTTGAACTTCATAATAAAGGTGTCGTAGGATCATTCGAAATGTGGACACCTGAGTGGGCGAATGCGTTGAACCAGGGTGGATTTGCTGTAGAAATGGCACCGGCTTGGTTGAAAGGTTACATGACTGAAAACGCTCCAGAAGGCGCAGGTAAGTGGAGAGTGACTACTCTTCCAACAGACTTCGCTGGAAACTGGGGAGGTTCTTACGTAGCCATTCCATCCGAAACGAAACATAGCGAAGAAGCTTACAAATTCGCTAAATGGATGCTTTCTCCTGAGAACCAGTTAGAGTCCTTCGTACAAAGTGGTTTGTTCCCATCTGCTCCGGAAGTTTACGAAATGGAAGAGTTCGTGAACAACTCTGATGAATATTTCGGTGGGCAGAACACGGCTGCTTACTTCGCAGAAGCAGCAAAAGAAATTCCTGAAGTTTACAAAGGACCAAAATACGTAACGGTAAACAATGAAGTATTGACGGCTCTAAGAAACGTGCAAGAAGGTGCAGATCCTGAAGAAGAGTGGGAAGCAGCTGTCAAACGTATTGAAGGTTTAGTGAGTCGCTAAAGGTTTTATGGGCTGGATGGATTTCATCCGGCCCTCCTACATAAAGGAGGGAATAGAGTGGAGAACGTACAAAAACGTCAGCATGCCTCAAAAATGAAATCCACTACCCAAATGTCTGAAAAGAAAAAAGATATGCTGTCTGGATATTTATATATTGCGCCCTTTTTCATTATTTTTGGCATCATCGGTCTTTATCCAGCTGTATTTAGTATCGTACTGGCCTTCCAGGATTGGAATGGTCTAGGGGAGATGGACTTTGTAGGATTGAACAACTTTGTCGTCGTCCTTCAGGATCCATTATTTTGGAAATCCCTGTATAACACCGTCATCATCGGCTTGATGGGGACAGCTCCTCAACTGATTGTTGGAATTATTCTGGCCTACTTCCTGAACATGGCTGTCATCCGTTTCACGAACTTTTTCCGTGTAACGATCTTTATGCCGTACATCACATCGATGGTAGCCGTCGCTTTGGTGTTCGGAGTGTTTTTCAGTAGTAGTGAGACAGCTTTGGCTAACTATGTCATCGGTTTATTCGGAATGGATCCCGTCAGTTGGAAAACGTCTGAGTGGGGAGCGAAAATTGCGATTTCCTTAATGGTTTTCTGGCGATGGGTCGGATATAACACGATCATCTACTTAGCAGGTTTGCAAAGTATTCCGAAAGACTTGTATGAAGCAGCAACCATCGACGGTGCTGGGAAAGTTCAGCAGTTTCTTCACATTACCATTCCAATGCTGAAACCATTCATCATTCTGACGGTTTTCATGTCTACCGTAGGAGCCTTGCAATTGTTTGCGGAACCAGCGGTATTCTTAGGTTCTTCCGCTTTCAACCGCGATGAAGCAATGACTGTCGTTATGTATCTTTATCGTGACGCCTTCAACTTAGGTTCATTTGGTACAGCATCAGCGACAGCAGTATTATTACTTATTATCATCGTCGGTGCAGCCGCTTTGAATACGTGGTTGACTTCCGGTGTCGGTCGTAAGCAGAAAAGGAGGGCGTTTAAGAAATGAGAAAATCTAAAGGATTGAAAAAAGGGACGCTTCCCGTTTACATCGTCTTATGGATCGCTTCCATTTTATCCATTTTTCCATTCTATTGGATGTTTGTCATGGCGACTAGGCCGAGTGCTGCTTACAATTCGATTCCGCCGACACTGCTGCCGGGTGATCAACTTGTAGAGAACTTCATGAAAGTCCTGGATACGATTCCATTCTTTCAGGCGATGTGGAATACGATCCTCTTATGTACCACGGTAACTCTCGCGGTATTATTGATCAGTTCGTTGGCTGGATTCGCATTTGCGAAATTCCAGTTTCTAGGTAAAAACTTTTTCTTCATCCTGATTCTATTGACCATGGTCATCCCTCCTCAGCTGGGATTGATTCCACAGTTCTATTTAGTTTCCCAGTTAGGATGGTTGGATACGTTACTTGGTGCAGGAGTCCTGTTCTTGCTGAATCCGTTGGGCATCTTCTTAATGCGCCAATACATCAGTGAATCTGTACCAGATGAGTTGATGGAAGCGGCGAAACTTGATGGCTGCTCGAACTTCAGAATCTTTCGGAGCATTGTGCTTCCGATCATCAAGCCTGCTTTTGCAACATTAGGAATCATCGTATTCACGCTTGTATGGGGAGAATTTTTATGGCAGTTTACCGTATTGCGTGACCCGGCGTCCTACACATTGCAAGTAGCGCTCGCATCATTGAACAATGCGTTCCGTGTTGACTTTGGTATGCTGCTTTCAGGTGTCTTCTGGGCAACTGTTCCACTAATCATTATTTTCTTGATTTTCAATCGCTGGTTCATTTCAAGTATTACAGAAGGATCGATCAAGTAAATCTATGCCATCCTCTATAAATTGTTGATACAATAGATGGTAATCACAGAGCGGCTAGCTTTTAAGGAGAGAACAAAATATGGATTTAACAATACGTGACATAGCAAAAATGGCAGGTGTTTCTCCAGCCACTGTTTCTAAGATCATCAACAATTATGGAGGCATCAGTGAATCCACGCGAAAGAAAGTCTATAAGATTATCGAAGATACAAAATATCAACCTAAGTTTTCAGCCAAATCTTTAGCTACGAAAAAATCGAATCTGATCGGTTTGATTTATGCCGGTAAGATCAACGTTGATTTTACGCACCCCTTTTTCAATGAAGTCGTCAATTCATTCAAGAGAGCTGTAGGAGCTTTAGGTTATGACTTGCTGTTGTTCTCAAATGAAAAATTTTATAAAGGGGAAAGCAAGTACTTGGAAAGGTGTAAGCATTTCCATGTCGATGGATGCCTTGTCATCGCTGGTGATGAAATCGAAGAGGCTGTTCATGACATTGCAAAAAGTGAGATTCCCTGCATCGGAATTGACTTGAAGCTTGAGGGTCCGAGATCCAGCTACATTATGACAGATAACGCAAAAATCGGAGCGAAAGTCGTCGAGTATCTTTATTTGAATAAAGTCCGCAACATCGCCTACATCGGTGGGAAACAAGATTCCCTCGTTTCAAGCATCCGGAACATCGGCTTTATTGATGCGATGAACCAATTCGGACTCACGATCAACAAGGACTGGATCTATTACGGTGACTTTTTCGAAGAAAGTGGATATGAAGGGATGAAGGAAATTCTGAAGGGGGACCGGCTTCCTGAAGCGGTTTTCGCAGCTTCCGATATGATGGCCCTCGGCGCATTAAAGGCCATAAAGGAAGAAGGATTGTCTGTTCCTGAAGATATCCAATTGATTGGTTGCGATGATATCGAAGCTTGCCGGTACAGTGATCCACCACTGACGACTGTAAAGCAAGACAAACAAAAACTAGGAAAACTAGCGGCGTATATGCTTGAAGACTTAATTAAGGACGATCACGACATCCAGGATGTCAAAGTGGACCCCGAACTGGTCCCGCGAGCATCTACCAAAGAACGCTAGACTCCTAAAGATTAACTGGAGGTAAAGGCAATGACAACGATTCAATTTCCTGACAAATTAACATGGGGGGCAGCGACAGCTTCCTACCAGATTGAAGGAGCCGCAAACGAAGGAGGACGCACTGCATCCATTTGGGACGTGTTCTCCCACACCCCTGGCAATGTGAAGAACGGAGATCATGGCGATCACGCGTGTAACAGTTACCATATGTACAAAGAAGATGTGCAGCACTTGAAGGAGCTCGGAGTCGATTTGTACCGCTTTTCCATTTCGTGGTCCCGCGTCATTCCAGATGGGACGGGTGATTTGAACCCAGAAGGTATCGAGTACTATCGCAACCTGATTGGGGAGCTGATTGATAACGGAATTGAGCCGATGATTACGCTCTATCACTGGGATCTTCCACAAGTACTGCAGGAAAAAGGTGGATGGGAGAATCGCGAAACGACAGAAGCGTTCTTGGCGTATGCGAATGCAATGTTCCAGGAGTTCGGCGGCCAGGTCAAAAAATGGCTGACGATCAATGAACCTTGGTGTGCCTCTTTCTTATCCAACTATCTAGGCATCCATGCACCAGGAAAAACGAGTTTGCAAGCGGCGGTAGATGTCTCTCATCACTTGATGCTCGCTCACGGAAAAGCAGTCCAGTCGTTCCGTACACTCGTTCCGGATGGAGAAATCGGATATGCCCCGAACGTTGGCTGGCTAGAGCCATACAGCCCGAAACAAGAAGATATTGATGCGTGCAAACGAGGGATGATGTGGCAAAAGGAATGGTTTATGGACCCCGTGTTCAAAGGTACATATCCAGAAACTTTGGTGAATTTGTTTGCTGAACACAACGCGACCTTGAACATGGAAGAGGGCGACCTTGAGATCATCTCTGAACCGATCGACATGATGGGGATCAACTACTATACAGGAGGTCTCGGCCGCTACAAGGAAGACGGCGGATTGTTCCAGGTCGAAGAGATTGCACTCGATGAACGCCGTACAGATATTGACTGGCCGATTTATGGGGAAGGTTTTTACAAAACTCTTACAGATCTTCATCAGACTTATGGGGATGTCCCGATTTACATCACGGAAAATGGCGCTTGCTATAACCATGGAGTAGAAGAAGATGGGAAGGTACACGACAAAGAGCGCGTGGATTACCTGAAACAACACTTGACCGCTCTAAACCGCGCCATGGAAGCTGGCGTACCGATCGTCGGTTATATCGTATGGTCACTTCTTGATAATTTCGAATGGGCGGAAGGTTATGAGAAAAGGTTCGGGATCATTCATGTGAACTTCGAGACGTTCGAGCGTACGAGAAAAGATAGTTACTACTGGTTCAAAGACACAGTGAAAAATCACAGCTTCGAAAGATAAAATTTTTTAACCATTATGGAAACCGGTTTCGTTGCGGAAAATTGGAAAAGGAGGGAGTGAATCCCTCCTTTATCTGTTTCCTTGATTTATCTTCTATATGAACGATGTGAAACTGGCAACCGGAGTTTATTATTTTAAGTCAAAAAATACAGCTTAGAGGATAACCACACCTAGTTTTTTAACAAAAAAGGAGGAGACGGATTGAAGAAAGCTATGTATTGTTTTATGGTGCTGTTTATCGTTTTAGGAAGTTTCACGCCTGTCTACGCTAAAAAGTCAGAAAGCAAACAGGTAACTGGACAGAACTGGTATGAAGCGGGACTGTTCGAAGGATTAAACAACAAGAAAAATGAAAACGCCTCCATGAGTTATGAAGAGTATGCCGTTGTATTAAGTCATTGGTTTGGCGTGGATAAGGAAGAGGCTGTTCAACAAACAAATGAAGCAGCGGGCGCTGATATCAACCTTCGTTCTGCCATAAAGCAGGGGGAAGCGAAGAACGTTTTAACTGAATTTCTTCCTTATCAACTGGAAGAAAAATTGGATGCTTGGAACGATTCAAGTAAGCCGGTGAAACGTAAAGGCGTCCTTCAGTTAGTGAGTGGATTTGTGGATGCTTACTATCATGAAGAAGGAGAATACACAGGACAGGACATCAAAGGCAATGGGTGGATCAATGCCTCTGGTGTGACGATCTCAGATTCTACTTTCGGTGGTGATTTGATCATTGCCAACGGAGAAAACATCCTATTGGAAGATATAAAGGTTTCCGGAACGGTTTATATCAATGAAGATATCCAAAACGAAGTGTCTACGGTGGACGCGGATTTAAACAATGTGGTCGTATACGATGCTGCAGACCAAGCTTCGGATTGGTCGCTCGTCTGGAACGATGAATTTTTAGCAGAAGAGATCGATTCAGACAAATGGACGTATGACATTGGAAATTGGATTGTCGATGAAAACGGTGAGGGTGTCGCTGCTGGCTGGGGAAACAATGAGAAAGAATATTATACAGATTCCAGCGAAAACTCCTATACCGAAGATGGCCACTTAGTCATCAAAGCGAAAAAGGAAGAAGAACCTGTTACAGATGAGTTTGGAAGCTATGACTATACATCTGCGAAACTGAAAACCAAAGGGCTCTTCAGTAAGAAGTATGGTAAATTCGAAGCAAAAATGAAACTTCCTGAAGGTCAAGGGTTCTGGCCGGCATTCTGGATGATGCCGGAGGATGATGTGTATGGACCGTGGCCGACTTCTGGAGAAATCGACATCATGGAAGCCGCTGGAGGCGACACGAGTAACATCGGAGGAGCGATTCACTACGGAGAAGAATGGCCGAATAACACGTACACAGCGAAAGATTATCACTTCCCTGAAGGAGAAGACTTTAGAGACTACCACACATATTCCGTCGAATGGGAACCTGGTGAGATTCGCTGGTATGTGGATGGCGAACTTTATCAAACCTTGAACGATTGGTTCAGCAAAGGTGAAAATCAAGGGGATAAATATGCGTATCCTGCTCCATTTGATCAAGAGTTCTACATGATTCTGAACCTTGCTGTCGGCGGATGGTACGGTGGTGATCCTGATGAAACGACAGAATTTCCCCAGGCACTATGGAAGTCGACTATGTGCGAGTATATGAATTGACGGGAAGAGATTACAGAGAGCCGGTCGAACCTGTCGTGGAAGAAGAGACTCTTCCTGAAGATGCTAAGCAGCCACTAGAAGATGGGAACTTTATTTATGATCAGAATTATGAAAAAGATATCAATGTCGTGGATGCTCCAGAAAAAACATTAGATCCAACCTATTGGAATTTCCTTAAGCTCCCTCAATTCGAAGGTGTAGGAAATCTAACCATTGAAGATGTAGATGGAGAAAATTTAGCGAAAACGGAAATTACAAATCCAGGGAATGCGCTGTGGTCTTTGCAGCAAATCCAAAAGCTTCCGGTTCTAAAAGGACACACGTACAAGGTGTCGTTTGATGCAAAATCCAATACGACCCGGAACATGATGACAAAAGTATCCGGTGGAGCCGAAAGAGGCTATGCGAATTACTCTGGTGAAAAAACGGTGGAATTGACGGAGAACCTTCAGTCTTATGACTACACATTTACGTTCAAACAGGATACAGATTTAGCCGCGCGTCTGGAGTTCAATCTGGGTGGTAATGGAACAGCACCGGTATGGATCGGCAACGTACGTGTGGAGGATATTACCGATCAAGTCGGAGAGGACACTTCGAAGCCGGCTTTGGGTGATGGCAACCTCATTTATAACGGGACCTTCGACCAGGGGGATATGACTCGTTTGAACTATTGGGAACTGTCCTCTCAAAATGGTGCGGATGCGAGTGTAGTCGTACCGGATTCTTCTCGAAAAGCTGAAATCACCGTTGAAGAGGAAGGTCAGCAGCCCGGAGACATTCTTTTCTCTCAAGGCGCCATTCCGTTTGTAGAAAACCAGGAATATGAATTGACATTTGATGCGAGCGCATCAGAATCAAGAAATATTCAAGTGGAAGTGGTCAGCGAAGATGGTTCTGTCCAATACTTCAGTGAAGAAGCGGTTTCATTGACGAAAGAGATGGCGGAACATACGTTAGAATTCCAACTGCCTGAGGACCTCTCTGGTGAAGTCGGCCAGCTGAGATTTCTTCTAGGTGGCGAAGATGGGGATGTGACGTTAGATAACATTCGTATGATTCAAACGTCCGTCATCGTGGCTCCGATCAATTTCCAAAATGGTGACTTTTCACAAGGAATGGAACCATGGGGAAGTTATATTCACTTTGATGCGAATGCGGATGTTACCGTTGTTGATGAAGAACTGAAAATAGCGATTGAGAATGCCGGCAATGAAACTTGGAGTGTTTTAGCAGAGCAACCAGGTCTTTCCCTTAGCAAAGGGGCTGCCTACACCTTATCTTTTGATGCTAAATCAACCATAGCCAGGGAGATCGAGGTTACTCTTGAGAACGCGAATTATACACGTTACCTCAGTGAGAAGGTCTCCTTAAATGAAGAAATGGAACATTATGAGTTTGAGTTTGAGATGGTTAAAGATGATGTTACTTCTTTGAAATTCTTGATGGGACAAGTGGCAGATGCCCATGATATTTATATCGACAATGTAAAAGTCGAAGTGAAATGAAAATAGAAGGACACGCTCTTCTTTAGAGGAGCGTGTCTTTTTTTTTTTGCGGTGGATTGAGGTGGCCTTGCTAAGTAAATGAGGAGGAAATGACGAGATCGAAGGAGAAAGTATACGGTAAACGTTAGCCCTTTTTTACTGGCGGAAGAGCTGACGAATCGAAGCAAGGAGGTTGTTTCTATCCCTGTCATAAGCGAAGATCTATCGAAGCTTGTTGAAAAGGATTCGAAGTTGATGGAGAAGAGGGGAAATCTTGCGCCCGAAATAATGGAAGAATTGTATCGTCAACGCTTTTTTCAGTTGTTGGTACCGAAGCAGCTTGGAGGTAGGATCTCAACTTTACCTGAAACATTGAAAGTATATGAACACGCCTCATTTATTGATGGGAATCTCGGCTGGTTATTGGCGGTATGTACTGGAAATATGTACCTCCTAAAATCGCTGGGAGAAGACATTTACAATAAGTATTTATCCAATGAAGACACCGTTCTATCAGGAAGCGGTTTTCCAACAGGATCTGCGAAACCTGTTCCAGGGGGCTATCAGGTTAATGGAGAATGGAAGTTTTGTAGCGGGTCTTCCATCGCTTCGTTTTTTATGATGAATGCAAAGGTTGACCATGGAGAAGAGGAATCATCGACAGAAGTTCGTAGTTTTATATTTAGAAAGGATCAAGTAAAGGTCATGGATGATTGGAATGCCTTTGGATTGAAAGCGACCAATAGCCACACCATTATCGTTGAAGACCGATTTGTCAAAGATGAGTGGACGATGGCGTTTCATTTGTCTGGTTCCAATTATGAAGACCCGCTATTGCGTTATCCATTTTTTCAATTCGCCAAATCTCAATTTGCATCGATCAGTTTAGGCATCGCTGGAAAATTCATTGTAGAATCGAAAATCTTAGCAAATCAGTTTAAAGGTGAATGGAGAAAAAGTGGACGGTATGATTTTGTCCAGAATAAAATTCAGGCGGCGGAAATGAGACTGACCGATATGAAAAACTCGTTTGATCGAGTCATTTCCCGAACCTGGAATCTGCATATTCAAGGAGATGAGCTTCCTGAAGAGCATTTGCACGAAGTCAATCACGTGTGTGAAAATGCAGCAAAAGAAGCCTTGAAATCAGCGCAGTCGATCTATAATTATTTAGGCATCACAGCTGTTTTAGAAGATACGATCATTAATAAAACCTACAGGGACTTGCATACGGCTTGCCAACACGGGTTAATCGTATCATTTAGAGATTAAAAATAAATGAGAGCAGCTGCCCATACCCTGATCAATCCATACACATAGGCTAAGAGGAATGAAGGGAAGGGGCGATCGGTTTGGATCGAGTCTATCATCACAGTCACGGCACTTACATCCCTGGGTATGGGTACCATCACGGTCATGGCACGTATATCCCAGGCTATGGATATCATCATGGTCAAGGGACGTATTCTCCTGGATATGGGTACGAACATGGGCATAGCACATATGCGCCGGGCTATGGATATCATCAAGGGCATGGGGTCTATCATCCCTGGTATGGAGGGTATCATCACGGTCATGGCGGATTTTATTAATCCATCACTAAAAAAGGAACTTTCCATAGGGAATGGTTCCTTTTTTTATGGGCGGACGCATAAGATGCTTGTACAGGACTTATGAGGAGGGCGATCACATGAAAAAGTTTTATCCTTTCATACTGCTCTTAGGCGTCTTTGCGTGGGTCGGTTACATGGAGTCACCCCAGATGAAACCGGAAAACCATTTCCAGGCACCCGTCGGAACAGAAGAGAATGAAACAGAAGCGGTGGCAACTAAAGATACGGAGGTCATAGGGACAACAATGGAGTTGGAGCTTAAACACGAGGGGACGAAAGTTGTGGGTGGATCCAGAGTAGAAGCCTATCGGGAATATGAAATGTATATGGATCATGATGGAAATATTATTGAGGAAGTGCCTACGGAATATTATAACTATATAAAGTATGAATGAAAAAAAGTCACTCTGATTGAGAGTGACCTTTTTTGTTCATCAAATGGATCGGCGGAAAGCTTTCACGATGATACCGTCATCCGCAGGCTCAAAGTCGTGCTCCGGCAAACGCTCAAATCCGTAGCGCTCATACAAAGCGATCGCGTCTTTCATAAAATCACCCGTATGCAGTCCGATCTCAGAATAGCCTTTCGTTTTCGCCCTTTGGATGCATTCTTCAATCAAAGCGGAAGCGATACCTTTGCCGCGTGCTTGTGGGATGACAGCGAGTACCCGGATCTCCGGGTAGTCGAGTTCATCTACGTAGCCTTCATATGCATCTGTCTTTGCAGGGAAAAGGGCTACACTTCCGAGAATGTCCCCATTCACTTCTGCCACTAATAAATCCACACCCGGCTGTTGGTCAGCTTGAGAGGAAATCGCTTTTTTCAAAGCTTTCCAATGTTTGTCTGGAATAGAGGCGATATGATCTTCATACGCCGCGATTCTCAGCTTCCTTATTTCAAGAATTTCTTCTTTTTTTGCATTGCGAATCGTAATGTTCATGTCGTACTCCTTTTATAGTTAAACTTTTCTGTCGTGCCGCTTAATTGTTTGCGGTGGTGAGGGGTATTCCATACAGAAAGGTCAGGGCCTTTGGGAAGAATCTTTTCCTCGGTGCGCTCAGGGTTGATGGTAATGGACAAGTGATAATGTTGTTTGATGGCTTGAAAATCAGTGGTATCACCAAATCCTTCTGTCTGATACAAGTCACGGGCGTACCCCCACAGGTTCGGAAACTCACGAATCAGGTTCCGGTTTGTTTTAAATCCGTTATAGTAAGCGACATCGAAACGTGCAAGGGTCGTATAAAGTCTTACATCGGAGTCTGTGATAAAGTCCCCCAATAGAAAACGGTTCTCTGTCAAATGGTCTTCAAGCTCATCGAGACGTGCAAAAAGTCGATCAAATGCCTGTTCATATGCCTCTTGTGATTGTGCGAAGCCACATTTGTAGACACCATTGTTGATGTCATGGAAAATGACGTCGCTCCAATGGTCGATATTTTCTCTCAAATGTTCAGGATAAAGGTCAGGAGCACCTTCTTTATGTAAGGGCGCCCAGGCTGTTTCGAAATCTGTAGTCAAGTTGAAATAATCATTGTTGACGGCTTTTTTCTCATCAATATCGACCATCACGGGTACAGTCGGCCGCCCGGTGTAGGATGCATCGGAATTGAAGTAGACTTCACTCACATATTGAATCCCCAGTTCAGGATCTTTGTGATTTTTATCTAAAGAAAATTCCCAATCCACACGGTCGATCTGCGGGCGAAGAGGGCTTGCGGCCCCAAGGCTGATGGAGGTATCGAGTCCTAGGATTTTCCGGACAATGACTGCACGGTGAGCCCATGGACAAGCGGGAGACCAAAGGAGGCGGTATTTGCCGGATTGTATGGGAAGTTCTTCACCAAACGGAGCGGTAAAGCGGTTCGTCTGCCGTTTGAAGGAACCGTCCTGTTCGATTTCTGCAGGTTTATTTTTAGAACTCATTCAACATCCCTCATTTTCAAGAAAATGACTTACCTTTTTTATCGCATGTTCTTATCCAAGGGTCAATAAAAAAGCATTGGCATTAAAAATTTATAAAAATATAGTGATCCGAACATCATTTCCTTTCGTAAGCTTTGTGAAACGTGAAAGATCTCCTTTGAAAAGATATACTAGAGAGACATGGCATAAGTAAAGGGGAATTTAGATGAGCAAACCCACGGACTATGAGCTATACGAACAAATCCGTAATAAAGACAAAGCAGCTCTCGAAACCCTCTACAACCGATATGAGAAATTATTATATTCTTTTGCTTATCGAATGATGAAGGATCAGCAAGCAGCAGAAGAAGTGATGCAGGATGTTTTCATCAAGTTGTGGAGAGGCAGAGGAGCCGGTCATTATGTGAAGGAGCGGCAAGTTTTCAAGCTGGCTGTTGACGATCACGCGAAATGCCTCCATCGACTTGATCAGAAAAAAGAAAGTCCAGGAAGTAGAGTGGGATCCTAGAGATTCGATGAATGAAGAAATGCCTGGTGTCGAAGAGGTCGTCACAAATAAAGAAGAGCGCGACCAATTGCGTAAAGCCATCGACACTTTACCTGATGAACAACAACGGATGATCTGCCTTTTTTATTTCCAAGGATTATCGCAACGGGAAATCGCTGAAAGATGTGACATTCCCCTTGGAACAGTCAAAGGACGGGTCCGGCTCGCATTGAAAAAATTGCGAGAGCATTTGGATGAGAAAGGGGGGACCACCGATGAATGACAAACAATGCGAGAATGTCCTTGATTACTTGAATGACCAGTTGACAGAAAAAGAGAAAAAAGAATTCGAAAACCATTTACGGGAGTGTCCCGACTGTCAGGAAGAAGTTAAGGAATTGGAAAACCTGATGGGAGATATCCCTGACTATATGAAAGAAACGACACCTCCGGCTGGTATGAGAGAACGTATCTTAGATGGTGTCTTCAATGATGAAGAAGAACATGAATCTGAAGCGGAAGAAAAACAGACACCGGTCCTCTCACCTAAAAAGCCGAACAAATGGAAGGTTTGGGCTGGTGCGCTGGCAGCAGGTCTTCTTTTGTCCGTAGGTGGAAATATATTCGCTGGCCTGCAGCTTCAACAGCTTTCTTCACAAAATGAAGATCTGGAGTCGAATCTTTCTGACCTTCAAGTGGCTTTATCCGAACTTGAAGATCGTGAAAATGAGGACGGTGATACGGTGACACCAACCAAGCGGACGCAGCTTGCATCAACAGGTGAAGCCGGATCCGGAGTTGCAACATTAGTTGATCGGAACATCGGTTCTGAATTGCTTGTCCAAGTGGAAGAACTGAGTCAACTCGAAGGGGATCAGGTCTATCAAGTATGGCTGATCCAAGGTGAAAATCCTGAACCAGCAGGTGCTTTTACGACAGATGGTGAAGGTAACGGTGCGGTGACTTTCCGAATTGGTGAAGAAAACCAGAAATCATGGGATGCCATAGCCATCACTAAAGAACCACAACCGAATAACCAGCTTCCTGAAGGAGAAGTTGTATTACAAGCGGAACTATAGGGAAGGTTTGAAGGGATTGGCTCATGGAGCCGATCTCTTTTTTGTATTAATTTTTTATTCAGGCACTCTCGCCCATAAATTCACTTGTAACTGAGAAACCGTCATAATTACGGTAGGTTCTTCTTTTACATCAATGGAAAAATGGAACCCGAATTGATCCCCATCTTGATCATTGAATGCAGAGAAGCCGGAAGGAGAAACCTCATAATCTACACCTTTATACATGGCTTCAGCTTCCGCTTTGAAATGAGAGGTGAAACCTTTGTTAGTCCGAGCATGTTCCAAACCAGAAACTAATGTCGCCCCATCCGCATCATAACTCCCGCTGGATTTGAAAATGATTTCGTATTCTGAACCATTACGCCTTACTTTTGTTACATAAATTTGATTATCACTATCCTCAAAGAGCACTCTTCCTTCGTTACTTTTTAAATCATCTACATTGATTTCTACCGTATACTTTCCCTCTATAGGGAAGGTCTTATGATAGTAATCATTCATGTTACTCGTGACATAGCTGATTCCTTTAGAATGCAGTTGGATCCCTTCTACGAAACGGGGGATCACCAGAATGCCGATGGCGATGATCATGATGAGAATATACAACGTATTTAACTGAAATATTCTTCTCATGGATTTTCCTCCTTATAAAACCGAATGGGAATCCAGCAAAGTAGAACGTTTCTTATCTCTTCTGTTAATCCTACCATAAAATGACATTTGTTTTATTTCAAGAAGCTGAGGCGCGTTATGCTTGGACTTATTCAAGTATTCTACTTGAAAATTTATATATTTCGACAGCCGTGTTCGACAATGATTGCCTCATCAGCCGGAGTATAATGTTGCCATATCAATGAAGGTGGTCATGGAGGTAAGAGAATGCTGCTAAAAAAACTTGTATTGGCTCTGGGGATCTTATTGTTGAGTTCCTGTTTGATGACAAATCCGGCAGATGCTGCTGAAAAGGAAGCCATCATTATTAACAAAAGCAATAATCAACTGGCATTTTATGAAAATGGGAAACTTCAGAAAGTCTTTCCAGTAGCAACAGGAAGAACGAGAAATTTGACGCCGGAAGGGAAATTTATGCTTGTAAATAAAGTCAAGAACAGGCCATGGTATAAAGAAGGAATACCCGGCGGTGATCCAAGAAATCCTCTAGGTGCGAGATGGCTTGGAATCAAAGTTCCCGGCGACTGGGGACATACTTCAGGGAATGTGTACGGCGTCCATGGGACCAATCAACCCTCTTCCATTGGAACTTATGCATCCAACGGTTGTATTCGAATGTATAACGAAGATGTTGTATGGCTGTTTGACCGTGCGGATAAAAATATCCCCGTATATATAACCAGTTCTTCCTTATCATTTACGGCATTAGCGCAAAATTATGGAGTGGGATCCAGCAAAGCAGTTGCAGGATATGAATTCTTCAATGAGACGTTAAGGTATGGCAGTAGAGGAGATTCAGTGGCCATTCTTCAGAGAAAACTCGGAATAACTGCTGATGGAATGTTTGGTCCGCAAACCTTAAAAGCTGTTAAGAAGTTTCAAACATCCAAAGGATTAGTAGCGGATGGTATGGTTGGTCCAAAAACAAGAAAAGCATTATTTAATAAATAGGTGAAAGAGTCCTTTAAGTTGAGAGCATCATAGACATCCGTGCGAGAAACTATTTTCTTTCATAAAATTTCCACTACCCTTTTTAGAAGCTGAACATTCCTTAGAATGTTCAGCTTCTTTTTTATGCACAGAGAACTTTTTTATTGAATGCTCAAGTAGGAACTCAGCTCCTTTTATTTTTTATGTAACTTTTCCATATTATGGTCGTCTTATAGTAGAGGGGGGATAGATGAGGAGAATCTTAGTGGTATCCGGCCTTCTATTATGCGCGCCATTGTTCCAAATGTCACAACAGCTGGAAGGAGTATCCCTGTTGACAGAAGGCTCCTATGGTTGGCATTGGATTTTAAAAGCTGAATGTGAAGATAAAGTTTCTCAGATCCCAAAGAGATGGGGAAACAATATGAACCGATCGAAGCAGCACTAATCAAGGAATAAGCGGGTATTTTTATAAAGCATTTAAACAGGAAATGAAATTGGAACTATGGGTGGAAGATGGATTGGTTGAGACCGTTGATCATAAGAGCCAATGAGTTATGACTCCACGCCAAAAATGAGTTTATGGCTACTACATGCAGGCTCAGTGGAAGGAGACGGCCTTTACGCTTTCTCAATAGTAGTAAAATAGGAAGGGGAGATGGATTTGTTATCTACTGACCGGACAGTGATGAAAGAGATTCAAAGCATGGATTATGAAGAGGTCAAAGAACTTTACTTGAATCCATTGGTTAGGAAGTACCTTGGAGGTCCGCGGGAAGAAGATGGTTTGGATGCGCTCTTGGATGGGATGCAGACATCAGGTGTAAACTCTCTCTATTTAGTGGTTCGTGAAAAAGGATCCAATCATTTTATTGGGTTCGTATCTCTTGACCCTCATCATGACGGGGATAGTATAGAGATTTCCTATCAATTCCTGCCTCATTGGTGGGGGAAAGGATATGGTTCTGAAATTGTGAGAGAAGTCGTAGACTATGCTTTTAGTGAGCTGAAACTCCAAAAAATTACCGCTGAAACGCAGATGGCCAATGTGTATTCTTGCAGGCTTTTAGAAAGAACAGGGATGGAATTGGATAAGACCCTCATTCGCTTTGGTGAAACACAATGTTTATACTCTTTAAGTCGAAGTGAACGGCGTTGATCTACATAGACTTTTCAACGATGGTGGACGAAGTAAATCATGGCACCATATGAGTTGATAAAAGAAAGGGATGACAAAATGAAGAGTTCTAAAAAGCGTTTATACACCCATCTGATTTTACTCTTCATTCTATTGATGACTGTTGGATGTCAAGATATAGAGGGTAAAGAAACAACATTAACTACTAGTGATGACGAGTCTGGTGTGGACCAACAAACAGAGACAGAGTCAACGATAAATGAAAGTGATCAAGCAAAGTCCACGGAAGAAAAGGGTGCATCTTCAAAAGGATCCGGGGAAGACGACTCAAATGCTGCCACCTCAAGTGATGAGAATTCTAAACAACCACCAGAGGAGAAAATGGTAGATTTGAGTTCCTACACATCCAGTGAAATAGAATGGGCAAGAGTTTGGCATCAACTAGCTCCAAACCAACAGATTGACACGATGTATGTGAAAAAAATTCCCGCTGGTAGTCTAATTAACCCTAATCACGAAGAGAGTGCTGTCTATCCTGAGGATGTGATTCAGTTGGAAGGGACTCGCTTAGTCGATGGAGCCGTCACTTATAGTGGTAACGGGGATGGTACCGTGAATGTCTATAATGTACCCGCCCGGTGGAATGAGAAGCTGACTGGGGAAGTGGACAAAGAGGAGATTAAAGAAGTCACGGAAGATGTGATCAAAAGCACCAAGCAAGTGAAGATCGAGCCTTTTTCCAATGAGGACATCGTAGAGTTGATCAAAAAGATACAAACGGTCCATCCAGGACAGTGATAAGGATCAGGATAGGGAGAACATAAATAGAAAGGGGATCTCATGCTGTTTGAAAATGATGATCTAATCGTCAGGCAACTAGTTAGAGAAGATCATGATGTACTAGCAAAGTGGCTTTCAGACCCTCGTGTACTTGAATATTATGAAGGGAGAGATCAGTCTTTAAACCTGAGTAGGGTGGAGAGTGAATTTATCTCCTCCGGGGATGAAAAGACTCAATGCCTTGTCCTTTATAAAGGTGTGTGAAAGAAGATAAGAATCGTGCATCGAGCATATCTTTTATCAAACGTTCTAGAATCGGAACTAAAAGAGGCAGGCTCCTTGGAGTCTGCCCCTATTTCTTGTATTAATATCTAAAAATCACTGATTCTTTTTCTATCCAAAGGTGTCATGATAGGGAAGTCTATGTCAATTTGATCTAGAGCCCATAAAAACTGATGCCATTTCTGGATGTCTCCAATGACTTTGATGGAAGAAGGAGAAGGACGGTTGTTGGTGGTGGCTAACTCATATAAAGTTTCTTTACTCATAATGACCTTCACTTGATCCTCGTCTAATTCATTAGATAAGTAACGAAAGATGCCTCGTTTAATCTCAGTTAAAGCTTTCTCCTTTCGATCAGGAATAATGAAGTTTAATTTGAAATCATAGTTACCAGCGATCAACCCGTTTATCCGTATACTTAACATGTTCAACACTTGTTCCAGTGACATGATATCCAGAACTTCTGTTGTGATGGTGGACTGCTGTATCGGAATAATTCCATAACGCAGTTCTTGTGCCCCCATCAAATACTCGTTACGCCATGGACCAGATTCAGCGATGTAGCCAAGCTGCTCCAAAGCGTCCGCACAAAGGTATTTGGCTTTCTTATTGGATGGGTTTGCAAAGATGACGTGCTTAGTGACTTCAGCAACCCATTGGTAATCGCCTTCTCTAAAGCTTTCTTTAGCTTTTTTGATAACTTCATCCTCTCCACCCATAAAATCCACATATTTCTTTGAGGACTCTTCCGGGAAGAGTTTGTTCAAATCAACTGGGTTTCCGTTATACCACCCCATATACTTCTGGTACACGGCTTTTGAGTTATGGTTGACCGTTCCGTAAAAAGAGCTGTTAAACCACTCGTCTCTTAAACTTTCAGGAAAAGTTACCATTCTTCCTACTTGATCGATGGTGTATCCCTGATTGATCAACCTTAGTGTCTGATCATTAATATACTGGTACATGTCCCGCTGTTTTTCCATATAATCGATGCAGTATTCTTTTCCGTGCCTTGGCCAATTATGCACTTCAAAAACAGATGTCATATTGTCTCCGAACAGCTCAATTGCCTGTTGGATGTATTTAGCCCAGGCGACGGGATCCCGGACTTCAGCTCCGCGTAATGTATAAATGTTATGAAGCGAAGCTGTACAGTTCTCCGCAATACAAAGGCTCTTTTCTTCAGGGATATAGGTGTTCATTTCAGCCGGTGCTTCTGTATCCGGGGTGATTTGGAATTGCACTCTTACACCATCGATGACTTTCTCGACATAGGGTTCATCCTTGAGAGGTGAAATTTCTTCAGCTGAATTAACTAAAGTCACAACGCCAGTGGACACATACTTTCCGATCCCACTGTCTACTTGACCTTTTTCGCCACGGGGAAGCACCTCACCATACATGTAAAATCCTCGCCTCGACATGGCAACACCTGCGGTCACATTCTCTTCCAAAGCGGCACTCAAAAATCCGCTTGGTGCGTAGATCTTCACATCATCTGTCGTTCCGCTATTGAGGACGCCATCCACACCGCCATAATGATCGACGTGTGAATGAGAAAAGATGATCGCACTAACCGGGAATTTGCCAAAATAGCTGTCGATCAATTCAAAAGCGGCTTCTGCTGTTTCTCTGCTGGTAAGACAGTCGATAACAATCCATCCTGTCTTTCCACGAATGATACTCAAATTAGCAAGGTCATATCCTCTGACCTGGTAAATGTTTTCTGTCACTTGAAATAGGCCAGCATTTAAATTCAGTTTTCCCTGGTACCATAGTTTCGGGTTTACGGATGGAGGGAGTTTGTCTTTCAGTAGGAATTCATAGCGTTTTAAATTCCAAACAGGAAGGAGCGAATCGTCTGGTTTGATCACGGGGAGAGAAACGCTTTTCAGCACATTTCGTGTGGCCCACTCCTGTTCAATCTTCAGTCTTTCCCAGGGCAGGTTCTTTTTTATCAATTCGTTGATTTTTTGGGTCTTCTTCGTGGCATCTTTGCGTAAAGGGGTCAATTCTGCCTCCATCTGCTCCTTATCGTTTTGTTCCATGAGATGTCACCTCCATGAACTATCGTATTCAGGTGAAAATCCCTTCATACATGGGGAAGGTTACAAAACATGAGATGGGAGGTTCCTGACTAACCACTAGCTCTTGTTCGAAAGTGGAAAAGTACAGTTTCATCCCGATTTGAAGAAACAAGGTTTCGTCAAATCGGGAGAACTATTGGCTATAAAACTATAAAAATTGTTAAGGATTTTGAATGGGAGTTTACCTTATGAAGTATAGTCTGGATAACCTAGACATTACTGCTTTCTTCTCCTTGTTCTTGATTCTCTTTCTGTAGTTCTATCTTTTTCTCTTCCAGCTCCAGCTTTTTTTCTTCAAGATCTAACTTCTTCTTTTTCAAATCAAAATGGATGACAAAATATAAGAAAATAAAAGTCATTCCTACAATGACTGAAATAAATAAAAACAGGTCCAAACTTATCTCCTCCTAGATAAAAAGATTTCACAGAATCGAGCTTGTAACTTCACTTCATAAAATATACGTAAGAGTCTTTGTATCATATTCATTGTATTCAAGGAAACCTTTCCGTTAGTTGAATGGGGAACTGTAAGCTTCAAAAGTCGGCGGTAGCCGTCCACTTGAAGATGAAGGAGGGATTGAATCTATAAAATTCCTTCCCAAACGCTAATCATCCACTTTAACACAGTCTGCATTTAAGAGCGAAAGCAAATGTAGCATCTTCCTATAAGAGGTTGAACTTGCTATATTCATAATATGAAAGAAAAAATAACGGAGAGGAAAGGTTTTATGAAACAGATCCTCATCAACTATATGAAAAGATATTCTGATCTTAGTGAAGCAGAATTGAATAACATGGCTTCTGATGTCACCATCACTCCTTTTCAAAAAGGGACTGTTTTGTTACAGCAAGGAGAAACCCCTGAGCAATGTTACTTTATCCTAAAAGGATGTATCCGGAAATACACCGTGAGCGAATCAGGAAAAGAAACGACCGTCAATTTTTATACAGAGGAACAGAGTGTGACCATTTTCAACCAGCATGGCGACGATCAAGTTTCTAAGTATTCATTAGGATGCGTGGAAGATTGTGTCTTGGTCGTTGGGGACTTATTAATAGGACAAGATGCGTATGACAAATCCCCTGGTCTGGAAACCATGATCCTTAAGATGGTAGAAAGCGACATGGGTGGAATGCATGATGATTTTGCTGCATTCATATCTTCCACTCCTGAAGAGCGATACCAATCCCTAATTGAAAAAAGGCCTGAATTATTGAAACGGGTACCTCAGCACCAGCTGGCCAGCTACTTAGGTATGACCCCTGAATCCTTGAGTCGAATCAAAAAGCGATTAGGAAGCCCCCGAATATGACGGTCGCGTGCTGAATTTGACTTTCATTCCTTTGACTAACAGCCACATTCCGAATCCTAATTCGCCAATCATCATCGGAAGACTAAGAATGTTCTCCATCGTGGCTGTTAAAGTTTCATATTCAGGAAGTGCATGGTACATGGAGTGGATCAGTAGGTAGCTTACACCAGCCAAGATCAATAAACCATTCAGAAGCTTTGGAATGAAACCAGCTTTTGAGGCTGCCATACCTACCATGATTAAATGGAATCCGAATACGATCAACCCGAGGGACCATGTTTTTTCAAAGCTAAGAATGTCGACCATCACTTGGGACGCTGAGCCTGAGTCGCTTTGAATGACCTGACTGACCATCCATAACCGGAAGACAGCTGCTGCAAGAATGATGGTATAGAAGAGGCGGAGAAGTCCTGCCAATATGGCATAAAAAGAATGGAAAGGTTTTAAAACTTTGTAAAAAGCCCACGATACGATGAGATCTGTTAAGATGATGACTACCCACCCGGCAATTTCTAGGTGAAACAAGGAAAGAGAGGATTGTAAAAGGTCATACGTTTTATCAGCATTTTCATGTATTACCAATGTGCTATGGGCGTAACCATAGGAGAAAAAAGCGGCAAGGGTCATCAAAATTAAACTCAGTCCAGCAATAATGGCTGGTTGTCTATGGAATTCTTCACTTCTATGCAGTTTTTTCATCAGGATTAAGATCCTCCTTGTTCTTTTATTTGTATTTTACCTTCTCCGAAGAACCATCACATTGACTTAAGTCAATGAAGCCATGAATCTTAAGTTTTTTCTGAAGAGGTAAAAGTCACTGTTTTTCTCGATTCATAGTAAGGGAATACAAAAATGCAGCCTTGCGTTATTTAAGTTGATGGTGCATTTTCCATGTTGGATATTTGATCTCAACCTATGGAGATAGCAGGAATAGAAGTATTCGTGGAGAAAAAGTTTATGAGGAAAGAATGAATGGTCGATATCTTTTATTAGAATCAAAAAATCTCTTGGAGGGAAGAAATGGATCCGAAAATCATAGCACTAGAGGAAAAAAAGTTGATAGGAAAGTCGAAGCGGATGTCTTTAGATGAAGATTCCACCCAGGAACTTTGGAAAAGTTTTATGCCGCACCGTCATTCCATTCCCCATCGAACCGATGAAATGCTTTACAATCTAAAGGTTTTTGAGCAAGGGTGGGGTGCTGAGAATTTTAATTCTTCTACACCTTTTGTCAAATGGGCGGCGGTCGAGGTTAATCGAATAGACACTGAAAAAATGTCTGAAATGGAAACCCACCTTTTGAGTAGTGGTCTCTATGCGGTTTTCCTGCATCGCGGCCCCGCAAGTGAATTTAACCAAACGCTGCAATACATTTTCAAGGAGTGGCTGCCATTTTCATCCTACGTCCTGGATGATCGGGAGCACTTTGAACGATTTACTGAAGATTATCGTCCAACGGATCCTGAAGCTGTGGAAGAGGTATGGATACCTGTTAAATATCAGGGGGCAGAGCTCTAAAAAGTTCTAAAGAATCTCAGCACTAGGGTGCGCAGGTAAAGGTTATGAATGTATTTGCCAGAGTAGAAACCTAAATACAATTCTTCCTTTTAGGATAGGGAAGAGTCTCATATGTAAGGGTCGTGAGTAGTTGTATGGAATTCTTAACAGAAAAAGTCCTTTATATTGCTTTATTCATTTTGGTGATCCATACCATTGAAACACTGGCCTATGCCGTACGGTTGTCGGGGGCTAGAGTAGGTTTGATCGCTTCCGCTTTATCGCTGTTCAATTTGATGGTCATCGTCTCAAGGATGGCGAATATGATGCAGCAGCCATTTACGGGTAGTTTAATTGACACAGCTCCGTCGGTAGATCCTCTTTCATTTGTTGAGAGTCAATACAGGGCCATCCTGGGAGCTTCCACGGTAGGTACAATTATAGGAATGATACTACTTCCGACCTTTGTCGCCTTGTTCTCCCGTTCAATCATTCGGTTATCAGAAAAAGGCGGGTCGATCCCATCCTTGTTTCGAATGCTGTTTACCATTGAATACATAAAGAGAGGGCTCCACCTGATCCATCTTCCTAAGAAAAGGTACCTGAAAGGATTTTCTTTAGAACATATCCCGAAACGGTTGTTTTTTATCAATATGCTCGTGACATCGATTTATACAGTGGGGGTTTTATCAGCCCTATATGCAGCTCTATTGGTACCAGAGAGGGCATCCACAGCCATCATGGCGTCTGGGTTGATCAATGGGATAGCTACCATTCTATTGGTCGTATTCGTAGATCCTAAGATCTCAGTCATGTCAGATGATGTCATCAATAAAAAAGGCGATTATAGTAAACTCAAAAATGTATCGCTTATGATGATCACCTCAAGACTTTTCGGCACGCTGTTGGCTCAACTCGTTTTCATACCAGGTGCGAAGTACATTGCCTGGTTCACAAAGTTCATCGTGTAAATGTAAAAGGGGGAGTTTGGTGGGAGACATAAAGAAAATACATATCATCGGTTCTGTTGCGAGTGGGAAGACGACTCTCGCAAAAAAATTATCCAGGGAATTGGACCTTCCCTATTTTGAGTTGGATAATGTCGTTTGGGAAAGGCAACAGACTGGCGATATTCGAAGAACAGAAGAGGAGAGGGCCGAATACTTGAAGCAGATTGTCGGAATGGAAGGATGGATCATGGAAGGTGTCCACAATGAGTGGTGGGTGGAAGAAAGTTTCCGTCACGCGGATGTCATCATCTTCCTTGATACCAACTACTCCGTCCGAACGTACCGAATCATCAAACGGTTTATTTTACAAAAGTTACGGTTGGAAAAGGCTCATTATACTCCCACCTTCCGGATTTTTCTAAAAATGTTCAAATGGAATAAGTACTTTGAAGAAAACGGGAAGCCACATTTCTTTGAAGCATTTAAGGAAGTTCAAGATAAGGTAATGAAGGTGAGCACGATCAAAGAGTTGAACCAGAGAATATATTCCCTGCGAACGACAATGCCAGCAGAGAAAGAGTGAGGCAGGTTTTAAAATGACCTATTGAAAACCACTGTAACAAGGTGGTTTTCTTTTTTTTGAAAAAATATTTGTTGGTATGACAGGGGTTTTAGCCTTTTTTGAAACTTTTTTTGTTTTTTTGTGATCCAAAATGAATCTCTTCCCGTTAGCTTAGTGAAATCAAAATTAAGAGGAGTGGTTGGAAATGAAAAAACAAATCAACTGGAAAAAGTCTTTGATCGCTTTGCCTATGTCCGCAGCGCTTATGTTGCCGACAGCCACGGTTACATTTGCAGATGATCATGGTGATCACAATGAAAAAATGTCAGATGTAACGGTATCGACTCCCGCAGCTGATCTAAGAGCAACACTTGATCAGTCGCTTTCCGAGCACGCCTATCTTGCCGTTGTAACGATGCAGAAAGGAATTGAGGGTGCTGATGATTTTGATGCAGCAGCGGCTGCCCTTGAAGAAAATACACAAGATTTGACCGCAGCGATTGCTTCTGTGTATGGAGATGAAGCGGGGCAGCAGTTCGAATCGATGTGGTCTGAACATATCGGATATTTTGTTGATTACGTCAAAGCGACAGCTGAAGAAGATGAAGCAGGACGTGAAGAAGCGTTGAACAACTTGGACAACTATCGTGAAGATTTCTCCATGTTCTTGGAAACAGCTACGGATGAACGATTGGAAGCCTCCGCACTAGCTGAGGGTCTTCAAATGCACGTGAATCAACTCATCGGTGCTTTTGACAATTATGAAGAAGGCGACTTCGATGAAGCTTATCAAAAACTCCGCATGAGTATCGACCATATGTATGGGGTCGGAAAAGGTCTATCAACAGCGATTACCGACCAATTCCCGGATAAATTCGAAAACACGAATCCAGCGACACCGGCTGCAGACCTTCGTGCAGACTTGAACCATTTGCTATCTGAACATGCAGCACTTGCCGTCCTTGCGATGCAAAAAGGTGGAGATGGTGCGGAAGACTTTGAAAATGCCGCAGCTGCGCTCAGCAACAATACAGAAGATCTGACAGCGGCCATTACTTCTGTTTATGGTGACGAAGCTGGACAACAGTTTGAAGACATGTGGTCTGAGCATATCGGTTACTTCGTGGACTACGTAGAAGCGACAGGGGCAGGAGATGAAGAAGCGAAAGAACAAGCGCTGACTGCTTTGGACGGTTACCGAGCAGACTTCTCCAAATTTCTTGATACGGCGACAGAAGGTGGATTAGAAGCAGAAGCTACAGCTGAAGGTCTGCAAATGCACGTGAACCAATTGACGGGGTCTTTTGATAGTTATGTAGATGGTGACTTCGATGGTGCCTATGACCAGCTTCGTGAAGCTTATGCTCACATGTATGGAGTAGGTGAAGGACTGTCTGGGGCCATCGTCGCCCAAAACCCTGACATGTTTGCCTCCGACATGCCTTCTGAAATGCCAGATACAGGTCTTGGTGGAACAGCAGATAACGGATTGAACGCTTGGATGATCGCCTTCGCAAGCATGGCAGCCGTCCTATTCGCCGCAGTCATCGGCGTACGCAAAAGCAAAAATAATGCATAATGAATAACACCTAAAATTTACCACAACAGGTCATACGGATATTTCCATCTTAAATCTCTAGCACAGGGGAATTTAATAAAGAAGCATGGACCGCATGATGAACGGGTGGTCGATTATGCCGACCATAAGATGATAGGAACCCTGGATAAACAGGCATCTACTAGAGTAGATGCCTGTTTTTATTTTTAATTTTTGCCTTTTACAAGCTTAATTGTTGAATGAATATATATTTGGAAATGCTGATGTAACTCAGGAAATAATGATATGATGGCCGAATAATGGTTAGCCAACTCTCCATAAATATAGATCAAAAAATCAGCTTATCATACGGCTGAAGTATTATATGTTAGATTTATAGGTAGACGCTGAAGGAGGGATGGAGATGCAATACTTAGGGATTGATTTATCGGGGCCCAGTAACAGTAAGGACACGGTACTTGTTCATTTTAAGAAGCAGAGAGACAAACTCTATTATGAACACCATGAAACGTCTATAAATGACCATGCTTTAATTACATATATTGAATCTCTAGCAAATACAGATTCTGTCACCATCGGCATAGACGCTCCATTATCCTATGAAGACGGTGGAGGAGACAGGGAAAGTGATCGAGACTTAAGGTCATTTGTAACTGGTCTGGGTATGAAAGGGGCCTCTATCATGCCGCCGACGATGATGCGCATGGTATACTTATCGTTGAGAGGGATCCGCATCACGAGGGAAATCGAACGCCTTTGCACGCAATATGAGATTCATCTCGTGGAAGTTCATCCTGGTGCTGCCCTTGGAGCAAGAATGGAAACAGTTGACGATGTCCTTCACTACAAGAAAGAGCTCTCCATTCGTAAGAGGATTAGGGAATGGTTTGAAACACAGCAATTAATCCGTATCCCGAAAGCAATGGCCGAGGAATCCCATACCATCGATGCTTGTGCTGCTGCTCTTGCTGCCTGGCACTGGCAGGATCCTGACTACGAACCCGCATGGCTTTATAAAGCTGCCTTACCTCTTCACCCTTATGATTTTTGTTGTTGATTTGAAAATTCCTCTTTGAAGATTTCAGGTAATAAGTTATGTAAATTACAACTTAATGGTATATACGAAATAGACGGTTAGATAAGGAAGGGGACTAGATCATTATGGAAACCTATAATGAAAGAAGAGCCATTCGAAAGGAAGAAAACACCGGTACAACTTCCGGTTTATGCGAAGGATATATTCAGACCAATATGGTGACACTGCCGCAAGAATATGCCTTCGATTTCTTGTTATTCTGCATGCGGAATCCGAAGCCTTGTCCTTTGGTCGAAGTGATGGAAGCGGGGCAGACCACACCCAAAGTGGCGGACGCAGATATAAGAACTGACTTGCCACGTTATCGGGTTTATCGAGAAGGGAAGTTTTCGGAAGAAGTCCTGAATATATCAGACGTGTGGCAGGATGATTTTGTGACATTCCTGATCGGGTGCAGCTTCACTTTTGAAAAAGCGCTCCTTGATGGTGGGATTCCGTTGTTCCACCAGGAGCAGAAAAAAGTCGTGCCGATGTTCGATACAACGATCCCGTTAGAGACAGCTGGTATTTTTAAAGGGAACATGGTCGTCAGTATGCGGGCGGTCCCTAACCATTTAGTTGATCAGGCACTTGCCATTTCCGATCGGTTTGAACAGTCTCACGGCAGTCCTGTCCATATCGGATCTCCAGAAGAAATCGGCATCAAGGATATACAGAATCCGGATTACGGGGAAGCGGTCAATTTTGATTCTGCAGAAGCGACGCCTGTGTTTTGGGCATGTGGTGTAACCCCACAAAATGCTGCCCTCCAAGCGAAGCCTTCCATTATGATTACCCATGCCCCCGGCCATATGTTGATTACCGATCAGTTGGATCCGAATTATGAAAATGGGTAACTCTTACCAAACGAGATTCCGAACTTGCAACAAAGCCCCTGTAG
The DNA here is from genome assembly GCF_020524085.2 of Halobacillus litoralis. Lineage (NCBI taxonomy): Bacteria > Bacillati > Bacillota > Bacilli > Caryophanales > Bacillaceae > Halobacillus > Halobacillus litoralis. The sequence continues at coordinate 2,478,362 of NZ_CP129016.1, forward strand.
TGATAAGTTTTTCTTAACAAAACCTTTACAAAAACAGGAGCGATACATATGGATACACAATCTCAGATGAAGCTTTTTACATTAAACTCCAATGAACCATTGGCTCAAGAAATATCAGAAATTCTCGAAGTTCCTTTAGGGAAAAGTAAAGTTGTCCGTTTCAGCGACGGAGAAGTTCAAATTAATATTGAAGAAAGTGTCCGCGGTGACGATATCTACCTGATTCAGTCCACATCCCAACCCGTCAATGAGCATGTGATGGAGATGTTGATCATGGTCGATGCGTTGAAGCGAGCTTCTGCCAAAACGATTAATGTCGTCATTCCTTATTATGGCTATGCACGACAGGACCGCAAAGCCCGTGCCCGTGAACCGATCACGGCGAAATTGATTGCCAACCTTCTGGAAAAAGCAGGAGCTGACAGAGTCATCTCCTTGGACTTGCATGCCCCACAGATTCAGGGTTTCTTCAATATTCCTGTTGATCAGCTGCAGGGAATTCCGATTCTAGGGGAGTACTTCAGAACGAAAGACATCAAAGACCTCGTGGTCGTCGCTCCTAATACAAGCGGCTTGAACCGTGTAAGGAAAATGGCGAACATCCTTGATGCTCCACTCGCGTTCATCGATAAACGAAAAGCGGAGCCCGGAGAACCTGAAGTCCGTGACGTCGTCGGAGAAGTCGAAGGGAAGAACGTCATCATCGTTGATGATATGATGGATACAGCCGATACCGTTACTGTGGCTGCCGATATTCTCTATGAGAATGGCGTCAGTGATATTTATGCCTGCGGTACGCACGCGGTGTTATCCGATCCGGCTGTTATAAAAATCGAACAGTCGCCGATTAAGGAATTAGTGATTACGAACTCCATCTTCCAGCCTGAAGAAAAACAGATTGATAAGATGACCGTTCTTTCTGTCGCGCCATTGTTGTCCGATGCGCTGCTGCGCGTCCAGCACGAGCATTCCGTGAGTGTCTTGTTCGATTAATATCTAGTATTTGAAAGAACCTCTTTCCGAAGAGGTTCTTTTTTTATGTGAACAATCATTCTAGATCTATGAAAATACAGTTGCACATACAATACTGTATGACATATACTAAGTGTAGATAGTGTTTGTCGTACAGTATGAAGAGGAGTGAAGATTTTGAGTCAACTACTGAACTCATTGCTGACCGAACAGCGGAGGGGGAATCTGACGTTAGCGGTTTTAAGTCAGCTCCGTACCCCGCAATATGGGTACTCTCTCGTTAAACGATTAGAAGATTCAGGCATCACCATCGAACAAAGTACGCTGTACCCTTTGCTTCGCAGGTTGGAAAAAAAGGACCTGGTCACGAGCAGTTGGGATACATCAGAGTCTCGCCCCCGGAAATATTATGTGTTGAGTGATTACGGGGAAGGTGTTTTTCAGATATTGAAGGAAGAATGGAAAAAAGCCACAAATGAATTGTTCCGTTTATTGGAGGAGGAGAACAATGAGATGGATTGATGTCTACTTACAAGAAGTTGAACGCCGGCTTCCGGAAAAGAATCGGGAAGACATCTTACTTGAAATCCGGTCGACCATTGAGGATATGCTTCCGGAGAACCCCACAGAGGAGGAGGTCAAAGATACCCTTCAGGAATTGGGCGATCCTGTAAAGCTTGCGCATGGATATAGTGAAAGACCCATGCATCTCATTGGGCCGCGCTATTATGATACTTATATTTCTCTTATCAAAATGATCCTGCCGATTGCGATTACGATTTCTTTAATCACGCTTATCGCCGAGAATATCATGGGTTCTGTCGATGAAGGCAACTTGATCATGATGATCCTCGCCATTGTCGGGGAAGGCGTCTGGCGAGTAATTTCCGTTGGCGTCCAAGTCTTTTTCTGGATTACGATCATTTTCGCCCTCCTTGAGCGTGTGGACCTCGGCATAGATGGCGAAGATCTAAGGTCTCAACGTAAAAAATGGGTACCAGAAGATTTGAAAAAAGTCGCTCATGTCCCTAAGAAACGTGCGATCTCCCAATGGGAAGTATATGGTGCTTTTCTCTGGACAGCGATCTGGGGCACCGTTTACTTCCACGCTGACCATTTGCTAGGGATCTATGAAAACCAAGGCGAAGGGCTCACCTTCATCACCCCGGCCCTTAATCAAGATGTCCTGATCAGCTATTGGGCCGGAGTCGTCCTGGTCATTGGCCTGGAGATCGCTTTGGCCCTTTATAAATTATTGAAAAAAGAATGGACCAAAGGCGTAGTATGGTTCAATACCATTCAGGAACTCCTATCCATAGGGATTTTCGTTTGGATCATTACGAACGAAAGGCTGTTTCAACCAGCGTTCATCGGCTATATCGCGGATCTTTTCGGGGTGAATGCAGCACAAGTCGAGAGCGGCCTAGCTTGGAGGATAGCTGCGATCTTTATCATTTTCGCCGTGTGGAACATCATGGATGGATGGATAAAGTATAAAAGAGGCGTAAGGAAGACGAAGTTAAAACATGAATTCGAGTAAGATAGAACAAAATGGATGGTACTAGCATTATGTACGTTAACGATCGTCAAGGGTATTTCCTTAGTTGGCACGCAGTCATACTTTAATATCAAAGAGATTGAGAATGCCAGTAATCATGTAATGAGAACGGTGGAACACCAAAAATTGAACGTGACTTTCTGGCCATGAATTATTCTTTTGATTTTTGAATGTCAAACGGAAGCAGGTTCAGGAATCTAACACGGTAGAGAGTGATCACGTATTAAAATGCAAGCAGCACATGTTCGAACATGTGCTGCTTTTTTTCTATGTTCTTTTATTATTTTCTTAGAAAAATCAGCAAAATGTGTGGACGAAGGAGTGTCGCGTCATAGAATAATCGCTCACAGTTAATTAGAGTGTCTCAGCTGTCAAATGCTCTAACATCCTATCAATCTTTACCTTCCTTCGATTTGACGAGTTGTACGAACATCTCTATAATTAGTCCCTATGTGTTCAAAAAAGTCTTAATACAAGAGGAGTATTCGTTTTCTGAACGTCTAAAGAACAAAGCCATTGTATATTCGTCATCGATTTAAAAATATATTAACTATCACAGGTTAGAAAACCTAGGAGGAAAATAATGAACGAAAAAACGAATAGGAGAACGAGAATTGACTGGATCACATTCAGCATCAGCGGAGGCTTTCTCGTCTTATTTTTACTATTGTCTCTATTAAACAAAGACCTGATGGGAGAATGGATCTCAAGCTCGTTCGACTTTTCTGTTACATTCTTTGGTGCCTTTTGGCAACTGCTGCTGCTTGCTACATTCGTAGTCGGCGTCGCGCTTGCCCTATCGAAATATGGAAAAGTGAAATTAGGAAAAAAAGATTCACCGGAAAACGGCTGGTTCCGCTGGGTCTCTATGATTCTTTGTACATTACTGGCAAGTGGGGGCGTTTTCTGGGCAGCCGGAGAACCGATCTATCATTTCTTAACGACGCCACCTCTTTTTGCGGATGAGGGGATGACAAGTGCACAGGCCGTGGTCCCTGGTTTAGCCCAAAGCTTTTTCCACTGGGGCTTTACCGCATGGGCATGTTTAGGTACGGTAGCTACAATTGTACTGATGTATGCGCACTATCATAAAGGATATCCGTTAAAACCACGGGCGATTTTGTATCCGATGGTAGGAGAGAAAATTTTCAATAAGAAAAGCGTTTTGGGAGCTGCAGCAGATATTGTTTCCGTCATTGCCGTAGCCGCTGGAACCATTGGACCAATCGGCTTCTTAGGCTTACAAGTCGGTTATGCTCTCAATTATTTATTCAATATCCCGGATACCCTGTTCACTCAGTCACTCGTGATCATTTTCCTTGTAACGATTGCTGCCATTTCTGCAGCTTCAGGCGTGGATAAAGGGATCCAACTGCTCAGTCGTCTGAACGTAGGATTTGCCGTGGTTCTGATGATCGGCATGCTCATTCTAGGACCAACTATGTTTATCATCGATTCATTCATCTCCGCAGAAGCATTTCAACTTCAAAACTTCCTGCGCATGAGTCTTTACAGGGGCGATAGTGGCTGGCTCGGTTATTGGACCGTCTTCTTCTGGGGCTGGTTCCTCGGTTTCGGACCGGCGATGGCGATGTTCATCAGCCGCATTTCCAGAGGTCGTACGATTCGTGAACTGATTCTTGCCGTAGCGATCCTCGCTCCAATCGTAAGTAACTTCTGGTTTGCCGTTGTCGGAGGATCTGGTTTATTTTATGAATTGGAATCACCAGGAGCTGTTTCCACAGCCTTGAATGAAACAGGCATGCCTGCCGCCGTCATGGCGATTATGGAACAAGTACCATTCGGAATGGTCATGGCCGCCGGGTTCTTAATTGTAACAATCATCTTTGTCGCAACCACAGCCGATTCGATGTCCTATTCCGTCGCAGTTACCATCACAGGCGATACCCATCCGCCACGTGTCCTTCGCGTCTTTTGGGCCCTGTTATTTGGAGGAATTGCTGCAACACTTCTTGGTATTGGAGAAAGCAGTATTCAAACCCTGCAAAACTTCATCGTAGTTACCGCTGTTCCAGTGTCTCTACTGTTGTTGCCACCTGTCTGGCTGGCACCGAAAGTGGCTAAGCGGATGGCGAAGGAACAAGGGCTGATTACGGAAAGAAGTGTACCTGTCTCTGTTGAGGAAAAAGAACGTAAAACATCATAAATAATGCCAAGCCGCTATTCTATCGTTTGTCACAGATAGAATAGCGGTTTTTTGCTATCCTGCTCAACGTGATTGTTCCAATTGATTGTGTAACGTGTATGTACCTCTTCAGCAGACCTTTACACGGTCAGGTTTGAGGTCTGCTGAAGATTTAATATACATACGATAATTAGAGGAAATGGAGTACCCTTTTTCTGTTTAAGTTTGTTCATCAGGAGTTTATTTCAACTTTTCTAATGTAGACCATTTTCCTCAACGATCTTCATTTCTTTTGGAATATGGTACAAGGAAGTGATAAATATTATGAATTCTAACAAAGTAAGAATGATATTATGGGTAACAGTTGGAATTATTCTTTTGGCTCTCCCTATCCTAACCAACCAGCTTATGACGTTTCGTTGGTTCAAAGTTGTCGGGGATGAAAAAACCTGGATCGCTTTCTACGGTAGTTACCTTGGTGGAATCATTGGAGGGTTGATGACTCTGGCAGGTGTTCTGCTAACCTTAAACGTTCAAACAAAAAATAAGCATCAAGAAGATGAAGTGAATGAACATAAGACGCTTCTCATGCTCTATCCGAAATTTCTTTTGATCAAATCAAATTTAAAGGACATTCGAATTTCTTTGGAAAACAATCATCAAATGACCGGAAAGGGACTCGAGTGGAATAAGATAGAGCGCGACATGTTTAAGTGGAGAATAAACAGGTTGGCAGAAAAACTTAACTTTCTGGAAGAAATAGATTCTAGTAAGCTGCTTCCAGAAACGATTGTAAAACTCATGGACTTGAACAGAGAATTAGAAAACATATATGTTGCCGTATCAGTATTGGAGGGGAACTTTGAAAGTGGGTTTCCACCTGAATCATGGGAGGAATATTCCCGTGGAGTTAAAGGTGCTATTGACCTGTTGGATTTAACGATTAAGGATTTGATTATTCGTTAAAGTTTCGGTTCCACCGAATGAGAACTGGATTAGTGATCTCCTAACTAAGGTGTCTTACACAAAATTCCTTCCTATTCTTTCTCAAGAGATTTGTTCTTAACTTGCGTTTTCGCTATGTCGTAGAGTAGGTTTCTGCCTTTTCCTATTAGGGAAAATGGTTTTTATAAAACCTACTCAGGAGGAATCACAATGCCTAAAGAAACCAAGCAAACCTTTCACATCACAGATTACAAAGACTTCAACCGTGTCTGCGTAGAAAATGATGGACTAGCCTTTCCTGAACTCAAAAAAATGATGGAAGACTACATACTAAGTCAGGCCACCATGGAGTTCAAAGAATGCTGGATCCAGGATCAGCAGGTGGCAGAAGGCGAAGTCAGAACGGTCCAGGTCAATTTCGTGGATACGAACTCAAATAACTTTATCCGCCTTTGGGGTTCGAAAAACAATCAAACCGAAGAAGTATTGAATATGAAAGTGGATGCGATTGATTTGAATACGGAAGAGCTCGTCTATGAGCGTCAATTAGTATAAAGTGTAGAGAAGGCTGACAGCAGAGGCCTTCTCTTTTTTATGGGAGTTATGTATAAATATATTTATACATAACACTATATTTACTAATTTGTATTATACCTGACGCCGTTCTACAATTAGACTCGTAAATAAATTCACTTTCTCAGGAGGAATGAAAAAAATGAGTAATCATATACTGATGGTCGTTACGACGGCGGATAAAATGAATGATGAGTTGGACACGGGTCTTTGGCTTTCTGAATTTGGGGAAGCTTATGTAGAATTTGCGAATAAAGGGTATGATATTACTATCGCAAGCCCGAAAGGTGGGAAAGCGCCGGTGGATGATCGTAGTCTGGAAGGTGGCGAAACACCTCAGGAAATTCTCGATACGGCGAAGTATTTGGAAGATACCGTGAAGATTGATGACGTCAAAGACGTTTCCAAGTTTGATGCGATCTTCTTGCCGGGAGGTCATGGAACGATGTTCGATCTTCCAGATAACAAGAAGCTCCATGAAACCATCCGTGACCTTTATGAAGCGGACAAAGTAGTGGCAGCGGTTTGTCATGGTCCGGCAGGTCTTGTGGGTGTGACGCTTTCCGATGGTTCACCGATTGTGAAAGGACAAACGGTTACGGCATTCACAGATGAAGAGGAGCGTGCAACGACGTTGGATGCGCACATGCCATTCCTGCTGGAAACGCGTCTGCGTGAGCTTGGGGCAGACTTCGTCGGTGAAGATAATTGGACGGACCACGTGCAAGTATCCGGCCACCTGATTACAGGCCAGAACCCTCAGTCAACCATCAGCGTTGCCAAAGCAGTCATCAACCAGCTTGAAAAATAATGAAGTTTGGAGGAGCCTGTGAGATGAACATCTTACAGGTTCTTTCGTTCTGAAAAGGAGAGAAACCATGATAACGATCAATGCAATCATTCAAGCGAAACAAGGACAGGAAGACGCTCTGTTCACGGAATTGAAAAAGGTGGTTGAACCTTCAAGGAAAGAAACGGGGTGTGTGGAATATACGTTGCACCAATCATTGGACGATGAAGGGACCTTTGTTTTTTATGAAACGTGGGAAGATGAAACGGCGTTGAAAGCGCATGTTGAATCAGGTCATTATCAAGCTTACCGCGAGGCGACAGCCGAACTAACTGAATCACGCTCGGTTCATAAACTGCGGAAAGTATGAATCCATGATTGATTTTGAATGGTATCGCAGTTTCATCAGTATTTACAAGCACGGTTCCGTGTCCGCGGCTGCCAAAGCGCGCTTCATGACTCAACCAGCGATGAGCCAGCATTTAGCTGCACTGGAGTCAGAAGTCGGAGAACCGCTCTTTAATAGGGCACCAAGAAAAATGGTTCCCACGGATCGAGGAAAGGAATTGTACACGAAACTTGTGCCACTCATTGAGAACCTGGAAAGCACGACACAGGAAATTAAACAGACCTCCAACCATCCGTCCGAGATGCCGCTCCTCAAGCTGGGTTCACCGGTAGAGTTTTTTACAGGGAGAGTTCTGGAGAAGGTCAGGTCTCTGGATATCCGGTACCTTGTCCACTTTGGTACGGCGTCCACGCTTCTGAACCAACTGATTAACGAAGAAGTTGATGTAATCATGACACCGCAGAAACAGACAGTTACCGGAATTGAATACACCCAATTGGAAGTGGAGACATTCGTTGTCGTGGCACCAAAAAATATGAAGGTTGAGGAAGAATGGAGTGACATCGAATCCTGGCTGCACGAGCAGGCCTGGCTGAGTTATGGACTCGATCTTCCGATCATTCGTCGGTATTGGCGCGAACATTTCAACAAACGGCCGGATGTAAAAGCGAAACATATCATCCCCAACCTGCAGTCGATTCTGAAGGCTATTGAAAAAGGGATGGGGATCAGTGTGCTGCCGTTGTACTTGATTGAAGAAGCAGTAAAAGAAACGAAGGTACAGATCCTCTTTCCTGAAGTATCTGTAGAAAATGCTCTTTACGCTGCTTACCGGATCGACCAGCGTGATGAGCCGAATATCAAGACCATGATTCAACAGTGGAAAAAATAAGACCGTGTCCTCCTCATGGTAGAGAAGACACGGTCTTTGTGTGTTATGAGTTGACGGTTGTTCCTTTTACCTGTTTCACAAACTCTTTCATAATCGAAGGCAGGTCTGGCCATGCGTGACCAGAGATGAGGTTGTCATCGACATAATTCATTTCATCCATGTATTCGGCACCGATACTCTCTACTTCAGGTCGACATGCATGATAGGCGGTCATCTTACGTCCTTCTACAACATCAGCGATTGTTGTCAGAACAAGGCTGCCATGGCACATGACGGCAATCGGTTTTTCAGCGATGAAGAAATGGCTGACGATTCCCGGAAGATCATCGTGCATACGGATATGTTCAGGGGCGCGGCCTCCTGGAATGATCAGCGCATCATAATCATTCGGGTCGACTTGTTCGAAAGTCATGTTTGAGTCAATCATGTATCCTTTTTTCTCAGTGTATGTTTCCCAGTCTTCAAAATCGTGGATAACCGTATTCAGTTTCTTCTGGTGAGGTGCGGCAATATCGACATCAAAACCTTCTTCCAAGCAGCGGAAATAAGGATAGTACACTTCTAAAGCCTCGACAGCATCTCCGGTGACGATCAACACTTTCTTTGCAGTCATCTTTCACCCTCCTAAAGTAGAATTACATAAGGTGTAGTACCCTTATTTTCATCATTGATAACCACATTTTTTTTGCAGTTCAACGAACATATCGGCATGTTCGTTGGTTTTGTTAAACTCCAAGAGAAAGTTAAAAAGGCTTAGTGGAAGATAACTTTTATTATGAAGAAAACCTGACAACAGGAAGCACTCGCTGTCAAGTTTTCATGGTAAGGTATAGGTAGAATGAAAGTAAGGGAGGGGGCGCCATGACTTGGATCCAGTCGATGCAGAAGGCGATTGACTTCATGGAAGAGCACTTATTAGAAGACATCACCATGGAAGAAATCGCACAGGCTGCTCATACATCACCCTTCCATTTCCAGCGCATTTTCAGCCTGCTTAGAGATACGACGGTCGCGGAATATTTGCGCAGGCGGAGGTTGACGCTCGCAGCGCAGGAATTAAGAAAAGGGAAGTGTAAAATCATCGATGTCGCTTACTCGTATGGCTATGAAACTCCCGAGTCTTTTTCCCGGGCGTTCCGGAAGCAGCATGGCATCTCACCACGAGAAGCGCGAAGTTACCGAGGGAAGATGACCGCATACAACCGCCTGGTCATTCAGGTGAATTTGAAAGGAGCTGATCCGATGGAGTATGAAGTGGTGGAAAAAGATGCGTTTCAGGCTGTTGGTTTGAAAGAAGAGTTTTCTTGTGTAAACGGTGAGAATTTGAAAGGGATTCCTCAATTGTGGGGAAAAGTGAATGGAGAGGGTACAGACCAGAAATTATTAAAAGAAAACAATGGTCCTGTAAAAGGTCTTCTGGGCATTTGTGTCGACAAAACGGCTGAGAAAAAGAACCACATTGACTACTGGATTGCAGCTGCTCACGAGGGTGGAGAAGTGGAAGGTTTGGAGATGATGGAGGTTCCTAAAGCGAAGTGGGCGATCTTCGGTGTTCATGGCTCCATGCCGCATGCCATGCAGGAAACGTGGAAGAAGATCTATTCGGAGTGGTTTCCATCGAGCGGTTATGAAAATGCCGGTGGTCCAGAACTCGAAGTCTATCACGATGGGAACCCGAACAGTGAAGATTATTACTCGGAAATATGGATTCCAGTCAAATAAGTAGGAAGAGCACAGTCCTTTGTCGGATTGTGCTTTTTCTTATAGAATAAAGGATTTTATTGCCAAAATGTAGAAGATAAAGAGTGTTAATCCTATCAAACGGGGGGAAGTCGTGAGATTATTTTTTCTGTTTCTCGCTGTTTTGCTGATCACGGAAACCTAAAAGGGTCATTTTGGAGAGGAAGGAAAGACCGTGAGCTTTTTTACAGGAGTCTATCAAATTAATGTGAGAGTAAAAGAAATCAAAAAGGCTAGAGATTTGGATGGAAATCTATTAGAAGCTTATTTACCTGGGCTTTATGAGGAAGACTGGTTCAAGCCGTATCGTTGAGGAGGGGAAGGTTTGGAAGTCGGTTATACCATATGTTTCATCAAGCGTGGAGATGAATTGCTGCTGTTGAATAGAAACTCGCCTCCTGTTCAGGGAATGTGGAACGGTGTAGGAGGAAAAATAGAGGATGGAGAAACGCCCCTTTCCTGTGTGCAGCGTGAAGTGGCAGAAGAAACAACTCTGTTCCTTGAAGAACATCTATTCGAATATAAAGGGACCATTTCATGGGCAATAGATGGGGAGAGATCAGGCGGGATGGAGGCGTTTATCGTGACGGTCAATGATGATGACCTCTATCCTGCCCCTGTCGAAATCGATGAAGGCATTTTAACTTGGAAAAACGTGTCCTGGGTCCTTTCAGAAGACAATCACGGGGTCAGTCCGATGATCCCTTATTATTTACATACGGTATTGAATGTGAATCAAGAAGTTCATCACCATTTTACAGTAGATCATGGGAAAATCGTTGAATACGTCAAAGGGGAGGAGAGAGGGCATGTTGTTGTTCCGTGAGTTGAAACAAGAAGACTGGAAAAAGATCCATACCTATGCATCAAAACCGGAGGTCTCCCAATATCAGCCGTGGGGCCCGAACTCTGAAAAGGATACACAGGACTATGTCCAGCACTTGGTCCATGAAATCAGGCAGCCTGAACCCCAAAAACATGCGTGGGCCATTTTACGTGAGGTGGATGAAGAGCTCCTAGGCGTTGCGGAATTGACGATTTTGAATACCTATCATCAAGTCGGCGAAATAGCTTACATCCTACATCCCGACGAATGGGGCCGGGGCATGGGGACAGAAGTAGCGAAGAAGTTGATTGGCGACGGATTCCAAACTTTCCAGCTGAAGCGGATCCAGGCGACTTGTCATCCTGAAAACAAAGGTTCGATAAGGGTGTTGGAGAAGTGCGGCATGGAGATGGAAGGGCGATTGCGAGGGCACTTGAAAATGAAAGAGGGTCGTCGTGATTCCCTGCTTTTTAGTGTGGTGAACGATGGATAAGTGGCGAGGGGCGGCAGCTGTCTGTATGAATGATAAGAACGAACTTTTGATGGTCCTTCAGGGTAAGCCGGAAGAAAAGAAAACCTGGACCGTGCCTTCTGGAGGGATTTTTGAAGGGGAAAGTTTGGAACAATGCTGTGAGAGGGAGACGTTTGAAGAAACAGGTTATCTCATCCGTGTGGGTGAAAGGCTGCAAACGAAGAGAGGAAGGATCGGGAAGACGGATATCCGTGTCGATTACTTTTTCTGCTGGGTCACTGGTGCAGCTATGCAGATTCATGACCCTGATCATTTGATCCATGAGATTCGTTGGGTTTCAAAAGAAGAGCTGACCAAATTGCAACTTTCTTTTCCTGAAGACCAGCCTTTTTTAAATCAGATGCTGATAAAACAGAAGGAAGGAGTGGATCGTACATGAAGCTGCTTGTCATTGGCGGGACGAAATTTCTTGGAAGGCACATCGTTGAATCAGCTTTGAACAAGGGTCATGAGGTGACGTTATTTCATAGAGGGAAGACCAATCCGGGCTTATTTGAGGAGGTGACCAACATTTTCGGGGACAGGGAAAAACGAGAGGACCTGGAAAAGCTGGGAGATCAGAAATGGGATGCGGTCATAGATACGTGCGGGTATAAACCTTCCACCGTATCGAAGAGTCTGGATGTCCTTGCCGCCTGCACGGAGAAGTACGTGTTCATCTCCACGATATCTGTCTACCCGGATTTGACCAGTGTTCATAATTTGGAAGAAACCGTAGAACCGATAACTTTGACTGAGGAAGAACTGGAACGAGCGGAACAAACAGAAGAGTTTGAGCCAGCCTTATATGGACCTTTGAAAGCTCATTGTGAGCAGGAAGTCCAAAAACGGATCAAAGATAGAGGAATCATCATCCGTCCGGGATTGATTGTAGGACCTCATGATCCGACTGATCGTTTTACATACTGGCCTTCAAGAATTGCGGAGGGAGGGGAAGTGCTCGCTCCCGGCAGGAAGGATCAACAGATTCAGTTCATTGATGTAAGAGATTTAGCGGATTGGATTGTCCACCTGTCTGCTACTGAACACACAGGTGTCTTCAATGCCAACGGTCCTGAATCCAAGCTGACGATGCAAAATTTACTGGATACATGTGCCTCGACGTTTAATGAAGAGGTGTCTTTGACATGGATACCTGCACAGTTTTTGACAGATGAAGGCCTACAGCCGTGGAAAGATCTTCCGGTTTGGATTCCGACAGAAAAAGATTTCAGTCAGGATGTGTCGAAAGCGATTCAGTGTGGGCTGAAATTCCGTCCGTTAAAAGAGACAATTTTGGACACGTACCACTGGGATAAGCAAAGAGTGGATGGTGTTAGAGATGCAGGATTGACAAAGGATCAAGAAGCTTCCGTTTTGAAAAAGTGGCATAGACAATGAGTCCGTCCATGGGCTATCAGGGAATCAAATCGCAGCAAGGTTTCATTGGGGAGCAAAAGTAAGGAACCAATGAGCAAAACATTTAGGAGGACTGTATGGAACGTTATTTTATAAAAGTCCGAGATAAAAAAGTCCGTGTTACCGAATGGGGAGAAAAGAGTCATCCTGTCATTTTCTGTTTACATGGACTAGGGTCGACGAGTCTCAGCTTTATCGAGATTGCGGAGGCCTTGCAAAAAGAATACCATGTCATCTCTATAGATACCCCTGGACATGGGCAGACAGATCCTTTTGACACAGTGGAAGAGTATGAAATGAAAGCAATGGTTCGCTGGTTGAAGGACGTACACTATGAGTTGAACCTTGAAGAATTCTATTTTCTTTCTCATTCATGGGGAAGTTTCATCGCTTTATTTTATGTTGATGCCTATCCAAACGATGTGTTGGGAAGCATCCTTCTGGACGGTGGATATCAGACGAAGCGTTTGGGGAATCAAACCGTCGAAGAGGAAGTGGTTTTTTATGAAGAAGACTTTGAAGAATCGATGGAAAGTTGGGAAACGTTCTTAGATGGAGCCGTCTTCGCACCGGGTGCCCGACGTTCAGATTCATTGGAGCTCGCTGCAGAGGACCTCGCTTTGAAAAAAGACGGAAGGTTTTATTGGCATGCCAGAGGCCGAACTGCGGCGTCGATGGTACGAGCGATGCACAAAGATGAAACCGCAGACCTTTATTACCGACTGCCTTCGGATCTGCTTTTATTACGATCCACTCAACAAGAGAGTATGGAGGTGCAAAGGAAGAAAACCGCTTCTATTTTTGAAAAAGAAACAGGGGCCGAGGTCGTGGAGGTGCCGGGAGCTTCTCATATGCTGCACTGGGATCGTCCCGAACTGGTCGTTCAATATATCAGAAATCAATGGAGTTGAAACGCCTCATGAAAAATTTAAAAGGGAAAGTAGCCATTGTCACGGGTGTGAGTCGTGAGAATGGGATTGGAACAAGTACGTGCTATAGACTCGCTGAAGCAGGAGCGGATATTTTCTTTACACATTATCGTCCTTATGATGAAACAGATGGAGAAGGAGTAGAAGAGCATTGGCCGGAAACGCTTGCGAAACAGCTGGATGACCGAGGGGTGCGAGTCGCTCACATGGAATCAGATTTGAGGGATGAAGACCTGCCGCAGAAATTGCTAGAAAAGGTCGTAAAAGAAATCGGCGTGCCCTCGATTCTCGTCCATAATGCTACATACAGTGTGAACTCGAACTACAAGGATTTGACTTCAGGCCTGCTGGATCATCACTATGAAATCAATAATAAAGGGCCGATTCTGCTGACACAGGCCTTTGCCAAGCTGTATGAAAAAACGTTCCAATCAGATGAAGAAGGAAGCATCGTCTTTTTAGTATCCGGAGGTCCCGACCCGGATAATCTTGCTTATATAGCTACAAAGGGTGCTTTGAAGGCAATCACCCCGCCTTTAGCAACAGGACTTGCGCCCATCGGAATCAATGTGAATGCCGTCGATCCTGGACCGACGGATACCGGCTGGATGGATCAGGAAACGAAAGAAGGCCTTTTGCCCTTATTCCCTAAAGGGCGCCTTGGAACAGCGGATGATGCGGCGAAGCTGATTCGATTCCTAGTGAGCCCGGATGCTTCGTGGGTCACAGGGCAGGTCATCCACTCGGACGGTGGATTTTTAGGTCGATAATAAAAAAGGAGGACGATCCGGTGAAAAGCCCGATTCAAAACGAAGTAGGAGCCATTTTTGTCCCAGTCAAGGACATTGAGAAAGCACGCGACTGGTACTGTGATTTGCTTGGAGTGCCAGCGGAAGAGGACTTTCCAGGCGGTCACCTTTACGTATTACCTATGAAACATGCAGGAGTTGTGCTGGATAGCAAGATCTATTCAGAAGAAGCGGTTTTTGCCACGCCAGCCTTTCATTTCAACACCGATGATATCGAGGCTGCATACACGTACATGGATGAAAAAGGAATCGATGTGGTTTCTGATATCCAATTCGGCCATTTTTTCAATTTCAAGGATCCAGATGGCAATCTATTGATGATTTGTAAATGCTAGGAGGAGAACAATGATTTTACATACAGAGGTGGCAGGAGACGGTGAACCTCTCGTCTTCCTGCACACCGGCTTACAAACGGGAAAAACGGATTTTGATAAGCAACGGGAGTATTTCTCCTCGAAATACCAGGTGATTTCACCTGATTTACGTGGGCATGGGGAATCGCCGTCTGATGATTTGGAGGACTATTTCAACAAGGCAGCCGACGATTTGGCAGAAACGTTTCGTTCATTAGAAATCAATCATGCTCATATCACGGGGTGTTCATTCGGAGCACTTGTAGCGATCTTTCTAGCAAAAAGACACCCTGAATTTGTGTGGACTTTGACGATTTCAGGGGTGACTCCACTCAAGCCGGACAATTGGAAATCTATGAATGAAGAAGAGTCAAAGTTCCGCCTGAACCTATTAAAAGACGAAGAGACATGTGCCTATTTCGATTCGCTTCACGGAAATGGGTGGCAAAGGTTTATTCATATGGGACAGGACGACGAATGGTACCCGTTTGAAGCGATCCGTTCCATTCAGTCACTGAACATGCCCATCCTTTATGTGATCGGGGAAGGACTGGAGCATGAGGTTAACGGCTTGATGGATTACAAAGAACAATCGGATTCTGTTCATACAGCCGTTCTACCCTATGCTTCTCACTTGGTCCATTCAGAACAACCCGATTTATACAATAAGACGTTGGAAGTGTTCCTTTCCAATTGGGAATCCTAGTAACGTTTCCGGCATAGAATGAAGAAAAACCGAACGTCCCCGTTCGGTTTTTAAAGACTTATTATGCGAGTCTTCTGATATTAATGGTACTAATATCTGTCATATGAGTGGACTGGTCACTGTCATCAACCCACAAAAGGAAATCGTTGTTAAGGTTGAGTACTTCATCAGCAGTAGTGAACTGGATGAAGACGCCTGTCCCGATCGACCTTCCAGCCGAAAACACTTCAATGCGGTCTCCTGTACGAAGCATATCTCTCACCTCCTAACATAGAGGGATAATCTATTCTATGAAAATGGGAAAAGGAAAGCTTGGACTCGTATGTACTTTTATATGTTTGGCTCTATTAAAGTTCGTTGTTGATGGTTATTATCTCGAAACTAAGTCTTCGATGAACCGGCAGGATTGTAGAAGACTTGATTTCGAGACTTTTGTTGAGTGTATCGGGTCTGCGGGGAATAACTCGCTTTCCACGGGAGCGCGTTGTGCCTCCTCAGGCTGAAGCCTTGCGGGGTCTCACCTAGCACTCTTTTCCCGCAGGAGTCTCGCCATTCCCCTCCGCCCCTATGCTGTAAGAGAGTCTCGAAACTCCTTCTTAAATATTTATAGGATTTGTAATTAAGAGTGAGGATATAACGAGCCTTCGTAGTGTGAAACCTTGATATAGAGCACTTTATGCCTGCTTCGAAGTGAGACTCATCTTGGTATAGGGATTCGTTTCTCTCCTGCATGGAATGGGGTGATTGGGAAGCTGCGAGACTCCCGTGGGAGAAGGAGATAGGCGAGATCCCGCAGGACGTAGTCCGAGGAAGCTCGGCACTCTCCCACAGGAAAGCGAGTGGCTTCCCAATCACCCCTGGATCCCTATATGGCAAACGAATCCCGGTTATTTCAAAACTGATTCTTCAAGAATAGGGAGCGTTAGTTGAATAAGTTAATACAAAAAAAGAAATTTAATAAATTTTGGAGGTTCCTCTTCTTTTGCTAATATGATCATTACTAAAGTTTAACAGAGCCATATGTATAATAGGGAAGGAGGGCGTATGGATGAAGAGGTTTGCTGTGATGACAGATGTCCATGGAAATATCTATGCCTTACAAGCTGTGCTTCGTGATATCAAAGAACAGAATGTAGATTTCACGGTGTGTACGGGAGACCTGATAGGGATCGGTCCTTTTTCCAATCAAGTGTGCGAATGGTTATATTCCTTAAAGGACACAGAAATTGTGACTGGAAATCATGATGAAGCGGTTCTTGCCCTTATGAATGGTGAGCCTTATCCTGAAAGTAGGATCAATGTGAAAGAGCATCATCAGTGGATTGCCGATCGATTGTATAAGAGATACGCAAGATGGTTGGAAAGACTACCACGGCAGATTGTTACAGAGATCGAAGCACGTACATTTCAGTTCACACACTATCCTATGGACACAAAAGCAAGTAACCTGCCTATAAATGAAGATCCATTCGACCAAATCGGTCCACCGAATGGAGTAAACTTTTCACGATTGGTTGAATTAGAAGCGGAGACTGTCCTATGCTTCGGTCATGACCATGATGACCACCATTTTTCCATGAACGAGAGGGTATTTTTTAATCCAGGTGCTTTGGGTTGTAACAACGTACCTTATGCACGCTATGGAATCATAGAAGTAGACAATGGAAATGTCCGGTTCATCAAGCGTCAAGTGCCTTATCCAATGGCTACATACTTAGAACACTTAAATCGGATCGACTTCCCGCGCAAGGAAGTGATTCTGAAGATTTTTCAAAAAAATAGGAGGACCCATCATGACACCACCGAAACACATTGTATCAGCAGCGACTATTATAACGAATGAAGAAAAGGAAGTACTCCTAATTAAAGGACCGAAGCGGGGCTGGGAGATGCCTGGAGGTCAAGTGGAGGAAGGCGAATCATTGAAAGCGGCCGCGATCAGAGAAACGAAAGAAGAGTGCGGGTTGGAAGTTGAAGTCACTAGGTTTTGCGGTGTGTTTCAAAACGTCGATCGTTCTATTTGCAACACGCTGTTCTTAGGAAAAGCGGTTGGAGGAACATTGAGGACGACAGATGAAGCGTTGGAAGTCGGTTTCTTTCCATTGGAGAAAGCGCGTGAAATGGTAACATGGGGCAACTTCTGGGAGAGAATCGAGCTCTGTTTAGATGAAAGCCGTCAGCCATTTTTAGTGGACTTCTGATTTTCTTACTTATAAAAAAGGAACTTCCGCGAAGGAAGTTCCTTTTCTATTTATTCCACCCATTTCACGACATCGTCGAGAGAACGGCGTGACTTTTCAGGCTGCTCCTGTGCACGGTAACCGAATGCACACATGACGGAAATGCGGAAGCTTCCGTCCTCGAGAAGGCCTTCGTTTTCCAGGAGTTCATTCATTTTGGTCATATTGAAACCTTCAATCGGGCAGGAGTCGATGCCGATTTCAGCTGCAGCTGTCATCATGTTGGATAGAGCAATATACGTTTGCTTTCCAGCCCAGTCATAAAGAGGGCGATCGCCTTCTAGAAGGTCGAAATCTTCTTTTTGAAACTCTTCGATCCGGCTCAAGTATTTTTCCAGAAAATCATCGGGCAACTGTTTAACGTTCTTGAAGTGATCTTGCAAGTATTCGGAATCGTACTGGGTATCTTTCCTCGTCCTTGCTAGGAAAATGACGAAGTGACTGGCATCTGGAAGTTTCCCATACGCTCCCCAGGCCGTTTCTTTGATTTTTTGTCTCAGTTCAGGATTCTGAACGACGACAAAACGCCAAGGTTCAAAACCGAACGAGCTTGGAGATAACCGGCCGACTTCCAGGATGAATTTGAAATCATCTTCTGGAATAGTTTGATCCGGGTCAAATTGCTTGGTCGCATGCCTGAACTTGGCCGCGTCTAGAATTTCCTGCTTTTTCGTTTCTTTGTCACTCATCTTTCTTTCCCTCCTTGTTTCGTTTACAAAAGTAATATACCACGGAGGAGAAGGTAGATTCATGACTTTTGCTTTAGACGGCTTCCTGGTATGCAGTTTCTCCTCCAGGGTGCAAGCGATAATAGATCGGATACGCTCTCGTGTAGAAATATTGAATTACGGGCCCGAGAAAGAGCATCGGTGCAAGGGTGCCCAATCCGACCGGCCCACCAATGGCCAAGGCAAGGCTTGTCATAATCACCGCCACCAAAGTTTGACCTGTCTGAAGACTCAACTGAAACCTGGAACTTACCGCCAAGGAACAGCTGATCGACTGGAGCTCTCGGGAATTGAGGCAGGATATAGATGGCAACTCCCAATCCGATGAATCCGACTCCCGCAAACAGCGTCACGACTTGCAAAGCGAATGGGGCGGTGGACAAGTTGACCGGAGCAAATACAAATTCCAACCAAAAGTCCAAAATCAAACTTTCCAGAAACACAGGAACGACCGCCCTCGATTCAGGCAGGGAATTCATCAATTTGGCATTGATGAAGATGATGATCAGTTGAAAAGCTCCGTACCAAAACCCGACGGTATAACCGAAGTGATCGGATACCCCGATGAAAAACGAGGTCCAGAAACCAGCACCGAGCGTAGCGTTGATGAGTAGCGCGACTCCAAAGAAATTGATGAACATTCCGACAAGGTAAACCGTGGCACGATAAAGCATGACAAATGCCTCCTTTCCATAAAAAAAAGTGATCACGAGTAGAGAATTTCTCTAAATCGTGATCACATTTTATTAGCGATTGTTTTATAGGTCAATCTAAAAATTTTGGAAAGAAAACCGAGTCCCGGCATGGAGGAATTTCGACTTTTAAAAGACTTTTGTCGTCCAGTCTTCGCAGTTCCAAACATCTGTGACGACATCTTCGTAAAATTCAGGTTCGTGTGAGATAAGCATCACACTTCCTTTGTACTCCTTCAACGCTCGCTTCAACTCAGCTTTGGCATCCACATCCAGGTGGTTCGTAGGCTCATCGAGTACGAGCAGGTTCGTTTCTTTATTGATCAATTTGCAGAGGCGCACCTTCGCTTTTTCGCCACCGCTCAATACTTGGACTTTACTCTCGATATGTTTACGAGTCAGTCCGCATTTCGCAAGTGCCGCGCGCACCTCGTATTGGGTGAAGTGACGGAACTCTTCCCATACTTCCTCGATACACGTGTTGTCTCCGATCTCTTTCAACTCTTGTTCAAAGTAACCGATGTGCAAATGCTCGCCAAGCTCCACGGAACCTGAAACCGGCTGGATTTCACCAAGAATACTTTTCAGCAAGGTCGTTTTTCCGATGCCGTTCGCTCCGGACAAGGCGATTTTCTGCCCGCGTTCCATTGATAGGTTGAGGGGCCTGGAGAGAGGCTCATCATAACCGATGACAAGGTCTTTCGTTTCAAACAAATATTTTCCTGGTGTACGTGCTTGCTTGAAATTGAATTGCGGTTTCGGCTTTTCGGCATCAAGTTCAATGACGTCCATCTTATCCAATTTCTTCTGCCGGCTCATCGCCATTTTACTTGTCGCCGCATTCGCTTTGTTTCGGGCGACGAAGTCCTTCAGGTTGGCGATTTCTTTCTGTTGCTTTTTGTAGGCGGCTTCCAACTGCTGTTTCTTCATGTCATAGACTCGAAGGAATTCATCATAATCGCCAGGGTAGCGGCTCAGCTCCTGGTTTTCCATATGATAGATCAAGTTGACGACACTGTTTAGGAACGGGATGTCGTGGGAAATGAGGATGAAGGCATTCTCATATTCCTGCAAATACGTTCTCAGCCATTCGATGTGTTCGACATCGAGGTAGTTGGTCGGCTCATCGAGAAGTAGAATTTCCGGCTTTTCCAGTAACAGTTTCGCAAGCAGGACTTTCGTCCGCTGTCCGCCACTGAGGTCATGGACATCACGGTCAAGTCCGATTTCGTTCAGACCGAGTCCGTTCGCGACTTCTTCCACCTTGGCATCAATCGTATAAAAGTCGTTATTTGTCAGCATATCCTGAAGGACGCCGGTCTCTTCCAATAGGTCCTGGAGTTCATCCGGATCGACTTCCCCCATCTTGGCAAAAAGGTCGTTCATCTCCTGCTCCATGTCGAACAAGTATTGGAAAGCTGTCCGCAAAACATCGCGGATCGTCATGCCCTGTTTTAAATCGGCATGCTGATCAAGGTACCCGATACGGATCCGCTTCGACCAGGTGATCTTTCCGGCATCCGGTTCGAGTTTTCCTGTAATGATATTCATGAAAGTCGACTTGCCTTCACCATTCGCTCCGATCAAGCCGATGTGTTCTCCTTTTAACAAACGAAAAGACACGTCATCAAAGATCGCACGATCCCCGAAGCCGTGGCTCAAGTTTTTCACTGTGAGTAAGCTCATTGTCGTTAACACCTTTTCTATCGTTAGATTCGTCCTTCTATATTATAAAGGGGAATGAAGGGAAACGATAGGGGAAAAGTAGGAAGAGTTGAGGAAAGGAGTGGATGGACTTGTCTTATGATTGTGTCATCATCGGTGGAGGCATCGCCGGTTTGCAGGCAGGTATCATGCTTGGAAGGTATCGGCACCGAGTGTTAATGATCGATAGTGGCCGTGGGCGTTCCAGTCTTTGTCATAGGTATAACAATATTGTCGGGTTTCCGGATGGAGTCAGCGGCCGACAGCTACGCCAGGACGGGATCAAACAAGCACAATCCTCCGGGGCGGAAATAATGGAAGGAAAAGTCATCGATGTCCACTCAAATTTCATCGTTGAAACGGAAGAAGGGAAACCCTTTCCTACTCGGTCGATTTTGTTTGCTACAGGGATTGAAGAAAAATTCCCGCCTATCCCCGGTATTAAGGAATGTCTGGGGTTATCCGTATATGTTTGTCCGGATTGTGATGGATTTGAAATCATTGGTGAAAAGACGGCTGTCGTAGGAGAAGGAGAAGCGGGTGCGCAAATGGCACTCACTTTGAAAGACTGGAGCGGGGAGATTATTTTCTTTAATCATGGCGGGGCACCTCTATCCCTTGAGACGCAGGGGAAGCTTCGGGAGCACAGGGTCCTTGTCCAGCAGGCAGAAGTCATTAAGTTCGAGCATCACAGAGGTGTACTGGAAGCGATTCATACAGAAGGCGGTCACCGTTTGGATATAGGTAAAGCTTTTCTTGCTTTCGGTGGAAATAGGATTCAATCGGATATAGCGATCAAGCTTGGGGCTGAAGCAAACGATAAAGGCCACCTCCTTGTGCATCCCAGGACGAAAATGACCAATATCGAAGGAGTATGGGCCGCGGGTGATGTGGTGGATCACACTCAATTCGTCACAACAGCCATGGGTGACGGGGCACAGGCGGCGGTCTGGATACACAAATGGTTGAAAGGTGCAAGGTGATATCTTTGATTTCAGACCATGGATATAGGATAATGTTGGTTATACCATGGACGCTTCAAAACCAAAACATTCTACTTCTTATTCATTGATCCACGTTCCATCTACAGTTTTTCCAAGACATCAATCCAAAACATTCAAAACAAATTGAGTGCATAAGGAGAATCGATACCTACATGTTTTTTGACGCTTTTGGGACGGATTCATTTTTATTACTTACGGCATTATTACTGTTCAGTGGTGTGCTTGTAGCGAAGTTTTCTAGCCGTTGGGGCATCCCTGCATTGATTTTGTTCATCATGGTCGGCATGGCTTTTGGCAGCGAAGGTCTCGGGATCGTATATTTCAGTGATGCCGGAACAGCCCAGGTCATCGGCGTATTTGCCCTCGTCATCATTTTGTTCGAAGGTGGTCTACATACGAAATGGGGAACGGTGCGCGCCGTTGCCGTACCTTCGTTATCTCTTGCAACTATAGGGGTGCTGATCACCTCGCTTATCGTAGGACTTGCCGCTTATCTATTGTTTGAACTCAGCTGGTTGGAATCGTTCCTATTCGGTGCGATCGTTGGATCCACCGACGCAGCGGCCGTTTTTGCAGCATTGAAAGAAAGAAACATCAAGGCGAAAATGGGGGCCACCTTAGAAGCGGAGTCTGGAACGAACGACCCGATGGCCGTCTTTTTGACATTGTCTCTCATTGAATTGATCACAGCAGAACAATCATCGTTCTGGATGCTAATCCCGACGTTCTTCCTGCAGATGGGGCTTGGCCTTATCATCGGTCTGGGGTTAGGAAAATTAGCTTCTCTGTCTATTAATCGCATCAAACTGGACTCCAGCGCCCTTTATCCGATTTTTTCTGTAGCCTTTGCTTTAGCTACCTACAGCATAACCGCATTTAGTGGAGGAAGTGGATTTTTAGGTGTGTACGTAGCGGCACTGGTCATCGGAAATAGTGAACTGACGTATCGCTATTCGATTTTCCAGTTCAATGAAGGATTCGCCTGGATGGCGCAGATTCTGATGTTCGTGATCCTCGGCCTTTATGTATTTCCGAGTGAATTGTTTACAGCTTCGATCATGGTTAATGGCATATTATTATCCATTGTGCTTATTTTAATCGCAAGACCGATTGCAGTTTTCTTATCGATGATCAAGATGAACTATTCAACGAAAGAAAAGCTGTTCATTTCCTGGGCAGGCCTGCGTGGGGCCGTACCGATCGTACTTGCTACCTTTCCTATTGTAGAAGGACTGCAGAACAGCCAGGCCTTGTTCAATCTCGTATTCTTCGTCGTGCTGACCTCAGCACTCGTCCAGGGGTCGACGATTTCTTTGGTCGCGAAAAAAATGAACCTTGTGGGACCGAAAAAAAGACATCCCGCATCACAGCATCGAATTGATTTCCATGGGGAAAGCCAAAGCGGAAATGATTCAATACCAAACCAATGCAGAATCAGCCGTTGTCGGCAAGAAACTCCATGAAGTCAGCTTCCCTAACCGTGCCAACATCAGTGCCATCATACGAAACAATGAAGTGATCACGCCTTATGGGGAGACGGAAATCAAAGCCGGAGACTTCCTGTACATTCTAGTGGAAGAAAAGTACAAGGAACAGCTGAAGAAAACGTTAGAGCAGCGCGTACAGAAAAGTGAACAGCTCATGAAAGAAAAAGACGCTTCCTCCTAAAGCGTCTTTTTCTTATGGATACATATCTTCCACTAAAGCTCCTGATTGTGGAAAGCCCAGTTTCGAGACTTTTGCATGAGGATATGGTGGTTGGGAAAACGACTCGCTTTCCGTGGGCGAGTGATGAGCCTCCTCGAGCTGACGCTCTGCGGGGTCTCATCTACTACGCACTTCCCACAGGAGTCTCCTCGTTTTCCCAACCACCATCGATAATAAGATGCTCGAAACCATCTTCACGGGCACAGGGCTTTAGAGGGCGGATAATCCTATAACTACAGTGCTGGAAGATGTTTAAGCTCCTATTATAGTCAGCCCTTTAGCTGAATGATTTCGAGATACAATGAATGGCAAAAGGGGCGGAGGGGAATGGGGAGACTCCTGCGGGAAAAAAGTGCTTGGTGAGACCCCACAGGACGCAGTCCGAGGAGGCTCACCAAGCTCCCGCGGAAAGCGAGTCATTCCCCGCAGCCCCCGTTCTCTCAACAAAAGGTTCGAAATCGAGCCCTGTGCTAATAATGAATATATGATAAATTTAAGGCTTTAGGACATATGTCCTTTCCGGAATTGGCGTCATCCTTTTTAATGGAATTCAGAATAGGAGGATGAACGATGAAAGGTGCTTTATTTTCACTACTCGGAGGCTTGTGCATCACGATGCAGGGCATCTTCAACGCGAGGATGAGTGATTCCATAGGCGGCTGGCATACCACTTCGATGGTCCATCTGGTCGCCTTCACGATATCCATTCTCGTTTATTTTTATGTCAGAGATGGAAAAGGGAAAAGCTTTAAAAGAGTACCCTTCCTTTATTTGATCGGAGGGACGTTCGGAGTTGTCGTCGTATTTGCAGAATTGACGGCCATCAAAATGATCGGGCCGGCCAGTGCCATCGCGATTTTACTCGTCGCACAAATCGGTACGGCTTTTGTCATCGAATCGAAAGGCTGGTTCGGTGAGAACAAAATTCCTGTGACGAAACGGCAGGGAATCGGAATCGCTATGATGCTCGTGGGTGTCATCCTTTTCCAGTTGTAAAAAGGAGTTCGTTTTTATGAAAGAAAATAAAAAAATCAATCCACAACCTTATATCGAGAGGTACGATCTTGAGCGGATCTTTCCAGAAGAATTCATTCCAAAAATCAACGTGTACACCTTCATGAAAGGTGACGTTCTTTTTGCTCCTGATGAAACGTTGGATGACATGTATTTACTCGTTGAAGGGAAAATCAAAATTTTCACCCTGACACCGGAAGGCAAGTCTCTCATCAACCGTTTCAAAAGGCCGCTCGGAGTCATCGGGGATGTGGAATATGTCAAAGGAAATTCGGTCATTAATTCTGTCGAGGCTGTGTCTGACGGGGTGATGCTTGCTGCATCCTTTGAGGACTTGAAGGTTCTTGAAAGGAATCATCCGCCATTCATTCGTTTTTTACTGGAGACGGTGGCGCACAAGTTTTATTCTGAATCCCAGGCGTCGAGCCTGCATATGCTCTATCCTGTCGAAGTAAGGCTGGCCAGTTATTTCCTATCCATTTCTTCCGATGGGGAAGGGACACTTTTTCATCAGGAGATGCGGACGGCTAATTTGAGTGAGCTCGCGGAATGGGTGGGGACGAGTTACCGCCATTTGAACAGGGTGCTGAAAAAAATGGTATCCGATGAAATTATCGAACGGGCGAATGGATCGATTAAGATTAAAGATTTGGAAAAACTCCGGGACCTTGCGAACGGAAACATCTATGAATAAGGAGGGATACAATGCTTGGTGTCTTATTTTCAGTTGTGGCCGGCATTTTGATCAGTATGCAAAATGTGTTCAATGCGCGTGTCAGTGAAAAAACAGGAGCGTGGGCGACGACATCACTCGTGCTCGGTTTAGGGCTTGTCTGTTCTCTGCCCGTCTTTTATGCCATGGAAGAAAGGAGCTTGTTTGATTTCGGTGATGTGAACAAAATCTTTCTGTTCAGTGGCGTTTTCGGAGTAGGGATCGTATTCTGCCTCATGCGCGGAGTGACACTGATTGGTCCGGCCTATGCGATTTCCATCGCCCTCATCTCACAAATCGTCATCGCTTTTGTCATTAATACGGGAGGATGGTTCGGCTTTGATGCTTCTCCTCTCTCTGTGACGAAGCTTGCGGGGATCGCTTTGTTGATCGGTGGTGTGCTGGTGTATAAATTGGAAAAATCGCCTGTAGAAGAAGAACATGAGGAAGTGGAACGACTGAGAGCGTGACCTCACATGGAGGATCACGCTCTTTTTTTCGTTACATATTTTCCATCAGCTTCTTGGCAATTCGTTCGTAATCATCCCGGTCGATGCCAGGTGCGAATTCTTCCGGCAGGTCATCGAGGTCAGGAATCGGAGCTCCTTTTGGCGTCCCTTGGATGACCTGGAGCGGCTGCCCGTTCTCGGGGTTCGTCCCTTTCCATATCTTCTTGATTTCATGGTAGTCATAATCGCTCCATGTATACAGAATGTTATCCAGTCCCTGGTCAAGGTAGGGGCGGGCATAATCAAACTTAGAGTTGTCGAGGTCAGGAACAGGAAGCATTTTTTTCACATCGACCCCTGTAGCGATTTCCAATGCTTTCGCATAAGCAAGGGCATGTGTTCCTCCTCGGACAAGTAAGTAGCCAATCATTTCACGTGCCGTCGGGTGATCGGTCATTTCATAGACCCTCATCTTATGTGTTCGTGCACCGAGTTCGAGAAAGAAGTTGTGCAAAAGATCTAGCACCAGGTTTCCACTGGAAAAAACGTTATCGCCCGTCCAGGCACGTCCCATCGAATCGCCGGGGAGCGCCGTTTGGGCTGTGGCGATGAATTGATAGGAATTCCTTTTGTTCAACCCGTTTTGGAGGGGAGCGATATTGGGATCACCGGTAAAAGTCACTCCGCGGGTGAGGAGGTTGATCGAATTGTTCACCAGTTCGACATGTCCGAATTCTTCCGCTGTAATACTTGCCACTAGATCGTAGAATGGACGGTGTTTTTTCTTTTGGCGAAAAGCCAAGGACTGAAACATGTAGTTATTCAATGTAGACATTTCGCCGAACTTTCCACCTAAAAGTTCTTGAACAGCAGCTGCTGCATTAGCGTCGCCGTGTTCAGGAATGGTCAAAGCAATCTGCATCCGGTCGAGTCGCTTAAACATGACACCCTCCTTTTACTTGTATCGTTGATCAGGATACACCCAAACGATCTGCTGGGTCCTTACGAAAAATGGAGTTCCACTCACCTCGACGACAATATGATCCGGCATGACCGTCTTCAACCCGCCGCGTACAGACCCTTGTGTCGTCTGGACGACGACAGGTGCGCCTTGAATGGACAAGAGCGTCTGGTACACATATGGGTCGATTGCGGAATTCATGGACACGTTTTGAGAATTCATACATTCTGCTCCCTTCACAGGTAGTCTCACTTAAAGATGTATATGTACAAACCTCCTTTTTAGGCATCCTGTCCGGGAAAAAGAAGCGAAGGATCGTATGCTCGGCATTGTGACTTTACGTATATTAGCGAGTTTCCGGATTTTATTAGCAGGTTTTGGAGTTTTATTAGCGACTTCACTGATAATATTAGCAACTGTCTGCTATGTTGATGATCTTCTACGAGCTGAGCGATAAGTATTTCTTTAGCACAAGCAGCGGCCAAATGTAGTTGTAGCTATGATAGTAGATGTAAATGTTTCATGGCAGGCCTGCGCCTGTCGGGTATTCGTACGTCCAATCCTTCGCTTCCAGTTTTCGAAGCAAACAAGCGATTCCTTTTTCTATGCTCGGCGTCCGTTTTTCGTATACCATCATCAAGGCATCCAGAGCCCAGGAGGTTTGCGGAAGGGTGCTCTCTCCTAAAGGAATATAGATCTTCTCTTGATCACTTTTACACGATTCTCCCCAACCGCCGTCTTCGTTCTGTATGCTTTCAATAAATTGGACACCCCTTTTGACGAAGCGGTCGTCTTTGCTCACTCCTACAGCCCGCATACCCGTGAGAGCAGCCCATGTTCCATATATGTAGGTGATTCCCCAGCGGCCATACCAGGAACCATCGTTTTCCTGATGAGAGCGCAGCCAGTTCAGAGCTTTTTGAACACGAGGATCCGTCAGGGGGGAATCGAGCATCTGTACCGAGAAATTCAAGTGTCCGTCCCGTCAAGTCTGCTGTAGAAGGATCGATGCTTACGGACTCGGCCCCGTCTATGGGCACAAACTTCATGAGAGGATTTGTCTTCCCTTTCTCGAAGGCAGGCCAGCCACCGTCTTCATTTTGCATCGCGAGCACCCACTTTAAGCCTCTCGTGTAATGGCTCTGGAGAGAGGGGTCTTTACGAAGTGCTCTCAATGCAGCTGTCGTGTCATCAACATCCGGATGAATGCTGTTGCTTTTAGAAAATCCCCAACCCCCGGGTTCTGTATAGTTGGTATCTACCATCCAGTCACCGAATTTGGTCTGTTGATGCTGCAAAAGAAATTGTTCAGCTCCATGTAAAGGGACATCAGATGTGGGATGAGCTTGAAGGACATAACTCAACAATGCCGTATCCCATATATCAGAGGGCGAGTTTTGGATATGGAGGCCATGCTCCGTGACACATCCATGATGGATGATCAGCCCCTGGATAGCTTTTTTGATCAAGGGATCATGTTTCTGATAACCACAACTCACCAACGCATAAATCATATAAAAAGTGGAAGAGAAATAACTGTAGAGGGTCCCATCCGACTCGATGCGCTGCAACATGTATGTAAGCAGACGCTGCCTTGAAAGCATATAGAGTCTGTGAGGAAGTCCAGTCAAGGATTTGACCGCATCTTGAACACTCGTCAATAATGACCGGCTTTCCTCAGGAAGGAAGTCTTGATCCTCTCTAATGAGACAGTCACTCATATCAGGGACCTGCTTGTTTTTCATCACAAAAGGTTGATCGGATAAGAGCAGAACGGGTGCCATGTGCACACGAGCGTAACTACTGAAGTCATAAAAAGAAATAGGAGAAGATGGGGGGAGTAATATGATGTGAACAGGCAAATGGAACAGATTCGGCCATGGGTACTGTCCGTGGATGGCCAGTGTGATTTTGGTCATAGAATGAGCACGATTCAGGCCGCCGTGCTTCCGGATGAATGATTTGGCTTTCATGATCGGGAGGTCATCCTTTGAATAGTATCCAGCATAAAGAAGAGCGAAAACCGCTTCGATCGTTGCGGACAAGTTGCCTTCATCATCCGCATAGAGCTTCCAGTACCCCTTTTCATTTTGAAGGGAAGAGAGCCTCTGACACAACTTTGAGGTGAGCTCTTTTTCTTTCGTGAACGTTTGCAGCAAAAGAATCATATTGGCATCCGTCATCAAACTGTTTTCAAAACAAAAATGAAAACGCCCGTCGTCCGTCTGGCGTGATTGTATCTCAGCAATCAGTTGAGCTATGGCTTTATTAATATGTTCGTACACATTCATCACCCTCTTTGATTCCATCCTTCTTATTTTTATGATGAGGATGACGGATTCAGAAGGAGCTATTAGCACATAAAAAACGAGCTTCCTGAACAGGAAGCTCGTTTTTTCTTTATTTCAAATTCTCCCGGATATACTTGATGATCTTTCTGATTTCATCCGGATGTGGACGGCCGAATGGGCTTGTCTGTCGTTGTTGGTATAATACACGTCCCTGCTCGTCGGTTAAGAAGTAAGCGGGTTCCCCGTGGGTGCCGTGGTCTTCATAGGGCGCATGCTCATCATGATAATGAACTTGGTAGTGGGAAAGGAACTCGAGGTTTTCATCCATTAAAACCGGGAAGGTGAAGTCGTGCTCACTCACCATCTTTTCCAAACTGTCCTTGCTTTCGTGAGTAATCGCGGCGAATTTGATGTCATGTTCTTCAAAGTAACTCAACGTGTTTTGAAACTCGTCCAGCTCACTCATGCAGACAGGGCACCAGGAACCGCGGAAGTACACGAATAAGTACCAATGATTATTTCCTTTGAGATCCTCAGAAAAATGGAACTCTTCTCCCTGCACGGAAGACAGCTTGAAGTCCGGGGCATGTTGATATAATTTAAAGCTCATTGAATGACACTCCCTTATCATTTTTATCGCTCCTACATCCCCATACCCTTTTTTAGTTACATATAATTATTTTTTTCGACATCCAATGATAGGATTCGTTCATATGATGCCATTAGGAGCGAGAAGTAGGAGTTGGATCGTTTTTTCTTAAAGGATTTACACGTATGTTATTGAAGTTGTTAGGGGATGGGAGTTTTCATAGATGGACTGACATGAGTCTGGAAGGTAAAACTCTCATTCTATGAATATGTGTAAGAGAATCATCGTTCATACGGATAAAGAAAAAGATACCCATATTTTGGTATAATCGGGTTTGGGGGTGGGAAAAAAGTGAAAGCAATTCTTTGGATCATCGGAAGTATCGGGACAGTCGTCATTGCGATCGTCTTCCTTTTTATATATGAAATGACCCCGGATGCAAGTAAGGAAACGAAGGCAGAAGCGATGGGAGAAGAGTATATACAAAAGCATTTTGAGGGAAAGGCGGAAGTCTACGATGTGCTCTACGACAATATGGGGAATCATGAATTCGATTACGCCGCGAAAGTAACGCATAAGTCAACAGGGGTTGATTTTCTAATCTATCAAGCTCGGGATTCCGGGAAAGTGAAGGATACCTATGCAAAGAGTTTCTACGAAAATCAAATAGAGAAGGATCTTCAACCATTTGTAAGCGGCATGGAAGGAGTGGTTTCCCATTTGGTACATATTCCAGATGTCCCTGTCGAGTACCAGGGGGAGGATGAACTGCCTGAATTCAAAGACTTGAACCTTGTTCCAAGTGTCATTATAGACTTGAATCGAGAAGCGAGGGATGATGATAAAGAAACATTGGAAGGACTTTTCGTCTTCATGAAAGAGAACCTTGAGATTGAGCGGGGAAGTGGTCGTTTTGTGTATGATCCGTCCTCTGGGGATGAGACGCTGGACATGAGTTATTGAACGGCAGTGATTCTCAGGAAACATTCCTTGGGCCAACTGTTTTATTACTGTGGTCCCTTAGGAAGAGTTTTTTTCTTACAGCAGAATTACATAGGAGGTTGTTATGAAAAAAGTCGTATGGATCGTTTTCATTGTTATGTGTGTCAGCTGTCAGCAAGCAGGTAATGAAGAGGCCACAGTCAGCACAAAGGCTGAGGAGTTTGAAGTCGGTTCCTACACGATGAGGGGAATTCCTGACAGAGTCGCTTTTATCGATGCCCCATGGGTCGAAGGTGAGGCGCAAAAGTACATGTGGCATTTTTGGGGAAGCGAAGATGAACTTACGGGACCGTTCAAAGTCACGGGTACTCAGATGAAAACAGGTGAAACAGTCACCGTTTTCGAAGCTCGAGAGATTGCAGGACCGGTGAATGGCGCAGATGCATCCCTGCCATCCAATATGTCCTTGCCAGAGAGTGGAGAATGGAAATTGGAGACGAGTATGGATGGGGAGGCGTTTGGGACGATCCTTGTCCATGTAAAGGAATAGAGGAGGGATTCATATGGAAACGGCAGGCGTCATCATCATTTTAGCGATCGCCATTCTTCTTGATTACTTTTGGTTCGACCATGATCGGAAGCGTTGGGGATGGATGAAAAACTGGACGCGCATGCAAAGAGGTCTGTTTCTGGCAAGTTTCTTCTTAGCGGCTATGGTTATTTACATCGGTATGAGTCTTTAATTTTTTGAAAGGTTTTTATTTTATGAGAGTCCTAGTAGAGTTGTTACGGATCGTTTTCCTATTCATTTTCGGAGGGGCGCTGGTCTGGGGTGTTCTCGGACCTTTCTATCATGTCCATCCCATATCCGGCGAGTACCAATGGCTGGGCGTCCTCGGTGTGTACGGGATTCTATTCGTGCTATACAGGAATCGCTGGCAGTTTTCAGGATGGTACAAGGGCCGGGTGAAAAAGAAACGGCCTCGAAGGATGACTAGAATCATTGTGTTCGCATCGGTGCTGCTGATGGCATCACCATGGGTAATAACCACGATCAATCAATGAGGGGGAAAAAGCATGGCAGGGAATAAAGTGAACGAGTTGAAGACCACAGAGGAAATTAAATCTGCGTATCATGTAATGAAGGAATTGAGGTCCCATGTAAGTGAAGGGCAGTATGTGGATTTGGTGGAAGAGGCGATGGCGGTGGATCGTTATCATCTTTTTGCCTTATATGCGGATGAAGAGATCGTTGCCGTTACGGGATTTAAAGAAATGACCACCCTGTATTATGGACGTTTTGTGTGGGTTTGTGATTTAGTGACATCTTCTGAGCATCGTTCTCAAGGATACGGCGAAGAGTTACTGACGTTCGTTGAGGACTGGTCCCGGGAACATGGAATGGAAAGTGTCGCCCTTTCTTCCGGAATCAGCAGGCTGATGGCACATCGATTTTATGAAAGAAAGATGGATTACGACCGGGTCAGTTATGTATTTAGGAAATCCTTTCCTGAAGGTCGAGACAGGTGAATGGTGAGCAGTTGGATCGCAGGTGGCGATGGCAGAGAGTCAGAGAGAATGGGATGGGAATTTTCCTTCTATGCGGTTTGATCATCAATTATCCTTTGTTATACGGTATCGGACACCTTTGGGATCGCCAGGTGCCTCTGGTGGCCATGATTTTCTGGTTGTTGCTGCTCTGTGCACCTGTCGTGATCTATATAAAAAGGGCCGTGAAAAAGGGGAGGATAATCGTTGTCTTTTCCTTAGCTACTTTCTTACTTTCTTTGTTTTTCGGTTCGCTTCAGTACGTGTACGGATAAGGAATTTCATCCTGTGCAAATCATCACGATATTTCCGTCGGGGTCCTCGATGTTGAAAAAAGAGACATCGGCAAATCTTTGAATATCACTATTGATGATGTACCCGATCTCCTCAACGAAGCGATAGGATGCATCAATGTCATCCGTATGAAAATTGAAGAGGGGATGAGGAGAGGGTTCAACTTTTGCTGCCCCTGCATCAAGGGTGACGCCTGTAGGACTCTTCATGGGTAGGTTAAAGACTGGGGGATGGATATTTTCCTCGTCATAAGGTTCCCCGATCAATACACTGTACCATCGAACCGAACGCTTGAGATCCGTGACAGGAATGAATGTCGTATGGAGACGGTTACTAATAGGGCTTTTCAAATGGCTTCCTCCTCTAATCGTTATATTTCTACCATACCACGAAAGGGCGTTATTTTATGAAAATGAACAACAAGGTGGGAGAAAAAGACGCATTTACGATCATAGGGTACAGGGTCTTCTGTGATGGAGAAGATTATATTGCAGAAATTCCGAAAGCAGCAAGAATGCTGCACCAGCATTTTCCTGAAGCGAATGTCCAAATAGGAGCGTTTATCCCGGGAGAGTGTAAGGAAGAAAATGACGGGTACTGGATAGGCGTTCCTCACGATCATGACACAAGCGTCCCGGAAGATCTGACCCGATTGAAAATAGAAAAACAAACCTATGCCATTACTACATATAAAGGTTCAAATGAAAGAATTCGGGAGGCTTATGGCTCCCTACATGAATGGATGGAACGGGAGGGATATCCCCGGGATTTGGAAGCCTGGCATGTGGAAGTCTACCATTCGTGGCAGGACAAGGAAGAACTCCACATGGAACTCTGGGAAACGGTACGGACTTGACTCTGTGGTGCACCCCACGGTTTACTATAGGAAGTGGGAGGGCACACCGTGTATAAAATCAGCGAATTTTCACAACTGACCGGGCTCAGTAAAGAAACTCTCCGGTACTATGCAGAGGTCGGCCTGCTTGAGCCTGCGTACATTCATCCGGATAACCATTACCGGTATTATGATGATGGCAGTTATTTTTTAGCGCTCATGCTCGGGAAACTGCGGGCGCTTGGGTTCACCATCCAGGAAATGAAAGAAGTGATGGAGGATGAATCCTTCTTACAACTGGAAGCATTGCTACTTGAAAAACGGAAAAAGATTCATGATGAAATGCAGGTGCTGCAAGAAAGACTTGCTGACATTGATGCATTTTTAGAATCTGGCAGGGAGGAAGAAGAATGATCCAATGGGAAAACGATAGAGTGATTGCCGCACCCATCGATGAAGTGTGGGAGCTTTTCAGAGACTACAACATCAAACGAATCATGCCTAAAGTCGAAGAGCATGAACTGATTGAAAAAACGGAAACGGAAGTAGGGGCCAAACACCGCCAAACGTACCGGGAAGGCAAACGCCTGCAAACTTATATGGTTGAGACGCTTGCCTATGAAGAATCGCCGGAGCGCAAGCATAAGAAAATTGCGTTCGTCATCGGGAAAGCGTTCGAAGTGACGGCGTCCTTTCTATTGGAGAAAGTCGATGAGGAACATACAAGGCTTACTTATTCCGGACAAAATAAAGGGGTGAACTTCGTAGGGAAGGCCATGATGAAACTGGCGAACAAAAAAGGAAATGAGCGTGTAGTGGAAGAATTTCTCGATCGTGTTGAAAAAGAAGCCACCCATACGAACGTATAAGAACCCGTCCATAGACGGGTTTTTGTTTCGATTCCTCCATGAAATGGAAATGTGTACACGTATGATTTTCTCTTTCCCTGCATAGAAATGTTTATAGTTTGGAGAAGGGGATGAGGTGTATGAGTCACATTCCATATGGGTATGGATACCCGCATACTCGGGCGTATAGAAGTGCTGAGCAAAACAACGAAGACATTTTAGAGGGAATCAAAAAGAAGGAAACTGCCGTTCAGATCTTTCGTCAATTGGCCGAGGTTGCTCCTGATGAGTCCTACAAAAATGAAATCCGTCAAGCGTTGGAGAATGAGAAGAGACACTTGAATCATTTCCATAATTTATATACATCATTCACTGGCGAGCAACCGGAATATGAAAAAGAAGAAGCGAATTTCAACACGTTTGAAGAAGGATTGAGAGTTGGCTATGATCATGGAGTTGAAGAGTTTGAAAAGTACCAAAAAGCCTATATAGAAAACCAGGGAAATCAGCTGGCGGATGTATTCTATAGAGCCTGTCATGATAAAGCCGTCACGACCAATCGAATCGTCGCTTTTTCGCGAGGGGAAGGCCGAGTAGTGATCAAAGATTACGGCGGGCAGCCGTTCGTCCTCAATATCGAAGAAGCGACGACTCAAAACCGTACATTTCGAACAGCTTTATGGACGGGTGACCATCTACAGGTAACTTTGATGAGTATAGCGGTGGGCGATGATATCGGGTTAGAGGTCCATCCTGACGTGGATCAGTTTTTGCGAATTGAGCAAGGGCAGGGGCTCGTCCAAATGGGTGATACCAAAGATCAGTTGAACTTCCAGCAGCAAGTGTCTGATGATTATGCCATCATGGTACCTGCAGGCAAATGGCATAACCTGACCAACACAGGCCAGCAGCCGTTGAAACTTTATTCTATTTATGCCCCGCCGGAACATCCTTTCGGCACGGTTCATAAAACCAAGGCAGACGCTATGGAAGCAGAAGAATAAGATGAAACGCTTTTTGTAACACCGTGTAGCCCTAGTCGAGCAAGTTGCGTGTTCGTATAGGGAGGAGCAGACCAAATCGGACAGGATTTGGTCTGTTTTTATTTGACGAGGATGATTCGAAAATCTCTCTCCCCAGAACATATGGATGATAGTCGTTGTCCATGTGTCACTGTTATGTGAAGATAATGGAATTTGGTGTAGAGTTTATGAAAGGCTGTACCGGTAAGACCATGTAGAGTTTCAACGATAATATAAAAGGAGTGATAGAGTGTGATCACAGCGTTGATCGGGAGTATCGCTTTGTTTTCAGTGGCCATATTGTACGTGTTATTAGCTTCTGGTTTTCCTTATGGAGACTTTGCAATGGGCGGGAAATATAAAGTATTACCAAAGCCGATGCGCGTCGCCAGTGCGATATCTGTTTGGATTCAATTGGCTGCAATTCTATTTATCTTACAAGTGGGAAATGTCATTTCCATAGACTTCATGGCACCTATGGCAAAAGGAGCGTGTTACTTCTTCGCACTCTATTTATTTTTGAATACAGTTATGAATGCTCTTTCCAATAGTAATAAGGAGAAGCTTGTCATGACACCATTATCTCTGATCACAGCCGTTTGCTTTCTGATCACTGCTTTGAATGGTTAACCAGACTGTTTTTATAGATTGGAAGGATGAAAGGGAAGAAAACGACACAAACGCTTGGATCCTGGAATCCAAGCGCGTTTTTATTCTGGTATGTATAGGATCGATTTATAAAACCAGCCTACGGAAGCGAAGATCCATTAAATTCCCGGATATTATAGATAGAAAAAAATGAGTTGTCCTGTCATACTATTGGTAAAGTGTTCATTATAATCGCTCATGGGCGTTTGGAGGAGGGATATGTATTGGTATCAATGGTCATGTGGACGGTGATTTTTCTACTTATTGTTCAGTTATGTCTCCTTGGAGGGCTGGTCATTTCAAAGATCCACAGTTTGAAGGATGAGAGGCTTATTTCAATATACATAGACAAATACGAAGAGCCTTTCTTTCAATATTTAGAGAGAGAATCAGACGAATGTCCGGAACTTCCAAGCGACATCCGTTATCGTGTGCGGCTTGTCGAGCGGCTATTGAATCGCTTTGTGGACCAACGGAGGGGACAGATCGAATATACGAGAGTGCGAGATACCGCACAAACCTATCTCTCCCATGCTTATCGTCTTTACTTGAAAAATGGAAGTTGGTCTCAACGGGTGAACACCCTATATTATATAGAAGATTTCGACATGATTGATTTAAAAATCGACGTTTGGGGTTACTTCAACCAACTCACAGTGATGGACGAGGAATACCGGCAGGCCGTGAGGGTGCTTGCGGCCTTTCAGGACGAGCGAATCATTCGATTGCTGCTGGATAAAGAAACGCCCCAACGTCTCGTGAAACAAGTCCTTCGTCGTTTCAAAGACGACCTTTTTCAACAGATGGTGACGGTTTTAGAGAATGAACCAGGAAGGGTCCCCAGTCAGGTGCATCTGGCCGTTGTTTCCTACTGTGGGGAAAAAGGATCGTTGGATTATCTGCCGTTCGTTGAGCGGATGCTCCAATTTCCATCTAAAGAGATCCGACTTAAAGCTCTTCGGAGTCTTATGGAATTGAAAGCCTGTACCGATTACCAACAGCTGGATAAGTTCTACGAATCAGAGGTTTGGGAAGAGCGGATGTATGCGGCTAAAATTGCGGGTCGTCTGAAATTGGAATCTGCCCAGGATGCTTTGCTCAAACTTGCTGGAGACTCTCACTGGTGGGTGCGGTATGCGGCTTGTGAAGCGATGAAGAACCTTCCGGATGGTGCGCGTTTGCTTGAATATACTCACAACTACCATGAGGATAAATTCGCCCGTTCCATGGCAAGGCAGCATTTGACAGTGAAAGTAGGGGAACTGATATGAGTGTACAGCAAATTTACAGCTTATTAGAGATCATGGGTTACCTCGTGATTGTTTATATGGTTGTAGTAGCGGTCGTCTATCTTGCTTTATTCTTGATTGCAAGCCCTCAGATCCGCAAAGAGCGGGGGGCTTCACAGAGAGGAACTGATTGAAGATACAGCCATCAATTCAGACACTTTTCCGGTCTCCGTCCTGGTCCCTGCCTATAACGAGGAGGTCGGTGTCGTCAGTACAGCACGGTCGATGCTGGCCTTGAACTATCCTCAGTCCGAAGTGATTGTCATTGATGATGGCTCGAAGGATGAGACGGCTGCGCGTATGATCGATACATTTGCCATGGAACGAATGGAACTAGCCGTCCGGCGTCACTTTAAAACCCCAGGACATTTTGGAAGGGTATCAATCGAGGACTCATCCGAATCTCTATCTGCTGAGAAAAGAGAATGGGGGTAAAGCGGATGCCCTCAATGCAGGGATCAATTTTTCCAAATATCCTTATTTCGCAGCGATCGATGGGGATTCCATTCTGGACCGTGACGCGCTGTTAAAAACGATGAAACCGATCATCGATTCCAATGGGACCGTTACAGCGACAGGCGGTACAGTGAGAATTGCGAATGGCTCCAAAATCACCAAAGGGGTCGTCGAGCGGATCGGTTTACCAAAGCAGCCGATGCTTCTCATGCAGATCGTTGAGTATTTCCGTGCTTTCTTAATTGGAAGACTGGGTCTTTCCAAATTGAACATTCTTTTAATCATATCCGGAGCCTTCGGTGTTTTTGAGAAAAATCGCGTCATTAAAGCGGGAGGGTACGATCCGAATACTGTCGGTGAGGATATGGAGCTCATTGTGCGCATCCACCGGTCGCTGAAAGATGAAAAGTCACGACAGAGGATCGAGTATATCCAGGATCCGGTCTGCTGGACAGAAGCTCCCTCTACTTTTTCTTCCCTTAGAGCCCAAAGGAAGAGGTGGCAGAAAGGACTCGCGGAAACCCTGTGGAAACATAAAGAAATGCTGTTCAACCCCCGTTATAAGGGAATTGGCATGTTTTCTCTCCCTTATTATCTATTCGTTGAATTACTGAGTGCGATCTTTGAAGTGACCGGCTACTTGATCATCATTTCGGGAGTTTTCTTTTCTTTTGTATCGATAGAAATCACCATTGTCGTCGGTTTGTTGACGGTCTTTTATGGTTCGATGATTTCCTCTCTCGCCGTCTTATTAGAAGAGTGGACCTATCATAAAAACCCTGACCCGAAGAGCGTCATTCTCTTGTATGTATGGGCTCTCTCGGAAAGTTTCTGGTACCGTCCTCTTTTGGTCTGGTGGAGATGTGAAGGGTTGTTCCTGTTTCTCTCCAAAAGGAAAAGCTCGTGGGGCAATATGAACAGAAAAGGTTTATCGCAAGACTATTAAGTGCTTTTGGAATCTCCAAATCTCGATAAGCTGCACAGGTTTATAGAGGAAATGACTTCAGGCATGGAGAATCTATACAATCAAGGAGGTCATGTCGTGGAAGTCAACATTGTTGCTTTACCCGCGTTCAAGGTCAGGGGACGGAAATGGGAAGGAAGTTATGAACAAGTCCCTGGATTAAAAGACGTGATTAAAAAGGTGGAAACCGAAAAAGAAGAAATAAATCCTGTGGATCCGGATTATCAATGGGGGTTATCGGTTCATACGATTGAAAATGGCTTTGTCCATTTCAGCGGCTTCGAGGTGGAAGATTCGAAGAGCCGGGCATCGTATGAGGAAATGAACGTACCACATCATACATATATGACCGTTCATCATCCGAGAGGCAGAGAGATCGGTGAAACTTATGCATCGATCTACCAATGGTTCAGAGATGGAAATGCGAAGCCCTACCTTGAGCCGGAAACGAACTATTATGATGGGCTGCCATTGAAATTCGAAAAGTATCCCGTCGACCGGGATTTTGATGAGCCTCATTTTGATATTTACATTCCTATACAAGCATAATAAAAAGAGCCCGCTCGGGGCTCTTTTTTTAATAGACTTTATCTCCATTGAAGATGGAATTTTTAACGATGACATAGTCGACGTGGCGGATACTGTCAAGGTCTGTGCCACCAGCGTAACTGATTGCGGATTGCAGGTCCTGTTCCATTTCTGTCAGTGTATCTTGAAGGGCACCTTTATGTTCGACAAACATTTTCTTGCCTTCTACGTTCTTCTTTTCTCCTTTTTGGAACTCAGAAGCGGAGCCGAAGTATTCCTTGTAAAGCTTGCCTTCTCTTTCAACCGTGTCACCAGGGGACTCTTCGTGACCGGCGAAAAGAGAGCCGATCATGACCATCGTCGCGCCAAAACGTACGGATTTGGCGATGTCTCCATGTGTGCGGATACCGCCATCAGCAATGACAGGTTTGCTTGCCGCTTTCGCACACCAGCGCAGTGCTGCCAACTGCCAGCCGCCTGTACCGAATCCGGTTTTAATTTTCGTGATGCAGACTTTTCATGGACCAATTCCAACCTTGGTTGCATCCGCTCCAGCGTTTTCAAGTTCACGGACGGCTTCAGGTGTCCCGACATTTCCGGCGATCACAAACGTTTCCGGCAGAAGATGTTTGATGTGTTGAATCATTTCAATGACAGCAGTGGAATGTCCGTGGGCGATATCGATCGTAATGTATTCAGGGATCAGTTCCTTCGTTGCTAACGTCTGAACAAACTCGTATTCCTCCGGCTTCACACCAACACTGATGGAAGCGATCAACCCTTGAGCGTGCATCTTTTCAACAAAAGACAAACGAGTTTCCGGCTCAAAGCGATGCATGACATAGAAATAACCGTCTTGTGCTAATTGAGTAGCAATCGTTTCATCGATGATCGTCTGCATGTTGGCAGGGACGACAGGAAGCTTGAATGTATGGTTGCCGAGCTTTACGGATGGATCACAGGCCGATCGGCTGTTTACGACACATTTTGCGGGAATCAGTTGAATATCTTCATAATCAAATACGTTTTCCATGGATTTCACTCCTAAAAACCGAATATTTTTAAGGTTAATTAATTTTATTGTTCGTACATTTGTAATTTACCTTATCTTTGTTCTGTTGTCAAAGGTTCATGGTAAAATGATGAAAAAGGGGGAGAAAGTATGTTTGTACATAAGATCGATCATGAGCTATCACTTAAACTTGCAAGTCCAGAGGATGCGGAAGCATTATTTCAACTGACAGACGGGTCACGTAATTATTTGCGTGAATGGCTGCCTTGGCTCGATTCTACGAAAACAGTAGAAGACACGAAATCATTTATTCAATCTGGAAGGCGTGGATTTTCAGAAAACAAAAGCATGACGACTATGGTAATCTATAATGGTGACATTGCTGGTACCGCAGGATTCAATGAAATCGACCACACCAATAAAATCGTGAAAATCGGTTATTGGCTCGGGCAGGAGTTCTAGGGAAGAGGAATCATGACACGAGTCGCTGAAGCTTTGACTGATCATGCCCTTTTGGAAATGAATATGAACCGGGTGGAAATTCGTGTGGCCGAAGGCAATCAAAAAAGCGCAGCAATTCCGGCGCGCCTGGGTTTTAAGGAAGAAGGGAAAATCAGGTGTGCGGAATGGTTGTATGACCATTACGTTGACCATACGATCTATGGAATCTTAGCGGAAGAGTGGAAAAAGTAAAATGTTCGGATTTTAAATATAGAGAAGTAGAGGGATAGAGATGGAGAAGCACTACAATAGAAAGATCATACTCGTTACTTTCATGATCGGCGCATTTTTTGCTGTACTGAATGAGACGCTGCTTAATATTGCACTCACGGAACTGATGGAAGTTTTCGGGCTGGATGCGCCTACGGTCCAATGGATGGCCACCGGGTTCATGCTGGTGATGGGTGTGTTGATGCCGGTTTCCGCGTTACTGATACAATGGTTTACGACGAGACAAATGTTCATCGGAGTCATGACGGTTTTCTTAGCCGGAACGATCATAGCTGCATCGGCTTTGAATTTCCCCATGCTTTTGGCAGGGCGGATGATTCAGGCGGTGGGAACCGGGTTACTGATCCCTGTCATTATGAACGCATTATTACTGCTTTATGAACCGGAAGTGCGTGGCCGGATCATGGGGACGTTCGGCCGGTCATCATGTTCGCACCGGCCATAGGACCGACGCTTTCCGGCGTCATCGTAGACTTCCTGGGCTGGAGATGGTTGTTCATCACCGTCATTCCGTTTGCCCTGTTTTCCATATTATTTGCCGTCAAGTATTTGGAGAATGTAGGAGAAGTGACGCGTCCGAAAGCGGATATCATTTCAATCATTTTGTCATCTATTGGAATTGGCGGAATCGTTTATGGATTCAGCAGCGCAGGGGAAAGTGGAGAGGGATTTTCTTCAATCAGTATCATCATCATTTTAAGTGTCGCTTTCCTCAGTTTAATTTTATTTGTTTTAAGACAATTGAAATTAGAAGAACCGTTATTAGACGTTCGAGTGTTTACGTATAAAAGCTATGCGAGAGGAATTACGATATTTGTTATCGTCATCATGGCGATGTTCGCGTCTGAAATCGTCATGCCGATGTATTTGCAGGGGCCATTAGGGTTCTCGGCTAAGACCGCCGGGCTGTTGCTGCTTCCTGGAGCACTGCTAAATGGCTTGATGTCACCTGTCATGGGTACACACTTTTTGATAAGTTCGGTCCAAGAAAATTGATCATCCCAGGTACATTGGTCCTTGTCGGTGTCATGATTTTCTTCAGCAATATCAATCCTTCGATTCCCGTGTGGTCCTTTATTCTTGCCTATGTATTGCTGATGCTGGCGGTTTCTGCAGTTCTTATGCCGTCACAGACTAATGCATTGAATGAGCTGCCTAAGCATTTGTATCCACACGGGACGGCGATCGCAAATACGCTGCAGCCGATTGGTGGAGCGCTCGGCGTTTCTATATTCGTAAGTATCATGAGCCAGGGAGAAAGAAGTTATTTGAACAATGTATCCGGAGAAGTTAAAGGTGAGGTTATGGATCAAGCGATGACAGCAGGGGTTCATCAAGCCTATTGGTTTGCTTTAGGTCTTGCGATTCTCACATTCGTCGTTGCTTTGTTCATTAGAAAAGCCGTGGCTCCGGATTATTCACCAGAACAGCAATAATATAAAAGCAGGACCTTTCCGCTTGGAAAGGCCCTGCTTTTTTTATGCTTTCATGCGTTTGATAAAGGATTCGAGCGGTTCACGTGACTGGATATTTTCATTGCATTTCTTGCTGTCATGGCAGATATAATTGCCGCGGCTGATCGTTTCTTCATCATTTTTTCCCTTGAAGGTAGCCGTGAACATGCCCACCTTTTCATGTTCGTGGCAAATCGAACAAATGCTCTTTTGCCTTAGTGGTTTGTAATGGCCGTATAACCCTGTCAGCTGACCGTCTACCATCGTTATGATGTATTTTCGGTTTGTTGCCGCATCGTTCCACCCAATGTAGGAGAGCTCTGCCCATTCTTCATCAGAGATCGTAGGAACTCTCAATTTTTTCACTTTCGGGAACAACCTTTGGATGTCGGCTTGAGACAGTTTTGGAAAAGGAACGACATACTGCTTCAAGCGGGAGAAGTAAAGGATCGCATCGGTCTCGTCTTTGACGTCACTCGCTTGAGCGATCAATTGCTCCTGCTCTGGTGAAAGCTCCGTAAATAATTTCAACACTTTTTCGTTCGTAATCGATTGCAGAGCCTGGGTGACAGAGGCATCGTTCGTTGTCATATGACCATTCAACAGGTTGTGAGCCTGATTCTTTATAAAGTGATACTGATCGGAGCGGATAAATCGTTCCATAAGTAAACCCCCCGTTCAATTGTTTTCTTTTTATTATTTCAGAGCACGTCTTTACTATCAAACGTTATGCCTTCAAGTATATGGCTGTGCGGCCTGCTGGCACCCTGGCTCCTGGTTTGTTTCCGCGTACGCCTTTCTTACTGCTGCATACCTTTACGATTATTCGGAAATTGGAACCCGGTACCAACTCCTGGTTTTCCTTTACCAGGTACAGGAAAAGCATGAAACGTTTTCATGTATGGTATCGTAGAAGTAGATGTTCAATAGGGGGGGGGGATGGGAAAATGACGTGGAGACGGACAATGGTGAAAACAGACCGTGGAACCTTTGAAGTTTTTGAGAAAGGACAAGGCTCTCCGCTTGCTGTCACCCATTTGTATTCAGAGTTCAACGAAACGGGAGACTATTTTGCAGAAGCTTTTGTGGAAAGCCATAAGGTCTATTTAATCAACTTGAAAGAGTGCGGCAGGACGGACAAAGCCATATCTCCTCATGAATTGACGATGCTTGATAGCGTCTTAGGCCTTGAAGCGATCCGGAAAGCGTTGGGGTATGAGTGTTGGAGTTTTGCGGGGCACTCGACTGGAGGGATGCTTGCCGTCGTTTACGGGATCTATTTTTCAGCAAGTCTGGAAAGTCTAGTTATTGCGAATGCCGCAGCGCGAGAGTATATGACTTTTTCAGAGGGTTGCATCTACAATGAAGCGCACCCGAAATTCGATGAAATGCAATCCCTGATCGAGCAGTTGAAAAAGCAGGATCTTTCTGAGGCAAAAAGAAAAGAGCTAACGGTCGAACGGACGAAGCTTTCCTTGTGGAAGCCTCAAAATTATGAGCACTACTTTGATCGACCGATTGAAAAGAAGATGTCAGCGGTCCGAATGAACTTCTTTGCACGGGAGCTTCATACCTTTGATGTGACAAGGAAGTTGGGTCTCATCACGGCGAAAACGGTGGTCATATCCGGTCAGTACGATGTTCAATGCCCGCCTTCTTATTCTGAGGAAATCGCAGAGAGTATCCCAGGCGCTCTTCATATACAGTTCCATCAAAGCAATCACTACCCTCATCTGGAAGAGGAGCAGAAGTTTAAACAAGTCATCCGTGCCCCCCTTTGACTAGCCTGATCAGGGAGTGGTAAAGTTACTCTTGATGACAGCGTTTTAACAAG
Organism: Halobacillus litoralis; assembly: GCF_020524085.2. Taxonomy (NCBI): domain Bacteria; kingdom Bacillati; phylum Bacillota; class Bacilli; order Caryophanales; family Bacillaceae; genus Halobacillus; species Halobacillus litoralis. The sequence continues at coordinate 2,522,377 of NZ_CP129016.1, forward strand.
GAAGGTGATTATGGATGCATCAGGAAAAACAAAAAAGAAAAAGTGATTTTGCTAAGTTCAAAGAACTATGGTTTCTTTTGTTCATGCTGTTGTTCACCCTTTTTCATAACACGATGGTCATCCTCATTGGTGAGGGGTGGAGCTTTATTGGCTACAGCCTCTTGTTTCTAGTGATGTATGCCCTGTTCCGCTGGCTGCGGAAAGTCGTCGTGTTCATGAGAAAACCATTGTCCAGGGGGTCTCTGATCGGCTTTTACATTGCCGGTGTCTTCGTGCTCGGCGCGTTAATGATCCCATGAAGCAAAAGGGAGAGGAGTTCATGGGGATAAAAAGACGTCGATTTCTACACTTCTGAATTTAATAATGTTTGAATGATATGGAGCATTATGCACGTAGCGTACATATTGGATGGGGATACAAATGAATAAACGATCATTCGCTTTGTTTATGCATAACCATACTAGATAAAACAAGAATGACGGGGGATTCGATGCTGGAATTTTTCATGCTGATCATAACAGCTGTTTTGGTCGGGGGTTACATCTACTTGATCTATAAGAAGAGGAAAAATCTAAAAAAAGAGTATGGGTGGAAAAGCTATGTGACACCCGGTGCTTTCGTTGTAGCACCATTAGTAGCCTTGTTTTCCTATCTCTTTGAGTTTGGGGGCATAATCACTTGGTTTACCCTCGGGTTCTGCTTTATTACCGGAGCATTTTTCACAAAATATCTGCCTGAGCCAAGCGAAGGCTGACTCACACAGGACAGTAACCGTTCAAGGGTTGCTGTTTTTTGTTTTGGAAAACGTATGAACCAACTTTTCCTAATTAACATAAATATGACAGAAAAAGAAATAATAAAAGAAGAGGAGGAGGGTGCATATGGGTGAGTGGTTGGAGTTCGTTGCAACAGGGATCCTCGTATTTATTATACTCTACGTTTTAGCAAGAATCCTAAGCAAGAAGCTGATCTCACAAATGACGCTTTTCGACTTTATCGCCGGAATTACGCTTGGATCGATGACAGCAACAACATTCCTGGCTGATAATGTGACGCTTTCAAGGGGAGCTCTTGGATTACTTACCTTCGCTGCCCTTGTCCTTCTCATCGACTATCTCACACTTAAAAGTCTGACGATCAGGAAGCTTGTGAACAGTCAGCCCACTCTGTTAATGGACAATGGGAAAATTCTTATAAAGAACATGAAAAAAAGTACGTTTCAACGTCGACGAACTCATTGCGGAATTAAGGAAAGCAGGTGTGTTCCAGTTCAGCGATGTGCAGACAGCAATTTTGGAAACGGACGGATCTGTAAGCGTTCTAAGGAAATCGCAGTTTTCCCCTGTAACCCCTCTTGATCTGAAGCTTGACCCGAACCCTGTGACGTTTTCCCGTGTCGTCATGGTGCAGGGAAAAGTACTTCCTGACCAGTTGAATGCGAGTGGATACAGTGAAGCCTGGTTGGAAGATCGATTGCAGTCGCATGGCGTGTCCAACCGGAAAGACGTTCTCGTTGCCCAGGTCAATTCGGACGGAACTTTATATATTGAAACGATGGAATAGGTAAATATATGGGTATTCAGAGGAAATACAATAGGAGAGAGCAGACCATGAATTCATTCTTGGTTTGCTTTTTTATGTAAACGTGGGGTGAAAAACTCCTAGGAAGTAATTTGGAAAAATGTGTTTATTTATGAAGGTTGAAGGATATAGAGGGTTAGGTGGAAAATAGTGGGATGTTGAAGTCAGCCTTTGTATCTACATAGACCAGCCTCTTTTTTTACCGAATAAAATTCGGGAGTGTTTGGATGTTAAAAAAGTGTAACCTGCTGTTATTGAGTGCTCTGGTGTTGTTCCTGTTTCCTCTTCAAGTATTCGCTGCGGACATGACGCCAGAAGAATTGTTAAAGAAATCGAATGAAGCCATGATGAATCTTGATAGTTATTCTATGAAACAAGTATCAAAGGCTAAAATGCCGATGATGAATGAAGGAGAGGGAATGGAAACAAAAACCATGGCTGATGTAACGATGGATCCCCTCGCCTTTTATATGAAGACTGAATTGGCAGGAGAGACGACGGAGTCTTATTTTACAGAACAAGGCTACTTCAGTGAACTTCCAGGCCAGGGATGGGTGCAGCTATCCAATGATTCCAGCGAGGAAATGATGGCTTCTATGCTTGCAGAAGGTCAAATGGCACAGGCGCTCCCTCTAGCCGGGGATATGAGTGTGGAAGAAAGTGACGGTTCCTATGTTCTTCAATATGAGGGAGATGGGGAGAAGCTTTTGGAACTGTCGATGAAAATGCTTCAGCAGGGAATGGGTTCTAGTGAAGGTGAGCAAGGTTTAAAGGAATTGGGTGAAGAAATCCTTGATAAAATCTCCATCAATGATGTGACTTATAAAATGACCATAGACAAAGAGAATCATTATTTAACCTCCAGCCACATTCAATTGGAAATGGAAATCGAAACAGAAGAGGGCCAGCCGATGCCTATTACTCAAGAGACAGAAATGACGCTGGAAAACTTCAATGGTGTCGGAGAAATCCAAATCCCTCAAGAGGTGTTGGATCATGCTCAACCGATTGAAGATGCCATCGGAGGGGAACTTCCTGATACAGCAAGCCCGAATGTAATGTATGCGTTACTTGGCGCGACGATGGCGCTGTTTGCTGGGAGTGTTCTATTCATGAGAAAGAGATCTGTGCAATAAAAATAGAGCTGGGCTGAGGCCTGGCTCTTTCATCCTTCATTTGACGAGGAGGCTATTATGCTGAACAAAATTCTGTTTCTGCTTGTCGTTATCGGGTTTTCGTGTACTGCCTACTTCACATTTCAATGGTGGGATTCCACCCAGGCTGTTGAAAAAGTGACAGAAGCGGAAATAAAGGAATGGCAGTCCCATAATCAGGCAGAGAAACCCCATCCAGTGGTAATGAAAAAGAACGATGAATCTAACCCACCTACCTATTCGAATGAAAACCAAAAGTTTGATGATGGGGAGAAAGTAGGGCGGTTGATCATCCCCTTTTTAAATAAAGGCTATTCTACTTATTGGGGCACCGATGAAGAATCACTCCATCAAGGGGTAGGCATGTTCATAAGTCAATGGACCACGACACCTGATGAGAAACGCCATACCGTTTTGAGCGGTCATCGGGAGACCGTTTTTACACAGCTCGGCGAAATTGAAAAAGGAGCACCGCTTTTTTATGAATATGAAGGGAAACGGTACAAGTATGAAGTGGAGAAAACGTGGGTCACAGATGAAGATGATCGATCCGTCATCGTCGATCACGAGGATCCGACGCTTACACTTACGACGTGTTATCCATTCGATTTCATCGGGAGTGCCCCGGAAAGGTTTATTGTACAGGCGAAGTTAGTCGATGTGCAGGATATCGACTGATACGCACATGGCACACTTGATGTTATTTCATCGATCACACAAATTTCTCTTCATGGGTCACACGCGGTTCTTATGAAACTTATGAGTATTAAAGACGTCCGTAAAACCTTATCTACTACGGGGAAAGAAAGAGGGTTTAGGAATGTCTGCTTTATTTCTTGTCATAGGATTGTTAGGGCTGATTGCATATGTTTATTTCACACGAAGAAGCTTTTTTTCTGATGAGCGGAATGTGAAGTTGTGGATCATGCTGTTCGTATTTTTACCTTTAGTAGTGATGGGGTTGTGTATTTCCTTATCCTTTTAAAAAATGGGGGGAGAGGATAAACATCGGTCAGACAAGGATAAAGCCCGATAGAAGCAGGTAGTGTACGGATTCCTACATAAGGAACAACCCTCTTGGCCAAACTATGGAAAAACAGGGAGCAGGTGAAAAACATGACACGATACCGACTCGGATATGTAGCCATGAGTGTCCATTTACAAAATGCTTCCCCATCTCAAACGATGACCTATAAACGTTTTTCGGAAATTCGAGATGTTGAGGCTGCCAAACGGAAGCTGGAGCGGATTGCGAAATCAAACCTTCACAACTGTCTTCGATTACTGAAACATAATAAAGCCCATGACATCCACTTCTTCAGACTAAGTTCACGACTTGTGCCCCTGGCTACGCATGAACAATTGCAAGGGTGGGATTATTTGAATCCGATCAAGGAGGAACTTGCAGAATTAGGCGGTTTTGCGAAGGAGAACAACATGCGGATTGATTTTCATCCCGATCACTTTGTGGTCATCAATTCTCCGGATCAAGGAATTTTCAAAACGTCGATGGGCGTGCTCAAGTATCATTATCTGCTTCTCCATCATATGGGGATGGACCCGACCCACCGATGTGTTTTCCATCTTGGAGGCAGGTATAAGGATAAAGAAAAGTCGCTGGAGCGGTTCATCGAAAATTGGGCACTGGTCCCGACCGGCATTCAAAAGACTGTCATGATTGAAAATGATGATACGTCCTACACGTTAGCGGATGGTCTTTATGTCTGTGAAAAATTGAACATCCCACTCGTCTTTGATATCCACCATCATTATGCAAACAATGATGGAGAGAAGTGGGAGGAGCACTGGCCGCGTGTCGTGGATACTTGGAATCATTCTCCTCTTCCTGTGAAAATGCATATTTCGAGTCCCAAGAGTGATAAGGACTTTAAAAGTCATGCGGATTTCGTTGATTTGGATATGTTCCTTGAATTTGTAAAGAAAACGAATGGATCAACGGAACAAATCGACTGCATGATTGAAGCAAAACAAAAAGATGAAGCCTTGTTCCGTCTTGTAGAAGAGCTGAAGCAGCATCCGAATATAGAGATGCAGGATGATAGTTCGTTCATTTGGAAAGGGTAGATGCCGGTGAAAGGATCCTCACTTCATGAAATCTTTTTGTTTTGCACGTTCAAGGCCTTTTTTGATCAATTTTTTCAGGCGGCGCTTGATTCTTAAAAAAGGGATGAGTCTGTCTTCTTTCATCAGTTCATAGGTCAGGTGAGCGAATTCCTGTCTTTCTTCCGGTGTCAGAACGATGACTTCTGCAGGTTCTTTTTTAGGAAAAGGAATTAAATCTCCCACACGCATCGCCTCCTTCTTAAACGTTTATGCAGAAGGATACATAACATGCTATTTTTACGATACGGTTTTCCGATCAAAAAGCAGCTCCGTGCCATTGGCATAGAGCTGCTTTACTTGTGCTTAGATAAAGTCTGTTTGTATTTGATTCCTACCCTTTCCAATCTACTTGGTGGACCCGATTCAGAGTGTTATATTGGAATGGAAAGGAATGGTTCTAGTTCAATGAAGGTTGCTTACATGATCCAGTAAGAGAGGGAGTTTGCTATGTCTGAATTTAGGTTAACGATAGAAATCCGAAAGCCTTCATACGCACAGAACCGAACGGTAAGAGGTTCAATCCCCCAGTCCTTATGGAATTCTGTGCGCAATCATGTCCTTAAGGAAAACGATGATCAATGCCAAATATGTAGCTTTAATGATGAAAAGAAACTTCATGCACATGAAGTGTGGGAATATGATGAAGACAAGTTTCTCTTGATACTAAAGGAAATCCAGTGTTTGTGCAGGTCCTGCCACGATTTAAAGCATATTCACCATGTTGGCCATAGAGTAAACGAAAGTAAGAAAAGTGATTATGTGATGAGGAACTTAAAGAAACATTTCAAAAAGGTCAATGGGTGTACGGAGAAAGATTTTATCAGACATTATCGAAATCAATTAGCTAGGAGTACGACGGAACCTGTGAAAAGGTCCATGGAAGACTTCATAGAATTCCGAGAGTTGAGAGAGAGGGAAGCGTTCCTAATAGCGCAGGAATGGAAATTTGTCATCGGACAACATGTTCCATTAGCAGATGAGATGGAGGCGGCTCTCGATAAAATAGGGTTGCTTTATAAGAAAAATGATAAAGGTTCTTCTCCTTTGTCCTAAAGTTAAAGGATGATGGAGATTTTTGAGCTTTAGAAAGTAAAGGTTTAGTGATAACATACTCCCCTGGATTTTTTTTGAGAGCTTGTTTTATGTTAGTGTGCTAGAGTGCGCACACCTTACGTAAATCAAGGGGGAAGGTATATGAATCATCGTGCTTTAGGGATGTTATTAATTGGGTTGTCTTTATTAACCGGAGTCATTGTTTACTCTATTGGTGAGCTGATCACAGCAATAAAAATGTCAGCTGCCCATGTCTCATCCTCCATTTCAGGAGCGGATGGACCAGGAATTGGTTGGGGAGGGAACCCGGTTTTAACAACTGGTCCTATAATAGCGATTGCCTGTTGCATGATATTAGGATTTGTAATCACCAAACGCAAATAAATAGATCTTCAACAAGTCAGCAAACAAAGCTGGCTTTTTATTATGGAAAAGCTGTGTCCCAGTTTTCGAAACCGTAGGAATAAAAAGGGGATGAAAAAACGTGCGTGAATCATTCACGCACGTTCGTTTATTTAAAAAAAATCTCTTCGATTTATCCTTCCCACGCCGGAAGCATTTGACTGAGCGGTTTGTCCTTACGGTAACCGAGTACATATTCCGCCTGCATAATGGTGTGGATTTCCCTCGTCCCCTCATAAATCACAGGCGCTTTGGAATTCCGTAAATACCTCTCCACAGGGTATTCATTGGAGTAACCATACGCTCCGTGAATCTGCACGGCATCGTCCGCCGCCTGGTTGGCAAAATCACACGCCTGCCATTTCGCGAGCGAAGTCTCCCTAGTGTTTCTCACCCCTTTGTTTTTCAATGCACCTGCCCGGTAGACGAGGAGGCGGCTCATGTGCAGACCCGCTTCCATTTTTGCGATCATCTGCTGGACGAGCTGGTGCTTTCCGATCTCTTTTCCAAAAGTTTCTCTTTCATGACAGTAGTCCACGCTCGCTTCCAGACACGCCATGATCTGTCCGCACGCGCCTGCCGCAACCGTGAACCTTCCGCTATCTAGGGCGGACATGGCGATCTTGAAGCCATCCCCTTCATTGCCGAGCAGGTTTTCCTTCGGTACCTTCATTTGGTCAAAAAACAATTCTCCCGTATTCCCCGCGCGTATGCCCAGCTTTCCTTTGGTTGCTTTGGAGGAGAAGCCTTCATAGGTTCTTTCTACAATAAAACAGGAGATGCCGTGGTGTTTCTTGCTTTTATCCGTATAAGCAAACACTAAAAACTGATCGGCCACATCACAGAGGGAAATCCATGTTTTCTGCCCGTTCAGTACATAATGGTCTCCGTCGAGAGTCGCGGTCGTCTGCAATGCGGCGACATCAGAGCCTGCCGCCGGTTCCGTCAAACCGAAAGCTCCGATCTTTTCACCTTTCGCCTGCGGAACTAAGTACTTCTGCTTCTGGGACTCTGTCGCCCACTGCAGAAGGGTCATGCTGTTTAGGCCGGTGTGGACGCTGACAGCTGTACGGAAGGCCGTGTCTCCACGCTCAAGTTCTTCACAGACAATGGCGAGGGAATTGTAATCCATCCCGCTTCCACCATAGGTTTCAGGAATGCAGACACCCATCAGTCCGAGCTCCGCCAGTTTTTTCAACGTTTCCTGATCAAAGTGTCCGTTCGCATCCCATTTTCCGATGTAGGGCATGATTTCATGGTCGACGAAACTCCGGACCGCTTTCCTTAACATCACCTGTTCATCACTGAAATCGAAGTTCATTTCGTTCACTCCTTACACCTTGTGATCCTTTTTCCATTTATGGATCGTTTTTTTGTCATATCCGAGTCTTGTAAGAATTTCTTCTGTATGTTCACCCGCCTCCGGGGGATGCTGCTTGTATTCCACCGGCGTTCGGGATAGTTTCAGTGGACTTCCGATCATCTGCACATCACCGGCTTTTGGATGCTCGCAGGTAAGGAACATGTCTCGGGCTTTCAGCTGTTCATCTTTAGAAACCTCTTCGAGCGATTGAATCGGGCCGAAAGGGATGTGTTTTTCATGGCATCGGCTTTTCCAGTAAGCCGTATCCTCGTTCAAAAACTGTTCCTGTAAGATCATCGAAAGTTCCTCTCTGTTTTCCACCCTGCCTGCATTCGTAGAAAAACGAGCTTCCGCAGCAAGCGAAGGTTGTCCGACAATCGCGCATAATTGAGCGAATTGACGGTCATTCCCGACAGCGATGACCATATCCCCATCACGGGATCGAAACGTCTGGTATGGCACGATATTGGCGTGATGATTTCCGAGCCGCTCCGGGACTTTTCCGGTCATTAAAAAATTGCTCCCGATGTTGATGAGGGAACTGACGGCAGAATCGTATAAGGATAAATCGATTTTCTGACCTGCTCCGGATCGTTCACGTTCTAACAGCGCCGTTTGGATACCGATGCAGGCATACAAGCCGGTAAGGATGTCCGTAATGGCCACACCGAGTTTCTGCGGACCCGACTGATCATCCCCCGTGATGCTCATCAGGCCGCTCATCGCCTGGATGATGAAATCATAGCCGGGAAGGTGCTTGTATGGGCCTGTCTCTCCAAAACCCGTAATCGAGCAAAAAACGATGCGGGGGTTGAGCTCTTTTAAATGGTCATACCCGATCCCAAGCCGGTCCATCGTTCCCGTCTTGAAGTTGTTGATGATAACATCACTTTCTCTGACGAGTTTTTCCAACACTTCTTTTCCTTCAGTAGACTTCAGATCGAGCGTCAAACTCTTTTTATTCCGGTTGGCACAAAGATAATAGGCACTCACCCCTTCTTTGAAGGGAGGTCCCCACGTACGGGTTTCGTCACTACCTCCGGGAGCTTCGACTTTAATGATCGCAGCTCCGAGATCTCCAAGGATCATCGAACAATAAGGGCCGGCGAGAACCCGGGTCAAATCGAGGACGCGGATGCCTTCCAATGCGGCGGTCACCACTCATCACACCCTTTCACATTAGAAAAAGCCAGAAGAACCCATACGACGTATGAATCCAACTGGCTTGGGAAACACGGATCAATTCAGATAGGGGAGTTGTCCTTGACGGGCTATATCACACTATATGCAGCGATTTGGAAAAGATGACCTGGAAACTTTGTTTCATAGAATGAGGGATGGATTAATAGGATAGAGCGATGGGACAACCAGAATGTTTGAAGGGGGTCTTTCTATGATCCAAAGCTCGAAGCAGGTGCGAAGCCTGCCACCTTATCTATTTTCCATTTTTCATAAAAAGAAAGTCGCGTTGACCGCTCAAGGTGTTGATGTCATCGACCTGGGCATCGGGGCGCCGGATCTGCCGACACCACCTTTCATCATCGACCGTTTGACAGAAGAGGTACGTAAACCGAAGAATCACAAATATTCCCCGTACGGCGGCTGCCGGGAGTTCAGGGAAGCCGTTGCGGATTTCTATAGATCGCATTATGACGTGGATTTGGATCCAGAGACGGAAGTGCTGACACTGATCGGATCGAAAGAGGGCATCGCTCATTTGATCAGCGCCGTCCTCGACCCTAGGGACGGAGTTCTTGCGCCGGACCCGGGCTATCCTGTCTATCAATCCGCGATCCATCTCGCCCATGGAGTCACGGTCCGCTTTCCGTTGGATGAAGAAAACAGTTATGCCCCGATGTTCGATCAAATCTCTCCGCGGGATGTTTCAAGGTCGAAAATGATGCTGCTCAACTATCCGAACAATCCGACCGGCGGGACGGTCGATGTGGACACATTTGAGGAAGCGGTCCGTTTTGCGAAAGAACACCAACTTTCACTCATCCATGATGCCGCTTACGATCTTGTCACATTCGGAGATTACAAGGCTCCCAGTCTACTGCAGGTACCGGGGGCAAAAGAAATAGGAGTCGAATTCGGTTCACTTTCAAAAACGTTCAACATGTCCGGCTGGCGCCTTGGATACATCGTCGGCAATAAAGAACTGATCCGCTCTCTCAGTGTGTACAAGAGCAATATGGATACGAGTCAGTTTTTACCGGTCCAGTTGGCGGGCGCTACGGCACTTCGTAGTGATTTTTCATCAGTAAGAGCGAACAACCGGACGTACGAGCAGCGGCTCGATCTTATGATGAGTGCCTTCAACGGAATGAATATCTCTGCTGAAAAACCGAAGGGCACCTTCTTTCTATGGGCGCGTGTGCCTGATGGATATACGTCGCAGGGATTCTCTGAAAAGATGCTCGATGAAGCGGGCATCATCCTTACGCCGGGAACAGCGTTCGGTCAAAAGGGGGAGGGCTATTTCCGGATGAGCCTGTCTGTTCCGATTGAGCGGCTGCATGAAGCTTCAATACGCATGAAAAAAGCGATGAAAGGAGGCTGAAGTCTATGGACGAACGCCAGATGACGAGCGCGGAAGCCATCGTCTCCTGTCTAAAGAGACAAGGCATTTCCAAAGTTTTTTGCGTTCCAGGGGAAAGCTATCTTCCCGTGATGGATGCCATTTTGAAAGAGCCGGGCATGGAGCTCATCTCGGCCAGACACGAAGGTGGGGCCGCATTTATGGCGGAAGGGTACGCAAAGGCGAGTGGGACCCCAGGCGTTGTAATGGCGACAAGGGGCGTCGGTGCGAGTAACCTTGCCATTGGTGTTCATACCGCTTATCAGGACTCCACACCAATGGTCGTCCTCCTCGGGCAGGTGCACACGAACTTCAGTGGACGTGAAGGCTTCCGGGAAGTCGATCTTGAAGCTTTTTTCAGACCCATCGCTAAATGGGTGGCTGAAATCCGCGAACCGCCCCGGACGCCGGAACTCATCCAACGGGCGCTCAGGATCGCCATGTCGGGAAGGCCTGGACCTGTCGTCCTTTCTTTGCCTGAAGATGTTTTGAAAAAAGATGCATTCATGTCATTCGGCCCTGTTGTAAAAAAGCCAGCACCAAAGCCCTCGGATCATGAGGTCATCGAGGTGGTCGACCGGCTCCGTTTAGCGGAACGTCCGTTGATTTTAGCGGGTGGGGGAGTGAAGCTTGCGGGTGCAGAAATGGCTTTGAAACGGCTCGCTTATAAATGGGGAGCTCCGATTGTGAGTGCATTCCGACGGCATGATGTTTTTCCGAACGACGACATCCACTATTGCGGACATCTGGGGCTCGGCACGCATCCGAACATTCTAGAGACGATCGCTCAGGCGGATACAGTACTCGCTGTCGGGACAAGACTTTCTGAAGTGACGACACAGGACTATTCGCTTTTAAAAGGGCAGACCTTGATCCACTGTGATATCGATGACCGTGTCCTTGGCAAAGTCTATCCTCCTGATGTAGGCATTGTAGCGGATGCCAACGAAATGCTTGAAGCACTAGCGGATGCGGCCTACGGAAGGGATTTAATTTCGTGGACAAGCGCGCGGCGGAAAGCATATGAAGCGACGCTCGTTACCGATGGTCGCAAAAACTTGAATGGGGAAGTGATTTCGCTTCTTCAGGAAAACCTGCCGGAAGACAGCATCCTCACGAACGATGCGGGGAACTTCGCCGGCTGGCTGCACACGTATTTTCAATTTAAGAAACACCAATATATAGGGCCTACTTCAGGGGCGATGGGGTACGGTATGCCGGCAGCCCTAGGAGCGAAACTTGCGAAACCTGAGAAGAAGGTCGTTTCTCTTTCGGGCGATGGTGGATTCATGATGACGATTCAGGAGCTTGAGACGGCGGTCCGCTATGACATTCCAATCATCAGCATCGTATTCAATAACCGGATGTACGGAACCATCCGCATGCATCAGGAAATCCATTTTCCAGGCGAAGTCATCGGTACGGATTTAGGGGATGTCGCTTTTTCAAAAGTGGCGGAAAATGTAGGCGCTGCCGGTTTTCTTGTGAAAACAGCAGAAGAGTTCAGACAAGCCCTGGATCAGGCGCTGGTCTTGGACAAGCCTGTGGTCATTGAAGTTGAAACCGATCCTGAACAAATATCCTTATCAAGAACGATCAGCCAATTAAGAAAAAAAGGGGGAGAATCAAAGTGACATTGATTCATGAGGAGCAGTTAAAGAATTTCATAGATGGAAAATGGGTGGAGCCGTCTTCCGGCAAGGCGACAGCCGTCATCAATCCGGCGACATCCGAAACGCTGGTGAACGTCCCGCTATCAACAGCTTTTGATGTGGAAAAGGCGACAAGCGCTGCGAAAAAAGCACAGAAAAGCTGGGCACTCGTGCCGGCACCGCAAAGAGCAGAAGTGTTGTACCGCGTCGGTTTAATTATGAAAGAACGAAAAGAGCGGCTCTCCCAGCTATTGACGATGGAGAACGGAAAAGTCATCGAAGAAGCGCGGGGAGAAGTCCAGGAAGGCATTGACATGGCTTTCTACATGGCCGGGGAAGGACGCCGATTGTTCGGGCAGACGACACCTTCAGAGTTGAAGGATAAATTCGCGATGAGCGTCCGGGCCCCTGTCGGCGTCGTGGGCATCATCACGCCATGGAACTTTCCGATCGCGATTGCGACATGGAAGTCCTTCCCGGCGATCGTTGCCGGAAACGCGGTCGTTTGGAAGCCTGCGACAGAAACACCGATCATGGCCTATGAACTGGCGAAAATTTTTGAAGAAGCCGGCTTGCCGAAAGGGGTCATCAATGTCGTGTTCGGCTCGGGATCCACGGTAGGCGAAGCGATGATCGAGCAGGACGACATCCGGGTCATTTCGTTTACAGGATCGAATGAAGTCGGTCGCGGCATTGCAGCGAAATGCGGCCAGCGTCTCAAAAAAGTTTCTCTTGAAATGGGAGGGAAGAACGGCGTAATCGTGATGGATGATGCCGACTTGTCCCTTGCCGTCGAAGGGATTCTATGGAGTGCATACGGGACAAGCGGTCAGCGCTGTACGGCCTGCAGCCGTGTCATGGTCCACGAAAAGGTCAAAGATGAACTGGAAGAACGCCTGCAAAAGGAGATCGCCAAACTTTCGATCGGAAATGGTCTCGATGAATCGATCAAAGTCGGACCGATCATCAATCGTGCAGGTCTTGAAAAAGTGAAAAGCTATATCAGCGTCGGGAAGGAAGAGGGAGCGAAACTTCTGACCGGCGGCTATATCATGGAAAACGGCAATCACAAAAAAAGGAAACTATTTCGCTCCGACGTTATTTACGGACGTGAAACCAGACATGCGCATCGCCCAGGAAGAGATTTTCGGGCCGGTCGTTTCACTGATACCGGTGAAAAGTTTTGAGGAAGCTGTTGAAATCAACAACAGTGTGGAATTCGGCTTGTCGAGTTCGATTTTCACACAAAATGTGAACCAAGTATTCGCCGCTCAGCGGGATTTAGATACAGGCATCGTTTATGTGAATGCAGGGACGACAGGGGCTGAAATCCACCTGCCGTTCGGCGGGACGAAGGGAACCGGAAATGGCCACAGAGATTCTGGAGTGGCTGCCCTCGATGTGTTCACCGAATGGAAAGCGGTGTACGTCGATTTCAGCGGGAAATTGCAGCGTGCCCAAATCGATGTCGAGTAATTTTATAGAGAAAAAGGAGTGCGGACTATGAAAGTAGCTGTTCTAGGGTCTGGATTGATGGGAAAAGAAGCGGCGCGCGATCTTGTCCACAGTTCGGGAGTAGAGAAAGTCGGACTCGCCGACATCGATCTCGACCGTGCACAACGGGTTTCTGATTCGTTGAACTCTTCGAAAATACAAGGATTCAAAGTGGATGCCGGTAACCAGACCGAACTTGCTGAGTTCATCAGAAACTATGATGTCGTCATCAATGCCCTTTTCTACTCCTTCAATGAAATCGTCGCGAAAACAGCGATTGAAGTAGGGGTCCACTCGGTCGACCTGGGGGGCCACATCGGTCACATTACCGATAAAGTGCTGGAGCTTGATGAACAGGCGAAAGAAGCCGGAGTGACGGTGATTCCGGATCTCGGTGTCGCTCCTGGTATGATCAACATCCTATCAGGATACGGCGCAGGGAAGCTCGATAAACTAGAATCGATCCGCCTGTTCGTTGGAGGTATTCCAGTAAGGCCTGACCCACCGCTTGAGTACAACCACGTGTTTTCCATGGAAGGGTTGCTGGATCATTACTCCGATCCTTCAATGATCATCAGAGATGGAAAACTGCGGGAAGTCGAGTCGTTGACGGAAATCGAGAACATCTATTTTGAACGCTTCGGTCCACTCGAAGCTTTCCATACTTCTGGCGGGACGTCGACGCTTTTAAAATCGTATCCGCACATCGACAGCCTCGAATACAAAACGATCCGCTATCCCGGCCATGCAGAGAAAATGAAGCTGCTCGTCGATCTCAACCTGACCGGAGCCGATCAAGTCGTCAATATTCGAGGAATGGAAATCAAGACGAGGGAAGTGCTGCTGAAGAGCATCGATCCCCTTCTTGAGCTGAAGGATAAAGACGATGCCGTCCTGCTCCGGGTCATCGTCGGTGGAGAGAAAGACGGGGTACGGAAAACTTGTGAGTATGAAATGGTCACCTATAAAGACAGGGCGACGAATGTCACCGCGATGGCCCGCGCAACAGCGAACACCATCTCTGTCGTCGCTCAATTGATCGGGGGGAGGGACGATTACGAAACGGGGGGTATGCCCACCGGAAACGATCGTGCCAGGCGATGTGTATATTGATGAAATGATGAGACGCGGGGTTGTGATCAGAGAACAGGCGTAGATTTTATAAAGACCGGACTTTGTCCGGTCTTATTCGTTTTTGTGGTTTCATGTACAGTTTCCTGGTTGATTATTACCTGGTACACATAAACAAGCGCGAAGTACCACGTTTGATGCTCATACTTTCACATGTCCATTGAAATTTTTACATGGAGTTTAGGAATTAAAGAATGAAAACGGTTATCCTAGGGGTAAGCTGGACGGTTTGTTAAAGCTTTGTGAATAAAGCAACAAACGACAGATAATGAGTTTAAAAGAACGTATGATTAGGTATGTATAATGAAAAACGGGGAGTGCGTATAGTGCATATAAATGGGATTGAGAACCTGAAGTTTCATAGTCAGTTGAGTTTGAAGCAAGTAGAGGATCGTGTCATCATAACGGCAGACTTTCCAAAAGAATTGCGGGTAGAACTAGGGATGAGAGAACCATTCTTGTACGTCACGCTTTATGTCAGGGGCGGCGAAAGAATAAAAATCATTGATGAAGACAATGCGACATTACACATTCCATCCAAAAAAGATTTCGACCAGAAAACCTACAATAAGATCATCAGTTTTGCCAAGGAGCATGCGAAGCAATTCCGTTCTGAAAGGATTCAATAGCTAAGTTTTTCATACCATGGTCAAGCACTACTTTTGTAAACAGTTAAACCGTAAAACTAAACAAAGATATTTCAGTTATTTTGAGAAAAACCAAACCAGTAATGCTCCCTTCCAAAAAGAGGAGAACATTACTGGTTATTTCATTTATCTCGAAACTGAGTCTTCCGCACACGAGCAGGTTAGTTGAAGACTCAGTTTCGAGATATAGCTTATTTAATAAATAACTCTTGTCCGGGAATGTTAAATAAAAAAGTAAAAGGAGATCACATATATGTGGATCAATATAGTGATCGGTCTAGTTATTCCCTGGGTAACAATCGGTTATTTATTCAAAAAAAATCCAGTAGTAATCATATTGATGTATCCACTAGGGGTAGCTACTGCATTTATGGGCAGTGATTGGGGTTTCGGACTTTTTTGGGAAGTTACTCCGACTTATGAGCAGAACCGTTCTTTGCCAGCGTTTCCTTTCAAAATCGGTTACTTGCCCCTATTGTCCGTTTTGTTTGGTTACATAAAAGCAAAGGAAATAGTCAAAACACCTCTGCTTATTATTTTATTCACGATCATTACCGCTTTTATGGAACTTGTGGGGGTTTGGACGGGTAAAATTGTCTATTTTCATGGCTGGAACATTTTCTGGACACTTTTCATCTATTTATTTGGGTTTATGGGAGTTGCCTTCTATATCAAAATACTTAAGAAGTATAAAATTTTAGAGTAGAGATCTATTTCCCATTATAAAACGAGCTAGTGCAGGGGTAATGCTCTTTTAATGCAGGGTATCTCGAAAACAAGTCTTAAAGAAAAGGGGCTTCTTTGAAGAATTGAATATATCTAAGAGAGGGAGAGATAACAAACGTGGAAAATGTTATAAAAGCCTTTGAAAATACAGAAATTGAAAGTTGTGTTGATCTGTACACTAAGATATTCAACTCCGAACCCTGGAATGAAGAATGGTCGTACGATATAGCGAAGGAAAAACTCACTGATTTGTACAACACTCCTAAGTTTTTAGGGTTGACGTTATATCAGGGAAGTGAATTAGTAGGTTTCATTGGTGAAAACAGGAAGCGAACTCCCAAAGGTATCGTGTTTTATATTGCTGAATTGTGTATTAACAATGATATACAAGGAAAAGGATTGGGGTCTTTGCTCTTAGAATCTCTAGAAGAACAGCTAAATAAAGATAAGGTTTCTAGCATTTATTTGATTACTTCAAATGGTGGACTTGCAGAACGTTTTTACATAAGAAAGAATTACGAAATTAATGAGAATAGAGTTATCTTAAGAAAGGCTTTTTAAAGGATATTGGTATCATTGTTTTCTTTTATGTTCTAATTATCTCGAAATCAAGTCTTGAAGTAATGGGGGCTTTACTGCATGCAAGTGAAAGCATAGGTGCGAAATGGTGAATCGTTAAGAACTCGGTGTAGTCGATGGAATGATTGTAAGCATCATATATCTTTAATCTAACTTTCCACTTTGATCTCTAAACACTCTATTTTATTCACGTTAGGTATTTTTTATCATCAACAAAATTACTTTTCGAAGAAGGTGTGGGAAACGTGGGGGCAGTAAGATAACACACAAGCAGTGATCTACTCGTTCTCTACTTTAACAAAAAACACAATTAACTGTCTTTCATGGAGAAAAAAGAGAAGTGTCATCATTTTTAATCGATATGTCGAATAACAATCAAAACTTGAAAAGGATTTTTGGGATGGACAACCTTCTTGAAGTAAGTTAGATAAATACCGCGTCTTTTCGCAGTTATTTCTAATAGTGAAGTTTCGTTTAACATGGTTTTAGATAAATTCCCCGAATATATATTGGTCAGTAAAAAA
Organism: Halobacillus litoralis; assembly: GCF_020524085.2. Taxonomy (NCBI): domain Bacteria; kingdom Bacillati; phylum Bacillota; class Bacilli; order Caryophanales; family Bacillaceae; genus Halobacillus; species Halobacillus litoralis. Next base: position 2,539,388 of record NZ_CP129016.1, read on the forward strand.
TGATAAAAACTAATTAACATTTCGTTATTAAGTTCCTCATAGGAAGAATCGTTCAAATTTAGCCTCCTGACCAAAGGGGACCATGTTAAAATACTTTCCAGATGACACTCAACTAAGTCCTCGACACTATATAACCATAACACTGCATCCATTTTATTAATAGAAGAAAAGAAAATTATTATTTAACGGATACGGATTTTTTTCTTCTGAATGATTAATAGATGGTTCAACCATTTCCATTATTGACCTCATAAGCAAAATCAGATGCTTGGTTTGGTGCGAACAGAGTAAAACACCCCGCAGAGAACTGGTATTGACTCCAACTATAGGAAGCACCTTTAAAAAGACCCTGTAAGGACTCTCGAATTCGTTCATCATTAGGTAAATTATTCCACAAGTTGGCGTTTTGTGCCCAACTATAACATGCAAGCATGATCCCTGGACCACCCTCTCCAATATTGTGACTAGGACTATACGTATATCGGAGTGGTTAATCAGTAATGATATTTCCAATGTTACCAGCTTCCCAAAACTTATATTTGAACTCTAATCCAACTTTTACAGATGAAGCTTCCACCTGTAATTTCATAAAATTTCAGGTCCTTATTGAAAACTTTACGTACAAAATCTAACAAAATGTCTACAATTGATAATTCAGGAAATCCCTCAATTGGGTCATTACAAAGATAAAATAAAAGATCCTTAGTTATGATGTAAGAATTGATTAGTGGGGAAGTTTATACACCGATATGTACAACAAAAAAAGTGAGGTTAACCTCACTTTAAAACAGCTCCGTAGATCAAGTTGTTTTACTAATCTCTTCTAATGCTCTTTTATATAACTCAATTTGGTTATTTACCATTGTTTTTTGACATTCAGAAATAGGTGAATCGCTGTATAATCTCTCAAGTATGGCGATTTCTCTTTGAAAAAGTAGCTTTTCGTCATATGACATCATTAGCTCTCCTGAAATTAGGACATAGGAGGCGCTTTCCCTTAGTGAGAACATAATAAACCGAGTTTTAATTACAAGAGAACTATCTAAAATGACATTCAAAGAGGAATTCACCAAGTCTTAGATGAATCTACTGAATTATGCCGAAGGTGGCTATTCCTTTGAAATACTTAAAACTTCCACATTCAGGCACTCTTTTCCAACATTCCATACTTATCAATCTAAGTTTGACACGATTTAGAGGAATCCATATATGAGAATTCACCCTTACGTATTTTATTATGAAGGGAATATGTTCTTTCTGTCGAATTAGTTCGATAGGAGGGAGGTGATGGAATGCAGCACCCATCATCAAAGCTTGATTATCTTATTGTTTACTTGGAAACCCTTTCAAAAATTAAGAGCGGGGATGAAGAAACGTATCCTGCGTGGGTCAATGAAAAGATGCAACAAACATGTCAACAGATTGAAGCCTTAAGTAAACAACTTTACTGAATTATGGCATCCCATAACGGGGTGCTTTTTCATGCAAACAAAACTATTAAATAAATTGGTTCAAAGGGAAGGTGCTATGAACAGTTGACGCAATGGCTTTAAAAGGGAAGTAAAAGAAGTCTTTAATATAAAGTTTTCTCCTCCTCATATATAGAAGTTAATATATTCGTAAATTTTGGGAAGAGGTGGGCGTAAATGAATATTAGTGATTCCATTAGAGTTGTAATTGGAGCAGGTGAACACTCAAATAATCCAAACTGGATTGAAACTCAAGAATCTGAACTAGATCTATTAAATGTAGAGGATTGGAAGCGTAAGTTTGAAGAGAATTCCTTAGATGCATTATTAGCTGAACATGTGTGGGAGCACTTAACTTACCAAGAAGGAAAAGAAGCTGCTGTAAATTGTCTTACTTATTTAAAATCAAATGGCTACATCCGTTGTGCTGTTCCAGATGGTTACTTTCCAGATGAAGAATATCAAGAAGGGGTTCAGGTTGGTGGCCCTGGACCGAGTGATCATCCTGCTGCTAGTCACAAAATTGTACATAACTACAAAACGCTAAGTGCCATGTTTGAAGAGGCTGGTTTTGAAGTGCGTCTCCTAGAGTATTGTAATGATGATGGCGAGTTCATATATAATGATTGGGATGAGAAACGAGGGTATATATATCGCTCAAAGAGATTTGATCATCGCAATAGAAATGGAAATTTAGGGTTTGTTTCGGTAATTGTGGACGCTGTAAAGCCTTAAACGGTAGAAAAGCATCTCATAAGGAGGTTTTTAGAAAAATATTTTGAAATCAAGTCTTCAAGATAAGGGCCGATTATTCAATAAGAATAGTCGCCTTTTTTTTATAATTTTAGGGAAGGAATGTGGAATGCGTGCTTGCTGAGTACTCTATTCTGCTTTTTTACTTATACAAATAAAAGGGGAAAAAATATCCTTTTGAAGAAGTGCTTATAAAGAAGAAAAAATATTACTCAAAGGAGATTAAGAATAATGGAAAAAATAAATTCTATAACTTTAGAAGGAGTAAAGGAATTTGCAAAGAAGAAGTTAGTTGGATTTCGTGTAGTTTGCGAAGATATGAGGGGTTATGGTAAACAGATCCCTGAGGCTTCCCTGTTATTAGAACGACGTAAATCTGAGATTAAACAACTTGTTGAGCCAGTTAAACTTATTGGAGCTTTTAAAGCTCAAGAGAGATCAGAAGAAGACGATGGATACTGGGTCTGTTTCGAGGTTCATGAATTTGAAAATATTCCTGAGGGTATGGTTCGTTTAGTTGTGCCAGCACAGAAGTATGCTGTTTTGAACTTTAAAGGGCATGCTTCAGAAATTTTCCAAGTATATACTCATTTGCACAAATGGATTAGTGAGAATGGATATGAGAGAGTACCAGGAAAGTGGTCATTAGAAATTTATTCAAAATGGACGGAAAGTGAAGATAAAGTGGATCTTTGTGATCCGGTAATTTAGTCGATAACGAAAATTGTAAAAGTGGAGTAGTGAGGAAGTAAATTGAATTATTATTCAATCCTATTCCAGTATAGGGGCTATTCTTTAAAAGGGTTAAGAGTCTCTCTTAAATAACTATGCACAATTAAAGCACGAAATTGAATATAGTACAGGGAGGAAACAAGCTGTGATAAGTGTTGAAAAAAGACAAGTCGCTGAAAAATGGTTCAAAGAATATTTTACTAAAGGTAATTTAGAAATCTTGAATGAACTTACAACTGAAGACTTTGTTTTCCACTCCCACCAAGGTGAACATACAAAAGAAAAGATGAAGGAATTTATGGAATGGTATCAATCGGTTTTTCAAGAGGATGAATGGCAAATTAACGACCTAATAGAGCAGGAACAAAAGGTGGCGGTTCGTTATACTGGCTGGATGACTTATAAAGGTGGATGGTTTGATATACCATCGGAAGATCAACGGGTTAAGGAAACAGGTATTATGATTTTTTATTTTAAAGGTGACAAGGTTGATGAACTATGGTGCGAAAACAGTGATGCAGCTATCTTATTTGATTTAGGTGCTTTGCAAAAAAATACTCATAAAGTTTTCTAGGGACCATTCGAAATAGACATGAAAAGAGGAAATGACTTTGTATCTCAAATTCAAGTCTTCCGGTAACGGGGTCATTAGCTTAATAGGATAACAATCGAATGTAGGGGTGACATATGAACCTTGATGATATAGGGGAACCATTTGCAGTCGGTAATACAGCAAATATTTATCTTTTTGAGAACAAGATCATAAAAGTATTCAATGATAACCTACCTGAGACGGAATCGATAAGTGAAGCATATAAACAAGAGTATGCTTATTCTTGTGGAATCCACGTTCCAAAAGTGTTGGACGTTATTAAAGTAGATGGTAAACAGGCCCTCTTGATGGAGTATATCCCTGGAAAAACAATAGGAGAAATCATATCACGTAATCCAGAACAAGAGGAACATTATATGAGTCTTACTATAGACATACAACAAAGAATTCATCAATGTGAAGGCCACTCTATTGAGCTTATGTCTGCAAAATTAAATCGACAAATAAAATTCGCTCCAAATTTAAAAAATAACCTCAAATCAATGTTATTAGATAAGTTAGATTCCATGCCCATTGAGAGAAGGCTTTGTCATGGAGACTATCACATATATAATGTGATCATATCTGACAATAGAGCTGCAACTATAGATTGGGTGGATGCAAGTGTTGGAAATATCCGGGCTGATGTATGTAGGACTTATCTTTTATATTCTCAGTTCTCACAGGAGATGGCGGACACGTATTTGCATCTATATTGTAAGAAGAGCGGCCTATCAAAATTTGAAATCTTAGAATGGACCCCTATTATTGCTGCTGCCAGGCTTTCTGAATGTGTATCAACGGAAAGTTCTGATCGACTTCTCAGAATCGTCAATCATTATATTGAAGAAAATTAAGGGTGTTTAAGAAGGTTATTTTGAATTCAAGTGTTCCACAAACGGTGGCGATTGCTCAATACTATATTAAGTTATGTTCATATTGCTTCACAATGGCGCATTCCCTAATGCGTCTTTTTTTATCGAAGAACTTTTGTAAAAAAAGATCTCCCCCATATATCATAGAACTTATTACGATAAAGTCCTTTTACTTAACCTTTTTTCGAAAAACATGGGACCTTTCTTTAAGAGAGCTCGTCTTAAGGTAAAGAAATAAAGAAAGTAGTGATATAGATTGGAAAAAGAAAAGTTAGAGAAGGATGAAGATATTCTCAATGAATCGATCGAAGAGGTAATGAATTATATCATTGATGAGTATGGTGAAGAGATAAAGCGTCTTATTTTTACATATGTGAAGGATTATGCTAGCACAGATGACATGTTTCAGGAATTTTTGATAAAGGTTTATAAAAAAATCAGTAGTTTTAAAAGGGAAGCAAAATTAAGATCTTGGCTTTATCGAATTGCTATTAACACTTGTAAAGATTATTTGCGTTCCCCCATAAATCGCTTACTTGCCTTGAATGACACTCTATTTTCTGAAAAGGAGAAGTCTGCAGAGGAAATGGTAATTCTAAAGGAAAATAACGTTCGTCTTGCGGAGGTTGTTCTTTCACTCCCCATTAAATATCGAGAAATTTTAGTATTACGATTTTATCAATCATTTAGTATTCAACAAATTAGTGAAGCTCTAAATATGAAAGAGTCAACAGTTAAGACAAGAATCTCTAGAGGAAAGTCTAAACTCCGACAGAAACTGGGGGGAGATATAAATGAATAATCGCTTCAAGAAAGAGTTAGATCAATACATAGGTGAATTTCCTCTATTGAAGGAAGAGGACAGGACGAACTTTTTCGAAAGTATTCATGATGGGAAACAGTATAAAAAGAAAGGAAGGTTAAAAAAATGGATAACTTCCATTTTGGTGTCCTTAGTGATCCTTTTTTCTGCTGGAGTTGCCGCGGCTTATACTCCTTTTATCAACAATTTAGTATCATTAGTCAGTCCTGAAACAGCTTTGCTATTGAAACCTATTGAAGAAACGACTGTGTATAACGACATCAAGATGGAGACAGTTGCTGCTATTAGCGATGATGAAATGGCAGTCATCTATGTAACACTACAAGATTTGTCTGGAGATCGTATTGACTCGACCCTTGACCTTTATAACTTCTCAATGAGTGGTGCTCAAATGTTCAACAGCCAGGTTGTTGCTTTTGATGAAAAGACGAAAACAGCCACACTTAGAATTCAGGCGAATGGTGGAGAGGAACTCAACGGAGAAAAGGTTAATTTTCAAATTCAGTCATTCTTAAGTCACAAAGAAACACATGCATTTGAAGAACGATACATTTCCTCTCTCTTAAAAGAAGAAGCACAGGATACAGTATCACTCGATATGAACAATATACCTGGCGGGGGAGGCGAGTTGTATCGCTCGTTAAAGAGCCAAAAAACGATACAGGTTCTCCAACCCAAACCCTCAAATACCATGATTTTTAACAATGATTTTATGGAAGTAATGAATGTTGGAGTCATTGAAGATCGTTTACATGTTCAAGTTCGTTGGAACGAGGGATATGTTGATAGTCACGGTCAGTTAACACTTACAGATCAGACGGGGAGTAGTATGAAGTCCTCCAGTGTCCATTTTGGGTTTGATGGGAGCAAACCTACTTATGGCAGAGAATACACGGAGTACATTTTTAAGATAGGTAGTGATGACCATTTGAATTATGAACTAAGCGGTAATTTTGTGACATCAGGGTTATATGAAGAAGGAGATTGGAGTACAACATTCAAATTACAATCAGAAGAATCATCATTGTTAGAAACGAAATTTGAAATGAGCCTGGGAGGGTGGACATCTAATCAATTAACGATTCATCCATTAGGAGTAACACTTCAGGGAGAAGGAGCCTTCAGTGAAGGAAACAAACCAAAGGTAGATATCAAGCTTAAAAATGATGAGATTGTGGCGCTTCATTCAAGTAAAGCCATTAACAAAAACGGACAGGTTATCATGAAGTTTGAGTCAGATCTACCTTTGAACCTTATAGAAATTGAGTCAGTAATTATTAATGGTACTGAAAAAATAATCAAGTAGTACGAACGAAGAAAGATAAAGAGCCAAGTTTTAGCTTGGCTCTTTTTTATCTGAAATTCTGCGATAATGGCTAACTTCAAACTAGGTTGGCATAGTTAACTGGATAAAACACTGAAGAACTAGGACCTTTCCTTTTGAAAAGATCTTGAATCTTTTTTTGAATCATGAGAGATGTTTTATTCTATTTAAAAAGGAAGGAGTTCTTTTTGTATTTCACTTTGACAAGCCCTAACCCTTCACTTATAATGATAATCGTTATCAATGAAAACGGTTATCAATAATTTTATAGAGTGGAAGGGTTGGGAATATGAAGCGCTGTCTATCAAGTTTCATCCTCGTATTATTACTATTTATACTTACACCTAACGTGACTGGTGCAACAACCAGTCAGCCAGTTCAAGGTTTGCTTGTTCCGGTAGAAGAAGCGATGACTTATGCAAAGGCAGGTCAAACGACCGAAGCAGAACAAGAATTATCTGAATTTCATGAGAAGTGGGAAGAGGTTGAAGAGCAAATAGAAGAGTCTTCTCCAGAAGATTATGAAAAAATTGAGTCTGCAATGGTCAAAGCGGAAGCTCTGGCGCAAAGTGAGAATGCTGAAAAGTTAAGCGAGGCATTAGAAGCTTTGGAAGGAACGCTAAGGTCTTATGGAACAGAGGAAAGTGAGTCTTTCCGAAATGCCCCAGGAGCTAAAGCGCTTCTAGGATACGCACATGAGCTGGAAGAAGCGAAAGAGTCCGTCGAGTCAGGCGAATGGAAACTGGCGAAGCAAGAGTATGAGGAATTCCATGAAGGCTGGGAAGGCGTAGAGGATTCCGTTCGTGAAACGGACGCGGAAGCGTATGAAGCGATCGAAACGAATATGAGCTTGGCACAGGCTTCCCTGGATGCTGGGTCTGATCCTGAGAAAGCGGAAAAGAACCTGGAGAAACTGATCGAATCGATTGATGGCTATGCCAAAGTGGACGAGGAACCAGCTTCTACCACAAAAGCCCCAGGAGCTAAAGCGCTTCTAGGATACGCACATGAGCTAGAAGAAGCGAAAGAGTCCGTCGAGTCAGGCGAATGGAAACTGGCGAAGCAAGAGTATGAGGAATTCCATGAAGGCTGGGAAGGCGTAGAGGATTCCGTTCGTGAAACGGACGCGGAAGCGTATGAAGCGATCGAAACAAATATGAGCTTGGCACAGGCTTCCCTGGATGCTGGGTCTGATACTGAGAAAGCGGAAAAGAACCTAGAGAAACTGATCGAATCGATTGATGGCTATGCCAAAGTGGACGAGGAACCAGCTTCTACCACAAAAGCCCCAGGAGCTAAAGCGCTTCTAGGATACGCACATGAGCTAGAAGAAGCGAAAGAGTCCGTCGAGTCAGGCGAATGGAATGTGGCGAAGCAAGAGTATGAGGAATTCCATGAAGGCTGGGAAGGCGTAGAGGATTCCGTTCGTGAAACGGACGCGGAAGCGTATGAGGCGATCGAAACAAATATGGGATTGGCACAGGCTTCCCTGAATGCTGGATCCGATGCTGAAAAAGCAGAAAAAAATCTGGAGAAATTGATTGAGTCCATTCGGGCGTATGCAGAAGGTGAAGAGTCGGAAGCTGCTGGAGTTCCAGAACAAAAAGGAATCTCTACTTTAGTTTCTATCCTAGGTGAAGTTCAGACAGCGATAGATTCTGGTGAAGCGGGATCAGCTGCTTTAGAGATGGAAGAATTCATATCTGTATGGCCGAGTATCGAAGGTGAAGTGAATACAAGATCTGTAGCGGTATATGAATCGATAGAAAACCAGATGACAGAAGCGCTTGGTCTACTATCCTCCACCCCTCCGAAAACAGAACAAGCACAGGAAGTTGTGGCCGATATGAAAAATCAACTGACTTCTGTTGCTGAAGAGTCGAGCTATACGATGTGGGATGCAGCAATCATTCTGCTGCGGGAAGGTTTGGAAATCATTCTCGTTCTGTCTGCACTGCTGGCCTTCTTGAAATCAAGTGGAAATGAGAACAAAAGAAAGTGGATTTGGGGCGGCGCTGGAGCAGGTGTCGTAGCTAGTATCGGTCTGGCATTTATACTCACTTCAATTGTTTCCGCAACGGTATCTGCAGAGAACCGGGAGTTCATGGAAGGTATTACGGGACTGATAGCCGTTGTCCTCATGTTCACGGTAGGAGCTTGGCTGCATAAGAAATCCAATATTGAAAGTTGGAATTCGTTCATCCGTGAATCTGTAGGGTCGGCGATTGCCAAAGGAAGTTTATGGTCTTTGGCTGGTGTAGCATTCATAACTGTCGTTCGTGAAGGGGCGGAGACGATCATTTTCTATATGGGGATCATTTCTGATATTTCCATGGTCAGCTTCTTCACAGGCCTTGGAGTCGCGATCCTTATCCTTGTGGTCTTAGGGGTAGCCATTATGTACTTTAGTGTGAAAGTACCCGTGCGCGCGCTGTTTCTTGGCATTACCGTGCTCATCTACTACTTGGCGTTCAAATTTACAGGTGAAAGTTTGCATGCCTTACAAGTCGTAGACAAACTTCCAGCGCACACTATTTCTGGTTTCCCAGAGGCTAACTTCTTAGGAATGTATCCGACTTGGGAAACAACGATTGCTCAAGCTGTTCTGCTTGCTATGATTGTCTTGCAGACGGTTCGTACAAAGAAAAATAATGAGTCTGCTTCGGAGCGAACGACTGCAAAAAAAGTGGCTCAATAATCACAAAGACTATACGATCAGAGGGTGCCCGCAGAATATGCTAGGGCACCTTTTCTGTTTGAATTTGAATCTATGAGAGTCATTCATATTTTATACATATTCGAGTCATAAACAAACGTGGGCGTTTGTGTAATAAGCAAAAACCTCCAAAAATGACTTCTGTAAAATTGGAAGTCCTTTTTATGGAAAGTATTAACACTAAACTTTAGCAGAGCCAAAAAAAAACGACTTTCTCGTTAAGAGACGGTCGGTTTTAAAGGTTTCTTATGCTTGAGTATTCTTCTTAGTAAATCGATTTCCAATGGTTACAGCAAGCGCTGCGAGGACAAGAAGTAATCCATTGCCCACGATGACAAGACCTATCATTATTCCATACACCATACCCCAACCACCACTTGACTGCATCATAATGATACCCGTTAAAAGGCCAAGTATAACACCCGCAATTGCCAGTAGAAGACCGGAAACCCATAAACGAAAACGTCCAGTTCTATACCACTTAATGGCGTAAAAGTTTGCTAGGACTAATAAAAAAAAAGAGAATGATATTAAGCGCTCCATCCAGATCGTTCATGAAATCCCTCCTAAATAAAATCCTATGTTTAATATAATGTATATAGGAAAATTTTCCAAATAAACTTTTACTGCACGAAATGACATTAGTAGTACTGTTTTTAATACCTGGGATTTCTGTTGGGGTGGATACCGGGTTATATCGTGTATGTCCTCTTTCATTCGATTCTTACATAATCGGGGGGCTTATCTGCAGTAAAGATAAGTCTCTTTTTAGTGAAAAAGGTTTGAGTTCCTGGATTTGATTTGAAATAATTGGAATTATGTATAGGGTTACTGAATCAATAAACACGCGACCATTAATTAAGGAGGCACTATGAAGAAAAGATTATTAGCTATATCAGTAATTGTTAACCTGTTTTTTACTTGATCAACGTACTTGCTGGTTTCGGAATCAGGTTGTCCAGTGTAATGAATGTTGTCTTGGGATTGATATTTGTAGTAAGCATTTTGGGGTCAATATTTTTCCTGATACGAGCTAAACAACATTCAGGCTATCACCCTTATCTTTCACTTACGGTGCTTACATTAAGTATCGCTTCCTTTGGATGGTTTGCTTTTATTAATTATTTATCATTAATCATGGGAGTGTAAGGTCTCTTATAAGGTTGGGATCTTGAAGTCTAGTATTCAACTATCAGGGGCTTATCTTCAATAAAACGAAACTAATTATTGTACCCCAAGCGAATAATATATTTCTTATAGGGAGGAAATTTATGACTTTTTACGTTTTACAAGTGTTGAGAGTCCTAGGGTTTATCATTGTAGGTAGTGGTCTGATTTTTCATATGCAAAGGACTTATGACATCGTGATCAATGGAATGTTATTAGGATTAATATTAATTGCGGCCACCACAATTTCTATTGAAAAGTTTTATGCCATTTATACTAATAGCAAAGAGTGACTATTGGATGTTTATTTAATTGGATGCTTTTTTCATGGATGAAACGAGCATGGTTAGAGGGGGATTCAGTTGTTTGATCTTTTCGAGGAGTTGAAATGAGGTAATCGGAAGCAAAGAAATGCATATAGAACCATTAAAGAACTGTGTATATTTGAAGAATTGAGTATGTACAATCCTGTGCTTTGTGGGACTATTCCATTGGTATTGACGTAGATCATTCAGATCTGGACATTGTTATGGATGTAAAAGACTTTAAGACCTTTGAAAAAAAGCTAGTCGATCTTTATGGAAGCAAGCTAGGATTTACCTTGAAAAGAACATGTATAAGAAGTCGAGAAGTTATTAAGGCGAACTTCATGTCTAATAGCTTTGAATTAGAGTTGTTTGGTCAAGACCAACCTATTTATTGTCAGAACGCGTATTTACATATGATTATTGAATATAAACTTTTGAAAGATCATCCGTCCCTTAAAGATAAAGTGATTGAACTTAAAAGACAGGGGTATAAGACTGAACCCGCATTCTGTGAGCTATTGGGTATTGCTGGGGATCCATATGAGGGTTTGGTTCAACATGGAATTAAAGAAGGATTGATTAATCTGGATGGCTGAAGTTTTTTTATACTGGAGAGTTTTCCATTCACTTCAAATGGTATTAGTACAATAGAAAAGCGTATGAAATCAAGATTTAACAATCTGGTTTCATACGCTTTTTCACTTTTAGTTAGAAATGTGAAACAGGACTTTTAACCAAGCTTCTTTTTCATATTATTGAACAGCAGCCTGTACGTCGATTACTCCGTTTCCATAATAGAAGGAATCACCAAGAGGAACAGCTGTGTCAATCAATGTCTGACGGATCTGATCATTCGTCATAGTTGGATCATCTGCTAATAGTAAAGCAGCTGCCCCTGCGACATGCGGGCTTGCCATGGAAGTACCATTATAGCGATCATAATCATTACCTGGGACAGAACTTAAAATATCAACACCAGGAGCCATCACTTCAAGTTCTTCTCCAACACTGGAAAATGAGGCTCTATTATTGGCACCGTCTACAGCACCGACAGCCATGGCTGCTGCATATTTTGCAGGATAACCGATGGTGTTTTTCTTCCCTCTAGACCCTTCATTACCAGCGGCAACTACGACCAATAAGCCTTGATCATCAGCATTGTTTACTGCTTGTTCTAGAGTGGCCGAACCACGGCTTCCTCCAAGACTCATGTTAATGATGTCCATGTCATTGCTAATGGCCCACTCAATTCCTTGAGCAATTCCACTGTAAGAACCGCTGCCTTCACTGCTTAATACTTTAACGGCATAGAGCTCAGTAGATGGTGCTACACCAAGCACACCTAGTGTATTATCCACACCTGCAACCGTTCCAGCTACGTGGGTACCATGACCATTTCCATCCACTAAGGCGTTAGGTTCACCGCTGACAAAACTCTCTCCGCCAGTTACGTTCAAGTCTTCATGTGCTCCATCAATACCAGAGTCCAGGATGGCTACCTTTACACCATTTCCAGTCGTTCCTTGAGCTTGGACATCATCTGCATTAATGTGTGAGATTCCATAGGGCGTCGTTTGGCTCGTTGCCTGTGCGGTATGATCTTTCTCAACATAGGCGACATTAGGGTTGTTGGATAAGGCTTTTACTGCTTGTTCCGGCAGCTTGGCATGTACGACATTCATATATTTATATTCATGAAGTACTTTCCCACCCACGCCTTTGACGGCATTTTGGTTCACTTTTGATTTAAAACCAATTAAGTATTCTTCGACCTGTGCCTTTTGCTCATCCGCTTTTTCAACGGCAGCTTGGGCTATGTTATTGAATGAAAAGACTAAAGCAAACACTAACATAATCCCGGCTACTTTCCACATGTGTTTACGCATCGTATTCCTCCTTTGTTTTCTACCCAGAATTAATTTTAAATTCTGAATAGTGTTAATATTACGATAACACATGTGGTGTGACTGGTGTTTGGGAAATACGTATGCAAAAACAGGCGCTTAAAGGGGTTCTGGAGGTGCAGCTTGGGCAAGTTGAATCAAGGAATTGTTTATGAAGCGTCATTAATAGATGATAAGACATGCGAGTTTGGCGTTTTATGGGAAAAAGTATGTAGATTTAACTAGCGAATCTAATAAACGAAAAGAAATTTCAAAAAACACTGACATTATCTTTTGGAATACATTACCATTAGAAGTACAACAGTATAAGGAGTGAATGGTAGTGAAGAAGCCTAAAGTTATCTTAAATGTCTTTTCTTCTATAGATGGAAAAATTACAACGGCTCCGAAAAGGGACGTAGCGGAATGGACAGCAGCGGGTATTGATGGAGAAGCCCACGAAGTAACACATCAACTATACGATGAGTTAGATTGTGATGGTTTAGTTTCAGGTAGCGAGAGTCTAATCGTATGGGGCGCGAATGGTGTAGAGTTGGAGAAGCCCATTTACGAACCAAAAAAATCTAAAGCTTATATTGTATTCGATGGACGGGGGCGCATTGATTGGTCTCAAACAGAGGGATTATTAGTAGTTACCAGGGAAGATGTTTCGAAAAATTACACACAACAATTAGAAGAAAAGGGTATTCCCTATATTTTGGCAGGTACCGGTGCACACATAGACTTACCTCTAGCTCTACATAAATTACACGAATTAGGATATAGAAGATTGGGGCTTAGCGGTGGTGGAGTAATAAATGGAGCATTCTTAAGGCAAGGTCTGATTGATGAAATAAGTTTAGTGATTGCCCCTTTAGCGATTGGTGGAACGACTACACCTTCGATTTTTGACTCAGAAGATTTAAAAGAATTAAAGGATGCGGCTAGGATAGAATTAAAAAATATGAAAACTGTCGGTAATGGATCCGTTTGGCTTCACTATAAAGTAGTGAGTTAAAAATTTATATTAGAGCATAAAAGTAAATAATGATCTAGGAGATATCTAGAACTCAAAGGAAATAGCTGCACAGTGGTTATCGTTTAGCCATTTGGTAGAAGATTGCACGGAACGTTTTTCTATAAAGGGGTGAAGTTATGGGTTTTTGGTATTTTTTAATATTATTTATAGGAATATTTTTAGTTGTTAAAGGGCTGCGTGGGAATAAAAAAATCACCTTGGTAATTATAGGGCTGATAAGTATTTCGTTTTCAATATTTATGTTTACTCCAGGAAGTGATGAATTCATTGAGGAATTATTTCATTTGAATTAGAGTGTGGGAATTGATCGATGACTTATTACCTGACTGTTTCAGGTGAATTTGTTATAGGTCATACCTATCCCATGAATCCTTTAGCTATAGGAAGAAAGTATAATTAAATACAAAGACAAAATCAGTCCATTTTAATTAAGAGGGGATCCAGATTATCTCAATATGAGTCTTACACAAACGGGCGATTCTTCATTTAGAGGAATCGTCCTTTCTTTATACTGGGATAGTTTGGGAAATTAATCCTTTGGTAATAGAGTTCTATAGGACAGTTTATGGAGAATTCTTATGAAGGATATAGTGGAATGTAAGGCAGTGGGAGATGAAGTTATGTATGAAGACGATAATTTTTTTAATCATATTTATTCTAGCGATTACATTCGATAATCAAATCGCTACAATTATTCAAAAAACACTTAATATAAACTCATTTTCAGCAGGAGTTATTTACGTACTGACAGTTTCAGTGACTTTACTCATAGCTTTACTAATCCACAATAAACGAACGACAAAATAACCGTAGCAAAAAACATGGGTTTCCATACCACTTGGATTGGAATGGGGGTTTAATCTAGCAACGTGATAATTATTACCTACTCCTATATATAGAAAACAAATCCTACAAAAGTGATTTTTAAAAAAAGATATGACACCACACGTATCTCTTGAAAAAAAGGTGGATTTTATGGAAATTAGAGTTGAGGAACTAAGATTAGAAGATGCAGAAGCAGTATTGAATTTTGAAAAAGAAAATAGAACCTACTTTGAAAAAATGGTACCAAGTCGAGGTGATAACTATTATAACTTTGACCATTTCATGATGCGCCACAAAGAATTATTAGATGAACAGAGAAAAAAGTTATCTTACTTTTATTTGATAAGAAGAACGAATGGCGAAATCTTAGGAAGGATTAACTTAGTAGACATAGACATATCTCAACATTCAGGGCACATCGGATATCGAGTGGGTGAAAAACATACAGGGCAAGGGGTTGCAGATAGGGCTTTACATATTCTGATGAATCATTTGAGTAGGGGTGGTTTCACTAAAATCTTCGCTAAAACAACAAATAATAATATGGCGTCACAAAAAGTCCTGGAGAAAAATGGATTTAAGAAGGGAGAAGAAAGTGACAATGAATTTGTTATGAATGGCGAAAAATTGAAATTTGTAAATTACATATGGGCTATATAACGCCTCATTAAACCGACTCAGTACTGCGTCTCCAACAGGCGGGGGCGATTATTTAATGAAAGCTTGTGGAGAACTCTTAAGTTTCTCGGCAAGCTTTATTTTTAGGTTAAATGAATAACTGGAAGATCGGACAAGGGAGGTCGGATAGAATAAAACTTTAACTGATTAACGTAGTACAAAAGCACTCCCTTTAAACAGTAGAATCTGTTCATACAGTTTCTGTTACTAATGGTATAAACTAGTAATTATATCTTTTTGACTAGGGGGTAAATAATGAAAAAAACAGTCATGACTGGTTTGGCAGCCATTACGATGCTTGCTACGCCTCTAATGGCCTTAGCGGAAGCGCCTGAATGGCACAATGTCAACGTGAATGAAACACTGCAGGAGGAAGATGGCAGTCCTTTTAACAGTGAAAACTATGATTTCACGAAGTACTCGAAGGTGGACGAAAAACTACAGGAAATTGCAAAAGGTAGTAACCGGATTACAGTGGAAAATTCAGCGGAATCTTCCGGCGGACACGACCTTTATACAGTAACCATTTCCGATCCAACGGCCAAAGGAAAATATGGGTACCAAAAATCGTTGCGACAGAAGATGTTCAAGAACCCTGATAAAGCACAGGCTTTCCTTGAAAAACATCCTGATTTTAAAGTGCCAGTGATGATTAATGCGTCTATTCATGGCACCGAGTTTGTGGGGTCAGATGCTGCGCTGCAGTTGATTGAGCGTTTTGCGACAGCGGATGATCAGCAAACGAAGGAGCTGCTTGAAAATCATATTCTTATTTTTAATGTGGTCGCGAATCCTGACGGCCGGATCGATGCGACACGTTTTAACAGCAACGGCATTGACTTGAACCGCGATTTCATTACACAGTCTCAAGCGGAAACCAAGCATACTGTGGAGTTGATCAAAGAGTGGAACCCTATGGTCTTCCTTGATCTGCATGGATATGTGAAAAGCTATGGCGGGGATGATCATCCAGGTTTAATCGAGCCTTGTACCCCACCGCACAATCCGAACTACGAATATGATTTATTCTCGAAGTGGGCGCTCGATCAGGCGGAAGCCATGGAAGGAAGCATTGTAGAAAACCGGGCAGATTACGACAATACTTCAAGCGTCGATTATCAGTCGATGACAGGTACATATATTCCGCAGCGGGATGATGAGGCAGGCTGGGATGATTATCCACCGATTTTCACACCGATGTATGCCATGTATCACGGGGCTTATGGGTACACACTTGAAGCACCGACGAATGATTGGGATGGGGTCCAATGGCATTATGATGCGGTTATGGGAGCCCTCGAATTTTCCAATGATAACAAAGAACAAATGATCAAAGACCAAATTGAAGTATTCAAACGGGGCATCCAATTTGATCACCCTTACCATACGGAAGGATTCTTCCCGGAAGCGTACATTTTACCCGTCGATGAAACAGACCCGACGGCAACTGAAAAAGCAGTTGAGCATCTGATGTTCAATGATATTGATGTCTCCGAGTCGAAGAAATCATTCGAATATGAGGGCGTCTCGTACCCGGCAGGAACGTATATCGTAGACATGAGCCAGGCGAAAGCTGGACTTGCGAACACGATGCTGTGGGATGGGGAGGATATTACCGACATCACACCATCGATGTATGATATTTCTGCCTGGAATTTACCAGAATTGTGGGGCTTTGAAGCGGTAGAGGTTGAAGCGGACAGCTCCTTTGATGTTAAGACGAACGAAGTGAAGAAAGTAAAAGCGGATGGGGAGTTAACCGGAAACGGTCCCTATGTGATTCCTAACTCTTCTGTAAAAGCTGTTCATCTTGTGAATACTTTGGTGGAGAATGGGTTTAAAGTGACCATGGATGGTGAGCGTTTCTATGTGGATGCCGACAAGTCGCCTGAACTGAGAAAACTTGTGGAGGCCTCCGGCATTACCGTCAAATCGACCGAGACTGTTGATGGTGAACCATTAACTTCTCAAAAAGTAACGATTTTAAAAGACGGAGGTATGAACAAAGCTCAATCCCACGCAGGCACCCTTTTAGCTTTGGAGCGATTAGGTTTTGATGTTCAGGAAATCACACCAAGAGAACTGGCAGAACAAGGATTAGGAGATACAGATGTCTTTTTCTACAGTGGCACATCTAACTTGATTTCCTATAACAATTGGGCTCCGAACGCTGAATTCGGGCTCGAAACGGAGGCCCAGTATCAGGCTTTTAAAGAAAATGTCGACTCCTTCGTTGAAGAGGGCGGAAAATATATTGCAGTTGGAGCTGGCGCCTCCGATGCCGCGAAGCAACTGGGGCTGACGGATGTGACTGTTCATAAAGGCGGCTACAATAGTAATGGAATCGTCCGAGTGAATTACGATTCTAGTTCCCTGACTTCTGGTTATGGAGCAACCGATTATGGTTTCGTCTACCGCCCTGTTTGGTATACGGATGTGGAAGAAACAGATGTCTATGCTACTTTTAAAGATAGCAGTAACTTCTTTATGGCGGGACACTGGGAAGACCGCACGGATGCCCAAGGGCAGGCGGTCATCATTAAGGAAAAGGAACAGGATGTAACGCTTATTGGACTTGAAGCAGGCTTCCGTGATCACACAGATTACTTATTCCGCCTGTTCTCGAACGCCATTTATAACAAATAGCAATACGGTAGGTCCACCACCTTCAGTCAACCAGATTATGGATGACTGAGGGTGTTCTTTTTTTGGTTTCTGAAATCGAAGAAAGGTGTGGTCCTCTTGATTAAGGGTTTTATATTATTTTGTAGATTGGAATAAACTATCTCCATAAAGGAGCTGGTAGCGTGGATGTTAACGGGAAAATAATTCGGGGAGAGTTTGATCGAATCAATGACGAATTTGTACTGAATCAAGTGAAGCACTTTACGACTCAATCCACCCTTAATAAAGACCAATTGGAGATCATTTATGACTATTTGAATAATCATAAAGATGAAGAAGATGGTCAAATCCTTACGTTGAATGAACAGATGATTGTTCGGTTGAGTCAGGAAGAGTCGAGTCAGTTTATAGAAGACTTAAACCAGATTCGTGGATTGTACCAATAAACAAGTTCCTATCATATTTAGATTTTATCTAGAACTATAATCTTCAACAAAAGGCGGCGATTGTAAAACATAGACAATCGCTTTTTTTATTTTAGAAGGGTATTTGTGTAATAGAGCACCTAGAGTGTAAATATTTTATTCATGTCCCGGAGTTTTTAATTGTGGATAAAAATGGAAGAGGTTATCATTTTTTGAAGAAGAAGCTGGGAATGTTCCTTTGAGACATACGTGTGGTCCTTCTTCATTAAGTTAGACATAGGGAATGTCTGAAGGTAATCAACTGTTTTCTTGCCATTGAAAGTTTAAGATGAAATTCATTCAAGAGGAACAAGTTTGGGATTTTCGTTGGAAATATAAACGACTCCGCCTTTCCTTAAGGGCGGTTTTTTATTTTGTAGGCTTTATTTTCAAGAACGATCACATCCTGGTCATAAGAATCATGAGCCGTCTTTTTTGTATGATTGACCAACTCCCCTATCAGAGGATGACATTTTTGCGCCCCTTTTATTAACAGAGGAACGCCGAGTGAATCTATACCCAATCCACGCGATAACCCTCCACCGATTGACATAACGAAAGGGACAGTAGGTGAAGTGTTGGAGAATACGATTTTTTCCTGGATGTCCAAGAGTGCGAATAGTACAAAACAAAGTTCTTTTAATGCGGGGACAACGATTTTTGAGTTTTTCCTACCCAGGGTATACACGTGATCTCCATCATGATCTTGTCCATGGTAGATCAATTTTCCGGCATCTTTTTTAGTGAGTTCATTAAAGAAAGGGATTTCTAATACTTGTTCATCGCTCAATTTTTGTCCTTGCTTAATATAACCCAAGTGATAAGCGGCAGCTATGGAAGTGGTATGAGTTCCAGCATAGTCATTGTAAATATATATCATAAATCCCTCTCCTTTCATTCATACTAAATTTAGGTGGCATATTATAAGGATGTGCCAGGAGGAGGAATTATATTTGGAAGAATTTCCGATCATCCACACAAATGTTTGGGATGCCGTTATTGCTGTCCCTTCCGTCATTATACTTACTGAGTTAATCAAAATATTTCTTAAGCCTTCAAAAGGATGGGTGCCAAGCATTGCGAACGTTCTGGGATTAGGTATTTCTATATTTATTGCACACAAAAGTAATTTATCGGCCGGGATATTCATGGGTCTTTTTTATGGGAATGCAGCAGTCGGAGGCTATGCTTCTATCAAGACATCTTTGCAGGTGTTAAGGGAAAAGAGAAAAAATAATGATTAAAAATACACGGACTCTTTTAATCTGAATACGATAGATGTAAACACAAAGGGATGTGGATTTGTGCCGCTATCTTTAGTTTTCAACCAAATTGTAGTAAATGCACTAAATGAAAACGGAACGATTGCAACGGGTCAAGTTAACCAACCTGATTGGACATGGCAAGGAAAGAATAATAACGCTGCAGGTATTACAGTAGGATTCTTTGTAGCTGCAAATACGATCAATAATTTAATTGACAATGATGTAGCAGACGCGAATAC
This sequence comes from Halobacillus litoralis, assembly GCF_020524085.2. NCBI lineage: Bacteria > Bacillati > Bacillota > Bacilli > Caryophanales > Bacillaceae > Halobacillus > Halobacillus litoralis. Next base: position 2,559,165 of record NZ_CP129016.1, read on the forward strand.
ATCGAATCCTGAAGTAAGCAATCCTCAGCCAAACGTCCAATATTAAAGGGTATTCAAATATGTAAATGGAAACATTTGAGTGTTGCCTGATCTAGGAAATGATAACGTATTCCAATGAATTTTGATGACTCAAAATAGGAACCTGGACTTATAGAGCACGATGAACGGACGACAACGTTATGTCCATTCATCGTGCTTTTGTTCTATTTATCGTAATGATGTTTGGTCCATACTCCTCCAGGGAAAATGGGGCATATTCGGAGGTGCAGCTTATGAAAAAACATCGAAAATGGTGGATCGGATTGCTCGTATTGGTTGCCATCAGCCTTGGAGTGTTTGGATTCCAATCATCCATGTCTCATCAACAGGAAGAACAAATCGTCGCTCTCGGTGATTCATTGACTTACGGAGTGGGAGATGAAAGTGGCCATGGGTATGTCGAGAATTTACAACAATGGTTCGATAAAAATCACGACGATCCCGTCACCGTTGATAATTATGCCATACCAGGTCAGCAGAGTGATGGAATGCTCGGCCAAATGAATGAAGCAGCCGTATTGAAATCGATTGAACATGCGGATTATATTCTATTTTTTATCGGAATGAACGATATCATCAAAAGTAATGGAGGGGATCTTTCTCCATTACATGAAGATAAAATCGCCATTGGGAAAAAGGATTATGAGAAGAATGTCAAAACGATACTGGATCAGATCCGTGAGAAGAATCCGGAGGCACCGATATTATTTCTCGGTTTATACAACCCATATCCGGACAAACCTGATATCGGTCAAATCATCAAAGGCTGGAACACAACGAGTCAGTCGATCATAGAGCCTTATGAGAATGTCACGTTTATCCCAACGAACGATTTGTATGAAGAAAAGTCCTCGCGCTATTTCAGTGATGAAGTCCATTTGAATGAACAAGGGTACGAGAAGCTGACGGTGCGAATCATCAAAGCCTATGATTTCAAATAGGGCAATAAAAAAAGGGCTTCCTTGTGAGGAAGTCCTTTTTGATGGATTTTAACTGGAGAATATTCCTCCCAATTGGAAGCCGGTCCAGGCTAAAGCAATCCCAAGCGTGTAGCTGAGGACGGTATACAGGACGAAAATCTTCCAGTTCTTCTTGAAGCGAAGCTGGACCGATTCCAACTTGAAGGTAGAAAAGGTCGTAAAAGCACCGAGAATACCTGTGCCTAAGAAGAGCACCGAGAAATTGGAGAGATCAAGACCTGTGAGAAGCCCGAGTGTAAAAGAGCCGAGCAGGTTGACAAAAAGGGTGGCAACAGGGAGAGTGGAGACTGTACGTTTACTGATCCATTGGCTGATTCCATAGCGTAGGATCGCTCCTATGAACCCGCCCGCACCAACAAGCAAGAGTTTAGAGAGCATCAGGAAGCCCTCCTTTTTCCAAGGGTGAAACCGAGCATAGATAAGGCTAACCCACCGAAAATGCTTATGGCTATGTAAAGGAGGCTGAGGACCACATCTCCACGTTCATAGAGCGAAACGGCGTCCATACTCAGGGTGGAGAATGTCGTGTACGACCCGACCAGCCCTGTACCGAGAGCTGCTTTCCATTTTGAAGAAAGGGAAAACTTCTCGACGATTCCCATCGTAAACCAGGCCAGAAGAAAGCTCCCGGTCAAATTTACTGTCAGCGTCGAATACGGAAACCACTGGTCAGGCGCCTTCAGCCATTCGCCGATCAGAAACCGAAGGGATGCGCCGATCATCCCACCTATTCCGACATAAAAATAAATCATTCCACAAACCTCCTACAAATCTAATCGTTATTATATAGACTTTCGGAGTAATTTAAAAGGAATGCTTTTTTTACACGGCAAGAAGCCTTATAATTTACATAATAGTACCAAACGAAAGAGGGTTACGCATGATACGGAGAATTTTGAAGAACATAGATTTTACCATCCTATTCGCTGTATTGGCTTTGTCTGCTTTCGGTACGGTGATGGTGTACAGTGCCAGTATGGTCAGTGGTGTCATGGTTTACGAAGTAACCCCTGATTACTTTTTCAACAGGCAGTTGATGTCATGGGGAATTGGTTTGATTGCCCTATTCCTTGGGATCATCTTTCCTTACAAAAACTATCGAAGACTGTTCAAGCTGATTCTGCTTGGAACCGTCATCCTTCTTGCCGCAGTCTTTGTATTCGGACATACGTCCAACAATGCCCAATCATGGCTTCCGATTCCTGGACTTGGAAAATTCCAGCCGGCTGAATTGGCCAAGATGTCCTTGATCATTTACATGGCGACCATTTTCACGAAAAAGAGTGGGTATATTGAAGATTTCACGAGAGCGCTGTTGCCGCCGATCATTTTGATGATGCTGGTCGTAGCGATGATTTTGAAACAGCCGGATTTAGGGACAGCCCTGATTGCCCTCGCGGTATCCGGACTGATCATCATGTCGAGCGGATTAAAGAAGGTCCACCTCTTTTCCATGATCGGGATTGCTCTTGCAGGGGCGATCTTCATGTACAATTTCGGTCTCAGTGAAGAGCAACTCTCCCGTTTCGACGGTGCCTATCAACCGTTCGAATACGCCGATGATGCCGGGTACCAGCTGATCAACTCTTACCTTGCGATCCATAATGGAGGGTTGTTCGGCACAGGACTTGGTGCTGGCGTACAGAAACTCGGATACTTACCTGAAGCCCATACCGACTTTATCATGGCCGTCATTGCCGAAGAGTTAGGCGTAGTCGGTGTCGGTGTGGTGTTGTTGTTACTTGGTTTGATCGTGCTGCGTGGTTTCTATGTCAGTATGGAAAGCCATGACACGTTCGGCCGCCTGCTTGCCATCGGGGTCTCCGGTTTAATCGGGATCCAGGCGATTGTCAACCTTGGTGGTTTGACCGGCTTGTTACCGCTGACGGGGGTACCGCTTCCGTTTGTCAGTTATGGAGGAACATCGCTGCTCATGATGATGTTTTCTGCAGGAATTCTGATCAACATCCATGCCATATCAAAAATTAAAAAAGATCAGGAGCAGAAAGCAGCCGCCTAAGCGAAGAACGTCACCGATAAAGGTGGCGTTTTTTGTTGTGGCGCTTATCTTGTGGTCAGAGAATATGTGTGCCTCGGCAAAGAGTGGCCGAGTCGCGCCAAAGGATGGGTGAAACGCGCTAAAGAGTGCTCGAGTCGCGCTAAAGGACGGTTGAACCGCGCCAAAGGGAAGATGGAATACTCCAAAGAGCAGCAGTGGATAGCCCTAAAGAAGACCGTCACTTTAGGTCGAGAAAATTGCATAAAACAATAAGATAAATACTCCATGTGAATAGCATACAAATGTTTTCAACTATTGAAGGGAACTCGAAACGAATTTCTGAAAATACTGAAACGTAACCGCACTCTCATTCGTTAGTATAATAAGCAGGCATTTTAAGAACTTTATCAAATGATATATAGCGGTGACTATATTGGTTGAGATCTTGAACGATGATAAGCGGATAGATGTTTTTCAAACCATAAAGGGAAGGAGTGGCGCTGGTGGATATACTTATTTTCCTAATACTTATCACTCCATTTTTGCTCATAGGATATTTTGCATACAAATCTTCTGGATATCAGAAAGGCAATATCGTCATGCACCTGGATGAATGGTACAAAGATCATAATAGTTATATCAAAGCTATTGAGAAAGAATTGAAAAAACAAGGGAAAATGGTGACTTGCCATGGAAAGTTCAAATTTGAGATTGATGGAAAACCATACACCTTGCATCCACAAATCGTCACAGTTGCCCGCGTTCCGACGCAGCGAACAATATTAATCCCTGATAAATAATCGTTTATTTTTTGTAGAAAAACAAATGGAACCTAATGCAAGACAAGGCTGTATATTATTTCAAAATCGTTAGTTTAAAGTGCAATAGACTATAGTAGATAAAGAGAACAAGAGAGGAAAACAGAACGTATTTTTCTTCAATCGTGAGAATAACAAGGAGGGATCTTATGAATTTTATCATTGCCATAGCGATGATTGTAGCCCCCGCGATGTTTTTAATTTACTGGGGAAAATCAGGTTTCGATTTTGGCGGGAGAAAGGATGACGATGCAGAGTAGCTGGCTCGTTCTTCACCCTTTTTACTGGAAACGTTTATGAGGAGCACTATGTCCAACAGTACAGTTTGGCTGGTCGCTCGCAGGAATGCGCCCGAATCGCTGAGCGTTCAGCGACTATCATGGAGGTGAATCATGAGGGTACGAAAAGCAAGGCATGAAGATGTTCCAGCAATTGCAAAGGTCCATGTGGATGCATGGCTGGATACCTACCGAGGACTAGTGCCTGATGCTTACTTGAACCGGATGAGTTATGAAAAGAGAGAACGTCTATGGGAAAAGAATATGGAAACCTCTCACATTTTTGTGGTGGAGGACGAAGTGTATGGGGTTTTCGGTTTTGCCACATGGGAAAATCGTTCCTCTTTCGGAGGTTATGATTCAGAGTTGAGCTCACTTTACATCCAGGAAAAGTTTCATCAGCTTGGTGCAGGGAGCGCTTTGCTATCGGCCGTCTTCCGTGACATCTCAGAAAAAAGGCACCACAGCATGATTGTCAAAGTACTCTCAGAAAACCCTGCATGTAAGTTCTATGAAGCAAAAGGTGCAGTAAAGGTGAAAGAGGTTACGATTACGATCGAAGAAGAATCGCTGGATGAAACGATTTACGCTTGGGAATTAATTTGATTAACCATATTAATATTATGTAAACTTATCGTGGATAAAACTTCATAGATTAACAATAAAGAAGTGGTACTTGATCCACTTCTTTATTGTTTTAACGGATCACAATATCAATTTCATCCGTATCCAAAGTTTTGACGTCATTCTTTAACACCAGTTTCGTTTGAAGAAGGTATGTCGTTTCCGGATCATCCAACTCCACCGCATCCGGGAGAACGAAATGGAATGGATACTCACTTTCTTCTTTGGGATCAAGTTCACGGTTCATTAACACCGTCGTTACGGGTTGTAAGAGGCTTGGTTTTTCTCCCGCTTTTCTTTTCATCAAGTCACATTCAAGCCGCTGAATGATCTGCTGATTCAATCCGCCGATCAAATGGAAAGATCCGGTCACTTTTTCTCCTGGTGCATATTCTGTCTTAGGTAGAACCAAGTCGACCTTGGGCAGGCCGGGTCCGAACCAGTTGAATAGCTTCGCTAACATGGTCAAAGCCTCCTTATCTCCATCGTTCAAGACCGCAGGTAAACGCCGAGTCTGGAACTCTATCATTTCCATTTATAGTTGTATCATATTCGAGCGTGTACATCCCGTCAATCTTTTTTCGAAAATTCAGCAATCGACCATAAATCGCTTTCTTAGAGGTTAATCTTGGAAAAAATCTATGGTAAAGTAATCAAGGAGGAATCAAATGGATGGACTGATAAATTTGGTTGATTATTTGTTTTCCAATAAAAAAGCACTCATTTATACGACATTCGTTCATAAGGAATACTATAAAGTTGCATCAAAACTGTCTGCAGAGGGAGTGAAATACCGGGTCGCCACCGTCAGCAACACGTCCTCTGCAGGTGCACCGGTTTTCAATAATGATTACAGCGTAGAATTCAAATTTTATGTAAGAAAAGTCGATCGCCACATAGCGGAAGAAGCAATCCATAGATAGGAGATAAGTAAAATGGCAAAAAAATACTGGGCTGGCATTTTATTTTTTATCAGCGGCGTCATCCTTTATGGTTTTACATCGGTGGGGGCGGTCGTTTACTTGTCCTTCATCGAGGGTTGGAGCAATCCTCCGGGGAAGTATTGGAGTGCGGTTCTCGAGGGAGGGCTTCTATTTCCGATGATCTTCAGTTGGATTCTCATGGGGCTTGGTATTCTCTTTATGTTTTCGAAGGAATTGAAGACGATGTACATTCGCCTGAGCAATTAAAAAGAGCCGGGAGAGAATCCCGGCCCGCTTTTATGTGAAAATGCCGAACGGTTTCCCGATAGGCAGCGTGACTTTTCCAAAATGGACATTCAAGACACTTGCTGCGGAACCGTAAAAGCTCATGATCGCAATCATTAGTTCAGCTACGGCTGCTACCATATGCGTGGCATGTGGAGCAATTCCGAGTGTGGACAGGGAAAGGCCGATGAACAAGAAGTCGATCAAAACAAAAATGATGAACAATACTTTGTTCGTTTCCATAGCGCCGACCGTCATGAAAATGGAGAAAATCAGGTAACCGATGTAGGCGATGCCCAGTTGATGGGGATCCACCGCTTGGGATGCTGCTTCTCCGAAGACTCCAAAGTCGATGAGCCAGGACGTTCCGACACCGAACCAGAAGAGTCCGAAAGCGGCAAACGCCGTGGTTCCGAAGGTGTTGTTATGCTTTGCATCCTGAATGGCTGCGAACAGCTGGGCAAGCCCTCCGAGGAAAATTGCCCATGGAAGAATGAAAGATACCCCGTCTGTCCATCCAAGCTTGGCTGAAGATGCCACAAGTGTAACCATAGCGAGTCCAAAAAGTCCGATCGCGGAAGGGTCTGCTGTTGTCATTTGTACCCGTTGCGTCGTTGTTGATTGATTCATAGATGATCCCTCCTAAAAAACATACTTGTCTAATTTACATAAAAAATAGAAGGCATGCAATGAGTTTTTTCATGTAAGCGAAACTTTCATAGATTTCAAAGGGAAGGAGAGGAAGTGGAAGATGTTCCAGCATGTCATTTCAAATGAAGAAGAGCTTCGGGCCATCACAGGTGAACCGAGTGAACTTGTGAAAAACAAGGGGATCCACCACTTGGATGAGGGCTGCAAACAGTTCATCAGACAATCACCATTCTTGACGCTTGCGACTTCGGATGCAGAGGGGAATTGTGACGTGTCCCCACGCGGGGATGAAAAGGGTTTTGTTCACATTTTGAATGAACAGACACTTATTATTCCTGAGAGAACTGGAAACAAGCGGATGGATTCAATGAAGAATCTGCTATCAAATCCTCATGCAGGGTTGATCTTTTTTTATACCAGGAATGGAGGAGACGCTGCGGGTCAATGGCAGGGCGTGCATCGTGGCAGATAAGGATCTTCTTGAAAAAATGGCACATCGGGGAAAAGTTCCTTCCCCTCGGGATCGCCATAGAAGTCCAGGAATGCTTCATCCATTGCGCTAAAGCCTTCAAGCGTTCAGGTTTATGGGACCCCGGCACATGGCTTGCAAAAGAAGAACGTCCATCCGCTGCAAAAATGCTGGCGGAACATGCGAAGCTTCCTGAGCTGGATGAGGAAGCGGTCATCAGGCGTTTAAATGAAAGTTACAGAAAACGACTTTATTGAGAGGTGTGGGGAATATGGATTTTCAAGAATTAGAAACCGACCGCTTGAAGCTGATCGAGATTACGGATGAATATATTGACAGCTACTATGCCATCATGTCGAAGGATGAGGTCACGAAGTATTATGGAATGCCTTCCCTCACTGAACGTGAACAAGCGGAAAACATCGTCCGCTCATTCCGGGACAACTTTGCAGTGAAAAAGAGTATGCGCTGGGGGATCATTTGGAAAGAGACGAATACCTTCATCGGTACAGTCGGTTTGAACAACTGGAGTCCTCATAGCAGGAAGGCGGAAGTCGGTTATGAACTCGCCCCGTCCTTCTGGCGGAAAGGGATCACATCAGAAGCTGTATTCGCTGTTATGGAATATGCGTTTCGTGAGTTGGGTCTTTACAGGCTCGGGGCCGTGACTTTCCCTCAAAACAATGCTTCCTCAGGATTGTTGAAAAGACTGGGATTTAAAAAGGAAGGGGTTTTGAGAGGGTACCTCTTCCAGGACGACCAAAATCATGATGCGTTCATGTTTTCCCGCTTGCAGGAAGAGTACTTACAGGAAGAATTCTGATGGAAATCAATCGTTTCTTCCTCATGTTCGCTACGACGATGATGTTGATTTTTGGAGGCGTTTTCTCTTTTCGCTATCTTAGCAGTGGAGAATACCTTTTCTCTCATCTGCTGAGCGCTTTAGCAGGTCTCCTTCTTCTTATCATCGCACTCCTTTGGAGGCAAAAGAACAAAGAAAGGTGATTCATACATATGTGGAAATTTCTTTTTTGGGTACTTGGCGTAGGTCTTGTCTTCGGTGGGGGTTACATCGTTGGAATCGTCACATCAGATGACCCCTCCTATCAAATTACGATCCAGGAAGAAGGGGGAGAAAGCCAGCCACCAAATGGGGCGGTTCTTACAGATGTCGACCAACCAGCAAAAATGGATTCCATGCTTGGCATTCTTCTCGATAAACAACCCGCTGAAGGGGTGTCGGTGAATATAAATGAACCGGATGCCTATCTGAAACTGATGAGCCCGCAAAGGTCGATCGGATTGACGAATCACAGGTTATGGTTCACGGAAGATGGAGCGGTTTTGGCTGAAGAACGAAACGGCACATGGCAGGATGCTGTCTTTTTCACGATTTCAGAAAGGGATGCATCGTATATACAATCACTGATGGAGGAAGAGGAAGAGTAGCTTGGAGATCGAAAAGCTTCGCGGACCCATTTATTTTCTCGGCGTCTGTCTCCTGTTCGCCGGATGTGCCGCTTCTAGCGGGAATGAAGGTCCATCCTTTCAACAACAGGATTATTCTTATGAGCTGGAAGGCATAAACCAGGAACTTCAGATGCTGAGGCAGGAAGTCGAAATATTGAACGAACAATTGTCAGAGGACGAGTCAAGTGAACGCACAGGGACAAAGCGAACCTACTAAACATGGAGGGATCGACATGAAGAGCGAATTCAAGCGTTATTTTTGGAAGCGGTTCTGGTTGATTTTTGTACCCCTTTATCTCATGGCCATTGGTAACGAAAGCTACATTGTCTCAAATCCTCTGACAGAATTAGAGGATTATGGATCCTTTCTATATTTCATCGTCTTCTATTTCGTCGGTTATGGAGCGATTACAGCCGGAATCCTTCATCTATTATGGCGGGGTGGCAGGAAAATGGGAACTTTGAACCGTGAAGAAAAGGTAAGAGAGTAGAGCCCTGATGACTGCATTTCTTTTTACTGATAGAGAGGAGGGGGAGCTTTGTATTTTCCGCCAATAGAAACAGAACGTCTCCATCTGGTGAACGTGAGTCAGAAGCATACGAATTTCATTTTCAAACACTTCAGTGACAGCAAAGTTTGTGAGTATCTGTATGATGAAGAAGACTTGAAGACTTATGATCAGGCTCAAGCATTAGTAGATTGGTTCGCAAATCCTGAAGAAAAAGGGTACAACCGCTGGGTATTGGAAAGTAAAGAGATGGGCGGGGTTCCTGTCGGGACATGTGGTTTCCATTTATGGGACCGTCAGAATCGGATGGCGGAAATCGGATATGACCTCTTTCCTGACTATTGGGGTAAGGGGCTGATGAAAGAGGCTTTGGTGGCCTGCATCAACAGCGGCTTTCAAAACATGAATCTGAATCGTATCCATGCTTATGTAGCGGTGGAGAACCAGCGTTCCTCCGCTTTGTTAAAACGATTAGGTTTCACTTGTGAAGGCATTTTCAGGGATAAGCATTACTATCAAGGCAACTATTACGACCATTATACCTATTCCTTGCTCCGTAGAGAGTGGTAAGGTGGACCGATCATGAGGGGAAAAAGCCTAGTTGGACAAGGGTGAAGCTGGATGAAAAATAGATAAAAGCATTCCCCTTTACATAATCCATGTCCTGTTATAAGATGTAATTCGTAATCGTTACTATTAATTCGGATTAGGTTTCGCTCTCTAGAAACAGGAGCGTCCTATTTTTTTTATTCGTTTTTAAATCGTAATCATTACTAATATAGAAAGGTGTGAAGATATGGCTAAAAAGTCAAAAGTAGCAAAAGAGAAGAAACGTCAGGCCATGGTGCAAAAATATGCAGCCTTGCGTAAAGAGTTGAAGGAAAAAGGCGACTACGAAGCGTTAAGGAAACTACCGAGAGATTCCTCCCCCACACGCCTGACCGGCCGCTGTGAAGTAACCGGAAGACCGCGGGGTTACATGCGGAAATTCAACATGTCCCGCATTACCTTCAGAGGTTACGCCCACAAAGGCCAAATCCCAGGCGTGAAAAAATCCAGTTGGTGATTCTAAGTGTGGAGACACCTTGGTAGATGCGACAAGCATAAGCAAAATCACGTCGTGGCGGTTTATGTAGTTGCTTCATAATTGAATAAGAACAACACATTCAAAGATAAAAAGCTTGGGATATCCCAAGCTTTTTGTGTGTTCATAGTTTTGTTCATTTATTCGTTTGTTATGGATGCTACGAAAACGTATGTTATTTAAGCTGCAGTTTATAGTTTTCTCCCCATTAATCGTATATTGAATCCCTTTTTTCATCTGTGATAGAGCCGTTTCTTTCTTTCAACATTTCTAACTCAATTTGTTTCTCTTTCAAGTCAATTTCTCTTAGTTTTTGCTTATGGTTCAAATTATTCTTATGAGCATAATAAGCTAGAGAAAATGCAACAATTAACGGTAACCAGAGCCAATCCAACATTATTTCCACCTCTCGTTCGTTAACTATAAATGTAATTCATTATACCCGCTTAATTTTCTAGTCGTACATATACATATAGTTCTTTACCATATATTTTACCACATAATTGTTTAATTCCTTGAATTTATTAAACAGACCAAAATCGTATCTTCAATTACAATTACAAGTAAAAGAACACAGTAAATCACATACACGAACAAAAACAACCCTGTGATTTACTGTGCTAAAAGATACTATTTACTTTGTTTCTCCACGATAACGGAACTCCTTATCCTATTTTCGGAGCGCCTACTTTTTACATACAGCGACACCCAAAGGATAATAGACGCCTTCTCTCGGAGGCTCAATGGTAACGCCGCGCTGATTATAGATTTCTTTTTCAGAAAAGCCCTCGAACAATTCCTCGAATTCCTCTGGTGTCAGTTGAAAATAATGGAAAGGCTGCCCGCATTCGTAATCCCTTCCTTCACCGAATGGAGTGGAGAGGATAAGCGTGCCGCCTGGATTCAATAAATCATACATACGCTTTACGAACAAACGGTCATCTTTGACATGTTCGATCGTTTCGAAACTGAGAATCGTATCAAACGTCCCGATTTCCTCTGGCAGAGAAGCATCCATCGCATCTCCCTGTTTGAAAGTGAGCAGAGGATGATAATAGTTGTGAACCGCATATTGCAATGTTTCCTCGCAAATATCCATGCCTATGATTTCATCGATTTTCTCTTTTGTTTCTTTCGCTATTTTAAGACTTCCATAGCCGGTGCCACACGCGAGATCCAGTACCCTTCCTTCTACATAAGGAGTGGAAAACACATACCGTGCAATGTGCTCGAGAAGCATGTTGTTCATTGGATCCATTTGTTTCGGTATGACCCGTTCGCCCGTATCTTCTAACATAAACCATTCACCGCTTTGTCTGATTTTTCTTACTTTTGGCCAGTATAACATAGTCTGAAATTACAGATGGGTCATGACAAGTCCGTTCATAGGAAAGAGAGACGTTTAAGAGGCACTGTCCTTGGTTTGCTGCTGACTTTTGAGATGGCGGATCGTCTTCAACAAATCCTCTGCACAAGCCCTGCCGAAGGGACCCGTCTGTTTTTGCTGATAAAGCAATTCTCCCCTGTGGTTGATCAGGAAGAAAGCAGGCTCTCCGAAAGTACTGACTCCTTCTTTGGAAGTTGTTGCATGTTCCGTAAATACTCCGAATGCTTCAATGATAGAAAGGAATTCATCGGATAAAACGGGGAACGTGAGGTTTTCTTTTTCCGTCATACGGCTCAATTCCGCCAGGTTTTCTGCTGCAATCCCCAGGACCGTAACATGTTCACTTGTAAATTCGCTGAGTTGGTCCTCCATCTGATTTAAAAAGCGTATGCACTCCGGCGACCATGACCCTCGGAAGAAAACGATCATATGCCAGCAATCTTTATGGACTTCCTGATGGGACTCTAACAAAAACTGTTCTCCAGTGACGGTAGGTAAAATAAAATTCGGAACACGATCCCCGAGCCTCAACTCAGACATAGCTGCTCCTCCTCTCCTGTAGGTACTTCTTCAAGATAATCCAACCGCTCGTTAGTTGTGACTGTCCTTTAACGCTTTAATTATATGGATCATGAAGATAGAAAAACGGTCTTTTCCTTTAGATTAACCAAATTTTAAGATAATTATAATAAATGGACGAATGCATATGAAACTTTTGTTATTTTCAGCCGTATACACAAAGAAAGAGGTAAGAGGAAAGAGGGTTACAGATGAACATGGAAAGAGAGCTATATGAGGAAGCAAAAGAACTGGTACAACATAGATACCCGAGCGGGTGGGGAGGAGCGGCAGCGATAAGGATCGAAGACGGAACCATCCTCACCAGTATCGCTCCGGATGTCATCAATGATGCTGTGAATCTTTGCATGGAAACAGGGGCGATCCTTGAAGCCCATAAGCGGAACCAGCGGGTCACGCATTCCCTTTGCATCGCCCGGGACGATGAGAAATCCTCAGTTAAAGTGTTGTCACCTTGCGGGATTTGTCAAGAGCGGTTGTTTTACTGGGGAGATGATGTGAAAGTCGCTGTCACCCATGAAGGTGAAGACCTTCTATTTAAAACACTTGCTGAAGTCCAGCCCCATCACTGGTCGAGAGCCTATGAGGGAGAAGAATGAACCTTCAAATCCGGGATCAGAATTTGCAGGTATTGAAAAGATGGGCAGGTGAATCCATTCAAGAAATTCAGTCTGGCTTCTTCCATATGTATTTGGATGATTTTAAGAATCAAAGTTTCACCAGTAGTGAAACGCTCGTGCTTATGAATGCACCGAACGGTACCTCGTTTTTGGGATCGAATCTGATTTGACGCCTGATTTTGAAGATGTTTGGCAGATTACCGTCAGTGAACAGCAAACACCCAGCCCGCTTTCCTATGAGGAGAGGGCAGGTACTGCGCAGGCCACTCGTTCTTCAGGGGTGTCTTTGTTTAGTACCGTCGAAAGTATTGAGATTTATCAAAAGAACATAGATTCGTTTAATTTCGACTATGCCCTGGTGTTCACGATGAGCAATGGGGAGAGGTTTTGTATAGCTGGTGACACGTTCAGGTTCTGGGTGAGTTTTCATCCAGAACGGATAAAAGAGAAGCTTGCCGATTGCTCTGTGCGGTGGAAATGTAAAGCATAGAAACGTAGATTTGAAAGTTGGGAACCCATCGTGTTTCTTGCTAGTATCCTCCAAACTGAGATTGGAATGGGATTTTTGAATAGCTTGAACAAGCTTATCATTCTATCCGTGAAGTATGGCCTACTTATCAGTGGGTTAGAGGAATTTATCACCGACTTTTGCTTTTTTTTCGGTGGGTTTTGCACTTTTATCAGTCGCTTTTGCCATTTTATCGGTGACTTTATAAAGACTATAAAAGTAAATCTAATATCCTAGCATTTTTTAACAAAATATGACTATAAACCCATGTCAGTATTTTCAATTTATTCCATACATGGTACGCTTTTAGTAAGAATACAACGGAGAGCGCTGTCATTGTGTGCTCGAATTCGCAGAAAGGTGAGACATCGTGAAGAAATTACTTGTCGTTCTTTTACTCTTAGTCGTGGGTTGCAGTGTAGCAGGGAAAGACGTCAATGCATTTGATGGTCAAGTGACAGCAGTCAAAGTCGGCGGTCTGGAAGTCGAGTGCTCCTCAGCAGTGCAAGGGGAAGAGGAGGCAGACACGGAAGAAGGATGGCCCTGCCTCGTTCTCGTTCCTCATGATACTCCTGTCCATACAAATGATGGCGAGAACTTAAATATGGAAACGTTCAGAGAGCAGGCGAGAGAGGAGGAGCTTCTCAAAATCCGAGTGAAGCTCAGGGAAAGCACAGAGATCACGGAAGATCCAGAAACCAGGAAAGTGACAGCAGAGGAAATCACAGTCCTTGAATAGAGGTCATACATATACTTGGGTTGTTTTCATGAAAAGACTTTTGTTCCATCTGGGGTTTGCTGTATTTCTCATCGCCGCGATGATGGGGCTGCTGAGCATCCGCGGAGGACTTGTGGATCAGGCGGAGAAGGAATTCGACGTCGTGCCTCTGATGATTTTTGATTTTATCTTCCCGGTCGTCTTCGGGATGTTATTCGCTCTACCTTTTTTATGGCGCAGATATAAAGAAGGTCGATGGAAAGGTTTCACATGGCCCGAGTTCATCGGTATCGGTGTACCGAGCCTTTTCGTAACCTTATCGCACTGGTTGTTTTACACGAACTTCCCGATGAATCCAGTGACGAAGTTTTTTGCGATGCATGCGATCAATGGTCCCCTTCTTTTCGCGTTCATTTTTGGCTTCACCTTGATTTATTCGATTAGAAAAAGGGAAGATGCAGAATGAAAGGCATTTATATAGGGATGCTTGTAGCTATATTCCTTCTTTCTGCCTGTTCTCCCGGAGCAGGCGAGGGAGGACTTTTGAACCTTGGGCAGGTGCTCAGCATGAATCCTGATGCTGACTATGTAGAATTGGAAAATGGGGAAGTCTACACGCATGGAGCTGAGTGGGTCAATGAGAAGAACCTGACGAAAGGGGAAAGAATCGCAGAAGTTGAAAAAGGGATGGCGAGCGACCTTCCCGCAGGAACCGCCCTATATGAATCGGAAGAAATCCCTGCTATATTGATAGCGGTATATGACGGAAAAACGAAACGTTATCATCTGGCTATGGGGGAGTAGAAGGAGGAAAACATTGTCTATGCAAGAGAAAGTGGCACTTGTAACAGGAGGCTCCAAAGGTCTTGGTAAGGGAATAGCTCAAAATCTGGCGGCTTCTGGTGTGACGGTGATGATCAATTACAATCGTGATCAGGAGTCGGCGGATGGAGTCGTTCATCAAATCCGTGAAAATGGCGGTCAAGCTTTCGCCATCCAAGCCGATGTGACGAAAGAGGAAGAGGTGGACAGGCTGGTACGAGAAGCAGAACAACAAGCGGGCCGCCCAGTCAGTATCGTCGTAAACAATGCCACAGGTCCGCAACCCGAATATTCCCTAGAAGAAGTGACTTGGGACGATTATCTCGATCAGCTGCTGTTTACGACAAAGGCTCCGCTATTGCTGACAAAAGCCGTCCTTCCTTCAATGAAGGAAGAAAAATGGGGGCGGATCATCAATATCGGAAGCGAAGTCGTCGAACTCGGCAATGCGCATTTTTCCAATTATGTAACGGCGAAGTCAGCGGTCGTCGGCATGACGCGTTCTTGGGCCAGTGAACTCGGGGAGCATGGCATTACGGTCAATGCCGTCCATCCTGGCTTTACACCTGTTGAACGTCACGGAGAAGTATCAGAAGAGACAAAAGCTTCTTACCTTAAGGATGTTCCTTTGAAAAGGATGGGGGAGCCGCACGACATCGCGAATGCTGTCCGTTTCTTAAGCAGCGATGATGCATCATTCATTACAGGTCAGAACATCAGTGTCAATGGAGGGAAAACATTTTAGAGGGGTGTGTGATTGGGATGAACAAAGAGACGGTGACACGCACGAGCAAATGGATCAAAAGGAACGCACGACCACTGGAAGCGGCCCGTTGGCATGCGTTGATGGAGGGCGGTTTGAAGAGTGAAGTCATCCATTACATACGCGCCTTCCAAAACGAAGATGGAGGGTTCGGTCACGGCATCGAACCGGACTTTTGGCTGCCGCAATCTTCTCCAATGGCGACATGGGCTGCCGGTCAGTATTTGTACGAATTGGATGTCGCTTCTAAAGAGCGTGTCGTCCTTGATATGCTCTCCTACCTGTTGGAGATGTACGATGAAGAGACAGGCATGTGGCCCTCGGTCCTTCCTGAACATAACCATCACCCCCATGCTCCGTGGTGGCATTGGAAAGAAGGCGTCCAGGAAAATTGGATGTTCAACCCCGCAGCGGAACTAGCCGGTTTTCTCATCCACTGGTCGTATGAAGACAGTGAAGGGGCGAAAACGGGATGGGCGAGTGTAGAAAAAGCCGTCGCCCATTTAATGGCGGTCGATTTGATGGACTTTCATGAAGTCAACTGTTTTCAACGGTTGATGAATGTGCTGTTCCGTCATAAGGACAAAGTCGCTGTCCATACCCCTTTTACATTCGAAGAAGTGAATGCTAAAACGGTCCTGCTTGCTGAGAGGTGCATAGAGAAAGATCCGCAGAGTTGGGGCAGCAGCTACAAACCACTGCCTCTCGATCTCATCCATTCACCGAAACATATCCTGGCTGAAAAGCACCCGAGACTGCTGAAGGAAAACCTGGACTTTTACTTGGAAACGATGAACGAAGAAGGTGTCTGGGACATCTCGTGGGATTGGGGAGATGACTCTGAAGCTTTCGCCGTCAGCAAAAGGCAGTGGCAGGGGATCTTAGCCGTGGATCGCTATCAGAAATTGAAAGCCTTCGGCCGTTTGCCGGAGTGATGAGGGCGATGGAAAGAAGGAGAAAAGAAATGAAAATCGTAGACTTGAAGCACCTATCCACCGAAGAGAAGGTGGATTTTTTTCATACCCATTGGTGTGGCACAAAGATGGTCTTTTCGAGCGGCGTTTATGAATGCACGGATTTAGACGGCTTTGCTGCAGTGGAAAATGAAAAGATCCTAGGGTTGATTACCTATGTGAAAAAAGAGAGGGAGTGTGAAATCATCTCCCTCGACAGTCTGGTAGAAAACAAAGGCATCGGAACGTCGCTCATCCAGGCGGTAGAGGCTGAAGTGGAGCGGATGGATTGTCATTTCATCCGTGTCATTACGACGAACGACAATGTAAGAGCCCTCGCATTCTATCAAAAACGCGGGTTCCGTATGACTGAAATCTTACACGATGCCGTCCAGCGTGCCCGTGAAATCAAGCCGGAGATTCCGACCATCGGTAATCATGGCATCCCGATCGTTGATGAACTTTTATTGGAAAAGGAGATTTGATTGGATGCGGACGTGGCAGTTGGTAGGTACACTTCTCGTTGTAACTGGACCTGTGCTCATCCTCTCTGGTGTGCAGAATACGTTGCTCGTCCTCTCGCTGATGGTGCCGGGGGTTCTGATCCTGATGGTGAATGCACTTTTACAGAAAAATGAGACGAGCTTAAGGTGCAGGCTGGGGCTTCATACATATGAGCGCGTGAGTTGGAAAGAAGATGGCCCTGGGGAAATCATTGAATGCCAGCGATGCAAAAGAAGAAAAGAAGTGATGAGAGGCTTTTAATATAGAGATTAGGATTCATAAAGGAATAAAGGAGGCGTGGGCATGAAAGGTTTGTTAATCAAAGAGCCATGGATCGAGATGATCTTGAATGGAGAAAAGACGTGGGAAATCCGTGGCACGAACACGAAGCAGAGAGGGACGATCGGGTTGATAAAAAGCGGCTCCGGTCATGTATTCGGAACGGTGGATATCAAGGACAGCAAACTATTGACGAAAGAAGAATATGAGAAGAGCACACATTTGCATGGCATTCAGGAAGAGGATTGTCAGCCGATGCCATACAAGCGTACCTATGCATGGGAGCTAGGGAATCCGGTCCTCTATGAAGAACCGATCCCCTATACTCATCCACTTGGAGCCGTCATCTGGGTGGACTTGGACAAGGCGATGAAGGCGGAAGTTTAATCATCTACATACGGAAAAAGCCCATCTCTCCCTAAGAGAGATGGGCTTTCGCTTATCTTGGAATCCATATTTTCGAAAAATCGAAGTGACCGAACGACTGAAACCTGACGTCCTGGATCATCGGGTGGAACGTGCGGACTTTTACAGGATGGTATTGGAAAACCAACAGGTGCTGCTTTCGTATGTACGTTTCAATCTCGTCCATGACCTGCTCTCGTCCTTCATACGTTTCCTGACTTTTGAAATCCTCGAGTTTGTCATGGATCCACTGCAATCCCCAATCCGGGAAAAAGCGCCGGAAGAAGAGGTTTTTATTATAAAAAGCTCCTAAAAAAGAGAGGTGGGGGTCGAGTGAGGACACTTCTCCCATGAAGATCAAATCCACGTCTTCGCTCATGTCTTCGGTATAGAAATTGGAAAAGTTGAAGGGATGCCGCTCGAAATGGATGCCGTACTCCGCTCCGCTTTCCTCGAGCCATTCCGCTTCTTTCACTGCACTAGGAAATTCAAGATGAAACAGCTTCAACGGTTCTCCCGAATAGCCGGATTTTTTCAACAGCTCTGGAATCAATGCGCTCTTTTTCTCCAAGTGTGTGGATCGTTTTGGCGTGAAGCTGCTGGCTTCTACATACTGATGATCACCAGCCGGTTCAGTCGGATCTCCGAAGGCGCGCCAGCCGAAAGCGTCCGCCATTCTTCCGATATCGAGAAAGTGGTAGATCGCTTCCCGGAAATGAGGGTCCTGGACGATGTTGTCTTTATGAAAATTGAACGTCAGGAAGCGGAAACCGGTCTCGACTTCTTGCTTCTCGGCAGGATTCACATCTTCTCCGTCTGCCACTGTGAAATTGATGATGCTCGCCGCTTCCTGGGAAACTTTGAAAAATTGGACCTCATCAAGTAACGGACGTTCTTTGAAATACCCGTCGAAAGCGGCGAGGACGAGCTTGTTCTCTGTGTGCTCTTTCAAGTAAAAAGGTCCGGTTCCGATCCACTCGTGTTCATTGAAGGGCGTTCCGGAAGGGAGGATGCACAAATTCGATGCCGCCATGTATCTTGGGAAAAATGGGTTCGATTCGTCCAAATGAATGATGACTTTATAACGGCTTGGACTATCAATGCTCCGGATGCCTTCTGTCAGCCAGGACGTGGAGGCTTCCGTGTTCATTGCTCTCGATAATGTGGATTGGACATCCTCACTCGTCAGCTCTTCGTCATTATGGAACCGCACTCCTTTACGTAAATAGAACGTCCACGTCCTGGACGAGTCATCGACTTCCACATGATGCGCGATATGTGGGAGAATCTCATCCTTTTCCGCATCATATTTCAGCAGCGGATCACCGAGCTGTTCAATCAGATGGGCTTCGAACGTGATCGAAACTTCCAGTGGATCGAGGGTCGTCAGTGACCGTGCGATGAAAGCATGGAGCACGTCTTTCGGACTGCTCTGCTCCCTGTAGCTGAACATTTTGCGGATATCATAGGACGCTTTGGCGATCCATGACTTCGGGATCGGCAGGCGCAGCAGATGGGCCGCTTCATCCAGCTCGTCCCGCTCGACACACGCGGTGACGAAATCCTCCACTTCCTTTTGGAACGGTTTCGGAAAAAGGAGGGTGGACCGTTTTCCGCGCCCTTTGCCGGGAATGTACGTCAGCTTTCCATTCGCTTCTAGATCCTTCAAAATTCTCTTCGCATTTTTTTGTGAGCAATACCAAACGGCTTCAAGCTCCTGCAGTTTGAATGCGATCGTTTGGGCTGCTTCTCGTTCATACAGGTGGGCCCTCAGTGAAAAATACCGTTCGTCAAGCATCGATACACCTCCTAAAAGGGGACAGATTTTTCTAAATTGTACCCTTTTTACCCCTTTTTGGAAAGTCCATAATAGAAGGAACAAAGGGGGAGGTCACATGTTCAAAGAATTGCATCCCAACATCCGGATCCGCATTTATACATCATTTCTCAGCCGGGTTGTAGGAGCCGCTGTGTTTCCATTCATGGCCATCTATTTTACAAAAGAAATCAATGCGACGGTGGCAGGCGTTCTGCTGCTGATTCAAGTCGCGGCTCAGTTCCTGACGGGTCTTTATGGCGGGTACTTAGCAGATATCATCGGCCGGAAACGCTTGATGGTGACAGGGGAGGTCCTGAAGCTAGCAGCTTTCATCGGCATGTTCCTAGCGAACTCTCCGTGGTTCCAATCCGCATGGGTGACGTTTTTCATGCTGCTGCTCATCGGAATAGCCGGAGGTCTTGTGAACCCCGCGGCCGAGGCGATGCTCATCGATGTCAGCACGAAAGATTCTCGGGCGTTCATGTATGCGATCAACTACTGGGCGATCAACATGTCGATGATGATCGGACTCATGATCGGCGGCTGGTTTTTTGAGAGGAACCTGTTCGAATTGATCGCTGTCCTCCTAGGGATCAGCTTGTTGACGCTCTGGATGACGAGTACGAAAATCACAGATACATACGTCGTGAGCGAAGAGAAAGTGAGGGAAGGGTACGGACTGAAGCCGGTTTTGAAAAATTACAGCCTCGTCATGAAAGACATCCCGTTCCTCGCGTTCACAATCGGCGGGATTGCGATCTTAGGCATCGAATTCCAGCGCAACAATTTCATTTCCGTCCGTCTCGAACAGGACATCGCATCAAACATGATGGACCTTTTCGGACTGTTTTCTTTCGAACTGGACGGCATCCGGCTGCTCAGCCTGCTGACGGTCGCAAATACCTTGTTCATCGTTCTGTTCACATCACTTTTCTCAAGATGGATCAAAGGGAAAAGAGAAGAACCGATCATGTATGCCGGCTTCGCCTTGTTCGGACTGGGCTATGCTTTTCTTGCGTTCAGTAATCACATCCCCAGGGCTCTTCATCGCTGTCATCGTCCTTTCGATCGGTGAATTGCTGTATGTCCCGACAAGACAGTCGATCCTTGCCGATATCGTCGATGATACGCGCCGGGGAGCTTATATGGCTTTCAACGGCCTGGTCTTCCAGTTCGGAAAAATCCTCGGAGCCTTGGGAATCATCATCGGGAATGTCATCGGAGGGTACGGCATGGCTGTGCTTTATGTCGGACTCGTGTTTGTAGGCATCCACTTTTCCAGAATGGCGATTCGGCGTAGGAAATCACCGGAAGAAATCGTCCTTGAGGCGAGTGGTTCATAAGAAGGGAAGACAGGAGAGGGAATCCTCTCCTGTCTTTTTTTTGGATAATTTAAGATGAATTGCTAATATTTTGAAACGTAGAGCCTTACTCTTCCGTATGGAATGAGTAAGAGTAATAAAACGGAGGGGTAGTTTATGGAAATGATCAAAAAATATCTAAAGCCAATATTCTTGGTTGGCATCCTACTATTATCTGTAGGCTGCACCAATTCGGAAGACGCAGAGACCAATGCAGAAGAAAACGGAAGCGAAGAAAACATTCGTACGGTTCTACAACATAAGTTTACGGGTCCCAATGAGGAGCAGGAAAAGATTATCAAAGGGTATGATGGAGACATCGAAAAGTCAGTCAAGGCGTTGAGTGATTACTACATGGAACACTTCAAACCCTATATGAGTGAACGTTTTTTTGAGGATTATGTAGTAAATACGAACCAGGCCATGACTTTCCTCCGCATGGCATACCCTGATTATCAGATGGAAGTCGAAGACATAGATATGGAGGAAAAAGAAAACTATTACACCTTCACAATGAACGTATCCTATACGGATAATAGTAGTGAGGAAAGTAAAACGATGAATGTAAAAGGGCATGCACAAACGAATGAAGACGATCAATTATCGAGTATAAAATTTAGTAACTTCGAAGAGATTCGCACTTCCTTAGAAGGAAAAGAATAGACAATAGCAAACAGCCCCCGGCTAAAAACCGGAGGCTGTTTCATGTTACAGCTGTCCATCATACCTAGGAAAAGTAACCGAAATAGACCGAGACCGCAATCGTCGCCCCGAGCATCCCGAACATCATCACCGGGAAAAGCCAGTCTTTCCGCTGCACCTTCATCGGACGGTAAAACGTGCGGGCCTTCGCACCAGTGAATCCTTTCGATTCCATCGCAATCGCTGTTCGTTCCGCTTTCCGTATCGCACCGGCCAGGAGGGGAATCGCGAACCGTTGATACTGAAGAAGTTTTTCCTTCCACGAATCCGGCCGGTTGACCCCGCGGATGCGGTGCGCCGCACGAATCTGTTGGAATTCTGTCTTCAACATCGGGAGAAAGCGATACCCGGCCAGCACGCCGTAAGCGATTTTCGGTGGCAGCTTCAACTGTTGGATCAAACTCAAGATGAAATGGACCATGTTTGTCGTGAAAAGGAACAGCAGCGACAAACTGGCAAACGCAAGGACCCTCAGACCCAGAGCCGTCGCTGTCCAAATGTCTTCCGTTGGGAACTTCATCCCGAGGAATGAAACGGTTTCGGAAGTCGCGGAGGCGGTGTCCGAAAAGACGATCGTCGTCCAGAACATCCCGAAAGCGAACAGAGTGAACGGAATGAAATAATACAGGTAGTATCTTTTTTTGAATGTCCCGAACAGGAAGGTGACAAGGACGGTCCACACGATGTAGAGCAAAGGCGTGACCGGATCGAATACGAAAGCGAGGAGGAAGACGGTACCGATGATCGTCAAAGCTTTGACGGTCGGATTCAAGTCATGAAGAAACATACGCAGTCTCCTCTCGCTTCAAAACGGCTCGCTTCCATTGTTCTCTCGGAGGCAGTTCCAGGTTTTGGTCGGCCAAATCTGGACGAGCCCAGAGTTCTTCCGGCTGACCATCGAAACTGAGTTCGCCTTCGTTCATGACCAGCACTCTTGTCGCGTATTTGTCCACGAGCTCCATATCATGCGTGATCATGACGATCGTCGTCCCGTTTTCATGTTTTTCTTTCAAGAGCGACATCAAATCTGAGGTCGACTTTTCATCCTGCCCGAACGTCGGTTCATCAAGGAAAAGCATACTCTGATCTTCGACAATCATCGTTGCGACACTCAAACGCCGTTTCTGTCCCTGGCTGAGAAGGAAAGGATGCTGATCCTCCAATCCATCCAGCCGGCAGAACTTCAGTGTTTCTTCGACGATCCTGGTCCATTCCGCTTCCTTCATTCCTGCATGCCGGAGACTGAAGGCGACTTCCTCATAGACGGTATCCGTAATGAACTGGTGTTCCGGGTTCTGGAAGACATACCCGATCTCATGCCGCATTTCATTCTCTTTCCATTTCTTCAAGGAGCGGCCGTGCAGGGAAACCGTCCCCTTGCTCGGAGGCTGGATGCCCGCAAGGATTCTCGATAAGGAAGATTTCCCGCTCCCGTTTTCCCCGACGATCGCCACCCATTCCCCCTCATGAAAAGTGACATGGATGTTTTGCAAAATCGACTTCCAGTGCACATCCTCTGCTTTCAACAACACTTTCCCAACAGATTCTGATGGAGGGTTTTCTGGTGAAGCACAGGCCGGCATTTCTCTGATGTGAAGCGGGTAGGGAGGCGTCCATTCCTGTTCCAGAGCTGTCCTTGTTGCGTAATGAAGCTGGATGCCCATCTCATGAATGTCCCGGGCGTAGGTTTTCAAGTGGTCGTGAAGCGGACCATCGTGGGCGATCTCTCCCTTTTCATTGATGATGAGGACCCGTTCCAACAAGTCGAGCCAGCCTTCCAGCTTATGCTCGATGACAAGCAGGGTGAAAGACCGTTGCTCTTTCAAATTTTTCAAAAGATCGATGAATTCCTGCCTCGCCACCGGATCCAAATTCGCTGTCGGTTCATCGAGAATCAGCACTTCAGCCTCCATCGCAAGGATGCAGGCAAGAGCGACTTTCTGCTTCTGACCGCCGGAAAGCTCGGAGATGTTCGCCGTTTTGTAAGCTTCCATCCCGACTGAGCGTAAAGCCGTATCTACTTTTTTTACCATCGATTTATAAGGGGTATTCAAGTTTTCAAGCCCGAAGGCTACTTCATCTTCAACGGTGATCATGCAGAACTGCGTCTCCGGATCTTGGAAAACGACGCCGACATTCTGCGCCATTTCACCGGCGGGGTAGGCGTCGGTCCTCTGTCCTTTCACATGGACTTCTCCCTCCATGGAACCGTCAAGTTCCCTCGGGTAGAGACCGTTCAAACAGTGGGTGAGTGAGCTTTTCCCCGACCCACTCGGACCCAGGATCAGCATGTTTTCTCCTTTTTCGATGGAAAAATTCAGACAGGACAGCACTGGTTTCTGCCTTTCCTCATAATGGAGGGTGAGATCCTCGACGCGTATCACTTCCTGACTCATGCCGCGTGCTTCCTTCGGTGTTCTTTTCCGAGAGCGAAGCTTGAAAGGACACCTGTCTTCGCTAGGGCGTCACTGAGTGCTTTGCCTGCGACACCGGAGATGATGGCGCCGCTGATGATGCGGGTGATGAACATGGCGAGGACGTACCCTGTACTGAGTGCTGCGTAGCCGGAAAGGAAGTAACCCCAGACGAAGCTGAACACCGCAGCCATCACCCCGGCAAGCATGAGGGTGAACAGGTCATAACGCTTGTACCTCGTCATGGCGAAGGCAGACTCTGCCCCGAGCCCCTGGATCATCCCTGAAACAAGAAGCATCGGACCGACCGCATTGCCGAGCAGTACTTCGACCGCGGCCGCAATCGTTTCGGATAAAAACGCAGCACCGGGTTTGCGGATGATGTAAGCGGCGATGATCGATACGATGAACCAGATACCAAAGATGAGATCATAGCCGATCGGTCCGAAAAAGCCGACGAGGATTTTCCCGACCGGAAGGAAGGCCAAGTACACGACCGCAAAGACGACAGATAGGACGGACATGACGACGATTTCTTTCAGTTTCCAGCTGTTCATGAGTGCTCATCCTTATGAGAAGGGCTGTTGGCAGAGACCGTTACGGTCATCACGGTATGAGAAGATCCGCTCGCTTCCGTCTCCCTGAACACATCCTCAAGTCCTGTGAAAATGTCGCGCGTATCCCCGTCGAGGCGGGTGGAATAGTGGGCAGGAGTGACTTCGACGCCTTTTTCTTTCATCGCTTCGATCTGACGGTAAATCGTGTCCATATAATCGCCGCCACCCATCGGATACAGGGAGAACTTCGCCGCAATGCGCTGTTCGATGTCCTTGGATTGTGGCTTGTTCAATACTTCCTCTGATTCATCCATATGGACATCTCCGGACGAATCTCCCGGACAGCCGATGGAAAAAGTCCCTTGAAAAGCGACATGGACGCCCGTTTTCGCAATATGTAACAGAATCGCTTCGGTGACATCGAAGACGTGCTCCATCCGGCCGCGCACCGTCGTTGTGACGTCGTCCGTTTTCATCCACACTTTCGAGCTGTCCACCTCACGTAAGCTCGCTTTGATATAATCCACGAAGTTGTCCGACATCGGGTGCACGGAAAAAGAGCACCCCGCGATTCTTGAAGTTCCACAGTTGTTTTCCATTTCTAATTCCTCCTTTTTTTGAGCACAAAAAAACTGCATCCCACGGGAATGCAGTCTACCAATCATAAAGGAAGAACCAGTCAGGTCCTTGTGAATGACGACCGCACTTCCCCACGCTAGTATTATCTAGTTCGGGTTCCAAGGGTCGGAATTTCTCCTCTCAGCCGCTTCAAGCAGCTCCCCTAGTGCAAAACGCGTATGCAGTTCTTGTCCATTGCTTCCATCGTAGCCGAGAGTCATAGATTTGTAAACCATCTTTTTCTAGAAAATAAAAGGACCGGTTCCCCCAGAGGGCGGACCCGGTCCATGCCTTATGCTTTCGACAAGCGCAACTTCATTACGTTCTGATTTATGAAACAATCAATATACGGTACGCGTTCATAAGGATAATAAGTGACGGAGGTCGGCGTCAATTCCATTAGTTGATACAGGTCCTCCGTGGAAGCCACATCATTCAACACTAATTGGACGTCTTCACCAGTCAACGAGGAGAACTTGGCCGAAGTGTAACCTTCATTTTTCATAAATTGGAGTAAATCCATAGTAGTCTCCTTATTATCTGACCTTGAACATTAAATTTTCCCTGAATAGCAAATCTTGAAACATAAATCTTTAAAAATCAATTGGCGACAACTCTCTAACTGCTATTCTACTATAATAAGAGGTAGGAAGGAAGCAAAGAATTTCGACAATAAAACAGGCGCTTCGCCGCGCCTGTTCGTTCTTCAATAATAAGGGGAAATCATCAAGTAGACGATGACTCCGGTAAGACTGACATACAGCCATAACGGCATCGTCCATCGTGCGATTTTCCGGTGCTTGTCGACCTTCATCGCAAGCCCGCGGAACAATGTAAGCAGGGCAAGAGGCACGATGAGTGCAGCCAGTACGATATGGGTGATCAAAATGAAATAGTAGATCCCAGCAACAATTCCTTCACCGCCGAACGATGTCGACTCCGCCATCGAATGGTACGTCAGGTACGAAACAAGGAAAAGAGCCGTCGACGTGAAAGCAGCGAAAATGAAACGCTTGTGCCATTTCACGTTTTTTCTGATGATCATGAACAGCGCCGCCGTCAGGAAAACGAACGTAAAGGAATTCAAGACCGCATTCAGGAGGGGAAGGAGTTTAATATTGAACCCGAGATCCCCGTCAACATTCGGTAAAAACAATAAGGCCACAACGATAAGGTTAATGGCGATGGAAAGCCCCACGACCCATGGGACGTAATTGAATTTATTCATGGTATCGATCCTTTCTCAAAACTCTTTATATAGAATCCTAGTTAAGTATAAAGAAAGTGAGGGGAGAATGCTATGACAGAAAACGCACAATTTGTCGAATGAGCACATCCGTTTGAAAGATCTCCGGGAATTTGGTCGTAGGCAGGGATGAAAGAAGAAAAGGCGTTGACAAAGAGATGGGGCAAAAGCTCCATCTCTTTTTCGTCGTTCTGGGTGAATGGGCAAACCGATGACGACGAAAACCCATAGGATACTACACAGAAAGGAGGGACTTCTATGTCTGAAAGAAACTTGTTCCTCAGATTCATAGGCACAGGCCTTGAACTTATCGTATCCGGCTTCCTCGCCATCCTCTACACAGCAACACAGGACACAGGCCGCGGATTCGATCCGAACCCCGTCTTTTGGAAAGCCTTCATCATCATCCATGTAGCCCTTCTCATTGTCATTCCGCTACTTGCGAAAGGGAGGACGATCGGCATGCTGTTGACGCACCTCACCATCGAAACGAATTCAGGCAAGCCGCTGAACATCATGCAGATTTTCATCCGTGTCATTCTGGGGTTCGGTCCGGTCATCCTTACCCAGGGAATGTGGTACTGGATTTCATTCGTCACCGGTTTGATGGATTCGAAAGGGAGAGGGTGGAGTGAGATCATCTCTTTTACGACGATCAAATGGAAAGAGCCTCCGTTGGAATAAGAGGCTCAGGCTACCGCGGCTTTCCGGTATCGGAACAGGCGTGCCCCTATAAAAATGAATGTGATCAACACAAGGATCCACATCGCATCACGGTAAGTAGAATAGGATAGGGACTGGATCCAGTCATGATAAAGTTCAAGGGCGAGCCAGCCGATAGGGAAGATTGGTGCCGCTTTTGCATAGGAAGCGTTCAGCACCGCCTTTCCTTCTTCCGTTTTTCCCTTCCTGCCCCAAGTAAAGCGTAAAAGATACACGAGCGTTACTAGGAAGATCGGGGTCAAAAAAAGCCCTCCAAACATCATATTTATTTCTCCTTTCTTATCTATTGGTTTGATCCAAGGATTCACCCAAGGGATTTCTTTGTCTTTTTAGGCTACTGTTAAAGTACTGGCTAAGGTGATATCTACAGTCATGATAATAACCTCAGATAGAGAATCCTAATGAGCAGGAGATCCGTTCGATTTTTCAACAGATTATACGTTCTTTTGAGCTGGAAGGTTTCATGAATTCCTGAATATTCCTGTTTTTTATGGAAAGGAAATCCGGTCCGGGGTAACCAAGTGACAAACGTAAACACGAGGAAGATGATGTTCAAAGTCTTTACTATTAGAAGATAGGCGAATAGTTTAAAAGATTAGGTGATGAACAACGCGTAAGCATGGTTAATGAATACATAAGTATTGCTTTTTATGGTCAGCTATACCATCCCGGATCCTTACGTATACGTTCGACGTTAATCGATCAGAACTAGTGAAACATAAAGCACCTGCATTCTATCAAATTATAGACGCTTAGGCTTTTTTCTATTCCTATCAAGTTCCATTTATCTGCATGATCCAACTGTAGCTGAAGAAGCGGTGGATAATTTTACCTAGTAGGCTGTCGAACAGGCACCCACTACATTCTTGCATACGATGATAGTAAAAAGTATTAAGAGAGTGATAGTATGTATAACAAACAATACAAGGAGTGCTGTAACTATTGTGGATTAGCACTATGCTGCTGCCGATGCGGTCCTCATCCACCTAAATGTTCGAAGCGCTCTAAAGGGTACTTTCTTTGCTGTATGACATGTAAAAAGGGACCGTGCTGTTGCATGTGCCATTTTGGAATACAAAACACTTACCCTTTGTGCCAAGGCTGCAGGCTTCCTGTCTGTTGCTGTAAGAAAGCATCACCATTTCCTCCTAAACCGATTGTATGTCCGCCTTCTAGATTCAAAAAGATATTCATACAGGATGGGCAGGATCAATTTTTAGGGGAACAAGTCCAGAACCAGGCTCAGGCTCATGGAGATCAGGGTGGCCAATTGCAGGGGCCTCAAGTACAGAGGTTAAGACAAGAACATGGAGACCAAGGGAGGGCAAGCGCAAGGTCCTCAACAACAAAGGCTCAGACAGGAACACGGAGATCAGGGAGGGCAGGCCTTAGGTCCTCAACAACAAAGACTTAGACAGGAACACGGAGATCAAGGAGGGCAGGCTTTAGGTCCTCAGCAACAAAGGCTGAGACAGGAACACGGAGATCAGGGAGGGCAGGCTTTAGGCCCTCAGCAACAAAGGCTGAGACAGGACCATGGAGATCAGGGAGGGCAGGCGCAAGGACCTCAACAACAAAGGCTGAGACAGGACCACGGAGATCAAGGGGGCCAGGCGCAAGGACCTCAACAACAAAGATTGAGACAGGAACACGGAGATCAGGGAGGGCAATTGCTGGGCCCTCAAGACCAAAAGCAAAAACAACAACACGGAGATCAAGGGCAAACGCTTGAACCACAGGTCCAGAATCAAGAGCACGGAGATCAAGGGCAAACACTTGAACCGCAGGTCCAGAATCAAGAACATGGTGATCAAGGACAAATCCTTGGGCCGCAGCTTCAGAACCAGGAGCATGGCGATCAGGAACAAGGTCCTCAAATCATCGATGGTCATACCAATACATCACCGCTAAACAACGCTCAATCCATTGATACGTCTGTAAGTGGCGTCACCGTTAATGTGACCACGAACTGTAAGAGTGATATGGAATGTAGTGCAAAGGATGAGTGTGACGAGTGTGATGACTGTGAAAGAAAAGGAAGAAAATGCAAAATGGATAGGAAGTCAAAGAAAAATAAGCGGAAAGGATTGTGTGAAAAGGATTGTGACTGCTGTACGCAGGCGCTGTCCGATTTATTAGATGAGATTCGTATCTCTCAGCAGGCGGATATCTCTGGTAACCCTATCGATATATATTTAACCACGCCTCAAATGGATGGTCCGGTAACCCCTCCAGTGGGAAGTCCAGGTTGGACCATTACAAACGTTGTGGAATGTTCAACTGTAACATTTAAGGACGCAGTACAAGATGCGGTCATTCCAAACACCACCACTCAACTTTGTAAGGTTGCAGGGATTAGTGCTGACAGTACTGCAACTACACCCGAGTTCTTTCAGTTCCTATTAGATCTGGCGAATACGTGTGATAGTGATTCAGATTTAGATTGTGACTGTGACTGCTGTGCGAATGGGATTGGCGAGGGGCTTGCGTGTACCACAAGATTCGGAATTGAAGTAGATGTGAACATTGAAGGTCAGGATAGCCCGATAGAAGAATTATTTGTGAAAAGTATATGTGACTGCTTAGTCTTTTTTGTGGATGATCTGAATGATCCTACGGTTATCTATGTGTTTACTTTATGTTCGGTTACTGGGTACACGGTCCCTACTCAGTCACTAGGATAAACAATGATTAAATCCTTTAAAGCGTAGAAAGTGAAGAAAAAAACATCCCTCTTATGGAGGGATGTTTAATTATGCGAAGAAATCACTGTGGCTTATTTTTTAATTCTTTTGGTCCGATGAATCGTCTTCGGATTTGTTAATTTGGGAAGATAACTGTTCCATAGTCTCATTGAGCTTTTTCATTTGTTCAGACAATCCATGAAGAAGGGCAGGCAGCTCTTCTTTTGCTTCCTGTATAGGTTGCACGTTTTCTTCATTGATGGAGTATTCACGGCCGTTTATTTTAATAGTATTTGATTTTTGTTGCACGCCTGTTTGGTCTGCCATTTTGTTAGCTTCATTGATTTTCTTTTTCAATACATCCTTTTGATCTTTCATCAATTTTTTAAAATCAGAATTGAAACCTCTCATTAGTTTATTGATACCCTCTGTAATTTCTTTCTGCTTTTCTAAAGCTTCATCAACTATTTTGTTTTGATCATTATTCTCATTGGGAGTGTTCTCACTCATAATATCCACCTCTATCATTTTTAGTGTACTTATCCATATTTTATGTCCTGCATAAGAAGGCGTGTGGGTTTTACAGAGTGCGAACTTGGCCGAAGGAATGTAACTTCTAGAAAAGGAAAAAGTACGAATGGGGAGCGTTTGAAACCCGCTCCATTCGTACCTTCTGTTTACTGAGGAGGTCTGTAATTATATTTTAAAGGGTTGAAGACAGTTCCGCCTTGTTCCGCATTTTGGTATCTCTGCTGTTGTTGTCGTGCCAATGCACTTGGATTTGTTCTCGCCTTGTTTCGTTCAGGCTGTTTAGACAACGCAGGTTGAACATTTTGATGTTGTTTCAGAAATTGGTTGTTTGTTGGTGAACCATAACTTTGTGGTCGGGGAGCCTCCTGCTGTTTTATTTGCCTTGTTTCTCTATTTGTCTTCACTGCATTCGCTTGGTTCAGGGTTCGTAGCTTTTCCATTTCTAATTTTAATTTAGCTTCTATCTCTTGTTGTAATCTAGCTTCCATCTCCTGAATGAAAGCCTCTTCGTTCTCACTCAAATCATAGATTAGTTTTTTTACTTCATTGATTTGATTCTCGGAAGTTGTCAACCTTGAGGCAAGTTCTTTGTTGGATTGATTCGTCTGTTCTAACTCCTGTTCTATTTGTTTCATGTAGGATTGTTTAGAGGTAGAGGTCGATTCTTCAAATTGATGGATGAGGTCTCTAAGTTGAATGAATCTTTCGTCGAAATCCAATAACTTTGAATGGATGTCCTGGGTGGTTTCTAATTCCTTTTTCTCATTCTCTGCAATCATGCTGATGTAATAAGATTCTTTCTCTTTAAACGCGAGTATCGTTTTCTTAAGCTCATGGACAAGGTCTTTTTGCTCGGTCAGTTCTTTTTCCAGATGTTCGACCTTCAATTCTAAAGGGCTTTTGTCAGGGGCTTCATCATTCAGGGTCCAAAAGTTCTTGAACACTTCCATCCACGTCCTTTTTGTTTCATTTTCAGATTTTTCATCATCGGAGAATTGTTTTCCGCTGATGGGATATACAGGTAATGCTTCCTCATAAACCCGAGGCTGTGGATTTGAGGAACTGCTAGCGTGAAGTGATTGAATGCTCCGATTTTGTTCAAGAATCGTTGCGTTCAGTTCTTCGATTTTATTTTTATATTTTGTAATGATCCCGTCTTTTTGTCTTAACTTATATCGATATTCTTTGTTTGAAGCACGGAGGAGAAAGAGTTGCTGCTCCAACACTTTTATTTGTCGCTTTAGCATTTCATCCTCATCCTGCCATGTATAGGATAGAGGGAAGAGATGGGGGGAAGAGCGGCTCGGATCTGTTGTTTTAGTTTGTTCAGACATGACATGTTGTTTTTCAAGAGGGGTTCGTTGGATTCGATCCTGCTCCAACTTTTTCAGTTCTTGTAATAGGTCACCAAGCAGCAGCTGCTTTAGTTTGCTATTCCATTCCTGAATTTTTTCGGTTCTCTCTGTCATTTGTTTTTTTATTTGCTGGAGCTTACCGTGGGAGGAGGATAATTGCTTATTCACCGTATGAATCATTTGTTTAAAATTGCTGTTATCATCATTGAAGTTATGGAAAACAATGTTATTTTTCATCCTTCATCCTCCTCAGGTGGTGCATGCTATTATAGATATATGTAGAATTTTGTAAGAAGTGTATCGTGTGGAAAAATGTAAAGGGAGGGAGCGACCCCTGCCCCTTTTCAGCAAGCTGAACCCATATCATTAATCCTCAAACGTAACACAACCTTCTATTTTTAGTTCATCTTCTGGTACATCTGCTCCTTCAGCCTCAATGGTATTCCCGGCGATGTCCGTGAGAGTAAGGGTGTATTCACCAGCATTACCAAGACCAGTATCTATTACAAGCTCAAAAGATACACGGCGATTAAGAAGACTATTATCCTTGAATTTCAACCATCCCTGCCCTGTAACTGTCATAGAAGAGTCTCCGGATTCATCGATATTACAAACTTCAGGTAGATCAAATGTTGTAGCTTTGAATGTAAAGCTGTAATCCGGGTCTCGTGGGGTTCTCAAGTCTTTAAAGGTATAGCGCAGTGTACTTCCAGATAACGTACAGTTATTACAGATATTCGTATGCAATGTCGTCATGTTGTCAATACCATCAGGTGCTCCATTAAAACCGGTAAATGCTACTTCCTGACCAGTCAACATCGTCATCGCCCATGCTTGACAGTCACAGTTTTGACGAGGGAATATATCAGGACATTGCTCTGGAAATGTGATTTCCGGACATTCTACACGGTCTTTAACTTTGATGTCATTTGGACGTGGAGAACAGAATTTGCCCCAGACTTCCAGTTTTACTTCCGCTGCCACCTGTATCTCCTTACAAATCTCCAACTTAAGCTGAACCATATTTCCGAACAGAACCCTTTCGGTTGGTCTGCAGACAATTTGAGTGATTTTACAAGTGATATTGAATTCATTTAAGGGAGCAGGGATGCAGAGCGCATATTCATCTTCGAATTGGATAGGGGTTTCGAAGGTACATAGGAGTTTGTTTTTCGTTTCGTCGAATATTTTAACCGTTACCCATAGTGTCCAAAGGATTCGGACAACTCCAGGAGTACCATTTTCAATTTCAAGGATCTCGCAATCAATCTTCTTTTTCTTAGGATGCCGTCTTTTCTCATTTTCCTTATCACTATGGTCTTTGCAATCCTTGTTCCACTCATTTTTACATTTTTTGCACTAGGGGTCCTTGCATGGCCATGGATGGTGATAGTCCTTGTAATCATGGTTTCCCTTTGGAGGGGAATGAGGAGGATGGGGGTCTTCTTCTATTTCATCTGCTTGTGAAGGGTCATAAAAATCCGGAGCTTCACATTCCACCCTGAGGTTGTGATGTTTTTTTAAAGCTTCCTCGACTTTCTCGCGACACGATTCTTTACAATACGATCCATCCGGGATCACCGTTTTATTCTTATAGGTATTGACGTCGGTCACCCAATCATAAACTTTTTCTACTCGAATACATTCCGGCATGACACTGTTGTTTATTAATCGATCTTGGTTGTTCTGATGATCAGAAGAAGTCATGACAAACACCTCTTTAATGAATTACTTACGATTAGGCTATTCAACTAGTAAAAAAAGGTGTTAGCCTATCTTCCACTTTTGAGACATGAAAAAAAGGAGAGGGGTTCTCTCCTTCAGATGTAAGCAATTAGAACACTGACATTAAAATTTATAAAAAGGGGTTACTTTGATGTTACTCTGAATCACTTGTCATTTGTCACTGCATATATATGAGGGAACTAAGAACAACGATGAGCTCTCGCATTTTATCTATAAATTAGAATGAAAAGGCGATGCGGTTATTAGAAGGAAAGCGATGTTTTCCTTGATTCAAATAGATAAAACCATCGATCGCTATATTGGTCGTTTCAGCAGAGGGACGAAGGACGATTTGGAAGTTACGTAAACCTTCTTCTGTGCCAGGTGGAATCTCCATAGCTTGGATAGGGGCTATCCAATATTCCCCTTTGTCTTTCACTTTTTTCATCCAGTCATCATACACATATCTCCACCCCGTACCTCCGGATTGGTTTTGGACACTCATCGTATCCACCATGGATGGAGGAACGATTTTGCCACTGAAGTCCACGCTGTTCACGGGATCCTTCTTAATACAAATGATCGGATTTTCTAATGTTGCCGTTCCTGTATTTTTTATAATAAAACTTCCATTGATCAGATACTCGTTATCTTCATCCTCTGGTTCTGGGGGGATGACGGTGTAGTCGAAAAATCCTTCTGCTTTCGTTTCTTTTTGAGTCTGGGTGGGTGGAGGTGAAAATGCCTGAGATTCCACACTTTCTTTCCGATCATTCTTGGGATTTTCCACTTTGGATTTAACTTCTTTCTTATCGACTTTTGGTTCCTCTTTTGCGTCTTTCGTGTATCCCTCCAATAAGTTTTTCAACCAGTGTTTTTGTAGGTCTAAAGGAAGGTAAGGAACCGTACTCGTTGTATGTTGGTCCGTATAATATTGCAGGATGGCCCTAGTCAATCCTTCTGAAATGAGGTTCATAAAATCATTCTCTCGTTCATAAGGGGTAGGGATTTTAACGACAAGATACGGAACATCATGCTTATCCTGATGGCTTTTCTTAAACTGTGTCGATCTTGTATCGAGTTTTAATTCTTTGTTCAAGTAATTTTTAAATTTGATGTCTAAGGACGAATGATATTCAATCAGCAGTGCATACTCGTCTGAAACTTCTTTCCGATGGTGGAACTCAATGATTAGATCAGGTTTTATCGATAGATCAGAGTCCAATCGAACGCTGAATCCGAATGATTCTAAACCCCCGTAAAGATCTTCTTTCACCCGTTTAATAGAAGGAGATAATTTTGGATTGCTCGTGGATAGGTCAATGGTGTGCTTCCTTAAAGCAGGCATGAATTCAATTTGTTTATTATCCCGGTGATGGTTTGAACGTAGTCCATGTCTTTCGCAGAACATAGAAAACCCGGATAAGGAAGATTTAGAAAGTCTTCCTATAACGACTCCATCAAATAGAACCTCTGTGAACATGTGCAGCCCTCCCTGTATGGCATGGCAAACCTATTCTCAAAAAATAGTAACCTATGGAAATTTAATAATTTTATAGGCAAAGGTTGATTTATAACAGAAGCGTGTATATCGCCCGTAACAGCGGCAACCTCCTTTCATAATATGTTAGTGCAAATATTATATTGCAGGAAGGATGAATACTATTGTTAGAAAAGCCAATTAAAGGATCGCAACTGACTCCGAACAATGTCCAGGAGGAATGTGTGCGCGTCCAGAAAGTGTACGACTGGGTCGTTGATGCTGTTTCTAGAGATGATCGAATCACTGTGCCTGAAGAATGTCAAGCGGCGATCGATTTAGCTGTTGCAGAGGGGAGAATTCCGCTTGATGTAACATGTGAGGCGCCTGAAGTTCCGCCTTTGTTCCCGCTGATTCCAAAACCACAGCCGGACCCGTCGGGAGATGCATTCTGTGTCATTTCCGCGAACATTGAACGCCCGAAAACGGTTTATGTGGGTGGAGTACCTGTAGAGGTAGCCGTCATTAAAGCTGTATTCCGTGTTTTGCCGACTGTCACGGTCAGAGACAGCAATGGAGATATCATCTGTGAGTTCATGCCGGCCATCACGCAAAGCAAAAAGATTGCTGTATGTCTGCCAGAACCATTGACAAGAGATAATATCCTTTGCCGCATCACTCAAATCACTTGTGATGAGAACTTCCTTGAGGATGCGCCGGGCGGAGAATTGGATCTTCAGCTGGATGTTACGATCTGCTTCGAAATCCAAGTTGAAGCGGAAGTGAAATTAGAGATCTGGGCGAAGTTCTGTCACCCACGTGAGAATGACATCAGAGTTAAAGACCGTGTGGTATGTCCGGAATTCACATTCCCAGAGCAGTGTCCTGATTTGTTCCCTCGTCAGAACTGTGACTGTCAAGCCTGGGCAATGACCATGCAGGAAAACCAATCGGTAACCTTCACTGGTTTTGATGGTAGTGACCAACCAGATGAAAATACGACAAACATGACAACTTTGAATGCAAATATCTGTAATAACTGTACGCTATCAGGAAGTACGCTACGCTATACGTTTAGAGATTTGGATGATTCAGATTCGGTTGATTATAGTTTCACATTCAAAGCCAAGACTTTTGATCAGCCAACGTGTACCGACGATGACCCTGCTGTCCCAGTAGCAATGACAATTACTGGTCAGGGATGGTTGAAATTCCAAGACGAAACAAATAACCTTCTCAATCGACGAGTGAATTACACACTTGAAATTCAGAATGGCGAATATATGCTTACTTTAACGGATGTCTCTGGAAATACAATCGTTGCACTAGGAGAAACTGTACCAGAAGATGAACTGAAAGTAGAAGATTGTGTTACTTTCCAGGATCTTGATTAAGAATTAAATGATCAGTAAAGGTGCGAAAAATATTCGCACCTTTTTATTATTTAGAAGAAATGCAAAATTAAGGATTATATAAAATAGTCACTATTTAGATCTTATATGATAATCATCTAAGGTTAATAGATCGGAAACAGCCTTTTATTCAAGTGTTCAATCGATAAATCACCACAAAGATTACTACATAGCAAAGAATGATTGAAATGAACGGCAAAAAGCCTCCGGTAAACATCTCCAGAGCATAGCCCCCATGTGCTCAAAAGGACGGAGCACAACAACCTCTGTCCTTTTCACCCCCCTTTTTCTTCAGTTTGAGTACTTCGTTCCTTCCATTTAATAGAAGGAAATGAATCCTGATTTATCTTGGATAGATCGATGGTATGTTTCCTTAAAGCAGGGACGAATTCAATTTTATTCTTATCTTGGTCATGTTTCGAACGCAGTCTCTGTTTATCACAGAACATAGAAAACCCGGACACGGAAGAATGAGAGAGTCTTCCTATAACCTCTCCGTCAAATAGAACCTCAGTGAATATGTGCAGCCCTCCCTGAATTGCGTGGCAAACCTATTCTCGAAAAATAGTAACTTATGGAAATAAAATAATTTTATAGGCAATGGTTGATTTAGAACAGAGTCGTGTATAACGCACGTAACAGCGACAC
The DNA here is from genome assembly GCF_020524085.2 of Halobacillus litoralis. NCBI lineage: Bacteria > Bacillati > Bacillota > Bacilli > Caryophanales > Bacillaceae > Halobacillus > Halobacillus litoralis. The sequence goes on from NZ_CP129016.1 coordinate 2,596,107, forward strand.
CCTCCTTACATAATATGTTAATGAAAATATTGTATTGCAGGAAGGATGAATACTATTGTTAGAAAAGCCAATTAAAGGATCGCAACTGACTCCGAACAATGTTCAGGAGGAATGTGTGCGCGTCCAGAAAGTTTATGACTGGGTCGTCGACGCTGTTTCCAGAGATGATCGAATCACTGTGCCTGAAGAATGTCAAGCTGCTATCGATTTAGCTGTGGAAGAGGGGAGAATTCCGCTTGATGTAACATGTGAAGCGCCTGAAGTTCCGCCTTTGTTCCCGCTGATTCCAAAACCACAGCCGGACCCGTCGGGAGATGCGTTCTGTGTCATTTCCGCGAACATTGAACGTCCGAAAACGGTCTATGTGGATGGAGTACCTGTAGAGGTAGCTGTCATTAAAGCTGTATTCCGAGTTTTGCCGACTGTCACGGTCAGAGACAGCAATGGAGATATCATCTGTGAGTTCATGCCGGCTATCACGCAAAGCAAAAAGATTGCTGTTTGTTTGCCAGAACCATTGACAAGAGATAATATCCTTTGCCGTATTACTCAAATCACTTGTGATGAGAACTTCCTTGAGGATGCGCCGGGCGGAGAATTGGATCTTCAGCTGGATGTTACGATCTGCTTCGAAATCCAAGTCGAAGCGGAAGTGAAACTAGAGATCTGGGCGAAGTTCTGTCATCCACGTGAAAATGACATCAGAGTCAAAGACCGTGTGGTATGTCCGGAATTCAGATTCCCAGAGCAGTGTCCTGATTTGTTCCCGCGTCAAAACTGTGACTGTCAAGCATGGGCTATGACCATGCAGGATAACCAAATGGTTACCCTTACCGGTACAGCTGGTAGCGTATCCCCGATGCCGAACATGACAACCTTGCACGCTAATATCTGTAATAACTGCACGCTCGCTGGAAGTACTCTTCGTTATACGTTCAAGGATTTACAAGATACAGGTGCAAACGATGTTGATTACAGTTTCACATTCAAAGCCAAGTCCTTTGATCAGCCGGAATGTGACGACACAGACCCTACAGCCCCTGTAATGACAATTACTGGTCAGGGATGGCTGAAATTTGATGACGAAACTAATAATCTCCTTAATCGACGAGTGAATTACACACTTGAAATTCAAAATGGGGAATATATGCTTACTCTTACGGATGTCGCTGGAAACACAGCTGTAGCAACAGGAACATCTGTACCGGCAGACGAGCTTATAGTTGAGGATTGCGTTACTTTCCAGGATCTTGATTAAAAAGTTAAAGGATAAGAAAGGTGCAAAATTTATTCGCACCTTTTCTTGTTAAAAGAATGCACTTAATAAAAAACATTGGGTAAAAAGAATGATTCTACATATTAAACACAATGTAGATGTTATACGAAAACCACTTAAGATTAATAGACCGGAAACAACCTTTCATTCAAGTCTTCAATTGATAAATCTCCACAAAGATGGCTGCATAGTAAAGAATGATTGAAATGAATAGCGAAAAGTCTCCTGTAAACATCTCCAGACATAGCCTTCATGTGCTCAGAAGGATGGAGTACTAACACCTCAGTCTTTTTCACCCCTTTCTTTTTCAGTTTAAGTACTTCGTTTCTTCCATCTAATAAAACACATTTCACAGGAATCGGAGGATATGACGCTATAAAAATCTTTTCATTAACTACCTCGGCTGTTGAACTGTCTGGAAAAAGCTTCAGTGAAGGATCAAGACGATTCAGCGGTATTTCTTCCGGTTCAATGTTATTTTTTTCTGTAAGGTATCGTGCTTTGGAGAGGCTCCATTTCATTTTATAAAAGTCATTATTCCCGACCGGTACCTTAATTTCAATTTGTGGGGATTTATCGACTATAAAAGGAGAGTTTTCAGCCTCCTTTAATTGATGCTTGTAATAGGCCAGAATATCTTCAAGGTTTGAAGGGGTGTGTACGATCTTCCGTCCATTCTGCCGGAGGAGCTTTTTCATATATTCAACAGACAAGAACTCATCCAATTTATAAATGTCCTGCATGATCTCACTCCTTTACTAATAAAACGTTCTACAATTATATGAAGGAAAAATTCCGCATATGATTTTCATGAAAATTTGTCAGAACAGAGGGATATGTCCATCCCTTATCCTATGCCGGTGAATAAGATAATCATAGGAAGGTTTATTAAAGAAGAACTCACAGAAGCACGAAACAACCTGCATCGAATTATAATGAAGTAAACCTTTTCATACACTCTGAATTTGAAGAAAGGGAGTGGACTTTTGACACCAGAAGATTTCAATGAACTCTTCCAGAAACGCAGAAGAGTTCCTGCAGGTCGAAACAGAACCCAAAAGAAACCCAGGCAACTCTCCACAACGCAACCAACAAGAAAAAAAGGGGGCTGCGGCTGCGGAAGAAGAAGCTGATAGCGGTCGGGTGATTTATATTCATCACCAGTGTTATGAAAAAATGATTGCCCATTGCCGACGAGAACTGCCTTTTGAGGCATGCGGACTTTTTTTCTGGAAGCGATGGCCGTAATCACACCCATTGGGAAATGGAGAGCATTGTAAAAAGCCCCGTTTCCTTTGAAATGGATGTTAACGAAATTAGAGAAGTGTTTAGGTGGATGGATCGTAATGATGAAACGTTGACAGGGATCTATCACTCTCATCCAACAGCAGCACCACATCCTTCCGTGGACGATATAAGGAACGCCTATTATCCAAATGCTGCTTATTTCATCGTATCCTTCGCTTATAAAGAACCTGTAGTCAAATGCTTTTATATTCGGGATGCTAAGGTGATCCCGCTAATCATAAAACCATATTAATACGTTTAACCTGTTAGGCCTGAAGTTTGGAAAGCTTCAGGCTTTTTACGTTCTTTGAAAGCTGGAATTCTTCATGTTTATTTTTCTGAGACATAAAATTGAGTAGAGGAATGGAGCGATGAAGATGAATAAACCTGGTGAAGAACAACAAGGGGGATGGCAGGATGAAGAGGAGAACTCAGGTTTCTTCTACAAGTAAAATGTCCCACATGGAGCTTCAGCAATTGGTCATCCATTTAAAGTCTGAACTTTCCAGATATAAAACGAAGGAAATAGATCATCAAACGATGAATCAGACCGTTGAAAAAATAACAAAGGAGAACAAGCAGCTTCTTCACGAAATTCAGAAGTTAAGAGGAATCATCGGTGATGGGAATGATGGAAACTGGGCGATGAAGTTAGTGGAGAAAAACAATCGTTTAACGAAAGATGTTGCTGCACTGAAGCGTGAAATTCAAGAAAAAGAGAGTGCTCATCAAACTTTGACCGACACACTTGAAGATGTGAATTATCAATATATAAAGGCATTAAAGGATAAGGAGCGGCTGAAAGATCAGCAAAGAGAATTAAAGAACCAACTCGCCGACTTGAAGGAAGTTCAAGCTGAACATACAAGAGAGATGGAGGATGCAACTAGCGAATTAGTCAAACAAAGGAGTGAAAATACCGCATGGAAAGTGAAAGGGTCGCTTTTGGAAAAAGAACTGGGAGTATTGAAAAAAGAGTATGAAGCGGTTCTAGATGAAAATCATGAGCAGAACAGCAGGATAATTCAATTACAAGAAGACCATGAAAAGTTAAGTCAAAAGATGGAAGAACAAGCGAACATGGACGTTCAATATAAAGAAAACATACAGCGGTACATGATGCGTGAACAGCAGTTAGAACGTGAGGTTGATCAGTTAAGAGAAGCCTCCAATCAAGATAAAGCGCACTTGGAGGAAAGTCTACAAAAACAAAGGGAAGAGAATGAAAGATTACAAAATGATAGAAAGCAATATAAAACGGAAGTGTCAAAAACAAAAGAGAAATATGAAACGCTTCTTACACAAAATGCAAAGCACCAACAAACGTTGAAAGAAGAGCAACAGGAAAAAGATGAGCGGGGTAGCAGGATTAATGAATTGGAAAAACAGTTGGATCAGCAAACACAGGCCTTTTCTCAAAAGGAGAAAGCCTTTCACCAAGAGATCTGTGAGTGGGAAGATACGGTCAATCATTTGAAGAAACAGCACCATGATGCCATGGAAATGCAAAACAACCAAAGGAACAACGAAATCGAATCCTTACAAATAAAAATAGAGGAACTCGAGGAGGAGTATCAGAAGTTAAATCAAGCATACGAGGGACTGGTTGCAGACAGTGATAAGCAGCAGAACTCGTTCAAAGAACTGAAAGATAAAAATGAAAAGTTAACCAATGAATGGAATCTCGCAATGAAGAGGAAACAGGAGTTAGAAGATCACCTGCTTCAAATGTCTACCAGAGAACAGAAGTTGCACCAAGATCTTAAACTTTACAAGGAGAAAACAGCTGAATTAGAAAAACAAAAGAAGATTTTTCTGAGCAAAGATGGAGGGACTAAACATCAGTTGGTGAAACATTTGGTAGCGGATCTGGACGCATTTCAAATGAAAACAATAGAAGAGCAGGAAACTATCCAAGAGTTAGAGTCAGAGATCAGTAAGTTGCAAAAAGAGATTACTCTCTTGAAGGAATAGTTTAAGATGTCGGTCACCCTTGTCCCTGACTAAGAGTTTTTGATCTGCTATATAGACACCTGCATTGTACGTATCCGTACAATGCAGGTGTTTTTTTGCATGTCATCGCTTGATCCTTCTATCATTTCTTTCGTTAGGTGGAAGCCGTTCCCATTCCATATTATAGAGCATCTATTAACTATAAGTACTTATCGTGAAGACGAATGTAAATGAAAGAAGGAGAAAGGATCATGGTTAATATTAATTTTAATTTTGTCGGTCCACAGCTTCAGATCTTTGAAGTTCCTGATAATGTGTGCAGGGTTACTATACAAGCAATCGGTGCAAGAGGTGGGAATACAGGTCCGAATGAAGGTGGAGCCGGAGCTTCCTTAAAGGGCGATTTTACTGTAACTCCAGGTGAGATACTGTCTGTATTGGTCGGAGAAGCAGGAATGGATACAAATGCATCTGGTGCTGGAGGAGGCGGTGGATCTTTTGTATGGCGAGGAAGTGGCTACGGTGCTTTAAATAACTCCAGTCTTCTTCTTGCTGCTGGAGGCGGAGGGGGTGCAGGAGTACGAACCCCAGGGAAGTCTGGCTCGATCATTGCGGATGGATTGCCAGGTTTTAATGGGGGAGATGATGATGGAGGAGAAGCTGGAGAAGGTGGTACCAGTCTTAACGGTGGTCCTGGTGGCGCTGGTGGCGGTATTGGTAGTGGCGACGGTATGATGGGTGGACCAGGCTTTGGAGGCGGAGGAGGCGGTGCCGGAGGATCGAATGTTGATGGTGGCGGAGGCGGAGGAGCTGGTGTCAGCGGTTTTGGAGGCGAAGGTGGAGATGGGGGATTCTTTGCGTTTGGTCGCGGAGGCGAAGGTGGCCAATCCATCGTAAATGGAGGAGCAGGAGGACCAGGCGGAAGCGGTGATGATGGTGCTGGAGGAAACGGTGGTTTTGGTGGCGGTGCAGGCGGTGGAGGAGATGGAAATAGTTTAGATGATGGTGGTGGCGGTGGTGCTGGAGGATTCGCAGGCGGCGGAGGCGGCGGAGGTAATGGCGGAGGCGGTGGTGGTGCCGGATCTTATAATGCCGGTGATAACCCAGAGAATGTAATCGGTGTCGGTACAGGAAATGGCTTGGTAGTCATCACGTTTTCGGCTGAGCCCCCAACCATCCAATGTCCAGATAATATCACCGTTGAAAAGGATTCTGGCGAGTGTGGAGCCTTTGTTTTTTACCCGGATCCAATCGTTCAGGATGACTGTCCTGCAACGTTCTCATGCGATCCTCCATCAGGAAGCTTCTTTCCAATAGGTACGTCGGTTGTGGAGTGTATCGCGATAGATGTGTTCGGAAATACAAGCGAGCCGTGTACGTTTGAGATAACTGTGACCGATACAGAACCACCTATGATCACTTGTCCCAATGATATTACAGATGCTGTCTATGAAGGGGCAGGTGGTAAGGTTGTCTTTTACCCGGATCCAGATGTCAGTGATAATTGTTCCACTGTTACATCTGTCTGTACGCCCGCATCGGGATCATTCTTCCCTGTAGGAACCACTGTGGTCACATGCACAGCGACAGACGCTTCTGGAAATACATCTACATGTACGTTTACCATAACTGTAGTAGAACTCCCAGTCGCTTGTATTCGAACTATAAAAGTGTATGACTGGCTCGTAGACTTCGTTTCCCGTGATGACAGAGTTGAAGTTCCAAGTGACTGTCAGGAGGTTATCGATGCCCTGCCAGAGGCCAGTTTTCCACTAGCTGTCACCTGTACGCCACCAGAAGTACCAGGAGCATTCCCTTTGATATCGAACTCGGAGTCTGAAGAAGATGCGTTTTGTATCATTTCTTCAAATATCGAGCGGAGGACATTCAATGTTGGAGGCACAGATGTCGAGCTTGCGATTATCAAAGCGGTATTTCGTGTGTCCTCAACCGTTTCCATAACTGATGCTAACGGAAATAACGTTTGTACTTTCACTCCCACAATCACGCTATCCAAGAAACTTGCTGTCTGTTTACCAGAACCTTTGACCAGGGATAACATTCTCTGCCGGATCACCCAGGTGACCTGTGATGAGAACTTCCTGGAGGATCCTCCAGGTGGAGACTTGGATTTGCAGCTGGATATTACCGTCTGTTTTGAAATTCAAGTCGAGGCAGAGGTGAAACTGGGCATCTTAGAAAAGCTATGTCAGCCGCGTCCAAATGATATTGATATCAGTTTGAATACAGTTTGTCCGACCTTTGAATTCCCAAGGCAATGTGAGACTGTGTTCCCAAGACCTCATGTAAGTCCACAACGTGTTCAACCTTCTGAAATGCCTCCGTGGCAACCTCTTAAAGAGGACCCAGACGGTTCTTCTGATGGAAGATAATCTTTGACTATTAGATACAATCGGTGATCTTATCGGAAGCCAACCAGAGTTGAGAAAGCCTGACCCCATCGAGTTCATGCATTACATGACCAAGGGGCAGGTCCTTTTTTTTATGATTTGATATAAGTGTTCATCTTTAAAAAGATTATGGAATACAAAAAAGACAGAAAACTCCTTCACTTCATTTACGAAGCAATCTTGAGATGGTAAAATTTATCATTGTAAAGAACTAAAGAATATAAAGGAGAGAGGATTATGGGGAACGATCTACTCTATGCAAAATCATATTTTGAGAGGCTGCCGGAACTTGGAGATTTGGCACCAGAAGCGTTCAAAACTTTTGTAGCATTCGATAAAAAAGCGCTCGAACCAGGAAAGCTTAATGGGAAATTAAAGGAATTAATCGCTGTAGCGGTTGCTCATGTGACAGGATGCCCTTATTGCATCGATTTGCATGTGAAAAATGTGAAAAAGCAGGAAGCGACAAAAGAAGAAGTTTCAGAAGCAATCCTTGTAGCGACAGCGCTTAAAGCGGGTTCATCCATCGCACACAGTGTAAATGCGTTGAATACATACGATGAAAAAGGCGACGATGCTTTATACAAAGCCTCTTACTTCAGCCGTCTTAAAGAACTTTCCAACCTTCATAGAGATGCCTTTCATGCGTTTGTCGATTTTGATCAGCAATCCATGAAAGAGGGAGCGATTTCCGCTAAAGATAAAGAACTCATTGCCGTAGCTGTCGCCCATACAACAGGCTGTCCTTACTGCATCGATGTTCATACGAAAGGTGCGAAGAAGCAGGGAGCTTCTAAAGAGGAGGTAGCTGAAGCCATTTTTGTTGCCACGGCTTTAAAAGCAGGTTCGGCTCTAGCTCACAGTGTGAATGCTTTAAATTCCTACGATGATGAATAAAAAGAATGTGGGATAAGCAATGATAAGTTTCCAGAAACAGAGGCGATTCCTTAATCAAGGAATCGCCTCTATTACATATAAGTGAGCGGTGTATCGAAGTGGGGGGGAACACACTTTTTTTAAGATGAATGTTTCTAAATCCCTGGTTATTCCCGCTTATTAGACCTTCATTTACCAGTTTACTTCTAAAGCCGTTGTGATAACATATACATAAATAGAACAAGCGTTCGCATATATGTTAAGGGATGTGATTGTAAATGAATGGAGTATTGAGAAGGGCTTTAGAGGAGAAGCAAAAACTGGAATTCATCTATATGGCTGACGAAGGGAAGATCTCACAGAGGGTCATCCGTGTTGTATCCATCAAAGAGGAGACCGTCCTGGCTTATTGTTATACACGTAAGACTGTTCGGACATTCAAGCTTGCCAATATTTTGTCTGTAACTCCTTATAAAGAGAGCAAGCGGTATAAAAGGACCCCTTGAAATCAAGTCTTCAAAAAAGGAGTAAATGTCTGTGTGCTCTAATGGAGGTACATGATGAGAGATGCCAGCAACAAAATAAAGAAGTTATTTATATGAATATAGAAAAAGAACCACAGTAATAGTGGTTCTTTAGTCTCTCATGGATCCAGCTTCACGGGATGTCATGGCCCCAATACCTGCGCTTACATCCTTTTGAATTTCCTGCTTTACTTTTTGTGGGTCTGTCCCGGAATGACCTGGATCCACCACTGATTTAGGATTCCCTATACTTCCTTGTCCAACCTCAGTTCCTGCCTTTGTCTGTTTCTTTGCCACTACCAATCACCTCCATACTTGTAGGTTTAGCCATAACTCAAATATTAATCGGGTAATAGTCCTGATAAAAGTGCTTGCCCCACGCTTTGATTAAGAGTTAACGCGGTGGAAGTCATTTTTTTGAGGTTCTATTAGCCAAATAGAGGACACAAATCGAGCGTCTTGAACGTTTGGTTTGTGTCCTTTTAACTACATAAGGAAGGAATTGGGTTTATTATATCGAATTGAATTAAATTAATATAACCATTTCAAAGGAAGTGAAAAATGTCTTTACCATCAGGGTGCAGGTATTGGTATGCTGACGAAAAGGTAAATGCAGTCATGGATGAAAGTGAAGAGTATAGGTACCTTTTGAAATGTGAATGGGATGATCATAAAGAAGGGGTAACCTTTGTCATGTTAAACCCTAGTTATGCAGATACAAAGATCTGTGATCGTACGATAAATAGATGTGTGGGGTTCTCCAGGTCATGGGGTTATGGAAGAATGAATGTTGTGAATTTATTTGCCCTTAGATCGAAAAATCCAGAATACCTTAAAAGCCACCCCGATCCAATCGGAAACGAAAACGACCGTTACATTTTGGAAGCTGCTTATGATTCGGAATTATTAATTTTTGCATGGGGAGAAAACCATTGTTCCATAAAAAATAGGGATAAGGAAGTTCAAGTTATTTTATCTATGTATAAACCTCATTGTATTAAGAAAACAGCTAACGGGAAACATCCAAGACACCCTTTGTTTTTGAGAAGAGATTTATATCCAATTCCTTTTTAAAAGAAAGAATCCTTACCATATCAACAACAAACTCTTGAAGAGGCAGGTCGTTTCTAAAAAAAATAAAAAAACTTTCAAAATTATAGACACCTAACACACACTTCCTTCGATTATAGAATTGAGGAAGTGTTTTTTTATGCACAAATCCTCCATCTTTCCATAAGAATAGGAGAATCCAAATGAACTATATCAAAGCGATCAACGCCTTCTACGATCACCAGGAATTCAACCCTCTGACTTCTGCCGCCATCAACCTTTGGCACAGCCTCATGCATGTGAATAACAATTCCCGCTGGAAAAAAGAATTTACGGCTTCGATGACCGTCCTTTGTCTGAAGTCCAACTTGAGCGAGAGCAGCATTCGTAAAGCACGCAAGGAACTCGTGGAGAAAGGGTATGTGACGTTCACTTCGAGACCGGGCAACCAGGCTCCCATCTATCGGATCCTCCCTTTATATGAAGAAATGGACAGCGAGAGCGACAGTGTGGAGGAGACCAGTGGCGGCAAGTCGAACGGCAGTGATACCGGCAAGTCGAACACATTAAGTAAACAAAACGAAAAGAAAGAAAAAGAAGCAGTAGTAGAAACGACAGCTGAGAATCCCCACCATTTTTACGAAAACAATATCGGGACGTTGTCGCCGTTCATCGCAGAAAAAGTCACTCAGTGGTGTGAAGAGATGTCTGATGAACTCGTCATCCAATCGATGAAGCTTGCGGTGGAGAGCAACAAGCCTTTCTTCAGCTATTGTGAAGGCATTCTGAAACAGTGGCAGCAAGCGGGCGTGCGGACTTTGAGAGCAGCGGAACGAGCTCAGGAAACTCACAAGAAAAAGAGGACCACTTCGAAGCATGAGAAAAACAAATCGGTGTTCAATAAGTTGAAAGAGGAGGTGCAGGTATGAAGAGAGAAGAAGCTATCGAGGTGCTCGAGACGATCAGTGAATTGTATCCGCAGAAATTCGATATCACTGAGCGTGTCGCGAATATGCTGATTCCGAAGCTTTTGGAGATGGATTATAGAGGGGTGATGGCCAAGCTTTCCGATTTCGCCGTCCGTAGTCCGTTCCCACCGACCATCGGAGAAATCGCTGTCTATCAACCTGAGGAAAACCGTCACTTGGAGCAGATGAAAGTGTGGGAAGCGGAAGCAGCGGAAGTTTCTGATGAGATCCGCCAGCGGTTCATGGCCAAGCTCCGTTCGCTGGCAGAGGAGAAGTCCCATGAGTCATAATCTACAGACGGAACAGGCCGTGTTAGGTATTTTTCTCGTCAACGGGGAGAAAATCAAGCAGACAACGCTCGCCCCTGAGCACTTCACACGACACGACCATCGACGCATTTTCCTAGCGATGCAGCAGGTGGACAACAACGGAACGCCAGTGGATATGGTGACGGTCACAACGAGTCTTGGAGATGAAATTGCCCAGGTGGGGGGAGTGAGCTACTTGTTAGGGCTGGCCGAATCTGTGCCGACGACCGAGAACTTCCACTTCTATGAAAAACTCCTCGTCGAATCCTACACGAACCAACAAATGAGGCAGTCGGCGATGGAGTACATCGAGAATCCGAGTGCTGATGCGCTGCTTGGCTTGAAACAGCAGCTCCATCTGATGGATCAGGACCCGGAAGCGGATGAGCAGACGGTGAAAGAGCAGCTCAGTGACATCGCAATCGAGATGATCTCCTTCCCCGTACAAACAGGATTAGCCACAGGATTCGAAGATTATGACAAAATGACCGGAGGCGCGCAGCGTGGCGATTTGATCATCGTCGCCGCCCGGCCCTCGATGGGGAAGACCGCCTTCGCCTTGAATATCGCCATGAACCATTGCAAGAACGGAGGAGCCGTCGACCTGTTCAGTCTGGAAATGGGATCCAAGCAGCTGCTGCAGCGGATGATTTCTTCCGAAGCACGCATCGACGGGCAGAAGTGGCGTTCGATGTGTTTCTCCACCGAAGACTACAAACGTTCCTTCCACGCCATCGGTGAAATCGCCGAGTGGGATCTGTCCATCCACGAGCGCCAACAAACGGTCCAGAACATCACGACGAAAATCAGAGCGTCCGTAGCTTCCGACCCCGACCATGATCATCTCATCATCATTGATTACTTGCAGCTGATGAACGTCAAAGGCCGCTATGAACGCCGCGACCTCGAAGTCGGCGCCATCACCCGTGAATTAAAACTCCTCGCTCGTGAACTCAACATCCCGATCATCCTCCTCTCCCAACTCTCCCGAAGTGTCGAACAGCGCCAGGACAAACGCCCGATGATGTCGGACTTGAGGGAGTCAGGAAACATTGAACAGGACGCTGACGTTATCAGTTTTTTGTACCGCGACGACTACTATTCGCAGGAAGGCAGTGATGTAGTGGAGGTGATTTTGAGGAAGCAGAGGAATGGACCGGTGGGGACTGTAATGATGGGATTTGAGAAAGAGTGTGGCCGTTTCGCGTGACTTGGATACTGTGAGTCATACAAAACTAACAATGGGTAGATGACCGATTGCAAGGAAAGATAACAGGTTTAAAAAAGAACATAAACTTCTTTTAAGCTTTCTACGGATTTTGATGATGATTAGTTGTAAACAGACATTAAAACGACTTAAGTAAAAGTCTCTGCCACGACTTCTCTAAAATATACACGTTTTGGAGGGCAGATACTTCACTCGTCTTTCTCAGAGAATTAATTATCCCCCTCATCATAATTTAAATCACCCTTTTTAAAAGGTTCTTTATGGTTTGATACATGGGTATTTCCATGGGGGCTATTTGTCCAACATTTTGATGTCGACTTCCAATAAATAGCCAGATAATATGATTTTTGCATTTCGCATTTATAAGAGGAAAGGTTTTCAAAGTTATAGATTTCAATTATTGATTTACATCATTTTGAAATAATATAATAATTTTTCTTTTAATACCCTTATTTAACTAGTAAAATAGTAGTGTAGCTGATAACTCAATTGAACCCTGAAGGGACAATATTTATAAATAATAATGGAGGAGAAATTATGAATATTAATTTAACACCTAACCCAAGAATACTTCAAATGTTGGGGCAAATCGATTTTGAGAATTGGCAATGTATTGCTGAATTAATTGACAATTCGGTGGATGCCCTTTTAAAAGATTTTAAAATGAATGGTGAATATAAAGGTGAAATAATGGTGGATATACCTAAGCATTCAGAATTCATAAAAGGGCGGCCTATTACTGTTTGGGATAATGGGCCGGGAATGGATGTAACACAATTAGAAAACGCATTGAAAGCAGGTTTTAGTAGTAATGATCCCGTTTCAAATTTGGGTTTGTTTGGCATGGGGTTCAACATAGCGACTGCAAGGATTGGTCAAAAAACAACTGTCTATAGTTCAAAAAAGGGAGCTACAGAAGAAGTAGGTATAGAAATTGATTTTGCAGAAATGGCACAAAGTCAGAGTTTTATAAGACCAGTTTTAACTAGACCTAAGGATAACTCCTACACTAGTGGGACAACAATTAAAATATACCAATTAAAAGATAGAGTTAGCCACCTAGGGCAGCAAGGACTTGCTTCACTAAGAAAAAAACTTAATTCTGTCTACTCAAAATTATTACGTGATCATAGTGTTGATATAATAATTAATGGGGAAAATCTCATTCCAAACAAAAAATGTATATGGGCTCCTGAACGATATGTTGTAAGAAATGGTGAAAAAATATTCTCCTATATTGAAGTAGATGAAGATTTAGGTAACATGTATTTTTGCTCCAATTGTTGGTTATGGTTAGACACACCTCACATAGAAGGTGAATCTCCTGTTTGTCGAATTTGTGATTCAAGCACATTAGTCAATAAAAGAGAAAGAAAACTTACAGGTTGGTTAGGGATACAAAGATATTTTGATATGGAAAACTTTGGTGTTGATTTTTATCGGAATGGAAGACTGATTGTTAATAATGATAAATCGTTTTTTAATTGGAAGAATCCAGAAACAGGGGAAGTTGTACTAGAGTATCCTATTGATACTACTCATTGGGGTGGCCGAATTGTAGGAGAGCTAGAAGCAAACTTTCTAACTGTTACATACACTAAAGACAGTATCGAAAAAAACGATCAACATTGGGATTCGGTTGTCAAACGTCTTCGAGGAGAGGCACCTATCAGGCCGAAGATCGCATCTACAAAAGGATATCCTAAGAATATCACTCCAATAGCACGCTTGTTTAGTGGTTATAGAAAAGGGAAAAAGCCTGGCTATGAGGATCTCCTTCCCGGGAAGTACAATCATAAATATAACAAGTGGGAAGCAAGTAATGCAGAACCTAAGGCGTGGGCTGAATTATTTTATAAAGGTGACGAAAACTATCAGGATGATACTAAGTGGTGGCAAATGGTCGAAGAAGCTGAAGCAGGCAGAAGATCCAGTACCGGAGACCCAACAGACCCAACAGACCCAACAGACCCAACAGACCCAACAGACCCAACAGACCCAACAGACCCGACAGATCCGACAGATCCGACAGATCCGACAGATCCGACAGACCCAGAAGAAAAAACTAATCCCGAAAAAGATATTTCTATTGATGATGAAATAGATGATGGAAACCCTAAAAAAGAAAAAACGGAACTACTAATTAAAGATGAAACTTTAAGTGGGCAATATTCTTTGGATGACCTTGAAGAAGAACCAATACTCCTAGATGTTTTTATTGATCCATCACTGAATGATGATCGCCCACTTATAGTAGAAAAACTTAGTCGATCCAATTATCGCACTTACTATAATGAGAATTCTCCATTATTTCTTAAACATGGAAACAGTGTTAAGGACTGTATCCTGATGGAACTATCGAATAGTTTATTTTTAAGAAAAAACGATCCTGAGGAATGGCCATTTTCAAGAATATTTTATAATTTAAAGAATGTATACAGTATTGATGAAGCATTAGATGTCGACACTGTTAAAGAAAGAATTAATTTACTCTTGTTGGAAATTAAGCAAATATTAAGCAATTCCAACAAGGATTTAGATGAAGAAAGAGAATTAGATAAAGAAGATTTAAAAGCTTTACAACGGTCAGTATTGAATAAATTAGGTGAAGGTGATAATAGGGTTAAACAGTTGGTCAAAACAACTGAGTACTTAACATATATGCCTAATAAGTATGTTATTAAATTTTTTAAAGAGTATCCAGAAATGTTTTTTGATGGTGTTGTTTGGAATAGGCCATATAATGAAATAAGTGATGAGGAAATCCAAGAGGAAATTGTGGACGAGTTTTACGCATATCTTTCAGATTTACTATGGATTTTAGAAAGTGAAGGTGAGAAATATAATATGTCTAGATTTAAAAGAAATGTAGGAAGTCTTGTTGTCTTAGAGGAGATTACATTTAATGGATAAATGGGGTTTTTTGGGAACTGAAAGGGTCTTTAATGGCCCTTGGCAAGCTTTTGAGAGGGCCCTGGGAAGATTATTGGTTCATAAAGGTTGGGAGCATGTAGCTGTAGTTGGGGGTTCAGGTGATAACGGTGCTGATGTAATTGCTTCAAATGGAAAGAAAGAAATGGTTTATCAAGTCAAATATAGAAGTAAAGGCGGTGCAGTCGGTAAGGAGATTGTTGAAGATGTTAAGCGGGCGATGGAGTTTTACAATATTAATAATGGTTGTGTAGTTACCAATGGATATTTAAGTAAGGGAGCACTAGATTATCTGAAAAATCTTAAGAAGAGTGCATATAATGTTTCATTTATTGAAGGTAGAAGGCTGTTAGCTATCAATGACAACCTCCCATTATGGCCGGTTTCTAATCATGAACTTAGAGAATATCAAGCTCTTGCGCTAAATAGCATTTTACAGTCTTTCAGAAATGGGGACCGTTCTGCTTTATTAGTGCTCGCAACAGGGCTCGGGAAAACTTTTGTAGCTGGAAAATTTTTATCTCAAGTTTATCGAAGATATAGTGACATGAAAGTATTAATATTAGCAAATAAAGATGATTTAATAAAACAGTTTGATACAGCATTATGGCCACACTTGCCAAAAGGGATTGCGACTCACTTATGGGATGAACAGGAAAAACCTAAATTTAATGAGGGAACTACATTAGCTACATTCCAGAGTGTATTTAATCAGATTAAATCCAATAGATCACTTCCAGATTATAATATTGTTATCATAGATGAATGCCATCACGCGGGAGCAGATACTTATAAAGCAGTTATTGAACATATATCACCTGATTTTTTACTTGGGATGACTGCAACGCCTTTCAGGACAGATGATAGGGATATTACAGAGATATTTGGTAAACCTGTTTACTCTATGGATATTATTAAAGGGATGAAACATGGTTTCCTTGCAAGAGTGGATTATCGTATTTACACAGATAATATTGATTGGGACTTTGTAGAAAAAAATAGCAAGAAATCGTTAACTGTAAAGGATTTAAATAAAAAATTATTTATCCCAAGTAGAGACGATGAAATTATTACTCTAATTAAAAATGTTTGGGAAAAAGAAAGAGTTAATAGAGCAATTTTATTCTGTGCTAGCATAGAACATTGTATGCAAATGGAAAAAAGCTTGTTAAGTTATGGTTATAAAGCAAGGGCTTTATTTGCTGGCTTAGATCCGTGGGCACGAGAAAAGTATCTCAGGGAATTTAGACAAGGAAAAATCGATATGCTATTGGCAGTAGATATATTGAATGAAGGAATAGATATTCCTGAAGTTGATCTAGTTATCTTTTTGAGAGTAACACATAGTCGTATTATTTTTTTACAACAGTTAGGAAGAGGACTACGATTGAGCCCAGGAAAGAAAAAAGTGACAGTTTTAGATTTTGTAACTGATATAAAAAGGGTTGCTTCTTTATTAAGCTTATCTAAACAAGGTAAAGAATATAAAGAAGATGGTGTAGAAGTATTAGATTTAAATAATTTCAGTATAAACTTTAGTGATACAACTTCCGAATCTTTACTAGAAGCAATTATAAAAGACAAATTTGAAATTGAAGATTATGATGATGCTTCTGAATTGTTTTTACCTTAGGAGAATTTACAGTGAATGTTATATCTTTATTAAATATAATTAATATACAAGAGTGTTTATACAATCAATCTTTTAATAAAAACTGGGAGAGATATAATTATTATATAAAGGATTATTTAGGTAGTTATCCAACTCCTAGCAAGGTATTAAGCCTTGGGAGTGAATTGTCCTCTGTTTTTTTTAAAAGTGACTCGGAAAGAGGGCAAAGTGAGGTGGCAGTTTCTGGTAATGTTTGGTCAAGGCTAATTAGCTGGTATTTAAATATTAGTTTTTTAGGTACTAATTGTTGGGCTACTAATTCCTTGAATCTTGTCCCTCCACAATTAAAGAGAGCTCTTGAATTAAAGATGAATGGAGAGAAAGTTAGCAAATCTAAGGAGATTATTATTATCCAATACCAAGGAAGTAATAACAACAATGTAGTTTTGCCTAATGATCTCTCAAGTGTAAACTTAAAAGAAACGTATAAAAGACACTATTACCACTTTTTTGAAACAATTAATTTAAATGAGCTTAAAGTAATATTACTTTCACCAAAGACAGCAGCCTCTGATATGTTGGCTATCCCATTGTTTTGGAATTTTTGTTACAAAGGTAACCAAATGGACAATGTTTTTGATGTGAAAGTAGGGAACAGCGAAGAAAACCCTGAATGTTTAATTGACAAGAAAGTGTATTATTCAATCGTGACAGTACCTACCGGGAAAGAAGATAAAATTAAAAAGGGAAATATACCGGGCAATGCACAAATTAATAAGTTGCAATTATTAGACGGAGGCTTTTATTGGGGAAGGGATAGTTCTAATAAGGTTAAATCATTTGATAACTTTTTCCAAGATAACTTTCAAAACACAATTCTTTTTGGAAAAGAAGTTAGTGAGAATTATGAATTTATAGAATATCCGAAATCTATTTATTATAAGCTTTTTAATAAACTAGTGTAGTGAAACACTTGTAAGATTGTGCAAATAGAAGATTCCTTAGTCATTTTAATAATAGCCTTTAACTTTTATAAGTTAAAGGCTATTATTTGTTTCTAATCTCAATTATTACAACTGTTTTCTATTTCTTTTCTATAAAAATCCATTTATCTTTGGATAATTCTCAACGAATTCATATTATATATCCGAATTTCTATAGGATTTTTACATTGTATGAATAATTTAAAGTTTTAATGCAAAGGTTTAATTATGGCTTTATGTACATAATAAACCTTTATATAGTAATATATATAATTATTTATAATAACCTGATTATTTGTGAAATTAAAAGTTCTTTATGTATTTGTTTAGGTTTGATAAAATAGCTGTGGTGTTTATCGTTTTTTCTTTAATAAACAATTTCAGGCTTAGGCAAAAATAGATTTTTCCTTTTTGTAAGGATTAAATACGAGCTTTACATCAACATATTCCTTTATGTTAAATCGCTAAGCTTATCCCTGGAAAAATACAAAATATGTAGTATAATGTAGTTTAGTAATATCCTATCTAAAGGAAGTGTTCTAATATGTCAAAATATGCAATAGACCTCTTTTGTGGCGCAGGGGGTATGAGCGAAGGTCTAATTCAATCTGGCTTTCATATATTGTTCTCAAGTGATATAAATGAGGATGTGGAGAGAACATACACTAGAAGACACCATCAGCTTGGCTTAGAGCAGGGGGTAAACACATATTTCCAAAGAGCAGATATATCTGAATTAACTGGTGAAAATATATTAGGTAGTATACAAAGACTTTCAATTTTTCGTGGGAGGGATATACCTGAAATAGATGCTATTTTTGGAGGCCCACCTTGCCAGGGATTTAGTTTGGCTGGTCGACGCAATAGAAACGATCCTAGAAATATGTTGTTTAGAGAGTATGTTAGAGTAATTTCAGAAATAGAACCTAAATATGTGGTAATGGAAAATGTAGAGGGCTTTTTGAATACACGCTTAGATGGTTTTATAGGCTTACAAGGAGATGTTTACGCGAACAATAGTTTAGTTACTGAAATTTTATATAGTGAGTTAAACGCAATAGGTTATACGGTATTGCCTACAAGGGTAATGGATGCCGCCCATTTCGGAGTTCCACAGAGACGGAGAAGAGCAATTTTTCTTGCATATAAGAATGATGAAACTCCTCCTGAATACCCACTAGGTAATGAGGAGCAAATTACTGTAGCTGAAGCTATCAGTGACTTAAGAGATGAGGGTGACCTCTTCCCTCAATCAAATTATCAACTAATGTCTCGTGAAGGAAGAACCCCAACTATAATTGAAGCCAGTGCAGACGATATTATTTTTGGAGATCCTTTAAATAATTTTAATGATTTTAACAACCATGAAATTTCAAAACATTCTTCTATTGTACAAGAGAGATTAAGTTTGTTTAATGAGGGTGAATCTACTGTAGCTCTTATCAAAAGGATCCAATTACAAGGGTTATCTAATATTTCGAAAAACTATCCTAACTTGACTAACTTTAGTTTTAAAAAGCAATCCAATTATCAAACTATTGAAAAAATGGAAGAAGCTTTTCGAGACGGGTCCGTACCAGTAGATATATTGAAGATTTTTTTATCCAAGAAAAGCAACAGATATAGATTAGATCGAGAAAGCGTCTCTCCTACCGTTGTCACTTTGCCTGATGATTACATTGTTCCTTTTGATAATAGGATACCTACAGTAAGAGAGTTAGCAAGGCTTCAAAGTTTTGATGATAGTTTTAGATTTTTGGGTAAGAGGACTACTGGCGGCCCGAGAAGAAGAGTAGAAGTTCCACAATATACTCAAGTTGGTAACGCAGTACCTCCATTACTCGCTAAAGCAATAGCAGATCAAATAATGATAGCTTTAAATCACGAAAACATTAATAATGGCCATCTTACCAATATATAGGATAGATGGCCTTTTCCTTACATAACTTCCCGTACATATCTAAACAATCTAAGCAAATATTTCTTGTTTTCTAAACGCCATAAGAAACCATGATCTCTAACTTTTCCATTTTTTTTGTGAATTGCGAAATCAATTCCAACTTGGTTCTCTTTGATTAAGTTAATAAATTCTTTAAATTGTACTTCTCTACAGTGAACTACACTATCATAGTGGAAGGATTCAATTCCTTCTCTATTATTTTTAGCATGGGCTGTCACAAACACGGTTTCCCCGTGCTTTTTTTCCAATGCGTCTTTTAAATCAGACATATTATAATGGACTACTCTTTTACCTTCGTTACATAAATAGATTTTTTGCTCTGTATCATCTATATCTAATTTCCAATCATAACTGTTTCCAGTTAGTTTTATTGTACAATATAGTCCTGTTCTCTCTTTTATAGGGTCATATTTTCCGTATTCTTCAACAAGGTCTCTTCTGCTTGATAATATTCCCCAATTAGGCACCAAAGAGAATAACGTTTGTTTTCCTGTAGAAGCTCTCCTTTTCTGTTTGATTTGTCTTGATCGTCCACATTTTATCTCTATTCCCTTAAAATCAGGATTTTTATTACTATTAGATTTTATTCCCAACTCTTCTTCAAAGGTGAAGCCAACTGCTGTATCGCCCTTTTTTTGTGATTGAATATAACCTTTTTCGTTTACTTTTTGTATTTTACTCATCAGCTCTTCAAAAATTTTCTTGTTGGAAGTTGAGTGGAAGATTTCTTCGAACGGAAGGAGAGCAGATCCCTCTACTCGATTGTTTAAATAGTTCAATCCAAAAAGGTCGATGACTTGATCGTAATGTTCACTACTTGGAGGAATAATGTGACACTCATATTCGAATTTATCTCGGTATTTTCCGAATACTAGAATAGTACCATCTTTCTTGTTATTTAATAATTCTGGGGATAAACTGGTCATCCTTCTTTCAGGATACCTATGGTAGTGTTTCCATTTACTTTCTTTTTTTTCCCACCCTGTAGATTCTTTCCAATGCGTAACAATACGAGCTTCATAGTTCTGTTTATCTTCGGGATTAAAATTGATAAAGTCTGGGAAAAGATGATAGGCGTAAACTGGTATTAAGACACCATGGCGCCCGCTGTCATCATTCTTTGTTAGCACCTTACAAAATACATCTTCAATCGAATCTTCCTTAAAAAATTCCATAATTGACATCCTTTCATTCAATCGGTTCTAAAAAGGTTTTTAGGGTCAATTTCCAGTGCTTTGGCTAACTTTTCTAAAGTATCTAAATATGGATTGTGAAACTCATTTTCTATTCTTGAAATAGTGGTCCTACCAATTCCAACTTTTTTTGCTAAATCATTTTGCGTGAGGCCTAGTTCTTTCCTCCTGTTCCGTATATTGATCGCTAACTCTTTCTTCCAATCAATACTCATTTTTCACCTGCTTTCTTAATCTGTTTCTAATAACTTATATGGTGTAGTTTTGAGCGAATCAGCCAAACGAAGAATAACTGATAGCGAGGGGTTTGCTTCCCCTATTTCAATTTTGAGAAGATAGCTTCTATCAATATTTGCTTTTTCAGCTAACTTTTGTTGTGTAAAACCACAGTCTTTTCTAATCCGAGAAACATTGGTCCCAAATTCGGTTGAAAGTGCTTTTTCCAAATTTTCCCCTCCCCCTTTTAAAATGTTAGCAAGTCATTCACCGGAAATATGCAGTCTATGTGATACAAATTAATGGACGAAAATAAAATGCTATTCTTTTTGAATAACATTTCGAGGGTGCACTGGAAGATTTAATAACTATAAGCCAAATTTTATATCTAGTTTTTTGTAATCGTTAGTTTATTACAATCAGAGAGTTATAGGATAGGAGTAGGAACCATACAAGTCTGGGAGGGGGGAATACACTGAGAAACACTTAATGAAATGGTAATCTTTTGAATACAATTAGAAGATTTTATTACAGAAAAAGGTTATGATGTAGAAATACGAAAAGCTGTCTGAAAAATAATTAAGGACTTAAGAGATGAAGGAGGAATATCACTGGAATAATTCGTTTATTAAGGCGGTATTGAAAAGACATATGTCATTTTAATTGAGCGAGGGCACGGATCTCCAATATTACCTATGTTTTATAAAATTATTCATGTTGTTAAAGTCCATTCAGGTAAGCTCTTAGTAGACATCAATGAAACACCAGGTCAATCTATAAATAACCGTTAGGAGGGAAAATTTATATTATACAAAGAGTACTTGTACCTTGAGGTTAAGAGTGCCCCTTTATTTATTGAGATTTATCAAGCGGATCAATGTATAGCTATGGCCAATTTTGACAACTGGCATTACAAAGTAGAGGCTCCCACTAAGAATGAAGCTGTTCAAGGTATACTAACGTCAATTAAGGACTTTGATTTAAATGATTATTAGAATAGAATATAGACCAATGCCAGATAAGTTTGTGAAACTTATCTGGCATTGGTCAAAGGGCTTTATTTTGGCGTATTTTGAAGAAGAATAACGAACAAAACATGTTACTTGTTGCGCAGTACAACGATACTCCGCATTTGGTGCGATTGTGGTAAAACCATAACCCTAATTCCTTGATAAAAATGGCAATGGTTTTGATTTCAAAACCATTGCCATTTTACTGTAGTAAACCCGTTAATAACAAATGGTAGAAAATTCGAAGCAACTACTAGTATAAAACCAGAGAATATTTGATGCTCAACAAAACACTGATATATCACACCTTTCGTACACAACGTTAAAGATATTACACGCTCTCATCTTACGGGCAGCATAATGTGATGACCGCTCAATCCCATGGTGTATAAGGGTTTGGATAACAAAATGTTAACATATCAGTATATATTATTAGAGGCTTCTCAAAAGTTTATTTAACTTGTGGGAGGCCTCTTTATTATTTCTTTCATATACATGAAGGTAATTTTTCAGACGTATGAGTAGTTTGAAAAGAAAGATGTATTCTTCCTCTTTGAAGAACGCTCCTTGAGACAACAGTCCCGCATTATATTGAATTTTTTGTATTTTTCATCCTAATGAGGGAAAGTCAATCCAATTTCTTGTTATAATATAATTAGATTGACTATATAAAAGGGGAATTTTGTATGAAATATAAATACCTAATCGATCGCCTGAATATGGAATGGATTAATCAGGTTTTTTCTATTTTAACCGATCAAATGGCGGTAGAAAAAATCGTGGAATTATCAGTTGAAGATGGTGTGGAATTTGGAAAAAGAAGAGATGTTTTTAATCGGTTAGTAGATTTAGATTTACTAGAAAAATCAAGAATAGGAAAATATAGCTACGTAACATTCACAGAACAGGGACAAAAGCTTAAGAATATCTACATTAAAAATTCAGCTAAAATACCAATGCTCCTGCATATGTTACATGTTTTAAAATCCTTTGATAAACATTCAAAAAGATATTTTTCAACCTATTACTTTACTACAAAGATTACAATTGAAGATAAAAAAAGCTCTATAGATCAGTACCAAACACTCATTAAATTGCTAGAAGAAAAATTTCCTGAGGAAGAGCATATTACTGGACTGGATAATACGACGATAGGGAAGGCAAATGTCTTTTTACATGAAATAATGGATAATCAATATAATTATCTTACATTTGTTGATCCTATCCTTTTTGCTTACGGTCTACAAAAATACATAGAAGCGAAGACTGGGAATAAATTAGGAAACATTCTAATAACAAATAAAGAAAAGGAGGAATTATCCATCTTATTTTTAGTTAGTCCGGATCAAATCGAACTGTTGGTGGAGAAATCCAATCGTTATACACGGGCATTTGAAACGAGATACACAACGACAGGGACGATTCTTAATTGCTTAAAACAAACTGAATTTTAAGGAGTGGCTAACTTGAGTAAAGTAGCAGAATTAGAAGAAGTAAGCAAAGTATTGAGTAAAAATCCGGTTATTAATACAGTTTCATCTGAGGAGCTAATTACATCACCTGATAATGTTGAAAGAAACTATATGAAGCATGCAATGACACATATGTCATTAGGGAATACCAAGGATTATGAAAAACGTCTATTTCGTTATTTGGTACAAAATAAACGCGCTTTCTCGGGACTTGTTACTGGTGACTTTGGTTTAGGTAAAACGAGCTTACTCGTATATTTGTGGAAGCAATGCAACGAGAAAGGAATTATGGCAATTCCTCCATTCAGCTGGCGTTCACTAGATGACCTTTTTCAAGGTGTTTCAAAGTGGATTAGCTATAAATTAGAACAATCCAATACGGAAGCTTTATATGAATTTATTGAAATTGCTGACAACTTTACTAAAAAAAGTATGAAAAAAGAAGTTAATTTACTAGTAAAGGCTGGAATGGACAGAGAGAGTGCAATTGAGCATATGGAGTTGAAGATACGTGAAGGAACGTATCGTCTTGATCGCACTATTAGTGAATTAATTCAGTTTCTTGATCGAGTTACTACTTTCCTTTTACGTCACGGTTATGAAGGATTAATGGTTTTTACTGATGAGCTTCAAATTACATTAAGCGAACTTGCTCCCGAAAAGGTATTCCAATATATGTTTGAGCTTGCCAATCAAACAATGGACAGACAAGGGAAGTTTGGTATTATGGTTGGCCTGCCTTTAAACTCTTATGTTCAAATGCAACAGGTGAAATCAGATGCCCTTGATCGATTTGGGGGACAAAAGATGCTGATTGATTTATCAAAAATGTACACAGCAGACTTTGCTACTGATCTATGGGAAAAGTATGCCAGTTATTTAAAATTTGAAAAAATATCAGGTGATATTATTGATGAACATGCGCTTAAATCATTAGGCCAACTGACCGATTGTACTCGTAAAGATATTGGGAATGGACCACGTTCAGTTATTTCAGCGTTTAATACGATTATTCAACATTTCGAGAGTACTAGTTATAAGTACACTGTAACCAACCTAGTAGAAGATATTCTTAAAGGTAATATTTTACTAGGTGAACGTTCGAAATATATACCAAAAGTGAAAAACTTATTGCAAAAAGTAGAGAATGATCCTGATTATAAACAATTCATTTATGTACTAGCTGGCTTTCCGCAAGGTTGTAAGCATGAAGTCCTTTCTTATTATGACTTGTTTAACAATAAAACAGAGAAACTGTTAGCTGAATGGCTTGGTAATGAAATACGTCAAAGTAGAATTGAAGGATACCGGCTAACGATGTTAGACGAAGTGCAGTCTGCACCAGAAGGTTTTTTTGAACAAGCCATTAAAGACTTCTTCCGCTTCTACCAAGCATCAGATAAAGAGTACCAAGAGAAGGCTATTAAATCATTTAATACTTCGGTTGTTCCTGAGTTATTAACAGAGAAAGGACAACTAAAATGGAACTGTTTGTTCGAGCAAGTTACAGAGGATCAGATCGAATTTCAGCTTGTATCACCAAACGTTTATGCAACAGATTTAGGCGGGACGTACGATAAAGTTAAAACTCGTTATCCAAATCGTCATTTGCATATCATTACGCAAAGTACGTTAACGAAACCAAGATTATTTGATACAGATGTAGGGGATCAACAAAATGCTTATGTTGGTCAGTGGGTATTTTATTTAGATTTATCTGGAGAAAAAAGAAATGCGATTATTAAGCAAGACCGTTCCAATCCTTGTTATTTGTTCACGGTAAACATGAAGGAAAAAATAGAAGATGCCCTTCCGATGCTATCGAATTTAGTTCCAATTGAAGCAATCGATGCGCAGTTAGCTTTAAATCTAATCTATTACTTAACAAAAACAACTGATGTACCACCAAGTGAGCAACAAGAGCTAGAGTATGTGTTAAAAGAGATTATTGATGCAACCATAACTACTTTGTTTAATCAAAACATGAAAAAAGTCAGTCATTCTTCTATTGAATTGCGTAATCATGGTAGAAGTGTTCTAGTAGAGCTTTTTGAACATATGTGTGAGGAACGTTTTCCGAATTACCACACATTAATGGTAGGAAAATTGAATCAACGCATGAAATATTTTAAAATTTTCTTAGAAAATGAAAATATTCAACTTTCGGTGAAGCGTGGTACTCAACCTATAGTAGAAAACTATAAAAGACTTTCTACTACAGATAAACGTGAAAAGGTAATGAGCAAATTTAATATCAATACTGTTTCACCATTTGAACAACTCATGCAGCACTTCCCTGCACTTCTTCAAGTTGGTGATGACGGTCACTTATACGCACGAATTCATCCAGCGGAACAGCTATGCTTAGAAACCATTCAGAATAGTGAGCTAGAAATTTATGAAAACAACAAACAATGTCAAGCTGCTAAGTTGTTCGACATATCGGATAAGTTAAAAGAATTGGGATATATCGCGGATGAGATTAAGTATATTTATTTGTTTGGTGCTTATCGTAAGCTATTCCAGTATGAAGAACGAAAACAAATGCTATATATCAAGCCACTTACGATTGAAGAGTGGAAAGTAACATTACAAGACAAACTAAACTACATTATCCAATTGAAGGATGAACTAGATTTAGTAAATGAAAAAGTAAAATTAGATACAAATGCCATTCAAGCAGGTATCGAGCATCTAAGTGATGAGAACATGTATGAAGATCTTTCTAAAACAGTGAGAGAAGAAGAGCAAGTTCTACAACAGAAAATGAGTCTTTATATTAATAACAAGATTAATATTTTAGGAGATAAGCTTGATAAATCTAGTCGTATCATAACAGAACTAGTAAATAATATGGAAGAGGTAACCGCTACTGATGATAATGAAATGCAAAGGTGGTATCAAAGCGGTGAAGATATACGTGATAAGTTAAGAGCTCTTCAAACGAAATACACAGATATTTATAATGCGAAGTTACGTCTTTCTAAGACACAACCAAATTGTTTTGGTATGAGTAATAATGGTATAGATTATTTCGTCGAGGTGTCTTCTACAGTAGAGGGACTTCACAAAGATTGGGATAGCTTAAAGGTTGAACGGAAAAATCTGGAGACAAACGTAGAGACATGGCTAGGATGGAAAAGTTATTTTAATGCAAGATTAGAAATACGGGAGTTAATTGAGCGTCTAGAAAAATTAGGACTATCTCATTTAATTGAAGAAATTAATAAAATTGATCAAGACCTTGACGTGGCTTGGGATAAAGCAACTATTATCTCCCATGAAACATGGCTAAACAGGCTGAAAAAGGTACGTATTGTAATTACAAGCGAAATTAATAAATCACGCGATCAGTTTAAATCAGAGAAGGAAAGTTATCAAAAGTTGTTGGATGAAAGTAAAGTTGGAGTAAGGTTGAAAACACAATTTAACGAAACAGAGCAATCTAAGAGCTATAAAAGCTTAAAGGAAGAATTTATAGAAACCATTGAAGAGCAAGTGAAAAAATTTCTGAAGCAAACGGATCGTTTAGAGCAACGATTAACGTATCTTAATGAGATATTGGAAGTTGATGTAACTAATATCGAGGATGAAGTCTTCTCGGTAAGCTCTACGTTATTTAGAGTGCAAGCAGATCTTCAAAAAAACTATACTATTAATGACCTTCATCCATTAACGAAAATACATAGTCAGATTCGTAATGCTCGTGAAAGTGTGGAAGGTGCTGTTCAAAAAGGCGTATTGAATAAAAAAGAAGAGGAATTGTTGAAAGCAATAAATTCTTCTTCTGTTTCACTTGAGGAATTAGTCCTAAATTACGCTGATAAAAATGACTCATTAAACCTTGAAGAAGTTTTACATCTTATCACAAACTTGTTTAAAAAAAATCACGTAAACATTCGAATTGAAAAAGGGGAGAATTAACAGATGGCAATTGTTCATCAGGCTGGAAGTACTGCTTCCGATGGCGAGAAACTGTTAATAAGAGAGCTAAAAGCATCGCTACCAGATGATTTTCATATCTATCATAATTTTGAGATTCCATCATCGAATGGACAATTTTTTGAATATGATGTTGTTGTGGTAGCCCCCCATGCGATTTATGTTATTGAAGATAAATACTGGCACGGAGAAATAGCTGGTAATGATGCGAAAATAACACTTGGAGCTTCTATCAAGAACAATCCTATTGGACAAGTATCTAGACAGGCAAAAATATTAAAATCGTATCTAGCTAATAAAGATCCATTTTTATCTAGTATTTGGATAGAGGATGTGATCCATTTTAGCGGACGTAATGTGCGAATTTCTGTTAAAGGGAATAGTAAAAAGAAGATGCACACGCTAAAATCAATCAAAAGCTTCATCCAATCACCAGATAAAATAAGTGGGAGTGTCCGTAATCCTGCTTTTACTACGAAATTACAAGAGCGGGCTTTGCAGTTATTCAGTATCTTTGACCCGATCAGGAATAATGAGAAAGGGTTTCGTGAGTTCAAAGTTAAGGACGATAAAATTGCGCAAACAGAGTTATACAATGAATATATTGTGTATCAGCCGGATATTAGGAGTAAGCCAGAATTTCTTTTGCGTGAATTTTTTATGGATCCATATCTTTCTGGTGATGACCAAAAGCGTCAAATGCATTTAATCAAAAATGATTACCAGACCTTATATCAATTAGAAGATGTTAAAGGAATTGTGCAGCCAAAAACAGGATTTGTACCAGACGGGGATGAAAGTCGTTTTTGTGTAGTTTATCCCGCTCCTAAAGGAACACCGTTAGTAGAATGGTTTTTAACCGATAGCCAGATAGGTGAATCTAAAACACGAGCACTTTTCGTTCAAGCTTTGAACATCTTAAAAGAGGTTCATAAGCACGGTATTATTCATCGTAACTTAACATCTTCGAATATTTTAGTGGATAGCGAAGATCAGTTATTCTTGCAGAATTTTGAGTTTTCCCGTGTAAGAGACGCTTCAACGAAATCAACCATAATGACGAAAACATTAGCGGAAAGTTTGGATGATCGATATACACCATTACGCGTCCGGGGTGATTTTTCACTAGCGAATGAGAGTTCTGATCTCTATTCGTTAGCGAGGATCTTTTATGATTTACTTTTGGGTTCTGATGAAAACACAATTGAAACAACGAATGGATTATTACCAGAGCTTCCTAATGTAAAAGACCAAGAACTTTTGAGAGTGATTCAAAAGATGGGACATGATCACTCTAATCAATGGTACGAATATGCATCTGAAGCTTTGGAAGATTTGAAAAAAGATGAAACAAAACCTTCAAGTTCATCCGAAAGTGTCGTAGACGATAAGGTTATTTATGAAGCGGGAAAAGATATTGAAGGACGCTTTTTGATTGAAGAACGACTTGGTCAAGGTGGGACGAGTAACGTATATAAAGCGTTTGTCATTCCAAGACAGGAAAGCATGGCTATAAAAGTGATGAAACGTAATGTTGCAAACGAAAATGTAGCATTAGACGAATACCATCGTTTGAAAACGCTTGATCACCCAAATATCGCAAAAGCCTATGATGTCGATAGTATTTATAACGGCAGTCAAATAGTTTTAAAAATGGAATACATACCTGGTAAGTCGATTCAGCAGCTAATCGATGAAGGTGCAGACTTTTCAATTACGAAGGTAATCAACTGGGCGAAGGAAATATTAGATGCATTATGTTACTTGCAGGATCGTCCTGAGCCGATCGTTCATGCTGATATTAAGCCAGGTAACATCATGGTTAATGATGGAAATATTGTATTAATTGATTTTAACATTAGTAGAAAACAAGATGACTCTAGATTATTAGGGGCAACTCCTAGGTACTCTGCACCTGATGTGCATACGATTGGTATAGATGCAAGTATTGATACTTTTTCATTAGGGGTGCTTTTGTATGAGCTTCTTAGTAATGGAGAGCATCCTTATCAAAATGGACAGCCAGATCTTGGGGTTGAGCCAACACCTTTAACTGATTATCGTAAAAGTATTTCACAAGAATTGAATTCTTGGATTGGGAAAGCATGTGCTTCATTAAAACAAGATCGATTTAAATCTCCGAAGGAAATGCTAGATGAATTAAATGAAATTCATAAAATATTTAAAGATGTAAAGATTACAGAGCCAAAAATAGATTTGAAAAATATTACTCCTTTATCTCCTAGCATCAATAAAAATTATTGTAATCATTTAATTCCTTATTACCAGAGCCTTTATAGCCAAAGCGCAATTAGTAATAAAGGGACAAGAGGCTTAGATAGGTTTGCAGAAGCAAATTATATTGATACACGTCTTGATCAAAAGCTACGTCAATCGATTATCGATGGAAAATATCAGCTTGTGATCATCACAGGGAATGCAGGGGATGGAAAGACAGCTTTCATTCAACGTCTTGAAAATATACTGCTAAAAAATGGTGGTAAAATTACGGCTGAAAAAGGAAATGGGAAAGAAATTGAATTTCAGCAAGTAAAACTAATCACCAATTATGACGGTTCACAGGATGAAGGAGAAGTGTTAAACAAGAAAGTATTAGAAGACTTCTTCCAACCTTTTACAACAGACAATGCATTTGAACAAAGCTTTGAAGATAAAAAAGAGGTTCGTTTAATTGCCATCAATGAAGGGCGTTTAATGGAATTTCTCGATGATTCCAAATATCATCACTTGTTTCAAACTGTAGAAGGCTATCTTCGTAAGCGAGTGAATGATGTAGGTGAGTTTGCACTTGTCAATTTGAATTGGAGGTCCGTCGTTGCTAGAACAGAAGAAGAGCCCTCGATTGTCGAGAAACTAATGAATCAATTTGCAGACCTTAATGTCATTAAAGATTGTGATGTATGTACGGATGAATTTATCTGTCCGACATGCTTTAACATAAAAACATTGAATGATGAAACGATTGGTCCACAAGTGAAGGAGAACATTCGTCGTGTATTTGAGTTGGTTCATTTACGGAAAAAATTCCACATTACGATGCGTGATATCCGATCTGCATTGTCATATATAATTTACGGATCAAAATCTAGCAAAGAAATGAAACAACTTATGAAAGATGGATCGTTAAAAAGCTTACAAGAAATAAGCAATATGTATTATTACAATTCTATGTTTAATGCAGGTAATAGTAGTGACCGTTTGATGAAAGAACTACAGGATATTGATGTATCAAAGGTGGCAATTCCACAGATTGAGAAAAAGCTGTCTCAAACAAGTAGTAGTGACCAAAAAATGTATGCAACTAAAGACTTTGATGGGGTTGAAAAAGAAGCAAACGTACTTGATGCTTTTTATAAGCAAAAGCCGCTCGAACAAGAGCAGTTAACCAACCTTTATCGTGTCAAGCAATTCAAGCACTTTGTTCAAATGAGCAAACGAAAATATTTCTTTGAGTCTTTAAATCAGGATTCTAGATTACCATATCCTTCCTTTAAACGTTTTTCAAAGTTATTTGAGGATAATGAAGACTTAGTGGAAGTGCGTGACCAAATTCTGCAGGCTATTTCATTTACTGAAGGAATCCTTAAACCGCTAAAAGGCTCTTTAAGTTTACGTGAAAGTAAATGGAGGACAGAAGATTTACTCAGTATGCGCGTGTATCCAAAGGATGACTTCAAGCTAGAAATGTTAACACTTGGAGATGGATTCGATTTTATTGAATACGAGCCAGATGCGTTTAAGTTGGTGTATAAACCTAATAAAAGGATTAGCTTTGAGGTAACACTAGATTTATATGAGCTATTTCATAAAGTGAATCAGGGCTATGTACCAACTGCTTATGAACTGCGTGGTGCTTTTATGAACCTATCTATTTTTAAGAGACAGCTGTTAAGTCAGCGATATGAAGAGATTATTTTATCGGATCATACTGGTAGATATATTGCCAAAAAAGATGGAAAGAAATTGGTGCTGGTAACGATTGAGGAAGGAGGTTCTGAACAGTGAAAACCCTTTTAAAAAACCACAAAGAATATTACGTTAATAAAGTATTAAAGGTGCAGGCAAAAACGATTAATAAAGACCGTATTATGATCAACCTTCTGCCGCTCCTTAAATTTAATGGGAAAACGCAATCCCCACTAGTAAATAATGTTGACGAATTGTTGGAGTACGTTTGGAATAATGAGCTACTTTTTGATGGTTTTTCCGATCATAAGGAGCTCGTAGAAAAATGGTTGAAGAATGATTACATGGATATGCTTCATAAGGAAAGTGAGAAAAAAGAAAGTAAGTTTGTTTCCCTATTACCCCTTTCCCTGAACGCATATAAAGCTAGTAATACTAAGAATCGAGATGATTACGGTGGTAGTGAAGAGCTTTGGCACTTACTTTATAAGGCAGATGAAGAACGAAAAGTGCAAAACCAAGATCTCATTATCCAAAAACTAACGGATTTCTTATCCAATGGTTACAACCGAGAACTCGATCAAGTGGAGAATGATGACCAACAGGATTTATCAACTTGGTTAATTTCTAGCATTACCAACCAATTAAGCAATGACCAAGACAATGATAAAGAAAGGATACACTCGGAGGATCCTCTTCTTTGTATGACACAAGCAAGATTATTAGCAGATGATATCGAGCGTTTACTTGCATACCAACATGTTATGTCAAGAACAGCATTAATAGAGTCATTATCCCAAGTGATGATGTTACATATTGGATTATATGTCTTGCGAGCAGCTCAAATGCTACCCGTGATGGTCAAAAAAAAGACCATGAATATAGATTGTGGTTGTTCTAGGACGAATAAATTAACGGATATGAATGCTTGCAAGTATCAACCATTCTTTCAAATGGACATGATGCAAAATTATTCCTCTCATCTCTCTAAAATATCTAGACGAAATATAGAGATTCATGAGCAACAGCTATCCTTATTTGTAGAATCTATGTTCTATATTCGTAAGAAGCTAGATTTCCTTGAGTATTTGGATGATGACAAAAACTACAGTTTAGAAGAAGTATTGCAATTTGATCTTTCTACTGAAAAGTTAAAGGTAGAAAATTACTTCAAGGTAAGGTTTGATGGACTTAAAGAGTTTGTAGATGATGTTGAGAAAGATCCAGAAGAAGATTACTTTACTAATTATGTAGCAGTGATAAATCGTGAATATAACAAATATTATGTAGCATTTTTCAAACGGTTGATTAGTTCAGCTTTTTCTAAAAATGATGAGCGCGGTATTTTACGTCAAGCTGGCTCACATAAAAAATACACAATTGGAAGTCAATTGTTAGATACGATAATTCACCTTGCTATGGTTGAAAAAAAAGGATATTCCTTTGAAACGAAGGTTCTGAGGCTCGATCAATTTTTGAACTGGATTCGGGATCGTTACGGATTTTATGTGGATGACATTATTCCAGGATATGAATCATCACAAGCCTTTCATTCACTACGTCAAAGCAAAAATTACTTTACGACTAAGCTTCAAGAAATAGGTTATTATCAGGCGTTAAGTGATGCCTATAATACACAATGGTTAATCGCCCGATACGATGTGAAAGGAGGCAAACGTGATGCAACAGCAGGAAAGGCAACATCTTGATGAACGTATTGGACAATTTGTAGCAAATAATTTAAAAGAAATGCTTATTAATAAAGAGCCTGGTCACTGTGCACAAGTGACGGATTTAAGCATCAATGTGATGGAAAAAGCAAACCAAGAGTTAAATGAGATTGGTGCTGGAAAGTTTGAAAGCTATATACTTGCTGGAAATGATGAAGAAAACGTAGAAAGTGGAAAAATTCATGCAACAAAGCTAGTGGAACGTAGAAATGCAGAAGAAAAAGTGGTGATTGTTTTTATTCCCCATAATTTAAAAACAGCAGCTGAAGATTCTTTTGACATAGCGACATTTGAACCGATCTCTTTTTATTACGTTTATGATAGTGTGAAAGAGAACTTAAAGCATGAAGTTATTCAACAATATTTGGGGAGTGAACGCACGGCCTTTGAACAGGCAATTGTGACAATCGAAAGAAACTGGAAGATACCTACTGCACTAGACTGGTCGCTCTATTTCCTATCCCTTATAAACCAGGGGTTTTCAGCAGAATCCATAGGGCGTAACCTACCTTATGTATATTTATTTCCTGATAATAAATTATTATCCAGTGGATCATTAACATCAAGAGTAGAAGAAAATATAAAGACGATGGATGGTTTAAGAAGTGTTTCGAAACCACTCCAGAACCGTGTAGAAGGTATTAATACAAAGAACAAGGAAATAAAAACGATTTTATTAAAGTTATTAAAGCAGTACGCTATTAGCTTTAATTTTGACCAATGGATCCAAGAAACATTAATCGATCCCAAATTGATGGAAAAGCTAAACTTTAATAACTTGAAACTTGAAGCACTAACCGATAATTTAGGCAGTTTCCAGATTGATCAAATCAAAGGACCTGCGTTAAAAAATAAGGATAGTGTTGTGGAGTTAACGATAGGTACAGGGAGTCACTTTTCAATTTATTATACAGTTGAACCTACCCCGCCTCGTTGTGAAGATTGGATGAAAATGCAGGTACATTTGATTGATGCAACGGCAGAAGAAGATTACACAAATGTGCATACTATCTCGTCTTCGAAAAAGCCAAACACAAATAAAATGAAACAAGTGAAAAAAGTAACTCCGAACCAGCTTCAAAAGCTAAAATCAGTAGAGCCTGGTACGTATAAGATTGGAGTCAGAGCGTTATCAGATGATAATTTTATTATTGCTGAATCGGTTTCCAACCAAGCGTTTGTACTTGTGAAAGAAGATGAAGAAGAGGTACCACAAGAGATCGGAACAGTTTTGTCAGGTGGTCAAGATATCCTGTTTGAAGGCAAAACTACTAGTATTGAACAAGATCAGCCGTTTATTTATAATAGCAATGATCTTGAGTTCGGGTTTGAACCCAATGAAGAAGGGCAAAACCTCCAAGCACCAATGAAAGTGTACAACGAAAAAGAAAATGTTATGTACAAGTTGTCTACAAACCTATTTTTACACAAGATACATGAAGTGTGGCTGAAAAATCCAGGGTATGTAGGGGCCATTGAACTTAAAAGATCTAATAGATTGACAGGCAAAAATTTAGAAGAATCGTTAGTCTTTGAGGATCAAGCTGAGCTTTCTGATGATTCTGTATCAATGTTGAAAAATTTTCTTAGGCTTAGGAAACAATTCTTTGAATCAATATTAGATATTGGACCATATCACTGGGATCAAATTATTAGTTTTGAAGAAGAGCTATTGTTAGATAATGCTTGGTCATATGTGGAGAGCTATCAGAATATTATCGAAAAACTTTTGGCTCAGGAATCAGAAGACATGCAAGAATTACTAAACAGACTTCGCATGATTGACTTAATTGGTGTCAACGACATGAATGGGGAAACAATTTATGTCATGACACCAACACACCCTTTAAATCTTTCATGGCTTTTATCTTATGAAGAGATAGGAGAACGATGGATTCGACAATCCGCCTTATTAGATGATAAAGCAAGTGAAATTAAAAAAATAAAAGAAATCTTACATGAGCAATCAAGTCTTCATTTTCCGTTTATCATGAAGGATAAGCATAACTCTTGGTTTGTAAATACAGATAATATTGGCAGTAGCTGGAGTGTATTTATACCATTAGAAAAAATGATGGAGGAGTCTTATTCACAGCAAATTAATTCTCTTCTAAAGTTAAATCAAGGGTTTAAACGAAAGGTGAAGTTTCCTGTTCCAAAAATAAACCAACACATTCTTCAGTATTTAGAAAGACGCCCTTATTTAAGTGTATTAACAATAAATGTATTTGAACCAGGTGATGGTGCTGAGTTAGTGCAATTATTGAAACAATTATATAAGTCGTTAGAAGACGATAAATACCAAGTGTTCGCTGACTTACGTATCAAGCTTCACTTGTTTACTGATGAAGAAGAAAACCTTGATCAACTAGCAAAAGCAATAGATTCCCTCATGTCTGCAGGGGAAAATAAGAGAGTTGATAGCTTTCAGGAGAAGTTGACTATGGAAGCGGAAAATCCATTGTTCCCACTTATCTCTTATTCGAAGCACTTGAAAAAAGATTTTCTACAATCACCAGGGCAGTTTGAATCAAACATATCAATTCTTTATCAAATGTTGACGGTTGAATCAGGATTTGTAACAGCAGAAGAAGCAAAATTGCATCGTTCTTCTTATTTTAAAGGATTAAACTATGAGCTAACGACACGTACTGGTGGCCGAAGTGATCGTGAACATGATTCGAGTTGGAAGAAGTTTATATCAACAAAATATGAACTTAAAGACTCTGGTAATATACGTTTGAATCGAATCATTGATGCATTCACTGGTCTAACTATGTTTGATGAGCCGAATAATCGAAGAGACCTACCTGCAATAGAAGTTAACATTAGTCCAAACAAAAAGTTGGAATTAGAAATAATTCATAACACTTCCGATTGGGTGCTATTGCTCGATGAATATCTGGGAGTAGATTTTCTTGATCGACCGGCATCAGGAAGAGATCGCTATCATTTGATTGATTACATCCCTGGTGAAGTATTAGAAAAAAGCGATGTCTATGTCTCAACCAATCAATTGGTTGAGATAGAAAATATGGTGCAGCCATTAGCTAAGCAATTAGATCTACATCTGGAAGAGGGTGCGGAGCGTGGTATCATTGATAGCTTAAATGCCATCTCTGGACGACTTGTGATGAAATTATCATCAAGTGAAAGTCAAGTTAAAGGTGCAATGGGTATGGCTCTTGCACGTCTTTATTTAAATGAGATGAACTGTCTTGATGGGAAGATGAAAGTAATCATTCTTCCTTTAGATGCCCATAAAGATTGGTTCCTAAAAGAACGAAAACATTTGTCATCGCAAAAAATGACCGACATTTTAATGATTGCGTGTAATGTGGAGACAAGAGAAATTACTTTCAATCTAATTGAAGTAAAATGGCGTTCTAATCTTCCAGGTGGAAATATTTCTAGTGCAGAAGACTTTAGAAACTCAATCAATGCGCAGTTAGAGAATAGTAAACAATTGCTGAAGCAAAAATTCCAACAGTATTCGTTGAATGAAGCTACTAATCTATATCGTGCAAGAGAGCTTTCGAAAATTCTTCAGTATTACTTGGATAGATCGTATCGATTTAAAAGTATTGATGAAGAATCGTATGTTAGCTTCTCACAGTTCTTTAGCCAATTGAGTGATCTAGATAATCCTTATTCACTCATGTTTAAAAAACATGCATTGTTATTTGTGTTGAGCGAACAAGATATTGATACAACAAATATTGGTGGAGTAAGTTATCACGTTATAGGAAAACCACATGTTGAAGAATATTTAAATAATGCTAAAAAGCAATTTAGTAATGATACACAAATATTCTCGCATGATTACTTAAAACAGCGCACTACCTTCTTTTTCTCACGTACAAAGACTGAAGCGAGTGTGGATGAAGAGGAGTCCGAGAAAGAGTCAAGGGAACAAGAAAATGATTCTAAGCAAGAACCTACCATAGACGAATCAAAAAACATTGATCATGATTCAGCAGAAAAAAAACCGGAAGAAGAGGAAGGTGTTTATTTTGATCTTGATTTAGGTGATAACTTTCGTGAAGAAGAGAATGAATCTGTTGATAATGAGGAAGGTGTATCTGAAACATCAAAGGAAGTAATTTCTTGTGATGAGCCTATCGCATTATTAGGAGAGCATCATATAACTAATCAATATGGCATCCTTGGAAAGTTAGCTTCTACTGGCGATACAGTTGGATTGGACTTGGATGGAACGTCGACCATTAGCTTATTTGGTGTGCAAGGAAGCGGAAAAAGTTACACGGTTGGAACCATTCTTGAGATGGCAACCAAACAATTTAACAAAGCGAATAAGTTACCTGCCCCCTTAGCTAGTGTTGTTTTTCACTATAGTAAATCGGAAAACTACCAACCAGAGTTTACTAGTATTAAGGAAGCGAACGCTAATTCTGATGAACTGGAACGCTTAAAACAAGAGTATGGTGTGAAACCAGATGGAATTGAAGATGTCATGATCATCACGC
Source organism: Halobacillus litoralis (assembly GCF_020524085.2). Taxonomy (NCBI): domain Bacteria; kingdom Bacillati; phylum Bacillota; class Bacilli; order Caryophanales; family Bacillaceae; genus Halobacillus; species Halobacillus litoralis. Next base: position 2,633,451 of record NZ_CP129016.1, read on the forward strand.
CAAAAGATCGTGTGGAAGAGCGTAAAGAGGAATATAAAAACATTGATGTACGACCCTTACAATTTAGTACAAGAGAATTAAATGTAGAGGATTGGAATTTCCTTATGAATACTGGGGATAGCTCTGCTCTGTATTTACGCCAATTAAAATCAGTCTTGAAAGAATATCGTAGAAATCTAACACTAGAAAACATCCGTAAGGGGGTACAGGAAGAAGATTTTGAAGATCGACCTAGAAGATTACTCGAGCAGCGAATGAAATTCGTAGAAGAATATATTAATGATCGAGCAAAAATTGGTGATATTTTACGGCCAGGGAGAGTTGTTATTGTAGATATTAGAGATGAATTTATTGAAGAGGATGAGGCATTAGGCTTATTTATGGTTCTACTCCGAATTTTCTCAGATGTGAAATATAAAAACCAATTGTTTAATAAAATGATTGTTTTTGATGAAGCACATAAGTACATGAAGGATCAAAGTTTAATGGGCAATGTAGTAGAAGTCATTCGCGAAATGCGCCATAAAGGTGTTTCGATGTTAATCGCATCCCAAAACCCACCTTCTGTACCAAAAGAAATAATAGAGCTTTCTAATATCGTTGTATTGCACAAATTTAATGCACCAGCATGGTTAAAGCACATCCAGAAGACATTAACTGCAACTGAGAGTCTGCAAGCAAAGCAACTTAACCAATTAAAAGCTGGTGAAGCGTATGTTTGGGCAAGTAAATCAACCCATTCTGTGTTCGAAAAGCAACCACAGAAGGTTCAACTGAGGCCAAGAATAACGATGCATGGTGGTGCTACTAAGAAAGCTACGGTGAACTAAACTATTTTTATTAGGATAAGGAGATAACTCCTTGTTCCAGAGATTATAGTCTTAATTTATAAAATTGCTAACATTTTGCTAACGCAATCTCGTGAAAAACGGTAAAATTCCGTTAAGGATGTTACAGACAGAAATTAGCAGAACCTTTATATACCACATTTTTCGCAACCAATGTTAAAGATATTACACACTTTCACTATAAGGGCGGCATGATGTAAGTATTCCCTTGTGCTAAATTTCATAAGTTAATCAAATAGTCGTCTAACATGAATTAGACTGGTAAGTATTATGAAAGAACTTTTGCGTAACTGAACAGGGTTAAGCAATGATACTAATGTGGCATAAGCCAGCAAATAAAGAATGGAAGTGCCTGACCCCCACTGCAATAAAGTGATAACGTGGTGAAGTCAGGCGCTTTTTTAGTATTCGCCTCGGTAAATTTATATTAAATTATTTACAAAACATTTAAGGAGGATTTGATGGTTTCTAAACGTAGTCATAGAAGCAAAGAAGAATTGATTGAACAGTTAAAAAATAAGAAAGAAACGTTTTGGCCTAATACATCTTTTGAACCTTATAACACGCTTGAAAAAAATCTGCCTATTCCGACCAAAGACCTTCATAAAGCAGAAGCGCTTCTTAAAAGGTTTACTCCATATTTAGCTAAGGCATTTCCAGAAACCAAAAAAATGAACGGAATCATTGAATCTCCCATCCGCGGCATACCTTCTATGAAGCAGGAATTGGAAAAGCGATATCAGCAATCCATTCATGGCCATTTGTATGTAAAGTGTGATCATGAGCTTCCAGTAGCTGGGTCCATAAAAGCGCGAGGAGGTATTTATGAAGTATTAAAATACGCTGAAGGGCTGGCAATAAAACATGGTAAGCTTACGAAAGATGACGACTATTCCAAGTTAGCTAATCCCGAATTCAAGCAGTTCTTTTCCAACTTCTCAATCTCTGTAGGATCAACAGGCAATTTGGCTCTAAGTATAGGCATCATGAGCGCTGTTTTAGGTTTTCAGGTGACGGTTCATATGTCCGTGGACGCGAAAGAGTGGAAAAAAGGATTACTCAGGGATAAAGGTGTAGTGGTGGTGGAGCATGATAAGGATTTTTCTTTTGCCGTAAACGAAGGACGGAGACAATGTCAGAAGCAAAAGAACTGTTATTTTATTGATGACGAAAATTCCAAGGATCTATTTCTAGGCTATGCCGTGGCTGCTTTGCGCCTCCATGAGCAATTAAAACAGAAGAATATCACGGTTGATGCGGACCACCCCCTGGTGGTTTATTTGCCTTGTGGTGTAGGAGGAGGTCCTGCGGGTATTACTTATGGACTGAAGTATGTTTTCGGGGATCATGTGCACTGTTACTTTGCAGAACCTACCAGCTCTCCGTGCGTGATGCTTGGACTTGCCACTGGAAAACATGAGGACATTTCTGTTCAAGATATCGGGCTTGATAATAAGACAGAGGCTGATGGATTAGCTGTTGGACGACCATCTGCTTTGGCCGGACGGCTGGTAGAAAATATGGTGAACGGCATTTATACGATCAACGACGAAAACTTGTATAAACTATTAGCTTTTTTACATGAATCAGAAGGTATTTCTCTCGAGCCATCGGCACTTGCAGGGATGTACGGTCCTGCTTCCATTGACATTCAACAACAGTTAGACCGCATGTATGGCTCCCGTTTAAGTCATGCTACCCATTTAGTCTGGGCAACAGGTGGAAGTTTGGTGCCAAAAGATATTATGGAAGGTTTTATTTCTAAAGGGACATCATTTCTTCGTCAGGAGGAATAGAAAAAACTCACCTATTAAAGGGGTCCTCGTGACACAATTGTGAAGCCGGAGGGCGTTCAGTCCAATTCTATTCTTCTTTCATGATACACAGAAAAATAGCATTTTTAACCCTTCTATTCATTTAGAAATAGGGGAGTGAAATGAGTGAGCAATTGACCTGCCCGCTACTTCAGAGAAAAGTCGAAGAGGGAGGAATACTTTAAATTGAAAAAAATCATAGCGCTATTAATTTCTACCTTCTTTTTTATAGCAGGTTGCTCTGATAACCCGGATGATAATAAACAGGAAGAATCGGCACTACCTGCTGAAGGTTTAGAAGTGATAGCAGATAATCTGGAAGTTCCGTGGTCCATCGAAAAACGGGAAGATACCTTTTATTTAACAGAAAGATCAGGGAACATTTTCAAAATAGAAGATGGTGAAGTAGAAAGGCAAAGGGTAGAGCTTGAAGAAGAGGTATCCACGGCTTCAGAGGCAGGGTTGCTTGGTTTTGTTCTTGCCCCTGACTTTTCCGAATCGAACCTTGCTTATGCCTATTACACGTATGAAGATGGTGAAGAACAATTTAATCGTATCGTAACGCTTCGGTTGGAAGATCGTGTATGGAGAGAAGAGGATCTGCTTCTTGATCAAATCCCCAGCGGTACTTACCATCATGGAGGAAGACTAAAAATCGGTCCTGATGAAAAACTCTACGCTACGGCTGGGGATGCTTCTGATCCTGAAATAGCACAAGACCTGGATTCATTAGGTGGAAAGATTTTAAGAATGAACGTAGATGGATCGATCCCGGATGATAATCCATTTGAGGATTCCTACGTTTATAGCTTTGGACATCGCAACCCTCAAGGGATGACTTGGTTGTCGGATGGTACGATGTATGCAAGTGAACATGGGGATAATGCAAACGATGAGATTAATTTAATTGAAGCTGGTCAAAATTACGGTTGGCCGGTTATAGAAGGATCTGAAGAACAAGATGGAATGGTTTCTCCTCTATTCACTTCTGGAGATAAATCCATCTGGGCACCCTCTGGAATGGACAATTATGAAGGTGAGCTTTTTGTTGCAGCATTAAGAGGATCTGCCGTTTTAGAATTCGACCTTGAAACAGGTGAATACCGTGAAGTGATCACTGGTCTTGGAAGGATTCGGGATGTACAGATTAAGGATAATAATCTTTATTTCATTAGTAATAATACAGATGGTCGTGGAAACCCACAGGACAATGATGACAAGCTATATAGAATTTCACTCTCAGATCTGGATTAACTAATGAAGAGTACCCGGTCAAAACCCGGTCCATACGAAAGAGCGCTTCAATCACGGAGCGCTCTTTGTTATTCATCTTTTCTGTATTTCTGTGCATGACCCCCCACTGTGATAAAGTGTTAACGTGGTGGGGGTCAGGCACTTTCACACTATTGAATCAGTCTGGATTGTTTTTTAGCTGATGAGCATGTAAACGAGGCAAGATTTTCATCCATAACCTCAAAGCTTCTTCATGAGCATGACATCTTCGGATATCTTTTCAAAGCCTGCTTCTTTCCGCGCATTGTCTGGTAAGGAACTCTCATGTATGCCTACTACCTCTGCACCCAGCTCTCGAAGTTTTTCCACTGTTGATTGGAGACAGGCGATGAAATCCTCTTCTTCATTTACACCAGAAGCGATTATTTCAGCGTATTTATTATCTTCACGGAATGTGACACCAAAATATCCCGATAGTTCTTCATCTTCATAACATGCCACGGAAAAATCAAAATCTACGGATTGATAATACTCCTGAAGCATAGCTAATTCTTCTTGTTGATAAGTTTGGTTTTTTACCGCTGCTTGTAAAAATGAGTCAAAATGAAATTCATTTTCCACTTTGACCTCTTTAGGTAAGGTTTGAAGTGTAAGCCATTTCTTAACATCCAATCCATAAATGGGTGACCGCCCAGTGATTTCGAAACCTTTACCTACAAAGAAATCAATCTGATCCTTCCACTGCGAACGGAAGCGCTGTGCAAACATCTTACCCCCATATTCATTGCTGGCAAATGTATAAATTTTATCAAACATTTCATCTTGAATATCCCCTTGATACCCATCTAGCACCCATGGATATCCCAGGGGAAATGAACTCATCACTTCCTGAAAATCCCATATGCCCCACCAGCTCTTCTCCGTCAAATACGAAACATCTTGACCTTGGATCAAATGCCGGCTGCTCATGAAAAATCAGTGGTGACCTTGTCGGCTTCCAGGCCCAGGGCAGATCTCTTGTCACTTTCCTCCAAAAATCGTACTGAAGTTCCATATCCTCAGGTCCTTGGTAAAACCTCATCGTTACATTCATGTTTTTCCCCACCCTCATAAGTAAATCTCCTTTATTTATTCTATCATGGATCATCCGTACAGTACCCATATGGAAAAAAAGGTTAAGAAGACGGGTGACCAGATTGCAAATTTCAGGACGTTTACATAACCCGTATGAAAAAGGAAAGTATCGCATTTTAATTAATATACTGGAAGGAGATGTGATAAAAATCAGAGGAGGTTAGTTGTGGACGCATTCTTACTGATTTTAATGTCATTGGCTTTAGCAGGGCTGATCGTCTTTTTTGTTTTTGCCTTTGTAAAAGGAAAGGATCACAGGCGCGGGAACTTTCTAAAAGCAGGGGGGTGTCTTTATGCTTTTTTCGTCCTGGCTATAATTTTAGGATCTGAAGATGGTGCTTTATTAACTTTCTTAGTGATTTTAATAGGTACAGCTTTAGCAGGAATGGTGACCTTTTTCATATTAGCTTTCGTGAAAGGAAAGGGATACAGGCTGCGAAACTTCCTGATATCAGGGGGCTGCTTTTTCGCCTCACTCGCCTTTGCACTTATTGTGGGAACGATGAGCGAGGCTGGCAGGGGTACGGAAGAGGCTAAAGCTAATGCTCCTGTAGAAGAACAAGATGCCGAGGCGAAGGTGAAACAGAAAGAAGCGGAAGAGCGAGAGGATAGAGATCAAGTAGAGAAAGAGCAGGAAGAACGAGAAGCTAAAGAAAAAGCACAAAAAGAGCAGGAAGCCAAAGAGGCTGAGGAACTGGCGAAGAAAGAAGCAGAAGAGAAAGCCAAGAAAGAAGAAGAGGAGCGTAAGGCTAAAGAAGAAGCAGAACGTAAAGCTAAAAAAAACAGCGTAACGGTTTCTCAGGAGCAGGCGGCTGCTATGGCACAGCAATATCTTAATTTCACGGCATTCTCTAAATCAGGGTTGATCGATCAATTGAAGTTTGAGGGATTCAGCGCTGAGGATGCTACTTATGGTGTGGAAAATATTTCGGTGGATTGGCAGGAACAGGCGGTGATCAAAGCCGAGGAATATCTTGATTTTATGGCGTTCTCAAGACAGGGTTTGATCGATCAATTGATTTTTGAAGGGTTCAGTCAAGAACATGCAGCGTACGCAGCCAGTCAAGTGGGTTTGTAATAGCAGGAGGCAGCAGATCAGGTGAAATTACAAATTTACAGGTAAGAAATTGAAGGATTTACTTAAATGGAAGTGCCTGAACCCTACTACGCTAAAGTTTTAACGTGGCGGGGGTCAGACACTTTATTTAATGAGTAGTACCTATAAACAATAAAAAGAGGTCTCATTATATTAATCAAGGGGACCTCTTTAGTATATGGACGATTAGTTTAATCACGTATTGAAGGAACCTCTTCTTCAGAGCTTTCTCGAAGACCTTTCCTTCGAAGCTTGTTGTTAGTTCTTATTCCTTTCCTGCCCACAATATCAACTAGTATTATGGAATCATTACCTTCTTCGTTTTTATCTATCGTAAAGATAAAACGATGCCCTCTATGCCTAAACACATATACATCTTCTTCATTTTGCACTTTACTAATAAGTTTTTTGAGTTCTAATGGAGGTTTTGACCTATCAAAACTCTCTACTAAACCAAGATTGTTAATAAAGGCGTTACTAGCAAATTGAAAAAAATTAAAGGCTTTTTTAAAAGTGTAACTTTTAACTAAGGCCTTTATTTTGTTCTTCGCTAGATCTGTCATTAGAAGCTGTTGAGCCATGTCCATACACTCCATTCGCGTATTTATTAGCCTCTTCCAAAGCATCTAAGTTACCTTTCCTTGCCTGTTCTTTTGCATATCGGGTTAGACCTTTATGCTGACCTTTGAAATAAGATCTCAATAGGACTCTATCATCCGACTTCTTTAAATTTTCGTTATTATCCATATCCCGCTTAATCATAGGAATACTATAACACAATAATAAAAACAACAAGACTAAAGACCACCAAAATAAAGGTATACTGGGCAAGGAACTATACATCAATTCTCCATCAACAGTAATTTCTGCAACTAGAGCACCGCAAATAAATGAGGGACCAAACATGGAAATTATTAAGAACAAACTTCTCCCCACGGGGCTGAAAAGGTAATAGCTCATAATATCTTGTCCTTTTTCCTTTTTTTTCATAATACCATATTATGAAGCAATCTAGGGATAAATTTCTAATGTACCTAAAAGTTTTCCTGCCGAATTAGTACCTAAGGATAGAGGGAACTTTTTCAGAGGTCTTACAGGGCTAAAAAGTCTTCTTCGAAAAATGCGTTATTTTTTTGGACGAGAGTAAAAAACCAAAGAGGAAGCAAGAAACTAGAAAAAGAATATATTTATTTAACAAGTTATGACTAACAACAATTAGCTACGGAAAGGCGGTAACACAGTGATGAATAGCGAAATTAACGCAGTTCGAAGCAAACTAGCAGAAACGATCACGCAGCGGAATTTGTCCAACAGTAATGCTGTAAAATTTAACAGCATTACTGTTGGGAAGTGCCTGACCCCCACTGCGGTAAAGTGTAAACGTGATGGGGGGTCAGGCACTTTTTTCCTTATGGTGTAGAAATATTTCGGTGGACATAAAATTGTGAAAATTACCTGTCTTAACTTGTAGTATTGCACAATGCATTGGTATAATTTGGTTGTGTTACTTTGTTGAATTTGTCGTAGTTCGGGAGGAGAGTCTTATGTCCGAGGCATCAGAAAGAGATGGTGGATACTATGCGGTTAAAGGATTTATCTATCAGTTTGACTTAACAATATTAGAAATACTAGATAATCCGACCTCAAAAGTTATGTTTGAGTTTCAGCAGGATATAAATTATGAACAATACGTAATACAGGTGAAGCATAAAGAAACTCAGACCTTTAAGAATAGCTTAATAAAAAAGCCAGTTATTCAACTATTGGAAGAGTTCAAATTAGATAGAAGTAAAACGTTCGCTTTATATGGATATTTCAAAGATAAAGAAATAGGCGAGAAGGTATATAATTTAGAAGAATTTAATAAATTGCTGGGGAATAAGCAAAATGAGTATGAGGAAGATTTGAAAAAAGAATTTGTGAAAAAATTCAAGGTTGTCTTTAAAGAAGATTATACTAGTCAGTTCGAGACAGTTATAAACAAAATCAAACAAGAATATGGCCTTAAAAGTAACGAGTTAGCAGTGATTTATCATATGATAATTCATTCTTCTCTCTTTAAATTAGCCATTAGAGAAAGAAAAGATAGATATATAGATAAATTGGAAGTAGATGAAATGTGTGCTAAAGCCACAGGTGTTGTTTTTCAGCACGCTTATAGAGAATATTTATCTGAAGGAAAGTATGAAAGAGAAATCAAAAAGCGTTATTTTTCACCCCGGGGACATAGTAGAAGACCGAGAGATAGGTTATTTATTGTAGATTGCGATAATGTTGCTTCCGCCAGTGATATCGCAAATATAATATATGAAATAATTCACAAGTATTATAAAAAACCTAAACCGCCTTATGTACTTCTTCGGAACATTTCCAATATAAAGCTAATTGAAGTGAAAAAAATGCTAATCAATGAACAATGGCCAATGTATTTCAATGATGGTTCATACTTTGATGGAGATGATATAAGTGTAGGGGCAATTGTTATGAGGGATAGCCGCTTTATTGACATTACATTCGTATTACTTTTAAAGGAAGAGAACCTTTCAGAGATAACTGCAGGAATTAATATGTCTGAGGTGTACGAATTCTTCATTAATAACCCTATTGTTCCAGAAGAAGTTAACTCCACGAGTATTCAAGTCAGCGAAACCAATCAGATTATTAGAATGATAAAATAAAAGATGGAAGGTGATTTTTTTGATAACACTCGATAATATAGCGAAAGTAGTATCTGTTCTGCCTAATAAAGTGAAGGTTCAAGTTCAAGATTTAGATAAATTCCACGAAGACAGCATGGAAAAAGTCTCTATAGGCTCTTATTTAAGAGTTTCAGACGAAAAAGATTGTTCTTTAATTGCAATGGTAGAAAATTTTACTATCGAAGAAAATAAAGATAATCCTGATGAACCTAAATACATAATAGAAGCTACACCAATGGGTTATTTAGACGTAGAAGGAGTTTTTCATCGCGGGAATTACAGCCTCACTATACCACCTACTGGAGTTGAGTTAGCAAAAAGAGACGAAATAAAACATATTTATGACACAGGTGAAGAAGAAGCCCGATTTTCTTTTGCGAAACTACAGCAAGATGAAATTACAACTGTACCTGTAGATGGAAATAAATTTTTTAATAAACACATCGCTGTTGTAGGTTCAACTGGTTCTGGTAAGTCACACACTGTAGCTAAAATACTTCAAGAAGCTATTAGTTCTAAAAATTCAGATTATGAAGGGCTTAACAATTCTCATATTGTAATATTTGATATTCATTCAGAATACAAATCTGCTTTTCCTGAGTCAAATTATGTCGACGTAGGAAATCTATTTTTGCCGTATTGGCTAATGAATGGAGAAGAGCTAGAAGAAATATTTGTAGAAACTGGGGATAATAATGCATATAATCAGATATCTTTATTGAGAGATATAATAACTAAAAACAAACAATATCACAACGATGATAATGAAAATATAACTTTTGATACACCAGTGCCCTTTTCTATGAAAGAGGTTGTAAGGTGCATAGTTAATTTAACAAATGAAACTGTAGATAATAATGATGCAACAAAAGTAACAATAATTGATGATGATGGGGAAGATAGTCACCTTGATAATGATAGCGAAAAATATAAACACTACTTTGAAAAGCAGATGGTTTTTCGTCCCCTTAAAAGAGGACAAGTTACCAGAGGCACTTACAATGATAGTGATAGAAAATTAGATAAGATGATATTTAGAATGAATGGGAAGATTAACGACAATAGATTGAATTTCTTATCTTTGGGCGACCAAGTCGATAATTATGACACTCCATTTGTTGATGTACTTGAAGATATTATAGGTTATAGTGAAACGAATAAATCAAATATTTCTATAATTGATATAAGCGGTGTTCCTTTTGAAGTATTAAATATAACTGTCTCTTTAGTATCTCGTCTACTTTTCGAATACGGTTATTACTTTAAAAAATACTATGAAGAAAAAACTGAAGGCAAAGAAATGCATGATGAAGACTATCTACCTTTAATGCTTGTTTATGAAGAGGCACATAAGTATGTTCCTAAAAGCTCAGAGGCGAAATATAAATCTTCGCGCATGTCTATAGAAAGGATTGCAAAGGAAGGGAGAAAATACGGAGTATCTGCTATGATTGTTAGTCAACGTCCCTCCGAAATATCAGAAACAATATTTTCTCAATGCAGCAATTTTGTAGCAATGAGATTAACAAACCCTGAAGACCAGAACTATATTAAAAGGCTTTTACCTGACAGTCTAGAGTCCCTTACCGCTTCTATTTCTACTTTGCAAAGTGGACAAGCAATTTTAACTGGTGAAGCAATAATAATGCCATCATTAGTTAAGATAGACCCTTGTTCACCTGCCCCGTCTTCGAGTGATATTAAATACCTAGAAGAATGGAAAAAACCTTGGATTGAAGCACAATTAGAAATAATTACGAAGCGATGGAATAATAGCTAGTTGAGCGTATTCCACCCCATATCCGAAAAAGGGACTCAAAATCGTGTGCCATCAAGGTTTCAGGAACTAATATAAGATTGTAAATACAATATAACCACATAAAAAAGAGCGCTTCAGTCACGAAGCGCTCTTTCTCTATAACTACTCGTCTGAGACAACCTCTGCCGCACATTCTCATTCAAAGCATCCATCTCCTCAATAAACTGCTCACTCGAAGCAATAATCCGCTCCGAAGACTGCTCCGTCGTTTTCAATGCATCAAATACGTTATCGAAAGACTCCTGAAGAGCTTCCATACTAATCGCAGGATTCTCCATCATCTCTGTCGTCTCTTCCGCATTCTCCTTCAGATTCATGGAGTTCGAAAGCAGCATCTCCTCGGTCGCTTTATTGACACCGTTCACCGTATCGATCACTTTCCGCTGATTGTTCAAAGCGAGCTGGATCGAAGCAGAGACAGTAATAATATTTTTCGTCAGTGTCACTGCATTACGAATCGATTCTTTCAGTTTTTCATTGTTTTTCTTGATGATATCCACGGAAGAAATGCTCTGATGCAGCACGCTCTTCATCTGCGTCATGTTTCTCGTACGTGTAATGATTTTCTCTTTTCCTTCGGTAAGCAGCGCCAAGTCGTATTCGCCGGTCGCTTCTTTTTCTTTCAAAAGCTCAAACAGCTTTTTCCCGAGATAGATCTGCTTGTCCAGATCATAGATGCGCTTCTGAGCATTTTCTTTGATCAGCTGTAATTCAACGCTGTCTTCTTCCAGACGGTCTTTCCCCGCCAGCAGGCTCCTAACAACCATATCGATCTTCGAGTCGACCGTTTCATATTTCTTCATGTAGCGGTCGATGGGCTGCTTTTTGCTTAGTTTATAAAAGAATTTCTGCACGCCGTTGCCTTCGGTTCGCTTCGGATCAAGGTCCGATACGATCGTTTCAAGTTCTCTCAGCGAATCGGGGATGTCGTTGTTGCCTTTGGTCATGAGGTCATTGACCGGTCGCTTCAACGTTTCCATCGTTTCGCCGGCGACGCGCTGTTCTTTTTCTCCGAGGTCTCCGAGTTCTCTCATCACGTCAGATAGGGAATCGTCCCTGGATGAATCGAACTTTCCTGCGTAGGCTTCGGCCTCTTCGTTCAGGCGGTCGATATCTTCTTGTTCAATAAGCGTCATCGCTTCTCTCAGATCCTGCTGGTTCATTTCCGCTTCTTTATCTTTATAGGGAGAATGTTTACTCATGTCCATACCTCCTGTATGTCATTCGTTGGTTTTAAGAAAAACAAAACGGCCGTTTACTTTCGTGAAAGGAAGTTTTCGTCTTCCTTATTATATTTGGAAGCAATGATTCCTTTGCTTCTGGCAAAGTTCTGCGTATAGCTTTCTTCTTCTTTTCGCTCCAGATTTTCAATGAACTTCTGCAGATCATACATCGTCTCCACCAGTTCATGTTTCCGGTTTTCCTTATTCTCATGTGACAATCGTTGGAACGATGCGATGAAGTCAGGGACGTCTTTGTCCATCATCGTCTCAAGGGCGTATTGTTCTTCGATGTCGAGTTCTTCCATTCGTCTGAACTGTTTCTCTGTCCGTTCCTTCAAAGATGACCACTCCTGTTGAAGGTCCGGATGGTTCTCGAGAAACGGGAAGTCCCAGTCTTCGAAGTTCGGTTCCTCAGGAGCTTCAAACATTGTACTCTCTCCGGATACTTCCATGTGCTCGACATAGGTATTCACATGTTTGAAAAGTACTTCTGAAAAATCTCTCATCGTGCCTCCGAGTCCTTTTTTTCTCGTGAATTCTTCTTTCAGAAAAGTAGGGAGGAAGGCTTTTTCTTCTTCGATCCATTCAAAGCGGCCCAGTAGCATTTTCGGCGGCTTGCCGTAAAACTCGAGGGTTCCCCTGAATGTGTTGGACTTCGGTATAACGGCGGAAAATAAGACACCGTTCCAAAACCCATCCATAATATATCTCTTCTTCATCTCTACCAGTTCTTCTATATCCAGATCGAAATAAACAGGGCGTTTCCCTTTGATCACCTGCTTCATATCTCTCATCGTTTGAAAATCGATGTAGCGTTGATATTCGGAGGTATGTGGCATGAATGTTCTTTCCAAGTTCTCAAGCATAAAAGAGTTGAGGTTTTCCATGCTTCGTCAGCCCCTTTTCCGTCTTTCCTTTTCCACGACTAAATGTATCTATGATACTTCAAGAATACCACAAAATGGGGTTTCAGACTAAGATTGGCCTACGTCACTTCCCAATGAGAAGGAGGAGGCGGAGTCATCGTCTGTGGAAAATCTATCTTCCATTTACTATGAATATACGTATATATGAGTTTAAATGTTTCACAATTTTACATATTACTCCTCAAAGTTCGAGTGGGAGTATTTATGCATATTTTTTCCTTTGTAGGGAATTGGTACCAAAAGAGAAGGACACTTGCTCTTGAAGAAAGAAGGAATATAAGGAGGAATTTCAAGGTGAAAAAGATTTTAATCGTAATAGCAACCATCCTATCCGTTTTATTCATTACCAGCGCCTGCTCAAATTCAAATCAAAGCTCTGGTGAACAAGGGGGAGATTCAAGTGAGGGAAACGAAGCCACAACCCCTTCAGATGAGAATCGTGAACGAGTACGGGAGTTTCTCGAACACGAATTTAACGGCCCGAGTGAAAAATCGGAAGAAATATATAGGGAGGGGACGACTGAAGAGCTCCGAAATTATATAGAGGAGACGTACAAACCTTACTTTAATGAAAAAGGATACGAAGACATAACACAATTACAAAAAGCTTCAATGTATATCAGTGAAGCAAGCAGGAGTGGTTATGAATTGAACGCAACAGACATTAACATTGATAAAGATGAAGAAAATAACGCTTACGCTTTTGAGGTAGATGTGGAATACAGCAAAAATGGCGAAACAAACGCTACAACGGTGAAAGGAAGAATCAACTTGGATGAGGATGGTAAATTTAGTTTCCTCAGATATTCAGATCGAGGCGGATTGCTTGAGAGTATGTGAGTTTCTTTAAGCATCATGTGTTGAAGTCCTACGAAAAATCAGGACCACGATACTAACCAAAGCTGTACATCTAAACATTTGGTTAAGTTTATTAAAATTTGAACTTTTGTCCAATGAATTATGATAGGTTGGTCATACAAGGACTCCTATTAAAATAGAAGCAGATAGAGTTTGGTACCACAAGTGGTTAACAGGAGGGGTTGAAGTGACGAGGGTTTTGCTTCATTTGGAAGGAGCATTCGTATTCCTGGCAAGTTTATATTTTTACCAGCAGAATGATTTCAGCTGGCTCGCCTTCGTGTTCCTTTTATTGATCTTCGACATTTCCATGCTCGGATACCTCGTCAATGAGAGAGTCGGGGCGGTTGTCTATAACCTTTCCCATAGTTATGTTCTTCCGTTATTGCTTATAGTAGCTGCTATAGCTGCCTCCCTAGACGGGCTCCAGATGATCAGCTTGATCTGGATCGCGCATAACGGGATGGACAGGATGTTCGGGTATGGGTTGAAATATCCGACCGGTTTTAAGGACACTCATCTTCAAAGAATCTAGGAGGGTAAATCAATGGTCGATGCTTTTCTCGTAAGATGTACGGAGAAGTTCTATGAAATTTTCGGTGAGAATATAACAGGCGTGTATCTGCATGGTTCGCTTGTCTTAGGTGGATTTGTGCCTGCGAAAAGTGATGTCGATTTGATTGTCGTGACGGAAAAACCGATGTCCCGTATGGATGCCGTTCAGCTGACAGATTTTCTGCTAGAACAGTCGAGCTCTCCTTATCCGATTGAAATCTCTGTATTGAACCGCAACCAGCTGGAGGAATGGCAGCACCCGTGTCCGTTTGATTACCACTACAGTGAGGACTGGAGAAATCGTTTCCTCGAGGGTGGATTAACCTATTCAAACGGGGAAGTACGGAAAGACGCAGACTTGGCCGCTCATCTGACCATCATCCATCACAGCGGGTGTGTGTTGTTCGGAAAGCCCATCGATGAAGTATTCCCTCCTGTTCCGAAGCGGGACTTTGTGGATTCGATTCTGAGCGACTATGAGGATTGTCTGGAAAATGTCGAGGTGGTACCGGTTTATAGTGTGTTGAACATCCTCCGGGTCTATTATTACTTGGAGGACGAACGCATCTACTCGAAGGATGAGGCCGGCCAGTGGGCCTTGAGTTCTCCTTTTTCAAAAACCGTGGTAAAAGTATTGAAGCGGAGGCGGGGGGATGCTGTTTCGATCTCAGAAGAAGAACTCTCTTCTTTCAAACGATATTATCAAGAGAAAATAGAGGCCTCCCTTCAGGAGAAGAATGTGAGGGTGAAGGGCTCTGTCAAAGTTGGTGATTGATCGTTGCTTGAGGGGGATCCACGATGAGCAGGGGGAAGACTGGAAGAGCAAACGATATCCTTAAAACCAATAGCTAACCGGAAAATCACCGTATACGTAAGCTTACGTGAATTCTTCCGTACACAGGAGCGATATCTTCCTGTCATCGATCAAAAACGGACTATCATCCTCCCTCTAATTCATGTATAGTAGGTAAGGCATATCTTAGGCTTTTTAAGCAGAAGATCAATTATTATTAGAGGTGAAACAGATGGACTACAATCAAATTACACAGAAAATTGAAGATATTGGCGGGAACTATATCACCATATCTTACTTGCAGGCCACCGAGGAAGATGACTCGCTATATGACGTTTTCGTGAATGTATGGCCCAATAAAAGTATGAAGAGAAAATTTGAAACGATCGTCGTTAAAACTGATATTCCAATGGAAAAGGCTGAAAACATTTCTAAACGCCTGCACACATCATTGGGACGTGTATATGGAGATGTTCATTACACAGGACTCGAAGCTTAATATCTTAGGAAAAAGCATGGATGGGATCCATGCTTTTATTTTTATGAAAATTTACTATAGAGACCTACCGGGGCCAAATAAAAAAAGAGAGAAAAGCGTCGATGGCCTTTCTCTCTCTAAAATTAAGAAATGGAGAAACTTTTTTCTTCCTGTACGCCTGCGTTTTCCGTGAACTCATCAAGCAGAGCGCGGACTTCATCGGTCGATTCCGTGTTCATCAGCTGGTTCCTGAGCTCGCCGGCTCCACGGAAACCGCGCACGTAAATCTTGAAGAAGCGGCGGAGCGGTTTGAAGAGACGCGGCTCAAGTTCTGCTGAGTACTTATCATGCAGGTCGAGCTGCAGACGCAGAAGATCGAGCAGTTCTTCACTACTATGCTCTTTCTTCTCTGTTTCGAAACAGAACGGGTTGTGGAAGACGCCACGTCCGATCATGACTCCGTCGACACCGTATTTCTCTACGAGTTCAAGACCCTTCTGTCGGTCAGGGATATCTCCGTTGATCGTCAGAAGGGTGTCTGGAGCTATTTCGTCACGCATTTTCTTAATTTCCGGAATCAGCTCCCAGTGCGCATCGACATTACTCATCTCTTTTTTCGTACGAAGGTGGATGGAAAGGTTGACGATATCCTGTTCCAACAGGTGCTTGAGCCATGTGCGCCATTCGTCCACTTCGGTATAACCGAGACGAGTCTTCACACTGACAGGAAGTCCGCCGGCTTTGGATGCCTGGATGATCTCTGCGGCCACATCAGGACGGCGGATCAGTCCACAGCCTTTCCCTTTCGTCGCAACGTTCGGAGCAGGGCATCCCATGTTGATATCGATTCCTTTGTAGCCCATTTCCGCCATCCCGATACTCATCTGACGGAAGTATTCGGGTTTATCTCCCCAAATGTGGGCAACGATCGGCTGTTCATCTTCTGTAAACGTCAGACGGCCGCGTACGCTGTCTTTTCCTTTCGGATGGCAATAGCTTTCCGTATTCGTGAACTCTGTGAAAAACACGTCAGGTCTCGCCGCTTCACTTACGACATGACGGAACACGACATCCGTCACGGCTTCCATCGGTGCCAGGACAAAAAACGGTTTCGGCAACTCATGCCAGAAATTCTCTTTCATATATATCTGAACCCTTTCTTTATTGAAAATAATCATAGTATTTTTGTAAATGTATTGTTTCTATTATATCCATTACCATTTAGGCAGGATTTGAACCATTATATACTTTAATGGTATCGCGTGAAAAGTGCAAGGGGAAGAGCTGGATTGGATCTATAAAGGTGTTTATTGAAGAAGATCATTAATTTCTCCTTTGACCGGTTTATGAGAAGTCAAAATGGTTTGTCAGTGCCATCTCCAGGTAATAGAGTCCTAAAGAGTAGTATGGAGGGCTATTATGAATGATACGCTTATGTCAGTCATTATTATTCTATTGGTTTCAGCGGGTTGGGGAGCTATTATCCTTAGAGACTTTGATATCGCAAAAGGAATAACGAAGGGAAATGGTGTTCACCTCGTGGCTGCAGCAGGTTTTGCTTTTTTACTCATTTGGATAGCGACAAGCTTATAAGAATAGAAAAAGCCAGTACTCCTGAAAAGGAGACTGGCACTTTTTTATATCTCATCAAGCACATCATTCAACTGCACACGCTGCTCATCCATCGCTTGTAGCACAAAATTGATATTCCGCTCATGAAGCTGCAAAATCAGTTGACCATACGTATCCCCAGGTACAGCCCATCGGCCGTTCAAGCGGGTCCACGTCGGTGCGATCCCGCGGGTAACGAGGTCGAAGCGCGGGTCGACTTTTTCAAATCCGTCTGGAATCGGATCCATTGATGCATAGGCATAGAGGTGCTGGATGTGGGCGTGGACGCCTTTTTCTGGTGTTTCGAAAGTGGCTCCTCGAACACCACCACCAGTCGCGCCGATACCGGCATAGTTGTTCTGATCCGCTCTCACATCTCCGGTAAAGCGGAAGTAGTTGGTTTCGTTGAGTGCCTGGGCATAAGCGACGTCACCGCGGATGCCGTAAGCTTCTCCGTATTTCAAATAGAAGCGGCCGAGGTCCGGAGCGTCTGGGTTGACGGTTTTCGCGTAAGTGTCGAGCTGGCAGGCCGTCAAATACATGTCACCGAGGATTTTGTAACCGCCGTCGTCGACGGGAGGTTCCGTTGGCGGTGTCGAGTCTCCTGTGACAATGAAAGCATCCGTGATACCAATGGAATTGAGTCGTTCTACTTGGGCTTCGGCGTTTTCCCTGTCCGCATAGGCTCCTGCCTGGACGCGGAAATAGGTCACACCGTTGATTTCGGTCGGCACGATGAAGCTATCGATGCCATTTTGTGAGAGGGTTCCTACTCGTTGTTCCGCATTCACGCGGTTTTGAAAGGAACCGGCGATGACGCGATACAAGCTCTCTTCAGGCTCTTCCGGTTCCGGCTGTGGTGGGGCAGGGGCATCATCTCCGCGTACGATAAAGGCATCCGTAATTCCGATGCGCTTGAGACGCTCCACCTGTTCTTTCGCGTTTTCTTCATTAGAAAAAGCGCCTGTTTGCACACGGTAATACGTTGACCCTGAAATGGTCGTTGGTACGATAATCCCAGTGAACCCCTGGGCGGCGAGTGTTTCAATCTGTTGTTGGGCATTCGCTCGGTTTCGGAACGATCCGGCGATGACACGGTATAATGTGTCCTCCTCCGGTGGAGACGGTGGGCTTATCATTCTCGGCAAATCGAGCATCCGCGACGCCTTCTGCAATCCCTCGGCTCACATCATTGATGAAGGCGGAATTCCTCAAAAGTGCAAGATCGCCGGGGTTGTCGACGAACAGGACTTCGATGAGCAGGGAGCTCATATCCGTTTCTCTCAATACAAAAAAATTGGCACTTTTTTTTCCCGCGGTCGCGTACATTGTACCCTTGAATTGTACGGTAAGTGGTGTCGTGGATGATATTTTGGTAGGTTTGTGTATTGGGCATCAACGGGCCGTTATAAATATAGGATTCGAATCCGCTTCCTCCGGCTGCATTGTTGTGAATCGATAGGAAAAAGTCAGCGTTCTCTTGATTTGCAAGACTTGTACGGGCTTCGAGGGATAACGTAACGTCTGTCGTTCGTGTCATCAGAACTCTCACTTCATAATTCAAAGAAAGGATGCGTTGGACATTCATGGCGATAGACAAATTGAAGGTCTTCTCCTGGAATCCGCGATAGGTTGCACCAGGATCAGACCCTCCGTGACCAGCATCTATAACAACAGTTTTCATACTAGTCGATCTCCTTTCTGTACTTCCCCCTATTATATGAAAATATCAGACAAAGAGTATAGTCACATATAATGTAAGATTCGCAATTATTTTCACTCTAGATGAAACTTTATTCCTACTCTTTCTTTTATTCCCCTTCTCTGTACCTATCATTTATATTTCGATGAAAAAATCATGTATAATGGAGGGAGATAAAGAAAAGCAGGAGGGGGAACCATGGATCCACTCGATATCTTAGGCAACTTACATAAAATCAGACCAGTCTTCCAGCCGATCGTCAGCGCGATCAATCAGGACGTCATCGGCCATGAAGTGCTGGCGCGTTACGAAGAAAATGGGGAATGGCACAGTTTAGGTCCTTTTTTCCTTGATCCCGACGTTCCGGAAGAATTCAAAGTCGAAGTCGATCAGCATGTACTGAGACTGGCCATCGAACAGGTTTTGGAAAAAGGCACCGATGGGTTGTTGTTCATCAACCGCAATGCGAAGCAGCTGATGATCAATGACGGGGAAGATCTCATGCAGTCGCTCCTTGAGTATGAAGAGAAAGGGCTGGACATGAACCGGGTCGTCATCGAAGTCACCGAGCACGATTTCGATGAGGATTTCGAGACGTTGAACCATTTGCTTCTCTATTATAAAACGTATGGCATCCAAATTGCTGTCGACCATGTAGGAGCGAAGAGCTCGAACATCGACCGCATCCGTCAGCTGGAGCCACATATTCTGAAGATCGACACGAGAATCATCCGGCAGCAGAACGGGGACACGTTCCATGACATCATGTTCTCGCTGTCGATGCTTGCCCACAGGATCGGGGCGGCACTCCTTTTTGAAAACATAGAAGATGACTACCAGCTCTATTTCGCATGGAAACATGGCAGCCGTTATTATCAAGGGTTCTATCTCGGATACCCTGCGTTCCAGCCGGTTACCCGGGAGTCGCTCGCCTTGAATATCGGTGAGCGGATGGCGGGTTACGTCCAACGTGAAAAAAGCCTGCTGCAGAAGCGCCATGATTTCATCAAAGCATGGGAGAAAAAAGTGAAGAAACTTCTGCCCAAGTGGGAAGGTCCGAAGAAGGCGGACGCTTTCATCGAAGGTGTCACAGAGGAGTTCGATGACGAAAGCTTCCGGATGTTCGTCTGCCATATCGACGGGCAGCAAGTGTCCTCGAACTTCAGGAAAAAGACGGATGTATGGGAACTGGAACCGCACAAACGTGGATCCAACTGGGCCTTCCGTCCATACTTCCTAGAAAACGTCATGCAGATGAAAGCCCTCAATACCGGCTTGCTTTCTGGTCTTTATTCCGATATCGAAACGAAGGAAATGGTGAGGACGTTCAGTTTTCCTCTGACGGATCAACACTTCCTTTTCATCGACTTGAGGTATGCCTACCTCTATGAGCACGAGTGTCTGCTTGCCTAAATGGATAAAGAGGTGCAGGAAGATGATGACAACCACGCCATTTGATACGTTCCTGTAGGGAGCGAGTAAGTGCCTTGAGCCTCCTTGCGGGATCGTGTCAAATCTCTAGGGACAGGACGTGGGTACGATGAAAAACAGAACGACCGATTATTACCGCCATCACAGGGAGCGCATCATCCGGAAGCATCTGGACATTCTGCTGAACGTGAGACAACATGAGGAAAGTGAACCCGGTCATCCGTGGCTGAAACACCCTAGGAAACTGGCGAAAGCGCACCGGAAAGGGGCGTATCGGTATGAAAAGAAACATAAAATCAAAACAGCACCGGAAAAGTCGCGGCTGGAGATGATGCTTGCCGAGATGGACCATTATGAAGAGGAGTGGTGCTGAGAGAGGGGGAGCAGGTTGAATCTTTCAGTACAAACAATGACGTATGAATATGCGGAAGAATCTCTCCGGTGGACGTACGAGCCGCCTTACGATTTTTATAACGTGGAACTGTCTGAAGAGGCGCTTGCCGAGCGGTTGGACGGAAGTTATCGTACGGTAATGGATGAGGATGGAGCACTCATCGGTTTCTTCTGTACGGGAGAGAGTGCGAAAGTTCCGGCCGGTGTGAAGGATGGCGTCTACGCGGAAGCGGCGGTCGACATGGGACTTGGCATGCACCCTTCGCTTACGGGGCAGGGGAACGGGGGTCTTTTTGGGAAAAAGGTCCTTGCCCAAATCCAGCAGGAAAACGAAGGGATTCCCATCCGACTTTCGGTGGCCACCTTCAACAAGCGGGCCATCCGTCTGTATGAAAACATGGGCTTTGTCGAACAAGCTTCATTTCAGACGGATGCGTGTCCCTTCATTACGATGATCAAAGAATAATGGAAAGTCCGGGACTGATGTTCCGGGCTTTTTTTATCCTGCTGCACTCTAATTGTCTAAAACATTAAAATTGCCAGACATCTTACTACTGGGTATAATGATGAATATACAGAGATGGGTATTATGGATTATTACACGGGAGAGGAATGATTGAATGGTACATAGGATAGAAAAAATGAGTGTGAATAAAGATTTAATGTTTGAAGCGGCGGAGAGGAATCTGGCGATGATTCAATTCGGGACAGACCGGAGAGTCTCTTACGTGAATGATATCTTTTCTTCAACGATGCAGTTCAAATCGACCGAGGATATGATCGGTTTACATCATAAGAACTTTTGTTTTGATGATTTTGCCAGAAGTAGAGAGTACGATACGTTCTGGAACGAGTTGCTGAGCGGGCGCAGTTTTCAGGATAAAATTGAGCGTAAGGATGCGAAAGGCCATCGTGTCTGGCTTGAAGCTACATACATGCCGGTTTATGAAGGCGCTGAAATCGTCGGTGTGATGAAAGTCGCGACAGATATCACCAAACGTCAGAGTGAAATTACTGAAGTGGTCGACAATTTGAAAGAAATGTCTTTCACCTTGAATACAAGGGCCGAAGAAGGGGTCCGCCAACACGAAGAATTGAACCTCAAAATCAATGAAATCGCTGCCAAATCGAAAGGGAATACCGATATCCTCATAGATTTACGTGCGCAAGCGGAAGAGATCCAGGGAGTCGTGAAGACGATCCGGGACATTGCCGCTCAGACGAACTTGCTTTCATTGAATGCCGCCATTGAAGCGGCGCGGGCAGGCGAACATGGCCGCGGCTTTGATGTGGTCGCGAAAGAAGTGCGTAAGCTTTCGACGAAAGTGGAAGAATCCATCGGAGAGGTCCGTGAAAATATTGATAACATCACCAAAGAGATTTCCAATATCACAGCAGGGACTGAGCAGATCGGAAAAGATGTGGAAAGCAGTCAAACGCAGATCATCGAAGCTTCTGCGGGCTACAAGGAAGTCGTAGGTTCGGCGGAATCATTGAAGCGGGAAGCGGAAGCCTTGTCTGGCATCATTTGAACATTGAATGGTTTCAAATGTAGTCGGAGGGGTATTTTCACCTTAGAGTAAATATACCTAGGTCTAAATGACTTATCAAAAGTATAATTATTCTTACCCCTTTGGAAAGGTCGTCTTGATATGAAATCGAATTATTTACGGTGGATGCTCGTCATCTATATCGTTCTCGGGACTCTCATGGGCATCATTTTTTCGCTTGTCCTCAATAAGTTCATCCCTATCCCTGAGCAGCTGTTCTTCTTCTTCATGATCGCTTCGGTCTTTGCAGGGGCACTGCTTGGGATAATCAACTATCTGGTTTATTTTCACTTCACAAAAGTTTTCATCCGTCACGTGAATCAGGTGTTGGACTCCGTTAGAAACGGGGACCTGTCAGCAAGGACGAAGTTCCGTTCTGGAGGCATCATCGGAGAATTGAACAGGAACATCAATAAGACGCTCATCAATTTGGAGCGCTCCCAGAACACCATCCTTCATGATGATCTGACCGGGATCCCGAACAGCAAGGCATTACAGCAGCGTTTTCTGAACGATGAGGAGAGCGGTGCCGGTGCGCTGTTGTTCATTGATGTGGATGAATTCAAAAGGATCAATGATACATACGGTCACGTGATTGGAGATGAAATACTCAAAGCCATCGCAGCTGTCCTGGAGGAAGCGGTGAAAGGGGACGGGCAAGTGTATCGGCTGAGTGGTGATGAATTTGTCATCCTTCAAAAAATGCAGGGCGGGGAAAGTGCGCATGAATTGTCTGCCCGCATCCATCATGCTTTTCATGAACCGTTCCATCAAAATGGTCACCAGATCCCTGTCAGCATCAGTATCGGCATAGGTGAATTCGAATTTGGACAAAAGGATTTTATCAGCATTTTGGATGAGGCGGACCAGGCGATGTATAAAGAAAAATATAGGCGTAAATGGAGGATCCAATCCTAAGGGTTGGTCACAAACGAAGGAAGCCGTTTGGACTGGGTCCAAGCGGCTTCCTTTTTTCAAAGGTTCTCTCGTCCTAAGAGCATCGACTTTGTTTTCCTTATGAGACTTGTTTTGTCCCGTCGTTCCTCTATTATTTCACAATGAACGTTAAGTCCCCGACTCCTATTTCAGCATCGATATGAATGTGTGTTTCACTGGAATCATAGGCTTCGTTCACCCATGAATCTCCCATTTTTGTTAGACCATCCGTTGTGATCTCGCCGATGCCTTTCTCTGCTGTAATTTTCACACCGGTTCTTTGAGGCAGGTAAACGGTGCTTTCCCCAACTCCTGTTTCCATTTTTACATCAAAGCTTTCCTCATAATCGCCGGATAGATCGACAATCAATTCACCTACACCCGCTTCGAGGGAGAGGTTCTGTAACTTCGCCGCTTTCAGGTCAAGTGTGGATTCCGCAGCACCCGTTTGGATGGATAAGTCGACAGGAATACGGTTAGTTAAGAGAACGTCCCACTCACTCTTTTGATTATTGATGAACTTCTTTTTCACTTTAGCCTGCGTAAGCTTGATCGTTTCGTTCTGATAGGAAAGCTCTGGAATCAAATAGCTTTCAGGGTAAAGGAACGACCCTTCCAGCCAGTCTTCCGATCCTGTACCTAACGTAAGCTCTCCGACACCCATATCGATGTCCACTTGTAGTTGATTTGCCTCATCTTGCTGGACTCGTTGGGTTTCTTCCACCTGTTCACCAGCATGAACGAATGAACATCCCGCCAATGTCATTAAGGTACTCGCGCCAACCAGAGTTTTGAATAACTTCTTCATCATCACCGCTCCTTTTTTCCAACTACAACTAGTATAGAGGACTTCCAGCAAATGGCTCACTGGCTGAGGGTGTATCTTTTATAGGTCTCGGGATGTATTTTCCTTCCATAAGTCCGTGAAAGAGGCGTTCTACTCTTTCGGATAGGGAATAGATTGGAAAAGAAGGAGGAGATGTTGTGAAGGTTGTTGCCTTAAAAGATGTGATCGGGACGAGCTAGGATGTTGATGGAGGGACGTGGAACAGCCGCCGTCTCATCGTCAAAAAAGACGGGATGGGCTATTCTGTCCATGACACGATCATCCGCGCAGGTACAGAAACCCACATTTGGTACAAGCATCATTTGGAATCGGTCTATTGTATCGAAGGGGAGGGTGAAGTCGTCACACTCAAAGACCGAAAGACATGGCCGATTGAACAGGGGGTCCTCTATGCGCTCGACGAACATGATGAGCATCTGTTACGGGCGAAAACGGATATGAGGATGATCTGTGTGTTCAATCCTCCCATCAGCGGGGATGAAGTCCATGATGAAGATGGGGTATATCCAGCCGATGAGTCGTAACCTTTCCTAGTGCAGGAAAGGTTATTTTTTTCCATAAAAAAGGGAAATTCTGTTACAATAGGACCCGTGGTGTTGAAGGAGGGTTCCTGTGATCAAGGTATGGGACAGGATTGGTATCATTTTTTTAGTCGCTGGATTCTTCGCCCTCATCCTACCGCTGTTTACAGATTTTCCTTTTCGATGGGAGTTATTAGGGATTTGCTCCGTCCCATCCATGGTGGTTATGAGAGTAAAAGATATTCAGAATGGAAAGAGAGTGGAACCGACTCTTACTATTTCTTTCGGTGCCCTTATTTTTGGGGTTTCCCTGTATCGTTTGTTATTTCATTCGTTATGAAGAGTGTTCTTATAAATGAGGACTCCTTGAGCAAATACTTGCTGCGATCAGACCAGTGTAGCTTGAAAGGGGAATGAATTTGAAGAAAATTTGGAGATGGGTGGGCCATATTCTATTCGGGGCTGCCGTCCTTATTTTTCTTTTGATGCTGTTCACAGATTCTCCATTTCATGCAGAATGGGGTTGGATTTTCATGGCACCTTCCGTTGTCATTACAAGAGTGAGGGATATGCGGGAATCAGGAAGGAAAGTGGAACCGCTGATCACGATCACACTTTGTATCCTCATTTTTAGTCTCTCCTTATACGGTCTATTATTTATCTGATGACATATTGCGAGGGGTTCATATGGAAGAAGCATTAAAACAAGAAAGTGTGAACCAGAAAAAGGTTAGAAACAAAGCACGCAGCTCTATGTGGCACCTTTTCCTGCTGATGGTTTTGTGTATTGGTTTTGGGCAGATTTTTTTCAAAATGATCCCGGGTCTCTTTTATCTTGGTGCTGTCATCTTTTATGGTTTTTTCCTTTATGAAACGTATATGAGCAGGAAAACGAATGAAGAGTTGTGGCAGATCTGGGATGAACGGTGGAGGGATCGCCGTTTTCTTTTTCAATTCCGGTCTTCACTGTCCAAGAGTTTAGAAGTCCTGTTCCCTGCCATTCTTGGGGCAAACGCTTCATGGATAATGTTTGGCCTGTTCCTGGCTATTGGGCTGGCGACTGGCTTTAGACAAGGCATTAAGAAATGGAAAGCCAAAGAGCATTACTATGAAGAATACATGAAGGATAGGAGCATGGCCGCATGAAAGCATTAAAGGTATTTAATGTCTTGTATGGGGGTGTGCGCTGATCTGGCTCTCCACAAGTTTGTTTCATGACGGCTTCAATCCTTCGGTACAACTCAATGGTGCGATCATTGGCGCGCTCTTATTATTGCTGGGGATTGACGACTGGGTGGATGACCGGAAAAAGTATGCGTTTTTCTATTTCTTTATGGCGTCTGTTTCCTTTTTTACGGTAATCGTTTAAAAAGAGCTAAGAACTGGCTCTATCTGTGGTGATAGGTTAGATCAATCATTAAGATTGTACATAATATCAGGATGGCCTGTTCTTCACTCCACGCGTGGCCTCTTATATGATAGAGGTCACCGGAAAGCCAGGCTTCTTTTGTAGTCGGCTATGATTTTTTGTGACACCACCCCTTTGAAATGGAGGTCGAACGTAGAATCTGCCGTTTGAATGGAGACATCGCTTGAGAGCCCTTCTTTCTATGAATATGAGCGGTGACTTCCTGTTTATAGGATAACAGCTTAATATGTAAGCTTGCCATTTGGTCAAGGTTGAACAATTTCAAGGCATGGTTCAGCCAGTGGCTAGACGTAGAAGAATCCTCCTCAAATGTCGCGACTCTCTGATTCTCACGATCTGAAATGCTGAATTGAGCGCTTTGATGAGCCATGATGGTTTCGGTCTGCGGTGTGTAGTAGGTAGAATGATGGAACATAATCGTCTCGCTTTCTATATATGGATTCCCATATAGTACGGATGACTGAGTGAGGTGGTTCCAACCATTTAAAAATAGCGAATCGCGCCAAAGGGAGCCTGAATCGCGCCAAAGAGAGCCCGAGTCGCGCCAAAGGAAGTCCGAACCGCGCGAAAAGAATACAAGTTAGGAAGATACATATGAAAGGAAAAACATTTATGATCTCTCTGCTGATCATTGCCATCAGTTGGGGAGGCAACCTATGGTTCTATCAATCCAAGCAATTGAAGGAACCGGTTTTTCTCGAACATTTTTACGGTGGTGTGGGGATGTTCGAGCTTTATTACTTAACCAATAGAGATGATCCGGCACAAGTCGTGAGTGTAGAGTTTAGTGATGGAACGACCTTACATGCGGAATCGGATTATTATGCTTTGCAAAACGAGAATCCAGCCTATGGGCCGGATGTGCGTAGCAGGTCCTCGCACTATTTGCTGAAAACAACACGGTTTGATGAGCAGCAAATGCGAGAGATGAGCGTTGATCATGAAGGCCAAGCTACGATCCATTTTAATAATGGAAAAACAATCATATCGGATATTGGCAAGGTTACAACCAGTGAACTCAGGGATGGAAATGGAATATTCCGTTCGCAATCAAGTTCCAGTAGCAGCAACGGGCGCTCCATTCGTTCTTTTACCGTCGTTGAAGATATAAAAATAGAATCGATGACCTCCCCGTTCCCTGATGTTGATGAAGATGTAAAGATGAAATTGTACACGTCATCCATTGGTTCGACAGGTACGCCCGATGGGGGAGGACCCCGCTCGTACTCGAAAGAAATGGATAAGGATTGGAGTGAAGTGGCAGGAGCTCCTCTGGAAAGCATCGATTTCCCCATCGAAATGAAGAGGGGAGAAAGAATCAGGCTGACAATGCAGGAAAAACCGAATGAGATTCGCTCTTATTCCTATGAGATCGTCATGGAAGGGAAGATGATCAATGGAGAGCAGCCGTTCATGCAACCATTCTACGTTTCGAATGATCCCCAATTCTCAACAGAACAGATGGACCTGCTGATCGAAAGGAGGAGAAGCCGATGAATCCTTTTCACCGGATCTTCGGAGGTTTACTGCTCGTTTTAATCGACATCCACCTCGGTCAAATTGAGATCTTAGCTGATTTCATCGGGTACTTCCTAATATTAAGTGCTTTGAATGGAATGGATGGAAAGTTAAAAGGGATGAAGGGGGCTAGAACCACAGCCTTGATCATCAGTGTTCTTGCAATTCCGCAAGCCTTTTTAGGTCAGCCGGCAGGAACGGCAGAAGGTGTGACTATGGGTTTCGATCTTCCTACGATTTACCATCAATCGTTAGGAGTGCTCAAGTTGATTCTGACCTTTTATCTGTTTCAGGTGTTCATCGATTGGGCGAGGAAAAAGACAGAGGAGGATCTTCAAGAAAGAGCACGAAAGCTATTTAGATTCTATCTGACCGCACACATCCTTTATTATGTTCTTTTGCCTTTCTCTATGAACTTCCCGGAAAACACAGTCATCCCGTTATTTATCGTAGGCATAGCTGTCATGATCATCCTTGAGATTGTGTTCCTGGTCTTAATCCGGTCTTTTCATAATGAACAACAGAAAATGGAACTCTATTAAAAAAGGCGCCCCGCTATGAGGCGCCTTTTTATGTCGGCTGTTTTTCCATTTCGGGGTCCGCCTCCGCTGCATCAATGAACAAAAAGATCGCTGTCAAAATGTGCATGACCATACCGACGAAAGGCACCCAGCCGATGCATGAGGTGACGATTCCGAGGATGCTTCCTCTCGTTTCCCTCCCTTTTTGCTGGGAAAGCACAAGGGTGATGATATGGAGAATGAGCATGACGGCCAGGGGAGTCCACAGTAACGAGATGACGAAGGTTCCCCCAATAAAAGGGATGCCTAAGAATGCTTCTAAAGCGGCGGTGACCCACATGAGTATGCGTGCTGCTGACATACAAACACCTCCCGGTAATCCTCCTTCAATGTATTCACAGAACCGATGTTTAGAACTTGGGACTATAGAAACAGGACAATCGTTTCCTTTTCGATCATTTTCTGAATATTTATTCACATTCAGGAAATGTATGGTATATTGGTTTGTGAAAGCGTTTGCACTAAATGGCGTGCATCGCACTCAGAACCTTTTTAAAGGAGGAAAATAATTTGAGGATGAGGAAACAGTGGTGGAAGGTTGTTATCAGTGTTGTGCTTGTGTTTTTGCTGGCGAGCCCGACCTCTTTAACATCGGTCAGCTCAACAAAAACTTTTGCAGAAACAAATGAAACCGTTACCATTCATTACAAACGATTGGATGGAAATTACGAAGGCTGGGGACTGCACCTATGGAATCAGGACGGATCCAACCCTGCGATTGAACAAGGAACGGATTGGTCGGATCCTGTGGAATTTACGAATGAAACGGACTTCGGAATGTCCGTGGAAATCCCGGTCATCGACATCAAGAACGGATTGAATTTCATCGTACATAAGGGGGATATGAAAGATACTCCAAATGATAGAAGTTTTCCAACAACCGGTGAAACAGAGTTCTGGCTGGTCCAAGGCAAGGAGGAAGTCTATCTCGAGGAACCTGTACTGACGACTTACGTCGAGTCGGCGAGAATCAAGAACGACACGCTCATTTCAGCGAAGATGAGCCAGGTGATTGAAAGTGCAGATCGTTCTGATTTTGTTCTGATGGGCGCAGATGGAGAGCGCGTCGACATTGAATCTGCTGATGTGGATGGACAAGACGTTCGTCTTGAAACAGCAGAAGCGCTGGATCTCACTCAGACTTACACCATCGAGTATGGAGATGAAGAAACGAATGTGATTGTAGACTGGAAGTTGATGGATGAAAAGTTCGCTTATGACGGAGATGACCTCGGAGCGACGTTACATGACGACGGTACAGCCGAATTGAAGCTTTGGTCACCGATCGCAACCGATGTGTCTGTCGTTCTTTATGATAAAGACGATCAGTACGAAGTCGTGAACCGTGATATCCCGATGGGAAAAGGGGACGATGGCGTCTGGTCGGTGACGCTGGATGAGTCCAATACGGGGATCAAAGACCTCAACAGCTACTACTATCAATATAAAATCGAAGCGTATGGAGAAGAGAAGCTTGCCCTTGATCCTTACGCTAAATCCATGGCGGCTTCGAACAATGAGGATAACGATGATGTAGGAAAAGCGGCGATTGTCGATCCTTCTGACATCGGTCCTAAACTTGACTTTGCCAAAATCAAAGGCTATGAAAAGCGTGAAGATGCAATCATTTGGGAGACACACGTCCGTGACTTCACATCTGACCCGAGCATCGAAGGGGAATTAGATTCCCAGTTCGGAACGTTCAATGCTTTTGTAGAAAAACTCGACTATGTAAAAGAGCTCGGTGTGACACACATCCAACTGCTCCCTGTCATGAAGTATTATTTCGGGGATGAGTTCAACAGCAGCACACGTGAGCGTGAGTATTCCGCTTCGGGGAACAATTACAACTGGGGCTATGATCCTCACAGCTACTTCGCTCTTTCCGGCATGTATTCCGAGCGTCAGGAAGATCCGGAAGAAAGAATCGAAGAGTTCAAGCAGCTGATTGACGAAATCCACAAACGCAAGATGGGCGTCATTTTGGATGTCGTGTACAATCACACAGCCAAAGTGAGTATCCTGGAAGACCTTGTCCCGAACTATTATCACTTCATGGATGAGGAAGGGAATACCAAAACAGGTTACGGCGGAGGAAAAGTGGGAACGACACACGAAATGTCCCGTAAGCTTATGGTCGATTCAATCGAATACTGGGTTGATGAATTCAAAGTGGACGGCTTCCGTTTCGACTTGATGGGTGATTTGGATGCAGAAAGTGTCCAAGCCGCTTACGACGCAGCAGAAGCTTTGAACCCGAACATTTTGATGCTCGGAGAAGGTTGGAGAACGTATGCCGGTGATAACGGAGGAGAAGGCGTTCAACCGGCCGATCAGGATTGGATGGATGAAACAGATGGAGTGGCGGTCTTCTCTGATGAGATCAGGAATGAATTGAAGTCCGGTTTCGGCAGTGAAGGGGAACCGCGTTTCATCACAGGCGGCGCTCGTAACATCGATACCATTTTCAACAACATCAAAGGACAGCCTGGAAATGTGACAGAAGATGATCCAGGCGATATCGTACAGTACATCGCGGCCCACGACAACTTGACGCTTCATGATGTCATCGCACAGTCGATCAAAAAGGATCCGGCGAAGCATGAAGAAGAAATCCAGAAGCGGATCCGTCTTGGGAATTCTATGATTCTGACAAGTCAGGGAATCTCTTTCCTTCATGCTGGTCAGGAATATGGCCGTACGAAGCAGTGGAAAGCAAATGGGGTTCCAGAGGATAAGTGGACCTACATGGAAGATGAAAACTGGAATCCGTTCGAGGATCCTTACTTCATCCATGATTCCTATGATTCTACGGATGTGATCAACCAGTTCGACTGGCAGGCCGTATCACAGCCGAGCATCCAACAGGAAACGATGGAATATACGAAAGGCTTGATTGAACTGAGACGCTGGACCGATGCTTTCCGCCTTGGTTCTGAGGAAGCCGTTGAAGAAAACGTTAAGCTTTTGGAGGCTCCTGAAATCCAGGAGACCGATTTGATGCTCGCTTATAAAGCTGTCGATCCTGGCAAGAAAGCGAAAGGAAGCTATTTCGTGTTCATCAACGCCGATGATGAATCACGTACGTTGACTTTAGATGAGAACTTGAAAAAAGGAAAAGTGCTCGTCGACAATGATGAAGCTGGACACAAAAAAGTGAAAGACCCATCCGGTTTCGAGCTGAGTAAAGGTGGAATTACCATCGATCCATTGACGACGGTTGTCATCCATACAAAATAAAGAGAAACCAGCTCCTTTTCTGAGGAGCTGGTTTTTTAGTGTGTGCGGTACAGGGCTAAGTGACTTAACGGAGAGCGAAAGTGCCCTATCGCACAACCAAAGTGACTTAACGGGAAGCCAAAGTGCCCTAACTCAACACGAAAGTGCCCTAACACCACCTCAAAGTGACATAACGATCAAGAAGCGGACTTCTCCCTCTGTTGCGCAGGCTTCTTTTTAGACTCCTGAACAATAATGACAGATAAAAGCACGAGCACGACTCCTGCATATTGGTAGATCGTCATCACTTCCGCATAAACGAAGTAACCAACGAGCGTCGCGACAACGGGTTCAATAGTGGCGACGATGGAAGCGCGGCTCGATTCCACATGTTCGAGGCCTTTGGTGTAGAGAAGGAAAGGCAGAACGGTCGAGATGAGTCCGAGGCCGACAATCAACAGCCAGACACGGATGTCAGTCAGGAATGCCGCATTGTTCCATAGCCCGCTGAAAGGGACCACCGCAATGGTTGCGAAGGCAAACGTATAGAAGGTCACTGTCAAGGAAGGGTACTTTTTCAAAACGACCTTGCCGAAGATGCTGTAAAGCGCGTAAAACAGTCCGGAACCCAGTCCAAAAAGTAAGCCGACCAGCGACAAGGAGGCCTGCAGTTCCGGAAGCAATCCGATGACGAAGGTGCACCCGGTAAAAGTTGTGACGAGGGCGATCAGTTTTTTTCCTGTCCAGGCTTCTTTGAAAAACACCTTTGAAAAAATGGTCACGAAAACAGGCGCTGTATAAAGGAGGACGAAAGCAATCGACATCGAAGTCGCCTCGATGGCGCTGAACAGACACCAGTTGAACAAAGCGATGCTGATGACACCTGTTCCGAAGAAATAGCGCGAGTCTGCAAGTTTTATTTTCAAAAGCTTCCGATTAGAACTGATGATGTAGCCGAACAGCATCACCATCGCAGAGGTCACCCGGAGAGCGACGACTTGAATGGGGGGAGAACCCATACTCGTACAATTCGTTTACAAACAGACCGATGATGCCCCATAGCGATGCGCCAAGGAAAATCATGAAAAACGCGCGGTTTCTCGTCATCCGATCCCTCCTTCATCCATGAATGTCCGTCTATTATACAAAAATTTAGAAAGGTTTGAATATAGCTGTTGCAAAAAATTAGGAATTCTTGTTTGATAGAGGATAAGGGTGAAATCGAATCACAAGGGGATGGAACAATGAATCCAGTTATGCGAGACGTCAAAACAAATATAGAAACAGAACGGTTAATTTTGAAAATGCCGGAGCCCGGTGACGGAAGAGCCGTCAATGCAGCGATTCAAAGGTCTGTGAATGAATTGAAGCCATGGCTTGGATTCGTCCAGGAGACGCCGACCGTCGAAGATACAGAAGCAAACGCGAGGGAAGCGCACGCAAAGTTTTTGCTGCGGCAGAACTTGCGGTATCTGGTTTTTCTGAAAGAGGATCGGACCTTCGTCGGCTCGACAGGCTTTCATCGAATGGACTGGGATGTGCCGAAGTTCGAGATCGGCTACTGGATGGATACGGCTCATAGTGGAAAAGGTTACATGCGGGAAGCGGTGGAGGCGTTGACGGCGTATGCCTTGCATGATTTAGGTGGAGCGCGTGTGGAAATCCGCTGCGAATCGGAAAATAAAAGAAGCCGCGCGATCCCGGAGTCTCTAGGTTTTGAGCTTGAAGGAATCCTACGTAACGACGATCTCTCTGTAGATGGGAAGCGTTTGACCGATACGTGCATTTATGCCAAAGTCCATGTAAAAGGAGAGTGATCCTGTGTATGACGTGACGATCATTGGTGCCGGCGTCAGCGGTGTGTTCCTTGCTTACACGTTAGCGAAAGAACATCCGGAATGGAACATTCATGTAATCGATAAAGGAAAACCTCTGGTTGAACGGACGTGTGGATTACAGCAGGAAGGGTGCACATGTGAAGGGCCGTGCGATCGGTACGTTGGATTTGCAGGGTTGGGGAAATCAGAAGGAAAATTCAATTATACGAACGACTTTGGTGGACAGTTGGGAAGGAAGATCGGGGAAAAAGAAACGCTTGCGCTCATGGAAGAAGTTGATGAGCTTTTGTGTTCTTATGGTGGCAACCTTGTGGAGAGATACAGTACGAAAAATGAGAAACTCTCTGCAAAAGCAGCCCAGCATTCCCTGCGAGTTTTCTCGACGGAAGTGCGCCATTTGGGGACACAACTCGCCCGGGGAATCTTTCAACGCATGTATGAGGAGATGTCTGAAAAGATAACCTTCACTTTCGAAGCGGATGTCACAGCAGTTACAAAAGAAGAAGGTCTGTTTTCAATCGATACCAACCACGGACGGTTCGAAAGCAGGAAAGTTGTGTTAGCGACAGGAATGAGTGGGAGTGACTGGCTGAAATCCAAGACAGCAGAATTAGGCCTGAAAGCAGGCGAGACACGGTTGGATCTTGGGATCAGAGTGGAGATGCGCGGCAATCAGCTCGATGCCATCCTCCAGGAAACCTTTGAGACGAAGCTGCATTACATAACCGAGCGTTTTTCCGCCACCACCTACTGCATGAATCCGCGCGGAAGGATCGTACGTAAGTATCAGCATGGTCTGGTGATGGCAGATGGTCAGAACCAGAACGAGGAGGAGCCGAGTCAAAATTTGAATTTCACTCTTTTCGTGCCGCGGTACTACAAAGATCAAGCCGAAGCCATGGCAGAAGCTCATCGTGTCATTGGAGGCATCAATCAAGGAAAGGGAAGGATTGTGGCGCAAAAGTTGGGAGATCTATTGGAAGGCAACCCGTCGGATCGCCTTTCTTCAGAAGTGATCCATCCCTCTTTGGAGGCGGAAGCTGGAGATCTCCAAAAAGAAGTTCCGCCTCTCTATATAGAAGCGCTTCTGGAGTTTTTCGAGGCGCTGGAAGGGCTGCTTGGGGAGAAAATCGATCGCGACACCATCCTTTATGGGCTGGACAGCAAATTTTATGAAGCGAAGATCTTCACAGATAAGCATTTTGAAACAGAGCTGTCAGGGTTGTATTTGATCGGGGACTGCTCAGGGGAAACGCACTCGTTGTCGCAGGCGGCGGCGAGCGGCATTTACTTAGCCCGTTGTATGAAAGCTTAGCTTTTTACCATGAGACTAAACTTTTTTCTACGGTCAGGATCGTTTCTTTCACTTGCGCTTGAGTTTGAATCCCCATGAGGTGGGTCGATTCACTTGGACGTGTGGAAGAGTATGAGATGGTATCTATATCATCCGGTGAATCTGCGTCTGGATCCTTGAGTGAGAGAGGCAGTCGCATGAAAATCGAATGTCAATGTTGAAAAATATAATTTAAAAAATTGAGAAAATTTATTTACAAACCCTATCACATGCGTTAAAGTGTTAAAACATATACGAAGATTCTTATTGAGAGTGATTGAGGGAGAAGGCCCGTAGACATCACAGCAACCTTCCACATGGAGTGGTGCTAATTCCTGCAGAATATTTTTATTCTGGGAGATAAGAGTTTGGCAGTCTTTCATGCGAAACTCTCTCCCGTAAAGGGCGGGAGTTTTTTTGTAGACTTGAATTTGTGAATGAGGGGGTAAGCCGATGATTTCATTGGAACAACTGAGCAAAGTCTATCAATCCAAGGCGAAAACCGTGATCGGAGTCGATGACGTCTCATTGGATATCAAGAAAGGTGAGATTTTTGGAGTCGTCGGGTACAGCGGGGCTGGGAAAAGCACCCTGCTGCGATGCATGAACATTCTAGAACGCCCGACAGAAGGGAAGGTCATGGTGGATGGAATCGATCTCATGACCTTGAATGCCAAAGAACTAAGAAAGGCGAGACAATCGATTGGGATGATCTTTCAAGGTTTTCACCTCGCGATGGCGAAAACCGTTTTAGAAAATGTGGCTTTTGCTCTTAAAGCTTCAGGCGTCAACCGTCAGGAAAGAAAAAGAAGGGCGCAGGAATTATTGGACCTCGTCGGTTTGTCAGATAAAGCCAGCGCGTATCCTGCCCAGTTAAGTGGAGGTCAAAAACAGAGAGTGAGCATTGCGAGATCTCTGGCCAATGACCCTAAGGTGCTTTTATGTGATGAAGCCACCTCAGCGTTAGATCCGAACACGACACAATCCATTCTGACGTTGTTGAAGAAGATCAACCGAGAGCTTGGACTGACCATTGTCCTCATTACTCATGAAATGGAAGTCGTAAAAGAAATCTGCGACCGCTGTGCCGTTATGGAAGACGGAAAAATTGTGGAACAGGGGTCTACATACGAGATCTTCGCTGCCCCTGAAAACGAACTGACGAAACGCTTCATCCAAACGGTGATCGACTTCCGCATCCCGGAAAAGATCCTGTCAGAAAGGAAAGGAACCATCGTACATATGACGTTTAAAGGGGACTCGGCCAACGATTCTATTGTGTCAGACCTCTTACAAGGGTATAACTTACGGGCGAACATCCTCCATGGGAAGATCGATTACATCCAGTACCAGGCTCTTGGCACCTTTGTGATGGAATTGACCGGAGAACAAAAGGTCGTCAAACAGGCTATACAAGAATTGAAAGATAAGCTTGGAGAAGTGGAGGTGCTGCAAGATGGTCGAACAGCTGATCAATCTCTGGCCAGAGCTGAATAAATCCTTCCTAGAAACACTGATCATGGTAGGCATCGGTCTTTTCGTCGCTTTAATCGCAGGTCTACCGCTCGGGCTGCTTTTGTTTGTGACAGACCGTGATCTGTTCCTTGAGAATCGACTCGTCAAAAGCATTGTGGGCGTTGTGGTGAACCTGATTCGTTCGGTTCCGTTCATCATATTACTTGTTTTCCTGTTTCCTTTTACAAACTTTTTAATCGGATCAACCACAGGTCCGGTAGCGGCTTCCGTAGCCCTATCTGTAGCTGCGATCCCTTTTTACGCAAGAATTGTGGAATCATCGGCGCGTGATATTGACAAAGGGGTAATCGAAGCGGCCATCGCCTGCGGGGCTTCTCCTTGGTTAATCATCAAGGATATCATTTTCCCGGAAATCAAATCGGGGCTGATCAGCGGATTGACCATCACAGCGATCAGTTTGATTGGATACTCAGCCATGGCAGGTGCCATCGGAGGTGGTGGAATCGGAGACCTGGCGATTCGTTATGGGTACTATCGCTACGATAACTTTGTCATGTTCACGACCGTCATCCTGCTTATTGTCCTTGTCCAAATCGTGCAGTACACAGGCGATTACATTGCAAAAACTGTGAAAAAGAATTAAAGCAAATTTAGGAGGAACCATCATGAAAAAAATCATTCTGTTATGTGTTACTTTACTATCGATTGCATTTCTCGCTGCGTGTGGCGAGGATGAAGAAAGTGCAGACGCTTCTGGAAAAGACACGATTCGATTTGGAGCCACTGCCGGACCATATAGCGATATGGTCACGAAAGCGATCGCTCCACTATTAGAAGAAAAGGGATACGAAGTGACGAACAAAGAATTCACGGACTATGTCCAACCTAACAAAGCCCTGGCAAACGGCGATTTGGATGCCAACCTTTTTCAGCATAAAATCTACTTAGAGTCTTTCGCCAAGGAAAACAATCTCGATCTATCTGAAGTCATCATCGTCCCGACAGCGCCGATGGGGATTTACTCCAATACATACGAGGATATAGAAAGTATTGAAGAAGGTAGCACGATGGGAGTCCCGAACGACCCAACCAACCTGGCTCGTGCTTTGATCGTGCTTGAGGATGAAGGTCTCGTTGAGGTTGACGACAGTGTCGATCCATTGCGTGCATCATTGAACGATATTACGAAGAATAAGAAAGATATCCAGTTTGTCGAAGTGGAAGCTGGCCAACTGCCGCGTCTTGTCGATAGCGAAGATTTATCCATGGTTCCAGGGAACTATGCCTTGGCAGCGGGAATGGACCTCTTGAATGCCTTAGCGCTTGAAGATATGCCGGATGACTACCGTAACCGTGTAGCAGTCAATACGGAAGATCTTGATGCACAGTTCGTAAAAGATATTAAAGAAGTTGTGGAATCAGAGGAATTTGAAAAAATCATCGATGAACAATTCAAAGGCTTTGGAAAACCACAATGGATGAAAGAGTAGAAGGTAAGGCTGACGTGGTTGCGTCAGCCTTCTTTTGAAGAAAAGGAAAACGCTTGGATGTTAAAATCCAGGCGTTTTCCTGATTTTCTCTGATATTAATATTATGGATGCTTCTGGGTATAGTCGATAAATTTAGAAAGGATTGGTCGCCCATTGAAGCGACTGCTTAATGAAGATACGGGGGTGTAATTTCAATTGAGAAACCATGTATTCAGCAAGGTCCTCCGGCTGCATGTACTTCTCTTTATCCTGTCCTTCCATATCTTCCCCTAAAGCAAGTTCTGTCGCCACGAGACTCGGATTCAACGTAAAGACACGGATGTTGTCCCTTCTCACTTCCTGCATCAAAGCTTCCATCATGCCTTGAAGAGCGAACTTCGAACCGCTGTAAGCCGTGGAGCCGGCTGTCCCCTTGAGACCGCTGCTTGAAGAAATGTTGATGATATCGCCTTGGTTTTTCTCTTTCATCATCGGCAGGACTGCTCTCGTCACGTGGTATGTACCGTAAACATTCACCTCGAACGTTCGCTTCCATTCCTCAGGTTCCAGTTCAAGGAATTTCCCGTACACACCGATACCCGCATTATTAATAAGGATGTCCGCTTCGCCTAGCTCTTCTTGTAACTGTTGGACCGCTTTTTCAACTTGTTCAAGGTCAGAAATATCAGCAGCTGCTACAGAAGCCTGAACACCATAGGAACGAGCTTCCTCGGCAACCTCCTTAAGACGGCTTTCTGTCCGAGCAATCAGCCCGACATGAACCCCTTCTCTCGCAAGCTGCAAAGCCGTCGCCCGTCCGATGCCGCGACCTGCACCCGTCACATAAGCGATTTTCCCTTTGATTTCTTGAGCCATGATCCTCACTCCTTTTCCTGTTCTTCATTCAAGTCTACGAGTTTCCGTTTTTGAAATCAAAAGATAGTGCCTACCTCTGCGAGGCTTCCTTTGATAAAGTATAGATGGGAGGGATTTTATGGAAACCTTTGTACTTTTGAGACCCGTATTCTTGTTATTAGTGATTGTATCCATTCTTTTAACTCTTTTTATTACTTTTCAGAAGGAAGAGAAGGTGAATGGATGGACACTTTTCTTCATTACATCTATGAGCTTGATTATCGGCAGCGTCTGCCTTTACAGCAGTGGGTATATCGTTGATGAATTTGGGATGAGCGGCGATCCAATGTCATTTTATTTGTACATCGCTTTATTCCCGGTAAGTTTATTGAATATTTTAGTGTACAGCTTCAAACCCAGGCTTGTGAAAGAAGCATGAGTCTTGAATTCCAAACGCAAGTATCCCAGTGGAGGTGCCTCGCAGTATTTTATGATTGTTATGAAGGGCGACAGCTGCACATTGGCTATCGGTTATTGTGCTAACAGATTAGGTGAAAATAATGATTACGGTCTAGTTATCTTTCAACAATCATTTTTAGTTTATTGAATAATAGAAGGAAATTCATATGTGATGTAGAAATGATTGATTATGTAATTTAATACATTGGCAGTATATGGATTGCTATGTTGGCAGATGCAGATGTGTAGTATTCTTCCATTTTATTGAGGGGAAAGGGTGTTATTTATGAAAACAACCCGGTCAAAAGACGGCACAACCTTAGCGTACGATGTCTACGGTAATGGTCCACCTCTAATTTACATAACGGGAGCAAGTTGCCATCGCTCATTTAAGCCTATCGTGCAAGATGCCAAAATATTTTCCTCTGAATTCACTGTTTACAATTACGACCGTCGTGGACGAGGCGATAGTGGTAACACACTGCCTTATTCTATAGAACGTGAAATCGAAGATATCGAAGCTATGATTGATGCGGCAGGCGGCATGGCGCATTTATATGGCCATTCTTCTGGTGCTGTGATTGCTCTTGAGGCAGCTCTTCGACTTGGCAATAAAGTGCAAAAAGTAACTATGTATGATGCGCCATATGTACGTGACGAGAAAGAAAAAGCCGAATACAAACAATTAAGCCAAAAAATACACAAACTTCTCGAAAATGAGAAAAATTCAGAAGCAATGCTTACCTTTTTAAAGGGGATAGGGATGCCCAAGATCTTTGTTTTATTGTTGCCGTTATTTCATGGCTGGAAAACTACGAAAGCTCTAGCTCCGACCCTTGCTTATGATATTACTCTAACTCAGGATATGCCACCCGTTAAACGAGCTACTCAAATTTCCATACCTATACAAATAATTGTTGGTGAAAAAAGTCCGGCTTCAATAAATGATGTTGGTCGTCAACTAACAAAGGCAATTCCAAACGCAAAATTTGTACAACTTGCAAAGCAAGACCATATGGTTGACGGAAAAAAACTGCTGCCAATACTTTCGACATTTCTCAAGTAATAATGTTTGAACAACTACATTATAAAAGGTTTTTGAAAAGAGTGGCTGTACTTGAGTGGCTAGATTATAGCAAATTCTTCACCAAGTTAACTCGAAATGAAGTCTTCTTAATTAGGGGGCGATTGTGCAATAGAGCCTTAGCACTTTATGACATAAGCACAAGGAAAGTCAGGGCATTAAGCTATTTAACTGACAAAGCAGGTTACTTTCAGATGGTCCAGTATAGTAAACTCCTTCCATTAAACACCGAATTGTTTTAAATGGTGGTCAAGATGCTTGTAAATTCCTTTTCCCCATTGTTCGGAAGTAAGTTTTCCGAAAAAAGGATGTGGGTGGTCTGTACAAGCCTCTGGTCCATTCTTTTGAAATAGGATTATTTTTTGTTTCAGTTTTTCTCTTTCCATTTCAAAATCTTTTTTAGATGTAATCAAAATGGTTGGAATAGTCGACATATTGTGGTCTAAAGGTTTGTCATTATAAAAGATGGGTTTTGCGAATCTAC
The DNA here is from genome assembly GCF_020524085.2 of Halobacillus litoralis. Lineage (NCBI taxonomy): Bacteria > Bacillati > Bacillota > Bacilli > Caryophanales > Bacillaceae > Halobacillus > Halobacillus litoralis. Next base: position 2,673,663 of record NZ_CP129016.1, read on the forward strand.
CTACTAATACCCCTAACCAACCTCTTGGGGGGAAAGAATATCCCATTGCGATATCTTGGAAAGATGAGCAATGAGCTAACATTTGAGCTGCATCCATTTTCCCCCATTTTGGCTGCGAATTAACATTTAAGTTTTCGATACGATTTAATATTTCATCTGTATACGTGATCTCAAAAATATTATTCATGAGAATACTCCTTTAGTTTTACTTTTATCCAAAAAAAGCCCTTGGTTATTTAATATATCATTCAACGGCAACCTTACTTTATCCTTTTATCTAGAAAGATCAGTTCGTAACATAAGGTTATCTCGAATTCGAGTCTTAAAGTAACGGGGGCGTTTCTTGAACAGAGGGATGCTTCCTTTTTTTGGGTTAGTCAATAAAGTTGAGGCTCAAATTCGAGACAACACATTGTGTAACTTTTCAAATTAGGTAAGTTGAAAATCAATAAGAATAAGGAGCTGATCTAATGGTTTCTTTGCAGAAGGTTCAAGTGACTGAAGAACCGAAATTACATAACCTAATGCAATTTTACATTTATGAATTTAGCAGATATATACCGGAAATAAGGTTAGAAAATAACGGATCTTACAAACCGTTTGATTTAGGAAAGTATTGGACTAACGATCAATATCACGCTTATTTTATTTTGTTAGACGATGAATTGATTGGATTTGCGCTTATAGAAAGTGCTACTAATTCTACTCCTAATTCAATTCAAGAGTACTTTATCATGACTAAGCATAGTGGGAAGGGTTATGGGAAAGTGATAGCCAAAGAACTGTTCGAGATGTTCCCAGGTGAATGGGAGATTACCCAGATAGAAAATAATGAACGTGCACATGCTTTTTGGAAAGGAGTGATTGACGAAGTAAGTGGAGGCGATTTCATGGAGCGTTATAAGGACGGAGTTTATGTCCAGTCATTTAATACATAGAATCAATTGAAATATACGGTTATCTCGATCTAAAGTCTTCAAGTAACGGGGGCGATAGCTGTATATTATCTATCACTTGAAAGTTTAGTTAATTGAATATCACACGGTGAGTAGGGTAGTTATGGCTACTTGGGGTTGGATAACATTATTTACGAGTATGTTCGTTGCTATATTTGAAGGTATTTATGCAGGGCAAAAGAAGAAAAAAAGCAAGGCCAAGTAAAGAAATAATAGGGTAAGGTTGTTGTTTAAAATTCGTGTTGTCATGTATTTACTAATTATTGTTACGCCCACGGAACTACAGCCCCCACACTTAGGAACTTAGACTGCACAGCCACGCTCCACTCTCCAGCCTTGCTGGATAGGGCGGTTTAAGTGATGTCGCTGTGGATCTGCGCGTGGACGATCACCTAGATCCGATTGAAGAGCTGGACCGGATCTATCAGCTGCAGCAGTTATATTTCGGTGAAACAGATCCGGAGGATGTCCTTGAAGTTAGGAATTACGTCAAAGGCGGAGTGCTTCAACACTTGACTCGATTAGGTTACATTTCTACTCAGGAGTTGAGTGACGAAGAACTTTATGAAGCGTTAATTACCTACCTTCACACAAAAAACTTTGAAGCGCGTCCGGTTTTTTACTTAGTTTACCGATAGATCATGGATTGATGTTTTCATGTGTTTAGATAGTTCCTGAAACATGTCAGCATTAAATTCCTTCATAGGGAGAACTTTGAAATTTTGGTCATTTTCAAAGTCTACATAAGTGAGTTTAAACCGGGGTTCCTTTATATCGATTGATGTTCCTTCCATCCCCTTCACTTTTTGAACAGTCACCCCCGCTATGCCACCAATCCGTCGGTACTTTTCTTCCTGGCCGGAGAGAAAATTGCCGAGAGAATAAAAAACGAGGCTTTTAGACCCATCTGTATTTTGAATCCATTCCGGTGGCTGCAGCACATGCGGGTGATGCCCGAGTATAATATCTGCTCCTTGTTCGGCCGCAAAAGCTGCCAATTCCTTCTGATCAGCACTTGGGTTTCTTTCATATTCATGGCCGAAATGTAAACTCATGACGATGACATCAGATTTGCTGGAGGCCCGCTTGATGTCAGAGGCAATCAGATCTTTATCAATCCTGTTCACCAGGTAAGGCTTCCCAACAGGGGTCTGAATTCCATTTGTTCCATAGGTGTAAGCCAAAAAGGAGAAAGTGATGTCATTCTTTTTGATCGTTGTGATCGTGTCTCTTTCTTCCGGTGACAAGTAGGAGCCCACCTTTTTAATTCCTAGGAAATCCCATTGATTGATAGCGTTTTCAATGGCGGGAACACCCCGATCCAAGGTATGATTGTTGCTCATAGAAACAATATCAATACCGTTAGCTTTTAACGTATCCCCTAATTCAAAGGGCGTGTTGAATGAAGGGTAGGTGGATACGCCAATTGCTGCACCACCCATGATGCTCTCTGAATTCGCAAATGTAATGTCAGCTTTTGAAAGATGGGGAGAGACCTCTTGAAACATAGGATTAAAATCATAGCCTGAAGAAGTCTTCGCATCATTGTACACTTCTTTATGTATTAACAGATCCCCTATGGCTGCGAGAGAAACTTCTGTCACTTCTTTCACTTCTGTCTTCTTCGTTGGTTTGTATAGCGTTCTCATATTGGATGACACGCGTTTTTCCATGTCTGCTTCGTTCGGTTGGGAGAAGATGGTGGAACCGCCAATGAAACTAGAAATCAAAATGATCACTAAAATAATAAGCAGGCTTTTATTTTTCATCATATCCTCCTAATTTGTAGATATTTTGATTCGGTTTTCCTATAAACCACCAGTAATATCTTTGAAAATGATGTTAAAGAGCACTTACAAAACCTATATAAGCAGGCACACGCGGTTTTTTTAAAGGCCATAAGCGGAATAGTTTCGACATATTAATATTTTTATTATAAAAGAATTGTAAAATTAAGGCAAATTATCCCATTATTATTTATTCTTCCCTAATATATATGGAAGAATGTAAAAGGAACAAAGTCAAGAGAGCCCTTTCTTTAGCGGAACGATCCTTTAGGACTCTTCTCTTTGGTTACCTTACTTGATGTGGATAGGGGTGTTTCCCACTACAAAGAAGAATTAGTATAGCAGATAGATAAAAGTGCGAAGCACCAAGTCACGATTCCTTTTTTGCTGGTTAGGGAAGAAATGTTCTTTAAGATCATGTCCACAAGATTTTAAAGAAAAGAGTGTCGCCCTTATTACACAAGCATAGGAGTTTATAGTGATTTAGATTGTATAACTGAAGGAGCAATTTAGTTTAGTAAGATTAAAAAGGGGATGCAAAATGAAAAATAATTTAATGGCTACATCAATTTTCTCATTAGCAATCGCTATCGTAATTGGTAGTTGGTTAATTTCGAGTGGATTAAATAATAATGGAGAACAGATGGGTAATGAAAAAAATAATACGGAAACGCCACAAGAAGAACAATTATTAACGTTATCCGAATTAGGAGACTATCTTGGAGTTACAGAAGAGGAAGTTCAAATGTTTGTTAATGAAGATGTTACAAAAAGCCAAATCCCATATGTGAAGATTGGAAATGAGTTCTATTTCTCTGTTAAAGCAATTGATAAATGGTTAACTGAAACTGGACCAATGAAAGTCGGACAATACTAAAACCTTCTTAACAAACGGGGCGTTTTCGATATAAGCATTCGCTCAATACATAGTTAAAAACCGGGTAGGTGACCAAAGAAGAGTGCTTTGGGAAGGAAGGTTGAGTTGAGCTGTTTTGTAGTATTTTTTATAGTGATAATGATTTTGGATTAATATTAGAACCTTCTGATCTAGGTGTTGATAGGATAGTTCGAGCTTTTGTTATCTCTTCTGCTTCTGCTATTGGATGGACCTTTGCAGGAAGAAAATTTGTAAAGAAATAATTTTAGAAACAAATAGGGTGATTTAAAATTTATTTAGAGATATCTTGAAATTAAATCATCCAGTATAGGGGCGGTAGCTGCGTAATGGTTATCGCTTATTGTACTAACGGAGCAGTTACACATAAAATTTTAAAAAATAGAAGGGATGAGATTTATGGAAAACACATGTATTAAATGCGAATCAGTAATGGTAGAAGCCAAGTTAGACAGTTATCCTATAAGAGTTTACAAATCAACTGTGAAGCCAAATGCAAAAACTATGAGTGAGGTTTATCCTTGTTATGCATGTCCTAACTGTGGCTTTATTGAACTTTACGCTTTGAACCCTGAAAGGCTGATTTAAATCAGAAAATGTTGAGGTTTAGTTATCCAAGGAACGGGGGCTAATGTGGAATAGACTCTAAGTGAAATACCGTAAAATATGTAATGTTTATGCAGAGTGCTTATTTTACGATTTTTAAAAGGTACTGAACAAATGAGGATGGTGGAAATGAAAACAGGATGGAAACGCTCGACTCCGGTGATCGTACCGGATGATCGAACATTATTGGACATGCTGCATTCTTTCTTGCGGGGCAGACGGATCACGGGAGTTGAACCGATCGGTGGAGGACTCAGCAATTCGAATATCAAACTCTCCCTTACGGATGGGGAGGTTGTTGTACTACGAATCTACAATGGTGGCGGCATGAAAGGTCATATTGAAAAGCGGATTCTGGAACGCGTCCAAAACCACCTGCCCGTTCCGGGAGTACTCTACCATGATTTTTCCTTGTCCCGGGTCGAGTACCCTTTTCTCGTGTTGAATTGGGTGGAGGGTTTTCAGCTTTCCGAGTTGTTTAAAGAAGGGGATACCAATAAATTATCGGATGCCGGACACGAAGTCGGCAGGTGGCTAGCCGAGATGCATTCCATTCAGTTCTCCGCACTAGGGTTCTTTGATGAAGAACTGAATGTGCAGGAGTTTTTGACGATAGGAGAGGATTCTTTCAGGAGTGTATTAGAGGATATCATCAGTGAGGGCTATGTAGAGGAAAACATAGGTTCAGAAATGGTCGAGAAGATCAGACGATTCGCTGATGAGCAGGCTTATTTGTTGAATCGAATCGGAGAGCAGCGTTCTTTAGTACATAGCGATTTCAACCCCTTGAACATTCTCGTCAAAACTGGCGGAGAAGGGGTGGAAGTGACGGGTATCTTAGATTGGGAGTTTTCATTCAGCCACTCTCCGTTACATGACATCGGAAACATGCTTCGCTATGAGGATGTGGAAAACTCTCCATTTCTGCGACCATTCATTTCGAGTTACCTTCAGCATGGAGGGGAACTTCCTGCGGAATGGCTGCAGCAAGCGAAAATGATGGATGTGATCGCGTTATGCGATTTGGTGAGTAAAAAGGGCTGTGAAGAAACGCGGTTGCGTGATATTCAAAGCCTTTTTCGAAAAACGTCTCGCGAATGGGAGCGTTATGCTGAGATTCAAGAGAATATAAGGTAGACGATGGCTTGTGCACCAAACGGCAGGTCTGCTAGGAACAGGTGTGCTTGTAGGCGCATCCTTTTATACAAAAGACTCTGTTAAAGATGGTTGTGGATATTTTTTATACCGAAGCTGGGTCTTCAAGTAGAAGGGTGATAGCTTCATGAGGATGGCTTAGATCAAGTCTTCTACAAATCAGGGAAGTTTGTTGAATATAAACATAGCTGGAAGTATAAAAAACATAAGTAGGAGTGAGCTGAAATGGATCGAGTTGATGTAGCATACGCTTTTATCTTTGATGAAATCGAAGAGAAAGTTTTAATGGTGAAGAATAAAGGGAGTGGTTGGTCTCTTCATGGAGGCGCTGTTGAAAAGGGTGAAACCTTTGAACAAGCAGCAGTGCGCGAGAGTAAAGAAGAAACAAATCTAACAATTGAAACTAAAAACATAGTTGCGGTAAATGAAGCTTTCTTTGAAAATAAGGGCCATCATGCTTTGTTCATTACTTATAGAGCGAAGATTGTGGAAGGTTCTCTACAAATATTACATAAAGATGAGATAGATGAAATTAAGTGGGTAGATATAAAAACTGCCAACAAACGCATGCCTTACCATGCAGACGGGGTAGAAAGTTTGATGAATTCCTCTGCTCCCTATACATTCCAAGGTTAAGAGTTTGTTTGCAATTGTGGATATAAGGTATTGAAGTTGAGGCTTAAACAGTAGGGCTTATCATTACCACTATACTCTTTAAGTATGAAAGGATGGATGTGATACAATCCCTTTTAAGGTATCCTTATCAATTGTCGTGAGAAAGGAAAGAGTTCAAAAATGGCAGATAATAAATTATATTATTGTAACGTTGAGTTATCTTTGGATATTATCGGTGGAAAATGGAAACCATTAATTATTCATCACATAGGTGGTGCTGGTGTCATCAGGTATGGGGAATTGAAAAGAAAGGTCCCAAACATTAATGAAAGGGTACTATCCAGGCAGCTTAGAGAATTGGAAGAATCAAAGATTATCCAAAGAACAGTGTATGATGAAGTCCCTCCAAGAGTAGAGTATTCACTGATAGAAATGGGAAAGACATTAGTTCCAATTTTGAATGAATTAGGTTTGTGGGGAATAGAGTATAATCAAAAATATAATCACGGAGAAATTCATTTCGAAGACGAATATAATAATTTATAAAAAGAACCGTATCCACATGAAATCCGATGTGGATACGGTTCTTTTTTTAGTGGACTTGTTAAGGGTGAAGCAATCAGGTGTTGTACTCAAATGTCTGTACGGATATTAATGTCAGTACTTGTTGCCTACCTCCAGGGATTATATACTGACCACGTAATTGAACTTCCTTTCACTCAAGTATCAGGAAGTTCAATAGGTTATAGATCCAGATGTATATGAGAAAAGGAGAGTATAACAATGGAACCGATAAAGGCATTAAATTACAGATATTCAACAAAGGAATTTGATCAAACAAGAAAACTATCTGAAGAAGATTTACAAACGATAAAAAAATTGCTGCAATTGTCACCATCTTCGGTAAATGTTCAACCTTGGCATTTTATTGTAGCTACAACGGAAGAAGGAAAGAAACGTGTGGCAAGTGCTGCGCAAGGGGATTTCAGTTTTAATGAACCAAAAATATTGGATGCATCAGCTGTTGTGGTCTTTTCTACAAAGACGGATATTTCAGATGATTTTTTACTGCATATCACTGATCAGGAAGACCAGGATGGACGGTTTGCCGAAGATCAACATAAAAAGGGCACGCATGCAGCAAGACAAATGTTTGTAGATCTACACAAATATGATTTCAAGGATCTTCAGCATTGGTCCGAAAAACAAGTTTATCTTAACCTCGGAAGCTTCTTGCTTGGTGTTGCAGAATTAGGGATCGATGCAGTTCCTATGGAGGGACTGGATATGAAGGCTTTAGATACAGAGTTTAACCTTCGTGAAAAAGGGTTTACTTCTTGCGTAGTGGTTTCATTAGGTTATCGTGCTTCAACAGACTTTAATGCGCCTTTGCCAAAGTCACGATTAAATAAAGCAGAAATCATTGAGCAAGTGTAACAAGATTAAAAAAAATATGGAGGGAATTAGAAAATGACTGAAAACATTATTTGGACGATCGAAGGTAAAATAAAACATGGACAAAGAGAAGAGTATGAAGCATTAATGAAAGAAATGGTAGTGGAAGTAAAAAAAGAAGCAGGTACGACAAACTACGAATGGACCATCGCACCAGATGGTGAAACCGTGCATGTATATGAGCGTTATAAAAATGCGGAAGCTGCAAAAGAGCATCTTGGAACATGGGCCAAATTCCAAGATCGATACATGGAAGTGACGGAGATCACGAGATTCACGATCTTTAGTCATTTAACTCCTGAATTAGAAGAGGCCGTAGCCGGGATGAATCCGATTTACATGAAACCCATTGGTGGATTTGCGAAATAAAGCAGAAGATATATTTTGAATGTTTGTGTGCATGGACAAAGGGGCAATGATCTATATTTGATCATTGCCCATGTATGTATATTTTTAAAGCAAGCTGGAACAATTAAATATTCATCTTCTGTGCAAAATTGTATTCTTAGAATCATTGCGTGAGATTTAATTGAAAGGGAATCGAAGCAGTATACGATACCCGTCGACTCACTGAAAAAATTCAGCTTCGAACAATTGTTCAATCCAAACAAGGGTTTTGACCCATAAATTATTCTGGAGGGATGGAGATGAAGATTTTAGTAACCGGTGCGACAGATGGTATTGGGTTAGCAACAGCCAGGATGTTAGTGGAACAAGGACATCAGGTGTTGCTTCATGGTCGCAATGAGGAGAAGTTAGAGAGCGTAGCAAAAGAGCTTGGCGAAGAAAATACGGAGCGATTTGTAGCAGATTTATCAAAACTTGCGGAAGTGAAAGAATTTGCGCAAAAAGTAGTGGAGGAGCACGATCAGTTAGACGTTCTTATAAATAATGCGGGTGTATATAGTGCACCCAATGTGGTGACTGAGGACGGCTTAGATATTCGATTTGCGGTAAATACCTCGGCTCCTTATCTTTTGACAAAAGCGTTACTCCCGCTCATGGATGAGTCCAGTCGTGTGATTAACTTGTCGTCAGCAGCTCAGCAGCCTGTAGATGAGAGGGCCATGATGGGTGAGGCGAAGGTCAGCGATGGCGAGGCGTATGGACAAAGTAAGCTGGCTATAACCATGTGGTCGTTTGAACTGGCTAAACATGTGTCTCCGGCAATCATTGCGGTGAATCCGATGTCGTTGTTAGGAAGTAAAATGGTGAAAAATGCATTTGGTACGGACGGACATGATATTAAAATCGGGGGCGATATTTTATGTCGTGCTGCACTCTCGGATACGTTTGCGGACGCGTCAGGGAAGTATTTTGATAATGATAGAGGAAACTTTGGTGACCCGCACTCCGATGCAAGAGACTCGGACAAATGTGCTGCGCTCATTCAGCAATTAGATGCAATTATAGAAGAGTAAAAAGATCCGACGCTTGTAAAGTCTTAACAAGCGTCGGATCTTTTTTACGGAGCAGAAGTTGTAAAAAAAGTATAGTATATGAAATTAAAAGTAGCTAATTGCACAATCGGGTTAAAAAATGAAAGCACTATTAGTAAACATCAGCTTAAATATCCATTAATAAACAGGAAAAAGGCACAGCTTTTGGTTATAACCAAAAGCTGTGCCCTTTGTATGAATAAGGGGAGTATTCTATATTTCTTAGTTCTTAACTAATTCTTGCTCTTTGAGTACATCTTCCAAACTTTCCATGATTTCTTCTTCCTTTTCACCCTCGGCTGTAACTTTGATTTCAGCTCCTTGAGAAATGGCAAGCCCCATGATTCCCATTATAGATTTTAAATTTATACTTTGACCATTATAATGCACCATAACATCCCCCTCAAAGTTCGTCACATGATTTACAAGCACGGATGCAGGGCGGGCATGTAAACCCTGACTGCTTTCTATTGTAAACTTTTTTTCTACCATATGCGTTCCCTCCTACTATTTAATAATTTGAATGGGTCTAGAAACTTCTGACCAAGGAGTTGCTGTCTCATTTACAGCTTTCTTTAACTTGTTCAAGTTATCTAGACCTTTTGTTTCCAACCATTCGTAAAAATGTTCCTTATCTTCTAAAGCAAAAGGGCGAATACCATCTTTCCATGTGGCGCGGCCGCATAGTACTCCACTGAACTGGGCTCCCGACTCTTTTGCGAAATAAAGAGTATCGTTGAACTGTTCATTGGTGACACCACCGCTTAAGTAAATATAGGGAATTCGTGATTTTTCTGAGCAAACACGATAATAATGGCTTGCTTCTTCCTTAGTAAATACCGGAGTGGAATTGTCATAGTCATAACCTTCAATGTTATAGATGGATACAGGGACCTCGACTTTTAGTAAATCGACACCATAGTCTTCTTTAGAGAACTCTTCCATAAAGAACTCGATGATTTCAGGTTTTTCTTTTGCAAAATCTTTTCCTTTGGAAGAGAGACCTTTTGCACTGTAGGAGACGGGTTCCAGAATGAATAACATATCGTTCTGTTTACATTCATCGCCTACACGTTTAATCAATGTCTTTTTAATCCTGTTATATTTTTCTTCTTCTTTGTGATCATAATAGACAAGCAGTTTTAAAGCGCTTACCCCTTCAGCGGCCATATCTTGGATAGACCAGTAATCTACCAGATTAGGAAGTCTGCCTTTTTCAGTTGTATCATATCCGGTTTTTTCATAGGCCATGATTAATCCGATTTCTTTATTTAATTTCTTGGTTGCCTCCCAACCATATTCAGGATCCAAAAGAAGAGAGGAAGATTGATTCCCCAGAACTTCACTAACCCCTTCTTTGAATTCTGATAAACCTTCTTCTATAGTAATATCTTCATTTAATGATTGGATCATTTTTCCTAAAGAACCTCTTTGGTCCATAGCTGTTGCCAAGATGATGTGATTCTCATTAGAGATAAGTTCCAGACCTTTTTGTTTTCCTTGTGATAAATTCATATTATTGTCCTCCTATTTTTGAGATATTGATTAGCGATTGATAGTGTTTCACATCATCTAAATTGATGTGTGGGTTCCAATAAAGACAGTTTGATAAGGAGTAGGCGCTAGCCATTCTTAAGGATTCTTCAATTGACCGATCACTATCGATGTTTTTTACCAATGCACCGAGGAAAATATCTCCTGAAGCTGTTGCGTTTTTAGCATCGATTTTTGGTAAGGTGATTTTAAACATCTGATTGTTAAACTTTGCCAAAGAACCTTCAGAGCCCAGCGTCACAATAATGTTTGAAGAGGTCTTTAAGGACTGCAGTTCTTCTTCAACCACTCTTTCTCCACAATCTTCGCTGTGCCCCCTAAGTTCTAAAAACTCAGATTTATTTACTTTGATTAACCATCCCTCTGCTTTTATTCCTTCCTTTAAAAACGTCCCACTGGTATCGAGAATACATTTTGCTCCTTTATTCTCTAGCGAACGAATCAGACGATAATAAAAATCTTTTTCTATACCTTGAGGGATGGACCCAGAAAAAATGACATAGTCGTTTGCTTTTACACTCTGCTTGAGTCCATCTACAAATGTATCTTTTTCCTTTTCTCGTATTATAGGGCCACTTTCGTTAATTAAATGAACATGGTTTTTCTCTTCATCGACAATGGCGGAACAAATGCGGGTCGTGTCATGGATGGTGGTAACGTTGCAATCAATACCTGTTTTTTCAATCATTTCTTGCAGGTAATTTCCCGTATAACCCCCTAGGAAAGTATGGACCTGAAAATCTGGCCTCTGTTTATGGACAAGAAACGATCGTAAAACGTTAAACCCCTTGCCACCAAGCAGGTCTTTCGAATATTTGGCCCTGCTAACATCATTGTGATGAAAGTTCTCTAAATGAATCGTTCGATCTAATGCTGGATTGGGACAAACAATATGAATCATCTGCTAACCTCCTATTCTTTGTGCGTTATATTTATCATAATAGAGTGAAAAAAGATAAAATGCAAAACTATTTTTTGCTTTTCGCAAAATAAACCAATAATTTAGTTTGCAATATTTTGCTTTTTGTTTTATAGTGAAATTAGAAATTGAGTAAGCGATTACAAGAAGAAGGGGGTGGAGAAAGTGGTTCCTCAGGATAGACAAAACGAAATTATGAAGTTGTTACAGGAATTCAGATCAATGAAGATCAACGTCTTATGTGAAAGACTTAAAGTATCAAGGGAAACAATACGAAAAGATTTATATGAAATGGAAGAACAAGGATTAATAAAAAAAGTCCATGGGGGAGCTATACTAAATAAAGCGAACTTTGAAACGAAATATGTAAATAGGAAAAATACAAACTTCTTCGAAAAGAAGAGTATTGCAGAAGAGGCTTCAAAGCTGGTTGAAGATGGTGACACCATTTATATTGACTATGGAACGACTGCATTATTATTTTCTAGGGAATTAATGCATCGAAAAGATTTGACGATCATAACAAATTCATTACCGATAGCGAATGAACTTGTAGATTATACTGATTTTCAAGTCGTTGTTCTGGGAGGAATTATTCGTAAGGGTGAGAAGTCCATGTATGGTTCCGTGGCAAATCTAGGTATTCAGAATCTATACGTCGACACGGGCTTCTTTGGAATCGCCGGTATAGATATAGAAGCAGGTTACACGAATTTCCATATGGGAGAATCTGAGGTTTCTCGTATGATGGTTCAACATAGTAAAAAAACAGTAATAATGGCGGATTTCTCAAAATTCAACACTACTGCAATGAATAAAGTTGCAGAACTCGAAGAAGTGGATGTATTGATTACAGATGAGTCTTCCAGTCCAGATGTTTTGCATGAATTTAAATCTAAAGAAATGAAAGTCATTGTAGCTGATGTAAAAAGGAGTGAAGGATTTGAGCAATTTATTAGATAGAAATTTAATTTTTTTACATTCAAGCCCGAGTAACTTTACGGAAGCACTCACAGAAATAGGAAATGTTATGATTGCGAAAGGTTATGCCAATAACGATTATGTAGAAGGGCTACTTAAAAGAGAGGAAGAATTCGCCACTGGTATTCCGGTAGAAGCTGCAGGAGTGGCAATTCCTCATACCGATGCCAGTTTCGTAAAAGATAATAAAATTGGGTTAATGATACCAAAACATCCTATCAACTTCGGAATTATGGGTGGAGATGGCGAAGAAGTTGCCGTGCAATTAATCATTCTGCTTGGATTCGCTGATTCACAAAATCATTTATCCGCTCTACAAAAAGTGATTGAATCTATACAGGATCCGTCCTTTATTGAAAAATTAGTGTCTGTTGAATCAGCAGACGAAGCGTATTCTTGTTTAGAAGAATATTTAACTATTAATCTTGAGGAGGAAATAAAATGAAAAAAGTATTAGTCGCATGTGGTGGAGCAGTAGCAACTTCAACAGTAGCAGCAAACAAAATCAAAGGAATTTTGAAAGAAAATAACATTGAGGCAAGTGTGGAACAGTGCAGGGTGAGTGAACTTTCATCTAAAGCAAGTGGAGCTGATCTCATCGTTACCACCGCTAAAGTAGAGAGAGATTATGGTGTCCCTGTGATTCATGGAGTAGCTTTCATTTCAGGTGTTGGAATTGATAAAACTAAGAAACAAATTCTTGATGAGTTAGGACAATAAATAATAGTTAATGTAAGGAGAGAGCCAATCAAATGAATATCCTCCAATATCTTTTAGATTTAGGGCCTTCTGTTATGTTGCCGATTGTAATTATTATCCTTGGACTGCTATTGAAGCAGGGCTTTGGGAAGTCGCTTCGATCAGGTATTACCATTGGTATCGGTTTTGTTGGAATAACCCTGGTCATTAGCCTGTTGACAGATAATCTTGGCCCTGCAGCCGAGGCTATGGCTGAACGATTCGAAATCGGTCTCTCTGTTGTTGATGTTGGATGGCCTGGGGCAGCGCCTATGGCCTGGGCATCCAGCATTGGGACTGTAGCTATTCCAGTAGCTATACTTGTAAACGTTTTAATGCTTGTGTTTAAAATGACAAAGGTAGTAAACGTTGATATATGGAACATATGGCACATGACCTTTACCGGTGCCATAGTATCTGCAGCAACCGGGAGTTTCTGGTTAGGTATAGTCGGGGTTGTGGTTCACTCCGCCTTGGTGTATAAACTCGGAGATTGGTTTGCGCCTACAATAGAAAAATTTTACGGACTACCGGGGGTAACCATTCCTCATGGGACGGGTGCTTATATGGCACCTTTTGCCGTAGTGATCGATGCCATATTAGACAAAATACCAGGTGTGAAAAAGATTAATTTTAACTCGAATAAACTGGAAGAAAAATTTGGAGTCATTGGGGAACCTGTCATTATTGGTTCCTTCCTAGGTGTAGTCATTGGTCTTTTGGCTGGGTTCCCTATATCTGATGTTTTACAGTTAGGGATTCAGATGGCTGCTGTCATGGTCCTTATGCCAACGGTTGTTAAATTCATTATGGAAGGACTCATGCCGATTGCAGAAGCAGCCCGTGAAATGTTGGATAAGAGGTTTCAAGGTGAGAATTACTACATCGGGTTAGATCCTGCCCTGCTATTAGGTAATTCACAAGTTGTAGCTGCTAGTCTACTGTTTGTTCCATTAACGATTATCATTGCTATCTTTGTTCCAGGTAATTCCGTGCTTCCATTTGGCGATCTAGCAACAATCGGTTTCTTTATCTCCCTGGCTGTAGGAATTCATAAAGGGAATTTATTCAGAACGATTATCTCAGGAACGGTTATCATGTTTATCACGATATGGATAGCAGATAAAATGGTCGGTGTTCATACTCAATTAGCCAATAACGTTGGTGCTGTTACTAGTGGTCAACAAGTAGCTTCTCTTGATCAGGGAGGAAGCCCGATTACATTTATACTCACGGAATTGTTCACCCTCGAAAATATTGTAGGTTTAATAGTTATCGGTGCTATTTATCTATTCTGTGTTTTATTTACGTTCGTTCAATTCAAAAGAAAGAAATTAGCTAACGACGAAAATGTCTCAGAAGAATCAGACGACATAAGGCAAACTATTTAAATAGGTGGCGATATTATATGAAAGCGCTTGTTTTAGAAGATAAACAGGAATTCTCGATAAAACAGGTAGATAAACCTTCTATATCCACTAAGGAAGTACTAATTAAAGTGGCGTACTGTGGAGTTTGTGGATCAGACTTAGCCAGATACTTTGAGGGGAAGGTTCACAATTTTCCCCTTATTTTAGGGCATGAGTTTTCAGGTATTGTCGAGGAAGTTGGAGAAGCCGTTCAGTCAGTGAAAAATGGTGATCGTGTGGCTATAGCCCCTTTAGTTCCATGTGGAGATTGTACGTATTGCAAACAAGGCAGCCCGGCTTTGTGCAATGAATACAGCTTTGTAGGATCCAGACAAGACGGGGCCATGTCTGAATATGTGTCTGTACCTGCTCAGAATCTGTTAGTCCTTCCAGAGGGAGTCAGTAACAAAGAAGCGGCTTTATTAGAACCTCTAACAGTAGCTATTCATGGTATTGAAAGAGTTCATGTGAAAGGTGGCGCAGAAGTCGTTGTTTTTGGAGCGGGTACCATTGGGATCATGACCTTACTTGCACTAAAAGCACGAGGAGCTGGAAATATCACAGTTGTTGATATTAATGATGAAAAATTAGCGGTAGCTCAGAGATTAGGAGCAAAGAATACAATTAACTCAAGCAAAGTGGATCTAAACGAACATTTTTCAGAATTCACTCGTCCAGAAGTTGTATTTGAAACCGCTGGTGTATCGCAGACTCAAGTTCAAAGTGTGGAGATTGTTGAAAAGCTTGGAAAAGTCGTTTATATAGGAACGGCTTCCAGTGATGTTACTTATCCGGCAAAAGTATTCGAACGCATCTTAAGAGGGGAAATTGAAATTACAGGCTCCTGGATGTCCTATTCTGCACCATTTCCAGGTTATGAATGGAAAGCTGCTCTACAATATATAAAGGATGGCGTTATTGACGTGAATCCATTAATAAATCATATCTATCATTTGGAACAAAAAGAAGTTCCTTTTGATCAAATGCGTGATCCTGAGAACCATTCAATCAAATTTCTATATCAACTTCTTAAGGAGTAATAGATAGGTAAAGAGGGATTCCAATGCTGGAATCCCTCTTTATAATGGAAGAAAAAATTACTTCCTCTTACAGATTCTATAACAACAAAGTGATTGTTTAGTGAAATTCACTGGTTTACTGCCCCGCTCTCAAAAAAGCGTTATTTCTTCATTATATATACACTCAAAGTCGTTTGCTTCTTTTGATTTTTCCTTTATATTGAGTGTAGTACAAAAAATGACAAGGGGAGGGAAACTGTATGCTTCCTCAAGAACGACAAAAGGAAATATTAAAATTGTTACAAGAGTATAGATCAATGAAAATTAATGAATTGAGTAAGCAGCTTAATGTGACTAGAGAAACGATAAGAAAAGATTTATATGAAATGGAAGATAAAGGGCTGATCAAGAAAGTTCATGGTGGTGCTATATTAAACAAAGCCAACTCAGAAACCAATTATGATCATCGAAAATACACAAATTATATTGAAAAGAAAAGTATTGCAAAGAAGGCAGCAGAATTAGTTGAAGATGGGGATACCATTTACATTGATTATGGTACGACAGCATTGTTATTTGCGAAAGAACTTATGAGTAAAAGTGATTTAACAGTGATAACAAACTCACTGCCTATTGCAAATGAGCTTGTTAATTATACTGATTTCCAAGTTGTAGTGATTGGTGGGACGATACGAAAAAATGAAAAATCACTTTTTGGTCCAGTTGCTAATCTTGGAATGGAACACTTATATGTTGACTCCGGATTTTTTGGCATGGGTGCTATTTCCTCTGAAGCAGGGTACACAAATTTTCATATGGGTGAGTCTGAAGTGTCTAGACGTATGATTAAACATAGTAATAAAACAGTGGTCATCGCTGATTTTTCAAAATTTAATACAGTAGCAATGAACAAAGTTGCTTCAGTTGATGATGTAGATGTTTTAATTACAGATGAAAACACAAATCAAGAAGCACTAAAAGAATTAGAATCAATAAGGACCCGCATAGTGGTTGCAGAGATAGTAGAAGATGAAAAGAGTGTTGAATAGTCATTAAGTATGATTAGATGAATACGTTTTAATAGAAAGTTTATAGTTAAGTGGAACACAGCCCTATTTGTGTTAGGAATGCAAACGTTAAAAAGATTATAGTGGTTTACCCTTACATGTAGCTTAAATTTGAAAAAAGAAGCGACTACAATATCGTAGTCGCTTCTTTTTTCTTTCTCTATATGGGTCAATGACTTCGTTGTTCTGAAAACCGCGTTCAAAAAATATTGAACTCATATGTTCCTGTTATGAACAGCTTATTCTAACTCATGGCATCGCACAATATCACTATTTGAATCGTTATCTTTCATGCCGAATGCAAACTGAAAAAACGTCTTGAAACTTAAGGTATATTATCCTTGAAACTCTATAGCGTTAAGCATCTTTCTTAGTTGTGGGAAACGATTGCATCTAGGTTCCCTATGAGTTGATATTCTCCTAGCCCAGCTGGAAGCAGGAAATGGGTGCCTTTTTGGATAGCATAGCAATGGTCATTATATACAATGCTTCCTTCACCTTCGATAATTGAAACTAGCAAATATTGATCTAGTACATTCCCTTTATAACTTCCTCTAATCTCCCACTTATATACATTGAAGAAAGGAGATTGGACAAGTCTGGTGATACGTGAGGGACCGAAATGGGATAGCCATTGGTTCGGTTGTTTTTCTTGGTGGGGGATGGTGGCCACTTCAACCGCTTGATCAATATGAAGTTCCCGTTTCTGTCCCTTTTCATCCACCCGGTTAAAGTCATAAACACGGTAAGTCGTATCGGAGCTTTGTTGTGTTTCCAACACAAGTGTTCCTTTCCCTATGGCATGCAGCGTTCCACTAGGTACGTAGAAAAAATCTCCAGGTTCTATAGGGATCCTCTTTAACAACTCTCCCCATTGGTCTGATCGGACCTGCTCGATGAACTGGTCTTTGTTCAACGCCGTGTGTCCGAAGATCAATTCAGCTCCTTCGTCACAATCAAGAATATACCAGCATTCTGTTTTTCCGGGCTCGCCACTGTGTATGAGGTTGTAATCATCATCAGGATGAACCTGAACAGAGAGATCCATGTTTGCATCAATGATTTTCGTGAGTAGGGGAAAATCCGATTGTTCTGGATTTCCGAACAATTCCGGATGGTCCTTCCATAAAACATCAAGAGTCTTTCCGGAATGTGCTCCATTCTCGACCACGGAAGGTCCGTTAGGGTGGGCAGAAATGGCCCAGCACTCTCCCGTTTTATTACTAGGAATAGAATAGTGAAATTGATCTTTCAAAGCTTGTCCGCCCCAAATTCTTTCTTTGAAGGTTGGTTTTAAGAATATAGGTTCCATTTATTCATTCCTCCCGGCTATTTTTTAAGAAGCAATAGTCTCCCTAATTGTTCTGCTGTTTGTTTAAGGTTTGAGTAAGTGGTTTGTGATGCCATCGCCTCATTGAGAGAAATAGGTCCTCTTACAATTGTGAAATAAGCATCAACTCCCTTGTTATGCACCTGGTCTTCCGCATCCGAAATATCTCCAGCTAACACAATTACGGAGGTGTTGCTGGTTTGAGCGAGCTTAGCAATCCCTGAAGGGGCTTTCCCCATTGAACTTTGAAAATCAAATTTTCCTTCGCCTGTGAAAACGATATCTGTATGACTTAACTTTTCTTTTAGGTTTAGTTCAGAAAGGATAAAGTCTACGCCTGCAAGCATGGGAGAGTGGAGAAAGCCTGAAAGGGCGGCTCCCAGTCCGCCTGCTGCTCCACTTCCAGGAATGATTTGCAGATCGATTCCAAGCTGATCCATGACGATAGTTGAGAAATGAGCCAGTCCTTGATCAAGGATGGTTACTTCGTCTATGTCTGCTCCTTTTTGTGGGGAAAAAACAAAGGCAGCACCATTCGGACCGTGCAAAGGGTTGTTTACATCGCATATCGTATGAAAATTTGTATGTTGTAGTAAGGGATGAGCTTGGCTGGTGTCAATTGCTGCAATTTCCTGCAAAGCTCTTCCTCCATGCCTGACCGGACAGCCTGATTTGTCGAGAAATTGAAAGCCAAGGGCCTGCAGCATACCGACACCCGCATCGGTTGTTGAACTGCCTCCAAGACCTATGATGATATCTGAGCATCCTTTTTTGATGGCGTTTGCAATCAACTCACCGACGCCGTAGGTTGTAGCTTTGAGTGGATGTAAATCACTTGGGCTCACTAGTGGGAGTCCGCAGGCTTCTGCAACTTCAATGACGGCGGTAGAGTCATTTTTGATCAGTCCATAGGAAGCATTCACAGGCTCCCCCAAGGGACCTGTGACCTGCTGATGGACCATTGTTCCACCAAGTGCGGATACCAGTGCGTCCACTGTGCCTTCCCCTCCGTCGGCAATGGGGACAGTATCAATCACAAGCTCTTTTGAAGCGAGAGTTAGACCATCAGCGATCGCTTGATTGGCTTCTTTTGATGACAAACTTCCTTTTAGTGAATCCATGGCTACAAGAATGTTCATAACTTTTTCCTCCATTTAAGTTGATAATGTTCCAAAGGAATCTGCTATAATGAATCCATTGTTATTAACGGGGTGAGACAACATGCGATTTGAAGAACGTGTTCATAAATTTGAATACAAATTGAACGATACGGATGACCAAATCATTGATTACATCAGGGAACATCACGAGGAAGTAATGCATCAATCCATCCAAAGTATTGCCTCCTATTCCTTCACGGTGCCGAATACGATTACAAGGCTTTCCAAGAAACTTGGCTATGACGGTTTCTCTCATATGAAAAATAGTCTGAAGGTTGAGTTGGAATCCCCCTACGAAGTGCCAGATGGTGATTCGTATGCTTTAATACAGAAGACCTTTGAAATTCTTGATAAGGACCGGATGCTGGATGCCGTACGTCTATTAGTTGAATCTAAACAGGTGTTACTTTTCGGAGTCGGCGATTCTTCGGATTTATGTGAAATGATGGCAAGAAATCTTAGGGTGATAGGAAAATCATCCAGTCACCATATTCATAGACATGAACTTCTTCACAGTCTGGCTCAATCCAATCATCAAAATGTCCTTTTTCTGATCAGCCTCTCAGGGGAAACACCGCTTGTATTAGAGGCAGCACAAAAAGCAAAGGAACAGGGAATTCCTATTATTTCCTTGACGCATTTTACGAAGAATCAACTACAGTCCATGGCGACAATCAACTTGTACTGCTATGCACCGAAGAAAACGAAAAACGGATATAACATTACAGCTCGAACTCCGGTTTTAGTTGTTTTGGAGACATTATCGCAGTATTTTTGGAATCATTATTAAAATTGTTAGCGCATACACAAGAAAACATTTTTTCAATTGAATCGTGTGTAAAAATAAGAAGAATCGATCTTCTTATTTTTTTTTTGGTAGGATGATGGCAAGTGATGAAAACACTTACAACAACGGAGGTGTAATCTATTGGAACTGAGTAAATTAACGTCACCTAATCTGCTGAGGACAAAATTAAAACTTCAATCAAAGAAAGAAGCGATTGACTACTTAGTGAAGCAGCTAGATGACGAGGGGAAATTGAAATCTAAAGAGGGATTTTTGAAAGCGGTTTATGACCGGGAAGAATTGTCACCTACTGGATTCGAAGGTGGATTGGCCATTCCACATGGGAAATCGCCTTCTGTAAAAGAAGCTGCCTTTGCCGTAGCAACGATTGAGAATCCAATAACGGATTGGGAAAGCCTTGATCCAACTAATCAAGTGGAGTTAGTCATTCTTCTGGCAATTCCTGATGAAGAGGCAGGATCCACCCATTTATCACTATTATCTGAATTTATGACACGACTTTCAGACCCTTCTTATAAAGAGGGACTGTTAAAAGCAGAATCAAGTGAAGAACTATTTAAACAATTGGATAATTTTGAACAAGAAGAAGAGCAGGAAGAAGAGAAGACGAAGACTGAAGAAAGTCGAACCATCCTCGCTGTGACAGCCTGTCCTGCAGGTATTGCCCATACTTATATGGCTGCAGAAGCCTTGACAAAAGCAGGGAAAGAGCTTGGCGTTCACGTCTACGTCGAGAAGCAGGGGGCAAACGGCATTGAAGACCGCCATTCCTCTGAAAAATTGAAGAAAGCCGATGCGGTCATCTTTGCAAATGATGTTGCAGTGAAAGATGAAGAGCGTTTCTCTCACTTGCCTAAAGTGAAAGCTGCTGTAGCTGCGCCGTTGCGCGATGCCAAAGGTTTGTTAACAAAAGCAATTGAGAAAGCAGAGAAATATCCTAAAGGAGAATATAAAGAGGAGATAGATACTGGATCAGATGCCGAAGAATCGGATCATAAGAAATTCAAGACCGAAATCAAGGATTCTATCCTAACTGGTATTTCTTACATTATTCCGATCATTGTTGCAGGGGGGATGACTCTTGCTGCAGCGGTTTTAATTTCTCAAGCATTTAATCTGCAGGGTGTATATGAAACAGAAGGTTCATGGCTCTGGCTGCTAAGGCAGCTGGGTGGAGGATTGCTTAGTCAGTTGATGGTACCGATATTGGCAGCGTACATGGCTTACTCTATTGCGGATAAGCCGGCTCTTGGACCTGGTTTTGCTGCAGGAGTTGCGGCGAATTTAATTGGATCCGGATTCCTTGGTGGAATGCTCGGCGGGTTCTTGGCTGGTTTCTTCCTTAAATTTTTGAAGAAAAACATCCAGCCTAAAGGTACATTTGCTGGCTTCATCAGTTTCTGGGTTTACCCGGTACTCGGTACTTTAGCGGTTGGCTCCATTATGTTGTTTGTTATTGGAGAGCCGCTGGCATGGCTGAACAATGGACTGATAGACTGGCTCGGTAGTTTGTCAGGTGCCAACGCCTTAATTTTAGGAGCTATTTTAGGGGGAATGGCATCGTTTGATTTAGGTGGTCCCGTGAATAAAGCGGCTTACACCTTCTGTATCGGAGCGATGGCAAGTGGAAACTTCATTCCTTACGCTGCTTTTGCCTCTGTGAAAATGGTTTCTGCTTTTGCTGTAACAGGAGCAACGATTATAGGAAAACAGTACTTTTCACTTCAAGAACAAGAGATTGGGAAGCAGACGTGGTTATTGGGGCTCGCCGGAATCACCGAAGGTGCTATTCCATTTATGATTAATGATCCTTTGCGGGTTATTCCTTCCTTAGTTGCGGGTTCTGCTGTAACAGGAGCGATTGTAGCGTACTTTGACCTTGGACTGAATGTACCTGGAGCTGGAATCTTCTCTCTTGCTCTGTTACAAGGAAAACCAATTTTACTAGGCGCCAGCATCTGGTTGGGAGCAGCTATATTTGGAGCGCTCATTTCAATGATTCTGCTGATCATAACCAGAAAAAGCAAACTTGCAAAAGAAGAACGTCTTGCTGCATAAAAGCACACGTAAATCGTTACTGAACGTATCTTAGGAGGATGGTTATAAATGAAAAAAGCACATATCGTACCCCATATGCATTGGGATAGAGAATGGTATTTTTCTACGGAAGAATCTCGTATTCTATTAGTTAATAATATGGAAGAAATTATGGAGAAGCTGGAGAATGATCCGGAGTATCCCTATTACGTATTGGATGGACAAACATCGATATTAGAAGACTATTTCGCAGTGAAACCAGATAGTAAAGAGCGTGTGAAAAAGCTGGTACAGGAAGGGAAGTTAATTATCGGCCCCTGGTACACACAAACAGATGAGATGGTTGTCGGAGGAGAATCAATTGTTCGAAACCTTCTTTACGGCCACATCGACTCTAAGGAATTCGGTGCTCCCATGAAAATCGGTTACTTGCCCGATTCTTTTGGACAATCCTCACAAATGCCGCAAATCTTTAATGGATTTGACATCAAGTACTCCATTTTCTGGAGAGGTGCCTCTGAGCGACATGGTACGGATAAGACGGAATTTCATTGGGAAAGCGATGATGGTTCCCGTGTCCTAGTCCAGCTGTTCCCTTTAGGCTACGCGATTGGCAAGTACCTGCCGGAGGATGAAGAAGCTCTCCAAAAAAGAATGGATAAATACTTTAGTGTATTGGACAGAGGTGCAACAACGGATCATATCATTCTTCCGAACGGTCATGATCAAATGCCTATCCAAAAAAATATCCATTTAATCATTGAAAAGCTTCAACGTCTATATCCTGATCGGGAGTTCTTTTTGAGCCGTTTTGAAAATGTGTTTGAAGAACTTGAAAAAAATGATGATCTTTCTGTCCTGTCAGGGGAGTTTCTTGATGGAAAATATATGAGGGTTCACCGAAGCATCTACTCTACCCGAAATGATATTAAGACAGCCAATACAAGAGTGGAGAACAAGCTGACTCATGAACTTGAGCCACTAGCTTCTCTAGCCTATTCCCTAGGTTTTGAGTATCATCATGGTCTCATTGAATTGATTTGGAAGGAAATAATGAAAAACCATGCCCATGACAGTATAGGGTGTTGTTGTTCAGATAAAGTTCATAAGGAAATTACCAATCGTCTTTTCATGGCTGAAGAGAAAACAGATCAGCTCATTGAGTTTTACAAGCGTAAAATTACCGATGCCATCCCAAATGAATCCGGTCACGATGTCATTACAGCATTCAACCTTCTCCCTTATGAACGGGAGGAAGTGGTGACAACTGAAGTCGTGACGAAGCTCAACGCTTTCACTCTGAAAGATTCGGAGGGGCATGTCATTCCTTTTGAAGTGCTTGAGAAAGAGGAACTTGATCCTGGGTTGATCGATAGACAGATTGTCCACTATGGAAATTATGATCCTTTCTATCAACTTAAAATACAATGGAGAGATACGCTTCCTTCAATGGGATATAAAACGTATTGGGTAGTACCTGAGGAAGGTCATTTGGAAGCACATCCTATGCAGGAGTCTCATGAACATTTAGTAGAGACAGATCGATATCGTATAAAAGTTAATCCAAATGGATCTTTAAAAATATTCGACAAACAAAGCGCAACTGAAATGGATCATGTCCTGCTTTTAGAGGATGGTGGAGACGATGGGGATGAGTATGACTATTCCCCACTTGAGAACGAAGAATTAATCTACAGTGATCAAACGGCAGCAGAAATAAGCGTTCATCAGAACGAACTGTTCGTAGATATGAATATTTTAGTAGATTTGAAGGTTCCACAGAACTTAGAAAGTCGAAAGCAAAACAAAAAGGATAGCCATGTTTCTGTCCGCTGGTCTATCCGAGTGCCAAAACATAAATCGGTCATTGAAATTAAGGCTGAGATTGACAATCAGGCAGAAGATCACCGGCTGCGTGCTTTCATACCTACAGAAATCGCATCTTCCCTGTCCTGGTCAGACAACCAATTCGGTTTAATCAAAAGAGGAGTTGTAGACAGTGCAATGGAGTATTGGGAACAGGAAGACTGGGATGAGAGACCTGATTCCATCTATCCGATGCTATCTTTTGTTGGGTTGTCTGATGATCAAAGAGGAGTGACATTGTTAACGAACAGTACACGTGAATATGAGATTGTCGGAGACTCATTTGATACAATTGCAGTCACCTTGTTCCGGAGTGTTGGGGTACTAGGAAAGGAAGAATTGCTGAGGAGACTAGGGCGCCCATCAGGAATCAAGCTCCCGACACCAGATTCTCAAATGATTGGGAAGCTGGAGCTTGATTTTGCTTTGGTTATGCACGAAGGAACGGTAGCAGAAGCGAATGCAGGTCGTATTGCCAAGGAATATACGACGCCAATTCATACGTATAACAAAATTCCTTACAACGCTATGAAACTAAATGAATCCAATGTGATCACGCCAGTATCTTATAGTCTCCTTAGAGAGAATACAGATACTTCCGTTCTAAGCACATTGAAAAAAGCAGAGGGGGAAGACAGGCTGTTGCTAAGGTTTTATAATCCAACTGAACAAGTAACACAGCATGCTTTTGAACTTTCCAAATTTGCAAATCAGATTGATGAAGCCAAACTTAATGAAGAGCCTATGGAAAACGTATCACATCAAGATGGAAATCTATTGGTATCATTAAAACCAAATGAAGTGACTTCCATTCTATTTTAAGGTATTTAATCCCGTCCTTTCAGTTTCACATGAAGGGCCGGGATTACTTTATTACCAAAAAAGGAAATGCACAGGAAATTCCGATAACATTTGGGGTAGTACAAATATCAAATTATCTATTGTAATTTAAGGTTCTTATTCTATGGATGTAAAACATTGTATCCTTGCAAAATACTTCCCTCCTTATCCACGGGTGTACAGTTGGTGTTTAATCTAGCTATATAATATGAAGAGGGAATCTACCGGAAAGTAGAATTCATTGGTAAAAGATGATGTGTTATTCCATTCATATATTTCCAATGCTGTAACCACATTTATTTGGGGGAAGGTTCCACTCTATAATATTTTTCTTAACCATAAAAGCCACTTCTGCTTGCTTAGCCAGAAGTGGCTTTTGACTTTTAATTAATGAACAGAAGAGAAGCACTTTACACTAGTGTGTTCATAGATACTTAGCAATTCCACACTTATTTCACGGATAAGCATGGGGAGCGTATCAAATGAGTAAGGCTTGTGAACACGTTCCGTCCATTTATGCCCGTCCTTTCCGTAGACCCCCATGTTTACTGAAGGAATGTTCAAATCACGAATCTCCTTAATCGGGAGGGGATACGTGTACTCATAATCTGGAAAGTTTTGCAGTAAAGAAGAGATCTCTTCGTCGGATTCATGGAGTGACAGGAAGCTTCCATCGCTCAGATAGGGAAAGAACCGCTTGATAGCAAATGATTCTCCTGTTTGTTCTTGAGTCTTCGATAAGTTCGCTTGAATGACTTCCAAGAGCGTTTGATCTCTTGAATTGTCAGCTTGCAAGTAATTATGCGGAAGATAGGGAGGTCCGAAAAACAGAAGAACTCTGGGCTTTTTATCAGGATCTAGCAGTTGTAATGTCTCCACTATTTTAAAACCCTTTATTCTGGGTTCTAGATTCTTGTACTGAACCCCAGCCTTGCGTATGATGTCAGCAACCTCGATCCCTTGTGAACGTAAGTATTGGATGTATTCTTCAAGGGTCTGAACATCTATCCCCCAGGACTGACTATAATTAGGAATGCCCACCTGCTTTGTGAATGCCTCATAGGAAGAGGCGAGTTTGTGTGTCACTTCTTCACAGGCTTCTTCTGTAATAACCTTTAACTTATCCATGACATCCTTGGCTGAAAGTTCATAAATAAAATAATTAAAATAAAGCTGGCTGCTCTTGGCTGTTTGAACATTGTAACGCTCTTTTTGATCTTTAGCATACAAACAAGACGGAGGTAAGATGTGTTCCCCTTTAATATCCTCCGTTAATTCTAAGTTATTGTTGATTCGACGGTTAATTTCAGCAGATACAAGTGTAGAATCTATTCCGGACAGCGTATCTCCCACATGAGTTTCTCTTCCGTATATATAGAAACAAGGAAGTAGTTTCCCTGCTGAACCGGTGTAAATGTAACGATTAGGGTCTTGATCATATTGGGGAGAGATAAAATCTGTATTCACAGCCATAATGTAATCTAAGTTTTCTTCAGATTTTAGTCGATTTAATTCAGGAATAGATGAAATGACACC
This sequence comes from Halobacillus litoralis, assembly GCF_020524085.2. Classification (NCBI taxonomy): domain Bacteria; kingdom Bacillati; phylum Bacillota; class Bacilli; order Caryophanales; family Bacillaceae; genus Halobacillus; species Halobacillus litoralis. Next base: position 2,699,835 of record NZ_CP129016.1, read on the forward strand.
ACTATGCTGGCTTTCTTCGTCAGGATTTATCATGAGCAATAGGTTACCGGGAAGTTCATCTATGTGTTCTGAAAAATAAAGAAGGTTAGCGATGTGAACGGCGATCCCGCTTTTCATATCTAATGCTCCTCTTCCGAATAGCCACTCTCCGGATTGAGCATCTTCTCTTGCTTTTGAATCGAAGGCATAGTTTTTAAAGAAGTTTTCAAGAATGGTAGGATCACAGGCACTAGGCTTTAATGATCCGTAATCGTCTGTTCCTACTGTGTCCATGTGGGCGTGGTACACGATGGTTTGTTTGTGACCCTTATGACTTTTTAATAAGGCGAATATGTTTTTTCTCTTATGCTCATCATCAGGTACATGGACCTCAAATGTATGTTCCGGATGTTTTGAAAAGTAAGGGAATGACAGCAAGATCTTTTTAATGACGTTTGCCACATTGGCTTCTCCACTTGTTCCGTTTACACTTTCAACTTCGATAAGTGCACGTGAAATGGCTTCAACTTGTTTAGATAGGGGCAAATCCTTAATTTGATTATACATCGGTTCTCCACCTTTCCATATAAGATCTGAATTTCAAACGGATATTGTAGTGCAATATTGTACTACAATTTTGCACTACAATAATAACATTATAGTCACTTATTTTTCCCTTGTGAACCCGAGTGGATATTATTTTGGAAAGATCACATAGTTGGCAGGCGTTTTGTTTTTACTTAATAAAACTTATAATAAGGATAATGATTTCATTTTAAGATGGGAGAGATATTCCTGTGGGGACAAAAAAACCTGTGGAGAAAATAATTGTTGAAAAAATAAAACAAGCAATATTAGAACGAGAGCTGGCCCCAGGAACACAATTGAGAGAATCAGTGATTGCGAAAAAGCTGAATACGAGTAGGACGCCAATTCGTAATGCTTATCGGAAGTTAGAGGAAGAGGGGTATGTATATATCATCCCAAACCGTGGAGCCTATGTGATCCAGCCAGATATAAATGATCTTCTTCAAGCGTTTGAATTGAGAGTTGAACTGGAGTGTGTCGCTGCTAAGTTCGGATTGCAAAAAGTGACAGAAACGGATGTTATATATTTGAAGAACCTGATGAGGGATGAAGTAGAAGCCTACAAAACAAAGGATAGTGCTCAATATATTGAAATCAATAAGCGTTTTCATCTTTTACTTGCTGAAAAAAGCGGGAATAAATTTGCTATTGAATTCTTACATAAAGTCATTGATCAGGTGGATATCTATTTGAGGATTTATAATGTTATTGATTATAAGAGTGGAGAAGATAACCAAAGCTTGAGGAAGCATGAAGAAATCATTCAAGCTATAGAGCAAAGAGACCTTTCTGTGGTTCAAAAGTTATTGACGGAACACCTCGAGACCACTTTAACGACATTAAAAGGAACAGCAGAAGGTTATAAGTCTCTAGATGATATGCTGTGATTGTGAGGAGACTCACGAATTAAAGAGGACCTGTAAAAAGGGCAGTCCTGTAACTTTGAATTCCTTATGTTTGAGTGCCCATTCGGGTATAGCTTCTTTTGCTTCTTTTGGATTTAACTTTATTACAGCTATTTGATTTGAAATGACAGATAAATTCATTAGATTTCCTCCGTTCCTTGAAATAGTTTTGAAAATGCAAAAGCCCGGAAGATATCATTACTGATACCTCCCGGGCTTTTGTCCTCCGGTCCACAGGATACTTGTGTGTTCCCACTCGGACCGGACCGTAAAAACAAAACGCGGAACCCTAGGGAACTCTTTTACCTTATATATATATGATCTAAATGGACCGCAGAATTGTCAAATAATCGTTATATCGTATAGGAATCATTGAATCGCATGAAAATAGGAAAATAACCTTTGATGTCCATTTGCTGTCGTCCGCCCATTTTATTTGAAATTCTCTACAACAATTTTACCTATAGAGGAACCGGATTCTAGTAATTGGTGCGCTTGTTTTAAATTTTGTGCATTGATCGGAGAGAGTCGCTTGTTCAATGTTGTTTTTATTTCACTTTGATCGATTAAATCTGCTACCTCATTCAATAGGTTGTGCTGTTCAATCATGTCGTCCGTTTGGAACATAGCCCGAGTAAACATAAGTTCCCACACAAACGTCACGCTTTTCTGTTGCAATAAGGTTAAATCGACCGGTTCATCTGTTTCCACGATTGAACAGATCTTACCTTGAGGAGCAACAGAATCAGCCATATGATCCCAATGTTTTTCTGTAGCATTAAGACAGAAAATATAATCCACGTTCGTAATCCCTAATTCTCTTAACTGTGGGGTGAATGCTTTATAGTGGTTAATGGTATGATCCGCGCCAAGACCTAGCACCCATTCTTCCGTCTCGGGTCTGGAAGCAGTACCTACGACTGTCAATCCTGCTTTTTTAGCGAGTTGTGTCGCGATTGACCCTACGCCACCTGCTGCTCCAATAATAAGAATGGACTTATTTTGATTATTGATAGGTTCTGAACTGATATTCAAGCGCTCAAACAAACCTTCGTAGGCTGTTATAGATGTGAGGGGAAGAGCGGCTGATTCAGCAAAAGATAAAGTTTCTGGTTTCTTTCCAACGATTCGCTCATCAATAAGGTGAAACTCACTGTTCCCTCCTTGACGTGTGATGTCTCCCGCATAATATACTTCATCCCCTGGCTGGAATAGCGTACTATCCGGACCTACTTCTTCTACAATCCCTGAAACATCCCACCCAAGAATTTTAGGCTCTTCTTCCTTCTCGCCATTGGAGGCGCGTATTTTATAATCGACAGGATTCACGCCTACAGCTTTCACACGAACTAATAAATCTCTATTGTGGGCTTTAGGCTTTTCTACTTCTAGGTCTAATAAACTGTCTTGATGATCAATGGGTAAATGTTCATAAAGTCCAACGGCTTTCATTTTGGTCATAGTGTAAACACATCCTTCAATTAATTTAAAAACAAACCACCCGTTTGGAATCATCCATAGCTTCGAATGTTCCAATAGGAGTAAGTTGAATTTTCATCTACAAATAAAGCATAGTATATATTCTCAACAAACATAAGTACGCACATTTTTGTTTTGTAGTATCATTTTTTATACCTAAGGATAATTTCCTTCAGCGTCTCCCTGGTTGCAAGGATGATATGTTACCTTATTAAGGGTAAATAATAATCGTAACTAAAGGAAAAGTAACTAAGTATAATATCTATACTAAGAGGTGGTAGAAGTGAGAGCTAATGACAAAGGATCAGAAACGCACAAGCGATTCTTGAATTGTTATTCTTGTCCAGTAGAAGGGACCGTTGATGTAATCGGGGGCAAATGGAAAAGTGTCATCATCTATCATTTGCTGGATGGAAAGAAGAGATTTAATGAATTGAAAAAGCTGAACAGCGGGATAACCCAAAGAATGTTAACATTACAGCTCAGAGAAATGGAGAGAGATGGCATTGTGCATAGGGAAGTGTATCCGGTCGTTCCTCCAAAAGTAGAATATTCCCTAACTGATTTTGGACAGTCACTAGAGCCGATTATCCAGTTGATGTTTGATTGGGGCGAACAACATGTGGAAACAGTTTTAAATCTCAGAAAAAAAGAGGATGAATGAAGTAAGCTGTGAAAAGGTAAGGGTAGTACTTTCTTTTGTTTACTGGATCTTTATGGAAATGTCACCTTTGTGAAGTAGTGGGGCTTAAGCTATGATGTGGAACTAGTTTCAAGCAAATCATTTCACTCTTATAAGAGTATTGGTGTAAATATAAAAGAGAGAAGAATGAATTTGGAAGTTAAAGTAATAATGAAATTGGAGGGGATCGAATGGAATATAATATAACGGCAGCAACAGGTCATCTTGGCGAGAAAATTACCGAAGAACTACTTAAGCTAGTTCCGAAAAAAGATGCTGCAATCACTGTGCGTAACCCAGATAAAGCAAAGCAATTATTTGGAGATGACATAAATATAAAAAAAGCGGATTATAATTCTGAAGAGGAAATGACCAGTGCGTTTACGGGTACGGATGTCTTAATTTATATCCCTAGTTTTACTTTCCCAAGTCACGTTAGAATTTTAGAATTTGAAAAAGCCGTTAATGCTGCTGAAAAAGCAAATGTTAAACAATTCATATTTGTAGGATTTATGGCAGATCATGAAAATAGTCCCTTCAAGATGAGCCCGTTCTTTGGTTATGTACCTCGGAGGTTGGCTTCAAGCGAATTAAAATACACGTTGACCCGTAATGCGATGTATGCAGACCCTTTACCCCCTTATCTACCGGAATTAGTCGAAAAGGGTTCCTTACCTTACCCGGCGGGTGACGGTAAGATAAACTTTGTATCAAGACAGGATATTGCAAAAGCGGTTGCACAAATTGCCATTCGTCCAGAATTACATGGGGAAAAGTACACTCTAACTGGTGATAAAGACTATTCTATGGAGGAGCTAGCGTCTATCCTTAGCGATATTAGCGGTGAAACCATCTCTTATTCTCCGATAAGTAATCAAGAGTTCGCTGAGACTTATGATGAACCCAAAGGTTTCGGACCCACTCTTACTTCCTTGTACTCGGCGGCTAGTCGTCATTTAATGGATGAGACAACAAATGATATTGAGTTCATTACAGGTGAACCACCTGAGAATTTAAAACATTTTATAAAACGAAATTATAAAATGTAGCAGTTATTTTATATCACGTCTTACTTAAAGATAAAAAGGAAAATACTTTTTTTCATCAACAACAAGATACAGAATAAAGAAAAAGTCGATACCTCCCCTAGGAGGTATCGACTTTTTGGCCTTTCCCACAATTGAAGATTCTTCTTAGAGCAGATCAAATGATTATTTCATACTCTTTTTATCCTTGTGGCAAGGTTGTTGCAAAGCTGAGTAGGGAAAGTTCCAAGGGCTTAAGCATTAGCTCCTTCCCTTCTTAGCTTTACAAGAGCTTTTATTCTGTTTGTTAAGAGACAACATTTTCTGCATGGTTTCGAAACAATGTCTTGTCTTCTCGATGGTGAGTAAATATTGTTAGTCCAATACCTATGATCATAAACCCGCCTGAAATCAAGGTGAGCCATTCATAGGAAAAGCCATTTTGCAACAACATGGATCCTAGAGAGGAACCAATGAAGCTCGACAAGTTAAATGCTGATGCTGCTATCGTTCCAGAAAGTAAAGGTGCTTCTGTTGCGGCCATGACAATCTTTGAATTAAATATGGGGGTTGTGCCAAATGTTCCTGCCCCTAGTAAGAAACACATCAAAAATCCCATGACTGGTATATGAAGCAACAGAGTAAAGGTTGACAATACAATCGACAAAAATACGAAAGACGCCAGTAACCATTGGGTGAGCCGGTTTGGATGTATTCTGCCACAAACCATATTTCCCATGACTCCTCCCAAACCAAAGCAGAACAACCCAATACTTACCTCTATTAATCCAAAATTCCCAAACTCCCTAAGCATCGGTTCTACATAGGCATAAGTGATGAATACTCCTGAGAACCCGAATAAAATGACGGCAATAATCATGAGTACATTCTTATTTTTCAGGACCTTCAGTTCAGTTTTTAAATCAGGAAGTTGGGCAGGTCTTATATTAGGTGTAGTGAAAACAATCCCTAGAAGCGTGAGTACTCCTAAACTCGCCATTATCCAGAAAACGATTCTCCAGTCTAGCACACCACCAATTAGAGTCCCAAGAGGTACCCCGATCATTATAGCGAGGGATAGTCCGGACTGGACACGGGCCATTGCATTAGTTCCCTTCTTAGATCCTGCGATGTTAAAGGCAATCATCATACAAAGCCCAAAAAAAGGTGCATGCATAGAAGAAGAGAGTAGGCGTGAGAACATTAACACCTCGAAGCTTCCTGCAGTAGCAGCAATCACATTACTAAGAATGAAGACAGACATCAAGCTGATTAGTAATAGTTTTGGTGGGTAATTTATTGTACCCAGTCTAAGAATCGGCCCGAAGAAAGCGACTCCGACCGCATACATACTTAGTAATAAACCAGATGTTGAGATGGTAACATCAAATTCATTAGACAGTTGACTAAGCAAACCAGTCACAACATTACCTGTCATTCCTAAAGCAAAGGTACCTAGCACAAATACTGTTATTACTTTTTTAGATGAAGAATTGAAATTCAAAGTCTCCCCCTCGCATTATTTTTCGAATTTATAAAATACTTCATCATGATAACACATTGACTTCGAGCTACAAAAGCTGTCTTTAAGCTGTTTTTGAGCTGATTAGTTCTGTTTTTTTCTTGAAACTTCTCTACAACCAAGTTAATATGAACGGATATTGAAAATTCAGGAAAGAGGTGTATGAAGTGAAACGTTTCTTCCATTGAGTGTTTTTGAAGAGAGTGTTCCAAGTCAATCGTAGCTACCTGAGAAGCATGTATTACACAGCAGGCATTGTTATTCTCACGATGGGTATTGCTTTGACAATTCAGTCAAAGTTAGGTGCTTCCCCGTTTGATGCGCTCCTCGTCGGCTTATACCGGACGTATGGTTTAACGATTGGAAGCTGGGAAATCGTTGTTGGTTTTTCGATGATCATCGTCAATTCCATTGCTGAAAAGAGGCGGCCGGAATTCATTGCTTTGCTTACCTCATTCTTAACAGGAGTAGGTATCGATTTTTGGGTCCATAGCTTCAAGGGATGGATTGAGCCGGAAACAGTTATGGCTCAATATTTATGTTTACTTCTTGGGTTAGTCATTCTTAGTTTAGGCATTGCCGTCAATCTGCAAGCTGACTTTGCTCCCAATCCGTTTGACCGCATGATGCTTGTTTTAAGAAAATTAACTGGGTTGAATGTTTCTTACTCAAGAGCCATTATCAGTATCGTTCTCGTTCTGATCGCTGGTTTCTATGGAGGGGCAATAGGTGTGGGGACGCTAATTATCGCAATTCTTAGTGGCGTAGTGATTCATTATTTTATGGGGTATATAAACGGTTTGGACGGATGGCTGTCCAGGAAACTCCCAACGTACCATAATCAATAAGATATTTGTATTATTTGTATTTATGCTTCACTCATTCCTTTCGACCAAAAGGATTCGTAGTGATTCCGTATATCCCATTAAAGTTATATGAAAAAAAGCAGGAATAAATTAAAGAAAGTTTAAGAAAAAGTTTTTACACATTCAATAGTATCATGGTGCATTTCTCTATTAAGGAAGTGCACTTTTTTTATTCATTTGAATTCATCCCCTTTAACTAAGAGCGAAAAAAGATTTGTACAAATGATGAGGGACTAACAAAATCCGTTAGAAAATCTTGTATAATGGGTATGAAGTATAAATCAGTGGACAAGTCAAAATCCGTTTATTTTTTTAAAGGAATCTGTTTTTTTCTATGCGCCCGTTCAGTAAAATTCAGAGGAGGTGCCTATGATTGAATATGATGAATGAAAAAGAGACCTATGACGATCTCATGAATTCCTTTAAAAATGCACAATCGATAGAGGAAACCCGTTATTATTTTGTAGAAATCCAACAGTACTTAGATAATCTTCAATCAACCAATGAGCTGTCCATTACGAAACGCCAATTGGAAGAGTATCAACGGTTGAGAAAGGAATTGATTGACTCTACGTCGAAGAAGGAAGTCAGGTATTATGAAGATCAGATCCATGAATGGTTAAATAAAATCCACGTTTAGGTTGGTATAAGTTGTTATTGCAGACATTATTTTGCAAAATAGTATTTATTTTCTGATAATAATAGTGTACACTATAGTTACGGTGTTCATTATAGTGGGATACCTGTATTTAAAAAAATAACGGATTTAAACGGAGCGGCGAGCTTGGTTGAGGATTTAGTGCATAGTAGCGTATGTTTCTAAGTTTCTTTCTACCAACTGCCGCTCTTTTAGTCTAGGGGGAAAATTTCTTATGAATACGATACTTATTGCTGGGTGTATCGGGGGGATGACAGGCATTGTCTCTCATTTAATGAGAAATGGAAAGGTGCTGATCTTCCCTAAAAAAAGAAAACGGCCCAAGGGGATCTATTTAGGGTTCATGGCAGATTTCCTTATCGGGGCGGCAGCTTCAGTTTTCGCCGTTACCTATATTATCCCCGAGCCTGAGGTATTAAGGTCGCTTATCGGAGTTTCTATATTAGCGGGAATGACAGCGGAAAATGTATTGTTAAAAAGAGAATTGAATGTAGAAAAAGCGAAAGTAGAAGGATTGGATCGGATCAATAAGAGATTAAAATAGATAGGATCTACTCCAATCCTTATTTTTTCTTCAAAGTTGATGTCCTCTCGAATCCTCTTCTTCTACCCATACTAAAAAATAATCCCCTTTTTACCCCATCATTACACAAACGTGTAGTTTAATACATACTTAGATGGATAGCTGAATGCTGGATAACCCGTCATTCCGCGTAGAGCCCTGAACTTAAATGAATGAAACGTTGAAAACGGCCTGTCCATATTTCGGACAGGCCGTTTACTTATGCTCTCGTTTTATAAGAAGTAATATGATCCTGCAGCGTGTCGTCATTGCCGAACAGGAAGTGTTTCTCCATATCCGGGGAATACCTGGAGTTTACAGCTGTGCGGCCGACGGATTCTGCTACTTCACGAAGCATAGCAGGAGAAGCTCCACAGCAGAGTCCCAGGTAGTTCACACCAATGCTGTGCGCTTCTTTGGCCCACTCCGCAAGTTCATACCTGTTCGTGTAGAGCGGATCCAGGGATGTTGGGAACGTGGTTTCCGTTGGAAGTGTACAGGCACAGCCTCCGTCCGGCAGGTTGAAGAAGGTAGGGTGTTCTTCCGTCGTGCGGTAAGGAATGGGAAGGGCACCTACATAACCGTCTACCGTATGTCGGATCTTTTCTACATATGGCTGCATCGTCGCTGGACCGCGGAAGCAGTTCATACCGACGACAAGCGCGCCTTTTTCTTCTAATAAGCGGCAGGCTTCTTCCACTTCGTAGCCATCTCGCAGAATATTTTCTCCCATCAGACCGAATGTGATCACGGCAGGTAGGTCATGTTTTTGAATTTCTTCGAGAGCAATCAACGCTTCTTCGTAATAATAGAAGGTCTCGCCATTTACAAAATCTACGCCTTCTTCCTTACACCAGCCGATCATCTCTGCAAACATGCTTCTTGTTTTTTCAACAGCTTCAGGATCATCCGGGTTGAACAAGTTCGTGTTGGAAATGTTCCCGGCAACGAGCGCTTCTTCCTCGGGGTGCTCCTGAGCAACTTCTTTAGCCAGGCGGATGGCCTGACGGTTAAGCGGCTCTAATAGTTCCTCTTTGCCGATGATTCTCATTTTCTCGCGGTGCCCGTTATAGGTAAAGGCTAAGACGACGTCGGAGCCTGCGTGCATAAAGTCACGGTACGTCTGTTTCAGTGCCTGTGGGTTATCGAGGGCTACTTCAGGAACAAAGGATCCAGCCTGTAAATAGCCGCGGCGCTCCAGCTCAAATAAGTATCCTTCTCCACAAATGACGGGTCCATCCTGTAATCTCTGTTCTAATGATCGTTTCATTTCATTCCACAACCTTTCCATTTTGTATGAGTCTTTTATTAGAAAGCTAGCCCCCTTTTAACAGGGACACGCTGACTTTCTGCCAGGCATGAGCTGACATTGGTTCAACTCTGTTCGGAAATCATTTTCTTAAAAAAATAAAGGACCTCCTTGGATAAGGGGTCCTTTGTGTTTAAAGAGTCTCCTTATCTTCAAGGTAGAACAACTACCTTCTGGATTTAGCACCGTGCCAATGGCTCTGGCTGGTTGCTGAGGTATCAAAGGGCCAGTCCCTACACCTCTCTGGATAAGTTTCGCAATTATATAGTTTTGGAAAACCGTTGGATACGTGTTGTAAAGCGTATCCTCAAATCAATAGTAGATGTTTATCATTTCGCTTGCGATTTAGAATACAGGAAAATGAAGTAAGAATCAATGGAATTTTCAGAAAAAGTTTCGGGATTCTGTTTGAAAGTACCTGCAGCTCTTTCCACAAAAATAGAAACTTATGGTAATCTTGGTTTGAAGACTTAAACAGGTCCTATCTTTTAGGAGCAAGCAAATGAACGAAAGCAACCTTCCCATACATATGGTTTAATTCCTCAACGACACCAGTAAAGATTAGGCGTTTGAATAATGAATGGCATTAGAAAAAGATACCCAAGTATAAAAGAGCATGTTTCATTATCAACCTTATCAAGCCAGAATATCAGTGATGATGGCACCAACGTAGCTTTTGTCAAAAATACAGCGGACTAATAAAAATATCTAAGTTGAATGAGTAGGGAAGGTAATAAAGGATCAATTAAAAAGTGACTAGGGGAGAGAAAGAAATGGATGTATCTATTCGAACAGCCGAGCAGCACGATTATGAATCATTGTTGCCTTTATTTAGGCAGGTTCATGAATTCCACGTTCGTGTAAGACCGGATTTGTACAAAGAGAATGCAACTCCAGTCGAGGAAGAGTTCTTTGAAAGTCAGGTGATGGATAACAAACAGCACATGTTTGTCGCTACCTTAGGCAATGAGATCGTGGGAGTTGTAGTGACTAAGGAAGATGAAACACCTGAGAATTCTTTTGTCAAAGCGAGGAAGGTTTTATCTATCAATAGTTTGTGTGTTTCTGAAACGCATAGAAACAAGGGGATCGGAAAAAAACTAGCGGCCCACGTTTTTGATTTCGGAAGGAGCCTCAAGGTCGATAGTGTGGAATTGGGAGTATCTGAGAAGAATACTGCTGCCATAGAATTTTATCGGTCCATGGGGATGACAACAAAGAGTAGAAAAATGGAGATGAACTACAACGAAGGAGAGTAAGTTTCTTCCTAGTTCTTATACTTTTTGAAGCGTGCGCTTCAAACTTCCAGCCGAGACTCAATCGGTACAAGTCCTATGAAAGGTATAATCCTCTTAATAGTCGTTACATTTCCTTGAACCGGAATAAATGAAAGGGAGGGATATTATGATTAAGCCCCGTGCATTACAAGAGGGGGATCGGGTAGCAGTTATTGCGCCGGCGGGACCCCCGGATCGAGAGCACTTAAGCCAGGGAATACGTGTATTGGAAAAAATGGGTCTTGAAGTCATCATTGGACGCCATGTGTTCCAAACCGATGAAGAGCATACAACCGTCGATCAAAAGCGACTTGCTGATTTACATGAGGCCTTTAATGATCCTACGATCCGCGGAATTTTTTGCGCTAATGGAGGATTCGGCACAGCAAAGATTGCCCCTATGATTGATTACGAAAAGATAAAAAATCACCCTAAAATATTCTGGGGGTACAGCGATCTCACATATCTGCTTCATGCTATTTACAACTTTAGTGGTCTGGTGACTTTTCACGGGCCGATGGTGGCCTCAGATCTTAATGATGAACAGAGAACAGAAGAGACAGCAGCCTCGTTTTCATCTCTATTTACAGGCGAGATTATGACCTATGATTCTAACCGGTCAATTCTAAACACGCTCGCACATGGTAAGGGAGAAGGACGTTTAGTGGGAGGGAATTTAACACTCCTCACCAACGGTTTGGGCACGCCTTACCAAGTAGATACCAGAGGGGCCATCTTACTACTTGAGGAAGTTGCAGAACCACCGTTTCTTATTGATTTGAAGCTTACTCATCTTCAACAAGCGGGTGTCTTCGATGACGTGCAAGGTGTCGTATTAGGGAATTTCCAAGTGGAAACAGAAGAAGAATCGGAGTTGAAAAAAGTGCTTCACCGTTTTTTCGCTGGTTCTCCATTTCCTGTTGTTGAGAAATTTCACTTTGGTCATTGCCAGCCGAATTATGGTGTACCGTTTGGGGTAAACGCAAAGCTCACAACGTCGCCGCCTCAATTGGTCGTTGATTCAGGTGTGAAATATTGATTTCGAACAACTATAGGTGAGCTGGGTATCGCCTTTTTATATGTTGAAAAAGTTATGTAACATAGTAATAGTTGGAGGTTGAAAATGGATTTATTAAAACAATCAATAGATATGGCAGCTTTGTATGAAAAGAACCCAAAGGTTAAAGCCATTCTTCTTGCTGGTTCTGTGTCTAAAAACTTACAAGATGAACATTCAGATATTGAATTACATATTTTATGGTCAATTCCACCAACGGATCATGAACGGAAATCTCCCATTGAACAAATAAATGGCACCATTCTGTCCTATCACGCTTATGAAGATGAAGAATGGTCGGAAGCCTACTTAACTCGGGACGGTGTTAAATTTGAGATCAGCAGCTTTTTGGTTGAAACAGTAGAACGCTTCGTTTCCGATGTGGTGGATCAACACGATACCGATTATGACAAACAATGTATAATCGCTTCCATCCATGATGGTGTCAGTCTCTGCGGGGAAGAGAAAATCTCTGAATGGAAGAACAGGGTGGCTGCCTATCCTTCAGAACTTACAGAACGTATGATTTCAGAAAATCTATGGCTGGGTAATCGCTGGAATAACCGTGAAGCTCTCTTAAAACGGCAGGACTGGTTGATGCTCTATGATGTCCTGTGTGGAGTGCAGATGAAATTGTTTGGCGTTTTGTTTGGCCTGAATCGTATGTATGTTCACCACCCTGTTTTTAAATGGATGGAAAATAATATCGAACGGATGGAAATCAAACCGGAAAATCTCCACGCTCGTATGAACAAAACATGGATAGGGGACCCGGCAAGCGGTGTGAAAGAGTTAGAGGGTTTAATTGAAGAGGTTATGGAATTGGTAGAGGAATACCACCCTGGATTGGACATTAGCGAACAGAAGAATAGTATAGAATATGTTAAATAATAGGAACTTCAAAGGGTTTATTGAAACTTTCTCCAGACCAGATCAATCAAACCTTAGACATTGCCGGTAGTAAAGCTTTATTTTATCAATGCTGTAAAAGTTTGTGGCGGAATTAAGCAAACAGTAGGAGGGGGAAGAATGATCCGTGAACTTAATAAAGCTGAATTCTACAAATGCGAAAAGTTAACAAACGATGATGGACATTTAGAAGTTAAAGCGGTCATAGAAGGGAATAATCCTGGTCGGATTTTTGTAGATGATAACGATGCTCCTCAAACAGGACTGATCTGGCTGGGGAACCATGATGGTTTCTTCTTTATTGGAGATGAAGGAAATGAGTCATTTAATGACCATATCAACGGTTTTTTAAATCAAGTCATATTTCCTGAAGCAAAGAAGCTGGAGGTACATAATTTTATAGCCATCGGTCATCATCCCAGGTGGGAGAAGACCATTGAGAAGGTCTTTGGACATCGTGACATGCAGAAGACAAAGCAGAATGTGTATAAGTTGGAGAAAAGGCAGGATATCAATCAAAATGAACCTGATATGAAACAAGATTACATAGTATTTAAAATCACCAAAGATGTTTTTGAAAATCAGGATCATTCGCTTGAAAACATAGATTTTTTACACTCAAAGATATTAGAATTCTGGTCTTCTCCCATGGAATTTTTTCAAAAAGGGACGGGGTACGGTATTCTCTACCATAACAAGATTGTAAGCTTATGTTTTTCTGGATTTGTAGCTGGAAATGTGCACGGAATGGATATTGAAACCTTAGAGGACCATCAGGGGAATAAATTAGGGCAGAAGGGAGCCTATAGGGTTGTGAAAGAATGTGATAGGAAAGGATGGATTCCATACTGGGATTGTGAGGGGAGTAATACGCCTTCCAATAAAATTGCAGAAAATGTGGGATTGGATCTTTATTTAAAGTATCACGTGTACATCTTTCCTATTGATGCATAGGGAGGGACTATTGAAAGGGTCCTGGTATTCTTCCGGCGGAAGTAGAAGAGGGTTCTTCTAGGATGATTCCATCTCCCTCAACGAGTTATGAGGTTGAAGTGAAATTTACTCATGGTCAATCGCGGGTCTTTTTTTAAAACATTGTTTTAGTCAGAATATTTTGAGATGATTGACATTGAATCAGCATCATCAACTATCGACGGAGGTGGACGATTTGGAAATCCTTTCTTACCCGGTTGGGAAGACGAGAGAAACTCATGCAAAGCCTGTGAATGTATGGCGATTCTTTGCATGGGGTAACAAACGTTGATATCGTCATAAGATCGATGATTCATTTGGCTTTGCCCCTTATTATTTATTGATCATAAAAATAAGGAGCTGGCGGAAAATGAAATATGTGAATGCCAAAGATGCTTTACCGATAGAGTTGTTGAAAGAAGTACAAAAATATATTCAAGGGGAGACCCTTTATGTGCCCAAATCCGGGAATGCCCGGGAAAAGTGGGGGGGGCACGCACGGGTATCAGAAGAGAATTATCGGAGAGGAATAGGAAGATAAAAGAAGACTACGCAGATGGAAAGTCCATAGAAGCGATTGCGGGGAATTACCATCTCTCAGTAGAAACCATTAAAAAAATCATCTATTCCAGAAAAGAGATTACCTGATCAGGTAATCTCTTTTAGATGGTTTCGTTCTAAATAAAACTCGTCCTATTATTTGCGCATGTGACCTTTTATGATGAGAACAAGATTATGATAGGAGGAAAAATGATGAGTAAAGACATGATTAAGCTATTAGAGGACGATCGGGTTTATTTAAGGCCGTTGGAACAGGAGGATCTCGATTTATTTTATACAAAAGCTCTCTGGGATCGAGAAGGGAGAAGGCTGACGGGCACCCAAACGGTATTTAGTCGTAAGGGAGTTCAACATTGGTTTGATCGTATATCAATGGATGATTCCAGAGTTGATCTGGTCATCTTTTTACAGGAGACAGATCAACTGATTGGTGACATCGCTATGCTGGACATCGATTATCAAAACAGGAAATCTGTGTTTAGAATTTCAATTTTCGATAAAAAGTATTGGGGATATGGGTATGGTACAGAATCCATCTCCTTATTATTGCGTTATGGGTTTGAGATGTTGAATATGAACCGGATCGGGTTGGATGTATTTTCGTTCAATAAAAGAGCCTTGAAATGCTATCAAAATTTAGGGTTTCGAGAAGAAGGCAGGTTGAGGGATGATTTATTCTACGATGGGAAATATCATGATTCTATAGTAATGAGTATCCTGAAACGGGAATTTCATGAGTCTCCATGAGGGATTTCATTTACAGATTCTTATTGAGATTTGGTGAGACATAGGAATTCCTTGAGCCTAAGGGGCGAGGTTAACTTGTCTATATTCTGATGAGGAATTGACTTAGTACATACATAAGAAGTAATAGGCCGATTCCGATTGCGCTATATCCCAAACGTTTACGTTCCGACATCTTTTCCCCTTTGATCGCTTTCCAATCAGGATAAAAAAAGCCGATCACCCGGCTGCCTATGATACCGATCGTGATTAAAACAACAGCAAGAACTTCCATAAGAATGGCTCCTTTTTACCATACTAGTTTCCTTCTAGTTGCTAAGTAAAACAAAAAGGAGAGTCGTATGATCATCAGATATAATTGAAAAAGGAGATGGGAAGAGTGGATGCCAAGATTCGTGAAGTAGCAGAAGAAGAAGAAGGCTTTTCAGGATCTGTTGTCGTTGAAAAAGGAGAAGAAGTGGTCTATTCCAAAGGTTTTGGTTACAGAAACGTTGCCGAAAAGCTTCCTAACCAAAAGGATACCAGGTTCGGAATAGCTTCAGGTAGCAAGTTGTTCACAGCGGTAACCATCGCTCAGCTCGTTGAACAGAATCATTTCGCATACGATACACCTGTCCATCAGTTGTTGCAACAAAAGCTTTCTTGTATCGATGAACGCGTAACCATTCATCATTTGTTGACCCACACGTCAGGGATTCCTGACTATTTTGATGAAGCGGTGATGGACGACTTTTCGGAACTTTGGGAAGAGACACCGATGTATAAGATGGAGACACTGGATGATTTCGTACCGATGTTCAGAGATAAAGAGAAGATGTTCAACCCTGGAGAAAGATTTCACTACAATAATGCAGGGTTCATCGTTTTAGGTTTAGTCATTGAAGCAGTCGCAAACAAGCCTTTTACAACCTATGTCTCAGAAAACATCTTCAAAGCTGCAGGCATGCAAAGGTCTGGTTATTACCGTTTGGATCAGCTGCCGGAAAACACCGCGTTCGGGTATATAGAAAAGGAAGGTTCTTTAAAGACGAATGTGTACTCTATTCCGGTCGTCGGTGGGGCAGATGGTGGTGTTTTCGTAACCGCTCCGGATATGATTGGTTTTTGGGATGCGTTGTTGAGTGGAAAGCTTGTGGGTGAAAGACATATAGAGCGTTTGTTAACGAAACACGTAAAAGTCAAAGACGGTATTTCATACGGGTATGGCGTTTGGCTCGATGATATGGACGGAGAGACGGTTTATCATGCCATGGGGTATGACCCAGGTGTCAGTTTCCATTCATGCGTGTATCCGAAAGGTCATTGGAAAATAACGGTTCTTTCCAATAATGGTTCAGGAGCTTTTTCAATCGTGAAAGCGTTCGAGGAACTGTTCATAAAATAAATAAAGTGGAGGGGAACCCTCCACTTTATTCTGTATTGAAGTTTTGAGTACCGAAGTCTGTGATTTCGGTACTCACTTCCACCTTGAAGGTCATGTCCGGAAATATCTCACCCCAGTCTTTTTCATGTTTCTCCCAATACTCTGGTTCGTGAATTTGCACCCAATTGGATACATTAAGAAAATCAATACGGTATTCCTGTTGGGCGAGCTTCAGCACTTGTTCCACTTTTCCTTGGGTGACTTTGTTGGAAGCATCCTCAATTCCTTTTTTCCATCCTTTTCTATAGACGTCTCTTCCCGTCCCCCAGTCTTCCGCTAATGTGGTAGATGTTGCGATTTTAATCGTCATCTCCAGTTGCTCTCCGGTCACTTTGGTCTTGAATTTTGTATTCGAACCTTTGATTTCTAAAATGATCGGTCCATCATCCACCTTTTCTTCATCCAGGTAGATAAAACCGCCTTGCACCGTATTGTGTATATATCGGACGCCTTCCATATCCTCGACATCGATCCAGCCTACATAATTCGAACTCTCCGCATCAATGATTCCTGCACCAGAGGATTTGATTTTCCCCTCGTTTAACGTAATTCCAGGAATCAAAAAACTTTTATTTTCAGATATCAGTTGCGACAGATCACCGATGGATAAGTTCGTCGGGTTTTGATTGTTTTTTTGGAAGTTTTCACTAAGGGATTTGATCTGTATAGACGGAAAAAGTTCCTTTGCAGGCTCCGTATTTAGTATATCGAGGACGGGGTCCTTCGTTAGAAAAACAGGCGTCGTCCTTCTGAACTCATGATCTCGAATGAATAGGTCAATTACCTGGTCGGCGCGTTCTTTTTGAAACAAGGCCGTAGAAGCAAGGATGGACTTCAGGTGAGTGTAATTGGGCGGTCGGTTACTTTCCAACGAGTTGTTTCGGATGATCTCAAAAAAAGTCTTTCCTGATTGTGAAATGTTTTGATAAGGAGCGCTGTGCTGCTGGGCGCTGCTTTGCTGGGTCGGTATTCTTGCGGGAACTACATACTGATTAATCATCGTCAGTTCATCCTTTTCTTCATTGACATCCAGACCCATGCCTGTGACTATTCCGACATCTTCGATTTCTTTAATGTCCCAACATCCGGTCAACAAAAAAAGCATCAACAAGCCTGTGAAAATGATTTTACGTGGCATACGTGTTCCCCCTGATCAAGGATACAATCAAAAGAAGCGCGGGCAAAACGACGATGGCTGCAACGGATATCAACTGGATTTGGGTCGAGTAGTGGAAGACTTCCGTCAGGCCTTCAGGGTATAGAGTCAATGCCACGATCAATGCCCCAGCGACCGGTAGGAACCACTCGCTTGGTGTGAACATATTTTTCAATCCCAATGTCAAAGCATACATATAAGCGGTGAAGGATGTGTAGGCCGTCGTCAACCATCCAAAGAGAAAGATCAACTCAAACCGCTCGAAAAAGAAGCCTTGAAATTCGATGCTTTTTGCCATTTCGATCGTCGGAAAAGTGATTTCTTTCAACTCTTCTACTCCAAGTACTCCAATTGAAATGATATGGAAAACAACATAAATAAGGGCGGTCAAGCCGATACTCGTCCACATCGTAATCAGTAATTGTTTGGCTTTTTTCTTTTTGATCAATTTGGAAAAGATCAGTAAAAGCTCCATGCCTAAAAAAGAGAAGAAGGTGATTTGTGCTCCACTGATCGTCGTCCATATATTGTTTTGCAAGACGGGTCGAACGTTATTGAAATCCAGGTTTTTAATACTCAACAAACAAAGCACGATGAACATCACCATCATGATCGGAAAATAAAGTTGGAAAAACCGGACGATGTCACCGGCTCCATTATAGATCAAATACATACTGACGAGCATAAATGAGCCCACCACTACATACAAAGGCGTCGTATCCAGGAGATAGTTTTTTATGATTCCACCGGTCACTCTCAATATATAGGCAGCAACGATAAGGCTGTACACAGTGAAGAAGAAGTTGAAAAGAAAGCCTATGAATTTCCCCATGATCGTTGAAGTCATTTCGAAAAAAGTCAAGCCGGGATAACGTACAGCGAGCGCTACATAAATGCAGGAAACGACGCTTACGGCGACCGCCCCGAAAATGATGCTCAGCCATAAGTCCTGAGAGTCTACCATATTGGCTAGATCTCGCGGCATGAGGATAATGCCGATTCCAATCATCGAAGATATGAATACGATGACAAGCTGCAGCATGGTCAGTTGTTTCAAATCACTCAATGCGTCCGCCTCCTTTTTTCAGTTTGAATCGAATCAAGGAATCTTTCCAACGTTTTACGTAAAAAGGAGCAAATGGCTCTAAATATGGGACAGAAAAACTTTGTAGATGAACAAGGTGGATGCTGATGATAAAGACAGCCAGTATCAATCCATATATTCCTAGGAAGGCGGCGGCGAAAAGCATGACGAAACTGATGGTTCTCAATGCCAAACTTAACGCATAATCGGCGATGGTGAAGGAACAGATGGCCGCAAAGGAAACGACGATGACCATCAAAGGGCTGACGATTCCAGCTGTAACAGCCGCTTCACCAAGGACAATCGCTCCTACAATGCTGACGGCAGGTCCGATTGGCTTTGGTAATCGGATCCCAGCTTCTCTCAAAGTTTCAATGGTTAGCTGCATAATCAACGCTTCCATGAACGAAGGAATCGGTACACCTTCCCGCGTTTTAGCAATAGAAATGGCCAAATCTGTAGGAATCAATCCATGATGATAGGAAATCAAAGATATATACACAGAAGGAAGCATAACCGAAAAAAAAGCAGCCATGAATCGCATCAATCGGATGAGAGAGGCCGGAATCCACTTAAAGTTGTAGTCATCGGCCTGCTGAAATAAACTGTTCAACGTTGTCGGTGCTAACAGCACAGAAGGAGACCCCTCTACGAAAATCGCTACTTTCCCTTCCACAAGTGCGCTCGATACTTTCGTCGGTCTTTCTGTTTCATGGATTTCTGGAAACAAGGAATAGTTGTTCTTTTCAATCAATTGTTCCATCACACCACCATCAGGAATGTAATCCTCCTGTACGGCGTTAATCCTTGCTCGTACGTCTTTCAACAGTTCTTCATTGACCGTACGATCGATATAAGCGATGGATACATTGGTAAAGGAGCGGGTACCGACGGTGAATTCCTCAAACTTTAAATCTGTCGAGCGCAAGTGTACACGCAGAAGAGATACGTTTTGTTCGAGTGATTCGATAAATCCATCACGAGATCCACGCAGTGTCATCTCCGATACAGGTTCATGGATGGAACGGTACGCAAATTGTGCTGTGTCGATCGCATATACCGTTTGTTGTTCGACCAACAGAGTGAAACCGTCAAGCAGGTATCGATCGACGTCGTTTTTCTTCTCTAATTGCAGCAAAGGTTCTGCGGAAAAAGCATGAGGAAGAGGGGTCTCTTTATGGTTCCATTCTTGTAATGGAAGAAGGATTGCGTCCTGAACTTGTTTGATATCCGTGATGGCAGGTATGTAGATGACGTGGACAGGGTGATCTTCAAGCTCCAGTTTCTTGATAGTCACATGGTGGTTTTTCTTTTTTTCGCGAAGGATTTGTTCGATGTTCAATGTTTGATCCATGTGCTCACCTCGAATCCCAGGAGTTTTTTTTAGTATGTACATTTATTTTCAATTTACACGAACGTAAAATTGTTCATTTAGTGTATATTTACACTTATTTTTGTGGTACCATTTTCCATAGAAAAGGAAAGGAGCATCTACTATGAAGAAAAGAAAGCTCGCGGCATGGATTTTTACTGTAGTCTATGGATTCGTCGGTTGGTTCATTTATGGACTGGCTCGAATGGTGTCCTCGGGAAATGAATACATCTACATCGGTTTCGTGTGTATCGCTATCGGTTTAACGGTTAACTACTTTATTTTGAACATACATAAGAGGATGGCTAAAAAGTGGACATGGATCCTGGTCGGTGTGATATTCATTGTTCCATCTTTGCTCTATGGAAGTTATGACTGGTATATAAGGAGCATTGAAATAGCGAACGCCGAAGTCGATCTTTCGACTTACCAACCACACAAGCAAGGTGCGGACCTCGCTCGACTGGAAGAGCCAGCTACTTTTCAATTGGAAGAAGATCTTCCGGAATTAGACGGGGCGACAGCTTTATATCCTGTCTACGCGGCTTTTGCTGAAGCTGTTTATCCGGAAGGGACGTATGGATATGACGATCACAGTGAAAGTCCTGTCACCGTCTCAAAAACGAATGGAGCTTTTCAGCGTTTATCCAGGTTTCAGGCGGACATCATCTTTACGGCTGGACCTTCCGAACAGCAGCAACAGGCTTTGAAACAAATGAAGAAAACAGCCATAGGTAAAGAAGCTTTCGTATTTTTTGTACATAAAGATAACCCTGTCGATTCTTTAACCTTGAAACAGTTGAAAGGAATGTATTCCGGTGAAATTACGAATTGGGAAGAGGTTGGTGGAAGAGATCAAAATATCATCGCTTTTCAACGGCCGGAAGGGAGTGGGAGTCAAACAGGACTGCAGAATATGATGGGAGAGACGCCCATTATGGATCCTCCTAAAGATCAGAGAGTCGACGGGATGGGCGGAGTGATTGAGAAAGCTTCTGATTACCGGAACCATCGGAACAGCATCGGCTTCAGCTACCGGTTTTTCGCTACGAAGATGGTGGAAGATCATAACATTAAGTTATTAAATATCAATGGGATCGTCCCCAGTGTCCACCATATCAAAAGTGGCGAATATCCTCTGACCGGTAAGTTTTATTCGATTACGAATGGAACGAAAAATCCTCACGTCGAACCTTTCATCGATTGGATCTTGTCCAGCCAGGGTCAGAAACTGATTGAAGAAACCGGTTATATTCCTGTGAAAGAACCCGGCCTTCCCGCAGAGTAAGGGGTTCTTTAACTGAAGTCTTCCACCCTACATATAGTGGATGTTATTTCATTACATGGATTCTGGGCGGACATCACAAAATAAAGGGGAAGGGAGGTCTTCAGATATGGGTAAAAAAGCGAAAAACAAAAGTAAGAAAGACCTGAATGCGCTTCGACGTGAAAAAGGGGAGAAGAACGGTACGGGCAAACAGGATCCTTACCGTTAAGGATGAAAAACGCCTGCTTCCATTGGGAAGCAGGCGTTCCTTTTTTTATACCGTTTGTGGTCGTTGTTCGATCGAATCGTTCAGCTTCCTGAACTTATTCTTGATGACGGATGTATCCGCAAAAAGATCATGGATCCCTTGATGTCGTTTCGTGAAGGCGACGACTAAATAAGGGATGCCGAGAATCGCCATGCTGATGTAACGGCCGATGCACTCACGGAAAATGATCTGACCGTTCGATAATGATTCTCCTTTTAAAGAAACGACAGATAATCCCAGTATCATTTTTCCTAACGTAGCACGGAAAAATTTCGTCATCAGTATGAAGTAAGCAAAAAAGATGATCGATGTCGTAATATTCGCTGCACTGAACATAGGCACCCAAAGCTCTGCGTCTTCCAGGTTCACAAGTCGCAGCAAAGGTCGGGTCACAATGCTATTGACGCTCCAAATGACGATCAAGTCGATGATGTAGGCTAGGAATCTTGAACCGAATCCTGCGTACAGCAGTTTTTGGAGGTCTTTTTTCTGATGATGGATCAACGATGATAGTTGCCCATCGTTTTCGTTATGATTTGTAACATCCATATCGTTCCCTCCTTAATCTGTGTACATATACATCATGCGTGGTCCTTGGCGCTGACTGATCAATCCTTCGATGTAGCGGATCTCACTATTCGGCATCAAACTTTCTGCGAGCGGCAGGTTGAAGAAGGATCCCATTGTATTTTTGTATTGGAACACTTGTGGGTCGCCACCGATTTCTTTTTTCAGTGCCTTCAACGTATCTTCACGGAACCCGATCTCATCCACCAGTCCGTTTTCCACCGCTTGTTTTCCAGAGTAGATCCGGCCGTCGGCCAATTCTTTCACACGGCTTTCAGACATCTCGCGTCCCTCTACGATGACATTGACGAACTGCTGATAGGATTCATCGACAAGCGTTTGGAGGATTTCTCTGTCCGCTTCGGTCATTTCCTTCGTCGGACTCATGATATCTTTGAATTCACCACTTTTGATGGTGTTGAATTTCACACCATATTCATTGGCGAGCTCTTGATAATTGATGCTTTCCATGATGACTCCAAGGGAACCTGTGAACGTATCATTACTCGCAAAAATGCGGTCAGCAGGGGCAGAGACATAATACCCGCCGGAAGCGGCCATGTTCCCCATGGACACATAAATCTTCTTGCCTGCTTCTTTAATTTCAAGCAGTTTGTCATGGATTTCAGCACTTTCATAGACACCGCCACCTGGTGAATTGACATACAGGTGAACCCCTTTAATAGAGGCATCTTCTTTGATCGCTTCTAACTTTTTCATAAAGCGATCATGCTGATATCCGCCGCCCCCGAATGGATTCGGGTTCGTACTCGGGTTGTCGATGATGGCCCCTTCCAGGTTCAACTCAACAATTCGTTTGCTTCCACTTCCGCGTTCAACGACTTTTTCTTCTAAATTCTCATTGCCAGCGAAGAGCCCCATCGCCTCATTCTCCGCTTCTTCACCAGTGAAAACCGTTCCGATCAGCTGGACGACGAGAGCGAGGATCAAAATCGTTGCAGCAATGATACTTGCTGTTATTCGTTTGCTCATATGTAAACTCCTTTCCATCTGTTGTTCAGAGTTCAACCATACCATAAGGATATGTCCGAATGATACGAAATGAACCAACAAGTGTTTCTGAACACCTTTCTTACGATTGAAGATTTGTAAGGTTTCATATTTGGTTGATTTTTAAGGCTCTTTTTATTTTTTTGAGGTGACGATCCTTGGCCATAAAGTAATCGAGAAAATCTAAGCATAGTTGCTTGAAGGAACGGGTAGAGAAGGGGAGGAGGGATGGGACATTGAGTCAAAATAAGTTGAGAGTCATCATCATTGCCATCATTATTGTTTTTTTAATCGGACTTGTTGGATTATCCATACGAATGGCGCTTCAGGCTGAGGCCATGGATGGAAAAAGGACGGAAGAGACTTCCGTCCTTTAGTCCGGGTTCACGTGGACAAGTTGGAACTTCTCGCAAACAAGGTCCATATCTTCGCTGTATTCATATCCAATTTCATCCGCTTCCTTTTTGAAAAACTTCTTATGGACCTCTAACCAGTGGTCATAAGATAGGTCCCCTTCTCCTTCTGCTCTGGCAAACTCTGCGGTTACTTCATGAAAAGGGACAACTTCCACTTCTGTCGTTCGGATGATGGCTGCAGGTTCATCTTCTCCATTAAGAATGATGTTATATTCTCCGACTTCAGGAAGCGCCTCTTTTTCAACCTCATAAGCTTGACGAGCTGAGCATGTGGCTGTCTTAACCCCGTCCATAACCAGTCTTGCCATCCGATCAGGGGCGGTTCCGAATGACCAAGCCTTGACGCTTTCCGGTTTTTCTTTTCCTTTCCAATATCGATCCCAGTATGCTTTCGCCTGTTCGTTCATTGGTAAACACTCCTTTTCCAAACATGGATGGACTTCACGTTTACTCTCATTATGGGATGTTATCATGAATTCCATGCACTTTTTCCATTTCAAGGAGGGAGTAGTTCCGTGGATCTGGCCAGACCACCTCGTTGGGTTGTACTTTTTTTGCACCGATCTTCATATCGGACTAACGGGAGCAGGAAATAACCATAGTCAAGATTTTGACGTTTGCTCTGATTCTTCATATCCTTGGTCTTTTTCTTAACAATTAAAAAAAAGTGGATCAAATGATCGAATACCACGTGTGTTTTTTAATGTCAGGGTTTGGAAAGGGAGTAAAGAGAAGCAAAGCACCTAATAATGAAAGTGGAGGAGAATGTTCATGGGAAATTCCTTTTTCTCTTGAGACAGAGCAGGCAGAAGAAATGGAATGGACACGGAAGCTTTCGGGAGAATAAAAGCGAATTTCCATATTATTGACGGTTATATTAAGATTCATTTACATCTCTTCGACAATCCGCCTATACCGGTGTATTTTCCATTAGAATAGGGCATGCAACACGTAACATACATCAAAGGAGATACCGACGATGAACGTTGAACAGATATTGCAACTACTCAATCAAAAAACGAAAAAGAATATAGATCCTCAGTCGCTCATCACCGGTGTCACAGACGACTCGCGTACCGTTGAGGAAGGGTATGTCTTTGTAGCCGTAAGGGGTTATCAAGTCGACGGCCATGACTTCATTGACGAAGCGATTGGAAAAGGTGCGTCTGTTGTTGTCAGCGAAGTAAAAGTGGAGCACGAGGGAGTGTTATGTCTGCAGACTGAAAACAGCAGGAAAGCCCTTGGCCAGATCGCGACTGCTTTTTATGGGAATCCTTCAGAGGGTAAAATCGTGATCGGTGTGACAGGGACGAACGGGAAAACGACGATTTCCCATATGATTAAACACCTTTGTGAAAGAAACGGTTACTCATGCGGGATGTTCGGAACCATTGATTATATGGTCAATGACAAAGTCGTTCCCGGTATTCAGACGACACCGAGCGCACCATTGCTGCAAAAGCTCCTCTTTGAAAGCGAGGATGATGTGGTCGTAATGGAGGTCTCATCCCATGGACTGGCTCAGTACCGTCTTGAGGGAGTTCAGTTCGATTATGCGGTATTTAGCAATTTATATAAAGATCACTTGGATTATCATGACTCGATGGAATCGTATTTTGAAGCGAAATCGAAACTGTTCCATATGTTGAAACCAGGAGGGGAAGTCTGTCATCAACACGGATGATCCCTGGGGTGAAAAGCTGGCACACCTTTTGGAAGAAAAAGGATCGGCCATTTGTAAAGTCGGCCACCACCTGGAAAATGAAATGATTCTGAAAGATATCGATACAGATAATTTCACAGCCTGCATTCAATACGGGGGAGAAAACCGCAAAGTAACTTCTCCGCTCAAAGGTACGCACAACGTCTACAATACTTTGGAGGCGTATGCTGTCGGTCTTGAGCTCGGATTTTCATTCTCTGACATGGAAAAGGCGATGACTTCCTTGCCTGGCATCCGCGGTCGCTTCGAGCTCATCGATTTTAAAGAAGGACCGACCGTCGTCATCGATTATGCCCACACGGCAGACAGTATTGAACACGTCCTGGATACGGCAAGACAACAAGGGGCTGCTTCACTGACGCATGTGTTCGGCTTTCGAGGAGACAGGGACGTATCTAAAAGAGGGGAAATGATTGGTGCATCCGCTATACGTGCCGACCATTATATTCTCACGCTTGATGACTTGAATACGGCTACGTTTGAGGAAATGGTATCTACGCTTGAAGACCTGCAGAAAGAGTTCGGCGACTCGTCAGGCAGGTTGATTCCAGACAGGACGCTTGCCATCGAAGAGGCCGTCCTGAACAGTGGAGCGGGAGATTGGGTGGTCATCACGGGGAAAGGCCACGAGAGCTATCAGCAGCATTATCATTATCCTGTAAATTCGGACAAGGAAATGGTGGATGAGCTGAAACGGAAGTTTCAGTCAATCACGAAAGATGTCCTGGCATGAACCTGTTTGTTAAAGCAGGTTCTTTTTTTGTGCTTATACAGAATCATTGCCATTGAAACGATTTGAAGCGAGACCTAGATATGCTTTTATCATCCCTTGAATTCTATGAAGGAACTCTGGACTCTTTTAGAGAAAAGTACAAAGGACAAAGAAAAAGGATGTGAGTAAATGGGGAAAGAAGTATTGATCGTCATTGATGTACAAAGAGCTGTCATGGAAAACGCGTATCGGTGTGAAGAGAAAATCAACAATATGAATCGAGCGATCCACCGGGCGAGAGAAAAGCAGATTCCGGTGATTTATGTTCAACATGAATACCCTGAGGGTCCAATGAAACGTGGAGCGGAAGGGTGGCAGCTGCATCCTGATTTGGAGAAGCCGTTGGAACAAGATGCTGTGATCTTCAAGACGGTCCCGAACGCTTTTGTAAACACATCCCTTAAGAAGACTCTTGATAAAGTAGAGGCGGATCACCTCTTCATATGCGGAGCGCAGACGGATTATTGTGTTGACTCTACATCCCGTGGGGCTTTTGATCATGGTTATCGCGTTACATTGATTTCAGATGCCCATACCACCTGTTCGAACAAGTACTTGACAGCTGTTCAGATTATTGAACACACACAGCATACGTTAACGAACTTTTGGAGTGAAACGGCAACGATTGATTTGAAGTCTTCCCATGAGCTTGGGTGGGAGAAGGTGAAATAATTGTTTCGAGTGTTCATTCTTTGAGGATTTAATAAAAAGGTCTATTAGAATCTCAACAAGTGAGGGTATTTTATGCTGTTTATGTTGATTGTCAAAGCCTCCGAAAATTCGCAAGAGGGAAAGCTCCCGAGTCCTGAACTTATTGAAGCCATGACGAAGTATAATGAGGAATTAGTCAAGGCAGGTGTGCGGGTTTTAGCTAAAGGACTTCATCCTAGTTCAAATGGGATGCGTTTTTCGTACTTGAAACCAGGGGAAAAGCCGGTGATTACCGAGGGCCCGTTTAAAGAAACGAAAGATTTGATCGCCGGGTTCATTTTAATTGATGTGAAGTCGAAGGAAGAAGCCATCGAGTGGGCCATGCGGATGCCGGATCCTCAAGGACATGGTGAAGGTCAGGTTGAATTACGTCAAGTATTTTAAAGATGTGGAGAATGAAGAGAAAATCTTTAGGAGGGTTTTTGTGGCTGAAGGGTTACTCCATCATGTAGAAATTTATGTATCCAATTTAGAGGAAACAGAATCATTTTGGGGATGGTTTTTAGAAGAATTAGGTTACCAATCTTATCAAAAATGGGGGGGAGGGACAGAGTTGGAAGTTAGGAGAAACTTATTTAGTGTTTGTCCAAGCTGAAAATAGGTTTTTAGGCGTTCCTTATCACAGGTGCAGGCCTGGTTTGAATCACTTGGCTTTCCATGCTCCTTCACGTGAAAGAGTAGATGAGATGACCAGGATGCTTAAGGAAAGAGGCATACATATTTTATACGAAAACCAACATCCTTTTGCAGGCGGTGAGGATTATTATGCCGTTTACTTTGAAGATCCCGATCGGATAAAAGTAGAATTTGTTGCTCCATAAAAACAGAGTAAGTCAGTACCTGCCCCCAACCTCCATGATAACTGCAGCAGAGCTATAGTTGAGCACTATAAAAAGGTTAGTAAATGAAACGTGCACATATAAATTTTTACGATGGAGGATAGGAAGGCGGGGGCATTAGCTCTCCCGCTTTTTCCACTTCCAACCATTCGTTATGACCCCGATCAAGCCCGCTATCGTAAGTATGTAAGCTATAAAAAGTGGTATCTCTTGAAGGTCAGCTGTGAATAACCGGAATAGGCCGACCATGAATATTAAAAAGCTGCTGATCAGTGCGATGCCTATTTTCATCTCTTGATTCATAGGATTTCCTCCCTTTCTTTCCATACTAGATTAACATATAGACTTGGTTTGGTTCATGCTATAGTAAAGGTGATTGATGTTTCTGAATCTATGAAGGTGGTGGAAGAATGAAAGAAGAAAGCTTATTCCAACAGATGCGTTTTGTCAGGAAAAGGAGTCTTGCAGCGCTTAATGCGACGACAGAAGAGATAGCGGATGCGAAACCGGAGGGTTTTCTGAATAACATCCGTTGGAACTTTGGACATATTTTCGTCTCACAAGAAAACTTGCTGGCCAGATTTACAGGGGGGAGAAGCCCATCTGCCAGAAGGATATATCCATCTATTCAATGGTGGTACCTCACCAGACGAATGGCCGGAAGAAGTCCCACGTTTGGGCGACCTTAAAAAAGAACTGGAATCTCAAACCGAGCGCTTGATTCAAACATACCAGGGGCGCTTGTCTGAAGAAGGGGAAAAGCCTTTTGACCTTGGTGGGGGGAATCGTCTTTCGGACGTTGGATGAAGTGTTGAATTTCACGATCTGGCATGAAGGACTCCATCAAGGAACGATATCTGCCATGAAAAGAGCTCAAGGTATCGAAAACTTATTCTGATGATACATAAGAACCTTGAGAATCTAACAACACGGAAAGCGTGCCATCCCCGCAGCCCGATCCAACTCATACTAGCATTAGGAAACTGAATCTTCTCCAATCCTGCCATAGGGCTAAATCAATCTACAATGAAAGTTTCCTATGTTTCTTAAACAAATGAATAAAATGAGGTGGACTCTAGTACGCTCTAATAGAAGGTTGAAGGGGGTACGTTATGCATAAATGGAAGAGTCGTTCGCCACTTGGTCAACTGCCGGCATTCAAAAAAGATCCACTGTCATTCCTGATGGAAATGGAAGAGACACAAAAGCCGGTTACAAGATTCAGATTTGCCCACAGGCCGGTTTTTATGTTGATGCATCCAGCCTTGATTCAAGAAGTACTCGTAAGAAAGGCGGACTTTTTTTACAAATCCAAACCTTTTCAGGAATTAGAGCCGCTTCTAGGAAAAGGCCTGTTATTGAGTGAGGGGCAGCTTCATAAACAGCAGCGCCGGAAAATCCAGCCCTTTTTTACTCCTAAACATATCCAGCGCTATTGTGAAACGATGGGGAGAGTCGTTAAGGACCATACCTCTCTCTGGAAGGAAGGCGACCGGCTGATTTCTGAAGATATCAGAAGTCTTACGCTCCAAATCATTACGGAAACGATGTTCGGTACAGAAGTGAGAGCAGATCATGATCTAGTGGGACAACAGCTGGATACAGCGATGGAAATCGCCACCCAAAGGATCCGTAGTGTTTATAAAACGCCACGTTCATGGAAGACGGTTCGTAACAAACTGTTCGATGATGCGGTCGATAAGTTGGACGAGGTGGTCTATTCAATTATCCATCAGTCGGGCGACCCCGGGGAGCACCTTCTCAGCGTCATGAAGGACGCTGAAGATGCCAACGGTAATAAAATGGATGACGGGCAACTCCGTGATGAAGTGATGACAGTATTTTTAGCCGGCCACGAAACAACAGCGTCGGCTTTGACATGGACTTTCCACTTACTCATGGAGCACCCCGATTGTTATCAGAAAGTCGAGAGTGAAGTGGAAGAGGTCCTTTCAAATGATACGCCATCCGTGGAAGAAACCGGGAACCTTTTGTATACGAGAAAAGTGCTCCTCGAAAGCATGCGCTTGTATCCACCGGCCTGGATGTTTGGACGACGTGCCAAAGAAGACGTGAACATTGGATCCACGTTCATTAAAAAAGGGGCGACCGTTATGGTCAGTCCTTATCTGATGCATCGTCACCGGAGATATATCGACTATCCAGAGGAATTCCTTCCTGAACGCTTTGAGGATGGACGTCTCCTTGGTGGGCCTGATTATTTGTATTTGCCATTCGGGGGCGGCCCCCGCGTATGTATCGGACAGCACTTCGCTATGCTTGAAATGCTCGTCATTCTCTCGTCCCTGATCAAATCGTTCACGTTTGATCCTTCTTTTGACGATTCTCCTGTAAAGGCCGAGCCATTAATCACGCTTCGAATGAAGCATGGCTTGAAACTTCACCTCTCAAAAAAGGAGTCAGGGGTCAAGTAACTCGTTATTTTCTGTACCCTGTCTTTCTGTTCATGTACAATAACAACAGATGAAATGACAGGGATTGAAGGTGTTACTATGAAAACCATCATTATTGGAGCAGGAATATTAGGGGCGTCTACAGCCTATCATCTGGCGAAAAAAGGAGAAGAAGTGCTCGTCATCGACCGGAATGATCCGGAACAGGCGACGCGGAATGCCGCTGGAATTGTCTGTCCGTGGCTGACAAACCGAAGCAACAAAGTGTGGTATCCCCTTGTCACGGGTGGGGCGAAATATTACCCTGCTTTAATGGAGGAGCTTGCTGAAGCTGGGGAAACAAAAACCGGATATAAGCGAGTGGGAGCCATCAATATCTTTGATACGGAAGAAAAGTTGGAAAAGAAACGGCGGGTTGCTCTCGAAAGGAAAGAGCAGGCTCCGGAAATGGGGGAGATTACCTGCCTTTCCCCACAAGAAACGAAAGAGATGTTCCCACCTGTAGCGGAACACTATCGAGCGCTTCACATCTCGGGAGGTGCTCGAGTGAATGGGGCGGAAGTGACATCCTCTTTATTAAAGGCAGCCAGGAAAAGTGGAGCGACTTTTATAAGTGGTGAAGCTGCGTTTTTGTATGATAATAAGCGTGTAGAAGGGGTCTATGTAAATGGAGAAAAAAATCTTTTCTGACCGGATTGTTGTCGCCAACGGAGCTTGGACGAAGCAGTTATTCGAACCGTTAGGAATGAGCCCGAATGTCACCTTTGAAAAAGCGCAAATCGTCCATGTGGATATGGAAGATTACGATACGGAGAATTGGCCTGTGATGCTCCCGCCGTTCAACCACTATATTCTCACCTTTGGCAAAGGACGGGTCGTCATTGGCGCAACGAAAGAGAAGGCGTCTGACTCCAGCGTCACCGCAGGATCTGTCCATCAGCTGATGGATAAAGCTCTCCGTGTAGCTCCTGGACTTGCGAACGCCACTTATATCAAAACAAATGTCGGGTTCCGGCCCTTCACCCCGGATTCAACACCGGTGATTGGAAAAGTGCCGGGGCATGAAAATGTAGTGGTGGCTAATGGTTTAGGTGCATCGGGTCTGACAAGTGGACCTTATATTGGAGCTGAGCTTGCAAACTTCTTGTTAGGTGAAGATACCGAACTCGATTTTACGAACTATACAGCTGATCATTTATTTGAATAAACACAAAAAAAGGTTCCCTCAACAAATGAGGAAACCTTTTTTTGTACGGCTTTATGATTCGAAAAAACATGGCTAACAGTTTTCTAATAGTTTTCTGCTTTTTGAACGTCACTGCTTGTTTCTGGTTCACTGACTTGTTCTTCATCCGGTGGATAGGTTCGCTTAACGAAGAAAGCCAGAATTAACCCGGCAAGCGACAAAGCAGTAACGATAAAGAAGGCAATATTCACTCCGTAAATCGCAGGATGGTCGATCGTCGGATTGCTTTCGGCAGATTGAGCGGTTGTCGTCATCACCGTAACAAGAATGGCTGTTCCGACAGAGGCTGCTACCATCCGCATCGTGTTGCTCATAGCGGCCCCGTGGGGAATGAGTTTTTTAGGCAATTGATTCAATCCCGCCGTCGTCACTGGCATCATGACCATCGATAATCCAAACATGCGGATCGCGTATAGTACAGTGATCGTTGTAAATGTCGTTTCAATATTCAAGAATGAAAAGGCGAGAGAAGCCCCTGTAATAATCGTGAGTCCGACAACAGCGAGCATACGTGCCCCGATTTTATCAAAAATTCGGCCGGTGATCGGTGACATGAATGCTGTGATGACTGCTCCCGGAAGCAGGGCGAGACCGGATTCAAAGGCAGAAAAATCGCGCATATCCTGCATGTATAACGGAATCAAGGTTTCTGCTCCGATCAATCCTAAGAAGGTAATCATGGCAATAACGGTCGTGATCGCAAAGACTGGGTACTTGAAGACACGGAACTCAAGCATCGGGTGGTGCATCCGTAATTGTCTTCGAATGAATAAGGTTAAGGTTACCGCGCCAATGACCAAGACCGTTACTGTGTCGATGCTCGTCCACCCCTGGTTTCCAGCGAGTGTGAAACCGTATAATAGTCCTCCGAAACCTATGGAAGAAAGAATGATGGAAACCGGATCGACCTTAGGATAGGAGAGTTCGGTGACATTTTTCAGGATGAAATAGGCGAGAACAATAATTAAAAGGGCCAAAGGTAAAATCATCCAAAACAAATATCTCCAAGAATAGGCGGAGGTAATATAGCCGCTTAGCGCAGGTCCGATCGCTGGTGCGAATGAAATGACAAGTCCGATGTATCCCATGGCCGCCCCGCGTTTATGGACAGGGAAAATCATGAGAAAGACGGTCTGCATCAAAGGAAGCATTACACCGGCACCTGCAGACTGGACGACTCTACCTAAAAGCAGGAGGGGGAAGTTCAATGCCAGTCCACCAAGAATCGTTCCGAATGCAAATACACCCATAGCAGAGATGAAAAGCTGCCTCGTTGTGAATCGTTCGATAAGGAAAGCACTGACAGGGATCATCACACCGTTCACGAGCATGAAAACAGTGGTCAGCCACTGGGCGGAGTTCGCTGTCACATTCATCTCATCCATGATGGGAGGAATGGCTGTAATCATAAGGGTCTGATTTAATATCGTAATAAAGGAACCAGCGAGTAAAAGGGCTGCCATCAGCACTTTGTTGGTGCCTTTGGATGTCATAATGTCGTCCTCCTATGAATCAACTAATATAACATTATACTCCTCGCTATGATCGGAGGACAACTCATCCAACTCAGTTTACCAGTTTAATATTATGTAAACTATACTGTGGTTTTCTGCCGAAATCTCTTGACCATTACTTGGATTAGAATAGGGGGAGAATACTCTTATCCAGTACCATATCCGAGACAATCGTAATAGGAGAACATCCTTGGAAGAGCGCATTCCAAGGATGTTCTCCTATTTTACAAAGGTATTTGCAAGCGTGATCTTGGATGAGTAATCAGATTCCTTCTCTAATAAAATGGTTATTGATGGACGCAAAAAAACATATAACCCTAGAGCCTGTGTCTATGCCTATTTGCATGGATTCCCCTATATGTTTTGCGTCCTACAGAATGGTACTCGATGTTTCTTCCCTCGAAGTCCTCGCGTGCATAACAATTGCGCCCATCGAATAGGACGGGTTCCTTCATGGTGTTTTCATAGACTTCTAAAGGTAAGTCACTTATGGAAGGCCATTCCGTACAGACCATTGCAAAGTCGGCCCCCTTTAAGACCTCATGGATCGAATCGGTCACAGGGCAGAAGGGGATACGTTTGACTACAGGGTCATAAGCGACAGGTGTGGCCCCGAGTTCCTGCAGACGTGCGATCAGCGAAACGGCCGGAGATTCACGGACATCATCCGTATTCGGTTTGAAAGCCAGTCCAAGAACCGCTACTCTTTTTCCTCTCAAACTTCCATAACGTTTGCGTGCTTTTTCAATCAAGAGATTCTTCTGCCTTTCATTCACATCAATGACTGTAGATAGAAGCTTGAACGGGTGACCGGTTTCCTTTGCGACCTGCACCAGAGCTTTCGTGTCTTTTGGAAAACAAGAGCCGCCGTATCCGATTCCTGCCCGTAGGAATTGTTCCCCTATGCGGACATCCATTCCCATTCCTTGGGCCACTTGTTCTACATCTGCTCCCAACTCCTCACAAACGGAAGATATTTCATTGATAAAACTGATCTTCGTCGCCAGAAAAGCATTGGACGCATATTTGATCATTTCCGCACTCAAGGGGTCTGTCTGCAGGATTGGTGTTTTGATCTTGCTGTAGATTTCCTCTAATCGTTGTCCTGCACGGACATCTGAAGAACCTATGATCATACGGTCTCCGTAAAAGAAATCATTGATCGCAGACCCCTCTCTTAGGAACTCTGGATTGGATATGACGTGGTGGATACGTTCCGTTCCAGACTGAATCCATGACTGGACCTGCTTATTTGTTCCAGGAGGGACGGTACTTTTAATGATGACCAGAGTCCCATCGCCGACATAATGGGAAAGATCATGGACTGCACTCTTTAGGTAAGAAAGATTGGCAGACCCATCCTTGTTCTCAGGTGTTCCGACGGCAATGAAAATAGCCTCAGCCTGTGGAATGGCTTCTTTCAGGATGGTCGTGAATCGCAGTCGTTTTTCACGGAGGCTGGATTGCAACAAATCTGGAAGACCGGGCTCATGAAGGGGACAACACCCGTCTTGGAGGGAGGAAATCCTTTCTTCGTCAATGTCCACACAAGTGACTTCATGACCAAGACTCGCAAGGCAGGTCCCCGTGACCAAACCGACGTAACCCGTTCCGATGACCGCGATTTTTCTCATATTCATCTTCTCCTATCCCTAAGCGAAGGAGGCGAGTTTAGCATCGCCGATCGCTTCATTATAATCTCTCATGAGCTGATCGAAAATTTCTTCCCACGATCTCCGGAGTGCCTCTTGACGAGCTTGTATCCTCATCGATGCTAGTTGTTCTTGATCAGAAAGAAGATCTATAATTCCTTGAGTGAAGGAGTAATCATCATTCGGTGTACACAACAATCCTGTTTTGCCATGGTCCAAGATTTCTTTGACACCACCAGCGTTTGCTGCGACTACGGGTGTCCCGGAGGATAAGGATTCGAGAACGACGTTACCGAATGTTTCGGTGGCTGAGGGAAAAACAAATAGCGTGGAGGAAGCATAAATGCGAGCAAGACTTTCTCCATCCTGATAACCTGCGAACGTCATGTTGTGTGGGGCAATCGATTGAAGGTGGTTTCGTAAGGGGCCGTCTCCTACGATCAGCCAGTGAATGTTTTTATTCAAGTTATGGGGGAGTGCCTTGGCCACATTTATGAGGGTGTCGAGTCCTTTTTCCGGCGCGAGTCTTCCGACATAAGTTAATAGAATAGGGGCGTCGATTTTGAAATGTCTTCTTACGATGTCATCCCTATGAGCGGGTGAAAAGTGCTCATGATCCACACCTCTTTGCCACAGGCCGATATTATGAAGACCGTGCAGCTCTAGTTCTCTTTTTGTATGAAGGGAAGGGACAAGCGTTTTTTTGAAAGGCTGATGGAACCATTGCATATATTTCCAGACAAATGGGGAGAGGAAAGATAACTTGTAATAGTCTAAATATTGGTCGAAGTGCGTATGATAAGAACCCACGAGTGGAATGCCCATCTTCTTTCCAAAGTGCAGCCCGGCGAGTCCCAGGTTAAAGGGAGTGGCGATATGAATCAGGTCGGGCTGAAAATCGTTAAGGTCTCTTTTGATTTTAATCAAATTTGGAAGCGCCAGACGGCATTCAGGGTATAACCAGAAAGGGACGCTGTTAAATCTATGAATATGATCCACGTACTCCTCATTGCTACGCACGTCTGGAGCATACACCCTGTAGGGGATGCGTTTCTTTTCGAGATATTCGCTCCACCGTTTTAACGTACGAGCGACTCCATTGACCTGCGGTACATACGTATCTGTGAAGATCGCCACTTTCACCTTCCATTCCCCCTTTTAACCGAAGAGCGCTGCGTCCTTGTCCTTCGGTACTTATCTATTCGCTGGAAAAAGGGTTTATGCAGGAAAGGGAAGAATGGAACACAACTTTACATGAACTTGATAAAAGGAAGAGAACGACAAAAAAACCTGCCTATGCAGGTTTTTGTCAGAAGAATATGGAGGCTGCTTCCGGGTTGGGTTGGAAAGTATGGCGATGGAATGAAGAGAGTTTCGTGGAAGGCTGTGTATAATTACGCTGATTTTTTTGTAAGAGAGTGTTGGCTTACGGCTTTTAAAAGGGTCATCTTGTCTTGGTTTGTCAACTTGTTCCAAATGCCCACTTTAATGTTCATCGTAGGTTTCCTCCTCAAAATTTAATGGGGCTAGCAAATGTTAGACGAACAGACCTCACCGCTTTGTTCATACTTAGCATATACCGTCATTTAAACAAGATTAAACAACAAAAATATCTACAAAATTCGAGTGTCTCAACGTTTTGAAGAAGGTTCAGGCATAAAAGTGTCGAATATGTTTAAGGAGCCAGTAATAAAACATAGAATCCGGGCTCAAAAGCTGAGAAATTGTAAAATAGAAAAGGAGGAAGTTTTCATGATTTCTTATCAAGTTCAATCAGAAAAAGGTTTTTCTGAGAAAATCGGGGAACTCGTATGTATGCTTGAACACGCACGTGCGGTGACGATCCAGGAAGTAGCGGACCTCACGCAGGAAGAACTTGATGAGTGCGAAACCGGTGGGAACTCCATTGGTATGCTTCTCTCCCACATGGCAGCGATTGAGTTTGTCCATCAGGTCATCAGTTTTGACGAGAGGGATTTAACGACAGAGGAACAGGAAGAGTGGGGAGCGGCACTTGAACTGGGGGACAAGGCACGCGCGAAGTTCCGTACTTTACCGGTGGACGACTATTTGGACCTCCTTGAGACGACGAGAGATACGACGCTTGAGTACTTGAAAGAAAAGGACGATGATTGGTTGTTTGAGGAACGCTCCTGACCGAACGGAGTGAAATACAACCCTTACTACCTCTGGTTTCATGTCATGGAAGATGAAATCAGTCACCGCGGACAGATCCGTGCCATGATCCGTTCGAATAAACAGCGGAAAATCAGTAGTTTCTAACATAAAAAAGTAGTTTTATAAGATCATACTAAAATAGAACTTCCTTACCATAGGAAGTTCTATTTTTTAGTATGGAACGATGCATTCACATACTCGTTCACTCAATCAGAATGCTGTCCAATACCCTTTCCGCCTCTTGTTTGTAAGGTATTTAATCTCTCCATTCCCGTTATAATTGGTTTTGCACGACGGATTAACGATTGTGTAGTTTCAAGATTCAGAGAATCTTGATGAGCTTCTTCGCTCTTCCACATTTCATAAACATAAACAGCATTTGATTCACTTTCAGAAATATTCACGAGATAGACCTCGCATTCATCAAGGTTTTTCAAGGATTCTGCTGCTTCCAACAAAAGATTTACCATTGTATCACGTTCGCCTTCTTGTACAGTAAACTTACCGAACAAACTGAATTTGCTCATGATCGTCCTCCTTTTTTGATGACCTGTTCAATGTTCTACAACCGTACTCCAATCACCTTTTATTTCACAGCTCTTACTAATAAAGGTTCTACATAGCATTAAAAGGAACCGGCCCCCCTACAATTCGTAGCGGAGCCGCTTCTTTTTAACTCTACAGTCTATGACGGTTATGAGCATCATTTTTATGTGATATAGTTTTCTGATCTCTTGAGGTAATCCTCAATGGCTTCCTCCAAGGGGCGGAATGACTCGTTCCAGAACGTCCGTGTATTTAGGTCTTGGCCGAGAAAGGCTGCGCACAGTTCATCCATCGGCAGATCTCCGGAACGACCCAACAAGCCATCGTACTTTTCAGGGAATGACGCAGGGTGTTCTTTGTATTGTGAGTACATGCCATTACTGAACAGATAACCGATGGTGTAGGGAATGTTATAAAAAGGTTTTTCGGTATCATAGAAATGAGGAATGCTCATCCAATGATAAGCATTCACCTGTTCCAGCTGGTCTCCGAACCAGTCCCTTTCTTTTGCTTCCATTAAATCGATCATCTCTGAAGAGGAGAGCTTTCCTTGTTTCCGCTTATCATAAAAATCCTTTTCAAATTCAAATTTTGCTGGGATGAACGTGGTGTATTTCAGTCCGTTGAGTATTTTCATTTCTAAGAGGGAGAGGGCGTCTTCTTCTGTTTTTGCAAGATCAATGGCCGCGTCCAGTACAAGATTCTCTGCGAACGTGGACGCTGTTTCTGCAAGCCCTGTCCCTGCATGCTGGGCAAATCCGGGTTGTTCATGAAGCAACGTATTGTGATAAGCATGTCCAAGTTCATGCGCCAAGGTCACGACATCCTGATACGTTCCGTGGAAAGAAAGGAGTACCCGGCTTTCTTTCGCATGCGGTAATGAGGCGCAAAAGGCACCTTGGCGCTTGTTTTCATGTGGCTCCGCATCGATCCATCCGTCCTGCAAAGCCTGTTTAGCAAAGTTTCCGAGTTTCTCACTATATTGAGAGAACTGCTTGATCACTATTTCCGTTGCCTCTTCATATGTAAGTGTTGTCTTAGCTGTGAAAGAAGGTGCATATAAATCATACCAGTCCGGGTTTGCAATATTATCGATCTGGGCTTTTCTTTTCAGGAATTGATACAGAAGATCCTTATGGTCGTGCAGAGCTTCCATCATGCTGTTGATAGAGGGTTCTGTAATTCTGTTCTGCTCATACATTTCTTTCAGGGGATTCGTCCAACCTCTTAGCTCATATAGATCATTCCTGAAACCGGCGAAATGGTTAAAAATAAGGGCGAAACGGTCCTGGTTTTGTTTGCAAACCTCCATGATGGACGCTGCAATGGAAGAACGGACAGAACGATCCTTGGACAACATCGCCTTCATGAATGCCATATCAAATGACAATTCTTTTCTCTCACCACCTTCTTCCACGGGTACACGAAGGCGGGCAAATTCCTGCTCATAAAGATCTTCCCATCCCTCGAAGCCATTTATAGACAATGTGTGGATGGCCTGTTCCAATTTGGGTGCTAACCGCTCTTCAATCTGCCTTCTCCGCTCCATTAGAGAAGTGCGGATCCCGGCCAGTTCCTCTGCTTGGATCCATTCATGCCAGGAAGATTCATGGATGGCAGCGATATATTGGTCGAAGGTCAGTAACAAAGTTTCCATTTTTGCTTTTAATCTTTGACTTTGATCCATAAAGTAGTGGCCATTACGATCCTGAACATCTTGAGAGGATAGGCAGATTGCGTATTCATCGATCGCGAAAACATCAGAGTAAAGCTTTTGTACTTCTTCTACAGTCAGTAGAAAATCTTTGAAGTCATCGGGAGTTTTTGAGTTCTTTATCTGGTCATGAAGAGCTTCCATTTGTTCATTCTTTAGTTGCAGTTCATGCTCAAGCCCATCAGGAAAAAGACGCTCCAGATCCCATTTTTTCATTACCGTATTTTTCATATCATTCCTCCTAAGGTTTTGATAGTATTAGTGTAATCCACTTTGGAAAAATCTTCATCATCCTCAAGACGGACTCCTGCTCCCATTCCCTAAGCAGGAGTGCTATCAATGAATGCTTGTCAAATGCATATACGTTATATCTAATTAAAGAATAGGATAGGATTGTGTAAGGGCTATATTGAGATAACCGAGGTTCGTTACCAATTATGTGAGTCAGGGGTGGTTGGGAAGCTACTCGCTTTCCTGCGGGGATGGCGGCAAGCCTCCTCGGACTTCGTCCTGTGGGGTCAGCCAATCCATTCCCGCGGGAGTCTCGCAGCTTCCCAACCACCCCATTTGTTGAATGTGAGAAACAACCCTCTTTACTACGTAAGAATGCCTTCGATTATCCTGTTGTTATAAGCTTAAAAGCTCTATAACAAGCTTTCTGGGACGTAGAATCTTGTCTTTGGAAGTTTGTGTTCCTCCAATTAACATGTACATAAAAGCAGCTTATGCCAGAAGTCATTTCGAGATAATTATTTGGCAAAGGGACGGAGGGGAATGGCGAGGCACCTAAATTAAGTGTGCAGGCGTCTTGATCAGCGGCGTATGGACTGGACTGAGCTGGCGGAGATAAAGGAAACACGAAGAACGGAGTGATTCGATGTTGACTTATCGTACAGAAGCGAGGGAAGTCTCACTAGCCGCTAGGCGCCGGAACCGGATATCGAAGAGGAAAAAAGTGCTTGGTGAGACCCCGCAGGACGCAGTCCGAGGAGGCTCACCAAGCTCCCGCGGAAAGCGAGCCGTTCCCCGCAGCCCCCTATCCACCCAACAAAAGTCTCGAAATTGCGTCTTCCTCAACCTTTATGGAGGAAAATGATGATTTTTAAGGAGGAATAGTAGATGAAAGTGCCGTTCATAGATGGACACAATGATACGCTGATGAACTTTGAAGATGGGGTGAAGCCCTTCTTTACAGGGACGAAAAAAGGGCACATCGATTGGCCGCGAGGGAATCGTTCCGGCCTGGCCGCAGGCTTTTATGCCGTGTTCTGCCCGAACCCTGATACCGACCCACGCCCCGTCGCCTACAATACAGAGAAGGGTTATGAAAAACCGCTGCCACGACCTCTGTCTTATGCGTATGCTTATATATACACCAACAAAATGATTGCGCGTTTCTTAAAAATGGAAGCAGAATCTGGTGGGAAATTCAAAGCGGCCCGAACTGTTGGGGATCTAGAACGGGCGATCGCTGGAGAGTACATGGCCGGAATTTTACATATTGAGGGAGCAGAAGGCATCGATGAAGACTTGCATGCGTTGTCTGTATTATACGAAGCAGGGTTGCGTTCCGTCGGTCCTGTCTGGAGCAGAGCGAACGCATTCGGGGAGGGAGTTCCGTATCGTTTCCCATCCTCTCCAGACACAGGTCCCGGCCTTACACAAGCTGGGAAAAACCTTGTGCGGGAGTGTAACCGGTTAGGAATCATGATTGACCTTTCTCATTTGAATGAAAAAGGGTTTTGGGATGTCGCCGCCATCAGTGATGCTCCACTGGTAGCTACTCATTCCAATGCCCACCGGTTGTGTCCGGTCACCCGGAACCTGACAGACAAACAAATCGATGCCATCGGTGAGTCGAACGGTTTGATCGGGGCCACCTATAGCATTAATCCCAATATGGTGACAGAAGATGGCGAGAGTAACGAAGGAGCCGCTTTATCTGACATCACGAAACATATCCATTACATGGTGGATCGCATCGGAATCGACCATGTCGCTTTAGGTTCAGATTTTGATGGAACCCGGGTGCCGGCAGCTCTTAAAGATGTGACCGGGGTGCCTAGATTATTTGATCAATTGAAAAAAGAAGGGATGGGCAGGGAAGATATCGAAAAAATCGCCTATAAAAATTGGCTTCGTGTACTAAAGGAAACATGGAAGGACAACAGCTGATTCAAGCGTCCTATAGAAAAAAAGACGAGAATGCCCTCAGAGGAGGGGGTTCTCGTCTTTTACTTGCCATCCTTTATTAAGCTCTATGTTTTTGATAGGTGATTCCTCTTGTCAGTGTCTGCATTTGCTTGTAAGTCTGCTCCGTCAATGAAGGAGATTCAAGGTAGCGCAAGTTGTCATTCAACTGCTCCACTGAGCTTGCTCCAAAGACAGCAGTTGCAACTGTAGGGTTTTGCAGCACATATTGAAGCGCGAGCGTTTCTGCCGTTTTTTCGTCAGTGGTGAACGACTGCCACTGCTTTGCGATTTCCAATACTTCTTCCTGGCTGTACTCTAAAAATCCATTTTCTGCTTTTTCCTGGGCTTTTTCCTGTCCTTTTGATGATAGCATCCCTTTTGCTAGCGGGCCCCTTGCCAGGACACTAATTTCATTGTCTGAAAGCAGTTCGAGTATCTCTTCTTCCGGCCTGCGGTCAAGAGCATTGTACTGCATCATCACACTGACGATGTTGGATTTTTCTACATATTCTTTGATGACATTCGGCCGGATCGATGAGATGCCGTATTCTCTGATCAAACCTTCTTGCTTGAGCTCTTCAAAAGCTTCGATGCTTTCCTCTATCGGATCATCGATGGTCCCGCCATGCAGCTGGTAAAGGTCGATATAATCGATTCCCAGTCGTTTCAAGCTGTCTTTCACACCTTCTATGATGTGTTTTTTGGACGGGTCCCAGTGCCAGTCCTTTTCATCAGGATTAAAGTTGTTGCCGACTTTCGTTCCGATCACTAGGTCGTCTCTCTTTCCTTTGATTGCTTCCCCTACGATTTTTTCGTTTTCCCCAAAGTCGTATAAGTCGGCCGTATCTAAGTAATTGATGCCGGCATCGACGGCTCGGTCGATGATGTCTTTTGCTTTGTTATGATCGGTCCCGAGCGACATGCACCCTAGACTGATTTCTGACACGTATAAATCTGAAGATCCTAGTTGACGTTTGTTCATGTAATCATCCTTTCCATTTAAGTGTAGCGGATTGTTCCGGTTCCATGCCACTCCTGTGATAAAATGACGATAGGAACAAGAGAGGATGAATGTTTTGAAGAAATTTGAAGAGAAAACATATGAAACCGAAACGATTTATAAAGGTAAAATTGTTCAATTGGATATCGACAGTGTTACTTTACCCGATGGCAACACATCTAAACGAGAACTGATCCGTCACCCAGGAGCTGTGGCCGTCATCGCAGTCACTGAAGAAGGAAAGCTCGTTTGTGTGGAGCAGTACAGGAAACCGATGGAGAAAAGCATCATCGAAATCCCTGCAGGTAAGCTTGAGCCTGGGGAAGAACCGAAAACATGTGCGCTTAGGGAACTGGAAGAGGAAACAGGGTACACATCCGATGACCTTGAATTCATTACCTCTTTCTACACTTCTCCTGGTTTTGCTGATGAAATCGTTCATCTTTACTTTACCGACGAGATCAAACCGATGGAGGAGCAGCCGGATGGGGATGAAGATGAGTTTGTAGAGCGAATGGAACTGACGGTCGAGGAAGCAGAAGCTTTGGAAAAAGAAGAGCGGATCCATGATGCGAAAACCGCCTATGCCATCCTTTATATGAAATTGAGAAATGCAAGGTGATGGATACGTTTTTCGTCGATCTACATATTCACATCGGGAGGGATTGGAACGGAAAGCCTGTGAAAATCACAGGGTCCAAATCGCTGACACTCTCGAATATCCTTGAAGAAGCGACGAATCGAAAAGGGCTCGATATGGTTGGTGTCATTGATGCTCAGGCCCCTTCCGTACAGGAAGAAATGTTGGATCTTATTGACCGAGGGAAAGCAGTGGAATTAAAGGAAGGAGGAATTCGTTATCAAGATACGGTCCTCCTTCTTGGTTCTGAAATCGAAGTATATGATGCGGCTTGTTCCGGTCCCATTCATGTGCTCTGTTATTTCCCGACAGTGAATCAAATGAGGGCGTTCACCGCGTGGCTTTCTCAGAAGATGAAAAATGTCAATTTAAGCTCTCAACGTTTTTATGGCACCGCTCGCGAGCTCCAGCAATATGTGAAAGAACATGAGGGGATCTTCATTCCTGCTCATGTTTTCACTCCTTTTAAAAGCCTTTATGGAAAAGGAGTGAAAGAAACTTTAAGGGAAGTGCTTGATCCTGACAAAATCGACGCCGTAGAACTCGGGTTGAGCGCTGATACGGACATGGCTGATTTGATCGGGGAACTGGAACCGTACACTTACGTGACCAATTCGGACGCTCATTCCTTAGGGAAGCTTGCACGGGAATATCAGCAGGTGGATTTAAAGGCATTGAATTTTGAGGAATTGCGGCTGGCTCTCCATAACCAGGAGGGAAGGAAAGTCGTAACCAATTATGGAATGAGCCCCGCCATGGGGAAATACCACCAGACCGTTTGTGCCAAATGTCTGTCTCCAGCTGAGCTTTCTACTTCTCAATGTGGAGCATGTGGATCGAAAAAGATCGTCAAAGGCGTGAAAGACCGTGTGGAGGAGCTGAAATCTAGTTCCCAAAAGAAAGAGAGACCTCCATATATCTATCAAGTGCCTCTATCATCTCTACCTGGAGTAGGGAAGCGTACCTACGAGAAATTAATGGATGCGTTTGGCACTGAAATGGCTGTGATCCATGAAGTTTCAAGGGAAGAATTGAAGACGGTCATCCCTGAACAAGTGGCTGGACGGATCATGGCCATGAGAAAAGGTACACTCACCATCCAGGCAGGTGGGGGCGGAAGATATGGAAGAATTCAATAGAAACTGAGCTGGATTTGGTCTACTTTTTCCATCTCTCTCATAGATTGGTCATAGACCGGTGAAGAGAAAGGTGGATAAAAGATGCAGCAGGGTATGCGAATGGTTAAAAACGACGTTCAAACACATATGAACATCTTCGTGTTTATTTTCGTTCTATTTATTATGGGGATGATTTTCGGGGCAGTGATCGTAAACAGTATGAACTTTGTCCAAAAACAGGACCTCTTCTTCTATCTGAAGCAATTTTTTGAGCAGCAGACGATGATTGGAGGAACAGGAAAAGCTACCCTTTGGAAAGATAGCGTTCTTTACCATCTCAAGTATATGCTTCTCTTATTTCTGTTAGGAATCTCTGTCATCGGGATGCCGATCATCACAGTACTACTTTTTATCAAAGGATTGGTGATCGGATTTTCCGTCGGTTTTCTAGTCAATCAGATGGGCTGGTACGGACTGTTGATCTCATCGGTTTCAATTGCTCCTCAGAACGTCA
The DNA here is from genome assembly GCF_020524085.2 of Halobacillus litoralis. Taxonomy (NCBI): domain Bacteria; kingdom Bacillati; phylum Bacillota; class Bacilli; order Caryophanales; family Bacillaceae; genus Halobacillus; species Halobacillus litoralis. The sequence goes on from NZ_CP129016.1 coordinate 2,744,268, forward strand.
TTATTATACCTGTATATCTGATTGCAGGCTCTCTAGCTTTAATTTTTTCACTAACCTTATGTAAGCAGCTTTTCATTCGTAGAGTTCATCAGCCGATTATGAAGGGCTTTGTAAGGTATAGTGCACTCTTCGGAGCCTTGATTGCGATCCTGATGGTTTCTTCTGTTGTAGAAGTCTTTATCAGCAACACTTTTTTGGAATATATATTGAAATGGATTTACAAGTAAATGATATCAGATAATAATGATTATCGTTAACAGATTAAAATAATTATAATTTGACACTCGTTCTGTCTCTGATTATAATGAAATTGGTATTACGAGGGAGGGACGAACGATATGGAACATCGTATAGATAAAATCAAAAAGCAGCTGCATTCCCAAAGTTATAAGCTCACTCCGCAGCGTGAAGCCACAGTACGAGTACTTTTGGAAAATGAAGAAGACCACTTAAGTGCGGAAGATGTTTACCTCCTCGTAAAAGAGAAAGCACCAGAAATTGGTCTAGCAACCGTCTATCGAACATTGGAATTGCTATCAGAACTAAAAGTTGTCGATAAAATTAATTTCGGAGATGGCGTCTCCCGATATGACTTGAGAAAAGAAGGTGCTGAACACTTTCACCATCATCTCGTATGTATTGAGTGTGGATCTGTGGAAGAAATCGATGAAGATCTCTTAGGGGATGTAGAGAAAATCGTTGAAGGTCAGTGGGGTTTCGAAGTGAAAGACCACCGCTTGACGTTCCATGGCATATGTCGTGTGTGCCAAAAACAGGCCGTGACTACATCATCTGCAAAATCAAATGAAGAATAAAAGACCGCCGCTATGCAGGACATAGTGGCTTTTTATTTTGCTCTTTTTTAATCATCCAGCAGAAGGCAGAAAAGGGGTAGCGGTATAGATGGTTCCTCTGTATGCGTTTTCTAAAATCTCTGACTCTTGTATTTTTATTTACAAACGAATGAAAATCGTGTACGTTAAACCTAGATAGGACTTGTACTGTTTGTTCAACGGTTCCATCATCTGATTCTCTCATCATTCTACGTATATTTGTAAGGAATTTAGGCATATCCTTTACAAAAAGGTACGGAAATGAGGGGAGTGCCAATGACTCGTTTGAAGAACAGTTTAAGAGATTTAATCAAAGTCCTGATTGTATTCACTGTTTGTACTTGCGTTTTTTATATGGCTCTACGTATGGTGCATGAAGAATACGAGCGCCAGCATCGATACGATCCGCCAGGAGGTACGGCAATCAAAGTCTATCAACCCCTGGAACAGCCATGGACGGATCGTCTGTCGATATTTTTTCGGTTAGGGGAGTAGATGTACGATGCAGCATGCGCTGGAAGATTTTTTTCATTATTTGACCGTCGAGCGCGGGTTATCACCTAACACGATTCAATCTTACAAGCGGGACCTGTCTCAGTACGACCGCTTTTTACAGCAGGAATTAGGAGTGAATAACTGGGATGAAATGACCCGCTCCCATATTATGAAGTACCTGCATCACCTCAATGACCAGGGGCGCTCATCAGCAACCATCGCACGGTTGTTGTCATCCATTCGTCTTTTTCACCAGTTCCTCATCCGGGAAAAGGTAACAGAGCAGGATCCGAGCTTACATATAGAGACACCTAAGAAAGAAAGGAAGCTTCCGAAAGTGCTCTCTTCGGACGATGTGGACAAGCTTTTGAACATTCACGCGAAAGACCCGCTCTCAGCGCGGAATAAAGCGATGTTTGAAATGCTGTATGCTACGGGTCTGAGAGTGACGGAGCTTGTCTCTCTCAAAGTGACGGATCTGCATTTGACGATGGGTTTTGTCCGTTGTCTAGGCAAGGGATCGAAAGAGAGGATCATTCCTCTCGGTGACATGGCCAAAGATGCGGTTGAAAATTACTTGCAAATCGGTCGCGATGCACTCGTCAAGCATAAACAGACCGAAGAGCTGTTCGTCAATCATCACGGCAACGCCTTGTCACGACAGGGTTTTTGGAAGATATTGAAAGCGGTTGCTAGAGAGATGGGCGTCAATAAAGAATTGACCCCCCATACATTGCGCCATTCATTTGCTACACACCTTCTGGAAAATGGAGCCGATTTGAGGGCTGTTCAGGAAATGCTTGGACATGCAGACATCTCCACGACTCAAATCTATACCCATGTCTCCAAGACAAGGTTAAAAGACGTTTATCGCTCGTATCATCCACGGGCATAAACTCTTTTGTGTTTTAAGTTGTCTGACATCCTACATCTCAAGAATGTAGGGTAGTTTTTCACGAATTTGGGAAATTAAACATTAGGAGGGATCTTTGATGAATTCATTCAAACGTGTATTTTTAGTAGTTATGGACTCTGTAGGAATAGGTGAAGCACCAGATGCAGAGAAGTTCGATGATAAAGGGGCGCATACTCTGGGGCATATCGCCGAGCATATGAACGGCTTGTACATGCCGCATATGGGATCGCTTGGACTAAGCAATATTCGTCAGATTCAAGGCATTGACAAGGCTGAAAAGCCGAAAGCGCATTACACAACCATGGTGGAAGCGTCGAACGGAAAAGATACGATGACTGGCCACTGGGAAATCATGGGCCTTTATATCGACCAGCCTTTCCGTACATTCCCGGACGGTTTCCCAGATGAACTGCTGGACCAGATTAAAGAAAAGACCGGTCGCGGCATTGTTGGAAATAAACCGGCTTCAGGGACGGAGATCCTTAAGGAGCTGGGAGAACATCACATGGAAACGGGAGATTTGATCATTTACACGTCTGCCGATTCAGTCTTACAGATTGCTGCCCATGAAGATGTCATTCCGCCTGAGGAGCTTTATGAAATCTGTGAGTTCTGCCGTGAAATCACGAAAGATGAAAAATATATGGTCGGACGCGTTATTGCCCGTCCGTTCATCGGGGAACCAGGAGCCTTTGAACGTACATCCAATCGTCATGACTATGCCTTGAAGCCATTCGGACGCACAGTCATGAATGAGATGGAAGATGAAGGACTCGATGTTGTCGCCATCGGTAAAATCTCTGATATTTATGATGGAGAAGGCGTAACAGAAGCCATCCGCACGAAAGACAATATGGATGGGATGGATCAGCTTGTGAAGACATTGGATAAAGATTTCACCGGAATGAGCTTTTTGAACCTGGTCGATTTCGATGCCAAATATGGGCACCGTCGTGATCCTCAAGGATACGGGGAAGCGCTGCAGGAATATGATGCACGTCTTCCTGAAGTATTGGAAAAAATGCAGGATGATGATTTATTGATCATCACGGCAGACCACGGCAATGATCCTGTGCATCATGGCACAGACCACACACGTGAACTTGTTCCATTGATTGTCTATCACAATGGCATAAAAGAAGGGCAGGAGCTCGATCAGCGCCAAACCTTCGCAGATATCGGTGCGACGGTTTCTGAAAACTTCTCGATCCAAATGCCTGAACACGGCAAGAGCTTTTTAAAAGATATTCAATAAAGGAGGAGAAACAAAATGAACCAAACACAAGTAAAAGAAGCAGCTCAATTCATCCAAGGGAAATTGACTCATGAACCAAGTGTCGGACTGATTCTAGGATCTGGCCTCGGCGTACTAGCAGAGGAAATTCAAAATCCGACAACCATTCCTTATACGGAAATCCCTCACTTTCCTGAATCCACGGTTTCCGGCCATAAAGGACAGCTGGTCGTTGGTGAATTAGAAGGGCGACAAGTCATCGCGATGCAAGGGCGCTTCCACTATTATGAAGGCTATGATATGAAACAGGTGACTTTCCCTGTCCGCGTCATGAAAGCGCTGGGTGTGGAAACTCTTTTCGTTACAAACGCTGCCGGGGGCATCAATGAAACCTTCAAGCCGGGCAACTTGATGATCATAACCGATCATATCAACAATATGGGAGACAGTCCGCTGATTGGACCAAATGATGAGGATCTTGGACCACGTTTCCCTGATATGTCTGAAGCGTATGATCGCGCTTTGATTGATCACGCGAAGCAGTCAGCCGAGCGTATGAACCTTCAAGTACAGGAAGGGGTTTATGTAGGAAATACAGGACCTGCCTATGAGACAGGGGCAGAAATACGTATGCTGCGTACACTCGGAGGAGATGCCGTTGGAATGTCCACGGTGCCAGAAGTGATGGTGGCGAACCACGCAGGAATCCGCGTCCTTGGAATCTCTTGTATTTCCAATATGGCTGCCGGAATTTTAGATCAGCCGCTTACGCACGATGAAGTCATCGAAACGACGGCTCAAGTGCGTGAGGATTTCCTAGGATTCGTTAAAGAACTTTTAAAAACATTACCAGCATAAAAAAAGAAAGCGTCTTGAGAGGCGCTTTCTCACTTAAACTTTAAGTAAAGGGTGATCGAGATGAGAATGTATGACATTATTGTAAAAAAACGCGATGGCGGGGAATTGACTAAGGAAGAAATCGAATTCTTCGTTGAAGGTTACACAAAAGGTGAGATTCCTGACTATCAGGCCTCTGCTTTTACGATGGCGATTTATTTCCGGGGCATGACGGCTGAAGAAACGGCGACGTTGACTCAAGCCATGGTGGACTCTGGTGAAACCATCGACCTCTCAGCGATTGAAGGGAAGAAAGTCGATAAGCACTCTACTGGTGGCGTAGGAGATAAGGTAACATTCATCGTTGGACCACTAGTCGCTTCTGTCGGCATTCCTGTTGCGAAAATGTCCGGACGTGGACTTGGGCATACAGGTGGAACACTGGATAAACTAGAGTCCATCAAAGGCCTTGAAATTGAGATGACGAAAGAGAAATTCATCGAGAATGTAAATACCCACAAGCTTGCGGTGGCAGGTCAAACCGGGAACCTTGCTCCTGCAGACAAAAAGCTCTATGCACTGAGAGACGTGACGGGTACCGTAAACTCCTTACCACTGATCGCTGGTTCCATCATGAGTAAAAAAATTGCATCAGGAGCAGACAGCATTGTGCTTGATGTGAAAACAGGTTCTGGAGCCTTTATGAAAACACTCGAGGACTCTGAAGCACTTGCTCGTGAGATGGTGAACATCGGAAATAACCTGGGACGTAACACGGTAGCTGTCATTAGTGACATGAATCAGCCCCTTGGCTATGAAGTTGGAAATGCGAACGAAATTAAAGAAGCAGCAGAAATTCTTAAAGGGAAGAACGTAGAAGACTTGCGTTTGCTCTCCCTTGAAATTGCTTCCCACATGGCCGTGCTTGCTGAGAAGTTCTCTTCTTATGAAGAAGCGTATAAAGCAATCGAAGCGAATATCGAAAACGGAAAAGCCTTCCAGTCCCTGCGTACGCTAATTGAAGCACAAGGTGGAGACGTTTCTATGATTGATGATCTTGATCGTCTACCTAGAGCGGCTCATGAAATTGAAGTCACGGCGGATCAGGATGGCTACGTATCTGCCATTGATGCAGAATCCATCGGCATAGCCGCCATGTATCTTGGAGCCGGCCGTGCTACCAAAGAGGATGAAATCAATCACGGAGTAGGAATCAGTCTGAAGAAGAAAATCGGCGATCCTGTCAAAGCCGGCGAAGCTCTTGTCGTCTTGATCAGTGATGACGAACAGCCGGATGATTCTATCCAGAAAGTGAAAGAAGCGTACACGATTTCTGGTGAAAAAGTCGAGAAACCGACATTGATTCACAATATCATTAAATAATTTTTCAAACTTAAAAAAGAAGCGGACCGTCTACACTCGTAGGTCGGTTCGCTTTTTCTTGTCTATCCGAGCCTGTTTTTTTGTAGAGAAGAATAATCGGAGGCGAAGTGGTATTGGATATTCATAAACGGGGAGGTTCATGATATTATTCTTGTAGAAGGGGGAAAAGGATGTTCCGGGTTTTAGAGGTGATAGTCGCGTCAGCTACTCTTATTCTTTTATTGTCCCATTGGATTTTCTCTTTTAACGTAAGCATTGATCTCATAGCACTCGTGTCGGCTTTTTTGTATGTATTCTTAGGCATGCGTTATTTGAAAGAGGATCGTGTCATCAGAGGAACGATCATTCTTGTTGTTTCGTCCATGATGGCTTTTATCTTCATTGAAAGTTTCATACCCATTACATAGGGAGGGGAAGACATGGATCAATGTATATTATGCTCACCAGAAACGGATGAAAAGCAGAAAATCATATTTGAGAATAATTCCTGCTACTTCGTTCAAAAGGATCAGCGTATTTTAAAAGGATCAGGATTGATTGTCCCCAAATCACATAAAACAACGGTGTTCGACCTTTCGAAAGAAGAGTGGATGGATACACAGGATATGATCCAACAGGTCAAAGAATGGCTGGATGACACGCTTCAACCAGACGGCTACAACATTGGTTACAATTGTTACGAAACCGGCGGGCAGCATATTTTCCACGCTCACATGCACATCATCCCCCGCTTCCAAGACGAACCCCACGCAGGTAAAGGCATCCGCCACTGGCTCAAACAAGAAGAAAACAAACGCCACATTTAAAACACGACCTCCTCAGGTCGTGTTTTTTGTTGTTCACCTTCACCCGTTTTCTACCAAAACGTTCCCTATACTTAAGGGCAAAGTTTCAAGATACCGGTCTTCGTTTGCCATATTGAGAGTCAGGGGTGGTTGGAAAGCCGCTCGCTTTCCTGCGGGGATGACGGAGAGCCTCCTCTAGCTCCGCTCTGCGGGGTCTCACCTGTCCCCCTCGTCCTTTTAGTTATCCGGTTCCGGCGCCTAGCGGCTAGTGAGACTCCCATCGCTTCTGTACGATAAGTCAACATCGAATCGCTACGCTCTCCGTGTTTCCTTTATCTCCGCCATCTCAGTCCAGTCCATTCGCCGCTGACCAAAGCGCTTTCACACTTAAAGATAGGAGTATCACCGTTTCCCTCCGCCCCTTGGCCATAAGAGTATCTCGAAACTATTTCCAGAATAAGCAGCTTTTCAGCTAAAGGAGAGTTGGTGGATTCAACTTTCAAACAGGCAGACATTTGTTTTCTAATGAGATCGAGTTCTTCTTTGTTAGATAGCATTGTTGAAGACACTCAATTGGTGTACGTGAGTTCGTTTACCCCATTGCTTGTATGGTAGAACCTAACCCCTATATCGTGGATAGTCGTCTATCACTTCTCTACCGAGCGAGCGTGAACCCCTCTGTATCAAGCCACTACTTCTCTAGTGCCATCTGTGGAAGGTTTTTATGATCCACTCTCCTCAATCATATAAGCCGATGTTTCCATAAGTGATATCGAGAGCCTCACTTGGCAAAGGGGCGGAGGGGAATGGCGAGACTCCTGCGGGAAAAGAGTGCTTAGTGAGACCCCACAGGACGAAGTCCGAGGAGGATCAAAAGAATAGAGGAAGTTCGATTAAGTTCGGCACGTCCTGTGCCAACATCGAACGACCCCACCTCGTGTGGGGCACCGCGGAAAGCGAGCTATTCCCCGCAGCCACGATCCACAGCACAAAAGTCTTGATATCATGTTGCCATATTGTTGAATGCCTAGAGGTGCTGTCTTGGATTATGTATAGAAGATGATGGTAAGGGAATGCTAGGGTCACTTAAAGCAATGGGAGGTTTTGGTTATGAAAAAAATGATGGGTGTGTGTCTCGCTCTTTGTTTAGTTGTCTCACTTTTTCCGTTAAACATGACATTTGCAGAAGAAAGGGAGTCAACAGAAATCGTCAATTCGGCGAAGTCCGCGATATTGATGGAGAAGAACAGTGGGATGACGCTTTATGATAAGGATTCAAATAAAAAGCTGCCCCCTGCGAGTATGACGAAGGTCATGACGCTGTTGTTGATCATGGAAGAACTCGATAAAGGTGGCATCAAACTGGATGAAAAAGTCCGTATTAGTGAACACGCCGCTTCTATGGGAGGGTCTCAAATCTTCCTTGAAGCTGGGGAAGAGATGACTGTTGAAGATTTGCTCAAAGGGATTGCTGTAGCATCTGGAAATGATGCGAGTGTCGCTATGGCTGAACGGATTGCCGGCAGCGAAAAAGAGTTTGTGGCTCAAATGAACAAAAAAGCGAAAGATCTCGGTTTGAAGAATACACAATTCCAAAACCCGACAGGTCTTCCAGCTGAAGGTCACTTCAGTACAGCTCATGATATGGCTGTCATGGCGAGAGAATTACTACTTCATGATGAAGTAACGAATTACACAAAAATTTATGATGATTATTTACGAAAAGGGCAGGAAAATGAATTCTGGTTAGTCAACACGAACAAGTTGATTAAGAATTACCCAGGAATGGACGGATTGAAAACAGGTTATACAAGTGAAGCGAAATATTGTCTCACGGCTTCTGCTAAACGAGACGATATGCATATGATCGCCGTAGTTATGGGAGCAGAAAATCCGAAAATGAGGAACTCGGATGTGACAAGCCTATTGGATTACGGGTTCAGTCAATATGAGGGTGTGAAACTCTATTCTAAAGATGACACGATGAAAACGATGAAAATCACACGAGGGAAACCTCTGGAGTTGAACCTTTCCCCGGAAAAAGATGTCGTCGTTCTGAAGAAGAAAAATGACAAGAAGAGCAAATATGAAACGGAATTGAAAGTAGCGGAAAAATCAGACCTTCCATTGGAAAAAGGAGCCCATATGGGATGGGTGATCGTGAAGAACGGAGATCAGGAAGTCGCTAAAGTCCGTTTGGAAACATCCGAGAACGTGGAGAAAGCAGGTTTCCCTGCCCTATGGCAGCGTTCATGGAAGAATTTGACGAGCTTTCAGAGGTTTTAGCATTTTCCCACTAGTTATGTTTTTGAGCAGGAAATGACAGCGAAAAGTACGAAAAGACATAGTGACTCTTATAAAGTCAGAGGAGGTAATTCACTTGAGTCTTCAAGTTAATTTTGCTGTCAGAGAGAATGTTTTGCTCGTCCGATTAAATGGGGAGCTGGATCATCATGAAGCCACAACGCTTCGGGAAGCTTGGCAGAAGGAGCTCGCGAACAACGGTGTCGAACATGTGATTGTCAATTTAAAAAAATTGTCCTTCATGGATAGTTCAGGCCTTGGTGTGATGCTCGGTCGTTATAAAGAAGTACAAGCGAAAGGGAACGAAATGGTGCTTTGTTCGATTTCGCCTGAGGTTCGGAGATTGTTTGATATGTCGGGAATGTTCAAAATCATGAAGCTCGTGGATGATGAGGCATCCGCGCTTGAGATGTTGGGGGTGGCATCATGCGAAATGAAATGACCCTGGAGTTTACGAGTGTAAGTGAAAATGAATCTCTTGCCCGCTTATCTGTTGCCGCTTTTGTCAGCCAAATCAATCCGACGATGGAAGAGCTTACGGATATTAAAACCGTCGTCTCTGAAGCTGTCACGAATGCCATCATCCATGGTTATGAAGAGAAAAGTGATGAGAAAGTCATGCTTACTTGCGCTATTGATGACGGAGAAATCGAATTGATCATCCAAGATCGCGGTCACGGAATTGAGAATATCGAGATCGCCAAAGAACCGCTCTACACGTCAAAACCGGAATGGGAACGCTCGGGAATGGGTTTTACCATCATGGAGAATTTCATGGATCGCGTAGACATTACTTCAGAGCCCGGGGTCGGAACGACGATCCGAATGACTAAGCAGTTGACGTCAACCCGCGCTTTGTGCAATTGAGGCGCCGCTTATGAGCGATACGACAAAAGAACGTCTGTCCGACAAAGATGTCAAAGAGCTGATCAAAAAGAGTCAGGCGGGCGATCAAGAGGCGAGGGACTTTTTAGTTGAAAAAAATACCCGTCTCGTATGGTCGGTCGTCCAGCGATATCTCAGACGTGGATACGATCAGGATGATCTGTATCAAATCGGCTGTATCGGCCTGCTCAAATCGATTGACAAATTCGATTTGAGTTATGATGTGCGTTTTTCAACGTATGCCGTACCCATGATCATTGGTGAAATTCAGCGTTTTATTCGTGATGATGGCAGTGTGAAAGTAAGCCGTAGTTTAAAAGAACTGAATCATAAGGTCCGTGCCAAAAAAGAAGAGCTTTTAAAGGAATATGGACGCTCGCCGACAGTTAATGAGCTGGCAGATGCGTTGGGTCTGACAAGGGAGGAAATCGTCCAGGCGGAGGAAGTTGGACGAACCCCTCAGTCCATTTATGAAACGGTTTATGAGAATGAAGGCGACCCGATCACGCTCGTCGATCAGATTGCCGAAGAGGAAAGCAACTGGTTCGATCATCTCACCCTGCAGGACGTGATGAGTAAACTGGACAAGAGGGAACGGCTCATTATTTACTTGCGATATTACAAAGATCAAACGCAGACCGAAGTGGCGGAGCGCTTGGGCATATCGCAAGTACAAGTATCACGGTTGGAAAAGAAAATCCTAGCTGATATGAAAGAAACAATGAATGATACCAGCTGATGGCTGTACCTCAAGAGGTACAGCTTTTTTTATGGTCACAGAAAAATTCGGATGATGAACGGTTCAAGGCGTTTCGTTCCACCATTTCTCTCACTATTCAATCTCCGAGGACTCTTCGTATGATTTTTACGTTCTCACACATAATAAGTCTAAGAAAATTCATACAGGGGAGGCGGTAGGATTGGCGACTCCTGTCTATATTCGTATAAAACAATCGATTTATGTTCAACCTTTGGCAAAAATTCGTTTGCAGGATGTGGCTCGTGTAACGGGTCAAAAGCGTCATAAACCTGTCTTGGAGCAGATGGTCTTACATCAAGTGACAGAAGAGGATCATAATATCGTGGTCATTGACTCTTTCATGATCATTGAACAAGTGATTGAGAAATTCCCGGAGCTTGAAGTTGAACTGATCGGCCCGAATCAATGCGTGGTTCATGTGGAGAAACACCAGAAGCAGCCGTCTCCTCTCTTAATCAGCGCGATATGGATCCTGCTATTTATCGGGGCAGCGATGGCGATTATGAACTTCCATTATGATGTGAGCATGCAGGCCGTTCAACAGAAGTTGCATTTTATGTTGACGGGAGAGAAAGTGGAACATCCATTATGGATTCAGGTGCCGTATTCCATAGGTCTTGGAATTGGAATGATTTTATTTTTTAACCACTGGTTTCAAAAACGGTTCAATGAAGAACCGAGTCCGATGGAAGTAGAGATATTCAATTATCAGGAAGACCTCGACCATTACGTGGCCATTAAGGAGAATAAGGTGGAAAAACAGGATGTGGATCGTTGAAGTACTCATTGGGCTTGCTGCTGGTATTGCTGTCGGAACCGGCTTCGTCGCTTTTTTGACAGTGCTTGGGATTGTACCCAGGCTCATGCAGTTGAGCCATTCAGAGTCCAAACTCCGTAGTTATGAAATGGCCGTGATTTTAGGTGTTTTTGCAGGGATTTATCTTTCATTTGGAGATGGCCCCGTGAAAATGACATTGATTGGACTTGTGATATGGGGGCTTTTTCATGGCATTTTCGTAGGAATGTTAGCTGCTGCTCTTACAGAGGTCTTAAACGTCTTTCCCCTGTTATTTAAACGAATCGGTGTGGATGGCTTTCTATTTACACTTTTAATGGCTCTGGTCCTTGGGAAAATTGCGGGGTCGTTGTTTCAATGGATTATTTTTGTCAGGTGAACGATGTGTGATTAGGAGGAAACCGTGTGGATAAACAACCACTGAACGAGAAGAATTTTGATAAAGCGAGAAAATCGTACCAGCCGAAACCACCCTATGTAATGAATTGTTTGAAAGCATTTATCGTGGGTGGGTTGATCTGTGTGTTTGGTGAACTTCTGACACAAATGTATATCCACTGGTTCGATTATAGCGAAAAGAATGCCATCAACCCGACGGTAGCGACTTTAATCCTTCTATCTGCGCTCGCTACAGGGTTTGGTGTTTATGATAAACTCGGACAGTTTGCTGGAGCCGGATCGGCGGTCCCTGTGACTGGATTTGCAAATTCTATTACTTCAGCCGCTCTCGAGCATAAATCCGAAGGTCTTGTGCTAGGGGTTGCAACGAATTTGTTCAAGTTAGCAGGTTCGGTCATTGTATTCGGTGTCGTTGCTGCTTATGTACTGGGAATGATTCGTTACGTGTGGTCGCTTATTTTTTAGGAGGAAAAGCATATGGGTAAAACGGGAACACAATCATGGACATTTACAGAACCTGTGTACTTACAATCCACGGGTACGGCTGTCGGACCGATGGAAGGCGAAGGCCCGCTGAAAGAAACGTTCGACGTCATTCATGAAGAACTTCATTGTGGAGAATCCAACTGGGAGCTTGCCGAACGTAAATTGATGACGGATGCAGTGTACACGTGTTTGCAAAAAGCAGGGATCGACCAGTCCAATATCGATTTGTTTTTAGCTGGGGATCTGTTGAACCAAAACGTCACGGGGAACTATGTGGCAAGACAATTAGGCATTCCTGTACTAGGGATGTTCGGGGCGTGTTCGACGAGTATGGAAACCCTTGCGACAGGAGCTGCACTCGTTTCGTCTGGATACGCCAAACAAGCGTTGGTGGCTGTTAGTTCTCACAACTGTACAGCTGAGCGTCAGTTTCGCTACCCAACGGAATATGGAGGACAAAAGCCGAAAACCGCTACATTTACTGTGACGGGAAGTGGTGCAGCCATCCTTTCGAAAACACCTTCGAAAATCAAGGTGGAAGCGGCAACCATAGGGAAGGTCATGGATTATAGTGTCAAGGATCCTTTTGATATGGGATCAGCAATGGCTCCAGCCGCTTGGGACACGATTAAAACGCATCTGGAAGACATGGGACGAGTGCCCGGAGATTATGATGTCATCGCAACCGGTGACTTGTCTGCAGTGGGAACGCCCATTCTTAAAGATTTGATGAAACAGGATGGCTATGACATCAGTGATGTTCATAAAGATTGTGGACTACTGGTCTATCACAGCGATCAACCTGTCTTCGCAGGCGGAAGCGGGTGCGCATGCTCAGCGGTCGTCACTTATGGGAAAATTGTGCAGGATTTAATAAGTGGGAAGTACAATCGTGTGTTGATTGTTGCGACAGGTGCACTCATGAGTCCGATGATGCTTCAACAGAAGGAATCGATTCCAGGGATCGCTCACGCCGTTGTTCTCTCGAGAGGGGAGGGGGGATCATGACATTTTTATGGGCGTTTATCGTCGGGGGAAGCATTTGCGTGATCGGACAAATATTATTGGATGTCTTCAAATTGACACCTGCCCATGTGATGTCTTCCTTTGTTGTAGCTGGTGCAGTCCTGGATGCTTTTGATCTCTATGACAATCTTATTGAATTTGCTGGGGCAGGAGCGACCGTACCGATTACAAGTTTTGGGCATTCGCTTTTGCATGGAGCGATGGAACAAGCGGATGAACATGGCTTTATCGGAGTTGCCGTAGGAATTTTCGAATTGACATCTGCAGGTATTGCATCAGCCATATTGTTTGGCTTTATCGTTGCTGTGATTTTCAAACCTAAAGGATAAATCGAGATCAAGGAGTGGAGGTTTATGCCAGAGAAGAAAAAAGAAACGCCCATCGTTATGAAACTCGATCAAAACCGGAAGACGATGAATGAACGCATTGGTGTAGACCAATCATTTGATGCCGGTTTCCGTACGCTGACCCTGTTGGGTGTTGAAGTGAACTTCTATTATGTCACCGGATTGGTGGAAACTCCAATCGTTGTAGAAGTGATGCGACAGTTGATGGAAATGAATGATACAGAGGATCACGTCGATTCTGTTTTTAAATCCATAAAAGATGAGATCCCACACCAACAAGTAGAAACGACTTCAGACCTTGATAAGTGTATCACCCAGATGCTTTCCGGGTTGATGGTCATTTTTGTTGATGGAGAAACAGAAGCCTTCATTGTTGATGTGCGTACGTATCCCGGAAGGACGCCGGAGGAACCGGATACGGAAAAGGTCATCCGTGGTTCGAGGGACGGTTATACAGAAAATATCATAGAGAATACGGCACTTACACGGCGCCGCATTAGAGATGAGCGTTTGAGAAATGAAATCATGCAGGTCGGAAATCGTTCGAAAACAGATGTCTGTATCACATACATCAAAGATGTAGCCGACCCAGGTCTCGTACAGCTATTAAAGGAGAAAATTCAAAAAATCGATATCGACGGCTTATCAATGGCGGATAAAAGTCTTGAAGAGTACATTGTCAATCAAGGAAAGAATCCGTTTCCGCTCGTAAGGTACACGGAACGCCCGGATGTCGTCGCCTCCCATTTGTTTGAAGGACATGTGGTCATCATGACTGACACGTCCCCGAGTACGATCATTACGCCTACTACGTACTTTCACCATGTGCAGCATGCGGAAGAATTCCGGCAGTCTCCTCCTGTAGGGACTTTTGTACGATGGGTGCGTTTCTTTGGAATCTTTGCCTCTGTATTTGTTCTGCCATTATGGATGCTGTTCGTCATGCAGCCGGATCTGCTTCCCGAACCGTTTGCTTTTATCGGCCCCAATGAAGAAAGTACGATTCCTATCATCTTTCAAATTTTAATTGCAGATTTAGGCTTGGAAATGTTAAGGATCGCAGCCATCCATACACCGACGCCTTTATCGACAGCTATGGGACTTATTGCCGCTGTTCTTATAGGACAAATCGCCATTGACGTAGGAATGTTTGTACCGGAAGTCATCCTTTACGTAGCTGTTGCGGCCATCGGATCCTATTCAACGCCGAGTTATGAATTATCTGTAGCCAACAAAATGGCACGTATCCTGTTTGTGATTTTAGTCGCTATATTCGGAATCAAAGGGCTTATGTGCGGATTTTTGGCTTATGTTCTGCTATTAGCCAATACCAAGTCGTTGAACACTCCATATTTGTGGCCGTTTCTCCCGTTCAACGGAAAAGCGGCGATCCAAATTATCCTGCGTCTCAGTATGCCATCGTTGAAAGTGCGGCCGAGTGTTGTTCATCCTCAAAACAACCAGCGTCAAAAATAATCGTATTGCCCGTTCTTTAGCAATGTGATAAATTAAAATAAATCTTGATGTCCTTTGATTTCCAAGGGGCATTTTCTTTTTATCATTTCTCCGTTAGTAGAAAAGGTGGGTTACGATGAATCATGAAGTGAATGAAAAAGGGCAATTGTTGATCGGGCAAGTCCCGGCTGCAGATCTTGCCGAACAATACGGCACCCCTCTTTATGTATATGATGTAGGTGAAATTAGAAAAAAGGCGCGGGCCTTCGTGCAGACGTTCAAAGAGAACCAGGTAGCTGCTCAAGTCGCCTATGCGAGTAAAGCTTTTTCATCTGTCGCTATGCTCCAGGTTGCGAATCAGGAAGGTCTTAGTTTGGACGTCGTTTCGGAAGGAGAACTACATACTGCCCTTGAAGCAGGCTTCCCGGTAGAGAAGATCCACATGCACGGGAACAATAAAAGTATCCGTGAATTGGAGATGGCCGTGGAACATGGGATCGGATGTATCGTCGTTGATAACTTTTATGAAATCGAACTCCTTCATTCCATCCTCGAAGAGAAGAAGAAAGAGATGGATGTATTACTGAGAGTGACACCGGGGATCGAAGCCCATACCCATGATTATATTTTGACCGGGCAGGAAGACTCGAAATTCGGCTTCGATTTGAGCAGTGGCCAGGCTGAAGAGGCGTTCATGAAAGTCAAGGAGAATGCCAATATCCGTTTAGTCGGACTTCATTGTCACATCGGCTCACAAATCTTCGAGACAAGCGGTTTCGAGATGGCTACGCGTAAGCTTTTCACTACTTTGAACGATTGGCGTAACCGTCACGGATATGAAGCCTCCGTACTGAACTTAGGTGGCGGATTCGGTATTCAATATACAAAAGAGGACGAACCGCTTGAGCTGGATCAATATGCCCATGCCCTCATCCGTGAAGTGAAAAACCTGTCATCACAGTACGATTATCCTATGCCGGAAATCTGGATAGAGCCGGGGCGTGCCATTGTCGGGGAAGCGGGTACAACGATCTATACCATCGGTTCTACCAAGGAAGTCCCTGATGTGAGAACCTATGTATCTGTCGACGGTGGGATGACAGATAATATCCGGCCAGCTCTATATCAGGCGAAATATGAAGCGGCGCTGGTAGAAAAAATGAATCAAAAGCCGGAAAAAGAGTATTCCATAGCTGGAAAGTGCTGTGAATCTGGAGATATGCTAATATGGGATGTGGCACTTCCGCCGGTTGAACATGGAGATAGACTTGCAGTTTTCAGCACGGGAGCGTATGGTTATGCTATGGCTAACAATTATAACCGCTTTCAAAAAGCGGCCGTCGTGTTTGTCGAAGAGGGTAAGCATCAGCTTGTCGTCAGAAGAGAGAGCTATCAAGAGATGACACGACTTGATTTAAGTTATGAAAAATGAAAAGGGGTATGAGAAATGAAACAAGCAACGATTGAATTTGAAAATGGAGAAAAAATGCTGATTGAACTTTACGAAGAAGCAGCACCGAATACAGTAGCGAATTTTGAAAAACTTGCCAATGATGAATTTTACGATGGATTGACTTTCCACCGTGTCATCCCAGACTTCGTCATTCAGGGCGGATGCCCGAATGGAACAGGAGCGGGTGGTCCAGGATATACAATCAAATGCGAAACAGAAGGCAATCCTCATAAGCATGAGCGAGGATCCCTTTCCATGGCCCACGCTGGAAAAGATACAGGAGGAAGCCAATTCTTCGTTTGTCACTCTCCTCAACCACACTTAGACGGCCGTCACACCGTATTTGGCAAAGTGATTGAAGGTGTGGACACGGTCGATCGTGTTCGTGTCGGAGATGTGATGCAGAAGGTCCGCGTCGAGGACAAATAATCACTAGAAGAGCCCTTCATGATTGTCACATTACTAGTATTGATTTTTTTAGTGGCACCTTTAAGCCTGTTCATCCATGAACTTGGTCACCTTTTTCCCGGCTTGTACTTTCGGGCGGATCAAAGTATCCTACACCTCGGCCGGGGAAAGGTCATCGGGCGATGGAGAAAAAACGAGGTCTGTGTGTACATCCACCTTTTTTTCTTCCAGGGAGCTTACTCGGTGAATGAACGGAAACCTCCATTCACGGATTTTGAAAAAGCTTGGATCAGTATGGGCGGCCCCTTGTTCAATGCTATAACGGCTTTGGTATTGTTCTTATGGTTTAGAGACCAGGGTGGTCATCTACTTCGTGTCTCCTTTCTTTTTAATACTTATCTTGCCATCATGAATCTTGTTCCGTTTTCTATCAAAGGAAAAGATTCTGACGGATATCGGCTTTGGTCGATTGTGAAACGCCGGTTTTTAGACAGGCTTGAATAATTGTGGGCTATGCTATATTCTATGTAGCGGGGCAAATCACAAAAAACCGGGGGCAACGTATAATGAAAATGAAAAATTGGATGCTGTTTACGTTTTTATCGTTGTTCAGCATCGGTTGGGGTTTATACTACTGGTTCGTCATCGTCATGTAAGCTTGACATATAGGATGAATTGGACAATGATTGAAAGTAACCATTTTCTTTTTCGATCCATTGATCGATCATCTGGAACTCTAGGAAAGTTATTTTCATAATTGAGGGGTTAATATGTTAATTCGATATAAAAAATCATTTGAGAAGATTGCGATGGGTTTGCTTTCTTTCATGCCTGAAGTATCAGACGTGAAGACGCTTCAGGAAATCATTAGGGAATATGATTCCAATCCGGATTGGAATCTATTTTTGTGGAAAGAGGAAGATATCCTCGGCGCGGTCGGAGTCCGTTTGGAAGATGGCAAAGCCGTTATCCAGCACTTATCCGTCAACCCTTCCCATCGTAATACTGGGATTGGACGACAGATGATTCACCGTGTCCGTGATCACTTCAAAGATGAGTGTGACGTGTGCGCTGATGTGGCCACTGAATCATTCATTGAGAAATGTGATGAAGAAAGTGCCTCTTCACAGTTATAAAGAACAAGGAGGTGTCGCGAATCGACACCTCCTTTGTTTCGTTTTATCATTGAACTCAAAATGACTTTTTTCTCCTCTTGTGTTTGAATACAAGGTTTTCATCGGAAAGGTCACTGGGAGATCCATAAGCAACGCCCCATTGTTGGCATAACTGTTGGACTTCTTTTAGAAGCTCCATATCAATGATGGGCAAATTCCAGCTGCGGTAAGGGACTTCTGTGTCCAAACGGGTTTTGAATTCTTCCAGCTGTTTCTCCAGACGTTCTCCATCCAAGCCGAGGAGTGGAAGTTCTTTCTCGTGTTCTATCTTCTTTTTTAAACACCGTTGTACCAGGGTTTTAGCACCAGCTTGATTGCCTCTGCGATCATGATACATAGCTACGGCGATTTGGATGAGCCATACCCAGATGGAAGATTGGTTACGGGAGTCTACTTCATTCCAATGCTCTTCAAGGACCTCATGACACTCAAAGTAATCTCTCGTTCCGTGGAAATGGGCAAGAAATTCAATATAAGCTTTCGGATACATATAATCCATCCATTCCTTTGATACAACCATGAGATGCCTGGTTGTTGATTAAACAGGTTTTAGTACTTATAACTATAGTATAACTTAAGAGAAGAAGTAAGGCTAAAGACATTCATAATCATAGAATACATGCTGTCACAGCAGGGTATTTTTTGATACCATTATTAAAAGAACATTGGAACGTAAAGGAAGAATGATATGAAAAAAAGCTACCAAGTGAAAGTAGAAGGTTTTGAAGGGCCTCTTGATCTTCTTTTACATCTGATCAATCGATACGAAATCGATATCTATAATATACCCGTTTCCCAAATTACCGACCAGTACATGAACTATATCCATACGATGCAGGAGCTGGAACTGGATCTTGCGAGTGAATATCTCGTAATGGCTGCTACTTTACTTGCCATGAAAAGTCAGATGCTTCTTCCTAATCAGAACATGGAGGATGACTTCGAGAATGGGGAGATGGAAGATGACCCTCGCGAAGATTTGATGCGGCGCTTGATTGAGTACCGAAAATATAAACAGGCGGCAGAGGAACTAAAAGAAAAAGAACTCGATGCCAACCGCATTTACACCCGACCTCCCTTGAATATGGAAGGATGGGAAGAAGAGATGCCGGAAGTACGCCCGGGAGAAGCTTCTGTTTATGATATGATTCAAGCGATGGGGAATCTTTTAAAGCGGGCCAAAACTGAAAAACCACAGGAAGCGAAAATCCGAAGAGATGAGATTCCTATCCAAATGAGGATGGAAGAAATTCTTGGTAAAATTGATGTACAAGCAGGTGGCACTCCTTTTCATCAGTTATTTGAAAAACGAACACGACCGCATATTGTCGTTACTTTCATCGCTTTACTTGAGCTAATGAAGAGTAATGATATCGTGTGTGTACAACAACAACATTTTGATGAACTAATCGTATATAAGATGGAGGATGCACCATGGAGTTAGAAGACTACAAAGCCATAACCGAAGGTCTGCTGTTTGCCGCCGGAGAAGAAGGGATCACAAAAAAGAAACTGACCAATCTATTAGAAATGGATGCGAAGGCGTTCAAATCATTGTTGGAAGAAATGATGAAAGACTATCAATCCAAGAACAGAGGTCTCACTATCATGGATTCACAAGGAACTTTGCATTTGACCACAAAGCCTGAGCATGCTTCGTATTATAAGCGTCTTTTAGATTCACCAGGATCGACAAGACTGTCCCAAGCGGCACTTGAAACTCTCGCAATCATTGCCTATCAACAACCGATTACAAGAATAGAAGTCGATGATTTGAGGGGTGTCAAAAGTGATCGTGCCATCCAGACACTCGTCAATCGCAGTTTGATTGAAGAAAAAGGCCGGAAGGATGCTATTGGACGCCCGATCCTATATGGTACGACCAAAGACTTTCTGATCTATTTTGGATTGACATCCATTGAAGAGCTCCCACCTCTTTCTGAACTCAAACAGGGCGATGGTGATGAAGAAGGAGAAGCCGACCTGTTCTTCGAAAAATTCAGCGAAGACCCCTTCGCCGACGAATAAAAAGCTGTTCCCCACCAGGAACAGCTTTTTTCTATATAAGCTCCCGATTGTGGAGAAATCGATTCCAAGAAAATTCGGGATTCGTTTATCATATTAAGAGTCGGGGGTGGTTGGGAAACCACTCGCTTTCCTGTGGGGGGAGCGCCGAGCTTCCTCAGGCTATCGCCTTGCGGGATCTCGCCTATCTCCTTCTCCCACGGGAGTCTCGCAGCTTCCCAACCACCCCATTCAATATAGGAGAGAAACGAATCCTATAGCTAGAATGAGTGGCTTACACTCTTCCTTACTAAGTAAGCATAAAACGTTCTGTATCAAACATTTACGTTCGGAGTGACAGCTGTGGAGAGGTCTATACTCTCCACCTTCTTCAATCATAAGAGCTAATTTTTCCAGAAATGGTTCCGAGAATTTTCCATGGCAAAGGGGCGGAGGGGAATGGGGAGACTCCTGCGGGAAAAGAGTGCTTGGTGAGACCCCGCAAGGCGTCAGCCTGAGGAGGCTCACCGCGCTCCCGCGGAAAGCGAGTCATTCCCCTCCGCCCCCATCCACTCAATAAACATCTCGAACCTGATTCTTCAACAATCCTGCCGTGTTTGGATTTTTCTATTACTCATAAGCTTGTACGCTTTCGCATAAGTTGAAGCAAATGATGTGAATAGGAGGAAGTCCTCTTGAGAAGGTTCTTTTATATGATTATGGCACTGACTATACTATTCCCAATCTTTATGGTGGATCGGGCTCAGGCGCAGCCTAATATCTCGGTATCTGCAGAACGGGCGGTTCTGATGGATGCAGAATCGGGCAGGGTCCTGTATGAAAAGAATGCCTATGATCCTACACTGATTGCCAGCACCACAAAGATCATGACCGCTATCATAGCGATTGAATCAGGAATGATGGAAGAAAAAGTGAAAGTAAGTAAAAGGGCCGTTTATACAGAAGGGTCCTCCATCTATTTGACAGAGAAAGAAAAAATCCCTCTGAAGGATTTGGTATATGGGTTGATGCTGAGGTCTGGAAATGATTCCGCTGTAGCCATTGCCGAACATGTAGGGGGGGAGTGTCGAAGGCTTTGTGCAGCTGATGAATGAAAAAGCGGCTTGTTGGCTTGGAATGAATAACAGCCATTTTGAAAATCCGCATGGCCTGGATGGAGAGACTCATTATTCAAGCGCGTATGATTTGGGTCTTCTTATGGCCTATTCCATGAAAAATGATACGTTCCGGGAAGTGACAGGCAGTGAAATGTATCGTTCTGAAAATCGTGAATACTCCTGGAAGAATAAAAATAAAATGCTCACTCAATATTACGAGCCAACGAACGGTGGGAAAACCGGATTCACAAAAGCCGCTGGGCGGACGTTGGTGACGAGTGCCCAAAAGGATGGCATGGAGCTGATCGCTGTAACCTTGAATGCCCCGGATGATTGGAATGACCATACAAAGATGTTCGAGTGGGGGTTCGATAATTTTGAAACGGTGAAACTTCAAAGTGAAGGTACCGTTCAAGTGAACGGACAATCTCTATATATTCCGCGGGATATCTATTATCCTCTGACTTTATCTGAAAAAGAAGATTTGCAGGCTACATTTTATCGATATGATCAGCAAGGGGAGTCGAATTTAGCAGGTGTGACGTACTTCATGGTCGGAAAAACACCATTAGTTGAAGCGCCTGTGTGGAATGAGCGTCCTTCTCAATCCTTCTTTTCAGAAGTGAAGAACTTCCTGAACAGGATGATGGGGGTCGCGCCATGGTCAACTTGATTTGGGCGTTCCTTGCGGTTACGGGAATTATTTATGCAGCGTTCAATGGTACGATGGCGGAAGTGAACAAAGCGATTTTTTCAACATTGGATGAGGCGATTATGATTACTTTGAGCCTTGCAGGTGTGCTCATTTTTTGGCTGGGACTGATGAAAATCGCTGAAGAGGCGGGGCTGCTTGCCGGCCTGGCTAAAATCTTCCGTCCTTTTGTCAAACGCATCTTCCCTGAGATTCCAGAAAATCACCCGGCTCTCGGTTATATCCTGTCCAATATGACGGCCAACATGTTCGGTCTTGGAAATGCGGCCACACCGATGGGATTGAAAGCGATGAAGGAGTTGAAAGAGTTGTCAGGTTCGGATAAAGCGAGCAGATCTATGATTACACTGCTTGCCATCAATACCTCCTCCCTGACACTCATTCCGACCACCGTTATTGCGATTCGGATGAAGTATGATTCACAAGATCCGACTTCCATCGTAGGTGCGACCATTTTGGCAACCATTATTTCTACCATTGCCGCTTTATTGATCGACCGTTATTTTCATTATAAAAGGGAGAGGGCGATGCGCTTATGATCAGCATATGGCTTATCCCATCCATCATCCTGCTTGTGCTGGTCACAGCCACCATCAAGAAGGTGCCGTCTTACGAGGTATTCGTGGAAGGAAGTAAAGAGGGGATTCAAATTGCCATCAGTTTACTTCCTTTTTTATTGGGGATGATGGTGTCGATTGCTGTGTTCCAAGCCTCAGGTGCCATGGGTGCCATCGTGAAACTGTTCGAACCTCTCATGTCTTTGTTTGGAGCCCCGGCTGAAATCCTCCCTTTGGCCTTCATACGACCTATTTCAGGCACGGCCGCCCTCAGTATGACGACGGAGCTGATCCGTACGTTCGGTCCTGACTCATTCATAGGCCAGCTCGCCTCTGTAATGCAGGGAAGTACGGATACGACGCTGTATATTATCACTGTCTATTTTGGTGCGGTAGGTATCAAAAGAATGGGGGATGCTTTGAAAGTTGGACTCCTGGCCGATTTGGTTGGTATAATAGCATCAATTATCATTGTCATCATCCTATTTAGTTAATAGGATGATTTTTTGTTCAAAACTTTATAGAATGTGTATAATGTAGATGAACGGAAGAGCTGCGCTTTGTGAGCGTGGCTCCGTTTCATGAAAAAAAGTGATTTCAAAGAAAGTTGGTGACGGTCGTATGGCAGATATGGAACGACTACAAAAGGTGATCGCCCACGCAGGTGTCGCATCACGAAGAAAAGCAGAAAAGATGATTGTTGACGGCAAGGTTACGGTCAATGGAGAAGTAGTAACAGAATTAGGAACAAAGGTTGGTAAAAACGATGATATAGAAGTAGAAGGAGTACCGATTGATAAAGAAGCGCCTGTCTACTATTTGCTATATAAACCACGCGGGGTCATCTCGAGCGTCAGTGATGATAAGGGACGTAAAGTAGTCACAGACTTTTTACCTGAAGTTCAAGAGCGGATTTTCCCAATCGGCAGACTGGACTATGATACATCTGGATTGATTTTGTTAACGAACGACGGGGAGTTTGCGAATTTACTTATGCATCCGAGTCATGAAGTGGACAAAGTGTACATCGCAAAGACAAAAGGCATCCCTACCAAAGATCAGTTGAAGCAGTTGAAGAAAGGGATGACCGTAGACGGTGAATACTTGAAAGCCGTTCATGCGAAAGTCACTTCCACCGATTCGAAGAAGAATACGGCGATTGTGCAAATCGTTCTTCATGAAGGAAAGAACCGTCAAGTCCGCCGGATGTTTGAGGCCCTTGGATACCCTGTCGACAAATTGAAGCGTGAGCGTTACGGGACACTGGACTTACAAGGAATGAATGCCGGTGATTCTCGTCCTTTGAAACCGTTTGAAGTGAAACAGCTTCGTGCACTTGCCGAAAAAACTGTTGAATAACGTTCAAATTTACAGCCTTCAATCAATGTTATAATGGTTTGGGAGTGAGTCAAAATGAAGGAATCAACCATTAGAAAAAAAAGAAAGCGCCTTATTTTCAGAACAGCCATGCTTGCCGTCATGGTCGGACTTGTCGTGTTCGCTCTCGTCGCTAACGGCAAGGATGAACAGGCGGTGATCGCCAAAGGGGAGAAAGCCCCCGATTTTCAATTGAAAAAGTTCGGTACAGATGAGACGGTTCAATTGAGTGATTTGCGAGGAAAAGGCGTCATGGTCAATTTTTGGGCGACGTATTGTAAGCCATGTAAAGATGAAATGCCTTATATGGAAGAGTTGTATCCCGAGTATAAAGAGAAAGGTGTCGAAATTCTGGCTGTCAATTTGGATTCAACCGAACTTGTGGTGAAGAATTTTGTGAACGAATACAATCTGACCTTTCCAATTCTCCAGGACAAAAATGGAGAAGTGATGGATCTTTATAACATCGGTCCGATTCCTTCTACGCTGTTCATCAATCCTGAAGGTGAAATTGAAGAGCAAGTCATCGGCCCGCTGACGTTGGACAAACTCGAAGGCCACTTGCAAAAGATTGCACCGGGGGAATAGAGTCTACTTGACATTGTGAGGTTTTACTATGAAAGAGATTACCTGTGAATGTGGTCATGTGAATCCTGAAGGCACGGTTCTTTGTGAAGCTTGCGGAAAACCTGTCGAGCAGAACCAGCATATTGATGGGAATGAGGATAAAAAACTCCTCAACATGCGTTACGATGGAAGTGCCCGTCGCTCCCAAACGTATAATCGTACGATCGTTGATAAAATATGGAACTTCTTTTCTTCCGTGAAGGTCGGGGTCACCCTGATCTTTATCACCGTCGTGGCATCTGCGATCGGAACGATCTTCCCTCAATCCGTGTTTATTGGCGGGGCAGATCCTGCCACCCACTACAAGGATCAATACGGGATAGCCGGACAGATTTATTATCAACTCGGATTTCATGACCTTTTCAGCTCGTGGTGGTATATGCTTTTAATCGCCATGATTGGCATATCCATCGTCATTGCATCCATCGATCGTTTCTTCCCGCTTTATAAAACGTTGAAAAGGCAGAAGCCGAAGCGTCATGAACTCTTCATGAAAAAACAGCGGGTGTTCGGGGAGACGACATCGGATTCTATCGATTATGAAACATTCAAGACCAATTTGAAAAAGAGACGCTTCAAGGTTTATGAACAAGATGGGCATATACTGGCAGAGAAGAACCGCTTTGCAAGGTGGGGGCCTTATGTCAATCATATCGGTCTTATAATTTTCCTATTAGGCGCAATACTCCGGTTTATCCCTGCTTTTTATGTCGATGAACATGTATGGGTGAGAGAAGGGGAAACAACATTAATTCATGGTACGGAAGGCGAGTACTATATAAAAAATGAGTCCTTTACTCTAGAAACCTA
The DNA here is from genome assembly GCF_020524085.2 of Halobacillus litoralis. Lineage (NCBI taxonomy): Bacteria > Bacillati > Bacillota > Bacilli > Caryophanales > Bacillaceae > Halobacillus > Halobacillus litoralis. The sequence goes on from NZ_CP129016.1 coordinate 2,769,450, forward strand.
TGATAAAGACAACCCGGAAGATGCAAAATTTAAAGAAGCCATCGAAAATCAGGATGGAGCGATCCCGAAAACATTCCGTACAGACGCGGTTATTTATGAGCGGACGAATCAAGGAGTCGCCGGAGCTGATCCGGAGCTTGATACGATCAAAGAAGGTTCGGCAACGTTAAATAATCCATTGAAGTTTGATGACTTTGCGCTCTACCAGGCGAGTTATCAACTGGACGAGTTCAGTGAAATGTCTTTCAAAATCCATGATCAGGATGATGAAGATACCAACTATGGTGAGTTTACAGTCGATTTGACGGACCCCCAATCTACATATGAGCTGGACGGCGGGTTCCGAATAGAGGTCGTAAATTATTTTCCAGAGTATGAAATGCAGGATGGCCAGCCTGCCTCCGTATCCAAGTATCCGAAGAACCCAGCGTTCGTATTCAATTTGTACCCACCAGGTGAAGAAACGCCTGAAACTAGTTTCCTAGGTATAGGAGCGAATATCGGTGCTGGTGAGGATAACCAATATAAACTTGGACTTACAGGTTTCGATACGCGGGACGTCACAGGCTTGACCGTGAAAAAGGACCATACATTGGGGATTATTTCACTAGGAGGCGCGATCTTCATGATCGGCGTTATTCAGGGGATGTATTGGAACCATCGACGGATCTGGCTGCAGCCAAGATCAGACGGAGCATGGATTGCAGGACATACCAATAAAAACTGGTACGCTTTGAGAATGGAAATTGAAAAATCAATTGAAGGCACTCACATCGAGGCCCCTCAGGATCAGTATGAAATGAAATCATAGAGTCAGGAGGATGAAATTATGGGAGATTGGACAGCCATAAGCGGCAATCTGCTCTATGCTGCTTTTTTCATCTATTTAATAGCGACTTTCTTCTTTGCGGGCACGATCCGTGATAAAAAGAAAGGGAAGAGCCGCATAGCTGGAAACATTGGAATTACGCTTGCGATTATCGGTTTCCTCACTCAAGTCGGTTATTTTATTACAAGATGGATCGCAAGTGGTCACGCCCCCATCAGTAACTTGTTTGAGTACACGACGTTTTTTGGAATGATGCTTGTATTCGCATTCATTGTTCTCTACTTTATTTACAGAGTAGACCTCTTAGGATTATTTGCACTGCCGATTGCCTTATTGTTGATCGCATTCGCAAGTATGTTCCCGACAGAGATCTCACCTCTGGTACCATCTTTACAATCGCACTGGTTATACATCCATGTAACCACAGCTTCTCTGGGTCAAGGGATTTTATCCGTTAGTTTTGTGGCAGGTTTAATATTCCTGATCAGCCAGGTGGACCAGAGCAAACGTTCAAAACATACGGTATGGCTCGAGTTTGTCATCTATATTATTGCCGTAACTCTGGCTTTCATTATTGTTTCAACGTCGTTCAGTGCCATGAATTATGAAGCGACTTTTGATGCACCGATTGAAGGGCAGCAAGCAGAGATTACGTACAACATGCCAGCCATTACAGGACCTTATAATGGAGAATTGATAACTGAAGATGCTATGTCTCCATTGTTCCAGGCTCCAGAATGGATGCGCGGAGAAGATGCAGCTAAGAAATTCAACACCTTCCTGTGGTCCCTTCTTGGTGGAGTAGTCCTATACTGGGGAGCAAGACTGATTTTAAGAAAACGGATCGCTGCAGCTATCCAGCCACTCTTAAACAAGAAGGTAAATCCTGAACTGGTTGATGAAGTGAGCTACCGCGCCGTGGCTATCGGTTTCCCGGTCTTCACATTAGGAGCGCTTATCTTTGCCATGATATGGGCTCAACAAGCCTGGGATAGATTCTGGGGATGGGACCCGAAAGAAGTCTGGGCTCTGATTACTTTCTTCTTCTATGCGGCCTATCTTCATTTGCGCCTATCCAGAGGTTGGCAGGGAATGAAGTCCGCGTGGCTGGCAGTCGGTGGATTTGGAATCATCATGTTCAATTTGATTGCGGTCAATTTAATTATTTCAGGCTTACATTCTTATGCATAAAAACAAAAGGCAGGCGAGAAGTCTTTATACTCCGCCTGCCCTTTGTGTAAAGAATTAAATGTCATGTAACCATAGGAGCAATTATTCTATGATTTGGAGGTTTTTATATGGATCAAGAAGCCAAAGTGTTAGTAGTGGATGATGAAGAACGAATTCGACGTCTGATCCGCATGTACCTTGAAAGGGAAGCTTATATCATTGATGAAGCAGAAGACGGGGAAGAAGCGTTACAAAAAGCGCTTCAAAATGAATACGATGTGATTTTGCTTGACTTGATGCTTCATGGAAAAGACGGAATCGAAGTGTGTAAAGAGCTGCGTGAAAAGAAAGCCACTCCTGTGATCATGCTTACGGCAAAAGGGGAAGAGGCTAATCGTGTGCAAGGTTTTGAAGTTGGGACGGACGACTATATTGTTAAACCATTCAGTCCAAGAGAAGTTGTATTACGAGTGAAGGCTCTTTTACGAAGGAGTTCCTCCACGAAGTTCTTAGAAACGGAAACATCAGCCCGCAATGTGCTTGTTTTTCCTCATATGACGATTGATAATGACGCCCACCGTGTGACGGCTGATGGGAAGGAAGTGGCTCTGACTCCGAAAGAGTACGAACTTCTTCATTATATGGCGCAGTCTCCGGATAAAGTTTTTGACAGAGAACAATTGCTGAAAGAAGTCTGGCAGTATGAATTTTTTGGCGATCTTCGGACGGTGGATACGCATGTCAAACGTCTCCGCGAAAAATTAAGCAAAGTTTCTGCAGAAGCAGCAGGGATGATTGTTACCGTTTGGGGAATCGGCTATAAGTTTGAGGTATCTGGTGACTGATGTTCTGGCGTAGCGTAGTCGGGAAGTTATGGTTTACCATCTTACTATTGGTTTGCTTTGTCTTGTTTATTTTAACTGTTCTTCTCCTCGAGTTCTTTCAAAACTATCATGTTGTCGAAGCGGAGAGGCATTTGCTGCAAACGGCTGACCGAATTACAGATGTCGTGGATCGTTATGAACAAGAGGAAGACCTCTTACTTTCAACGACAGCCCTTGTCAAAGATCCGGCGAGTCGCGCGGTCATTGTCATGGAAAAGGATGAGCAGCTGGTCGCGGAAAGTGATTCCGATTCTCTTCCTGTGCTTGATTATGCGTGGTTTGAAAATGACGAAGAAACAGCAACTGTTTTGAGTGAAGGCGCAGATGTCAAAAAAGTTGCTGATCTAGGAAATGGAGAGACTGGAGTCATGGTTGTCGGCACCCCGCTTGATAACCGGGACGGGGCGGTCTTTGTCTACCAATCACTGGATACGATTGAAGAAACGTCGGAACAGACGACGAAAATCATATTCATGGGTGCTGGAATTGCCATTGTATTAACGACCATTTTCGCCTTTTTCCTCTCCACTCGAATCACAGCTCCTTTAATTAAAATGAGAGAAGGAGCACTCGAACTTGCTAAAGGCGAGTTTAACACGAAGATTCCTATCCGTACTCATGACGAAATCGGTGAATTGGCGATGGCCTTTAATCGGATGGGCCGGGAGTTGAAATTTCATATCAACGCTTTAAATCAGGAAAAAGAACAGCTCTCTGGGATTTTGAGGTCGATGGCAGATGGTGTCATTACGTTCAATCGGGAAGGGGATGTGCTCATTTCCAATCCTCCTGCCCAACAATATCTAGAAGCCTATGAGTTTGAAAAGAACGCTGCGTCTACCTCTGCTGATCAAACGGTGCTCCCAGAACCACTGAAGGAATTGTTTAACGATGTCATCACTGATGAGAATGAGTCCATGATCGAAATGACATTGCAGGGCAGGTCCTGGGTCATCATCATGACACCTTTGTATGACAAAGAAAAAGTACGTGGGGCTGTCGCAGTACTTCGGGATATGACAGAAGAAAGAAGGCTGAACAAGCTTCGTAAAGATTTCATCGCGAATGTATCCCATGAACTCCGAACTCCTATTTCCATGCTGCAGGGATATAGTGAAGCTATTGTAGATGACATTGCCGAGTCAAAAGAAGACAAAAATGAACTCGCGCAAATCATCCATGACGAATCATTGAGGATCGGCCGTCTTGTAAATGAGCTGTTGGATATCGCACGGATGGAAGCGGGACATATTCAGTTGAACGAAGAGTCGGTGGAAATGGAGCCTTTCTTGAACAAGATCATTCGTAAATTCAGTGGAATCGCCAAAGAAAAGGAAGTGGACCTTCACTTGAAGGTAGAAGGAAAGTTCGGGTTCCTCGACTTCGATCCTGACCGTATTGAGCAGGTGTTTACAAACTTGATTGATAATGCGATCCGACATTCCGATCCAGGTAGTGAAGTTCAGGTGATTCTTGAAAAAGAGGGGAATGAATGGATTGCAAGTGTCAAAGACTCCGGGTACGGGATTGCTGAGGAAGATCTTCCGTTTGTATTCGAGCGATTCTATAAAGCAGATAAATCGAGAAAACGCGAAAATAAAAATTATAAAAAAGGAACAGGTCTTGGGCTTGCCATTGCGAAAAACATTGTAGAAGCTCATGAAGGTACCATCAGTGTGCATAGCAAGTTGAAAGAAGGGACGACTTTCACTTTTAAGATCCCTTATTCAGATAAGGAAAAATAATGTTGCTATATTCGGAAAATTGTTGTAATCTTGTTTATGGAAACTTCATATGAAGAGGATTCAGGTGTCTGTAAAGACTTAATAGGGAATCTGGTGCAAAACCAGAGCTGTCCTCGCAACTGTAAGTGTAGACGAAAAGGAAATTCCACTGTGCCATCGGCATGGGAAGGATCCTGATTAGGATGACGCACAAGTCAGTAGACCTGCCTAATCCAATGTTTCAAAGCTTCGGGGATTGAGCATTTGAGACAACCGATCGGTATGACATGAAACGTAGATCTTATCCTTTCGTTTGTCTTAAGCTTACCCTTGTACAAGGGTAAGCTTTTTTTGATAGAAAAGAATTTTACGATGTCTACCATACATGTTACGTGGTTGTCTCTGCTTTTCTCTCCTCCTGGCCGTGAAGTAAAAAGAAAAGGGAGAGATGGTTATGAGAAAATGGAACACTGTTTTAACAGCCATGATTCTGGCTGTTGCTGTACTAGCAGGATGTGGTACACAAGAGGAAAAGGAAACATCGGCGACTCAAGAAGAACAGGTGCAGGAAGTTACGGTACAAGTACAGTTATCTAAAAACAATGGCGAAGAAATGATGGCTGAAGATGAAATTACGGTAGAAGAAGGAACCACCCTCATGGAAGTCATGGAAGATAACTATGAAGTAGAACAGTCTGAAGGGTTCATCAACAGCATTGAAGGGATTGCTGGGAATCAAGAAGAAAAAAAGGCTTGGATGTACACCATTAACGGTGATGAAGCCATGGTTGGAGCAAATGAATACGAAGTAGAGGATGGAGACGAAATCGTTTTTGATTATCAATCTTGGGAATGATGAATGATGAATACCTATAAGCTTACATTGATAGCCATGCTCGCATCCTTAGCCATAGCAGGAAGGATGGCTTTAGCCCATTTTCCGAACATCCAGCCGGTGACCGCCATTATCATTATTGCGGGCTTCTGGCTCGGGCCTAGTGCAGGAATTCTCATTGCTCTGCTCACTACTTTTGTATCCAATGTGTTGTTGGGGATGGGGATTTGGACGATCTGGCAGATTATCGCCTGGTCAATCATAGGAATTATTGCTGGACTGCTAGGGAAATATTGGTCTAAATTGCCGCATTGGGCGCTTTCCATCTATGGCTTTGTCAGTGGACTTTTCTTCGGCGTCATTCTTTCCTTGACCATGAGGGCAGCAGGGCAGCCATTTTGGGCGTATTATTTAGCCGGCCTCCCGATGGATATCAATCATGCGGTTTCTAATACTGTGTTCATATTGGCGCTATCTCCAATACTCGGAACACTTTTCCAACGCTACGAAAAAAGAAACGCCATATCAAAAGTCACTTAGCTACCCAAACCAAGGGTAGCTTTTTTGCTATCTTAATCCTCTCATTTATTAAAGTTAATGTTAGGATTGTAGAAGACTCGAATGTGAGATGTTTCGGGGTTCGTTTGCTGTATTGAGAGTCAGGGGTGATGGGAAGCAACTCGCTTTCCTGTGTGCGGGCTTCCGCGGGTGGGCTTCCGTACTTAGGGATCTCGCCTATCTCCTTTCTCCCACGGGAGTCTCACAGCTTCCCAACCACCCCTTTCAATGGAAGTGATGAACGAACCCCTTCTCTCAGATGGACTCTCTTTTCCACTCTCCCGCTTTAATAAGCATAAAGTGTTCTATATCAGGTTTTTAGAATTCAATTACACATAAGGTAGAAGCTTAACGCTAACACTTCCATAAAGCCGGAAAGCTGCTTATTCTATAAGTGCTTCCGAGAGACATATAAGGTAAAGGGGCGGAGGGAAACGGTGAGACTCCTATGGGACGTGTGGGACAGGTGAGACCCCACAGGACGTAGTCCGAGGAGGCTCACCGCCCGCCCCATCGAAAGCGAACTGTTTCCCGGAGCCCCTAGCCACTCATCAAACATCTCGAAACTTAGTCTTCAAGAATAGGGAGCTAAAGTTGAAGGTCGGGTAGAGGTATTCGGCAGGGGATTTTCTTTCGAAAACGCGGTTCCTTTTTCTTTTTTTGCATATTAAGATAGATAGTGTAACTTTTTTCATACATAAAGCGACTATTAAAGTGAACCAGGAGGTACCACCATTGCGAACGTTCTTTGATGAACTATACGAAAATTATCACCATGACCTGTTTCAGTTTCTTATCTATATGGTCAAGGACAGAAGTCTTGCTGAGGACTTGGTTCAGGATGTATATGTGAGGGTCATGAAATCATATGATTCATTCAATGGAAAAAGCTCAGAGAAAACATGGTTGTTTTCCATAGCCAGGCACGTAGCCATTGATTATTTCCGCAAACAAAAAAGAAAGAGAAACCGATTCATGGAGTTCTTTGATTGGAGTGAGAAAGGGGAGCAAATCAAAGACCAGAACAAAATGCCTGAAGAGATTGCCGTGCAGAATGATGAAATTCAACAAGTCTATCAAGCTCTTGATAAATGTACGGTTGATCAGCGAAGTGTGTTGATTTTCCGTTTCATTCAAGGGATGTCTATAAAAGAAACAGCAGAAATCTTAAGCTGGAGTGAGAGTAAAGTGAAGACGACTCAACATCGAGCCATGAAAGCTCTTAAGGAAATACTTGAAGACATGGAAGAAGGGAGGGGAGACCGTGAAGAAGCGTAACGACGAAGATATCAAAAAAGCATTAGGGAAGCTCCCTTCTATGGAAGACCGCCAATCGAAAGATATGCTTTACCAAAAGGTTTCTTCACGCGTTCATACACCAAAAAGGAGAGTAGCTCCATGGGTGTTTCCCGGGTTAGCTACGATCGCTGTTTTGCTGGTACTTGCTGTGTTCATTCCTGTCTTTTTTAGTAACAATGGAATGCTTACCGTAGAAGATTCTGCCGATCATGCGAATGAAAGTACAGAATCTTCCACAGCAAATCAGGAAACGGGTCCTTCCCTTGATGCACCTACTACAGAGGGGGAAGAGGAAAGCGCTGAAGTCCAGGAAGCCGAACCCTCCAGCGAAGAGAAAAGTCTCCCTCCAGAAGAAAATGAAGAGGAAGGATCACAAGCGAGTGAATCAAACCTTCAAGAAGAACAGGAATCGTCTGAGACCGAGCTTGAATCACTGGTCTTAAAAAGTGACGAAGGGAGTTTTATTACGCTTTCTTATCCAGGGAAAAATGCGGAAGTCATCCTTCCTACGCTCCAGAGTCAGCAGGAGTCCAGCGCATTCTCACCTGAGAAATACGGTTTAGCTGAGAGGGCTGTAAGTGAACTGGAATATGAGGTGGATGAAAAACAAGGTTCGGCTGTCGTTACGTTTCCTGATGATTTCACTGTCAGTGGTGCTGCGTGGGCAAGTGCGATCATAGAAAGCATCCGTTGGGACTTGGCTAACTTTCAACTGGAAGAAATCACGGTTCAAACAGAATCAGGGAACCCTGTCACTCTGGGAAGCTACGGAGAAATGTCTGAAGTTCCTGTTATTCAACAAGGAGAGTACATCTTTCAATTGTATCAATACGAAGATTCATCTGAACGTTTACTAGCTCCTATTTCTGTTGAGGATTCTCCAACGTTCCGTGATGCTCTTTCATTGATGAAAGAAAAAGGCAACGGTCTCTTTGTGACGCCGGCCGTGCCGGAACATGTTCAGTTCACTTCCACGACAGTAGATCAACAAACAGTGAATATCAACCTTCAACATGAATCATGGGCAAGTGAACAGCAGCTTTTGACTATGATTGAAGCTATCCTTGCAACAGCAGGACAGTTTGGTTTTGAAAAAGTCAAGTTCAACGGAATCAACGTACGTGAGTTTTCCACCTATGATCTTGAAGAGCCAATCGATGTTCCGGAAAGAATTAATCCTGTTGTGGAGTAATGACTTAGAACCCTCTGCGGTGATTGCAGAGGGTTCTTTATATTCATTAGGAAATGATAGGGCGGTTGCTGGCCATATAAGCGGCACGAGGGAGTCAACCGTTCTACTGAATTTCCACTTCTATGTTTCTTGTCTAACCGGACGCTCCCAGAGCCTTTGTTCTAGGATTGCCCCTCTTGCTCGTGTTAAAATAGAGAAACGTAGTAAAGGGGACGATAGGTAATGGATAAACAGGAAGTGCGCAAAAAGGTATCTGAAAAAATAAAGTTAATTCGTGTCGAGCATGGATATACGCAGGACAAGATGGCAGATATTCTCGGATTATCTAAAAAGACTCTTGTCCAAATTGAAAAACAAAGAACTTTGGCTGGCTGGACAACTGTTGTCGCCATATGTGCTCTTTTTCAAGAAAGCGATGTTTTGAAAGGCGTGTTAGGTGATGCTCCTGTAGAAATCGTAGAAACCATTGCCCATGAGCAAGTAGAGCCTCAAGGGAAGAAGACGCTTGGCGGGAAGGTATGGTGGCAGACGATTGCAGAAGGGGAAAACTACATCCTTCAGCAAAACCTGATTAGTCACCATTATAGAATCATTGATTCCGAAGATTATCGTCTGTTTTCTACCATTAATCGGACCGAGGCGGAAATCCGTTTTGAAGAACTAGTCAAATAAAAAAGCCCCTTTTCAAGGGGCTTTTGGTCACGAGGTACATTACTCTTCGTATTTCAAAGGGTCTCCGTGAAATGGAGCAGTAGAAATTTTTATAGAATCTGTAGGACACCCTTCCAACGCATCTTCCATGTCTTCTTCGTACAGTTCCGGAACTTCCTCTGTACCCTCGTTATCATCAAGGACGACATAAGCGATACCTTCATCATCGTAATCATATAAATCAGGGGCAGCAGCACCGCAGGCCCCGCAAGCAATGCAGGTCTCTTTATCTACGATGGTATATTTGGCCATAGAACGACCTCCTTCATGAGACTTTCTGTATGATCGAGGAATTGAATACATAAGTACAACGTTTATTGTAAATCGCACACGAGTGGTTTTCAACTAAACCATATTGAACACGTACGGGAAGGGGGGAGAAGATGTTTGGTCATTTGGTTTTAACATGTGTGGATCGATTCAGAGGGGAGCGTACAGTCTCGGGCATCTATCACTTACTGACAGGCAAGCGGTCATCGCAAACATTACAGGATGCCAAAGGATACGAGCTTGATATGCTTTTCGGTGTTTATCCATCACTAAAGCGCGAGACATTGGGAACACAGGTTCAAAAGCTGGTTCATGACGGGTGTATTCAAATCAATGAACAATCTTTCCCTTCTATAACTCCTGAAGGAATTCGGCAATTGTCTTCCTTTCCTGTTTATGAACTAGAATACTTTGAAGGTATGGTCTGGCATGATGTCATTCCTACTTTTATGAAGAGAGTCTATCTTCTGTTACAGACGGTGGCGAACACCAATGCTGGCATTCACCAATATGTACCCATCGTGGATGATTTCGCCACACAGAAATGGGTGCGTACGGTTTATCTTCAATTCCAGGATAAATTGCCGAAGATGGTAGAATCGATGTATGAAGAGATTCACCACCTACTAAAAAAACACCCCTCACAACAAGCTGATTTGTTCGCCCATCGCTTAACAGGGGGTGGAGTGATCGGCATGACGATCGATCAGCTCAAAAGGGAGTTCACGTTGAATGTAGAAGATGTCGAGCTCATGCTGCAACATACTCACTATTATTTGTTTCTTGAATCCAAAACGAAAAAGGATGACTACCCTGTCCTGCACCTTTGTACGAAAGGGCTCGATGCGACAAACTTGATTACAAGGTCTGCTAGAAAAACGTATCAATATATGAAGCAAGGCTTGAGCTTGCAGGAAATTATGAATGTAAGGAGATTGAAAAAAAGCACCATCCAAGACCACATCGTAGAATCCGCTTTAATCATCCCGGATTTTTCAATCACGTCTTTTTTGAGTGAGGAAGACGTACGAGAGATCAATAAAATGGGAAGTCAAATGAATACAAAAAAGCTAAAGCAAATCTATGAAGCGCTGGAAGGAAAATATGATTATTTTGAATTGCGCCTCGCATTAGCGAAAGGACAGCACGCAATAAAGGAAGGTATGACACAGGATGAGGTATGATCTAAATTCAGTACTGAAAGAAAATTTCGGCTTTAACGAATTTCGGGAGGGGCAGAGAGAAGTGATTACAGATGTTCTCGAGGGCAACGATGTATTAGGAATCTTACCTACCGGAACAGGGAAATCGCTATGCTATCAACTTCCTGCCAGGATCCTTGGTGGTACAACACTTGTCGTCTCCCCACTCATATCATTAATGGTGGATCAGGTGAAGCAATTGAAAGCATCTGGTTTTAAGGCAGTTACGGCTATGAACAGTTTCATGGATCAGCCTGAAAGAAGTGCTGTATTAAAAAACCTTCATAAATACTCTCTTGTTTATATATCACCTGAAATGTTGCAGAACGATTGGTTGCAGCAGCGATTGAATCGTATCGATGTCAATCTCTTTGTTATTGACGAAGCCCACTGCATTTCTCAGTGGGGACACGAGTTTAGAACAGATTATCTCAAGCTTCACCAGACCATCGAAGACCTTGGCCACCCAACCGTAATGGCTTTAAGTGCAACAGCTACCCCTGATGTGCAGCAGGACATCAGGGAAAAGTTGAGACTTCCTCACATGAAAAAAAAGAATCTATCCGATGGATAAACAAAACATTAGTTTTGCTGTTGAAGAATGCACGAGTCCTGAAGAAAAAACGGAACGGATTGTTCAATTGCTCAAAAAGAACCTGGCACCAACGATGATCTATTTTTCAAGCCGGCAGTGGGCGGAAAAGGTTAGTTTTGAACTAAGGGACCGTTTAAAGCAGAGAGTCGCTTTTTACCATGGTGGTATGGAGCAAACAGATCGAATGCTGGTGCAACAGCAATTCATGAATAATCAATTGGATGTCATTTGTTGCACGAGTGCTTTTGGAATGGGTGTAGACAAAAAAAGACATACGGATCGTCCTACACTTCCATTTGCCCCCTCAATTAGAATCCTTCATTCAAGAGGTCGGGAGGGCAGGACGGGACGGAGGAGCGGCTGTTAGCCTTCTGCTCTATACACGTCAGGACCATTTTCTACCTCAAAGGCTCATACAGAGTGAATTACCGGGAAGGAATGACCTTCAACAGGTATTTTCCTTTTTAACGAAAAATCAAGGAGAAGAAGTTCCTGAAGATGATGTGATGATCGAACGTTTTGAATTATCCGAATCACAATGGAACTTTATCAAGTTTCAATTAGAAGAAGAGGGCGCGTTGCATGGCGGGAGATTAATAGGCGTGACCCCTGAACTCATTCAAGAAATTCATCGCTTCTTAGAGGAGAGATGGCAGTATAAACACAACAAACTGAATGAAATGTTGAGGTGGATTCATGTATCCGATTGTCGCAGAGAAGCGTTGTATAAACCGTTTCAGGACATGATCCGAACGCCTACCGTCCCATGCTGCGACGAATGTGATTTCAACATAGATGAGCTATCTTTCCAAGAGGAGAGACAAACATATGATACATTCAGCTGGGAAGATCGCTTAAAGCTTATTTTTAAACAAGGAGTCGGTTTATGAAACGAAAGAGTCAATCAGAACTGATTATGGAAATGGACGACCGGGAAATCACATTACAATTGGTTCTAACTCAGTTGAGTATACTGATTCTTGCACTCATAGGAAGTGTATTCCTTTTTGACGCGTTTTGGGCCGATTGGAGCAGTCAATTTGATTTTCACGTGAACGAACTGTTGGTTTATGGGTTCCTCCCAGGACTTATGGTGCTTCTCATCGACCTTTTTCTCGTGTATCGTTTACCTCAAAGGATGTACGATGATGGCGGGATTAATGTCAAAGTGTTCAAAAATCGTTCCAGCTTAAGTATTATAGGGATTACTTTGTTGGTTGCGGTAAGTGAAGAAATGTTATTCCGCGGGGTCCTGCATGCTGAGTTTGGATATGTTATTGCAAGTGTCCTCTTTGCCGTTATGCATATCCGTTATTTAACAAAAATCGTGTTATTGGTTTCGGTTTTATTTGTCAGTTTTTTTATCGGTTATATGTATGAGGTGACCGGTAATTTACTTGTGACCATCCTGGCACATTTCCTTATTGATGTTGTATTAGCTTTTTGGATACGTTTCGGAAAATGGGGGGAAGTCGATGAGTGATCAGCATTCATCAGAAGATCAAGCAGAAAACTTGAGGGGATACACAAAGGAGCGAGGGTTTGAAAGGGAAGAGTTAGACATCCTGGATCTGCCTCCAAGAAAAGATGTACATGAAGGAAAGAAAGAAAAGACGAGATGGAAGGTGAATGCGATTTGGATGCGCTTCCTCTTTGTCATCCTTCTTATTTTGATCATTGTGATCCTATCCTATCCTTATTGGGACGTGTGGTTCGGACAAACCTTTCCTGAACCGGCCGTCATAGAAGAATCGCCCTACCATGAACAAATCACAGTAGAGCGATGACCTTTAGAAAAATTGCTTTCGATCCCTTTCGAACTTAAGTATTTCAACCGCTTCTCTGAACCTTTGGGAGTGAATCACTTCTCTTTCACGCAAAAATTTTAAACTGTCATTCAAGCAAGGGTCATCGGACATGTTAATGATCCACTGATAGGTCGCCCTGGCTTTCTCCTCGGCGGCAATATCCTCATAGAGGTCAGCAATCGGATCTCCCTTCGCCTGGATGTAAGTGGCTGTCCATGGGTTTCCGCCTGCATTATTGTAATACAAAGCATGATCATGGCTTGCATAATGCGCACCAAGTCCAGCTGCTTTCATCTGCTCCGGTGTAGCATCCTTGGTAAGTTTATAGATCATCGTGGCAATCATTTCTAAATGGGCGAATTCCTCTGTCCCGATATCTGTTAAAAGTCCGATCACTTTATCCGGTATACTGTACCGCTGATTCAAGTAACGAAGGGCTGCGGATAATTCGCCGTCCGCTCCTCCATACTGTTCAATCAAATATTTGGCAAGTCTCGGATTGCATTCTGTTACTTTCACCGGATATTGTAACTTCTTTTCGTAATACCACATAAGCGCCCTCCTATTTCCTTCATGAATGAAGGGTTATAATTGCCATGGCCACGGGCTGTCGCCCCAATTCCATGGATACCCTGAAAAACTGCCCCCGTACTGCCTTAATGGCCCAAAGCGCTGCTCATAGGCGGATTTTAGATCCCTGCTTTCAACGGCAAGCTGATTGAACTGCTGGATTGCCTGAGTGTCCTGTGGATGGGTATCCAGGTAAAGGGTAAGTTCCACCAAAGCGAAATCCACCATCTGAATCTTTTCCATTAAAGCATACCGGTCTTTTGCAGGGTTGGCCGTTTGCTTCATCGTTTTGCCCCTTTCTCTGAAGGTGTAGGGTATGGATCGTACAATGCCGGCCAAAGAGTTCCTTTATACAAAGCTTCTTGAATAGGGAATTGTTGCAAATTTGGAGGCTGGAATCCCAGATAAAGGTTGGGAGGTGTTTGGTAACAAATCGTCCCTCTAGGCGGACAAGGATCGAAAAGGCCACGGTATGGCTGGTAGCATTTGATTGGTGTGTACATCCTAAATCACATCCTTTTCCTTGGAATTTTATGTGTCCCTTCCTTGTCCTATTCGACCCAGGCAGGATATTAGACGGCTGATGGCGAAATTATTACCGTGTAAATCAAAAGAAGAGGTGAGTGTATGTTTGTTAAAGGTATTATGAAACCCGCCCACAAATCCTTCACGGCGGAATCATCCACTTCACTTTCAGAAATCTTGAAAGTGCTTGATGAGAAAGATATTGAGGCCATGCCTGTTTTGAAATCGGGTCAATTCACAGGAATGGTTTCTAAAGAGATCATCTTTCGGGCCCTATTTTAATTCAGAAGAAGGAATGGATCGAAAAACGTTTCTTAATGAGACCACTGCTGGTGATGTTGCCATGCATAAAGATTATTATATTCACGATGAAGAGGTTTTCGAACATACGCTGCCTATGTTCAAAGGTTTTTCTGTACTGGCTGTTGTCAACCAATCTGAGAAGTTTCTCGGTCTCGTCACAAGGTTTGACGTCATAGAACAGTTCGAAAGTGCATTTGGGGTCAACAAAAAAGGAGTAAGGATTGCCTTTACGTCTGAAGAGTCATCAGGAAGGATCGAAAGGCTCGGGGATATTATCAAGAGTTATCATGAAAACGTGATTTCACTTGCCACTTTCGATGAAACCGATAAGCTTGCCAGAAGAATTGTTTTGAAGATTGAAGAAAACGATAATATTGAAGCATTCACTAAGAAACTCGAAAAGACGGGTTTTAGAATTCTGAGCGTAAAGAACGTGTGAGTGAATCATACGTTAATGCCTCATATTAAAAACATGACATAGGAAGATAACGAAACCGCTCACGATGTGTAATCATGAGCGGTTTTTTCTAATATGCAGGTTTGGTGCAGTATAATTTTTCTTTTGCCAGAGGGCCTTTGTAGAATGCAAGGGTAAGAATCATACTTGCGAGCAAAGCTATGACCAGAATCCAACGCTGCCCTTACCACCTAAGTCCTTGAACTCTGTCAACCATATCTTATGCTCCATATTTTAATATCCTGATGACTTTTCCCTTTGTATGATGAAACGTAAGGTTTTCATAGGGGTACATTTTATAAAGTTTGGGCGTTTATGATAATATAAGAGTTCTAATACTATACTGAGGGGGTGCACATATGATAGGGGCGCTGATCATTGTCCTGTTAGGTGGACTCATCGTGTTGGGTTATATGTATTTTTTGTCAGAGAACGATCATTTACAAGAAAAGCAATTGCCCTGTAAAGGTTTGGATGCGTATCAAAGGGTACAACTACTATTCATAAGTGATATACATAATCGAATATTAAATGAAGCGACGTTCAAAAAAATAAACACCGTCGATATTGTAGTGATCGGTGGGGATTTTGTAGATAAACGGACATCTTATGAACGTTTCATGCACAACCTATCCATATTAAAACAATGGGGCGCACCGGTTTATTTCGTTCCAGGTAATAACGATCATGAGTGGAAATATGGATCATTCTTGGATGACTTGATTAAAGAAGAAGTCACCCCCCTTTCAAATGAGGATGAGTATGTAGAGTTACCAAACGGAACGGCCGTTGTATTGAGTGCTCTAGATCCCTATTTCATGAAACCTAACCGAAATGCTTCTTACTTAGAGGATCAAAATTGTTTGCAGATCCTTTGCGTACATGACCCTTATGTATTTAAACGAATGAACCAAGGGTCCAAGGAAAGGTTTGATATGGTTTTGAGTGGACACACACATGGGGGACAAATCCGGTTGTTAGGCTTCGGACCTTATGAACGGGGCGGGTGGCAGATCAATGAAAACCAATCTTTTCTCGTAAGTGAGGGATATGGAACATCCTTATTGCCACTACGTCTAGGAACACAAGCAGAATGCCACTGGATTGAATTAACCCCCAAAAATTAAATCAACCTCCTAAACATATAAAGAGAATATTGAAATTTTACACACATTCTTGACATCCTATATAATAAAGGAAAATGGACGGGTGGAGGCAGACTTATGGCGACAACGAAAGCAAAATACAACATTAAAGCTGTGTCACAGTTATTGGGAATTCAGCCGGGTACGCTCCGTGCCTGGGAAAGAAGATATAAAATGATTCGCCCATCAAGAAATGAGGCTGGCCATCGTCTCTACACCGATGATCATGTCCGAATTTTAAAATGGCTAATGGAAAAAGTGAACAAGGGATTTACTATATCGCAGGCTGTATCTTTGTTAGAAAGTAACGAAGATGCGCTGTCGAAACCGGATCACTCTGAACACAAAAATGAGCTGGATAAAATTGGAGATGATCTGCTTAACAGCCTGCTCTCATTCAATGAGAACGATGCTCAGCGTCATCTGGATCATGCGTTTAGTTTATTTACACCAGAAACAGTTGCTATTGATATTATTGGTCCTATTCTTGTAAAAGTCGGTGATTTATGGGAGGAAAACCGGATCACGAGTGCTCATGAGCATTTTGCCAGCCAATTTATTCGTTCAAGGATAGGTATGATGCTGTTGTCTATTCCAGTGGATGGAATGCTGCCAAAAGCTCTGCTTGTGTGTGGCCCTAATGAACGGCATGAATTAGGGCTGCTCATCTTTGCTCTGTTCTTGAAACGTAAAGGATATGACGTCATTTATCTCGGCCAAAGTATCGCTGGTGGAGATATAGATATTGTCATTGATGAGATTGAACCGATGTACATGTTTATGTCCTGTACGCTCAAAAAAAATATTCCCATTACGGTAAGGCTCGCAGAATCGTTACAAAAACAATACCCTGACTTGAAAATTGGTCTTGGTGGATATGCTTATGACCGCCTTTCTGAGCTCGATAAAAAACGTATCCAGCCATTTATTGTAGGGAATTCAAAAAAAGCATGGGAACGTTGGTTACAAGCGACCTAGTGTTTGTTTCTATAATTAATTTTTAATTTGAAACTGAATAAACGCTTAATAATGGAACGGAACCTTGTTAAAAGGGTCCGTTCCATTATTAACATTGGAAGGATGCCGGTATGTTTGCGCCTTTCTGAGATTACTGTCCGACCAGTTGAAGACTTAAGGGTGGTGTATAAGCAAGTTAGCTTATGAACCTTTTGAGAGGATGGTTCATTTACATAACCATTGAAGGGGAGCGGGAAAATGTTTGCCCACGCCCAAATCGTTAGATATAATTTGAAAAAAGGTGCCATAATCGCATCAGTCATCATAAGATATAGATAACACATCGTGACAGGGGGGCGATCATGTGCGAGTGGAAAGAATGACAAATGAGAAATTTAAGATTTTCCTTACGTTTGATGATCTGATGGATCGGGGATTGTCTCGTGAGGAGCTTTGGAGTGATTTACCTAGAGTGCATCGCATTTTCAGCGATATGATGTATGATGCAGGCATAGAACTAGGTGTGGAACTGTCAGGTGTCCTGTTGGTGCAGGTATATCTCCTGCAAGCGCAAGGCATGTTAGTCGTCGTAACGAAAACAGAGCCCGCCGATATAGAAGACGATGAAGATTACATTGAAATGAAGGTCACTTTGGATGAAAGTAAAGAAATGATGTTCTCCTTTGAAGACTTCGAACATGTCATCCGAGCAGGGCACCAACTTTATCAGCTGGATGTAACCGGGGGCAGTGTTTTCTTTTATCATGAATCCTATTATATGCTTCTTGAAGATGAAGATATCTTTCATTTAGATCAAGATCAAGTCATTGCGTTAATGTCTGAGTTCGCTTCCGCTACAGCAGCAACATCGCACCGCTTGATTGAATATGGAAAACAAATCATGGACAAAGATGCATGTCGAACCATCTATAAACATTTTTCATAAACTGCAAGAGCGACGCTTCATAAGAGTCGTTCTTTTTTTATGACTTAAGATGTCACTGACTCATACTTGTCTCGAAACTTTGTCACACAATCTGGACAAATGTTGGAGTTAGAGGCTTAGAATTTATAGAGGATTAAAAATTGTCCGGAGCTTTATTTTTAAATAGAAGCTTGAAAGGGAACATGTTAAGATAAGAGTTGGTGTAAGTTAATTATTATTTAGTGGTCTATGAAATGGAGTGTAACAAATGAAGATTGCGGTTTTATATGGTGGTACATCAGGGGAACGAGAAGTTTCTCTCTCAACTGGAAAGGGAATCATTAAAGCATTGGAGAACAAGGGACACGATGTTACGCCGATCGACTTTTCTCCTGAAAAAATGGAAGAAGTACTGAAGTTGGATGTGGACTTGGTTTTCATCGGGCTGCATGGACGTTTTGGTGAAGACGGAAAGATTCAGGGGCTTTTAGATATGCTCGGCATACCTTATGTCGGTTCAGGAGTTTTAGCTTCAGCCCTGGCCATGGACAAAGCTAAATCCAAGCAAATCTTTTCCTTGAATGGTTTACACACAGCGAAAAGTGAAGTGTTTGATGTTACAGACCACGGTCAATTCTCCGTGATTGAAGATGAAATCAAACAGACGTTCACTCTCCCATTCGTCATAAAACCGAATCAAGAAGGTTCTACTTTAGGTTTAACTATCGTCAAAAAGGAACAGGATATACGCCAGGCGATCGAAATGGCTGCACATTCTGACTCTATGATTCTAGTTGAAGATTACGTTAAAGGCAGAGAAGTAACCGTACCTGTAATGGGGTATAAAGGAAAAGAACAGGCTCTTCCTGTAATAGAGATCATTCCTAAGAATGATTATTATGATTTTGATTCAAAATATAAACCAGGAGGCAGTGAACATATCGTACCGGCCCAAGTGAGTGAAAAGTTGACAGCTCAACTGCAACAAGACGCCGTCTTGGCTCATCAGCTGCTTGGTTGTGATGTTTATTCGCGTGTTGACTTCATTATTAATGAGAATGAAGAACCGGTCATTTTAGAAGTGAATACCTTGCCGGGAATGACACCAACGAGCCTTTTCCCTGATTCTGCTCAGGCAATCGGCTTAAGTTATGACGACCTTATCCAAAAATTCGTAGAGCTATCGTAATAGAATAAAGCCACACAAGTGTAAACGTTTACAATTTTTCTTTGAAAACGGTTAGAAAAAGCCGCATTCAGCTTTCCTAATTAGTAGTGAACGTGTATACTAATCACTGAAGAACGAGCCCTAATCGAATGGATTGATATAGGAGGTAAATGGATGGTAGCCGATAAGCCAACAGATTCTGCAAACCAAAATAACGATAAACTTGATGTGTTAAAGTCCACTCAGACGGTGGTTAAAAAAGCACTAGATAAATTAGGTTATCCTAATGAAGTATATGAGTTGATGAAAGAACCTGTAAGAATGATGACGGTAAGAATTCCTGTTCGTATGGATAATGATCAGATTAAGATCTTCACAGGCTATCGTGCCCAGCATAATGATGCGGTTGGTCCAACTAAAGGAGGCGTCCGTTTCCACCCGAACGTTTCTGAAAAAGAAGTAAAAGCGCTCTCTATTTGGATGAGTCTCAAAGCAGGAATCGTTGATCTTCCCTATGGAGGAGGTAAAGGGGGAATCGTATGTGATCCACGCGAAATGTCCTTCCGTGAACTTGAAGGAGTCAGTCGTGGGTATGTGCGTGCCATCAGTCAGATTGTAGGCCCTACAAAAGACATTCCTGCACCAGACGTGTTTACTAACTCTCAAATTATGGCTTGGATGATGGATGAATACAGCCGGATTGACGAATTCAACAATCCTGGATTCATCACAGGGAAGCCCCTGGTTCTTGGTGGTTCACATGGCCGTGAAACAGCCACAGCCAAAGGTGTGACCATATGTATAGAAGAAGCGGCCAAGAAAAAAGGAATCAACGTAGAAGGGGCAAGAGTCGTGGTCCGGGGCTTCGGTAATGCAGGAAGTTTCATGGCGAAATTCATGCATGACCGCGGGGCGAAAGTGATAGGGATTTCAGACGCCTACGGTGGACTTCACGATCCAGATGGACTGGATATTGACTACTTATTAGATCGCCGTGACAGCTTTGGTACAGTCACAAATCTATTCAAAAATACCATTTCAAATGAACAGTTATTGGAGCTTGATTGTGACATTCTCGTACCCGCAGCGATCGAGAATCAGATTACGGAAGATAATGCCCATAACATAAAAGCAACCATCGTTGTAGAAGCAGCCAATGGTCCTACGACATTGGATGCCACAAGAATCCTTTCTGAACGTGGAATTCTACTTGTCCCTGACGTGTTAGCTTCCTCAGGCGGAGTGACTGTATCCTATTTCGAATGGGTCCAAAACAACCAGGGATATTATTGGACAGAAGAAGAAGTGGAAGAAAAGCTTCATAAAGTCATTGTTAAAGGCTTTGATAACGTTTATCGTACGGCTGAGACGCGTCGTGTAGATATGCGACTTGCCGCTTATATGGTCGGGGTTAGAAAAATGGCGGAAGCTTCGAGATTCCGTGGATGGATCTAACTTGATTCTAATAATGCAATCTCCTATCATGGTTATGGTAGGAGATTCATTTTTTATGAAAAGATAATTCTCCATGATAGGTACTTCTCCCAAAATATGAGCATACTCGGTATTTTACACATAACCAGTAAATGTATAGAGCACTATTTGGGAATTTGTAACATGGAAACCATACCAGAATGATATAGGATTGAATTAAAGGATTGACCTGTATTGGGAATGAAAGAGGAGTGTTGGTCGTGCAAGAAGAAAAAGTCATTATCATCGGTGGTGGACCATGCGGAATGAGTGCAGCCATCGAATTGCAAAAAGAAGGAATAGAACCACTCATTATAGAAAAAGGAAACATCGTCAATTCAATTTATCACTATCCTACACACCAGACGTTTTTCAGTTCGAGTGAAAAGTTAGAGATAGGGAACATCCCCTTCATTACAGAGCGCCAAAAGCCAGTACGCAATGAAGCATTGGCCTATTACAGAGCAGTCGCAGGAAGAGAAAACCTCCGAGTGAATACGTATGAAAAAGTAACGGAGGTAGAACGCAATGAGGATGGGTTCATCATCCATTCAGAAACAAGAGACGGACAAGGAAAGAGTTACCGTGCGAGCCAAATCATTATTGCTACTGGGTATTACGATCAACCGAACTATATGAATGTTAAAGGTGAAGAGTTACCGAAAGTGAAGCACTATTTTAAAGAAGGGCATCCGTATTACAAGAAAAACGTTGTAATTGTTGGGGGCAAGAATTCCGCAGCCGATGCGGCGTTGGAATTAGAAAAATCAGGAGCTCACATTACCGTTCTTTACCGTGGTGAAGATTACTCGAAAAGTATAAAGCCATGGATTCTCCCACAATTCGAAGCATTGGTCAGAAAAGGCATCATAGACATGGAATTTTGTGCGAACGTTAAAGAAATTACCAAAGATGAAGTTGTCTATGAATGTCATGGCGAGGTAAAGAGAATTGAAAATGATTTCGTGTTTGCTATGACTGGATACCGTCCTGATCATGACTTTCTCACTAAAATGGGAGTAGAAATGGATGAAGATACAGGTAGACCTTCATTTGATGAGGATACAATGGAGACGAATGTCGAGGGGATTTATATCGCAGGTGTAATCGCAGCTGGATATAACAACAATGAAATCTTTATTGAAAATGGTCGTCATCATGGAGGGAAAATAGCAAAAGCCGTTACAACTAAATAAACCCTAGAAAGCCTGGAGTCCATGGACTCCAGGCTTTTATTTAGGCACGATCATTGAATCATCGATTTCCTCAGCTGAACATATGTTCCAGTTCCGTCATGTTTGTGGTCATTTCAAGTGCGACCATCAGTTTAATGCGAGCTTTTGGACCAGTAAGACCATTCGCAAAAATAATTCCCATTTCTTTCAGCTGACGACCACCACCTGGATAACCGTATGTATCCTGGACAATTCCTTGATAGCATCGCGAGACCAGCACAATAGGAATGGCATCACCAAGAGTACGCTGTAAAGCATCAACCGTTTCTGGTGGTAGATTCCCTTGTCCTAAAGCCTCGATGACAAGTCCATCCACTTGGCTTTCCCGAACGGCATCAATCAAAGTCCCATCCATGCCTGCGTAAGCTTTGATGAGTGCCACTTGCTTTCCTATATCTTGAATAGGATAAGAATCACGACGTGTCATTTTATGATGGAAAAAGACTTCCGTTTTTGTAGTAATCCCAACTGGACCATATTGGGGGCTTTGGAATGTCGCTACATTACTCGTACTTGTTTTAGTTACGTTCTTAGCTGTATGAATTTCATCATTCATGACAACAAGTACACCTTTGTCCTGCGCTTCGTCACAATTGGCTACCCTGATCGCGCTTAATAAGTTATACAGACCATCTGATCCAATTTCATTACTTGAACGCATAGCGCCGGTGACGACTACGGGTTTTCTCGTCTGCAAAAACAGATCCAAGAAATATGCGGTTTCTTCTAACGTATCTGTACCATGAGTGATCACGATGCCGTCATAATTTTTTCTGGACATTTTCTCATGGATGGACCGCCCGAGTTTCAGCATGTGATCCGGTCGGATATGCGGGGAAGGGAGGTAGAACAAAATTTCGTCTTCTATGACCGTGTTCCCTTTCAGCATGGTGGAGATCTCATCCAAAGGATGCTTGGATGACGTGTTCACTTCACCTGTCTCTTTGTTTTCCTTCATAGATATTGTGCCACCCGTGTGGATGACTAGTATACGCTTCATACTTACACCATCTTCCATTTAAATGTTCCTTTTCTCATACCTTCATGATACGATGAAACGTAGGTGAAAGAAAGAGAGAGGGTTGAGAAATATGGCCATTTTGACTGCCGCTATATCTCCTGCCGTGGCCATCATGACATTTATATACTTAAGTAAACGGATCGAATTAGAACCCCTTCCGTTAATTATCCGTATGTTCATCATAGGCGTAATCATGGTTTTTCCTATCATGTTCATTCAATATGCTTTCGAAACTGAAAACGTATTTCATTCCTCATTCCTGAAATCTTTTTTCCTCGCTGGATTGCTTGAAGAATTCTTCAAATGGTTCTTTTTGTTATTCGTGGCGTATCGTCACTCTGATTTTGATCATCATTATGATGGGATCATATACGGGGTGGCCATCAGTTTAGGATTTGCAACGATAGAGAACATCATCTATATCTTTCAAAACGGAATTGAAATTGCCATATTACGTGCTGTTTTTCCAGTTTCATCACACGCCCTTTTTGGTATCATAATGGGATTTTACATGGGAAAAGCCAAGTTCAGAACGAAACGTTCGAACTGGTGTCTAGCGTTAGGTCTGGCTATTCCCGTCGGATTACACGTCATGTATGACTATATAATTACCGTGAAAGAAATGACATGGATGTACTGGATTACCCCTTTTATGATTATTTTGTGGCTTATCGGGTTTCGTAAGATCAAAATAGCGAATCAGCATCATGAAAAATTATTAAAACCATGAAGAACAGCCATCGAGCTGTTCTTTTTTTATTAAAAATGATGGCTAAATATTATTTCTGACTCAAAATAATATTGAAAAAATCAGGTTTGTGGATAGCTCGGAACTGAGTCTTGATTATATAAAAGGTGTGGATGAATATCATGCCTTTTAAAGTTGTTGGGCGTAGAAATGAAAATATGCATAATCTTTTGGTTCTGTTAAAAACTACCCCTATAACAAAACTTTTGGGTCAGGGGTGGATATTGGATGGTATGGAAGAAGACGATGGTCGTTTTTTTGGGTCTAGCCTTGTTGCTTTTCCCGTTATCAGAGTTGACCTATGTCAAACCTGTCCTAGGTTTCTCAAATCAGGTCATTCAGCAAGGGGCCACAGGTGATGATGTCATTGAACTTCAATCCAGGTTGCAATACTTAGGGTTTTACAATGGAGAAATTGATGGAGTTTTCGGTTGGGGAACCTACTGGGCGGTACGTAATTTTCAGTATGAATTCGGTCTGGAAATTGATGGACTAGTAGGGCAGGAAGTAAAAAATAAGCTGAATAAAGCAAGCAACTATGATGAGGGTTATGTGAAAGAACAGATCAAAAAAGGTAATGATTTTACGCATTATGGAGGCACTCCGAAGTCTCAACAAACAAAACAAGGAAATCAAAATCAGCAAAATCAGCAAAATCAACAACAACAACAACAAAACGAGCAGCCGCAACAACCAGAGGAACCGACAGCCGTCAATGTTCCAAGTGGTTATTCGCAGAATGACATACAGTTGATGGCGAACGCTGTTTACGGTGAAGCTCGCGGAGAGCCTTATGTAGGCCAGGTGGCCGTAGCAGCTGTCATATTGAACAGGGTCAAGAGTGCATCCTTCCCTAACAATGCATCTGGTGTCATTTTTGAGCCTCGTGCTTTTACTGCTGTAGCTGATGGCCAAATATGGCTGGAACCTAATGAGCAGGCCAAAGAGGCAGTCATGGATGCCATTAACGGCTGGGATCCTTCTGGTCAGGCCCTTTACTATTTCAATCCGGCTACAGCGACATCAGATTGGATCTGGTCAAGGCCACAAATCAAACAAATCGGCAAACATATTTTCTGTAAATAGGAGGTGGGCGTATGGGAAAATGGATCGCCATCATATTACTGAGTATAACAACGATCGGTGCAGGTATATGGGGATATAAAGAGAACTAGGACAAAAATGCTGTCTTGATTCAAGCTGAAAACAGCTATCAACGAGCATTTCATGAACTGACTTACAATGTGGATCTTCTCCATGACAAAATCGGTTCAAGTTTAGCCATGAACTCTCGAAACCGGTTATCACCTCAACTCGCTGAAATATGGAAAATTTCTTCTGATGCAAGTTCAGATGTAGGTCAACTGCCACTGACGCTTCTTCCTTTCAATAAAACGGAAGAATTCTTACACGACATCGGTGAGTTTACTTATCGGACAGCCGTACGGGATCTCGAAAAGAAACCCCTTAGTGAAGAGGAGATTCAAATACTTGAAGAACTTCACAAAAAGTCGGGTGAAATAGAAGGAGAACTAAGAAAAGTACAAAATGTCGTAATGAAGGATAATCTAAGGTGGATGGATGTTGAACTTGCCCTGACCACTAATGATGAAGTTGGAGATAATACGATCGTTAATGGATTCAAGACCGTCGAAAAATCGGTGGATGGTTTCGAAGAATCCGTGACGAAAACAAGTCTTGGTTCCTCCGGCCCGGAGAAAAGCTTCCGACACCTTAAAGGTGAAAAGATTGATGAAAAACAAGCGAAGAAAATCGCCAGTCAATGGCTGGAAAAAGTATCTACCGATAAACTCACGGTAACAAAGTCTGGGAAAGGCGCCGATGTACCGATGTACACGGCTTCCTTCCAAGACGGTGATAAGAATGGGTACATTGACTTAACGGAAAAAGGAGGACATCCTTTGACCATTATGATCAGCCGTAAAGTGGGAGAGCCGAAAATTTCACTTTATGAAGCATCTGAAAAAGCCAAAGAGTATGCGGAAGACTTGGAAATATCTAATCTAGAGCTTGTGGAAAGCAACCAATATGACAACATGGGGGTTTTTCGTTTTCTCTACACGCAAAATGATGTCAGGTTCTTCCCTGATTCAGTTGTGGTGAAAATAGCGCTTGATAATGGCGAAGTGCTGGGAATGAGCGCGCGTGAATATTATAATTTCCATAGTGAGCGAGAACTAAATGAACCTGAAATATCGTTGAAAGAAGCAAGAACGAAAGTTAACCCGAATGTTGAGATCCAGGAGGATCACCTTTCTGTGATTGAAAATGATGTCAACGAACAAGTTCTTTGTTACGAATTTCTTGCTACGATGGAAAATACGACCTATCGGATTTTCATTAACGCGACCAATGGAAAAGAAGAAAAAGTGGAAACGTTGAAGAAAGCGGAAATGAAGTTCAATCAGGAAGTCTGAAAAAGAACCCTTTGACCAGGGTTCTTTTTCTGTGTCTTTAGACCTAACATCTTCCTTTTTCTTAAGAGACATGAGATAATATGATCATGTTTATTGAGGGGGAGCATGATGCAGAATTTGAAGGTGGGGACACCTCTGACGCTAAAGTTAAGAAAATCGGAAGTTGATGAAGTTGATCAATACAAGTGTAAATTGGTGGACTTTGAAGATGGTAAAATTTACATTGATTATCCTGTACATAATAAGACCGGAAGGACAGGTTTTTTTCTGGATGGCACACAATTCCAAGCAAGTTTCGTCGGTCAGGACGAATCTGTTTATTGGTTTAAGACAGAGGTAATATCAAGGGAAAAAAGGAATATCCCAGTCATCGGTTTATTTTTTCATGGTATGGAAGAATTGAATAGGGTCCAAAGACGCAAATATGTTCGTGTCGACGCTTCTGTCGATGTGGCTGTAGGGAGGGGTACTTGTTCCTTTCCTACAATTACGAATGATATTAGTGGAGGAGGCGTCATGTTAAAACAATTGCCCTCTGAAAAGTTAATGGAAGAGGAAAAGATCGACTTGACTCTGGTCCTTCCTATGAACACAGGAGAAACCCATTACGTATGGGCAAAGGGTAAGGTGACCCGAGTGATTTCAGCGAAAAATTCCCAGCCTGAAAGGGTTTCTATTGAATTTATTGATATTCATGAAAAGGATAGGCAATGGATTATTAAATATTGTTTCGACCAGCAAATGCAGTCACGAATGAGAGCACTCAAATAAAATGGATTTTCATAGTAGAATTATGTTATTCTTGACTGTGATCATTAAGCAAAAATTTTAGAGAAAACGCGCTGTGCCAGTGCGTTTTCTCTTTGATAAGACAGATGGAGGATACGGATCGTATGAACACAATGACAATTGCCATTGACGGCCCAGCGGCAGCCGGAAAAAGTACTGTAGCAAAAAAAGTCGCAGAAAAGCTATCATTTATTTATGTGGATACAGGTGCAATGTATCGAGCATTGACATGGAAGGCATTAAAAAGTGGAGTCTCGCTTGAAGATGAGTCTGGTCTGGCTCTGCTTCTAAGTCAATCTGATTTGAACCTTATTCAAGGTGATGCCGGACAAAGGGTCATCCTCGATCAACGCGATGTTTCTGAGGAAATCAGAACAGCAGAGGTCACTAATCAAGTGTCAATCGTCGCTAAACACAAAGATGTGCGTGAAGAAATGGTGCAAAGACAACAGGAACTCGTCAAGGACAAGGGTGTGGTCATGGATGGCCGCGATATTGGAACCCATGTGCTTCCAGATGCAGAAGTGAAGATCTTTATGATTGCCTCTGTTGAAGAAAGAGCAGAGAGGCGTCATAAAGAAAACCTTGAAAAGGGCTTTCCCTCTGATTTGAAGCAATTGAAGGAAGAAATCCGAAAAAGGGATGAAATCGACTCCAATCGAGAAATTGCCCCTTTAGTTAAAGCAGAAGATGCCATCGAGATCGATACAACGTCCATGAATATCGACCAAGTAGTCGAAGAGATACTAAATATCGTGAAAAAGAACTGGGAGAAAGGGGAGCAGGGATGAATTTATATAAATTAGGGAAAGCCTTGTGCAGCATTGTCTTATTTCCGATGTACAGAATAAAAATTGTCGGGAAAAAGAACATTCCTGCAGAAGGTCCAGTCATTATTTGTTCCAACCACATCTCCAACCTGGATCCGCCGGTTGTAGGTATCACGAGCAGTCGGAATATTTACTTCCTTGCGAAGGAAGAGTTGTTTAAAAACCCAGTAATTGGGGGTATATTGAAAAAAGTCCATGCTTTTCCGATCAAACGTGGCATGAGAGATCGAAACGCTCTAAGAAAAGGCCTGGATGTATTGAAAGAGGGTCATGCCCTTGGACTATTTCCTGAAGGGACAAGGCAAAAAAACGGGGAAATCGGTAAAGGTCTTGCCGGGGCTGGTTTCTTTGCTTTGAGGTCCGAAGCTGCGATTGTTCCTTGTGCGATTATCGGTCCATACAAAAAGTTCAAGAAACTGAAAGTGGTCTATGGTGAACCGATAGATATGTCGGAATATCGCGAACAGAAGGCTTCTGCCCAGGTTGTTACTGATCGGATCATGGAAGAAATCAGACAATTGAATAAAATTCATCAATGATGAGGCGTAATCACTTGACAAAATGCTCTAAATATTAGAAGTTAGACAAAAGGGCATTTCTGTATTATTAGGTTGTGTCGGAATTTGAAGGAGGTAGCTTGGTATGGATGAAATGAATCAAGAAGTATCTGGAATGAAAGAATTCTCTGCAGGGGACATCGTGACTGGTAAAGTCGTGAAGATTGAAGAAAAACAGGTCCTCGTAGATGTTGGATATAAAGTCGAAGGTATTGTACCTATCAGTGAATTATCCAGCCTTCATGTAGAAAAAGCTTCAGACGCGGTGAGTGAGGGAGATGAGCTCACTCTACAAGTGAAGAAAGTGGAAGATGATGAAATCGTACTTTCTAAGCGTGCCGTAGATGCGGATCAAGCCTGGGAAGATCTAGAAGCTAAGTTCGAAAGCGGAGAAATCTTTGAAGCTGAAGTTAAAGATGTTGTTAAAGGCGGCCTTGTGGTTGATATTGGCCTGCGTGGATTCATTCCAGCTTCTTTGGTTGAAACGTATTACGTTGAAGATTTTGAAGACTATAAAGGAAAGACCCTTTCCTTGAAAGTCGTGGAATTGGATCGTGAACAAAATCGTGTTATCCTTTCCCACCGTGCAGTCGTTGAACAAGAAGAGTCAGCGAAGAAGCATGAAGTGCTACAATCTCTAGAAGAAGGACAAGTCATCGAGGGTACTGTACAACGCTTGACAGACTTTGGTGCTTTTGTAAATCTTGGAGGTATTGACGGGCTTGTACATATCTCCCAGTTATCCCATCAGCATGTCGAAAAAGCATCTGATGTTGTAGAAGAGGGCCAAGAAGTTAAAGTCAAAGTGCTTTCTGTCGATCGTGACAATGAAAGAATTTCTCTTTCACTGAAAGCTACACAACCAGGACCATGGCATGATATCACTTCAAAAGTTAACCCTGGTGAAACTCTTGAAGGAACGGTTCGTCGTCTTGTAAGTTTCGGTGCTTTCGTCGAAGTGTTCCCAGGAGTGGAAGGCCTTGTCCACATTTCTCAAATTTCCAACCGCCATATTGGTACACCTGATGAAGTGTTAGAAGAAGGACAAACGGTTGAAGTGAAAGTTCTGGATGTTGATGAAAATGCTAAACGTCTTTCATTAAGCATGAAAGAGTTGGAGCGTGACGAGGCTCGTGCTGAAATCCAACAGTATGAGAAAGAAGAAGACAATTCAGGATTCTCATTAAGTGACATGATTGGCGACAAACTTGATAAATATAAAAAATAAGCTCTTGAACAATTAAATGGTGGTTTTTGAACCGAACTTGTTGAGCTTTAAAAAAGTAGGGATGGATATGAGCAGATCTAAAAGAAAGATTGACCATATCCGCCATGCCATCAGTCACGAGCGGGAGATTCATAATCATTTTGATGATATCGAAATTGTTCATCAAAGTCTTGCTCGTCTCAATTTTGAGGAAATACAAATGAATATACAAGTAGGGGAACTTTATTTAAGTTCCCCTCTTTTTGTTAATGCGATGACTGGCGGGGGCGGAGAAGAGACCATGGTGATCAACCGTAACTTGGCTCTAGCAGCAAAAGAGACAGGAATCGGGATGGCTGTCGGTTCTCAAATGTCAGCTTTGAAAAATGCAGAAGAACGGAAAACATATGAAATTGTTCGAGAGATGAATCCTGAAGGAATCATCTTTGCCAATGTGGGGAGTGAGGCTACTTTAGATCAGGCAAAAGAAGCAGTTCGCATGCTCCATGCCGATGCCCTCCAAATTCATATCAACACTCTTCAGGAGATGATTATGCCTGAAGGGGATCGTGACTTTACACATCGGATGCATAGGATTCAAGACATCCTTGATTATATCGATGTTCCGGTAATTGTGAAGGAAGTGGGCTATGGAATGTCTAAAGAAACGGCTGATACACTCTATCAAATGGGAGTCCGCCACCTTGACGTAGGCGGAAGAGGGGGGACGAATTTCTCTAAAGTGGAGAACATGAGACGTGAGCGCGCGTACACTTCGTTCAACAATTGGGGCATCCCCACTCCAGTGTCTGTCCTTGAGGCATCGATACGGGATGATTTGCATGTCTTCGCATCAGGAGGGGTTCGTAACGGCCTTGACGGAGCAAAGGCTATGGTGCTTGGAGCAAAAGGTTTTGGTATGGCCGGGTCACTGCTAAAGGTACTAGTCAATGAGGGAAGAGAAGCCTTAATCGAAGAAATTCATCATGTCCTACATGAATTCAAAATAGCTATGATGCTTCAAAATGCTCTCCAACCTAAAGAATTGAATGGAAAAGCACACGTTCTGTTCGGTTATACAAAACAATGGTATGACCAAAGAATGAATTAAGCCTATGACAAATCTGTCATAGGCTTTTTTTGTAGATTTTCTTATGCATATTTAACATAAGCTCCCTATACTTGAAGACTCAGTTTCGAGACTTTTGTTGAGTGGATGGGGGCTGCGGGGAATGGCTCGCTTTCCGCGTGAGCGCGGTGAGCCTCCTCGGACTGCGTCCTGTGGGGTCTCACCATGCCCTTTTTTCCTCTTAAATATCCGGTTCCGGCGCCTAGCGGCTAGTGAGACTTCCCTCGCTTCTATATGATAAGTCAACATCGAATCACTCCGTTCTTCGTGTTTCCTTTATCTCCGCCAGCTCAGTCCAGTCCATACGCCGCTGATCGAGGCGCCTGCACACTTAAGATAGGAGTCTCGCCATTCCCCTCCGCCCCTTCGCCATATAAGTATCCCGAAACCACTTTTGGAATAAGCTGCTTTTGCACGTTGTCATTCGAATGGAATGGATTTCTAAGAACGCTATCCAGCATGCTGTAAGCTTGTGATAGAGCGCTTTATACTAATCACACCAGGGTAGTGGGAGACCTTTCAACTTGGTACAGGGGTTCGTTTCTCCCTTACACCCAACATAGCAACGACCCCCGGAAACATCTCGAAACTGAGTCTTCCACAATCCTGCCATATTCTTAAATAACTAATAATCACAGCCACTGGTTAACAGACCATTTCTTTATAGAAAATGTTTAAAGCATTCCCGAACCACACATAATAAATGGTGAAGCTTGGGAGGTGTGGGGTCTTGGAGGTTACGTTTTATTGGTTTGCTTGGTCGCTAACGATCATAGCCATCTTTTTCATTCAACGGCGGAAACTGAAACGCGATTTATTACTGATTTTGGGTGTTTTTATGTGTACATATGACATGCTTTCATGGAGTCAAATAGGGCAGGTTTACTTTCACGTATTTATCCTTGTATTCTTTGGAACTTATCTTTTTATATCGATTAGTAGGGCATGGTTTGATTATTTCTGGCCGTTTATTTTCAGTATTGGGTACGCAGCTGTTTGTTTGTTTCTCATTGTCCATCCTGTGTGGGTGAATTTCCCCGGAATTTCTCTGTTTCTCCTTGTGATCGTAAGTCTTCTTCGTGTGTTTATCAACGATATAGGGGGGCAGATAGGACTATGGATGTTAACAAATGCAGGGGGGACCTTTTTTTCATTCCTTATCTTCTCCCTTTACCAAAACGAAGGGCTGATTGACACTCATGTCATGCTTTCTCTCTCGATAAAAGGGGTGTTTGTACTGCTCCTATTTCATGGTGTGGGTCAATTGAAAAGGTCGATACGTAAAAAAAGAAAATCCATATCAAAAGGAGCTGCTTTTGTGTGAATGAATACACCTATCCAATTATTTTAGGGATCCTTGTCGGTACTGTACTTCGAGTCTTTATGTTACGAACTGACTATAGGCAGTATCCCACATACCTACATGGGAAGATCATCCACTTATCCTTAGGGTTTATTGCAGCTGCGCTTGGAACCATCGCAATCCCCTCTATTATGGAAAAAGAATTCACCGCCGTGACCTTCTTGACGTTAGCTGCTTCTCAATTCCGGGAAGTACGTAATATGGAGCGGAATACATTGACTGAAATGGACTCTTATGAACTTGTCCCGCGAGGCAATACGTATATTGAAGGTATAGCCGTCGCTTTCGAGAGTAGGAATTACCTCGTCATTTTCACTTCTTTTGTGGTCACTCTTTGCTATTTAGCCCTTAATATTTGGGTCGCTTTAGCAGCTGCAGTCGTATGCTTTTTTCTCTCAGGAATGTTAATGAGCGGTTCGAAGCTCTCGGATATCGTGACGGTAGAGGAGAAACCCATTTCCTTCGACGGAGCCGGGTTATATGTCGATAACATTTATATCATGAACATTGGTTTACCTGAGCGTCAAGAAGAGATCATGAAATATGGAATGGGCTTCGTATTGACCCCTAAAGAATTCAGCGTGCGGTCTACCATTGCAAATCTAGGCCAGAGGCAAGCCATTTTACATGATGTATCTGTAACATTAGGAGTCTTCAGGGATTCAGGGACTCCCGCTCTTGTGCCTCTAATCAAAAGAGACTTGAATGATGGAAGGATTGGGGTGTTCATTCTTCCTCAAGAGAAAGATTCAAAACGAGCGAAAGAAATTATTGAACACGTACCCGTCCTTGAAAATGCAATACAAATGCCTTCGAGAAAAGGTAGGAGGAATCATTCATGAAAATGGAGAAGGCCATTTTGGCAGCCGTGACTACGGAGGATGATCGGGTCCATGGCAGTGCAGCTGTGTTTAAATGTGACACGAAGGAAGAGATGGAAGCTGTTGCAGCAAACTTAGAAGCTATTTTAGATGGAATCGCTCATGCATTAAGTGATCAACTATATATTATCGTCAAGCATTGAGAAAGAATTGTTTCTTTTTCTAAAGTTTGCTAAGATAATAAAGTTAATGGCTTCCTGCTGTTCTTCGGAAGATGGGCTATTAAACCATCGCCCGGGGGAGAGCAGTATTTTTTTGCTTTTCACTACTGAGGAAACATGGAATAATGAAAATAGAAATAAAGAAAGGATGATCCTTTCATGAGAAAATCAGTAATTGCTGTTGTAGGACGACCGAATGTTGGGAAATCAACGATATTCAACCGACTGGTCGGAGAGAGAATCTCTATTGTAGAAGATACCCCCGGTGTCACTAGAGACCGGATTTATGCAGAAGCCGAGTGGTTGACCACACGATTCAATGTTATTGATACCGGTGGGATTGAACTTGGCGATGAGCCGCTGCTCGTACAAATGAGAGCACAGGCACAAGTAGCTATTGATGAAGCAGATGTCATTGTATTCATGGTAAATGGCCGTGATGGAATTACGGGTGCTGACGAAGAGGTCGCCAAGCTTCTATTCAAATCGAATAAACCGGTGGTTCTTGCAGTGAATAAGGTGGACAATCCTGAAATGAGAGAAAACATTTATGAATTCTACTCTCTCGGTTTTGGAGAACCTTTCCCAATCTCGGGCACACACGGGCTTGGACTTGGAGATATG
Source organism: Halobacillus litoralis (assembly GCF_020524085.2). Classification (NCBI taxonomy): domain Bacteria; kingdom Bacillati; phylum Bacillota; class Bacilli; order Caryophanales; family Bacillaceae; genus Halobacillus; species Halobacillus litoralis. The sequence continues at coordinate 2,803,033 of NZ_CP129016.1, forward strand.
CTTGATGAAGTAGTGAAACACTTCCCAGAAAAAATTCAGGAAGAGATCGATGATGATACCATTCGTTTCAGCTTAATTGGCCGACCGAATGTAGGGAAATCATCGCTCGTAAACAGTCTACTTGGACAAGAACGCGTAATTGTCAGTGATATTGCAGGTACGACAAGGGATGCCATCGATACTCCTTTCACGAAAGACGATCGAGATTATGTGATCATTGATACAGCTGGAATGAGAAAACGAGGCAAAGTTTATGAAACGACCGAAAAGTACAGCATCATGAGGGCGTTGAAGGCGATTGAACGCTCAGATGTTGTCTTGACTCTAATTGATGCAGATGCAGGCATTCAAGAACAGGACAAGAAGATTGCGGGCTATGCTCACGAAGCAGGAAAAGCTGTCATTATTGTCGTCAACAAATGGGATACCATAGAGAAGGAAGAAAAAACGATGAAGGAGTTTGAAGATAAGGTTCGGGATCAATTCCGTTTCCTTGACTATGCTCCTATTGTCTTTTTATCTGCCAAAACGAAAAAACGGATTCATACATTGATTCCAAAAGTTCTGGAAGCAAGTGAGAATCATGCGAAGCGTGTACAGACGAATCTGCTTAACGAAGTAATTATGGATGCCCTTGCTATGAATCCTTCTCCATCCATCAAGGGGCAGAAGCTGAAAATTTTCTACGCTACTCAAGTTTCTGTTAAACCGCCAAGTTTTGTGGTATTCGTTAATGAACCTGAATTGATGCACTTCACCTATGAGCGATTCTTGGAAAATAGGATCCGCGAAGCCTTTGGTTTTGAAGGAACGCCAATCAAGATCTTTGCAAGAAGACGTAGCTGATTCATTCAGGAAGGGAGTAGGTAGCATGGAGAAAGTAGCTGTACTTGGGGCGGGGAGCTGGGGCACAGCTCTTGCACTCGTTCTTGCTGATAACGGGCACGAGGTTCATCTCTGGACACACAGGGCGAACCTTGCTGATGAAATTAACCAAACACATCGGAATGAAAAATATTTGAAAGATATTGATCTTCCTCATTCGATTACCGCAAGCCATGATCTAGAATCGACTGTCGAAAATGCCAAGCATGTCATTTTAGTCGTTCCTACAAAAGCTATGAGAGAAGTTTGCAGCCAATTGGAGCAAGTACTACACGAAAAAGTGATTATTACACACGCTTCAAAAGGGATAGAGCCTGGCTCTTACAAGCGTGTTTCTGAAGTCATTGCCGAAGAGATTCCTAAAGAGAGATATGAGGATATCGTCGTCCTATCTGGTCCCAGTCATGCGGAAGAAGTGAGTCTCAGGCAGCCAACTACTGTAACCGTTTCTTCAAAGGAACTAGAAGTAGCGGAGAAAGTACAGGGCCTCTTCATTAACCGTCAATTCCGCGTTTACACATCTCCGGATCTGGTTGGTGTGGAACTTGGTGGGGCATTGAAAAATATTATCGCCCTTGGTGCTGGTATTTCTGATGGGCTTGGTTACGGGGATAACGCCAAAGCGGCTCTTATTACTAGAGGGCTTGCTGAAATTGCCCGTCTTGGAACTTCGATGGGAGCAAACCCACTTACCTTTTCCGGCCTGACAGGAATCGGCGATCTTATTGTAACTTGTACGAGCTCACACAGCCGAAATTGGAGGGCTGGTAATAAACTAGGACAAGGGTACCCATTGGATGATGTTTTGGATCAAATGGGAATGGTCGTAGAAGGTGTAAGGACGACAAAAGCCGCTTTTCAACTTGCTCAAGAACAAGGAGTGGAAATGCCGATCACTTCAGGGATCTATAGAATTCTATTTGAATCGGCGGATCCAAGAGATGTCGTTGACGAATTAATGACAAGGATTCGACGCCATGAAATGGAGGATTTGACAAATATTCTTGATGAAAAGATGAATGACTGACACATATCGACTCTCGTGCATATACTACACAGAACCTAACGCACGAGGAGGTCAATTGTTCATGAATGATTTTCAGAAGAATATTTTTGATCATCTGAAGAAAAAGGCAAACATCGACCCGGAAGATGTTTTTAAAGTGGCGAATTCTGTACAGAATGCTGATTTCAGTGATGAAAAGACGGTCAGACGTCTTGTTCGCCAGCTCGCTAAGGTTGCTAATAAGAACGTTTCAAAATCTAAGGAAGATAAAATCGTTGAAGCAATCACAAAACAAAACATGCCTTTGGATATGAATACTTTAGGCAAGTTTTTAAAATGATTACGAACCAATAGGCGCCTGAGGAGGCGGTCCTTCATTCGTATGCATAAGATATTACGCAGCAATCATTACACATGAGCTGGTCAGGGAATTGTTTAGTCAACCGGGGCAAACCGTTTTGCCCCGGATTTTTTATGCTTTTTTACAGATGAACAGCTCGGTTAATCGCAATATTCATTCCATATAAGATACCGGGGTTCGTTTGCCGTATTGGGAGTCAAGGGTGGTTGGAAAGCCACATTTGATATGCGAAAACAAACCTCTTTACCACAATGGCTTGCTTTCCACTATCCCACTATTAGAATTATAAATCCCTCAGTATGCAGCTATTACGTTCTGTGGAGCGGTTTATATGATTCACCTCCTTCAATCATACAAGCTGATCTTTTAGAAGTGGTTTCGAGACTCTTTCATGGCAAAGGGGCGAAGGGGGATGGCGAGACTCCCGCGGAAAGCTAGTCATTCCCCGCAGCCCCATTCGCTCAATATACACCTCGGAACCAATTTTGAATGAGGACATTATGAAAAAAGTTGTAAGAATGGATTGAAAGACTGATAGACTCTGTTTTCTCATCTGTCCGTTTATAGAGACTTGTGGTATAATACCATCAGCAAAGTGTGCTTGAAGGAGGAAGAGCTGTGTCAGAATCAATGCTCAATGTACATATCCTTCGCAGGAATTATTTCATTGTTCCTCCTGGCTGTTGGTTTAATTTACTTAAGCAGGTATAAATTAAAGGGCTTTCTATCAGTAATGATCGCTGTATTCGCTTATTTGTTCATGATTTTCGGAGGAATAATTATTTTTTACATCGTCCTGAGCGGACCGACGGCCTAACAGGAGGGAGTCCACACATGAAACGCTTTTTATTCATATTATTGCCCTTGACGGCATTTCTGCTTTCCGGATGTCTATATCCGCAGAACAAGTTGGCGAAGAACCAGGTACCGAATGACCAGCAGCTTGAGATGGTTCAAAATGCTGTAGACACCTATCAGGAGAAGAAAAACGGTCTCCTGCCTATCAAAACAAAAGATCAGGACACGCCGATTTTTCAAAAGTATCCCATTGAATTCAGTAAGTTGAAAGAAATGAATCTGCTCACTGATTTACCAGGTACGTCCTTTGAAAACGGCGGCCATTATCAATATGTTATCATCCATCCAGAAACAGATCCGACCGTAAAAGTACTGGACCTTCGAACCACGGAGGAGGTACGGTCTCTACAGGTTAAAGTGAAGTTCTACAGAGATAATAATAAATACCCGCCTTTCGGGGATTTTGTAGCTCCTGGGGTGTATGAACTGGATCATGAGAAAATTGGAATGGACGAGCCGCCTATGGTCAATAGCCCCTATTCCGACCAAAAACTTCCCGTTTACCTTGATGAACAGGGGAGAGTGTATATTGATTATCGAAAAGACTTGTACACATATTTAAGAGAAGAAGAGCACAGTTACGAGCATGGGGAAGATATCCGTTACTTACTGACGGATCATACTCCATTTGTCCCTGCCTATTCGACCACTTATACAATAGAAAATGGTGAGCCGGTGTTTTCAAATGCTCAGCCATCGACATGATTGTTAACCGTTCCTGCATAGAGGGACGGTTTTTTTCATAGATTTTAGTGAGCATAAACTAAACTTGATTATATCTTACCGATCCAGCGTTTCTCTTCTCCTGTTTATGCGGATCATCTATGATCGTTCGTCCAGTATGGGATTCCGTAGTTATAATTTCTTGCATATTTCACTAGGACAACGTCATAGAATTAGATTGTCTAGGCTTGTATGAAGGTGAAATTTTATTTGGGAGGGGATCCTTTGGAAAAGGTTGATATCTTCAGTGATATTTCCAAACGGACAAATGGAGATATTTATTTAGGAGTCGTAGGGGCTGTTCGTACTGGAAAGTCTACATTCATAAAAAAATTCATGGAGCTCGTTGTTTTACCAAATATGGAGGAAGAATCAGAGCGTGAGCGTGCGTTAGATGAATTGCCTCAAAGCGCGGCTGGAAAGACGATTATGACGACAGAACCTAAGTTTGTCCCTAATACGGCCGCGAACATCAATATTGATGACCACCTTGACATCCGCGTCCGCATGGTCGATTGTGTCGGTTATGCAGTGAATGGAGCGGTTGGGTATGAAGATGAGCACGGACCAAGAATGATTCATACACCGTGGTATGAAGAGGCGATCCCTTTTCATGAAGCAGCGGAAATCGGTACGCAAAAAGTAATTCAGGAGCATTCGACCATTGGGATCGTTGTGACGACGGACGGTACCATTGGTGAAATCGCTCGGGCTGATTATGTAGAAGCAGAAGAAAAAATTGTAGAAGAGTTAAGAGAAGTCGGTAAACCTTTCATAATGATTGTGAACTCCGCACAGCCTCATCATCCCAACACAGAAAAATTGAGGGCGAACCTGTCTGGAAAGTACGATATACCTGTTCTTGCATTATCCGTAGAAAGCATGCGAGAAAACGACGTTCAAAATGTATTACGTGAAGCATTATTTGAATTTCCTGTATTGGAAGTGAATGTGAATTTACCGAGCTGGGTGATGGTTCTTGATTCCCGCCACTGGTTAAGGAATAACCTTCAAGAGGCGATTGAAGATACGGTTAAAGATATTAAACGGTTACGAGATGTAGATACGGTCGTAGGAAACTTCGATCAATACGAGTACATTACGGGTGCTCATATATCAGGGATGGACCTTGGGGAAGGAATTGCTGAAATCGATCTTCAAGCCCCAGAACATTTGTATGATCATGTCTTGAAAGAAATTGTCGGAGAAGAAATTCGAGGGAAAGACCATTTACTTGAGATCATGCAGGATTTCTCTCATGCGAAGAGAGAGTATGACCAAGTGGCGGATGCCTTGCAAATGGTCAAACAGACAGGTTATGGAATTGCCGCACCGACCTTAGAGGATATGACTCTTGATGAACCTGAAATCATCAGACAAGGCTCGAGGTTCGGAGTAAGGTTGAAAGCCGTGGCGCCATCTATCCATATGGTTAAAGTGGATGTTCAATCAGAATTTTCACCGATCATAGGAACAGAAAAGCAAAGCGAAGAACTCGTCAGGTATCTCATGCAGGACTTTGAGGAAGATCCGCTATCCATTTGGAATTCAGATATATTTGGCAGATCCTTAAGTTCTATCGTCCGTGAAGGTATCCAGGCCAAACTGGCACTCATGCCGGAAAATGCAAGATACAAACTACAGGAAACACTCGAACGTATCATCAATGAAGGATCAGGTGGTATGATCGCAATTATTTTATAACGGCTCCGTGTGAGCCGTTTTTAATTTTTCCATTTTCATGGATGTAAAAAACTAACCTGATTCCTTCTACTGGGTGCTTATTGAAGGAACTTGAATGAGAAGAATGAAGGTTCCACTTTTAACTGAATAGACCGCATCCCCCCTCCTATTTCCCTTCTCAAAACACCAGAAATCCTTACTTTTCAGTGTTTTTAAGAAAAAAATTACGAAGTTTAAAGGATTTTTTAAGCTGGATGTCGTAATTACCTAAGTGAAGGTCAATAAAGTTGGGTGAATCCCGTCATATCAACGTTTTTGAGGGTTTTCCACTCAAAGAAGATTATGGCAGTTTACACTTGAAATGAAGCGGAATTCAGCTTGTAAGTCGCGTTGTTACGCGTTTTTAACATGATTATCTATTGAATTTCGCTTTAAACTCGTTTATTATAAGGCTTGTCATCAAATGATGGCACCTAAATAAACATTTGAAGTGGATGAAACCACTTGAATGAGTTAAACCTTCTTGGGAGGAGGTGAATGGCATGAATAAAACAGATCTTATCAACGCTGTATCTGAAAAAGCTGATCTTTCTAAGAAAGATGCTACACAAGCTGTAGATTCTGTATTCGAATCTATCATGGATTCACTTAAAGACGGTGATAAAGTCCAATTAATTGGATTCGGTAACTTCGAAGTACGTGAGCGCGCGGCACGTAAAGGCCGTAACCCACAAACTGGAGAAGAAATCGAAATCTCCGCGAGCAAAGTACCAGCTTTCAAACCTGGTAAAGCCCTTAAAGATGCGGTTAAATAATAGCTACATAGGGCTTCGAAAAAGGGTGCATGTGCACCCTTTTTCTTTTTATTTTTATTAAAAAAACTGCTTTGTGGCCATAATGATGAAAAGGCCGTTTATTCACAGTGTTAAACAAGGTGGATGTTTTGACAAAAGTCCCCTTTGTAAGAGATAGTAATGATACTAGAAGGAGGCGATCCTTATGACTACATCCAACAATGATTTCTTCGTCATAAAAGCCCTTGAAGATGGCGTGAATGTCATCGGTTTGACCCGCGGTACGGACACGCGTTTCCACCACTCCGAGAAGCTTGACAGTGGAGAAGTAATGATCGCTCAGTTTACCGAGCATACTTCTGCAGTAAAAGTCCGTGGGAAAGCGGTCATCCAAACGAGCCACGGGGAAATGACGAATGATGCAGAGTGACCATTCGCTCTGCGAACGTGTACATAGTAAACAGTAGATGGTCAAATATGCTATAATAGGAATGGTTTAATAGTGTTCAGGAAGGGACAAGGTGATCAAGTTGAATTCTTCAGATAAGGACATCAAACAACTCAAACGAAAAATTGCATCGAAAGTTCGCCACCCTTATTTAGTACGTTTTATCCCTGAGCCGACGATAGATGAAGACAAACTTGTGATCCTTTCTTCAATCATGGATCACACGAATTTGACGGAAGTGAAAAAAGAGCAATATATCATTACAACGATGCTTGTTCAGATTGCTCTTGATACTCATGACCTCGTTACTTTATCTGATGAAGATGATGATCGAGATATCGTTCGCAGCCGTCAATTGACGGTTCTTGCCGGCGATTATTATAGCGGCCTATATTATTATCTGCTCTCCCAACTTGATGACATTCCTATGATTCATACACTTGCGGGTGCAATCAAGGAAATCAACGAATTGAAGATGGAACTTTATTATAAAGATGTGGAGTCATTCCAAGAATTTTTAGAAGGTTTGAAAAAAATCGAATCGCTTCTAATTCAAAGGGTTGCTTCGTATGTCCAAAAGACAGCCATTAATGATATGGCGGGTGAATGGTTGTTAGCTAAAAAATTGCTGGAAGAAAAGCGGAGCTATCAGGAAGGAAATTTTTCCCCTCTCATTGATGCGCTCATCAAACGTCCGGCATTGCTTGGAAATAGTGGCCAAGTATTGGGGAACATTGAACAAATGCTACAAAGTCATATGCACCGTTTGGAAGCAACAATCACCCAGCTTCCCGTCCATTTCAACTGGCTGAAGTCTTACATGCACGCGGCCATTCATCATCAATTCAACTATAGACAGATAGCGGAAGAAGGGTGAACATGGAACCACAATCAAAAGAAGAACGAGTACATCACGTATTCGAAAAAATTTATGAACGATATGACAGTATGAATTCAATCATTTCCTTTCAACAACACCGGTTATGGCGTAAAGATGTCATGAAACGAATGGGTGTGAAAGAGGGTGACCATGCACTTGATGTCTGCTGTGGTACGGGTGATTGGACGATGGCATTAGCGAATGAAGTCGGAACAGAGGGAAAAGTCATTGGCCTTGACTTCAGTGAAAACATGTTATCAGTCGGTATAAAGAAAAAGCTTGCAGGCAGAGTCAAGCAAGTCGAATTCCAACATGGGAATGCTATGAGTTTGCCCTATGAAGATCACCAGTTCGACTTTGTCACGATTGGCTTTGGATTACGAAATGTACCAGATTATCGACAAGTATTAAAGGAAATGTATCGTGTTGTAAAACCTGGAGGCAAAGTGGTCTGTTTGGAAACATCACAACCGACCAATCCACTCTTCAAAAAAATCTATTATTTCTATTTCGGTAAGATCATGCCCGTATTCGGAAAGCTTTTCGCCAAAAGTTATCAGGAATACAGCTGGCTTCACGAATCAGCCAAAGACTTTCCTGGTAAAAAGGAACTGAAAGAGATGTTTGAAGAAGTCGGATTCACAAAGGTAACAGTAAAATCCTATACGGGCGGCGTTGCAGCCATGCATATGGGGGAAAAGCAATAACTAAGGATGAAATGCCATGAAACTAGCAATGATTTATTCTTTTCTTAAAAATGATTTAGCGGTAATCGAAGAGGCTGTAAACGACACGATTCAATCTGACAACCCAGTACTCAGGGAAGCGTCCAGCCAATTGTTACAAGCAGGAGGGAAACGCATCCGTCCTGTCTTTGTCTTGCTAGGCGGTAAATTCGGGGATTATGATATCGAGCGAATGAAAGCAGTCGCTGTTTCTTTGGAACTTATACATACTGCATCCCTTGTCCATGATGATGTCATTGATGAAGCTGAGCTGAGGCGAGGAGAACCGACGATCAAATCACGATGGGATAATCGGATAGCTATGTACACAGGAGACTATATTTTTGCGAGGTCACTCGAGAATTTATCTGTCCTTGAAAACCCACGTGCTCATCAAATTCTTGCCGGCACAATGGTCGAATTATGTTTAGGGGAGATTGAACAGATTCGGGATAAATATAACATCGAGCAGAACCTTCGCACCTACCTCAGAAGGATCAAAAGGAAAACCGCATTGCTCATCGCTGCCAGCTGTAGGCTTGGTGCCATAGCTGCAAATGCAGATCCTGCTCATGAGCGTGCGCTTTATCAGTATGGGTATTACGTCGGGATGTCCTATCAAATTATCGACGATGTTCTCGATTTTACAGCATCTGAGAAAGAATTAGGGAAACCTGCAGGCAGTGATCTTCTTCAAGGGAATATTACTCTACCCGTACTTTTTTCTATGGAGGATCCTGAGTTCAAAAGGGAATTGGAACTTGTTTTTCAGCAGAAAGAAGATTTGAACGCGGAACAACTTGAACCCTTGATTGAGAGAGTCCAGTCCAATGGTTCGATTGAACGGTCACTGGAACTGAGCGATCGTTATTTGAAAAAAGCTTATCAAGCCTTGAACAAATTACCGGCGAACCGTGCAAAACAGACCCTCAAAGGGATTGCGAAGTATATTGGTAAAAGAAGGGCATAAATCTATTGCCTTTCTTGCCTTTGTTTGATAGACTTTTTTATGGCACTTATTAAAAGCGCTTTCACACTATACATAAGATGAGGTGTTTGTCATGGAAAAGACTTTTTTGATGGTTAAGCCAGATGGTGTACAACGCAATTTGATCGGTGACATTACAGCAAGATTTGAACGCAAAGGGTTTAAACTAGCAGGGGCCAAATTGATGGCTATTCCTACAGAACTTGCAGAAGAGCATTATGGTGAACATAAGGAAAGACCATTCTTCGGTGAGCTGGTAGAATTCATTACATCAGGTCCTGTCTTCGCTATGGTTTGGGAAGGCGAAGATGTAATTGCAACTGCACGTACAATGATGGGAGCTACAAAACCTGCTGAAGCTGCACCGGGAACCATCCGTGGTGATTATGGTGTAACAGTTGGGAAAAACGTCATCCATGGCTCTGATTCGAAAGAAAGTGCTGAAAGAGAAATCGGTTTGTTCTTTGATGAAAAAGAACTCGTCGATTATGAAAAAGATTCACTCAACTGGATCTACTAAAGAAAAAGCCACCCTCCAAGGTGGCTTTTTTTATTTCATTAACAAAAAATGCTATTACACAATATGGCAGGATTATGAGACTCGATTTTGTGATGTTTTCGGGTTTGTTGCAATGTTGGGGTTGGGCGTCAGGGGTGGCTGGGATGCTACTCTCTTTCCTGCGGGGGTGACGGAGAGCCTCCTCGAGCTAAAGCTCTGCGGGCTCTCTCCAGCTCATCCATTCCCCGTAGCCTCCATCCACTCAACAAAAGTCTCGAAACGGAGTATTTAAGATAAGGGAGCTTTTGGTGGATCATGGTAGTTACTCGTTTACAACCTGACGATGCTGGAGTACGCTTATATGGAATAAGCAGAGGGAGTTTTTGGGATGAGTCAGGATTACATACAATTCATAGAGAAAGTTCATCGTAAGACAGGGGTAGATTTATCACAGTACAAGGAAGCTCAAATGAAGCGACGACTGACTTCATTGAGGGACAAGCGGGGCCATCATGATTTCAATAGCTATTACAATGCCCTTGAGAACGATTCATTGTTGTTGGATGAATTATTAGATCGTATGACCATCAATGTGTCTGAATTTTACCGGAACAGGAAGAGGTTTGAAGTACTTGAACAAAAAGTCATTCCGTATTTGCTACGAAAAAAGAAGAAGTTACGGATATGGAGTGCCGCATGCTCCACAGGCGAGGAACCGTATACGTTGGCTATGATATTGAATAGATACATGTCTCTTCATCAAGTAGAGATCCTGGCGACAGATCTCGACGGTAATGCCTTGGAGAAGGCTGAACAAGCCTTGTACCATGAAAGGTCATTGAAGGAAGTATCACCTGAGATACTTAGAAAATACTTTAGAAAAGAAGGTAGCTCTTATCGAGTAGTTGATGAGATAAGAAATAGTGTCAACTTTAAAAAGCATAATCTTTTAGCTGACCGTTACCAAAAGGATTTTGATCTCATCGTCTGTCGTAATGTGATGATTTATTTTACGGAAGAAGCGAAAAAGACCATCTACAAAAATTTCAGCCATTCTCTTGTAGAAGGTGGGATCTTTTTTGTTGGAAGCACGGAGCAGATTTTTTCTCCACAAACTCATGGATTTGAAGTTTATGACACGTTTTTTTATAAAAAATGGCAAAAATAAGTGACCGGAAACGCTTTCTAATCTTATTTTATAAAAATTCCGATATTTTGACGACACAAATTTACATCCATATGATATAGTAGTATCTAAAATTTAGAACAGCCCCTACATGGGGATGAATACATAGGAGGTACGTTTATGCGCTACTTGACCGCTGGTGAATCACATGGAAAGCAATTGACAACGATTATCGAAGGAATCCCCTCTCATCTTCCTTTACTGAGAGAACAAATAAATGAATCATTGATCAGACGCCAAGGCGGATATGGGCGTGGGAAGCGTATGCAAATTGAAAAAGATTTAGTTGAAATAACAAGCGGAGTTCGTCATGGATACACTCTTGGCTCTCCAATCACTCTAGTTGTAAATAATGATGACTTTAAACATTGGACAGATATTATGGGAGAGGACCCTCTGCCTGAGGATACGCAAAAGATCCGTCGAACTGTGACCAAGCCTCGCCCAGGTCATGCAGATTTGAATGGTGGAATGAAATACGGCCATCGAGATATGAGGAATGTACTCGAACGTTCCTCAGCAAGGGAAACGGCAGCACGTGTCGGGGCAGGTGCTGTTGCCAAGGTGCTTTTGAAAGAACTGGGCATTGAAGTGACAGGCTATGTGCGTGAAATCGCAGGCATTGTGTCAGAGGTTGATGAAAACCTAACTTTACAACAACGCAGAGAAATTTCAGAAGCTTCTCCTGTTCGTACTTTTGACGAAGAAGCGGCAAAAAAAATGATGACCGCCATTGATGAAGCAAAGAAAGAAGGAGACTCGATTGGTGGGGTTACTGAGGTGTATGTAGAAGGAATGCCACCTGGAATCGGTTCTTATGTTCAATATGATCGCAAGCTGGATGCAAAAATTGCAGGCTCTGTGATGAGTATTAATGCCTATAAAGGTGTTGAATTCGGGATCGGTTTTGAAGCCGCTCGTAGAAACGGAAGCGAGGTTCATGATGAGATCTTATGGAACGAGGAACGTGGATATTACCGTCGTACCAATCGACTAGGTGGGTTTGAAGGTGGAATGACGACGGGAATGCCGATTGTTGTAAAAGGGGTCATGAAGCCGATTCCTACCTTGTACAAACCGTTACAGAGTGTAGATATTGAAACGAAAGAACCGTTTAACGCAAGTATAGAACGCTCCGATTCTTGTGCTGTTCCGGCCGCTTCTGTTGTGATGGAGCATATCGTTGCTTTTGAACTGGCTAAAGCCATAACAGATGAATTTCCAGCTGACTACTTCCCGCGTCTAAAACGTGCTGTTGACGATTACCGCAAGGAAGTACGTGAATTTTAATGGCTTCTGTTACGGTCCGATCAAGCAGTCATGACTATGAAGTTTTGATTGGAAAAGGTCTACGTCATGGTTTGGGTGAGTTTATTTCATCTAACTATACTTCTATATTAGTCATTACAGACAGCACGGTGAAGGATTATTACTTGCAGGATGTGAAAAAAAGCTTACCAGAAACAGTTCCTGTATTTACGGCAGTAGTGCCTTCAGGAGAGTCTTCGAAAAGTATGGAAAGGTATGAAGAGCTCCTTGACATTTGTGTGGACGTGAAATTAGATCGCAAATCTCTCATCGTCGCCCTGGGTGGGGGGATGATTGGAGATTTGGCAGGGTTTGTAGCATCGACCTATTTACGAGGGATTGATTATATCCAGATGCCTACTACGATCTTAGCTCATGACAGCAGTGTGGGTGGTAAAGTGGCCATCAATCATCCTAAAGGAAAGAATTTAATTGGTTCGTTTTATCATCCCGTGCAAGTCATCTATGACATGGAAACGATCGAAACCTTGCCGGAGAGTGAACTACGCTCCGGATATGGGGAAGTTATCAAACATGCTTTTCTCAGTGACGAAGAATGGGCACACCGCCTGTTAAAAGGGTCGCTCTCCAAAAGTTCAGGTGACAAGTTAGAGAGTGATTTAATGAAAGGGATTCAAGTGAAGGCTTCGATTGTAGAGAAGGATGAAAGAGAAGCTGGAATTAGGAAATACTTGAATTTAGGTCATACCCTTGCTCATGCGATTGAAGCGGAGCTGGGTTACGGGGAAATCACTCACGGTGAAGCTGTCGCTGTCGGTCTTTTGTTTATGATGAAGTTGAGTAACGATCTTAAAGGGGCGCAGCTTCCTATACAAGCCTATAAGGAATGGTTGGATAGAAATAACTATCCAGTTTCCGTTTTATCGAAAATCCGTCCCGATCGAATGGTGGAAAAGATGATGTTGGATAAGAAGACCCTTCGGCGGAAAATCAATTTTGTCCTACTTCATGAACTGAGTGATCCGTATGTTGTGGAAGTCGAGAAAGAGCAACTACTAGAACAAATGTCCCTTTTAATAAACGAGGTGAGTGGAGAATGATGATTCGAGGTGTAAGGGGAGCAACAACGGTTGAAAAAAAATGAACATGATGAAATTGTAGAACAATCCTATCAGTTGCTCCGAGATGTCATAGCTTCCAATCATATAGAAGCAACGGATGTCGTGTCTGTCTATTTTACAGTGACGGAAGACCTGGATGATGCCTTTCCTGCAAAGTCCCTTAGAAAAATAGATGGATGGACATATGTACCCGTCATGTGCATGCGGGAAATTCCGGTACCTGGTAGTCTAAAGAAGTGTATCAGGGTCATGGTGACCGTCCAGACGGGAATCGCCCAAAAAGATATCCAGCACATCTATCATAATCATGCAAAACAACTGAGGCCAGATTTAAAGAGTTGAGAGGAGTATCCCAATGAAAGCCAAAGACATTCTAAAAAATATGAAACCATACAAACCTGGGAAAGGTATTGAGGAAGTAAAGAAGGAATTCGGTTTGGATCGGATCGTGAAACTTGCCTCTAATGAGAATCCATTCGGTTTTTTCCCCTGTGGTGGAGAAAGAATTGCCGAAACTGATTTCGAATTTAGAAATCTATCCTGATGGATATGGCGCAGAAATTAGAAAGAAAGTCGCCCGTTTCATCGGTGTGGAAGAAAACCAATTGATTTTCGGGAATGGGTCAGACGAAGTGGTTCAAATCATTTGTCGCACGTTCCTCGAGCCAGGTGCCAATACAGTCATGGCGACACCGACGTTTCCGCAGTACCGGCACAATGCTTTGATTGAAGGTGCAGAGGTCAGAGAAGTCCCTCTGATCGATGGTCACCATGACTTAGACGGCATGCTTCAAAATATCGATGAACAAACGCGTGTCCTGTGGATTTGCACTCCGAATAATCCGACAGGTGTCCATATCGATCAAGCCACACTACAGTCGGTTCTGGAACAAACTCCTGATCACGTTCTTGTTGTTATCGATGAAGCGTATTACGAATATTTGGAAGCGGATGATGCCTTTGATTCTGTAGAAGCATTGAATCATTATCCTAACTTGATGGTACTTCGTACTTTCTCTAAAGCTTACGGTTTAGCAGGTTTGCGAATTGGCTATGGTATCGGCCATCCAGAGGTCATTCAAATTCTTGAGCCATCCCGGGAGCCCTTCAACACGTCAACGGTTGCACAAGCGGCTGCTCTCTTAGCTTTGGATGACCAGAAGTTCATTGAAGAAACCGTTCAAGAAAACCAGAAAAATAAAAAAGCTTTAATGCAATTCTGTGATGATCATGGATTGAAATATTTTGATACCCAGGCCAATTTCCTTTTGATTCATTTGCCTTGCAGTGGTGATGAAATGTTTGAATACTTGTTGACCAAAGGGTTTATCGTTCGCTCCGGGGGAAGCGTTAGGTTTACCGAATACCATCCGGTTGACCATTGGGAAGAAAGAAGACATGCAGGAGATCCAGGAAGCGATGAAACAAAAGCTTGCTTCTGTCGGTGAACAATGAAGCAGAAAATACTCATCGTTGGTTTAGGACTCATCGGTGGTTCCATAGCTATGAACGTCTCTAAGAAAGAGGATGTATTTATCATTGGAATGGACGGGGATGACGAAACCCTCAACATGGCTTTGAAGCAAGGGGTCATCGATCAGGCCTCTTTCAACTTTGAAGAATCTGCTCAGGAAGCGGATATCTGTATTTTAGCCACGCCTATTTCCATTACCATCGATTACATCCATAAACTCGAGTCTATGGATTTGAAAAAACCGTTACTAGTGACAGACGTGTCGTCTGTGAAAAACCAAGTGCTTGAAGCGGCGAACAGATTATCACACCCTCTTCTCTCCTTCGTAGGGGGACACCCGATGGCAGGTTCGCACAAACATGGCTATACAGCTGCCAAACCCCACTTGTTCGAGAATGCGATTTATGTGTTGACTCCGTCCGTTCATGCAGATGAAAAGGAAGCGGAAGTGATTAAGGATTTGTTATCAGAAACGAAGGCTCGTTTCGTTACCTTCACGACTCAAGAACATGATGAGATGACCGCGGTCATCTCTCATTTTCCGCATCTGATCGCTTCTTCTCTCGTCCATCAAGCAAAAGAGTGGGAAGTTACACACCCATATATTAAACAGATGGCAGCCGGGGGATTCAAAGACATTACTAGAATCGCCTCTAGTAATCCGAAATTGTGGCAGGATATTTTCTTTCAAAATAAAAAGCTCCTCATTTCCATGCTTGATGACTGGATTGGGGAAATGGAGAGGATAAGAACCTACCTTTCCGAAGGGGAGAAAGAGAAGACTTACAAGTATTTGTCCGATGCTAAATTGTACAGAGATGGTCTTCCAATGAAAGACAAAGGAGCTATCCCTTCTTTCTATGACATCTATGTGGATATTCATGACCAACCAGGTGCGATCCGGGATGTGATCGGAATCTTAGCTGAAGAAGCGATCAGCATTAAAAATATCCAAATCCTCGAAATTCGAGAAGGGATCACCGGGGTGCTTAGAATCAGCTTTGCTACAAATGAAGAACAATCGAAGAGTAAAGAAATATTAGATCATTATCAATATGAGGTGATGATCCAGCAGTAGAGGAGGATTCCTATGTCTAGCATTGAGTTGAAACCTACAGATAAACGACTAAACGGAGACTTATCTGTACCTGGAGATAAATCCATCTCCCACCGATCCGTCATCTTCTCAGCATTGGCGGAAGGAACTTCTGTCATTACGAATTTTCTTACCGGTGAAGATTGCTTGAGAACCGTCGAAGCCTTCCGTCTCATGGGGGTTAATATCGAGCAAGAAGGGAATAAAATCACGGTTCATGGAAAAGGGATTTCCCACCTAAGCGAACCTTCCCAACCAATCAATTTTGGAAATTCAGGGACAACGGCCCGGTTAATGAGCGGGGTGCTTGCAGGGCTTCCTTTATTTACGACAGCATTCGGAGACGAGTCATTGTCCAAGCGTCCCATGGACCGGGTCATCCAACCGCTTCGTGTCATGGGAGCAGACATACAGGGGCGTGAAAATGATTCTTTGCTGCCACTTGCCTTCCGAGGTAAAAAGCTTGTAGGGACCCGTCACGAATTGACAGTGAAAAGTGCTCAAGTGAAGTCTGCATTGCTTTTAGCCGGAATGCTTGCAGAGGGTGAAACAGAAGTGATAGAGCTTGGGGAAACAAGAAATCATACGGAAATGCTTCTTCCTGAATTCGGAGTGGATGTAGAAGTTGAAGGAAGATCTATCAAAATCCAGGGCGGACAAAAGCCTAGTGCTTCTGATATCAAAGTTCCAGGGGACATCTCTTCGGCAGCCTTTTTCCTAGTCGCCGCTTCCATTGTTCCTGATAGTGAATTAGTGATTCGGGATGTCGGGCTCAATCCAACCCGTGACGGAATTGTAAAAGCATTGAAAGATATGGGAGCGAATATAGAGGTCCAGGTACATACTCATATTGGCAGTGAACCTGTTGGTGATATCGTTGTCCGTCATGGTCAACTGAAAGGAATGACGTTAGAAGGCGATCTCATACCGAACGTGATTGATGAAATCCCGATCCTTGCTTTGGCAGCGACGCAAGCTGAAGGGAAAACAATCATTAAAGATGCGGAGGAACTGCGTTTCAAGGAAACAGATCGAATTGAGGCCGTTGTTGAAACGCTCTCTAAATTAGGAGCAGATATCCAAGCCCAGGAAGATGGGATGGTTATCCAGGGAGGTACAACTCTAAATGGTGGGACCATCGATTCTTATGGAGATCACCGTATAGGTATGATGGGTGCAATTGCCTCCTTAATTTGTGAAAGTGGTGTCACAGTTAGGAACAAAGAATGTATTAATATTTCTTATCCATCATTTTTCAATGACTTAAATCAAGTCTTGAACTAAATTAACTTCATAGTTTATGTAAAGCTCTCATACGATATAAAAAGCCTACTTGGAGGTTTAGTCGTATGGGAGCTTATTGGTTTCAAGGGTATGTTGAAAATGACAAAGGTCCCTGTTTTAGTGAATGCACAGTTAAAGAAGAGAAGTTCGTCAGAGATCGAACCGGAAAAGAACCCTATACGTTGATGGTAGTGGATGGTTTTTACGTCAGTCCGGGGCATGTGATGATAGATCTTAAAGAACCGCTTGCTTTTTCACCCTCCATGACCGACACAGGGAATCGTTACATAAAAAGAGGGTGTACCTTGTTACTCACACAACACCTAGTGACTAGTTTACGTCACTACCGAAATCAATATGACCAATTTTTGAATCGATGTGAATCACTGCCTCTCGATTATATGGTCATACCTGTTGTGCCGGCAAAGATCCTCCGGCCTGAAATGGTCCGTTTCTTTGCCAGAAAAGGAAGCCCCTTTTTATGTGTGGAAGTGCAGTCCGTAGGAGACCTTACTGAGGTTTGTTGGGAGTGGGTAGCTCAGGCGCAGGCTTATAAACGAATGCCGTTGACAATGTTCGTCAAAGATACAGAGAATACGTCGAACAACTATGCAGAATTGTGGTCTTCACTTTGCGAACATGGTATCATAAAGCTAACAGATGTACAGGATGATGAAATACTCTCTCTGAAAAACTTAAAAGACAGCGGGATCTATCCTCACAAAGGTGGTATCGTCCCCAGGAGGGCAGGCGGATTATAACCTTTATCGCCCTTCAGAAGTCCGAACGTTTGAAGAGACGGAGGATTTTAGATATCATGATTCTGTTCCGAATGTAACGGTTATGAATGGACAGGTGAAACAGGTGAACCAGAAGGTCATCAATGAGAAGCCTGGATCCCACATACAAGTGAAGATTCACAAGCATTTTGTTTAAACGGAAAGGATGTCATCATGGAGGAAATACAAAAAGCCATCCGTCAAATGGAAGCACATAAGACGGAAGATGCTATAAGAACTCTAACACAATATTTACCAGAGGCTGACGAAGAAGAGAGATTCACGATTGCTGAACTATATATGCAATGGGGGATGCTCGAAGAAGCGAAGATGGTGTTGCACGAACTGATTCAACGGTATCCTAAAGAACAAGAACTGAAAGTCATGATGGCAGAGATTCACATTGATCTTGATGAAGATGACGAAGCGATTGAACTGCTGGACCAATTTGGGCCGGAAGATGAAGACTATTTGCAAGCTCTTGTGCAGCTTGCCGACCTTTATCAAGCTCAAGGACTTTTTGAAGTTGCTGAACAGAAGTTGCTGATGGCGAAACAAGTGGAGCCGAATTCAGCAATCATTGATTTTGCATTAGGTGAGCTCGCATTCTCCAATGGGGAATATTCAAAGAGTATCCCTTATTATGAAAATGCGATGCATCATCAGCCGGTTATTGGTGATATTGAAGTTGCCACAAGACTTGCCGAAGCTTATGCGGCGAATGGTGAATTTGAACAAGCGCTTGAGTATTTCCAAAAAGTCGAAGAAGATAATCCTGATGTAATGTTTCGTTATGGTTTCGTAGCTTTCCGGGCAAATCGTAACGACATTGCGATCCATGTTTGGGAAGAGTTGATTGAAAAGGACCCTTACTTCCAATCCGTGTATCCACACTTAGCTCAAGCTTATGATTCAGAAGGTATGCCGAAGGAAGCGCTGGAAATGGCTAAAAAAGGGCTTGCCAAAGATGAATTCAATAAGGAACTCTATCATCTTGCCGGTACGTTATCTCATAGACAAGGGAATAAAGAAGAAGGTTATGAGTGGATGAGAGAAGCGGTTGCTTTGGATCCTGGATATAAAGAAGCGATTCTTTTCCTCATCGAGAATTATAAGTCTGATGATATGAATGATAAGATCATCGACTTGATCAATGAATTGATCTCCCTTGGAGAGGAAGACCCGAATTACTTGTGGGAACTTGCCCAAGCTTATGAAGAGGAAGAGAGGTTCAAGGAGGCTTACGAACAATACCAACAAGCGTATCCTTCCTTGAAGGAAGATACAGATTTCCTGAAATCTTATGGTTATTTCCTTGTAGAAGAAGGAAGGATGTCTGAAGCACGACAGATTTTCGAAGAATACCTGGCTATTGATCCTACAGATACAGAAATTGAGGACTTCGTTGAGCGGCTGAAAGAACAATGAGCTGATTAATAAAGCGCAGGAGGGGCGCCCATATGCAAACACCAATCTCTGTGGATGAGAAAAAAGACTTTGTCCGCTGGTTTTTAAATCACTTTCAGTTAAAAAAGCGAGAGAGTGTTTGGATTCTTAATTATTTGATGAACCATGAATCTCTTTTGTCAAGTGTCCATTTTGTCCAGGAAGTGAAGTTTTGTCCGCGCGGCATGGAAATTAGTGCCCAGGGTGTTTCTGACCCACCTTTCCGTTTTTATAAAGGCTAGGTTATGACGAATGATGCCGAGAAGTCGTTTCATGATTTAAGGATGAATCAAGGAGAACCAGTCTATATTCAGATGAACTTTGAGAATGCACAGCAATGCTCAAAATATGCTCTCGTACTCGAAGAGAATCCTTATCTTCCAAAAGACTACTACTTAAATGACAGAGATAAGAATGAAGCGGAACGTCTGTTGTCTCTCAGTCTTTTGCAACATAGACAGAAAAGCATAGAGGACCGAATTGACGAAGCTCTTATCAATGGGGCACGCGATGAATTCAAATCATTATGTGGAAAGCTTGAAAAAGTTAAACAGGATTTGAATGCCTTTCTATAAAATACGGAAGCCGGGACCTTTTAAAAAGAGGTCCCGGCTTTCATTTTTGTATAAATGTAGTAAAATAAAGAGAAAATGATACATAGATAAAGGATGGAATGAATTATGAGATGGACAAAAGCAGATACTACGCAATACATACCAGAAAAACAGTATATTGATACTGTAATCATCCCCTTGATTCCATTTGATCCCGGGAACGATCAACACATGGTTAAGCAAGCTTTCCAGCGTGAGTTGAACCAAGTGTTTACGAATTTGATCGAAAAAGAATACAAGGGAAGGATATTTCTAGCGCCGGATTATCATTATCTTGAAGGATCACATGCTGACGAAGTAGAGAGGATCAATCGTTGGATTCATAAGTTCAAAGAGCAGCCTTTCCAACACATTTTTCTTTTTACTTTCGACAGTAAATGGAAAAAATTCGAAGCAGAGCTTGAAGGACACGTCCTATGGGTTCCTGGTATGGGTTCTGGCGATATTCAGTCTACTGAAACACAGTCGTTCGTTCGGGAGCAAGCTCACCAGATCAGCGAATTGATCCAGGCTTATTGGTAACTGGATAAAAGTTCCGACAAGGTTTGATAATTTATTGACCGCGCCTTGAGATTGCGCTATCATGGTAATGTCCTAGTAAACTGTGTGTAATCAATCCATGTCGCATGGATTACAGCATAGAGGGGGGAAAAGTATGAGCGATAAAAAACGAGTATCCCGACGTCAATTTCTAAACTACACACTCACTGGTGTAGGCGGTTTCATGGCAGCGGGAATGCTTGCACCGATGGTTCGTTTCGCAATTGATCCTGTATTGAAAACAAAAGAAAGTGGAGATTTCGTCTCCGTAGCTTCCGTTGATGAACTTACGAATGAACCGCAACGTTTTGAATGGACGATCGATCAAGTGGATGCTTGGTATGAATCAGAAGTTCAGAAGACGGCTTGGGTGTACAGAAACGAGAATGATGAAATTGTAGCACTATCACCGATTTGTACTCACTTGGGATGTACGGTCGACTGGGCTTCCAACCAGGAGTACCCGAACCAATTCTTCTGTCCTTGTCACGGCGGCCGTTACACGAAAGACGGAACCAACGTGCCATAGGAACTCCACCGACGGCACCACTGCCTCATTTTGAGTTCAAAGTAGAAGAAGGTATGCTTTACCTAGGTGAAACGAAAGATTCAGGAGGGGGGGCATAATACATGCTTCAGAAAATTTACGACTGGGTGGACGAGCGTGTAGATATTACCCCGCTTTGGCGTGATATCGCAGATCACGAAGTGCCTGAACACGTTAACCCAGCACACCATTTTTCAGCATTCGTTTATTGTTTTGGTGGATTGACATTCTTTATTACAGTCATCCAAATCCTGTCTGGCATGTTCCTGACCATGTACTATGTGCCGGACATTGAAAACGCTTGGAAATCTGTTTATTACTTGCAGCGAGAGGTTGCTTACGGTCAAATCGTCCGTGGTATGCACCACTGGGGAGCGAGTCTCGTTATCGTCATGTTATTCTTACATACGCTACGGGTATTCTTCCAGGGAGCTTATAAAAAACCTCGTGAGTTGAACTGGGTTATTGGTGTACTTTTGTTCTTCGTCATGTTGGGATTAGGCTTCACAGGATATCTGTTACCTTGGGATAACAAAGCTTACTTCGCGACTCAGGTTGGTCTAGAAATAGCAGCAGCCACACCATTTATCGGTGACCAGATTCGGACGTTACTTGCCGGAGATCCATCGATTGTTGGTGCACAAACGCTTACACGTTTCTTTGCTATTCACGTATTCTTCTTGCCGGCTGCACTGTTCGGGTTAATGGCGTTCCACTTCATTTTAATCCGTAAACAAGGAATTTCCGGACCACTATAAAATGTATCGTTAAAAAGGAGGGAAAGCTGTGCATAGGGGAAAAGGGATGAAGTTCGTCGGTGATTCACGAATCACGGCTGAACGAAAAGCCAACTTACCAAAAGACTATTCGGAATACCCAGGCCGTACAGAAGCTTTCTGGCCTAACTTCTTGTTGAAGGAGTGGCTTGTAGGATCTGTCTTCTTGATCGGATTTCTTATTTTGACTGCTGCTCACCCATCACCACTTGAGCAACAGGCGGATCCGAACAACGCAGGTTATATTCCATTGCCTGACTGGTATTTCTTATTCTTGTATCAATTTCTTAAATATCAATTCGCAGGTGGAGATTACATCGTTCTTGGTGCCATCGTTATGCCGGGATTAGCTTTCGGTGCTTTGCTGCTTGCGCCATTCCTGGATCGTGGTCCAGAACGACGCCCTCAAAAGCGTCCGATTGCTGTAGGATTAATGCTTATCGGTTTTATCGCTACTTTTTGGTTGACTTATGAATCTGTTTCTCATGCCGATTATGAAATGCGTGCAGAGAAATACGGGGTCAACGTGGAAGCGGTTGAATCAACGATTGATAAAGAACATCCTGGTTATGCGGTTTACGAAGCAAACTGCTTGAGCTGTCACGGAGATGCCTTGCAAGGACAAGGAAACTATCCATCCTTGATTGAAGCTGATGTGACTGTAGAACAAGTCAAAGATATTGCAGTGAATGGTGTTGGAGAAATGCCTTCTGGTATTTTTGGCGGAAGTGATGAAGAGCTTCAACAACTTGCTGAATTTGTCGTACAAGCTGGCGGCGGTGAAGCTGGTGGTGAAGATGGAGAGTCTTCTGGTGAAGGATCCGAAGGCGGATCTGAAGAAGGTTCCTCTGGTGAAGAATCTGAAGGGAATTCTGAGGAAGGATCCGAAGGTGGATCTGAGGAAGGATCTGAAGAAGGATCTTCAGAAGAAGACTCTAGTGATTCAGAAGGTTCTGGATCTGAAGAGTAATTAGATACTTAATTCAATGTAGCCGCGCTTTTAAAAAGCGCGGCTACATTTGTATTGGAGGTACAAGGTAACATGAAACAAATAATCACCTACCTACTCACGAGCCGATCATTTTTAATCCTGCTTTTCTTCATTAATTTATTTGGAACCATTTACGGATACATATGGTATGAACCTCAGCTTTCTGTGACCGAACCTATCTTTCTGTTGTTTGTTCCTGACAGCCCTACAGCCAGTTTGTTCTTTACTATATTCCTTGGGTTTTATATTTTCGGAAAAAATGTTCCTTACATAGAAGCACTCGCCATCATCACACTTCTTAAATATGGAGTATGGGCAGTTGTTATGAATGGTTTAACTTTATTAGAATATGGATCGCTTCCGTGGACCGGCTATATGTTAGTTTTTTCCCATGGAGCTATGGCTGTTCAAGGACTTCTGTATGCCCCGTTTTATAAAATAAAAATGAGACATATTGTCGTTGCTGCTATATGGACGCTTCACAATGATGTGATTGATTACGTTTTCGGTCAAATGCCTGTGTATCCAGCTATTGTTGAGCATATGGATGATATTGGATATTTCACATTTTGGCTTAGTATCGCATGTATCCTTTGTGCCTATGTCTTATGTGTGAATAGAAAATCCAGAGTCTAAATCTGTTTTCCTTTTCATAAGATGAAATAATACTTGTGAGAGGGGAGAAGTGAAATGGGACGTGTTATATTGGTGTTCATTTGTTCCCTTATTTTCACACTCGTACCATCCGGCCTTGCGCATTCAGGGTCGGGGGGAATCTCCTGATTGGGAAGCTTTTGCAACACAATACCGTCGGTTGGCTGCTGATGGAAAGTTTGAGCTTGCTGAGCGGCTGTGGAATAGTAAATATGCAGAAATGGAACAATATGTCCAAACCCTACCGGCTCACCATAAAGAAGCATGGACACAACTGGATATCTATAGCTCTACAGATGATTTTGAAGAAACCAGGTGGGAAGAGGGCCTCATTACTTTTCTGGAAGTTACTTCATCTGACAATCCATACCCTATCATAGCAGAAACCCCTGGAGCATTTTTCAAACCATACCGTATCTTCTGTTTCTCTTGAAGATATCCAGGATGAGTGGAATTTGATACGGCCAGTCGTCAATAGTTATGTAGACGCGGCCAAAGTGAACGAAGCAGATCAAGCGCTACGTGAATTGTCGATTATTGACTCTATTACTGGCAGGGAAAAATTCAGCGGGAAAGTTACAGAACTCGTTAAAGGACAGTCCCAGCAAGACTGGAATGCTTTTCTATCTACAGCCCTTTTCATAGGTGGCGCGATTTTAGTGACATTACTTTATGTTGGCACGATCAATTATAGAGAAAGTTCGAAAAATAGACACAGATTAAAGAGTGGTCATAGTTGATTTTTTATGTGTTTTTGACTAAAATTGACCTATATACTCACATCCAAGATGGAGGAATGAAAGATGAGTTTTATTCTTTACTTTGCGCTAATATTAATTATTCCACTCTGGGCGCAGTCAAAGGTGAAAAGCACCTACAAAAAATATTCAAAAGTTCCGACATCCTCAGCCATGTCAGGAGCTGAAGTAGCTAGAAAAATTCTTGATGATAATGGATTATACAATGTTGCTGTAGAAGAAGTTCGCGGGCATTTAACCGATCATTATGACCCTCGTTCGAAAGTGATCCGTCTTTCAACCGATATTTATCATGGTCGGTCAACAGCAGGAGCAGCTGTAGCCGCACACGAAGTCGGACACGCGATTCAAGATGCACAAGATTATGCATTCTTACGCTTCCGCAGTGCACTTGTTCCCGTTGCAAGTTTCGGTTCTAACATTTCCATCTTCCTAATTATCGGTGGATTTCTTCTTGGAATGGCTGGACTTGCTTTAGCAGGAATTGTATTCTTTGCGGCTGCTGTGTTATTCCAATTGATCACTTTACCTGTAGAGTTTGATGCTTCAAACCGTGCGATGAGCCAGTTGGTATCAACTGGAGTCATCAGAAACGATGAAGAGCGCAAGACGAAAAAGGTATTGAACGCTGCGGCGATGACTTATGTCGCTGGTGCTCTTGTTGCACTTGCTGAATTGCTGCGTTTTGTATTCATGTTCGTAGGTATGAATGAAGAATAAATAAGAAAAACCGACCCTTGTTAAAAGGGTCGGTTTTCTTGTTTAGGTCTTTTTATTAAGAAATCTAATCGATAGGGTTTTTGTTCTCATCAAGAGTAAACCCTTCGCCCATCACATCATGTACATGACTAACAGCAACAAATGCATGAGGATCAATGTGGTCGATAATTGTTTTTAGTCTGACAATTTCATTTTTACCGATGACGCAATAAAGCACATCCCTCTTTGAACCAGAAAAGGATCCTCTTCCTTCGAGCACGGTTACACCTCTATCCATCTCTTCCATTACGCGCCTTGAGATCTCTTCACTTCTTTCAGATATAATTGTTGTACCTCTCGCCGCGTACGCTCCTTCTTGTATGAAGTCTATGACTCTTGCTCCGACAAAAACAGCTACCAGTGTGTACATACCTCTAGTGTACTCGAGGTATGTAATAATGGATACAAAAATGACAAGGGCATCAAAAAGGAACATGGCTCTTCCCATACTCCAGCCAAGGTATTTATTAACAAGACGTGCGATGATATCGACTCCGCCTGTGGTTCCCCCGTACCGAAAAATAATGCCCAGTCCTACACCTATGAACACACCTGCAAACAAGGCAGCCAAAGTAAGATCATCAGACAGGTTAAATTCAATCATATAGTTTTGAGAAACGGAAATGAAAACGGAAACGGCAAGGATTCCGATTAAGGAATAAAAGAATGTGGTACGACCAAGAATCTTCCATCCGATGATGAGGACCGGAATATTGAGCACAATATTCATAATGGCAGGATCCCACTGGAATAAGTATAATAGCA
Organism: Halobacillus litoralis; assembly: GCF_020524085.2. Taxonomy (NCBI): domain Bacteria; kingdom Bacillati; phylum Bacillota; class Bacilli; order Caryophanales; family Bacillaceae; genus Halobacillus; species Halobacillus litoralis. The sequence continues at coordinate 2,828,942 of NZ_CP129016.1, forward strand.
GCAATGTAATTCCCGTAAAGCCGCCTTCTCCTAATTCATTTTGAATGTTGAAATGAACGAGTCCGAAAGAAAAGATGGCGGATCCTATTAGAATCCATATAATATTTTTCACGCGCAACCCAAAGACTTTCATATGTACACCTCCAATAGTTGTTTCACACGACTTCCATTATAGATAATTGAATGGGTGGCGGCAATATCTTCCGGTTTTTAAATTCTGGCTATGTAACTTTGGTATTGATTATTCATAAGGAAGTTATTAAAGGGATTGTGGAAGTCTTGGTTTCGAGACTTTTATTTAGTGGATGGGGCTCCGGGAAATAGATCGCTTTCCTTGGGAGCGCGATGAGCCTCCTCGGACTGCGTCCTGTGGTATCTCATCATGCACTTGGTAGCTTCCCAGCCATTCCTGACGCTTAACCTGGGCAACGAAGCCCGAATAACACCTCGAAACGGATCCTTCAACAAACGAGAGCTAATATATAACAATAAATTTTACCGGATCAAACTAAAAAATTTGTCAAATGGCGGCCTTTTGGCTAACATTTAGAGAGAGTCCTTAAAGAAACGAGGGTTTAGCATGAATTATACGACAAAGGATATCCAACAAAGGGTAGATGATTACATATCACAATTTAAAGAAGGTTATTTTTCTCCCCTTAGTCTTCAGGCACGATTGACGGAAGAAGTCGGAGAGATGGCAAGAGAAATAAACCATCGGTATGGGGAGAAACCAAAAAAGAGTACAGAAAAAGATAAAGCTCTGGAAGAGGAGCTTGGCGATGTTATTTTCGTACTCACATGTTTTGCAAATTCACTGGACATCGACCTCGCTGATGCTTTTGAACAATCCATGAGTAAAATTGAGACAAGGGATAAAGATCGCTGGACACGGAAAGAAGGAGGAATGAAAGGTGAGTAATATTAAAGTGATTGTCGCAGGCCCCCGTGGTAAAATGGGCAAAGAAGCATTAAAAATGATTCATAACCAATCCACTCTTTCGCTGGTGGCTTGTATAGATCGAAAGCACGAAGGAATGAGTGTGAAAGAACTGGATGGTTTTCCTGATATGGAAGCGATCATTTATACGGATGCTGCAGAATGTCTCAGTAAAGTGGAAGCTGATGTTCTCATTGATTTGACTACACCTGAGAATGGGTACAAACATACAAAGCTTGCTATTGAAAACGGAGTCAGACCCGTCGTTGGAACAACAGGGTTTTCAGAAGATGAACTTTCCGAGTTAACCAATCTTGCATCCGAAAGAGGTATTGGGACAATCATTGCTCCTAATTTCGCGATTGGTGCAGTCCTCATGATGCAATTTTCAAAGTGGGCAGCTAAGCATTTCCCAGAAGTGGAAATTATTGAAAAGCATCATGACCAAAAGCTTGATGCTCCTTCAGGGACAGCGCTTAAAACCGCTGAATTAATTAAAGAGGTCCGAGATCCTCACAAACAAGGTCATGAATCAGAAACAGAGACGCTTGAGGGTGCACGTGGGGCTGATGTAGATGGAATGAAAATTCACAGTATGAGACTTCCGGGTCTTGTGGCTCACCAGTAAGTCATTTTCGGTGGGCATGGGGAGACATTGACCGTTAAACATGACTCCATTCATCGTGAATCATTCATGAGTGGAGTAAAACTTGCTGCAGAGCGTGTGATGGAACTTGACGTCCTCGTGTATGGTCTTGAACACATACTTGACTAACAAGGAGAGGTTTACCATGAAAATTGCATTGATTGCGCACGATAAAAAGAAAGAAGACATCATTCGTTTTGCAAAAAAATACCATTCTATCTTATCGAAACATGAATTGTTTGCTACAGGTACAACAGGAATGAGGATCTCAGACGAAGCCGATTTGAAGGTGACGAGGTATCAATCAGGACCGCTCGGTGGGGATCAACAAATCGGAGCAAAAATAGCAAGTGAAGAGATGCATATGGTTGTCTTTTTCCGTGATCCGCTAACAGCACAACCTCATGAACCAGATATTAGCGCATTGTTGAGGTTATGTGATGTTCATCAAATACCGGTAGCGACTAACCAAGCGATGGCAGATATCATGATTCAAGCTTTGGATCATGAAGACTTTGATTGGAAAGGCATCATTGAAATGAACAGATAACAGGAGTGATCGATTATGGCTAAAATAGGTATCACTTGTTACCCCACCGTAGGGGGATCAGGTGTCATTGCTACAGAGCTTGGGAAGTTGCTGGCAGAAAAGGGGCATGAAATCCATTTCGTTGCCTCTCAGGTGCCCTTTCGTCTGAACCGTGTATATCCTAATATATATTATCATGAAGTGGAAGTCAGCAATTACCCAGTCTTCCAGCATCCTCCTTATGACTTAGCTCTAGCAGCTAAGATGGCCGATGTAATCAATAGAGAGGAATTGGATATTCTTCATGTCCATTATGCGATGCCGCATGCCATTTGTGCGATTTTAGCCAAACAAATGTGTGAACGTGATGTGAAAATTATTACGACCCTACACGGTACAGATATTACTGTTCTAGGTATTGATTCCAGCCTTAAACAAATGATTCGGTTTGGAATCGAACAGTCAGACAGAGTTACAGCTGTATCACAAAGCCTTGTTGATCAGACGAAAGAGATGTTACATACAGACCGTTATATTGACGTCATCTATAACTTTGTAGATGAACGGGAGTATTATCGTAGAGAAGATCAACGTCTGAAAGAACATTATGGCATTCAGGAGGAAGATGCGGTACTCATCCATATATCTAACTTTCGAAGAGTGAAAAGAGTGACCGATGTCATTAAAACCTTTGCAGCTGTCGCAGAGCAAATGCCTGCGAAGCTGCTACTTGTTGGAGATGGTCCGGAATATTCAGAATGTCATCAACTTGTCCAACAGCTGGGTTTAGAAGACCATGTCCTCTTTTTAGGAAAGCAGGAAAATGTAAGTGAACTGCTTTCGATTTCAGATCTGAAATTATTGTTATCTGAAAAAGAGAGCTTTGGACTTGTCCTGCTTGAAGCAATGGCTTGTGGTGTGCCCTGTATCGGAACTAATATCGGTGGAATCCCAGAGGTCATTGATCATGGGGAAACCGGGTTTATCGCAGAACTTGGAAATGTGGAACAGATTTCTTACTTCGCCACAAAGCTTCTAGAGGATAAGGATCTGCATCAAAGGATGGCTGAACAGTCGAAAAGAGTCGTTCATGAAAAATTCGCAACGAATACAATCCTTAGACAGTATGAAACTTTATATGAACAGGTCTTGAACTATGAGTAGTCACGAAGTATTCGAACCTGCTTTTGAAGTGATCCAAAAGATTGAAGAAGCGGGTGGTGAAGCTTACATCGTCGGTGGTGCTGTGCGTGACTACTTGAGCGGCAGGCCGGTCAATGATATCGATATTGCGACATCGGAAAAGCCCGAGCGGATTCAGGAAATATTTGAAAAAGTTATCCCTGTAGGAATCGAACACGGGACGGTAATCGTGCGCCATCGTTCTGTTTCTTACGAAGTGACAACGTATCGGGTAGAAGAAGGCTATGAAGATTATCGCCACCCAGATGAGGTGACATTCGTACAGGATATCACTCTTGATCTGGCTCGAAGAGATTTTACGATCAATGCAATCGCTATGAGCAGGGACGGCAGGCTTATTGATCCTTATCACGGACATGATGCCATTCGGAATAAGAGGATTGAAGCTGTTGGTGAGCCGTCTGAGCGTTTTCACGAAGATCCATTGCGAATGATGAGAGCGGTCAGGTTCGCCAGTCAACTTTCATTTAAGATTGAAGAGAGGACCGAAGAAGCCCTGAATCATTTGTCACCTTTACTTCAACACATTTCCATTGAAAGAATTGCAGTGGAAATGGAGAAAATTTTCGGAGGCTCGAATTATGCTTTAGGCTTGCAGCTTCTGCAATCAACAGGGTTAAAGAATCATTTGCCAATTCTTAAAGACTTGGACATTCATAGGAATGTTCCTTATTCTCTAATATTAGGTTGGCACGAAATCATCGCTTTTTATGTGTTGCAATATCCACATTTAACTGCAGAAAATTTCATGAAGTCATGGAAACTTTCAAAGGATACAAAGAAGAAAACAGAACAGTTGTTACACGCCTATAGAAAGTATGAAAATGAAAAGAATGTGACAGCATGGCTTATCTATCAATTGGAAGAAGAACTTTTCCCGTCTTTCTCTAGGTTGGTCTCAGCTTTACATCGAGTAGATAAGATTTCGGGTGAGGTTTTGACTGAGGCGAAAAAACAGCTGCCTATTCATAATAAGAGGGAGCTGACTTTCCAGGCTAGAGACCTTTTGCAATTGTTCACAGATCTGCCGAAAGGTCCATGGATCTCAGAGTGGATGGACAAGATTGAATACCATGTGGTCACCGAGGAAATAGAAAATGATTATGAAAAAATAAAGGAGTGGGTGAGGGAATGGAATCCACCCGCAAGGAACTAATCGAGTTACTGAATAACGTAGAAGGTCATATTTCAGGTCAGCAACTTTCTGAGCAGCTGGGAATATCAAGGACAGCTGTTTGGAAGCACATGAACGAATTGAAAAAAGACGGATACAAAATTGAAGCCGTCCAACGGAAGGGTTACAAAATTATGTCTTCCCCTGATAAGATCAGTGAAAACACGCTCAGATGGGGGTTGGATACCAAATGGATTGGTCATGAATTGCATCATTACGACCAGGTGGAATCCACCCAGTAAATTGTGCATCAATTAGCCAAACAGGGAAAACCCCATGGAACTGTGGTCATTGCAGATGAGCAAGTGAAAGGGAAGGGAAGAATGTCGAGGAATTGGGATTCACCAAAAGGAAAAGGGATATGGATGAGTGTCCTCTTACGTCCGAATCTACCTCCTGTACAAGCACCTCAAATCACTCTTCTGGCAGCAACCGTATTAGCCAGGATGGTTGCAGAAAGATCTTCGTTGGTCCCGCAAATCAAATGGCCGAATGATCTATTGATCAATCATAAGAAAGTGTCAGGCATTCTTACAGAAATGCAAGCAGAGCAGGATACGATTCAATATATTGTTCTGGGTATGGGGATGAATGTAAATCAAGAAGATCGTGAAATCCCTGAAGATATTAAATACAAAGCGTCTTCCCTTAAAGTCGAATCAGGCCAGCATTGGAATATTCAACAAACGGTCCAACACATCTTACGCCTTTTTGAAGACACCTATGAACGGTTTGAAACCCATGGGTTTGCATCCATCAAAAAGGATTGGGAGCATTTCGGTTACAAAATCGGTGAAGAGGTGACCATATCTACCATGAGAAAAACCTGGCAGGCGACTCTCATAGGGATCGAGCCAGATGGAGCTTTGCGTGCGAGAAGCAAAGACGGACAGGAAGAGAAACTATATTCAGCGGAAATTCACTGGGGAGAGGGAGGATACCATGCGTAATAAGGCACAGTTCCTGCGTATGAAGCATGAAGAAGAAAAAATCGTCATGATCACAAGTTATGATTATCCATCAGCGAAAATGTCCGAAGAAGCGGATGTTGATATGATTCTGATCGGAGACAGCTTGGGAATGACGGTACTAGGTTATGACTCAACAATTCCGGTAACCATGGAAGATATGATTCATCATGGAAAAGCTGTCTACCGTGGTGCTCCTGACACATTTAAAGTGATTGATATGCCCTTTATGTCTTATCATATATCCATAGAGGACACATTGAAGAATGCTCGTAGACTCTATCAGGAAACAGGAGCTCAGGCATTGAAGCTTGAAGGAAGTGGTGAGGTCTCTGAAGCAATGAAAAAGCTTGTTCATGCCGGAATTCCTGTGGTTGGCCATATAGGTTTAACTCCGCAGTCCGTCAATGTTCTTGGAGGCTACAAGGTTCAAGGTAAAGACCATGGATCCGCAGAACGACTCATCGAAGAAGCGCTTGAAATCGAAGCGGCCGGGGCGATGGCTCTCGTCCTAGAGTGCGTTCCCAGACAGTTAGCAGAGAGAATCACGAACCGCTTGTCTATCCCTACGATTGGGATCGGTGCCGGCGCAGAGTGTGATGGTCAGGTTCTCGTCTACCACGATATTCTCAAATATGGGGTTGATCGATTGCCGAAGTTTGTAAAACCTTATATCGACAGCAACCACCTTCTAGGAGAAGCGGTACAATCTTATGTGAAAGAAGTGAAGATGAAAGCTTTTCCGGAAGAATCCCATACATTTACTATGAACCTTAATGAATTGCCGGAGGAGTAAGGAGATAAATGAAAGTATTAAGAGAAATTGATCATGTAAACACATTCATTTCCGAATGGAGGAAGAATGGGGAGACCATTGGTTTCGTTCCTACGATGGGCTACCTTCATGAAGGACATATCCGCCTTATTCAGGAAGCGAAGAAGGAAAATGACAAAGTGATACTCAGCATTTTTGTAAACCCGCTTCAGTTTGGGGAAGGAGAAGATCTGGATACATACCCTCGTGATGAGGAGCATGATCGTAAAGCAGCAGAAGAAAACGGCGTCGATCTTGTTTTTCTTCCCACAAATGAAACGATGTATCCACAATCATTATCCGTGAATATGACGGTTAACAAACGGACGAATGTCTTGTGTGGAAAGAGCCGTCCAGGGCATTTTGATGGTGTAGTTACTGTGCTCACGAAGCTTTTCAATATCACGAGGCCTGACAACGTCTATTTCGGAATGAAAGATGCACAGCAAGTAGCTGTCGTAGATGCCTTAATCAAAGATTATAATATGCCTGTCCATCTCATCCCTGTCCCTACAGTACGGGAGGGAGACGGTCTTGCGAAAAGTAGTAGAAATGTCCGTCTCTCCGATGAAGAGCGAAAAGAGGCTCCTTCTATACAGGAAGCGCTGCAGTATGGCAGGAAACTTGTTTTGGAAGGGCAAAAGTCAAAAGAATTGATTGTTGAGGCGACAGAGAAGTTTCTTGAAGAGAAAACTCGTGGTAAGATAGATTATATTGAATTATTATCTTATCCTGAGTTAGAATTTATAGAGAAGATTGATCGTCCTGTAATTCTCGCAGCGGCTGTTTTTTATGACAATGTGAGGTTGATTGATAATGTCGTATTTGATGAAGAAGGACATGTCATTTATGGGTGATCGTCAAGGAGGCCATTTGTTATGTTACGTACAATGATGAAAGCAAAAATACACCGTGCTCGCGTAACGGAAGCGAATTTGAACTATGTTGGGAGTGTGACGATCGATCAGGATTTGCTTGATCAAGTCGGTATACTTCCCCATGAAAAAGTGCAGATTGTGAACAATAATAATGGCGAACGACTTGAGACCTACGTGATCGCAGGTGAGCGCGGTAGTGGTGTCATCTGCCTGAATGGTGCAGCGGCCCGCCGTGTTCAGCCAGATGATATAATCATTATTGTTTCCTATGCGATGCTTGATGAAGAGGAACTTGAAGAGTTTCGACCAAAGATTGCCCTGATGGATGAGAACAATAAAGTCGAGCAAATCATCGAGGAAGAACCACCTTTACAAGCATTGCCATTATAAGAAATGACTAGCGAGTGAAGAAAGGATCTATGCCACGGTCTTAGGCAAGGTCCTTCCTTTTTGTTGTGAAAGTAGGGATGAACATGAACAGATTTGCAATTGTGGATTTAGAGACAACAGGAAATGCGGCTTCAAAAGGGGATCGCATCATAGAAATCGGTGTCGTTGTTATGGAGGAAAATGGGACCATCGTGGAAGAGTTTTCTTCCCTTGTTTATCCTGAAAAAGAGATTCCTCCGTTTATCCGTTCATTAACCGGAATTGAAAATGACGATGTTTTAGATGCACCGCTTTTCTCTGAAATTGTCGAGGATGTTTATCCTCTTTTTCAGCATGCTTATATTGTGGCACATAATATTGAATTCGATCTTGGATTTCTAAATGACGAATTAGCACGGTGCGGTTATCAACCTTTACATAATCCGATTATTGATACTGTCGAATTCGCACGCATTCTCATGCCAACTTCTCCTACTTTCAAGCTAGGGCAGCTGGCAGAACGGTTAGAAATGGGCCATGATCGTCCACACCGTGCATTGTCAGACGCTCAAGTAACGGCTGATTTACTTCTTTATCTATTAAGAGAACTTCAGAGTCTCCCTGAGCGTACGATCCATCATTTGTTGAAGATCGAAGGGAAATTGAAAAGTGATTTCCGGGAGTTCTTTCTGAAGTATTTGGAGGAAAAGCGGTATGGCACCAATAGTGAATCTGATGTGATGCTGAAGCACGGGATTGCCGTCAGGAAGCAAGTGCAGGAGCGTGCATCTAAAACCGTTCAACTTCCAGTGTTCGACACTTGGAAAAAGCAAGTGTTTGAAGGAGATAATGGCCTTGGAAGTCTGCTCCCTGAGTATGAACTCCGAAAAGGTCAGCAGGAAATGACATCAAGTGTCAAGCAGGCTCTTGAAGAAAATAGACATGCAATCTTAGAGGCAGGTGCTGGAACGGGCAAGTCAGTTGCTTATCTACTATCCGCTGCTTTCCAAGCTATGGAAAGTGGTAAGCGCGTCGTCATCTCCACTCACACAACGAGTCTTCAAAAACAATTGCTAGAGGAAGAAATACCAAAAGTTGAGCGGATGTTTCCTCGTCCGATCAAAGCTGTCCTCTATAAAGGGAAAGCTCATTACATTAGTTTGATACACTTTCAGTATGAACTTGAAAGGTCGTACCAGGATAATTATGATATTGCACTGACAAAGGCCATGATTCTCGTTTGGTTGACCAAAACGCGTACGGGCGACGTAGATGAAATTCAACTTCCATCAAATGGAAGGCAGTTTTGGCATAAAGTATCATCGGAACAGTCAAGCAAAACCGTTAGACTCGGATTCACGGATGATAGTTTTTTCCAGTGGGCTCAAGAAAAAGCGGCTCAAGCAGACCTTGTCATTACCAATCATGCCCTGCTGTGTATGGATATAATGAAAGAGGAATCGGTACTGCCAGATTATGAGCATGTGATTATTGATGAAGCTCATCATTTGGAAGCAGTAGCTAGTCGGTACTTTGGTGTGCGAATGAACTATCGTGAACTTCAACGGCATTTGACCCAATTTGGAGAGATCTTTCATAAGAATCTTTATAAGGAATGGTCTTTGCAGGAAGATTTTTATACCAATCTAATCAAAGGCCAACAATCCATTGACGAGGCGAAGGAAGAGCTGAGTCATCTTTCACGTTATATTTATCAAAGTGTCAAAAAGCAGAAGCGGTTAGGGAAAGGGAAAAGTGATATTGGCCGTACCCAGCTTCTTTTGAAGTCAGGAGATATGCCAGCATTTATTGACACAGCCAAAGAAATGTCTCATCGTTTCTTGGCTATGATCAAAAAGTTGATTGTCCACATGGGAAGAATGGAAGAACAGTTGAGAATGCAGCTTGCTGTTAAAGAAGACTACAGTATCCCGATTCTTCTCTCCCGATTGAACAATCAAATCGATGTCTGCCACCAAATTCGCTCTCAACTCATTCATTATTTTGATTTTACAAGAGAAGAAGAAGTGAAATGGATTGAAATTGAAGGAGAAGGGGCCGTAAACGCGATCTACTTATTTAGTGAGCCGTTTGATGTCGCCCAACTTCTTGAACAACGACTATTTAGAAAGAAGAGCAGCGCCGTTTTAACGAGTGCCACCTTAACAACAGATGGTTCTTTCGAATACATTCGAAAATCCTTGGGGATGCAGGACCTTGCGAACACGATTGAATCCGTGATTCCATCTCCTTATCAGTTTAAGGAGCAGGTCCAGCTTATGGTCCCAAATGATTTCCCGAATATAAAAAATGACCCCGACTCGTTTGTTGAAGCACTCAGTGAAGCGATTTATTCTGTGGCGGAAGTGACAAAAGGAAGAATGCTCGTTTTATTTACTTCTTATGAAATGCTTCGTCAAACCTATTCACTTTTAAAAGAGTTTATTGACCCAGAAGAGTTCATGGTTTTCGCACAAGGCGTATCCAGTGGTAGCAGGGACCGTTTGAAAAAGAACTTTCAAGCGTTTGACCAGGCTATTCTTCTCGGGACGAGTTCGTTCTGGGAAGGGGTGGATATACCCGGAGACGATCTTTCCTGTTTGATGATGGTACGATTGCCTTTTCAACCACCAGATCAGCCGATACAATCGATAAGGAATGAGCGAATGCAGAAAGAAGGAAAAAATTCCTTTATGGAGAAATCCCTTCCTCATGCCATTATTCGATTCAAACAAGGCTTTGGAAGGTTGATCCGAAGCAGCTCCGATCGAGGAATCGTCTTTATTTGTGATCAACGGTTGATGGAGGCGCGATATGGAAAATACTTCTTGAATTCTTTGCCGGAAGTCCCTGTTTCTTATGAGTCCACCCGTCAATTGATTAATAAGATCGACAAATGGCTCTGACTCCAGCGCATGGGATTGGACGTACCTGTTATAATATAAAGCGGACCCCGCACAATGGAGGTTTTTAACGATGGAAAATAAAATTGAAACGTTATCGACAGTCAGGATTCAAAAGTCTGATGATCTTTATAAAATTGTCGATTCGTTGAACCGCACACTTAAAGAAAATAATCTGATGTTTGGATTGGCACTGGATGATGACGATGCTGAGACCGCAGTCTTCACCATTTACCGTACCTAGTTGGTTGAAGTGGAGCCTTGCGATAGCAGGAACCCTTTTTATTTTAGTTCTTATCCTTTTCCTATGGGTATATATAGATGTGAACCAGGACCGTAAAGAAGGTCATCCTGAAGCAGAGACGATTGCGCTGGAACAAGGGGACCTTGCTACGATCAACCATGTTTCTACATACCATGGCAAAAGGGAGTTCCATATCGTCCAAGGAATGAACGAGTCCAAAGAAGCATCGATCTTATTCATAGACATTAAAGAAGATAAAATCCTTGATGAGGTTTCTGGAGAAGAAGCGCTTACTTTGGAGGAGATGCGTTCCCGGTGGGTGAATACGTGCTCCAGTTGTACATTCAAAGATATACAATATGGTTTTGAGGAAAACGAACCTGTGTTTCAATTGACCTATATCGATGATCAGAACCGTTATGTATTGGATTATTTCACATTGCAGGGTGAAGCGTTTGATCAGCGCTTTGCTTTCAGACAGAATGAGTAAAAGGAGTGAACGATTATGGAATTAGCACAACGAGTGAAAGCTTTAACACCATCAACGACATTGGCAATCACAGCCAAAGCGAAAGCATTGAAGGCTGAAGGCCATGATGTGATTGGATTAGGAGCAGGGGAACCGGACTTTAATACCCCGTCATATATTTTGGATGCTGCTAAGCGTGCGATGGATGAAGGGATGACGAAATATACACCAGCTGGTGGAGTCCCTGAGCTGAAAAACAGTATTACAGCAAAACTTAAGCGTGATCAAGGTTTAACGTACACGAATGAGCAAATCATTGTTACTACAGGTGCGAAGCATGCTTTGTTCACTTTATTCCAGGTTCTTCTGAATGAGGGAGATGAAGTCATCGTTCCGGCTCCATACTGGGTGAGTTATCCAGAACAAATTAAGCTCGCTGAAGGTAAGCCCGTGATCGTTTCAGCAGATGAATCCAATGATTTTAAGCTCACACCACAGCAATTGAAAGAAGCGATTACATCTAAAACGAAAGCTGTTATCATTAATTCACCAAGTAATCCGACAGGTATGATGTATTCAGAATCAGAATTAAAGGCGCTCGGAGAAGTGTGTCTTGAGCATGACATCCTGATCGTGTCAGATGAAATCTACGAAAAATTGATTTATACAGAGGAAAAACATGTTTCCATAGCTCAACTGTCTAAAGAACTGTATGATCAAACGATCATTATCAATGGAGTTTCCAAATCTCATTCGATGACAGGGTGGAGAATCGGTTTCGCTGCGGGGAATAAAACGGTGATTAAAGCGATGACCAATATGGCTTCACACTCGACATCAAACCCGACGACCATTGCCCAGTACGCGGCACTCGCTGCTTATACGGCTTCTGAAGAAAAAGTAGACGAAATGAAAGAGGCATTTAAAGAACGGTTGGATGTCCTTCACAAGCGCCTGGTACAAATTCCTGGTGTGCACTGTGCGAAACCATCCGGCGCATTTTACCTTTTCCCGAACGTGAAAGAAGCTGTGGAGAACGGCGGTTTTGAGGACGTCGATGCATGGGTGAAAGCTCTATTAGATGAAGAAAAAGTTGCGCTCGTTCCGGGTTCAGGGTTTGGAAGCCCGGATAATGTGCGCCTGTCCTACGCGACATCTTTGGATCAGCTCGAAAAAGCAGCTGATCGAATCGAACGATTTGTAAACAAATATCAATCTTAAGCTTTTGGAGGTTTTAGTGTGAAAACAACTATATCTGAAGTATCAAAATATGTAGGAGAAGAAGTAACGTTAGGAGCCTGGCTTAGTAACAAACGCTCCAGTGGTAAAATTGCTTTCTTGCAACTCCGTGATGGAACAGGTTTTATGCAAGGGATCGTCGTTAAAGCAGAAATTGGTGAAGAAAAGTTTCAAGATGCTAAGGCTTTAACACAGGAGTCTTCTCTTTATGTAACAGGTGTAATCGTGGAAGATACCCGTTCTCCACTTGGATACGAAATGCAAGTCAAAGATTTTGAAGTCATTCATGAAGCGGTCGACTATCCGATCACACCAAAGGAACACGGTCCAGAGTTCCTAATGGATCACCGCCATTTGTGGTTGCGTTCTAAACGTCAGCACGCCGTCATGAAAGTGCGAAATGAAATCATTCGCTCCACTTACGAATTTTTCAATGACAATGGGTACGTAAAAATTGATCCTCCTATTCTTACAGGCTCTTCTGCAGAAGGAACGACAGAACTTTTCCATACGAAATACTTTGAGGAAGATGCCTACTTGTCTCAAAGTGGTCAACTTTACATGGAGGCTGCTGCGATGGCTTTCGGTCGTGTATTCAGTTTCGGCCCAACCTTCCGTGCTGAGAAATCAAAAACCCGCCGCCATTTGATTGAATTTTGGATGATTGAGCCTGAAATGGCCTTCATGGACCATGAAGACAGTCTTCAAGTCCAGGAACAATATGTTTCTCACGTGGTTCAATCGGTTCTTAAGAACTGTAAGATCGAACTTGATGCACTCGGGCGTGATACAGAGAAACTTGAAAAAATCCAGGCTCCATTCCCGCGCATTAGTTATGACGATGCCATCCAACTTTTGAAAGATAAAGGGTTTGATGATATCGAATGGGGAGAAGATTTTGGAGCCCCGCATGAAACAGCGATTGCTGAAAGTTATGATAAGCCTGTATTCATTACAAATTATCCTGCTGACATCAAAGCATTCTATATGAAGCCGGATCCTGAGCGACCTGAAGTGGTTTTATGTGCAGACTTGATCGCTCCTGAAGGATATGGTGAAATCATCGGTGGGTCTCAGCGAATCGATGATCTAGAGTTGATGCAACAAAGGTATGAAGAACATGATCTCACAGGAGATGCTTACAAATGGTATTTACAATTACGTGAGTACGGAAGTGTTCCGCACTCTGGCTTTGGATTAGGGCTTGAACGTACCGTTGCTTGGATTTCTGGAGTCGAGCACGTTCGCGAGACGATCCCGTTCCCTCGTCTATTGAATCGACTGTACCCGTGATCACCAATCATGCCGATGAACGAACACCGATCTAACGCCCACGGCGTATCGGTGTTTTTCATTCCATGAAGATTAAGAATGGAGGGATTGATTTGGCTAAATACCAAAGCTTTCAGAACATCATGGATAACCAAATGGTCGTTCCAACGAAACTTCTTGAAAATTTTCATCAATTGAAGTTAAATGAAACGGAATTGGTCGTTCTCCTACAAATTCATCGTTTCCGTACAGAAGGAAATGGATTTCCGACACCTGAACAACTGGCGACTCATCTAACCATTACTTCCCAAGAATGTTCACAAGTACTGAGGAGCTTGATACAAAAAAGGATGATGACCATTGAGCAAAATCAAAATGAGCATCGAGTCCTTAATGAATATTATTCACTAGAACCATTATGGGAAAAAATCTTCGCCGTATCACCGAAGCCTCAAACGAATGATCGGTCTTATGATGAGAATATATTCCCTCTATTTGAGCAGGAATTCGGGAGACCCTTGTCTCCATTCGAAATTGAGACCATTAATATATGGCTTGATGAGGAAGAGCAATCTCCAGCACTGATCAAGGCTGCGTTAAGAGAAGCGGTATTAATGAGTAAACTGAACTTCAAGTACATTGACCGTATCCTGAGAGAGTGGAAGCGGAAAGGTGTAAAAACGGTGGAACAGGCCCGTGAACAGGGCAGGCAGTTTCGCCAAGGACAACAGGGCTCTAAAACGCAAAAACAGGAAAATAAGAAGCGTGACATTTCCCTTTACTATAACTGGTTGGAGGAGGATTCTTAAAACAAACGATGTTGAACAAACAGCAAATCCGTCATTGTCTAGATACGTTTGAAGAAATGTTCCCTGAGGCCGAGTGTGAATTGACGCACAGCAATCCTTTTGAACTCCTCGTTGCTGTCGTTTTATCTGCTCAGGCCACTGATGCACTAGTGAACAAAGTGACCCCTCAACTTTTTGAAAAATATAAAAATCCGGAGGACTACATTGCTGTTCCTTTAGAAGAGCTCCAAAATGACATCAAACGGATCGGTTTATATAGGAACAAGGCAAAGAACATAAAGAAGCTTTCGCAAACACTTGTTGAAAAGTTTAATGGGCAAGTACCCCCTACAAAAAAAGAGTTGGAAAGTTTAGCTGGAGTGGGGAGGAAAACGGCAAACGTAGTAGCTTCCGTCGCATTTGATGAACCTGCCATAGCGGTGGATACACACGTGGAGCGTGTTTCTAAACGCCTAGCTTTTTGCAGGTGGAAAGATTCCGTCTTGGAAGTAGAAAAAACATTGATGAGGAAAATACCGGTGGAAGAGTGGTGTGTTACTCATCACCGGATGATATTTTTCGGGCGCTACCACTGTAAAGCACAGCGTCCGAATTGTGAGGAATGTCCTTTGTTATTTTTGTGCAGAGAAGGGCAGAAACGAATGAAAAAGAAAGAGAAATCCCAATAAAAACACCCTCTCGAAATTATTTCGAGAGGGTGTTTTTTGTTTAAGCTGCATCTTGCTGTTCCTGATCCTCTTCAGCGGGCGGTTGTTCTTCATCAGAACCACTGTCCCCATCTGAACCAGAACCATCATCTTGGTTTTGACCATCGTTTTCACTATCATTCGTGTTGTCAGATCCATCGTCCTGGCCATTACCTTGACCATTCCCCTGATCACTTTCTTGACCATTTCCGTTACCGTCATTATTTCCTTGGCCGTCTCCTTCGTTGTTTTCTTCAGGAGGACCTTCGCCTTCCGTGTTCTCTCCTTCTTCTTCCTGATTTTCGCCGTCTTCGGATTCTTCAGGATTTTCCTGTTCAAGAGAACCTGGGGCTTGAACCATGACAGTAGCTGGCTCACTATTCGCTGTATTATCGTCATCACTGATGACCACCACAGCAAATTCGTAGGAGGCACCCGGATCGACGTTCGTAATTTCGACACTTGTTTCTTTCGTTGTCGTCAACTCTCTCATTTCTCCACCATCAATGGAGGCAGCAATACGGAAACTGATTCCATCTGTATTTCCATAGGACCATGAAAGATCAATACTAGAGGTTTCTTCATTGAATTTTCCGGCCAGAGATTGAACAGGATCCAATTTCTGATACGTTTCTGATACTTTAGATGGCTGATTGTCTACGTGGAATAGTTCTGTGACAATGCGGTCCGAAGGTGTATATTCACTCGGTAGACGTGCAGGTCTGGACCCTTTTTCTACGTCAACCCAGGCAACGGAATCCGGTTTAGTAAAGTCAGCTGTTTCTATTCCTTGAGATAATTGACTCATCAAAGGCTTATAAATCTGTTTTGGTATATTTTTTGCCGCCTGAGACATTGGATCTTCTTCATCGTAACCTGCCCAAATGGAAATGGAGTAGTTCGTTGTGTATCCATTGAACCAAGAGTCTGATGCATAATCCCCGCGGTTCGTCGTTCCGGTTTTACCTGCATCAGGTAGACCCCAGGTACGTTAGCAGCTGTACCAGTACCTTCACTCATTGTGGTTTGTAGCATGTTAGAGATCATGAAGGCCGTGTAGCTGTTCATGGCAGACTTAGGCTCCGGAGTTAGCTCAATGGTTCCTTCACCAGGTACTTCAACTTTTGTTACGGTATGTGGTTCATTATATACGCCTTCATTACCAAAAGCAGCGTACGCGGCAGCCATTTCTTTAGGATTCGTTCCAACTCCTCCTCCAATGGCATCTGAGAGCATAAAACCTTTGTCAGGTACTTTAAATCCGAGTCCTTTTGCAAACTCTTCCGCCTTATCGATCCCTACTTCTTCCATTAACTTAATGGTAGGAATATTTAATGAGCGGCTTAAAGCGTATCTAGCGGATACCCATCCCCTGAACTGATTATCAAAGTTATTAGGTGTCCAACCATCATTGACATCAAATTCAGTTTTTTCATCTTTAATTTGATGGTAGGTGGACATCTTATTATATTGGATTGCCGGACCATAGGCTGTGATTGGTTTAAACGTTGAGCCTGGTTGACGGTTGATTTGAGTGGCCGTATTGAATTGACCTTTTTGGTAGTTTCGGCCTCCGCCAATTGCTCGAATGGCACCTGTTTGTGTGTCTGTGACAGTAACTCCAGCCATTAATTTTTCATCCGGCCACGGGGGTAGGACCCTCATTGCTTAATAGCTGCTGTACTTGTTCCTGTGCTTTAGGATCTAAAGTGGTATAAATTTTCAACCCATCTTTATAGATATCTGAGCCATCCATTTTCTCTTTAATCTCTCGTTCCACTTCATCCAGGAACGCTTGGAATGGTGCTTCTTTTTCAGGTTGTCTCTCGATCAACATGTCTTCGATCTTCACTTGACGTGCTTCTTCTGCTTCAGCTTCTGTAATTTTGCCGTGTTGCACCATCAAACTAAGGACCGTGTTCATTCGATCTTTCGCTAAATCCGGATTTTCAAATGGCATGTAGCCACTAGGCCTTTGCGGGAGACCTGCCAACAAGGCAGCTTCAGGCAATGTAAGCTCACTGAGGTCTTTCTTGCCGAAATAAGTTTCGGCACCTTCAGCCACCCCATAAGCCCCAGCACCATAGTAAATCTTATTGAGATACATTTCTAAAATCTTTTCTTTAGAATATTCCTGATCTAACTTAATAGCCAAATACTGTTCTTGAACTTTACGTTTTATGGTCTTATCTTTCGTCAAAAATGACTCCTTGACAACTTGTTGGGTGATAGTACTGGCTCCTTCAGCACCGAACCCACCAGTAATGTTGGCCAGGACGGCGCCTCCGATCCTTCTAAAGTCTATTCCGATATGATTGTAGAAGCGTACATCTTCTGTAGCTAAAACGGCGTCCTCAAGGACGGAAGGGATGTCGTTGTATGTGATTTTCGTACGTCGTTCATCTCCCGCTAAGTCAGCAAACAAGTCACCGTTTTTGTCGTAAACTTTGGAAGAGAATGGATCGGATAATTTCGATTCATCTAAACTCGGAGCCGTAGCGACATAATAAGCAAATAGTGCTCCAACTCCTAACATCAGAACAACTCCGATGGTTAAGAGGGTCATGAAAATTCTCTTGAATTTTGAAGTGCTTTTTCCTTTTTTCGATGATTTCATCTGATTTCTTCGTGCTGTACGTGACTGGCTATCGTTGGCCATTTACATTTCCTCCATTTCAGAAATAAAGCTTATCGATGGCAGTGGCATAGTGAACCCGTGCCTGATAATGAAAAGGGATTTTGATTCCTTCTTTAGTAATGTAAGCATAAGGAATCGATTTCCTTCCACCGTTCCACTGATCTTCCCAAAAGGAAAAAATCGAAGATGATGGGAGGAGGTAAGTCTCTTCTAAAGGTGTAAACTTTATGATCATAAAGCTGATTCCACCATGTGTTTGGACAGCCCTCATATGGTCAATCTGGTGCTGATGGACATTACTTAAGGGAAAAGAAGTTTTGTTTTTCGTTTCTTTTGCCTCAAAATCGATGTACTTCCCACGATAAACACCATTAAAGTCTGTTGTAGAAGCTTGTTTGAAATATGCTTCTTTAATGACGGCGGCGCTTCGTTTTGGGTAATCCACTTGTACAATTTGAACAGGCGTAGGTTTTTTATGGACTACCGCTACTCCTGCTTGCAGATAATATTCATTTGTTACATTAATGTCTTCTTCAAGTGACATTCCCCTGTTACTGAAATCCGGTTTTGCTTTTCCTTTGGGAGCTGAATTTGCCTTGGATCCACGTCTCCCATTGGGATAATTCACAATCAATCCCTCCCTATAGCCATGAGAGTATCATACCAAATTTTCATGTCCAAGAATATATACATGAGACTCATTTTATTTAGACGTATAAAAGAAAGGAAAGTTTCATCTGTTCACATGATTGACACATATAAGGAAACCGCCATGACTATCTTCCCTTACCTATTCTATTTAAAACCCTAATCATATTCCTTCGATTATGGATACAGTTTTTTGACTCGTGCAGAGAGAGGAGGGCTTCCTTCATATTTGAAATGTAACGACGAAAAAGATAGAAAATAGCCTTGTTCATATCCCAGTTTTCAAGTGATTGATAAAAAAAGCTGCTGCTATAAAAAATAGCAACAGCTTCTGTCCAATCACGTAGAAGGGCGGTTCTCACCAGCAAGTTTAGGATTGTCCGTTTTTGCCGGGGCCGGTTTTTTATTTTTCTTTTCTTTTTTCTTAGCCATATGCTTTTCTCCTTTTATGTCGAAGATTAATGTCTGATTTGACTTGTTTTGTTGCTTTAGTTCTAGTCTTGTCATCCTCAGAGGAGTTATGCATGCAATAGAGAATTTGTTAAACACCAATAAAAGGGGGAGTAGTGTATGAAGAAAAATAGTGTCATCACACCGTATGAATTTGAGGAGCAGCTCTCGCACTTACAGGAAAAATTCTCCTTACTTGAGCGTAGGTTGTCAATCAAAGCAGATGAAATCGTGTTTAATATGGCCGTCTCCCACCGTAAAGAGATCGATGAATTGAAGAATGAAGTCTTCGGGCTTCGAGATGAATTAAGAAAGATGAAAAGAGAACGCCGGTATGAATATATGGAGAAAGTTGCTCAACAGGCCAGACGTCGTTCTGTAGGTTGATTTTGAAGCCCTTTTTCCCTCATGGTATTATGAAGAGGGAAAGGTGTGGGATGTTATGAATTTGAAAGCTAATACGAACGAACTAAAGCGACTAATTGATGAACAACATCAACGCTTTTTAAATACGGAAGGTCCCGTAGATAAAAAAAGCTATGATTTTTTTAATCAGGTAAAAAAAGAAACAGCTCCGATGTTCCGATTGACAAGCGAATGGGTAAAGGAAGCAGAGGATTTCGTGAAAGACCGAAAGACGAATGTTCATCCTAACCAAGTGAAATCAACGCACGAAAATATGGAAATGATCATCCTCCATAGCTATTATCTGGATGTACATCGCAAAAGGTTTAAAGAATTATATCAGTCCTCCCATTACGTATTGGATATGGTCCTTGACGATATAGAACAAAATGAAAAAAGCTCCCAATAAGGGAGCTTTTTTCATTGAATTAATTCTTCAGGAAATTCGCTAATAATAAATCATCCAGTTGTTTTTTTTCTGGATAGTAACAAATAAAACGATGGAACAAGCAACAGTGTGAGTACGGTTGAAAAGGCAAGCCCGGATACGATCGATACCGCCAATGGCTTGAATAATACATCACCTGTATAAATGATTGGAGCTAGGGCTGCAATCGACGTTAATGATGTTAAGACTATAGGACGAATTCTTGCTCTGCCTGCTTCGATTACAGCTTCCACATTACTGCTGTAACGTTCACGGTTTTGCTCGATGAATTCGATGAGAATGACGGAATTCCTCACAACAATACCTGATAGGGAGACAATCCCTAATACTGCTAAGAAACTGAGAGGTTCACCAGAAACGAATAGTCCTACAATAGCACCTGTAACAGCTAAAAATACAGTTCCTGTAATCAGTAAAGGCATAAGCAGGGAATTGAACTGGATGGCAATTGTCAAATAAATTAAGAACAAAACGATGACAAAGAGTTTTGTTACTTCTACAAAGAACTCGGAACGAGCATCGGATTCGCCGCTTTCAACGAGTGAATAACCTTCTGGAAGGTTGTTTTTAATGTCACTTACGACTTCCGATGACTGTTCAGAGAAGGTGCTTTCCATCCCCTCTTCAGGATATGCTTCAACCGTAATGGTCCGCTCCCCATCTAGATGTGGAATCACACCAATCCGTTCGCTTGAATCTGTCGTGATAATTTCATCAAGCGTAAGGATTTCTGGCGGTCCACCATCCTGATTCGTCTGCTGACTAACTACATTCAGTTCAGATAGGGCCACGCCATTTTCTACACCATCGTCTACTACTACTTCGATCGGCAGACGTTCAACACCATTGTCAAAGGTGCCTAAAGGTGCTCCGATATTTGCCAGCTGGAGTTGAGAAGTGATTTGGTTGATCGGTATGTTATTTTCAGCAAGTAATGAACGGTCTGCATTGTATTCTGTGAAAGGCTGTGTCTCGGCATTAAGTGTCGCTATTTCAGCACCTTCCAGCTCACTCAATCGATTCTTTGCATGATTAGCCTCAGAAATTAACGTTTCAATCTCAGGACCTTGTATTTGAATCTGGACAGGTGGGGAAGGTGGTGGACCAGAAACAATGGTTTCAAGGAAAATTTCACTATCTGGGAATTCTTCCCTTAAAGGTTCTTCCCATTCTTCAATAAAATCGCTTGCGCTCGTCTGGTCTCTGTTGACTCGGACAAGAACCTGACCTGTGTTCTCACCTGATCGTTGTAATCCCGAACTGAACAAATTGGGAAGTCCACTTCCTGAATAAACCGCCGTTTCAGTGATGGTGTCATCAGAATCCTCCAGAAATCCTGTCAATTCTTGTAACCTATCTTCTGTTTCCTCAATCGTTGTCCCTTGAGGATTTTCAACAGAAATGGTGACTTCAGGACGATCAGCAGCAGGGAAGAATTCAAACGGAATTCTTATGGCCAGTGTGGCTAAAAGAGCACATATAACAAGTCCAATCAGGGATGTGACCAAAGGTTTCTTCGTAGTCTTAGGAAGAATCCTGTCAGCATAGGTACGTTCTAACCGGTCAAACAAACCACCAAGGAGTCCAGACTTTGCTTTTCTGGATTTTTTCTTCCGTTTTTTTCTAGCATATTGAACGGTGGGGATAAATGTCAGCGCAATGATTGTGGAGGCCAGCACCGTAAAGATTAAGACAGATGGTAAGGCTCTGATGAAATCCCCATTGGTTCCAGATAAGAAGGTTAAAGGCAAGAAACTGAAAATGATCATAAGTGTTGAAGTAATGATCGACTTGCCGACTTCTTTCACACCACGGAGGGTACCTTCCATCGGACCGTCTCCAAGTTGGAACCTTCTTTGAATGTTGTCGTTGACGACGATAGCATCGTCAACCAATATCCCAATCGCTATAATCATTCCAATAACTGATATTTGGTTTAAATCGACTCCGACATATGGAAGAGGGATTAAACCGATGAGAATGGATATTGGAATTGATAAAGCAACGAGAATCGCTGAAGATAACGGAAGACCCAGTACCATAATGATGATGACAGCAAGAAACGAAATGGCAAAGGAAGTAATCAGGTTCGAAAAGACTTCATCAATGACTGTACTTTGTGTGTAAAAACGATCGACCTGGATTTCTTCTGGTAACTGCTCTGACAAAACGTTAATCTTGTCTGTCAATTCTTTTTGAAGGGCACTAATGTTTACTCCTTCTTCAGTAAGCACGGTGACGGATAAGGCAGCCTTGTCTTTATAAGTAATAAGATCTTCTACTTCTTTGTTGGTGATCTCAATGGACCCGACTTCAGAAAGGGGCACAGGCTCTCCTTGAGAGTTATTTCCTACAAATAGACTCTCCAATTCTTGTATGTCTGAATATTTTTCAAAGATCAGTTGATGAATGGTACCATCTCTTTGTTCTGTACCAATTGGTGAAGGTCCTAATTCATCACTCAACGAGCGGATGACAGAAGATGGTGAAATTTGCAGCTCATTCAATTGGTCATTATCCAAGCTGACAGCTACTTTTTGATCAGGTAGTCCTTTGACTAAAACGGAATCGACACCAGGAGTCTTTGTCAATTCTGCCTTCCATTCTTCCATGTCATCCCGCAAGTTGAATAGTTCTGATCGCTCATCGCTGTATAAATGATAGGATGCAACAGCTGACATAGTCATGTCAGTGTTCACATTGGGAGCTTGGACTTCATCAGGAAAAGACCTGGATACTTCTGATACAGCTTGCCGGATCTTGGCATTCGTTGTATCTGTATCCTCCCCCCCGGATAGAGTAGCGGTCACTGTACCAAACCCTGTGGTGGACGCAGAGGTGATCTCATCAATCCCTTCTGTATTCAAAAGCTCTTCTTCTAGAGGGTTTACGATTGTCCTTTCCACCTCTTGAGGTGTTGCTCCAGGGTACACCGTGGAAATAGATGAGACATTTACATTAATCTCCGGGATTTCCCTTTTCGGTAGTTGCAGATATGTGAAAATCCCTGTAAAAATCAATAATAAAATAAAAATCCAAATGATTTTGTTGTAATTTAAAATTGACTTCATTATGTTCCTCCTAACCCATATGATTTAATTGCTCTTTCAGTATAAACTTTTTTTCGACACATGTGTCAATTAAATGCTCTATCGATGTGCTGTACAAGCGTGAAAATGAAACCGCTTTACATTTCGCTCATATTCATATATAATTACCTTCCCATGATTAGGGAGGGATATAGATGGAAACGAAACAACTAATAAATGAAGCTAAAAAGATAAGGGAAAAAGCTTATGTCCCTTATTCAAAATTCCCCGTTGGTGCTGCTTTAGTAACCGAAGACGGGACCCTTTATACAGGATGCAATATAGAAAATGCCGCTTATCCTGTTACATGTTGTGCTGAAAGAGTGGCGATTTTCAAAGCCGTTTCTGATGGGCATGATAAATTTAAAGAACTGGCCGTTGTCGCAGACACGAAAAGACCTGTTCCACCATGTGGATCTTGCCGTCAGGTCATGAGTGAATTTTTCCAGTCGGATGTTAAAATTTATACAACAAACCTGCATGGGGACACAAAAACATTTACAATGGAAGAAATTCTGCCATTTTCGTTTTCTTCTGCTGATTTATCTGAAGAGGATGCGAATTAGAAAGGAAAAGGATGAGACTCTCATCCTTTTTTTATTTTGATGATTTCTCTGACTCATTAGAAATGAGAGGACTTGGCAATGGTTCATACAGTTCAAAGACTTTCAAACCTTGCTGATCGTTTGTTCTTATCCTACAAGTCTGTCCAAATTTTGTATAAAAGAATAAGGCTTTTTAGAGACAAATTGCTAATTTTTATAAAAGTGAATAGGTGTCTGTTTATAAGAAAGTAATGGATATGATGATATCGCCTAGTACATTCACGCTCTTTGTGACATACGCTGATAAGGAATAACAGAACAAGGAGTGAAAGCACAATGCATCAACAGTCTATGCAGGACTCTTGCGGATGTGGACCGATGTCCCCAATGTCGCCAGCCGGAAACCGTAGACCAATCGTATGTCCGGTTCAACACTGTGTAGTGGATAACTACTTCTGTGAAAATCAAGATTATATCCATCCTACGCACATTCTCGTACGCAACAATCATACGTTGAACAACAACCATTATTTCCCATACATGGTTTCTGAGCAAAACAACTTCCGAACTCAAGACTTCGCTTTTCCTCAAGGATCTTCACCAGATTATAACTGGATGGATTATATGAATCCTCAAGACATGGGTCAAATGCCTATGGGGCAAGGTCAAGGCCAAGGCCAAATGCCTATGATGAACGAAGAGGATATGGAAGACATGGAAGGTATGATGGGCCAGGGTGGTCAAATGCCGATGATGGGTCAGGGTCAAATGCCAATGATGGGCCAGGGTGGCCAAATGCCGATGATGGGTGACGGTCAGATGCCAATGATGGGCCAGGGTGGTCAAATGCCGATGATGGGTCAGGGGCAGATGCCAATGATGGGCCAGGGTGGCCAAATGCCGATGATGGGTCAGGGTCAAATGCCAATGATGGGCTCAGGATCGAATAGCTAAGCTAAGATAAGCCACAAAACTGTGGCTTATTTTCTTTTTATCAGGAAACGTATTAAAATGAATGAAAGGAAAGGTGGAAGAACATTGAAAACCATTGTTGTTACGGGTTATAAACCGATGGAAATGGGTATTTTCAAGAATAATGACCCAAAAGTCGATTTCGTAAAAGAAGCCATAAAAAAAAGATTACGTTCCTACATAGAAGAAGGTTTACAATGGGTGCTTATTTCTGGACAAATGGGAGTCGAGTTATGGACAGCTGAAGTTGTACTTGATCTAAAAGAAGAGTATGAGGTGAAATTAGGTGTTCTTCCCCCTTTTGAAAACTAGGATGAGCGCTGGCCTGAAGACCTTAAGCTTATTTATGAGGAAATTACAATGACCGCCGATTTCTACCAGCCGATTTATAATAAAGGATATGAAGGCCCTTATCAATTCAGAGCAAAAGATCAATTTTTAATCGACCACTCGGAAGGTTGTCTAGTTCTATTTGATGAAGATACAGAAGGTAGTCCACAATACTTCTTAAGATTAGCAAAAAAGGCACAAGATCAAGGTGACTATGAGGTTGTTTATATTACTCCATTAGACCTTGAAGAGACGGTTGAAGAGCTTCGGATGGCAGATCCGGATTTGTGGAGTCAATAAATGTTCCGGATTTGAAATTGACATTTCCGTGACCTTTTGAAAAAATGGTTATAATGTGTGAAACAGAGGTGAGAAAAATGAACTTAGAAGAGTATCATTTAAGCGGAAAGGATATACTTGAGAAAGACTTCAAAACGTCTATGAGAGGGTATAACCAGGAAGAAGTAGATGAGTATCTGGATTTGATCATTCAGGATTATGACCGTTTTCAGCAGGAAATTGAACGTCTGCAGCAGGAAAATGACCGATTGAAAAAAATGTCATCACGGGAAACTACACAGAGACAAAGGCAACCATCTACGAATAATCATCAAGTGAATTATGACATCTTGAAGCGTGTTTCAAACTTAGAGAAGGCTGTTTTTGGTAACAAATACGCTGATTAGTATTCAATTTTTTCCAATGACAAGCGAGTAAGTGTCTGTTATAATGATTTAGCACGTCTTAAAAGACGCAATGACAAATGATAATGCTCATTTGAATACTCGGGTAATCGCTGTATAGGTTCCTATACAGAGGAAAGTCCATGCTCGCACAAGCTGCGACGCTTGTAGTGTTCGTGCTTGACGAAACCATAAGTCAAGGGAGTTCTTTAGAACTTACGGCAGGGAAAATTCCTAAGTCTTTGATAAGGAATGACTACCTTGAAAGTGCCACAGTGACGGAGCCGATGTAGAAATACTTCGGGTGGAACGAGGTAAACCCCACGAGCGAGCAACCCAAATATAGGTAGGGGCACTTTTCAATGGGAAATGAACCAGAGAAGAGGCCGTTTGACGGCAGATAGATGATTGCCACCGGAGTACGAGGTTGACCACCGTTTGCAGTACAATGGTACAGAACATGGCTTACAGAGTATTCAAAGGTCGCTAATGATACAGATGACACCCTTCTGGAAAGCCTTAAGCTTTTTGGAAGGGTTTTTCTTTTTGTATAACATTTATTAGTGAAGGAAACGTTTCTTGTTTGTTCATGCTACATATGAAGGAGGTTTATCATGTCGAAAAAAGTTACGTTGATTGCAACAGCAGCTATGGGACTTGAAGCCATAGTAGGGAAAGAAGTTAAAGCGTTAGGATATGAAGACATACAGATCGAAAATGGAAGAGTCGTATTTGAAGCGGACGTATCAGCGATACCCAGAGCCAATCTTTGGCTTCGAACGGCTGATCGTGTCAAATTGTTGGTTGGAAAGTTCAAGGCCACATCGTTTGATCAACTTTTTGAAAACACGAAGGCATTGCCGTGGGAAACTTTTATAGAAGAAGATGGCGAGTTTCCAGTAGTTGGTAAATCGGTGAAATCGAAGTTGTATAGTGTGCCTGATTGTCAATCGATTGTGAAGAAAGCAATAGTAGAACGATTAAAAGTCAAACACGGCGTTGATTCATGGTTGAAAGAAACGGGAGCCTTCTACAGAGTGGAAGTGGCGATTCATAAGGATGAAGCGTTATTGACGATTGACACGTCAGGAAGTGGACTGCATAAGCGAGGATATCGTGTAGGCCAAGGGGAAGCACCTTTAAAAGAAACTTTAGCCGCAGCACTCGTACAAATTACAAACTGGAGCCCTGACCAGCCGTTTGTGGATCCGTTTTGTGGCTCCGGGACGATCGCTATTGAAGCCGCGCTGATCGGTCAGAACATTGCACCTGGTTTTAACAGGGAATTCGCTTCTGAGAGTTGGGGTTTCATTCCGCAAAAGGTTTGGGATGATGCTTTTCAAGAAGCGGAAGACGCAGCGAATTATGATCAGCCGCTTCAAATCTTCGGCTCAGATATTGACCCCGACTTGATCGAAATCGCCAAAAAAAATGCGATGGAAGCAGGGCTCGGAGAATTGATTACTTGGAAACAAATGCAGATGAGTGATTTCAAACCGAAGCAGGAAAATGGATACCTCGTGTCTAATCCTCCTTATGGAGAGCGAATGGGTGAACGGGAAGAAGTGGAACAGATGTACCGCAATCTTGGTACGATCATGTGTGATCATCCAACTTGGAGTGTGTACGTTCTTACTTCTCATGAAGGGTTTGAGAAGCTTTACGGAAAGCCTGCCACTAAAAAACGGAAGCTCTTCAATGGCTTTATCAAGACGGATTATTATCAGTATTTCGGTAGGAAGCCAAAATCGAAGCCGGACAATGGCAAAGGATTCGGTTTTTAATTCGTTGATATAGTTATCCATTCAGTGAAGGGGAGAGGTAGTTGTGAGTAAAACAACAGAACGAAATTTTATGGAGCTATTGAAAGAACAATCGGCATACGGGGAAGCAATCGGGCTGATGGCTTGGGACATGCGTACTAAAGCCCCCCGCAAAGGAGTCGAAGGTCGTTCTGAAGTCATCGGCGTAATGTCACAAAAAGTCCATGAAATACAAACATCAGAGGAAATGCGTGGATACATCGATGAATTAAAAAGCAAAACTCTAGATCCAATTTTAAAAAGAGCGGTGGAAGAAGCGGAAGAGACGTACGATAAAACGGCTAAAATTCCTGCTGAAGAGTATAGAGCTTACGTGACGCTCCAAACCCAGGCGGAATCCATGTGGGGGGAAGCCAAAAGTAACAATGACTTCGAAAGTTTTCGTCCATATCTAGAAAAGCTGGTTGAATACAACCGTAAATTCGCGGATTACTGGGGGTATGAAAACCACCGCTATGATGCTTTGTTGAATAATTACGAGCCGGGTGTAACTGTGGAAGTACTGGATAAAGTGTTTCCAAAAGTGAGGGAAGCTTTAACGGACCTTCTTAAACAAATCCAAGAAGCTCCCAATCAACCTGACCCGTCAGTCCTGCAAGGTCATTTTTCTAAAGATCGTCAGGCAGAGTTCAGTGAAGTGATCTTGGAGCGGATGGGGTATGATTTTGAGGCGGGACGATTAGATGAGACCGTTCATCCTTTTGCAATCGGACTGAATACCAATGATGTCAGAGTGACAACGAAATACGACGAAAAAGATTTCCGGACAGCTGTTTTTGGGACGATTCACGAAGGAGGCCATGCCCTCTATGAGCAAAACATAGATCCAAAGCTTGCTTTTACACCTCTTGCTGACGGGACAAGCATGGGTATTCATGAATCACAATCACTTTTTTGGGAGAATTTCATAGCTCGAAGTGAAGGTTTTTGGAGAAATCATTATGAGTTGTTTAAATCCTACGCACCTAAGCATTTCCAACACTTATCCTTAGAGAAGTTTTATCCGGCGGTCAATGAAGTGAAACCATCCCTGATTCGAATTGAGGCGGATGAATTGACGTATTGTTTGCACATTATGGTCCGCTATGAGTTGGAAAAAGCACTGATTGCTGGTGAAATTGAAGTGAAGGATCTCCCTGAACTGTGGAATCAAAAGATGGAAGACTACCTTGGAATCACCCCTGAGAGTGATTCTGAAGGAGTACTGCAAGATATTCACTGGTCTGGTGGGGATTTCGGCTACTTTCCATCCTATGCATTAGGATATATGTATGCAGCCCAGCTAAACTCCAAGATGAGAGAAGAGATCGATGTGGAACGTTACATTGAAGAAGGCGATTTTCACAAAATCAAGGAATGGCTGACTGAAAACGTCCATCAGTATGGAAAAATGAAAAAACCGCTGCAAATCTTAAATGACATCACTGGTGAAGGCCTGAATCCTGAGCATCTCATTAACTACCTAACTGATAAATATAAAAAAATCTATCATTTTTAAAATGAAAAAAGCCCGGCTGAATAAGCCGGGCTTTGTTTTATTTAAGACATTTCTTCCATCAAATCTGGAGTTGCTGGGAAACCGGCTTCCTTAACGATTTCGTTGTATTGATCGTTAAATTCCGTGAATTTCTCTTCAGCTGCTGTAAAGTCAGCATTTTCCATGTTTTCATTCAATGCTTTCTCTACACCTTCATAATAGGCTTGAAGGGAAGGTAGTGTTTCTTCGAATTTTGTCATTACATCATCAGGTAGATCGGCCTCAATTGTATAATCGTCGACCATGGAAGAAGCTTCGCTTGCGGCTGTCTTTGCTTCTTCAGCAGCAGATTGAATGGCTTCTGCATCCGGTTCTTCTGCTGAGACAGCTGCTTTGTATGCAGAAATTTTCTGCTGATATGGTTTGAACGTGTTCGTCAGAGCCATTTGAGCACTGAGCAATTCTTTCTTCACCTTTTGTTCATCGTTTTCTTGATTTTCTGTCGTGTCTTCTGTCTGGTTTTCAGTGTCTGCGTTTGTGCCTTCTTCCGTGTCACTGTTACATCCTGCTAAAACGAGTGCTCCGGAAAGACCTAAAGCTAACAACCATTTTTTCATACAGACAACCCCCTTTTTTCTATTCACGATTTTCATTCTATGTCAGCCTTTCACGTATGTAAAGAAATTGCAAAAATGTTATACTATACTGAAAATTCAACACTATTGATGGAGGCTATTGCGATGTATCTACCAGACTTTAGATTAGAAAATAAACTTGCTGTTATTACTGGAGGAACAAAAGGAATCGGTAAAGCCATCACCCTTGCTTTTGCTGAATCTGGCTCAGATGTGATTGTGATCGCGAGAAACTTGAAAGACCTGGAACAGACGAAAAAAGAAGTGGAAGAGCTTGGACAACAAGCTTCAATTATCTGTCAGGACATTAATGATTATAAGGAAATCATCCAGGAGGTTGAGCGCATTCGTGAAGGGCGGAAGCTTGATATATGGGTTAATAATGCAGGAATGAATATCAGAAGTGAAGCAGAAAGTGTAACAGAGGAAGAATGGGACCAGATTATTTCGACGAATATGCGAAGCGCATTCTTCCTTTCCCAATATGCAGGTCAAGTGATGAAATCGTCCAAGGAGGGGAAAATCATTAACATTTCTTCCGTCGGAGGCCACACAGCTTTACGAACGGGGGTCGTTTATGCCATGACGAAAAGCGCGCTTATCCAAATGACCAAAAACCTGGCCCTTGAATGGGGAAAGTATAATATCAATGTTAATGCCATTGGTCCCTGGTATTTTCCGACCTCGCTCACAGAGAGACTCCTTCAGGATGAGTCCTATGTGCAGGAGATTCTTGAAAGAACACCGCTCAACAGGATTGGTAAATTAGAGGAATTGAGCGGTGCTGCGGTGTTCCTCGCTTCAGATGCTGGGAATTATATGACAGGTCAAACGTTGTTCGTTGACGGAGGGATGACCATTTACGGATTTTAATCGAACCATTCATGTCTGATCTTCATCTTCCATAGCATGACATAACAAAAGCGCCATTTGCTGCAAATGGCGCTTTTGTTATGTCATCCTTAGTTTTTCTTCAATCATTAAAATCAGTGAAAGCTTATGTTCTTGTTCAATGGTCAAAGGGACAAGAAACCCTTTACTGAAATCTTCCACTTTTCGTTTGCCTCCTATGACAGTCGGTGTAGTGATATCGATGGATACTTCCTGCTCAGACACATGAGTAGCGAGATTTCCTGCAATCATATTCCCGAGCTCGCCAGTAAAAGAAGAAAGCATTTCGCCTTCCAGGGGCAGACCGTACATCTTTTCACCTACTAAGCTGAAACTCGCTTCACTTCCCTCGATCAATAGCTTTCCTGTAAAGTCACCGGTCATACCGATCAATACTCCCAGATCCTCATTTAGGTAATCTTGATTTAGAAGGGAGGGTTGTTCAGCTTTTAATTCGAATGGCATGATGCGATGGACTGTATGGATACTTCCATTGAGAACAGCGGTAATGGATTGATTTAAAGACATCCAAATCCCTCCGAAATAGATTCAATTGACATGGGTCTATCATACCACAAAAGTCGTCATTTAAAGACATAATTTCCCCTTTTTTGTACATAGTAAATAAAAAGGAGGATGAAAATGCCATACATATTATCTTCGGGCGTCCAATGTGCTGACTTTTCCTGTAATCAATCCGAGGTTCAAAAGCTCGTTTATGAATTATTTCCTTTAAAAGATCATGAGAAGAAGAGATTAATGCCGATTTTTGAACACGCGAATATTGAAAAGCGTCAATTCGCTGCTCCATTAGAGTGGTTCAAAGAAGATCATGGGTTAGAAGAGAGGAACCATTTATACCATACCAAAGCTTTATCATATAGTTTACAAGCAATCAATTCTTGTTTAACGAACTTACCTGGAGATATCAAATTTTATAAAGAAAATATTGATCATCTTATTTTTGTTTCTTCCACAGGCATTTCTACCCCAACCCTCGATGCTTATATTATGAATGAACTCGGTTTCAGGGAGGATACGAAGCGGACACCTTTATTTGGACTAGGATGTGCAGGAGGAACAAGTGGTGTCGCTAAAGCTTATGAATGGCTTCTCGGCCATCCTGATAAAAATGTTCTTGTCGTTTGCGCAGAACTATGTAGCTTGACCTTTCAACCGAAGGATGCAAGAGTGAGCAATTTCGTAGGCACAGCTCTTTTTGGCGATGGAGCCTCTGCTGTCTTAGTTGCGGGTGACCATTCTTCCCTTCTGAAGAAAACGGAGCACCCTCTTCCGAAAATCATCAATTCCAGTTCCAAAACAAAAGCCCACAGTACAGATGTCATGGGTTGGAGGGTTGTAGATACAGGTTTTGAAGTGATTTTCAACAAAAGTATCCCCAGATTGGTCAAGGAATTTTGGAGTGTCCATGCGGAAGAAGTCGTACGCAGCAATGATTGGCTCATCGAAGAACTTCCTTTCATTGTAGCTCATCCCGGAGGAAGAAAAGTGTTGGAATCTTACGAGGAAGTATTCAATTTGAAGGAAGATGCTTTAAATATCCCTAAAAGCGTGTTGTCCTCTCATGGGAATATGTCTTCCCCAACGGTGCACTTTGTATTGCATGAAGTCTTAAAGACGCAACATGAAAAAGGGACGAAGTCGATCATGACTTCCCTAGGACCTGGGTTTAGTTCAGAAATTGTCAGTTTGGAGTGGGAGTAGAATGGAAATCTTTTTATGGATGATTTTAGCTTTATTAATATTTCAGCGTTTGGGGGGAACTTGCTCTAGCTAACCGCAATCGTAAGTGGATGGTGGAAAGGGGGGCAAAGGAGTGGGGGCAGGGTCACTATTTCCTGTTCATTCTTTTACACAGTGCATTTTTTGTGTGCATAGTTGCAGAGTTCGTTTGGACTCCATATGTTCAGCAGCCATTTTTTTTATATCGCGTTGGCCGGATTCTTCGTGTTACAAGTATTAAGGTTGGTTTGCATTCGAACTTTGGGAAAACGGTGGAATACGAGAATACTCGTATTACCTGATGAAGAGCCGATTAGGAAGGGGATCTACCGGTTTGTGAAACACCCGAATTATGTGATTGTCTTTTTTGAATTGATGATTATCCCTGTATTATTTCATGCGTATTTAACAGCACTGATTTTTCCATTTCTCCACTTGCTCGTCCTTACAGTGAGAATTCCTGCGGAGGAAAGGGCGTTACAAGAACGGGTATAAATATTCAAAAAACATTGCTCATTTCTTGAATGTCTGTTAAGATTCTAATTAGAAATGAAATTCATTTTCAATTAGAAAGGTGAGAACAATAATGGTGGTTTTCATAATGTTAACGGTCGCCGTTTACAGTAGTTTGATGATTTTTGTATTAGCTAAGTTGGGAAGCGTTCCTGCCCAAACCGTCATGAATGTCTTCAGAATGAAAAACCAACGTTCTCATTTTTACCATAAAAAAAGATATGAACGAACCCTTTCGGCCAGGTGAATCCACCTGGCTTTTCTCATCTTTGGAATTCTAACAGGGGAAACAAAAATTCCGTGAAGAATTCAGGTCGAATGGCCGAAAATGCGATTTTTTTGTTATGATATAGAAAAATGTCGAAAATACATACCTATGACGAATAAGGTTAGGAGCGAATTATGGATAGAGACACGTTAGCTTACTTCTTAGAAGATCTTTGGAGTAAGGGATTCAAATTGAGTGATGAGGATGTACAATTTATATATTTTGGGAACAACTCTTCTCATGCTCCGGAATGGAAAACCATTGTAGCTGTTAACATGACTTTGAAAGTCCAACAGTCCTTTGATCCGAGTTTCTTTATTAGTATTTTAGAACTAATTTCAAATCCATCCATCACTAGTAAAAGAAAGGCCTATGAATCCATCGAACAACAACTTTCCATTGCAAGGACCACTCGAAATTAAAAAACCCAGATCATTGCTGATCTGGGTTTTGTTTCGTCTGCAGACACTCTCTGGCAAGGCGGTCTGCATTTTTATTTTTTTTGTCAGGAATCCATTTATAAAAAACGTAGGAGAAGTTTTCTTCAAGGTTCATGATTCTTTCAAACAAGGGCAGGAATTTCTCATTTTTTGTGTACCGCTTATCCATAGTATCTACAGCGATTTTTGAATCAGACCTGATTGAAATGATCTCTCCTGAATATTTCTCTTTGCAAATTTGCAATGCATGAATGATTGCGAGGAACTCTGCTTCATGATTCGTCCAATTCCCCAAGTAGATTTGATGCTCTTCCGTTTTTTGGTTTTGTTTAATGACCACTCCTGCAGCACTAGGACCAGGTTCTCCACTGCAAGCAGCGTCTGTGTACACTTCTAACATGGCTTATGACCTCCTCAATCAGAATGTGGCATTTTTTTGGCCAAATAAAAGAATGGTGTATCCAAAGCTGCCACGACGAACTTGATGATATACGTTGTGATGAAAATCTCAAGCCAAATTTCGAAAGGATACAAACCGAAAAAAGCGATGAAACAGAATATGCTCGTATCTAACAATTGACTAATCATTGTACTCCCATTGTTCCTGATCCAAAGCGCACGATCAGAGGGGAACTGATCTTTCAGTTTAGCATATAACCATACATCAAAATATTGGCTTGCAATATAAGCAAGCATGCTGCCAAGTGCAATTCTCGGGACGAGACCAAATAACGACTGCAAGGCTGGTTGAGCGATGTCGTTTTCGCCTGGGTTGAAAAGAATGGCGAACTGCATGATGATCGTCATTATGATTAATGTGGAAAAACCTAACCACACAGCTTTTCTCGCCTCTTTTTTTCCGTATTTCTCATTGAGAATATCAGTAGCTAGAAAAGCGGTTCCATAGACAATATTTCCAAGAGTTGCATTCAGGCCGAACATCTCTACTGTTTTGACTACTTGGATATTCGCAAGGACGGTGGACATTCCGATCCAGACAAATAAGCCGGGTTTTCCGAATATGCGATAAATTCCTAGTAGTAAGCCGAAATTAATTAGTGCAAATAATATCCATAGGACTTCGTTACTCATCGTATTTCCTCCTTAGTTTTGGTATCGCGGGAGTTTACGAACCGCGGGTAAATAGAACCAACAGCGATCCATTATACGACGGTACGAGCCATTTGACAAGAATGATTTCTCTTATTCAATAATATGGCAGGTTTCTTGAATACTATGTTTCATGGCTTTTATTGAGTGGATGGGGGCTACGGAGAATAGCACGCTTTCCGCGGGAGCGCGGTGAGCCTCCTCGGACTACGTCCTGTGGGGTCTCACCCTGCACTTTTTTCCCGCAGGAGTCTCGCTATTCCCCTCCGCCCCTTTACCATGGAAGATTCTCGAATCCACTACTGCAAAAATCAGCTTGTATGGTTGAGGGAAGTGGATGATATCAACTCTTCCAAGTGGCATTTAGAACGTAAATGCTTGATACAGAGCTCTTTATGCCTGATTAGGAGGGACGAGTGGGATCCCTACTTCTTTGTAAAGGGGTTCGTTTTTCCTTACATGAGATGGGGTGGTTGGGAAGCTGCGAGACTCCCGTGGGAGAAAGGAGATAGGCGAGATCCCACAGGGCTTTAGCCCGAGGAAGCTCGCCACTCCCCCACAGGAAAGCGAGTAGCTTCCCAGCCACCCCTGACTCTCATTATGGCAAACGAAACCCGAAAGCACCTCGAAACTGAATCTTAAACAATAGGGAGCTAATCTTGAATATTGAGTGTGGGAGATATAAGGCTTGTTAGTCTTTAGAGGGAAAAGAAAAAGCAATCTCCGGAGAGATTGCTTTTTGATGATTCATCTATTCTTTCACAACGTTCGCAGCTTGTGGGCCGCGGTCGCCTTCTACGATTTCGAAAGTAACGGCTTGTCCTTCTTCTAGAGATTTGAAGCCTTCTTCATGGATAGCAGAGAAGTGTACGAATACGTCGTTTCCACCCTCAACTTGAATGAAACCGAAACCTTTTTCTGCATTGAACCATTTAACTGTACCATTTTGCATGATTTGTTCCTCCTAAATCTTGCACGTAAAACGTGTAAATTACAAATATCAGACCGAAAAAACCTCATAGAAGCACGGAACGATAAATTCCGAAGCACTTCTATGAGGAGTTACCTGTCATTTATGTTTCCGATCATGTTATTTGCTTAACCCAAATATATCGTATGTAAAAAGGTGCGTCAACAACCTGATTCTAATAAATTTCAACAACTTGTAACCGCTTCCCAGAATGGAATACTATAACTCACAACAAGAGTCAGGTACAATGATAAAAGATACATAAGGAAAGGAAAGATTTTCAATGAAATCCGATATAGAAATCGCTTTGGAAGCTAATATGAAACCAATCCATCAGATAGCAGAACAGTTAAATTTATCAGAGGAAGACTGGGAACCTTATGGGCATTATAAGGCTAAATTGTCGGACCAACTATTGAATAAACTCTCGGATCGGAAAAAAGGGAAAATCATCTTAACGACTTCAATCAACCCGACACCGGCAGGAGAAGGAAAGTCCACAGTAACGGTCGGTTTGGGGCAAGCCTTGAACAGGATGAATCAACGCGCTGTGATCGCCCTGAGAGAGCCTTCCCTCGGGCCTACGATGGGAATTAAGGGTGGAGCAGCGGGAGGGGGATACTCCCAAGTTGTACCGATGCAGGATATCAACCTGCACTTTACCGGCGATATCCATGCCATTACATCAGCTAATAACGCACTTTCTGCTTTTATCGACAATCACATTCACCAAGGAAATGAACTAAACATCGATCCGCGAAGAGTTTCATGGAAGCGTGTAATGGATTTAAATGACAGGGCTTTACGGGAAGTCATTGTAGGCCTTGGTGGCCCTGTGAAAGGAGTTCCGAGAGAAGATGGCTTTAACATCACCGTTGCTTCAGAAATTATGGCTATTCTTTGTTTAGCGAAAGATCTTGCAGACATGAAGCAAAGACTTGCTGAAATTGTCATTGGATACACCTATGACAAAAAGCCAGTTCAAGTGAAACAACTGGGAGTAGAAGGGGCGTTGACACTTCTTTTGAAGGACGCGATCAAACCAAATCTTGTCCAGACCATTGAGAATACACCAGCAATTATTCATGGAGGGCCATTTGCGAATATTGCTCACGGATGTAACAGTGTGATGGCTACAAACTTAGCTGCCAAACTTGGTGATTATGTGGTGACAGAAGCTGGTTTCGGAGCAGACCTTGGAGCAGAGAAGTTTTTGGATATTAAAACGAGAGCAGGCGACTTAGAACCTGATGCAGTCGTCATCGTAGCTACAATAAGAGCATTAAAAATGCATGGAGGTATGGAGAAAGGGGTGCTTGGGAGTGAAAACGTGGAAGCACTAAAGGATGGGATTGGAAATTTGAAGAAGCATATGGAAACTATCCAGCAGTATGAACTTCCTTTTGTTGTAGCGATCAACCAGTTCCCTTCAGATACAGAACAGGAAATTGACTTTCTCACTCGATGGTGCGAAGAGCAAGGAGTCGAAGTATCCCTAACTAACGTTTTTGCTGAAGGCGGCCAAGGTGGTATGGACCTGGCAGAGAAAGTAATGAGTGTTTGTGAGAAGAAAACCGCTCCGATGAAGTATATTTACGAATTGGAAGATTCGATAGAAGAAAAGATACGTAAAATTGCGACGAAAGTTTATGGAGCTGAAGGTGTCGAGTTTTCATCAAAAGCTGAGAAGCAGATGCGCCAACTGAGAGAGCTTGGTTATGGAGAGCTTCCTGTTTGTATGGCTAAAACTCAATATTCTTTATCTGATGATCCTAAAAAGCTTGGACGACCGCAAAACTTCAGGGTAACCGTCAGAGAGATCTACCCATCAATAGGAGCCGGTTTCATGGTCGCTCTAACAGGAGACGTCATGACCATGCCAGGGTTGCCTAAACAGCCTGCTGCTTTACGGATGGATGTAGATGACAAAGGCATCATCCATGGTTTATTCTGATACAAAGCTCGGTGATGATCTGCTATAATCATTCAAGTCGACCATTATTCATGGGTTTGAATCGAAAAGGAGAAGAAACGGTTTTATAGAAGGTAAGGGGGCTTAAAGTGACAATACGCATTGGTTTGACAGGATGGGGAGATCATCCTGCCCTTTATTCCGACAAGACGAGATCCGAGGAGAAATTATCCACGTATGCTTCGCATTTTCCTGTAGTTGAAGTGGACACAGCCTTTTATGCAATTCAGCCAGTTTCCCGTTATGAGAAATGGTTGAAAGAAACGCCTGCGTCCTTTTCATTTGTCATAAAAGCATTTCAACAGTTGACCGGTCATGACCGAGAATCAAGGACGGTGCAGGAAGCGAAGGATTTAATGAAGCGTTACGAAGAATCCATCCAGCCTGTATGGGAAAGCGGACAAGTGTATGCTCTCTTATTTCAATTTCCACCGTGGTTTGATGTGCGAAAAGAAAACATAAGAAAGCTGCGTTATATCCGGGAGTGGATGGAAGACTACCCATTGGCACTGGAATTTAGAAACCGCACGTGGTTTGAATCTTCCTATTATGACCAAACGCTTTCGTTCATGAAAGATCAACAATGGATCCACAGCATTTGTGACGAACCTCAGGCAGGAGAAGGCTCTGTTCCGCGAGTTCTTGAACCAACCCATCCTGAAAAGACATTAGTACGCTTTCACGGTCGAAACATTCACGGGTGGAACAAGAATGGTCGTAAAGACTGGCGGAAAGTGCGCTTTTTGTATAGATACAATGAGGAAGAATTACAGGAGTGGAAGGAACAGGCGTTGAAGCTCGAAGAAATAACCCCTGAAGTGACTCTTTTGTTTAACAACAATTCAGGTGGAGATGCCGCGGATAATGCTAAACAAATGCAGGAGCTACTTAATATTAAATATGAGGATCTTAATCCACGGCAAATGGACCTTTTTAACTTTTAGGAGGCAATATGGACAAAAAGGAAGCACTGGTAGCGATAAGGCATTTCGTTTATGATTTGTTCAGCGATGATACGAGCGGGCACGATTACGTTCACATGAAACGGGTGGCCTCATGGGCAGAATACATCGCAGAAAATGAGGGCGATGATCCTTTTTTATGCGAAGTGGCAGCCCTCCTTCATGATGTGGGAGACCATAAATTATTCTCTGATCCGGCACAGGCGATCCAACAAAGAGATGAACTCCTTTTTAGTATCGGTTTCACGGAAAATGAAGTAGATACGATTGCTGATGCGATTCAGACGGTATCTTTTTCAAAAGGAGCTGTCCCGAATTCTAGAATCGGAGAAATCATTCAAGATGCTGACAGGTTAGATGCCATAGGAGCGGTCGGCATTGCTCGAACCTTTGCATTTGGCGGGACGATCAATCAGCCGATATATAAGGAAGGCGAAAAGGACGCCGTTGGCCATTTTTATGAAAAACTTTTGAAACTAAGAGAATTGATGCATACCGAAAGTGGAAAGCACGAAGCCGAAAGACGCCATCAATTCATGCTTCAATACTTAGAAGAGTTCTACCGTGAACAAGATTGTAGAGAGGAGACCAGCCATGTCACAGAATGAACAAGCTTATTTAAATATGTGCGAACACGTGTTGAGAGAAGGAAACTCAAAAGAAGATCGAACAGGAACCGGTACTCTTTCTGTTTTTGGACACCAGATGCGGTTTGATCTCCAAGAAGGTTTTCCGCTCATGACCACCAAACGTGTTCCTTTTAAACTGATTGCTAGTGAACTGTTATGGTTTATAAAAGGCGATACGAACATTCGGTATTTATTGCAACACAAAAATAACATTTGGAACGAGTGGGCCTTTCAAAAGTGGGTGGAGAGTGAAGATTATCAAGGGCCTGACATGTCTGACTTTGGGCGCCGCAGTCAGAGGGATGAGGAGTTCAAAAAGCAATACAGCGAGCAGATGGATGTGTTCAAAGAAAGGATCCTTCATGACGATGCTTTCGCAAAAACATTCGGAGATTTAGGAGCGGTTTATGGAAAGCAGTGGAGGGAATGGAAAACAAGCAGAGGGCAAACCATCGATCAACTTCAAAATGTGGTTGAAAGCATAAAGAAAAACCCTGACTCCAGAAGACATATTGTCACCGCATGGAATCCAGAGGATGTCCCCTCTAACATGGCGTTGCCACCATGTCATGCTCTTTTTCAGTTTTATGTTGCGGATGGTAAATTATCATGTCAGCTGTATCAAAGAAGTGGAGACATTTTCTTAGGGGTGCCGTTCAATATTGCGAGCTATGCTTTGTTGACCCACCTGATCGCACATGAGTGTGGGTTGGAAGTCGGTGAATTTATTCATACTCTTGGCGATGCTCATATATACAGCAATCATATGAAGCAGATCACTGAACAATTATCCAGAGAACCTAGATCTTTGCCTTCGATATCCTTGAACAAGGAAAAAGAAAGCATATTCGATTTCGAAATGGAGGATATTACCATCGAGGGTTATGATCCTCATCCAAGCATAAAAGCTCCAGTAGCTGTTTAACTTGAAGTGAATCTTTATCGAGCTAGGAAGTTACCACTGAACTAGGCATGGTGCCATAAGTCATATACTTTCATTACTATAAATCTTAATAAAAGAGGTGTTAAGGATGATTTCATTTATCTTTGCCATGGATAAAAACCGATTGATCGGAAAAGACAATGATTTGCCGTGGCATATTCCGAACGACTTTAAATTCTTCAAAGACACCACATGGGGGAAAACAATCATCATGGGAAGGAAAACATTTGAGTCTTTTCCTCAACCTCTACCTGAGCGTGAGCACGTCGTAATTACAAGCAATGAAAATTACGACCGGGAAGGGTGTACAGTGATCCATTCCATTGATGAAATTCTTCAAATGGAGAAGAATAATCCCAATAAAGAATGGTTCGTCATTGGGGGAAGCGTCCTTTTCGAAAAAATGCTTCCTTATGCAGACCGTATGTATTTGACCTATATTGATGCGAGCTTTGATGGGGATACTTATTTTCCAGAGTATGACGAAACCGAGTGGACACTTGTTTCTGAGACGAAGGGTCTAAAAGATGAAAAGAACCCGTATGACTATTATTTCCGTACCTACGACCGGAAAAGCTCCTGATGCAACATAAGCATTTGTGTGGAGTGGTCCTCAATGGTGGAGGATCGACAAGAATGGGAACCGCTAAGTCCTCCTTGGCTTTCGGTTCTATGACCTCACTGGAGTTGATTGCATCGACTTTATCAAGAGTGACCGACACCATCGTAGTGAATCAGAATGAAGGAAATAACGTTCCATACCCGGTCGTCGAAGACATTTACGAAGATGCAGGCCCACTTGCTGGATTGCATGCGGTCATGAAAGAAAAAAAAGCCACATGGTTTGTCATGGCCGCATGTGACACTCCTTTTGTCAGCGAGAAGGTTTATCATCACTTGATCCAAGAGGCGGATGAATCAGTGGATGCGGTGATTCCGATCTATGAGGGACGATATCAACCGATATCCGGAGTGTATCATCACCGGATTTTAGACAAACTGGAGTCTTATCTATCTCAAGGCGGCAGGAAAGTCCTAGGGCTGTTTGATGATATAAAGGTCAAAGAACTGTCCACTTACCCTGGCATCGATCAAGAAAAGGTTTCCATGCACTTTTTTAATATGAACACCCCAGGGGAATACACGAGAGCAAGAGAGTTGTTTAAAAAGTGGAAGAGGTAGAGACAATAGAATACAACGCATGGTATGATAGGGAAGATAAAGATGGTAATAATTTTAGGTGAAGTTGTTTCTTTTCTTTGTCTACTCTTGTAAAATGGATATAAAGTACGTGTTGAAGGCGGTGAATGGACATGCTGTCAAGTATCGGAATACCAGGTCTGATTTTGATTTTGACGATTGCGTTAGTCATTTTCGGCCCGAAAAAATTGCCTGAAATCGGAAAGGCTGCTGGAGAAACGTTAAAAGAATTCAAAAATTCTGCTCGTGAACTTACAAGTGACTCTAGTGAAGAAAAAACGAACAAATAACATAAGCACAAATTTTTAAAAGACATAATTAATGGAGTGATTGACCATGTTATCAAGCATTGGTGTACCAGGTCTCATTCTGATCTTAATCATCGCACTTGTCGTTTTTGGTCCTTCTAAACTTCCTGAAATCGGGAAAGCATTTGGAAGCTCCCTTAAGGAATTTAAGAAAGCAACAGGCGACATTATGTCTGATGATGAAAGCAGTAAGTCAGAAAAGAAAACCAAAGAATAAAATGAATAAAGAAGGTGTAAGGGGTTTTCCCTTACATCTTCTTTTTGTCAGGCTCCTATCAGCCTGGAGGTGAATGTAGTGTCAGAACAAAAAATAACTCAGGATATCGAAATGAATGTGACCGATCACTTGAGCGAGTTGCGTAAACGCGTTTTATGGACGTTAGCTTTTTTTATCACTTTCTTCATTGTCGGTTTTATCTATGTTGAAAAAATACAGATATTCTTTATTAAAGATTTACCTTTTGAATTGAATATGACGAGTCCAGGTGAAATCATATGGATTATTTTCACAATAGCAAGCCTAGTAGCAATTGTAGGAACTTTGCCCATTTTATCGCTGCAGATATGGCTATTCGTCAAACCCGCTTTAACACCTAAAGAGCGGCGGGTTTCGCTTTCATATGTACCCGCGATCTTTTTACTTTTCCTTGCGGGGCTCACTTTTGGTTACATCGTATTTGTTCAGCTGATCCTGCCTTTTCTCTTGTCTCTCAATAATGGAATGTTCAATGAAATTTATACGGTGGAGCGTTATTTCCGATTTCTATTCAGAGTAACGATTCCTTTTGCGGTTCTATTTGAAATCCCCATCCTCATCATGTTCTTGACGAGTCTCGGGATCGTGAATCCCGTCTTTCTTGTGAAAGTACGTAAGTATGCGTATTTTATCTTGATCATTATCGGAACGATCATCTCCCCACCGGATTTCATCTTGCAATTGGTTGTTGCAGTTCCTTTGATTCTTTTGTATGAGGTAAGCATCATCCTATCGAGGATCGTTTATCGTAAGAAACTTCAAAATCACAGGGAATTCATGGAATCTGATGATTAGAGGTAGTCAATAAATAACGAGGCACTTGATCGGCCCAGAGATACACATCTCTGGGCTTTTTATTTGAAGTTTTTCTTCAATTTGCTAAATAGACCTGTTCTCTGTTTTGCAATAATATCTTTTGCTGTAAAGGCCGGAACATGATAAAAATAATGTAGGAATATGCGAGGAGGAACAGAACGAATGAGATCTTTTTACCACTACATGATGAGATATAGAGGGAACAAGAAAAATAATGATGAAAAGCAACTCGCTGAATGGATGTTCGATGACCACAGTTTTCCAAAACAGGCAAAATCTTATGATGAGATTAGCTCCTATTTAGAGTGGAATGCACCATTCCCTTCAGCTTTATCCGTTTTCGATCAATTATATGAGAAATACAAAATAGAAGAAGAGTAAAAGAGAGGTGAATCCATGAAGATTTTACACACGGCTGACTGGCATTTGGGGAAAATCGTGAACTATGTACATATGACAGAAGACCAACGCTATATCCTTAAGCAATTCGTTGAAGTTGTAGAGAGCGAAAAGCCGGATGTCATCATCATAGCAGGGGACCTCTACGATCGTTCCATCCCACCAAAACAAGCGGTTGAATTACTGAATGAAACCTTAACGACCCTCATCAATGATTTCCGGGTTCCTGTCCTAGCGATTTCAGGCAACCATGACAGTCCCGATCGCTTGAACTTCGGCAGTCAAATGTTCAGGAGACAAGGGCTCTTTTTAGATACGAAATTACAAAAAGATAGAGAACCTGTGACATTGTACGACCAAGACGGACCTGTCCACTTTCATCTTATTCCATATGTAGAGCCTGCTGAAGTGGCTTATGCGTTTGAAGATGAACACATTAAAACCCATCAACAGGCAGCAGAAGTTCTGATCGGGGATATCGAGCAACGTTTTAACATGGATGATCGTCATGTCTGGGTCGGTCACTCCTTTTTAGCTGGAGGGATGGAATCGGAATCTGAAGAGCGCCTCTCTATGATTGGTGGCAGCCCCTATGTGGATGCCCGTTTATTCAAAGCCTTTTCTTATGTCGCCCTCGGTCACCTTCATCAGCCCCAAAGAGTAACAGAAGATTATATACGGTACAGCGGATCGATATTGAAATATTCATTTTCTGAAGTCAATCATGCGAAATCTGTGACGCTGATTGATATGGATCGGGAAGGTTCTTGTGAAATAGAAAAAATCCCACTCACGCCGATTAGAGACTTCCAAGTCATTGAAGGTTATTTTGAAGACCTCCTTACGGGAGAAGCCACTGAACATCCTGAAAACTACTTGCATGTGCGTCTCTTAGATGATGGACAACTTGTTGATCCCATGGGCAAATTACGCAAGGTGTACCCGAATATCCTTCATTTGGAAAGACGGAGGTCAAAAACGAATCTGCAAATGGAAGAACTGCAGGAAGTGAAAAAACGTCAGAAACTTTCGCCTGCTGATCTTTTCGCATCTTTTTATGAAGACATTAAAGGGGAAGCAATCCCGCAGGAACGGAAAGAATTGATCGAACAAGCCATAGATAAGCTAAGAAAAGAAGAGAGGGGGAAATAAGATGAAAGCACTCACTCTTACGATGGCGGCTTTTGGTCCTTATCGTCATAAGCAAGTGGTGGATTTTACGACTTTAGGAGAAGAGTCGATCTTCCTCATCACCGGACCGACTGGCGCAGGGAAAACAACGATTTTTGATGCGATGTGTTTTGCCCTCTATGGACGTGCTAGTGGCAGCGATCGGGACCAGGACTCAATGCGTAGTCATTTCGCCGATTCAAACGAGCCAACCTATGTAGAATTCACTTTTGAATTACGAGGCAAAACGTACCGCATTGTGCGTATGCCAAAACAAACGAAAAAAAAGGAGCGTGGTGAGGGTTGGAAAGAGGAGCCTGCCCGTGCCGACTTTTATATCCATCAAGGTGATGAAGAGAAACTGGTAGCATCGAAAATTAAAGAAGTGAACGAACACATTGAAGACATCCTTGGTCTTGATTATGAACAATTCCGGAAAATGATCATGATTCCACAAGGTGAATTCCGAAAATTAATCTCTGAAAACAGTAAAGAGAGAGAGGAAATCTTGCAACGTATCTTTAAAACAGAATTCTTCGCTGAAGTGACTGACTACTTCAAGAAACAGTCGAAGGAACTGGAAACAGAGATCAAGCAATTTGAATGGAAAATTTCTCAGGAGAAAGAGAGAATCGTTTGGGGCGAAGAAGCAGACAGTGAATTGGAGAACGAAGAACTTTCAAAAGTCCGAGAACGCTTGAGTCAACGGATCAATCATCAAATAGAATGGATGACGGAACAAAAAAACTATATGAATCAACTCAAGCAAACGACCGATCACATGCAAAACCAGTATTTCGAATCAAAACAGCTCCTGGATTTATTTGAAGAAAGAGACAAGTTGTCCACGGAACGTCAGAATCTTAACGAACATTCAACTGTTATCAAAGGTCTGGAGAAAGAATATGCTCTTGCAAAACAGGCAGCGGAGGTCCGTTCGTATGAGAAGCAGTATGAAGAACGAAAAAGTGAGCTTGAGCAGCTCCTTTCGAGTCAAAAAGAGAGAAAAGAAAC
The DNA here is from genome assembly GCF_020524085.2 of Halobacillus litoralis. Taxonomy (NCBI): domain Bacteria; kingdom Bacillati; phylum Bacillota; class Bacilli; order Caryophanales; family Bacillaceae; genus Halobacillus; species Halobacillus litoralis. Next base: position 2,873,832 of record NZ_CP129016.1, read on the forward strand.
TTACAATCGTGTGAAATCGGAGTTTGATAAGGTTCAGGAAGAGTATGTAAAAGAAGCAGATCAACAAGAAAACCGTGAACAGTTAAAAGAATCCTGGCAGCAAAAATTGAGAGAAAAAGAGCATTTAGAAGAGTTTTTGAAAAAGAATCAAGGACTAAAAAATCTCGAAAAAGAGATGGCCAATCATCGACGTGCCCTCTCAGGCTTGAATGAAACGGAACAAAAGATTCTAGATGACACAAAGTGGATGAAAGAAAAATTGAAAGGCGAAAGGACTTTAAGAGAAGCGGCTTATGAGAAAAAGCAGTCCTATCAGACCCTGAAATTAAGAAAAGAAACCATTGAACGCTTATCCAAAGAATGGCTTCAGTTGGCAAAGCTCCGCTCACGTTATCAGTCTGTTTCCAAACACTATCAGGAAAGGAAACAAACGTCACAAAAAGCCAAAGAATCCTATGAAAAAGCATTGGATGAAATAAGAAAACATCATGCATACACCTTATCCTTACATTTAAGTGATGACACACCGTGTCCTGTGTGCGGTTCATCAGACCACCCACACCCGGCAGGGAAACCGGATGGTGTGATGAGTGAAGAACAGGTGGAGCGACTTAGAGAGAGGCATGGAGAAGCTGAGCAATCTTTCGAGAAAGCACAAGATGAATTAGTTCAGGTGAAATCTGAAGGAGAAGCCCAGCGTCAATTGACAGAAAGTTTGTGGAGTGATTTAAAAATAGAACATGAACTCTCTGAAGATTCGATCGAAAAAGAAAGACAAATCTGCGTTTGGAATATGGAAAAGGTCTTCAAAGAATATAACGACCTTAAAGAACAAATTGAAGACTTGCAATCCACCGAGAAAAAAATGGACCAGATGGATCAACAACTGGAATCACTAAAAAAAGAAAAAGACGCACTTCAACAAAAAATCAATGACCAACAGCAGGAGCAAACCAAACGAAAAACAGAGTTGGAATCATTGAAAGAAAATCTGCCTTCCACGACCGAACATCCTGATATATTAGTAGAAGAAGCGGCCAAGCTTGAAAAGTCATTCAAAGAAGCAGATGAAAAATGGAAAGAAATCCAAAGCTTATATCAAAGCAAAAGGGACGAATGGCAGAAAATCCAAACAGCTGTAGAAGAAGGTCAGAAATACTTGGAGCAGGCGGAGAAGGCTTTAGAACAACGGAAAACGGAATTTGATCAAACGCTTGTTCAATTTTCTTTTGACTCAATCGAGCAATATCAATCGGCTATACGAACACCTCAAAAAATGGAACAAATGATTAACGAAATTCAGCAGCACCAACAACGGGTTCAGGTTGTCAACGAGCATTTGGAAGAATTGGACCAGAAGCTAAAAGAAAAAGACCGTCCAGAATTACATGCCGTTCAGGAGAAGTTGGAAGAAATGCAGGAAAAACTGAACGAGCAGCGGGAAATGGTTAATCATCTTCATATGTCTCTACAACAAAATGAGTCCATTCGAGACAACATCCGAGCGCTGGTAGAAGAACAAGGGGAGCTTGCTGCAAAATATTACGATATTGCTGAGCTTGCTCAGATTTCCAACGGGGACAATCATTTACGTCTCTCATTGGAGAGGTATGTGCTAGCCTCTTATTTGGATGAAATTCTCATACAGGCCAATTTGCGCCTCGATCAGATGACGGACCACCGTTATCAACTGATCCGAAGTGATTCTATAGCTAAGCGCGGTGCTCAAAGTGGGCTCGATCTTGAAGTGATTGATCATCATACGGGTCAACAGCGTTCAGTAAGAACATTATCTGGTGGGGAAGGTTTCAAAACATCCTTAAGTTTAGCTCTTGGAATGGCTGATGTCGTTCAGGCCCATGCTGGAGGTGTTCAATTGGACACATTGTTCATCGATGAAGGCTTTGGAACGCTTGATGACCTTTCGTTAGAACAAGCGATTGGCTGCCTTAGAAGTTTGCAGGACGGCAACAGGATGCTCGGTATTATTTCCCACGTGCAGCAATTGAAAGAGGAAATTCCTGCGAAGTTGCAGATTGATGCAGGACCTGAAGGATCGAAAGTGGAATTTGTTTTTCAATAAAAGGAGGAAGGAATATTTCCTCCTCTTCGGATGGTCTTGTCTAAAAAGCGCCAAGGTACAGCATAAATCTCTTCATTCGCTAGTCGTATTTAAAGAATTTAGAAAGATACCTGTCATATTTTGCGCTTGCCCGGGAAATATCTTAAATTTCCCATGGGAAATGCTCATGTAGGAGGTGTTCGGATGATCCAACCAGCGAATGATTGGTCAGATCTCCTGAACGAAGAGTTTACAAAAGATTATTTTAAAGAATTACAGAGGATTATGGAGAAGGAATACAAAAAGCATGTCATCCATCCTGCCTATCATGATATTTTTGCAGCCTTAGAATGCACTCCATATGCGTCAACTAAAGTAGTGATTCTTGGCTAGGATCCTTATCATGGAAAGAACCAGGCTCATGGTCTCAGTTTTTCCGTACGACCCGGCAATCGCATTCCACCATCTCTTCGTAATATTTACAAAGAACTACAGGAGGATTTAGGTGTTCAACCTCCGGACCATGGCTCCCTTCATTCTTGGACAAAACAAGGGGTGCTCCTTTTAAACGATGTATTAACAGTGAAGGAAGGGGAGGCGAATTCACACAGAGAATTAGGATGGGAAAAGTTCACAGATGCTGTTATTCAGTCATTAAATGAAAGAACGAAGCCGGTTGTATTCTTTTTGTGGGGGAAACATGCACAAAAGAAAGGGGCGTTCATCGATCGGGAAAAACATTTGGTGCTTACTTCTTCCCATCCCAGCCCGTTTGCCGCACACAAAGGCTTTTTTGGTAGCCGTCCCTTTTCTAAGGCGAATACATTTTTATATAACAACGGGATGGAACCAGTGGATTGGTCGTTACCACCTGCTAACACAAAGACAGGAGCCCAAACCAGTTTATAAAAAAGGCATATGCTAGAGTATTCTAACGTTTCGGAGGGGTTTTTATGTTTCCGACAGGTCAACCGCCTTTCCCTCCTATGGGCCAATTCCCAGGGTTTCAGCAAGCTGCACCGCAAATGATGCGCTCAATGGCGCCGTATATAAATGCGGGAAGCCGGGGCTTCGGCGGCTTTGGTGCTCCAGGCTTTTTAGGAAATACAGGTTTTGGGTTCGGATCTGGACTCCCGGGAGTTCTCGGCGGAGGTGGAGGTACTGGTTTTGGTGCACAGGCTCTTGGTGCTGCAGGGACAGCTGCAAAAACAGGAGGAGCTGGATGGCTTGGTCACATGCAGACAGCACTTAAAGCCATGCAATCGGCAGCACCTATGATGCAGCAATACGGACCGATGCTGAAAAATATTCCTGCCATGATCAATATGATGAAGATTATGAATGAACCTGACGATGATGATGATGAGAGTCTTGTATCATTGGACGAAAGCAGTGAGAAAGCGTCTGTTTCTCAAGAATGGGACTCAACGAGTGTTCTCGACAAAAAAGAGAAAAAACGATCTCAAGGTGCATCACAGCCTAAATTATTCATTTAGGCTGTGCGTGTAGCTTGATTTTTTTTGTTGAGTTAGCAAGAATAAGAACATATCCAATTATAGAAGTAAGAACCTATGCCTTTAGGAGGTTTTATATTGAGTACACAATTAGAAAAAGCAACATTCGCAGGGGGATGCTTCTGGTGTATGGTCGAACCTTTCGATGAACGCCCTGCAATCGAATCCATCGTTTCAGGCTATACAGGAGGACATACAGAAAACCCGACATACTTACAGGTGGTCACAGAAACGACGGGGCACAGGGAAGCGGTACAGATCACTTTCGATCCGGCCATTTTTTCTTATGAGCGACTCGTTGAGCTTTTTTGGCAGCAAATCGATCCCACGGATGCCGGAGGTCAATTTGCTGATCGAGGCCACTCTTATACGACAGCTATCTACTATCACAACGAGAAACAAAGGCAAGTGGCTGAAAAGAGTAAAAAAGAGCTTGCATCATCAGAAAAATTCAAAGCCCCGATTGTAACGGAAATTCTGCCGGCAGAAACGTTTTATCCTGCTGAAGATAAGCATCAGGATTATTATAAGAAAAATCGCTTTCATTACAAACGGTACAAGAAAGGGTCTGGACGAGCTGATTTTATAAAAGATCAATGGAGTTATGAAAAAGACCAGGAAGAATTGAAGCAGCGTCTAACCGATATCCAGTATAAAGTTACGCAGGAGAACGCGACCGAGCGCCCTTTTCAAAATGAATTTTATGATCACGAAGATGAAGGCATCTATGTTGACATTGTTTCAGGAGAACCACTGTTCAGTTCAAAAGATAAATATGATGCGGGTTGTGGTTGGCCTAGCTTTACAAAGCCCATTGAAAAGCAGCAGGTGAAAGAAGAAGTCGATCGGTCTCATGGAATGTTCCGTACGGAAATCCGAAGTGACCGTGCCGACTCCCATCTCGGTCATGTGTTCGAAGATGGACCCAAAGATCAAGGAGGATTGCGCTACTGCATCAATTCTGCTGCTTTGCAGTTCATTCCTAAAGAAGAGATGGAAGAAAGAGGATATGGATATTTGACATACCTTTTTCAATGAAATCCCTCGGGCGCCCCTCTCACCTTTGATGATGATATAATGAAGGTAGTTTGAGGAGGTACCGCATTGGGAAGAAAACGAATTCTTACAAAAGAAGAAATATTAAAAGAGACAGGCGCATTGCTCAGGAAAGAGGGAATCCATGGGGTTCATTTTAAAAAACTCTCAACGGAACTCCAGGTGAGCAGAAGTACGCTTTACGAATACTTTAAAAATAAAGAAGACCTCATTCTCTCCTACATGAGAAATATGATGGAAGAGATGAATAAACAAATTGAAGCGATTCCGGAAGAGGAAGAGCCTAATAAAAAGCTTTACGACCTCCTATTTATTTTTCTTGATCATGCAGAAACTCATCACATCGATCAAATGATTCGGGAGCTGCAGAGCAGTGATCAAACCTTAGCCATATTCTATCGCACAAAGATCCATGAAGACCTTATGGGAACTTATGAGCAAATGTTGGAATGGATTGATGAAGCGAAGAGGTCGGGGCTATGGAAAGATGATATAGAAAGCGAGATGGTTGCTGATCTCATTTTCCATTCCATCTTATTTCCCACCAGGCATAAATATGGAGTGAAAGAGATGACGGATCAACTTTTTAGAATGATCGAATTTGGTGTGAGAAACAAATAGGCAAACCGCTTTCCGAGAGGGAAGCGGTTTGTTGTATTTATCTGATTTTTTGTCTTGTTATATTTTCCGAAAGGAGCGGTGGCCCCATGAAACCTTCGAACAAGATGAAGACTTATTTAATCGCATTGCCAGGCGGTCTTTTGTTCGATTTGTTAAACATCCCGATCCCATGGATATTGGGGCCGGTCGTGTTCGTTGTACTTGCTAAATACTTCACGTCAATGAAATCGGAAACGGTACCGGTAGGAAAAAACATCGCTTTTGTTCTACTAGGAATTCAAATTGGTCTGACGTTCAGTGCGAACACCTTTCATTCTATCGGTCCTTACCTGCTCCCTTATACTCTTCTTACCTCATTGATGATTGCGATCAGCTTATTAGCTGGTTTGTACATTGCAAAGCATGGGACAGTTGACAAAACAACGGCGCTTGTTGGAAGTTCTCCAGGAGGGTTGTCAGTCATGATTGCTGTCAGCGAATCTATGAAAGGGAACAGTACGCTTGTTACGATTTTCCATACCTTACGTTTAATCAGCGTTCTTTTTATTATTCCGTTTTTCGTTACCCATGGAAATTTTGATGTCTCAACAACTGTTGTTGCCGGCGTAACAGGAGGTATGGAAAAAGGCTTGTATTATACCATTCCTTTATATATGGTAGCTGCTTTCATTGGCTGGCAGGTGAGAGACTGGATCCCGGCTGCTCTCGTGATCATTCCTATGCTTTTTATAGGGGCACTAAAGACAGCAGGTGTGTCATTCTACCCATTGCCAGGTGTGCTCTTCACTTTTGCCCAGTTCCTTATAGGCACATACTTGGGACATACGGTATCTTTAAGGGAGATTATATCTGCTGGAAAGACTTGCATCGCTTTCTTTGCATTGGCAGTGTCCATGATCGGAATAGGAATTGGGATGGCCTTTTTATTAAGCTGGTGGACAACCATGGACCTAAAGACAGCTGTTTTAGCTCTGGCTCCAGGTGGACTTGTAGAAATGTCTATCACAGCAGAACAAACAGGTAGTGAACCTGCCATTGTCAGCTCTTTGCAGACCATTCGTTTGTTGATGATCGTCCTGTTGCTCCCCTGGTTGTTCAAAAAGCTAAGAACATGAATTTTGACATTATCTCGAATTGAAGATAAAATAATTTTAGAATGAACTAGGTACCCAGAAAAATATTATGTAAATCAGAAAATAAGAGGTGAGCGCAATGAATATGAAACATATTTTCCAAAAAGGAAAGTCTGAACGCACCTTGTTGCTTCTTCATGGCACAGGGGGTACAGAACAAGATTTGCTGCCTATAGCAAAGATGATTGATCCAGATGCATCGATCTTATCTGTAAGAGGGAATGTATCAGAGAATGGAATGCCACGTTTTTTCAAACGTCTAAGAGAAGGAGTCTTCGATGAAGAAGACTTAATAGAAAGAACGGATGAGTTGAACGAATTCCTTGATGAAGCCAGCAAAGAGTACGGATTCGATCGTAACCATATCATTGCAGCAGGATATTCCAATGGAGCGAACATTGCAGGAAGTCTGTTGTTTCATTACAAAGATAGTTTGCGGGGGGCTTTGCTGTTTCATCCAATGGTCCCGCGGAGAGGGATAGAACTTCCTGACCAATCAGGTCTTCCTGTATTTATCGGTGCCGGTGAAAATGACCCGATCTGTCCAGCTCAAGAAACCAAAGACTTAGAAGAGCTATTAACCAAAGCTGGAGCCAATGTCACCGTTCATTGGGAGCGTATGGGGCATCAATTGACAGAAAATGAAGTGAAAACAGCAGCAGATTGGTATAAAAGTCAATTTTAATCATTTGTTTTATTGAGTCATCTCTACGTTCATTGTATGATAGGTACACAGAAACCAAGGAGGATGCTCTATGATTCACAAAAATTGGGAAAACAATGAAACCATCAAACAAATCGAGTGTGTTCATAACGATGCAAAAAAATTCGTTGTAAACAACGTTCTTACTCCAGGCAAAGTGTATGATGTAAAAAATGAAAGTGAAGAGTTTTACTTTATTATTGATAATTCCGGCCGGATGGGCGGTTTCTATAAGGAGTATTTCAAAGAAGTGTAAACGATTGAAAAGCCAGGGAACCATTCCCCTGGCTTTTTCTATGGCTGCAAACTTTCTTCCATTCCTCTCAAAAGAAAAATTCCTTCCTATAGGGATTTGTTCCCATGTTTATAAAAAAGATGATGTGGGGTAATGGTTATTAAAAAATACTTGAAAGGAAGAGTATGCCATGATTTTGGATAACGTTAGAATCTACCAGCCTCATCAAACCTATGAGAGTGACCGCGCTTATGCGATTAAAATAAAAGGGGAGAAGATTGAGTCCATTTATGAGTCACCTTATGATGGTGAGGAAGATGTCGTAGATGGAAGAGGACGAGTCCTTTCTCCGGCCTTCAACGATAGCCATATGCACCTTCTCCGTTACGGTCTGTTAAAGAAGGAATTAGACCTTACCCAAGTAACGAGCTGGGAAGAAATGAAAGCTGTTGTCGAGAATCATTATGATGAACTGCAGCAATACGACTGGGTTTTTGGGAAGGGATTCAACGATGGAAACTTTGATGATATCGACCATCTTTTAACAGCAGAAGACTTAAATGAAATTCAAGTGAATGCGTATATGTACTTCATGCATCAGGATGGTCATGAATGTGTCATTAGTGAACAGGCGATGGATCTGTTGAAAGAAGAAGAGGATTTCAAGAAAGAACCGGATGAATTTAAAGAAAAAGATGAACATGGGAACTGGAATGGCCGCTTTAAAGATACGGCGGTTCATTATATTAAGCACCATTTTTGGGGACGGTCCGCCGAAGATGCAAAAGAAGCATTAAAGAAAGCGATGCCTCACCTTAGTCAACACGGCCTGACCTCTGTGCATACGGATGATATTAACTTCATCGGTTCTTATCAACGGTTGTGGCAGGCCTATACAGAACTAGAACATGAAGAAACTTTACCGATCGATGTACAACTACATCATTATGTTTTTAATATTGATGACATGAAATCCTATTGTAAGGAAAATGATCTTCGCACAGGTCAAGGAACACCTCAAGTGAGAGTAGGGTCTTTCAAGATTTTCTTAGACGGTACCCAGCGGCTTTATACGGCAGCCATGAGGAACCCTTATCCTGTAGAACCGAGTACAGACGGCCGTTTGATTTATACCCAGGAACAGCTCGATGATATGGTCAAATATGCAAGTGACAATGATATGCAGGTGGCCATGCATGCCATCGGGGATCGTGCTGTTGATCAGGCGATTACGGCGCTTGAGAAATCGAAGGAGGCGACGAAATGTTTTAGGCACCGGATTATTCATGCCCAGACGCTTGCTCCTGATCTGATTGCCCGCTTGAGAGAGTTGAAGCCTTACATTGAAACACAGCCTTCCTTTCTTCTTGATGAGTGGAGCGAAAAAGGGAAATGGACACCGGAAAGCCTTCTGCCATATTGTGATGCTTATGAAAGCCTTTTAAAAGAGCAGGTCCCATTAACGTTGAGCTCTGATCTTCCTATTGGTGCGCTGAATCCTTTTACGACCATATTCTCGGCTGTCAACCGGACAGACCTTAATGGAAACCCAGAAGGCGGCTGGATGCCGCAGGAAAAAATAAGCGTAAAGGAATCTTTTATCGGTTTTACAAAAACTCCAGCTGAGCTCGAATATAGAGAACAAGAAAAGGGTAAAATAGAACCTGGTTATCAAGCTGATTTTGTAATCCTGGACAAGCATCCCGAGGAAATAGAAACTGAAAAGCTGAAGGATATAAAAGTATTAGAGACCTGGCATAGAGGAAAGTGTGTCTATAGGAAGTGATGTCTTCTACAACTTTTCTTGTAAACACTCGTTCCATCAGCCATAATGGACATAAGTGATGGAAAGGGGAGGATGGGTAGCAATGGAGAAATTATTTTTAGTGCGTCACAGCGAAACGGAAGGTCAACATGAAGATTCCCCGTTAACAAAGACGGGCATCAGGCAGGCCCAAATGCTTGCGGCTTTTTTAGAGAAGTACGGGCACAACATTGACCGCATCATCTCAAGTCCTTATTTGCGGGCGATTGAAACGATTAAGCCTTTTGCCAGAAAAAATAATGTGACCATCGAAATGGATGACCGTTTAGAAGAGCGTGTCCTTAGCCGCGAACCTCTGGATGACTGGGAAGAAGTCCTTCATGACACGTTTGTCGACCCTGAGCTGAAACTAACGGGAGGGGAATCCTCGACAGAAGCTAAGAAACGTGTCCTTTCTCTGATTGATGAACTTGAAAATGAGGATTGTGGAAACGTTCTCCTTGTTACTCACGGGAACCTGCTCGCCTTATTACTGCAAAAATATAACCGTGAAATCGGTTTTTATGAATGGAAGCGTCTCTCCCGTCCAGATGTTTTTCTTGTACAAAAACAAGGAGGAGAATATACAGTCGAACGCATTTGGGAAGACTGAGATCATCCTTCCCATTTCTTTTTCAGTTCGATGCGAAAATGGTCGAACAACTACGGGAATTGCGATTTTTTATCAAAATCGTTATAGTATATTGTGGTGTTTATCTTAGCCATTATGGGTGAATAGTATTTAATAAGCACACGAAATTATATAAAAGGAGGAGAAATAGATATGGCATTTGTAATCACATCCCCTTGTAAAGATGAAAAAGCTGGAGAATGCGTGGATGTGTGCCCAGTTGATTGTATCGAAGAAGGGAAAGATATGTTCTATATCGACCCTGCGATTTGCATAGATTGTGGTGCGTGTGAAGCAGTTTGTCCAGTTGAAGCGATTTATATCGAGGACGAGGTACCAGAAGAAGAAACTCCATACATCGAGATTAACCGTAAGTTCTTTGAAGAACAATAAGTATCATAACCAGACCGTCTCTTTCCTGAAGAGGCGGTCTTTTTCATATCTTTCGATCCCTTCTTTATCTAACACAATAACTAAAAATCACTCTTCAATAATCTTGCCATATAATCGAATAGTTAAGAGTGCTTTTAGGTCAGTGGGTTGATAAGTGAATAATTCTTCTTTATGCAGGGTAGATAGAAAAAGAATGATTACAAGGGAGGACACAGATCATGACAAAACTAAAAAATCAAACAGCGATCATAACAGGGGCCAGCAGCGGAATCGGTAAAGCGATTGCTCACCATTTAGCAAATGATGGGGCGAATGTTGTACTCGCAGCTAGAAGAGCAGAAAAGCTTAATGAACTCGCAGAAGAAATTATTGAACAATATAATGTAGAAGCGAAAGTGGTAGAAACAGATGTAACGAAAAGAGAAGATGTGGAGAAGCTAGTTTCAGAAACGAAATCAGCATTCAATACGGTGGATCTTTTCATTAATAATGCAGGAGTTATGTTGCTCTCCTTCTTAAAGAATGACCACGTGGATGAATGGGAACAGATGGTTGATGTTAATATTAAAGGGGTTTTATACGGCATCCATGCAAGCCTGCCTACCATGATTGAACAGGAGTCCGGTCATATCGTTAATGTTTCCTCTGTTGCTGGGCATGAAGTCTTTCCATCCAGCACCGTTTACAGTGCGACAAAATATGCGGTAAAAGCTCTTTCGATGGGAATGGAAAAAGAACTTTCTAAATCGGGCGTCCGAGTGACGAACGTTTCACCGGGAGCCGTGGATACAGAACTTACCGACCACATTACAGACGGAGAGGTCATTGATATGTTCAAAAACCGTAGCATGGATCCGCTGGAAGCGGATGATATTGCCCGTGCCGTTGCTTATGCAGTGACTCAGCCATCTTATGTGAATGTAAATGAGGTCATCGTACGTCCCATGCATCAAAAGTAAATGAAAAAAAGATGACCGCAGGGATGCGGTCATCTTCATTGTACTACTTTAAATTTCTTGTAATTATTGATTTTATCTTTATTTTTAACATCGAGTGCTTCTACTTTACTGAAAGGTGTAGGCCCCTCATCTATTTCTTTTATGAACTGCTGTAATTTTCCATGCTCTCCTTCCGCTTCAATAAGAACGGTGCCGTCGGGCTGATTTTTCACCCATCCTGAAATACCGATCTGTTCAGCGATCTGTTTAGTTGCAGCACGGAAACCGACACCTTGAACGCGGCCGTGGACGGTTATCTGATTGTTTTCCATTCTTACACCTCCTCATCTATCCTCTTGTTTCCCCAAAAATAGAATTCGGCAAACCTTAAAAAGGAGTGGATGTATGATGAATGAGATTGATATCACGGAAATTGAAGGGTTCTTTTTTGGTCAAAAAGAAAGTGAAAATCATCACACAGGGTGCACAGTTATTCTGAGTAAAGACGGTGCCACGGCAGGTGTGGATGTCCGGGGCGGGGCTCCAGGTACGAGGGAGACCGATGCCTTGAAATCTGAAAATCTTGTGCAACAGGTTCACGGCGTATTTCTGTCTGGAGGCAGTGCTTTTGGTCTTGAGGTTGGTTCAGGAGTGATGAAATATTTGGAAGAGGAAGGGATCGGTTTTGATGTAGGGGTAACTCGAGTCCCGGTCGCCCCTGGTGCCATTTTGTTTGACTTAAGAGAAAACGACCAGGGCATGCGCCCGGATGCTAAAATGGGTTATGAAGCTGCAGCAGCTGCTTTCAAGCATTCACATTTGAAACAGGGGAATTATGGAGCAGGTGCAGGGGCGACAGTTGGAAAAGGGAAAGGACCTTCTTTTAGTATGAAAGGCGGATTGGGGCATTATTCCATTCAAGTGGGGGACGTAAAAGTGGGTGCGGTCGTTGCCGTTAATTGTTTTGGGGATGTCATCAATCCTGAGACTGGCCAAATCATCGCCGGCATACAGAGAGAGGGTAGTTTCTTAAATAGTGAAGATGTGTTGATGGATCAAATGAAAGAGGGACCGACCAATCGATTTCACGGGAATACGACCATTGGTGCCGTGGTTACTAATGCGAAGGTAGATAAACCGGCAGCAAACAAACTGGCGGCCATGTCCCATGCCGGCCTTGCACGTACCATTCGTCCTTCCCATACATTCGTTGATGGCGACACAATGTTTTTTGCTGGGTCAGGGAAAATTTCCTGTGACTACAACAGTCTAGGAGTCATGGCTGTCAGAGCGGTTGAAAAAGCAGTACAAAATGCAGTGACTCATGCTAAAACAACGAAAAACTTTTTATCAGCTAAAGATCTACAGTAGGAGGAAGAGTGAGATGAACGTTTTTGTTTACGGTTCTCTTTGCAAAAATCAGGAAAATCATCATTATATGAAAGAAGCGACATGTCTTTCAGAACAAGCTTTTGTGAAAGGTACGTTGTATACGGGACATTCTTATTATCCGCTTCTCATAAAAAACGATCAGGAGATCACCTATGGAGAATTGTACGACATTCCCTCTTCATTATTAGCCGTGTTGGATGAATTAGAAGGCTATTCCAAGGATTCAGAGGATCCATATTTCGTACGGGAGATGTGCGAAGTTTCTACACCACAAGGAGTAAAAGAAGCGTTCGTCTATTATTGGCCGCGAGAAGCTGCAGGTGAAGAGGTCCACAATCACGATTGGAAAGTCCATCGATCTATTCAAAGGGAGCATCTCCATTATTTCGCTTATGGGTCATGTATGGACAATTCCAGATTATGCGAGCATGGAGTTGACCATTTATTTACTACAATCAAAGGGAAAGGGATGCTTAACGATTACAGGCTTTCTTTTTCCACTCATTTCGAGGACGGTTCACGAGCTGATATTACCGAACACCCTGGTTCTCACGTGGAAGGAGTTGTTTATGAAGTTGGAAGAGAGGCAAGAGAGTATTTATATCGAAGGGAAGGGGTGGAAACGAAGGTCTATAGACCAACGATTGTTCATGTGATCGGAGATGACGGAATGACAATCCCTGCTCTTTCTTTCACGGTTATTGAAAAGAAAGCTGAAATCGCTCCACCTTTTCATTATGCAGAAGAAATTCATCGAGGAGGTTCGAAATACCTCTCTGAAAACTACATGAAATCTATCGAACAAAAGTTCATAGAAGAATGGAAAGTGCCAGAATTTAGAACGTATTTGCAAAAAAAGGGGTGGAGAGAATGACAAAGGTCATGTGGTCTAGTTACACAGCCAGGGATTTTACTCGTTTACAATATGCGCTTCTTAAGAAGGAGACCTCTTCTAAGGAAGCGATTATTATCGTACACGGGATTACAGCCGAATTTCATCATCATGAAGCTTTTGCTCAGGAATGTCTCCGTGACGCTGATATTTATTTTCCTGTGTTAAGAGGGTATGATCAGAGTCAAAAGAGAGGGGACATTGACTACATTGGGCAATATGATGACGATTTATTTGATTTCATCCATTTCATTGAAAAAAAGGGGTATGAAAAAGTGACCATGGCCGGACACTCCATGGGCTGTGCCAACCTATTGAGGTTGATTCAAACAAACAAGAGCGCTGCCAGTGAATACTTGTTTATCGCTCCATTCTTTCATCCTACTTTGCCTGTCTATCATGAGGATGCGACCGAGCAGTCCACTGATCGAACCGATGTGGATTATACGGTATTCGACAAGAAAGTCATGCTTCTCATGACTTTGTATAAGATGAATATCCATCGATTCAATAACAGGACTGTTGCGGAAATTCCCGATGAGTTCAACAAAACTGAAAAACTAACTTTGAGCTTCCGACTCCTTGCCTCAAGGTTTCTTGAAAAAATCCCCCCAGAATTGCTACATGATATAAAGGGTAGAGTGTCCATTTATGTGGGAAGTGAGGATGAAGTTCTATTGCATGATACATTCCAGCGGTATGTAAATGAGCATTGGAACGTTGAGATCCACATCATTCAAGGAACAGACCACAACCATATCCTTCACCATCCTCAACTGCATAAGGAATGGGCGGAGAAATGAAACCTTTTTATTCCCAGTTGCTTGCATTCCGCGGTCGTTATGACGACTTCGGGTACGAACAGGGAAAACATTTGAAACATACGCTTTTATATAAACACCACGAACAAAGAAGGAAACGATCGAGGCTTCGATACGATGTTGATGTTCAAGTGGTAAAAGAACAAATGGATCTTTATTCAATGGGTCTCTTCGACGAGCTCAGAGGTCTTGCTGAAGGATTACAATGGTCTTTGGAAGAAGTCGTTCATGAATACAGCGGGTTTCAACAGGACTGGGAAGGTTCAGGCTGCTCCATTTTGACAGGAAACGGATACTTTGCAAGAAATTATGATTACCACCCCAAAACGTATGAGGGCCGGTTGGTTTTGTTTCAACCCGAAGATGGTTATGCGAGCATCGGACCCTCCCAGCGCATCATCGGACGTACAGACGGAATGAACGAACATGGACTTTGTATTGGATATAATTTCGTTAACAGAATTCACCCGGAAGACGGGTTTATTTGTTGTCTGCTGACAAGAATGGTCTTAGAAACATGTAAAACGACCAAGGAAGCGGTTCACCTATTGAAAAAACTCCCTCACAGACATTCGTTTAACTATGTAGTATTTGATAAAGAAGGAACATCAAAAGTCATTGAAGGCTCTCCTCGCGGGGTCACCGTGAAAGAAGGGATGGCTTGTACGAATCACTTCACGGAACTTGAGAAAGAAAACCGCAGGCATCTCTCCGATTCACAGGAAAGACTGGATGACCTCAAAAGCCGTCAAGCTTATATTTTTGATGAATTGGAGGCTTTTCATTTATTGAATGACTCCTACGGACCGATCTTTTCTCATGGGTATAAACAATGGACCGGCACAATCCATACAACCTGCTACAGTCCAGGATCTTTAACTCTTCATTTTGGACTCGGTGGAGATACGGAGCCATCCGTGATTTTATTCGGTGACTGGCTGAATGGAAGGACGGTTCTTCCTAGTAAGGTTTATGGGGAATTGGATACGGATCAAACGATTCCCTACATGGATGACCATTCGTTATAAATATCTCCCCCTTGAGGAAACACAGTTCTTCAGAGTAAAATGAGGGAGGACATTGTACGGCAAAGGAGACGAGACATGAGCCATTTGACAGATGTAAGCATCGGTAAAATTCAGAATTTATACGCTTTTTTAAAAGATCAAGGAAATGAAGAACAAAAAGAGAAAGTATTGGATTTATATGGAAAGTTGATCCAAGAAGAAATGATCGTCGGCTTCGCGGGGCACTTTTCAGCTGGAAAATCCACTTTGATCAATACGCTATTAGAGAATGACCTTCTCCCCTCAAGCCCCATTCCTACTAGTGCGAATATCGTTCGGTTAAAGACAGGGGACCCCTATACACTTGTCCATTTTCAAGATGGAACGGTCGTCCGATATGATGCGGATATCGATCTGGAAACGATTAAAGCGCTCTGTAAAGATGGTGAGAAAATTACAGGACTTGAAATCTCACAACCAGGACAGTCTTTGCCTCCTCATGTGTCGATCGTCGATACACCAGGAGTAGATTCCACGAATGACGCGGACCGTTTGATTACTGAATCATCCCTTCATTTGATGGATTACATGTATTATGTGATGGACTATAACCATGTACAGTCTGAAGTGAACCTTATGTTTCTATTGGAAATGCAGCGTCGAAAAACACCTTTTTCAGTGGTGATCAAACCAGGTGGATAAACATGTAGAAAAAGAGCTTTCTTTTGAAACCTATCAAAAAACGGTAAGAAACGCCTTCAAAAAATGGGGCATAGCCCCTGAAGAAATCTATTTCACTTCCTTGAGAGATTATTCCCTTCCTTTCAATGAATTTCAAACGTTAAAGGAAGACTTCCGCTCCCTCTTTTCCATCTCCCAACTGGAAAGACAAGCGGAAACGCAAGTGAAATGGATTGCCGAAGAAGCGGTGATGAATTATTCGGAACTGATCGAAGGTGAGATGGCA